>JBMDWT010000007.1:0-196208 GCA_048594665.1 Amaricoccus sp. | reverse complement strand
ACGCGGCGTCACTGGCGCCACGGTCCTATCTCACCCTGGCTCGCCGACACGCTGGCTCCGATCCCCGACTACAAGATCACAAAGGTCCACGAACTGCCCCCTTGGCCCTGGAACACATAGCGATCACGCCAGACGGTTACTCAAGCTGAGCGAGTTGGTCCTGTGGAGTAACCTATCCGCACCGCAATCAGTGGCTACTCCGAATGGTGACCAATCTGCGATCAAGGGCAAAAAAGTATCCGGGGCGCCGAGAGGGCGCCGCTCCAACATCATGACTTCTTGAGGTTTTTTGGCTCCGGCGGCAGGGATCGAACCTGCGACCAATTGATTAACAGTCAACTGCTCTACCGCTGAGCTACGCCGGAACTCGACAGTGGAGCGCGTATAACAAAGCGGATCCGGGGCGTCCAGAGGATTTGTTGGCTTGCAAGCAGTTTTCCCGACTCCTTACCAGGACGATCTGTTTCATGCCAAACCGGAGGCAAGCAGGACCGGATCAGGAGAACCTCTCCAATGAATTTGAAACACATGAAGGTTGCCATTGTCGGTGCCGGGATAGGAGGGCTCGCGGCCGCGATCGCGTTGGCGCAGCGTGGCGCGATGGTGACGGTTCTCGAACAAGCTCCCGCTCTGAGGGAGGTGGGCGCTGGCCTCCAGATCGGACCCAACAGTATCGCAATCCTTGAGGCGCTCGGTCTGCGGGATTCGTGCGAGGCGGTTGCCAGTCTTCCCGCGGCGATCGAGTTGCGTGATTTCCGGAAGGGGAGGCTCGTGGCCCGGCTGCCGGTCGGTGCTCTGTCGCTGACCCGCCACGGCCGCCCCTATTGGCAGATGCATCGGGCGGATCTCCTGGCCGTCCTTGCCAATGGTGCCAGGGAGGCAGGCGTTGAACTGCGGCTTGGAGCGGTGGTCGAGGCCGTCAATCAATGCGATGGGGTCGTGACGACATCCGTCGGTGGCGATCGCATCACCGCCGATCTGTTGATCGCAGCGGACGGGGTGCGTTCCGGAATCAGAGGACGGCTCTTCGGCGGAGGGGCTCCGCGCTTCACCGGCCATGTCGCCTGGCGCGGGTTGATCGATGCGCGGCGGCTGCCCGAGGAGGCGGTTCCCAGGACAACCTGCGTCACGATGGGACCCGGTCGGCATGTCGTGAGCTATCCGCTCCGGGGGGGGGCGCTCATCAATGTCGTCGCGGTGGAGGAAAGGTCCGTCTGGGCGGCGGAGGGCTGGAGCCACCCCGACGATCCCGCGGCCCCGCGGACCAGCTTCGCGGACTGGCACCCCGGGATCCGCGTACTCCTCCAGGCTCTCGATGAAACCTTCCTCTGGGGACTGTTCGACCATGCCCCGTTGCCGGAGTGGGTGGCGGGCAGGGTTGCCCTCCTGGGCGATGCCTGTCACCCGATGCTGCCGTTCCTGGCGCAGGGCGCGGCGATGGCGCTCGAGGATGCCTGGGTGCTGGCGGCGGAGCTCGACGTGGCCCAGACCCCGGAGCAGGGGCTGCGGGCCTATGCGGCGCGACGGATCCCCCGGACGACCCGGGTCCAGCGGGCGGCGGCGCGCAACGGCGGGCTCTATCACCTCGCCACACCCGGCGTGCGGGACGCGGTCCACACGGGCCTGCGACTGGCCTCTAAGGTCGCACCGGGGGCGCTCTTCGCACGGTACGACTGGCTCTATGGGGCGGACCTGGTCAGCGCGCTCGCCACGGAATAGAGATCAGAGGTCGAGTTCCACCCAGATCGGGACATGATCGGAGGGCTTCTCGCGGTCCCGGATCTCGGAATCGATGCCGCAGGCGGTCAGGCAATCGGCCGCGCGCGGGGTCAGCAGGACATGATCGATCCGGATCCCATGGTTTTTGGGCCAGGCGCCGGCCTGATAGTCCCAAAAGGTATAGACTCCCGGCTCAGGGTTCATCGCCCGCAGCGCATCCGTCAGGCCGAGGTTCGTCAACCGGTGAAAGGCGGCCCGGGTCGCGGGCAGAAACAAAGCATCCGCCGCCCAGACGGCGGGATCATGACAATCCTCGGGCTGCGGGATCACGTTGAAATCCCCGGCGAGAAGGGCGAGGGCCTCCTCGGCCAGCAGGGCCTCGGCCCGCGCCCGCAGCCGCTCCATCCAGGCGAGCTTGTAGTCGTATTTCGGACCGGGCGCCGGGTTGCCGTTTGGAAGATAAAGACCGCAGATCCGGATGGCTTCCCGTCCCACCACCGTCGCCTCGATCCAGCGGGCCTGTTCATCGGTGTCATCGCCGGGCAGGCCGCGCACCACGTCCTCCAGCGGGAACCGGGAGAGGATCGCGACCCCGTTGAACCCCTTCTGGCCGTGGGTCGCGACCGAATAGCCGGCGTCCTCGACCTCCTGACGGGGGAAACCCTCGTCGACGGTCTTGATCTCCTGAAGGACCACCACGTCGGGTCGTGCCTCGGCCAGCCAGTCGAGCAGGGCGGGCAGGCGGGCCTTCACGCCATTGATGTTGAAGGAGGCGATCTTCATGATATTCCCTCTCCGGAGCCGGGCAATCCTGCGCCACAGGGGTCCGGCTTGCAATCAGCCGCTGATCCGTCCGCGCCCGGACATCGAATATCTTCTTGATATCTAAAGGTAAATCAAAAAGACGTTCCGCGGACGTCACGGAGAGATGCGGTTGTACTTGGCCCCAGCGAAGCTCACATCGGCGATCAGGCCGCGCTGGCCGAAGACCAGCTCCTCGATCGGACGGTTCGCGCGTGTCGTGGTCACCCCGGCGGAGACACCGGTGTCGCCCCCGACCACCTGGCCGCCGACCCCGAGCTGCCAGCCATCGGCGGTCCGGAAATCCTGAAGCGCCTGGGTGGTCATGAAGAACAAGGCCTGATTGAAGGCGGCGGCCCCGAAGCTGAAACCGATCGAGGCCTGCGACAGCGCGTAATAATCGACCGTCGCGGGGCCGATGATCAGCGCGCCCTCGCCATAGGCGCCGCCCGCGAACAAGGCGGCCTGACGGATGTTCGGGATGATCAGGATGCCGAACGCCTGTCGGGACAGTTCGGCGGCGCCGGGCAGGGCATTCAGCTCGCCGCGCGCCTGCGCCACCGCGGCATCGATGGCATTGCGCCGGCTGTTCGATTGGGCCTGAGGCGTCATCGAGGTACAGGCGGTCAGCCCGAGCCCCCCCGCCACGATGAAACTGCGCCGTGTCCAGCCGCCCGCGGACCTGTCACTCATGCTCTCTCGCCTCTACGCCACACCGATCCCGCGCCGGTTTAAACGAATTCTTAACATATATCCACACGGCCCGCCAAGAGACGACGATTCGTGGCAGGGTCCGGGCCGGATCAATCCCAGGCGATGAGCGGCGGCGCGCGGGACTCCTGGGCAAAAGGCTGGCCATGGCATGCGATGGCTCACCCCTCGTTACGGCTGATGCGGCTTGTGCGATATTTCGCAGAATCGGTTTCGCCCTGCCGAGCGTTGATGCTGGAGTTATGTCCAGCCGAGCCTGGCAATAAGCCAGGACAGGTCGGTCGACTGTGCCGTGAATGGACAACAACGCCCGCCCGCCTGGATCATCAAACCTGAAAAGCGTCGGAAGCGATAGCCATTCGCCAACCGCGGCGTTGAACGCGGCGCGAACGGTCGGCGGCCCTCAGACCCCACCGGCATCACGGGTCAGAGAGCGGAATCAGACTTTCAACAATGTTGGTAACCTTCGGCTGCGTCACCGGAATTCCAGACCATGCCCGCATCCGCCCTTGAAATGCCTCGTGTGACGTGTCTGCGATACGTTTTGCACGGAATCTGTTTTTGTTTATTCGTGGCGGCATTCACATCCGGGTTCAAGCCAGCAGCATGCGCAGGCCCGCGAGCAGGAGCAGGCTCGCGAGGATCAGGCGCAGGGTCCCGGCCGGGAGATGGCGCAGGCCGAGCCAGGAGCCGGCGAGGCCGCCGAGCGCCACGGCCAGCATCCAGAGCGGCAGGGCGGTCGGCAGGATCGACAGCGTCGTGGCGGCGGTGGCCAGCGCGGCGGTGGAATTCAGCAGATTGTAGGCGGCGGAGATCGCGGCCGTCCGGAGCGGCGAGGCCCAGCGCAGGCCGAGCAGAAGCGGGGCGAGGAAGATGCCGCCGCCAAGGCCGGTGATGCCGGAGACAAGCCCGATGACCCCGCCGAGCAGGGCCGCGCGTCCGAAGGGCGGCGCGGAGTCCGGGTCGGGCCGGGGCCGCGCGCGGGCCAGGAGCAGCATCTGGAGGGAGGCCGCGAGAAGGAGGGCCCCGACCAGGGGTTGATAGAGCGCCGGTGCCAGATGGATCGCGCCGCCGACGGCCGAGAGGGGCAGGCCGAGCAGCGCGAAGGGGGCGATCATCGGCCAGCGCAGGAGGCCCGCCCGGGCGAAGCGGACCGTGCCGATGCAGGCCACCACGATATTGAGCGCAAGCGCGGTCGGCTTGATGATGTCGGGTGCGAGCCCCGCGAGGCCCATCACCGCGATATAGCCGGTGCCGCCCGCCTGTCCGACCGCCGCGTAGAGGATGGCGATCAGGCCGAAGGCAAGGGCGAGGAGGATGTCCCCGCCGGTCATCGGTGCCCGTCGGGCGCGTCAGCCCAGAGCACGAAGCTGGCGCGCGACTCGGGGGGCGAAATAAGTGAGGATGCCGTCGCAGCCGGCGCGTTTGAAGGCGATCAGGCTCTCGATCATCGCGCGGTCGCCGTCGAGCCAGCCGTTGGCGGCCGCGGCCTCGATCATCGCATATTCGCCCGACACCTGATAGGCGAAGGTCGGCACCTTGAATTCGGATTTCACCCGGGCGCAGATGTCGAGATAGGGCATCCCGGGTTTGACCATCACCATGTCGGCCCCTTCGGCGAGGTCGATGGCGACCTCGCGCAGGGCTTCGTCGGTGTTGGCGTGATCCATCTGGTAGGTCTTCTTGTCGCCCTTCAAGGCGCCGGTCGCGCCCACCGCGTCGCGGAACGGGCCATAGTAGCAGGAGGCATATTTCGCGGCATAGCTCATGATCAGCGTGTCGGGAAAGTCGTTCTCCTCCAGCGCCTGGCGGATCACCCCGACGCGGCCGTCCATCATGTCGGAGGGGCCGAGGATATCGGCGCCCGCCTCGGCCTGCGCCAGCGCCATCCGGCGCAGCGCGATCAGGGTTTCGTCGTTGAGGATGATGCCGTCGCGCACCAGACCGTCGTGGCCGTCGGAATTGTAGGGGTCGAGGGCGACATCGAGCAGGATGCCGATTTCCGGCACGGCGGATTTGATCGCCCGGGTGGCGCGGTTCACCAGATTGTCGGGGTTCCAGGCCTCCGTCGCCTCCGGGTTCTTGGCCGAGGCGTCGGTATAGGGGAAGAGCGCGAGGCAGGGGATGCCCAGGGTCGCGGCCTTTTCGGCGGCGGCCACCGCGCGGTCGATCGACAGGCGGTTGATCCCCGGCAGCGAGGGGATGGGTTCATCGATGCCGGTGCCATCGCGCACGAAGATCGGCCAGATCAGGTCGGCGGGCGTCAGCCGGGTTTCCGCCACCATCGCGCGGATCCAGGGTTCACGGCGCAGGCGACGCGGGCGGCCGTGCGGAAACGGGGCGGCGAGAGGGGTCATGGCGGGATCCTCGGCTGGCTCGGGGGCGGTGTGCCATGGGGCGGGGATGGGCTCAAGGGGGTTCTGGTGCTTGACGGCGGGGCATGCGCCCGGTCAGAGAGGCGCGGTGAATTCACGGCGGATCGGGCGCGGCCTTGTTTCAGACCTTCAACACGATCAGTTTCCACAGCCTCTGGTACTGGGCCTTCACCATTCTGGTCTGGGCGCTGGTGACCTCGCGGACATTGGGGGTGCCGCCGGACATGGTGCTGCGCGCGCGGCGCCTGCCGGATGTGGCGGCGCGGGTCGATCTTCTGGCGCATATCGCGGCGGCGCGGCTGGTGGCGGTGACGTCGGGCATCGGTGTTCCGGTGGCGGGGCTGGTCGGGTTCGGGCTCGCGATGCTGGCGGGGATCGGGTTCGGCTCGGGGGTGGAGCTGGCGCAGGCGGTGTTCGTCCTGCTCTGTCCGCTGGCCCTGGTCGGAGCGGCGACGGCGCGGCTGGCGCGGGCGGTCTGGCGGGAGCGGATCGAAGGGGCGGAGCTGCGCCGGCGGCTGGCCCGGCGGCGGATGTGGAATCAGGCGATCGCCATCCTGGCGATGCTGGCGGCGTCGGTGGTGGGACTGGCGCATCAGCCGGGGATTTGGGCGCGCTGAGCCTTGTCTTGGCCCGGGGCTTGGGCTAGGTCGCGCCACATGTCCCGCACCGATCCCCCCGCGCCCGGGCGCCTGCTGGTTGGCGGCTGCCCCGAAGGTTTTGACGCACGATATCTGGTTGAGACGCTGACCCGCGCCAAGGGTCCGGTGATCCATGTCGCACGCGATGACGCGCGCATGGCGGTGATGCGCGCGGCCCTGCGGTTTTTTGCGCCCGAGGTGCCGGTGCTGGCGTTTCCGGCCTGGGACTGCCTGCCCTATGACCGGATCTCGCCGAATTCCGAGATCGCGGCGGGACGGATGGCGACGCTCGCGGCGCTGGCCGACGGGTTCGACCGGCGGGCGGTGATCCTGACATCGGTGAATGCCGCGACACAGAAGGTGCCGCCGCGCGCGCGCCTGCGATCCGCGAGCTTCGTGGCGGAGGTCGGGCAGCGCGTGGATATGGAGGCCCTGCGCCGGTATCTCGCCCGGATGGGCTTTCAGCAGGCGGCGACCGTGACCGAGCCCGGGGATTTCGCGGTCCGGGGCGGCCTGATCGACATCTATCCGCCGGGACGGGGCGGGCCCGCGCGGCTCGATCTGTTCGGCGACGTGCTGGATTCGGCGCGGCGGTTCGATCCGGAAACCCAGCGCACCACCGAGAAGATCGCGCGCGTGGAACTCGCGCCGGTGTCGGAGGTCATCCTCGACGAGGAGTCCATCGGGCGGTTCCGCACGCGCTATCGCGAGATGTTCGGGGCGGCGGGCCATGACGATCCGCTCTATGAGGCGATCAGCGCCGGGCGCAAGCATCAGGGCTATGAACATTGGTTGCCGCTCTTTCACGAGACGATGGAAACCCTGTTCGACTATCTGCCCGGCGCGCCGGTGATCCTCGATGAACAGCTCGATGCGACGCGGGCCGCGCGCTGGGTGGCGTTGAAGGACGCCTATGAAACCCGTGAGGAAGCCTTGCGGGCGAAGGCGCGGCTGGGGACGGTCTACAAGCCCTGTCCGCCCGAACTGCTCTATGTGAACGACGCGGCTTGGGAGAAGGCGCTGGAGGGGCGGGCCTGGCGACAGCTCGCACAATCGCCACAGCCGCTGGGCCTCAGGGTCATCGACGCGGGCGGGCGGATCGGCCGCGATTTCGCACCCGAGCGACAGCGCGAGGAGGTGAGCCTGTTCGGGGCCCTGGCCGCGCACGTGGCCGAGCGGCGGCGGTCGGGGAATGTGCTGCTGGCGAGCTATTCGGCCGGCGCGCGGGAACGGATGGCGGGGTTGCTCGCCGACAGCGGCGTCACCGATGCGCGCGAGATCACGCGGGCGGAGGAGATCAAGGGCGAGAAGGGCGGGCTCTTCCTCGCGGTCTGGGGGCTGGAGCACGGGTTCGAGGCGCCGGGCCTGACCGTCATCGCCGAGCAGGATATCCTGGGCGACCGGCTGATCCGCGGGCCCCGGCGGCGCAAGCGGGCGGAGAATTTCCTGACCGAGGCGGCGGGATTGTCGCCCGGCGATCTCGTGGTGCATGTCGATCACGGGATCGGACGCTACAAGGGGCTGGAGACGATCACGGCGCTCGGGGCGCCGCATGAATGCATCTCGCTTGAATACGCGGGCGGCGACAAACTCTATCTGCCGGTCGAGAATATCGAACTGCTCAGCCGGTACGGGCATGAGGAGGGGCTGCTCGACAAGCTCGGCGGCGGCGCATGGCAGGCGAAGAAGGCCCGGCTCAAGGCGCGGATCCGCGATATGGCGGACCGTCTGATCCGGCTGGCGGCGGAGCGGGCCTTGCGGCACGGTCAGGTCCTGACCCCCCCGGAGCATCATGTCTGGGAGGAATTCTGCGCGCGCTTTCCCTATGCCGAGACCGACGACCAGCTGAACGCGATCTCGGACGTGCTGGCGGATATGGAATCGGGTCAACCGATGGACCGGCTGGTCTGTGGCGATGTCGGATTCGGCAAGACCGAGGTCGCCCTGCGGGCGGCCTTCGTCGCGGCGATGTCAGGGGTTCAGGTGGCGGTGATCGCGCCGACGACCCTGCTCGCGCGGCAACATTACCGGAGCTTTGCCGAACGGTTCCGGGGACTGCCGGTCCATGTGCGCCCGCTCAGCCGGTTCGTTCCGGCCAAGGAGGCGGCGGAGACGCGGGACGCGCTGGCCAAGGGCACGGTGGAGATCGTCGTCGGCACCCATGCGCTGCTCGCCAAGAGCATCAGGTTCCACAATCTCGGCCTGATGGTGATCGACGAGGAGCAGCATTTCGGCGTGACCCACAAGGAACGGCTGAAGCAGTTGCGCTCGGATGTGCATGTGCTGACCCTGACCGCGACGCCGATCCCGCGGACGCTGCAGATGGCGCTCTCGGGGGTGCGCGAGCTGTCGTTGATCGCAACGCCGCCCGTCGATCGTCTGGCGATCCGGACCTATGTCAGCGAATTCGATCCGGTGACGATCCGCGAAGCCCTGTTGCGCGAGCATTACCGCGGGGGGCAGAGTTTTTATGTCGTGCCCCGGATCGCGGATATCGAGAAGATCGAGGCGTTCCTGCGCGAGGAGGTGCCGGAGGTGAAGGTCGTCGTCGCCCATGGCCAGATGGCGGCGAGCACGCTCGATGAGCGGATGAACGCGTTTTACGACGGGCAGTATGACGTGCTGCTGGCGACGAGCATCGTGGAATCGGGGCTCGATATTCCGGCGGCCAATACGTTGATCGTGGACCGCGCCGACATGTTCGGGCTGGCGCAATTGTACCAGATCCGGGGACGGGTCGGGCGGTCCAAGGTCCGGGCCTATACGTTCCTGACGACCGAGCTGCGCAAGAAGCTGACGCCGCAGGCGAGCAAGCGGTTGCGCGTGCTCGGCAGTCTCGATTCACTCGGGGCGGGGTTCAGCCTTGCGAGCCAGGATCTCGATATTCGCGGGGCGGGCAATCTGCTCGGCGAGGAACAGTCGGGCCAGGTGCGCGAGGTGGGTTTTGAGCTGTATCAGGAGATGCTGCACGAGGCGATCGCCAAGCTGCGCTCCGGCGAGATCGAGATGACCGACGATGGGGAATGGTCGCCGCAGATCAATCTCGGGGTGCCGGTCCTGATCCCCGAGACCTATGTGCCGGATCTCGATGTGCGGCTCGGGCTCTATCGCCGGCTGTCGTCGCTGGAGAAGAAGGTCGAGATGGAGGGGTTCGCGGCGGAATTGATCGACCGGTTCGGGCCGCTGCCGGCCGAGGTCGACACCCTGATGCTGGTGGTCCGGATCAAGGCCCTGTGCAAGCGGGCGGGGATCGCGAAACTCGACGGGGGACCGAAGGGGGCGACGGTCCTGTTTCACAAGGACAAGTTCGCCAATCCGGCGGGTCTGGTCCAGTTCCTGCGCGACCAGAATGGCACGGCGAAGGTCAAGGACAACCGTGTGGTCATCCAGCGCGACTGGCCCGATGCGAAGGACCGGCTGCGCGGCGCCTTCGCGGTCGCGCGCGATCTCGCGGTCCTGGCCAAGCCGGAGACGGGAGGCAAGGCCAGCCGGCGCAGCGCCTGAGGGGGGATCAGCTGGCCGACTTGAACTGGTTGTAGGGAATGCTCGGGTAATCCGGCTTCTTCGGTTTGCGGGCTTCCTGTGCCTGCGCCTCGGCGAACAGCGAGACGAGGGTCGGGTCGGCCACGGAGACCTGATCCCGGCCCGAGCGTTTGGAGGCATAAAGTGCCGCGTCGGCCGCCTTGATGAGGGGCGTGACGTCGGTTCCGGTCGTGATCTCGCCGCTGGCGATGCCAAAGCTCGCAGTGACGATGGAATTCGGGCGCGGCATCATATGCGGGATCGCCGCGTGGGCGATCGCGATCCGCATGCGTTCCGCGATGGCCCGGGTCATATCGGCATCGACATCGGCGAGCAGGACCAGAAACTCCTCTCCGCCCATGCGGAACACGCCATCGGTGGCCTTGCGCAATTCCGTGGCGAGGATCGCGGCCAGCTGGCGCAGACACTGGTCGCCGGCCGCGTGGCCGTAGGTGTCATTGAACTGCTTGAAATAGTCGATATCGATCATGATCGCCGCGAGCCGGGTCTGGCTGGACGAAGGGCTGGCGAGATGGCTGAACCGCTTGTCGAGCGCCCGGCGGTTGCCGACCCCGGTCAGCGGATCCTTGAAGGACATGGTTTCCAGTTTTTCGGCGAAGAGGCGGTACAGCATCCCGTTCAGATAGGCGATGCGGGTCTCGCGTTCGTGGGCGAAGCCCGCGACGCTGCCCAGGATCGCGCCGCCAACGATCAGGCCGGGCAGAAGGCGCATCTCGGTCAGGGCGGCGCTGTCCATTCGGGTGAGCGAGAGAAGGGTGATCCAGAGGATTCCGGCACAGGCGAGCGGCAGATAGGGAAACCGCAGCATCTGGACCGAGGAGGCGAACATCAGGACGAGCAGGACGCCGTAGGGAACATGCGCCCGGCTGTGGCTGGTCATTTCCAAGGCCATCAGCATGATCATGAGCGTCATGGCGAACAGCGTCATGCATCCCGTGACCTCGCGGATCCAGGGCCGCGGATTCACCGCGAAGATGCACATGGCCACGAGGTCGAGCGGTATCGCGATCAGCAGGAGGGGGAGCGGATGAAACCCCAGGGCGGCGATCAGCGACTGGTCGAAGATCATGAACCCGGCGAGGCACAGCAGCGAGATGATCTTGGACCAGATCAGCAGCCGGCAGCGCGCGGCCGAGGTCTCCTGCTCGAAGAGAGCCTCCAGCCGGGAGGGGAAGCGAAGCCAAATTCCGCGCCGCGCCAGCAAGGCGGTGACGAGGTCGGGCGTGAGCCAGGCGCGCGTCTCGGGCACCGGCGCCGGCCGCAGCCAGCGCAGCAGGCCCTCCCGGGCGGATATGTATCCTGGCCAGTGTTTCCAGGGCAGGTCGGGTCTGTACATGAAATACCGCATCTCTCGCGCTGGCCGACGTCACGGCTTGACAGGAAGAGATAGCGGAGAACCTTAAAGGATGCCTGAGGCCAGCCCGGGAAAGTCCCGGGCAATTGTCACAAAGCGTTCAGTTCCGCCAACAGGTTAAGCCAGGTTTCGGCGGGTTGCGCGCCGCTGATCGCATAGCTGCGCCCGACGATGAAGGTCGGAACCCCGGTCACGCCCATTTCGCCGGCGGCGGCGATATCGGCGAGGGTCTCGGCGCGGTCGGCCTCGCCCCGCAGCAATTGCCGGATGATGGTGCCCTCCATGCCGACGGCGCCCGCGGCTTCGGCGAGCAGGTCATGGTCCGAAATATCCTCGCCTTCGGTGAAGTAACGGCGGAAGAGTTCGCCCGCGATCGCGGATTGCCTCTGCTCGGCCTCGGCCCAGCGGATCACCCGATGCGCGTCGATCGTGTTCGGCGCACGTTTGATCCGGTCGAACCGGAATGTGATGCCAGCCGCCGCGCCCATCTCTTCGAGCCGGGCATGGGCGGCGGCCAGTTGCGCGGGCGGGAACTTGCGGGCCATGTAGGCGGCGCGGTCGAGCCCCTCGGGCGGGATGGAGGGGTCGAGCTGGAAGGGCATCCAGCGGATGTGGAACGGATGATCCGGGCGGGTCGAGAGCGCGCGGTCGAGGTTGGCCTTGCCCAGGTAGCACCAAGGGCAGACAACGTCGGAAATGATATCGAGGCGGGTCATGGGAGGAATTCTCTCAGGGAGCGGCGCAGGAGCTTGCCATTCGCACCACGCGGCAGGGTTTCGACGGCGGTGAAGCTTCGGGGACATTTGTAGCGCGCGAGGCGTCCGGAGCAATGGGCGGCGAGGTCCGCCTCCGCGACCGCCTCCGCGCCCCGCGGGACATAGAAGGCGGCGATGATGGTGACGCCGGGACGGATCTCGACCTCGGCGACGGCGGCTTCGAGAATGCCGGGGTGGGTGTTCAGGGCGGCCTCGACCTCCAGCGGCTCCACCCGGAACCCGCCCGCGTTCATCAGATCGTCGGCGCGACCGAGATAGGAGACGGTATCGTCGGGATGGAGGATGGCCCGGTCGCCGGTCAGGAACCATTCCCCGGCAAAGGGCGCCTCATGGCCGCGATAGCCGAGCATCAGGCCGGGATCGCGCCGCGACACCGCGAGCAGGCCGGGCGTGCCGCGCGGCACCGGGGTCCTGTCGTCCTCGGAGAGGATGGCGAGGCGGCGGCCCGGGTGCGGGCGCCCGGCCCGGCCCGGCACCGGAGGCGCGGAGGGGGAGAAGGACAGGTAGGTCGAGATTTCCGACATGCCCAGCGCCTGATAGATCGGCTTGCCGGTCACACCGGACCAGGCGGCGGCGACCGGATCGGGCAGGGCCTCGCCGGCGCTGAGACCATGCCGCAGGCTTGCGAACCCCAGGGCCAGATCGGGCGCGCCGAGCATCTGGCGATAGACCCCCGGGGCCGCCGCGAAGATCGTCGCGCGATGCGCGCGCGCCAGCGCGGGCCAGATCGCGCGGTCCGGCGGGCCGATATAGATCAGGGCGGTGGCGCCGATGGCCCAGGGGTCGGTCAGGCCCGCGCCCAATGTATAGGTCCAGTTGAACGCCCCCGCGTGCAGGACACGGTCCCGGGGCCCGAGGCCATACCAGCCGTTCCACATCATGCGCCGGGCCCAGGCGGCGCGCTGGGCATGGATCACGCCCTTGGGACGCCCGCCGGTGCCGGAGGTATAAACCATATAGGCGGGATCGTCGGCGTGGGTCTCCACGAACCCGGTGGGCGGGGCCTTGGGGATATCCGCGGGGGCGATGACGCGCGCGCCCGCGGGCGGCGCGAGGCCAGGCCCCAGAAGGGTGAGCCTGGGATCGAGATCGGCATGGAGGCGGCTGATCTCGTCGGCGGTCAGTTGCGTCGAGGTGGGCACGGGAATGGCGCCCAGCGCATTGGCCGCGAAGAACAGGATCGGGAAATCCGAGGAATTCCCGATCCGGAGCAGGACCCGGTCACCGCGCCCGATCCCGAGAGCGGCGAGACCCCCGGCCGCGCGCAGGACCGCCTCGGTCAGGGCCGCGCGGGTGAAGCGCTCGGCGACGACACCGGGAGCCGCGAGGGTCTCGAGCGCGATCGCTTCCGGATCGCCGCCCAGGAGCGTATGGGCCGCCATGTTGAAGGACGCGGGGCAGGGGGCGAACGGACCCTTGTCGAAGATCGAAATTGTCATGCCGGCAAATCTAGCCGGGGCGGCGCGCCGGGTCGAGAGGCCGCGACCCTTGCGCCGTTCCGCGGTGGCCTCCATTATCCCGGCCGCGACAAAAGGACCGGGACAAGGTCCGCCGGGAGAGGATCGGAATGAGACAAATCGCGACGCGGGAAGACGGCCTCGCCGTCGAGGCCGAAATGCCGGTCGATGACCGCTGGTCGGCCCGGACCCTCTATCAGCGGCTGACCGAGACCGCCGAGCGTTTTCCCGACCGGCCCGCCCTCAGTTTTCAGTTGAAGTCCGGGCCGGGGGATCGCGCGATCACCCTGAGCTGGTCGCAGTTCCGGGTCGAGGTCACACGGCTGGCCAATCTCCTGCGCCGCTCCGGGATCGGGCCGGAGGATACCGTCGCCTATATTCTGCCCAACGGGCTGGAAGCACCGGTCGCCCTGTTCGCCGGGGCCACGGCGGGGATCGTGGCACCGATCAATCCGACCCTCTCGCCCGAGCATATGGCCGGGATATTGCGCGAAATCCGGGCCAAGGTGGTGATCACGCTGGGACCCTTTCCGAAATCGACGGTCGCGGGCACGGTCGCCGAGGCGCTGGCGCTGGCGCCCGAGGTCGGTTTGCTGCTGGAGGTGGATCTGGGGCGGTATCTCGCGCCGCCGCTCGGATGGGTGGCGCGGTTTCTGGGCCCGCGGCCCCGCGCCGCCCATGGCGCGCGCCGGCTGGCCCTGGGCCGCGCGATGGCGCGGGAGCGCGGGGACCGGCTCGATTTCACCGAAGGAACGCCGGACCGGGTTGTCGCGCGGTTTCATACCGGGGGCACGACGGGCCTGCCCAAGATCGCCGAGCATCGGGCGCGGGGCATGCTCTACAACGGCTGGTGCGGTGCCTTCTACATGTTCGACGAGCGGGATGTGCTGCTCTGTCCCTTGCCGATGTTTCATGTGCTGGCGGCCTATCCGGTACTGATGTCCTGTCTGATGTCGGGAGCGCATCTCGTGATGGTGACGCCGCAGGGCTATCGCGGCGAGGGAGTGTTTGCGAATTTCTGGAAGCTCGTCGAACGCTGGAAGGTGAGTTTCCTGATCATGGTGCCGACGGCGGCGGCGAAACTGATGCAGGTGCCGGTCGATGCCGATGTGAGCAGTCTGAATTTCGCGGTCTGCGGTTCGGCGGCGATGTCGCGGGAATTGTTCCATCGGTTCGAGGAGGCCACCGGCCTGAGGATCCTCGAAGGTTATGGGCTGACCGAGGCGACTTGCCTCATCTCGATCAACCCGCCCTTCGGGGAGCGCAAGATCGGCAGCGTGGGCCTGCCCTTTGCCTATTCGGACGTGCGGATCCGCCAGTGCGACCCGGACGGACGCATCCGCCGGGAATGCGGCCCGGACGAGGTGGGCGAGATCTGCGTGCGCAATCCCGGGGTCAATCCCGCCACCTATGCCGATCCGGCGCGCAATCCCGGCATGCTGACCGAGGATGGTTATTTGCGGACGGGGGACCTCGGGCGGATCGACGCGGACGGCTATATCTGGATCACCGGCCGGGCCAAGGATCTGATCATCCGGGGCGGTCACAATATCGATCCCGGACTGATCGAGGAAGCTCTGATGTCGCACGCGGACGTGGCGATCGTGGGCGCCATCGGCCAGCCCGACGCGCACGCGGGCGAGGTTCCCGCCGCCTATGTCGAACTGATCGCCGGGCGGAGCACGTCGGTCGAGGCGCTGGCCGCGCATCTGCGCGCGCATATCAGCGAACCGGCGGCGGTCCCGAAACATCTGGAGATCCTGGCGGAGCTTCCGAAGACGGCGGTGGGCAAGGTCTTCAAGCCCGACCTGCGGCGCCGGGCGATCCGGCGTGTCTATGCCGAGGCGCTGGCGCGGGATTGTCCGGGCGTGGAGATCGTCGAGGTGGTCGAGGATCGCAGGCTGGGACTGGTCGCGGTGCTGCGCCCGGGAACGGAGCGTGACGAGGCGGCGGTGGTGGCGGCGCTGGGGGGGTTCCTGACGCCCTGGCGGTGGGAGGATCAGCCCTCTTTGACAAATTCGTGAGGGTTCACCCGATTGCCATGTTTGATTTGTAAATCTTTCGTTTAGGGTCCGCGCCGGACGAGTCACCCACGGCGGGGATGGTGCATGAGTAAGGAGCGCGGCGATGATTACTGTATATCGGGTTGAGGAAGATCGTCTGCTGCGTCGCGCCGAGGCGCTTGAAACAATCTCCGATTTTGTCTGGATCGATCTCGTCAGTCCCACCAAGGAGGAAGAGCGCACCGTCGAACTCTTGGTCGGGATCGAGGTTCCGACCATCGAGGAGATGGAGGAGATCGAGGATTCGAGCCGCCTCTATGTCGAGGATGGGGTGGTCTACATGACGGCGCTCCTGCCCTCGCATGTCGAGGACGGGCAGCCGGTGATGTCGCCGGTCACCTTCATCCTGGTCGGGGCGCGGCTGGTGACATTGCGCTATCATGAGCCCCGTGCGTTCCTGACCTTTCCGATGCGGGCGGAAAAGATGGATCTGGGCTGCAAGGACGGGGAGTCGGTCTTCATGGCGCTGCTGGAGGCGATCGTGGACCGGCTCGCGGATATTCTCGAAAAGGTGGGGCGCGAGGTCCAGAAGGTCTCGCGCGGGGTGTTCAGCGAAAGCGACGCCGCCGCGGGCTCGAAGGACTTCCGGCCGATCCTGACCGATATCGGGCGGCAGGGCGATCTGGTCTCCAATGTGCTGGATTGCCTGGTGTCACTGGAGCGGATGTTCGTGTTCATCGGCCCGGCCAATGCCTCGCGCTACACCGGCAAGGAGGCCCGGGCCCGGATCAAGACGCTGGCGCGGGATACGCGCTATCTCATGGAGCACGCGTCCTTCCTGTCGCAGAAGATCACCTTCCTGCTCGATGCGACGCTGGGCATGATCGGGATCGAACAGAATGCGACGATCAAGATCTTTTCGGTGGCCGCCGTCGTGTTCCTGCCGCCGACGCTGATCGCCTCGATCTATGGCATGAACTTCGACCTGATGCCCGAGCTGCATTGGGAGCTCGGCTATCCCTTTGCGATCGGCCTGATGGTGGCCTCCGCCTTCGCCTCGTTCTGGTTCTTCAAGCGCCGGGGCTGGCTCTGACCCGGGGGGTCAGGGCTGGTTGCGCGGGAGCGGCGCGGGGTGGGAGTTCTGTTCGCGTCCGATCTCGGTCATCAGGGTGACCATGGCATCGTCGAGCCGCTCCGCGAGGCCATCCAGCGCGTTCGACGCCGCATAGACCCGCAGCGCCGACAGGATGTCGTACATCTGGTCGTGATTCTCGGGCAAGTACATGTCGGCTCCGGATCCGTGGGGGTGTTCGGTATGTTCGCACCCACACCTAAGGGATCGCGCCCTCGATTTGCCAGAAGAATGATGTGCCAAATTGCGCATTTACCAAGCATTTTGGGTTTTGCTCAGGGTTCAAGCGCATGCCGATCAATCCTGCCCAAAAGCTGTTCGCATAGGTTTTGCCGCGGTGCGGCATGACGAGGGCCACGCTCACCAATGGGGCGGGGGCCGATTCGCCTCGAAGTCGCCATCGGGCAGGCTCGCCTCGACCGACATCAGCCGTTGGCTCAGGCGCAGCACCTGAGCGGTCAGCATGTCCAGGCGATCCGCCTGGTCGCGTACGACGGCGTTGAGCTCCTCGACGACCCGGTCCTGATGGGTGAGGGCGATCTCCAGCGCGGTCAGGCGGTCGTCGCTGTCCATCTCCTACTTCGCCTCCGACGCGCCGCCCGGCCGCTCCGCGAGCACCTTGTCGATGCGCAGCCGGTCCATGTCCACCACCTCGAACCGCCAGCCGGACGCGACGAAGGATTCCCCCGCCGTGGGAATCCTTCGCAGATTTTCGAGCATGAATCCCGCCAGCGTCGCATAGCCATGTCCGGTGAAACGCGCGACCCCCAGGAGATCGGCGACCTCGTCCATCGGCATTCCGCCATCGAACAGCCACGAGCCATCGTCGCGCCGGACCGCTTCCGGCGTCTCGCTCAGCACATCCTCCGGCACCTCGCCCGCGATGCTGACCAGAATGTCGGTGGGCGTCACCACGCCTTCCAGATCGCCGTATTCATCGACCACCACGGCCATATGCACATTGGTGCCGCGGAATTGCTCGATCAGTTTCAGGGAGGGCATCGCGGAACTCACATGGATCGGCGTCCGGGCGATGGAGCCCACGTCGGTGCCGCCCGTGCGCACCAGCTCCAGCAGGTCGCGCACATGCACGATCCCCAGAACCTCGTCCTTGGCCCCGCCGCCGCGCAGGGGGTAGCGCGAATGGGGGCGGGCCCGGATCGTGTCGAGCAACACCGGCAGCGGATCGTCGGCGGTGAGCCAGGCCAGTTCCCGCCGCGGGGTCATGATCACCCGCACCGGCCGGTCGGCGAAGCGCAGCACGCCGTCGATCAGGTCGCGCTCGGCCTCCTCGAAGACGCCGGACTGGGTGCCCTCGGCGATCATCGCCTTGACCTCGTCCTCGGTCACGGTGCTCGCGCTGACCCCGTCGGCGCGCAGCAGTCGCAGGATCGTCTCGGTCGACAGGCGCAGGAACCAGACGATCGGCTGGCCCACCCGCGCGAGGAGCGTCATCGGGCGCGCGACAAAGGCCGCGATTGCCTCGGAGTGCCGCAGGGCCAGACGCTTTGGGACCAGTTCCCCGATGATCAGCGACAGATAGGTGGTCAGAACCACCACCAGCACGAAGGCGATCGTGGTGGACCAGGGGGCAAGCATCGGCACCCGGTCGATATAGGCCGCGAGCGGTGCCGCGAAGGTCGCGCCACTGTAGGCGCCCGCGAAGATGCCGATCAGGGTGATGCCGATCTGGACCGTCGAAAAGAACCCGGTCGGATCCTCGGCCAGGCGCAGGGCCAGACCCGCGCCGTGCCGTCCCTCCCGGGCCATCTGTTCGAGACGGCCGCGCCGGGCGGAGACGATGGCGAGTTCCGACATCGCAAAGAAACCGTTCAACAGGATCAGAAACAGGACGACGAAGATTTCGAGAACAGGTATTTCAGATATTTCCGAGGTCATGACCGTTCCGCGTCGCCGCGGACTCCAGAGTTCCGGGCGCAGGGCCCCGGGTCCCGTTCTACACAAAGACCGGAGCAGGGGCCAAGAGCCGGATTTGGTCGACAGGGGCGAACCCGCGCCCTATGTAGCGCTCCGGCCCGTGCCGGGGTCGCGCGGGGGAGAAAAGCGAGTGACTGTGCGAGAGTTTGACCAGAGAGGTTTCCGCAATGCCCTTGGCCGCTTTGCGACCGGGGTCACACTGGTCACCACGCTGACCGACCGGGGTCCGCTCGGCATCACCGCCAACAGTTTCGCCAGCCTCTCTCTCGATCCTCCGCTGGTGCTCTGGGCGCCCGCGCGCCAGTCGAGCCGGTTCGCCGCCTTCGAGGCGGCGCCCTGGTTTGCGATCCATGTCCTGTCCGCCGGCCAACGCGCCCTCGCGGACCGCTTCGCCCGGACCGGCACCGATTTTTCCGGGCTCAATCCCGTTGCCGGCCTGGGCGAGGCGCCTCTGCTCGGGGGCTGTTCCGCCCGGTTCGAATGCCGTCATTCCGCCGGACATGACGGGGGCGATCATCTGATCGTAGTGGGCGAGGTCATGCGGCTCATGGAGAGCGACGCGCCCCCGCTGATCTATCATCGCGGAACCTATGGGGCGCTTTCGGACGGCTGAACCTTGCTCCCGCCGGGCTGCCCGCGGTAGGAGGACGCCGAACGAACGAAATCTGCGATTTTCGCAGGAAACAGGCGGACGTCGCGGCATGGCCAAGGACAAGGACAAGAAACCCCGTCGCCCCCGCGCGGAGACACCGCGGGGCTTTCGGGATTATTTCGGCGCGGAGGTGCGGGCGCGCAATGCGATGCTCGGGCGCATCACCGAGGTCTATCACGCCCATGGCTTCGATCCGCTGGAATCGAGCGCGGTCGAGACGGTCGAGGCGCTGGGCAAGTTCCTGCCCGACGTGGACCGGCCGAACGAGGGGGTTTTTGCCTGGAAGGACGACGAGGACTGGCTGGCGCTGCGCTATGACCTGACCGCGCCGCTCGCCCGGGTCTATGCGCAGCACCGTCGGGAGTTGCCCTTGCCCTATCGGCGCTATGCCGTCGGCCCGGTCTGGCGCAACGAGAAGCCGGGGCCGGGGCGGTTCCGTCAATTCTATCAGTGCGACGCGGACACGGTCGGATCGGCCTCGGTGGCGGCTGACGCCGAGATCTGCGGGATGCTGGCGCAGGCGCTGGAGGCGGCGGGGATCGCGCGCGGCGACTATCTGGTGCGCATCAACAATCGCAAGGTGCTGAACGGGGTGATGGAAGCGGCCGGGGTGCTCGATCCCGCCGATCCGGACAAGGATGCCGCGCGGCGCGGGATCGTGATGCGCGCGATCGACAAGATCGACCGCCTCGGGACCGAGGGCGTGTCCGCTCTGCTCGGGGCCGGACGGCGCGACGAGAGCGGCGATTTCACCCCCGGCGCCGGTCTCGGGCCGGATCAGTCGGCGGTGATCCTCGGCTTCATGGCGGCGCGGCGGGGGGACGGGGCTGCGACCTGCGCCGCCTTGCGCGATCTGGTGGGGGGATCGGAGGCGGGGCTGCGCGGCGTGTCCGAACTGGAACAGATCGCCGAACTGCTCGATGCGCGCGGGGCGGGCGGGGACCGGATCCTCATCGATCCCTCCGTCGTCCGGGGCCTCGGCTATTACACCGGCCCGGTCTATGAGGCCGAGCTGACCTTCGAAATTCTCGACGAGGAGGGGCGCCGGCGTCAGTTCGGTTCGGTCGCGGGCGGCGGGCGGTATGACGATCTGGTCAAGCGCTTCACCGGCGAGGAGGTCGCGGCGACCGGCGTTTCCATCGGCGTGGACCGGCTCCTGGCGGCGCTGGCGGCCAAGGGACGCGGCGCGGCGGCGGAGCCGGGGCCGGTGGTCGTGACCGTGATGGACAAGGGCCGGATGGCCGATTACCAGGCGATGGCGGCGGAATTGCGGTCGGCCGGCATCCGGGCGGAGGTGTTTCTCGGCAATGGCAACATGGGGCGGCAGCTCAAATATGCCGACCAGCGCGGCAGTGCCGTCGCGGTGATCGAGGGCGGTGACGAACAGGCGCGCGGCGTGGTCCAGTTGAAGGATCTGGCGCTGGGTGCGCGGCTGGCGGCGGCGATCGAGACCCACGAGGACTGGAAGGCGCAGCCCGCCCAGATGGAAGTGCCGCGCGCCGATCTCGTCGCCGAGGTCCGGGCGATGATCCTGCGGGCGAAGGGCTGAGCCATGGTATCCGACCGGGCCTATCTCAAGGGGGCGCGCATCGGCGCGGGCCTCGGGCAGTTGACGGAGGAGGTTGCGCGCATCCTCGCGGTCTTCGAGAGCCATGGCGCGGTCCGGGTGGAGCCGGAGGTGTTGCAGCCCTCCGCCGTCCTGCTCGATCTCTATGGCGAGGATATCCGGGCCCGCGCCTTCGTGACATCGGACGATGGCGCCGAGATGATGCTGCGTCCCGATTTCACCGTGCCGATCGTCCGGCTGCATATGGACAGTGGCGCCGATCCCGCGCGCTATGCCTATTGTGGACCGGTCTGGCGGCGCCAGCAGGCCGGGTCCACCCGCGCCCGCGAATATCTTCAGGCGGGCCTCGAGATCTTTCAGGCCGAGGCGCCGGAGGCGACCGATGCCGAGGTCCTGTCCCTGATTGTCACCGCGATGGGCGATGCGCCGGTCAGTCTGATGACCGGGGACATGGGGCTGGTGCTCGCGGCGATCGATGCGCTGGCGACCAGTCCGGCGCGCAAGGCGGCGCTGCGGCGGCATGTCTGGCGGCCCGCGAAATTTCACAGCCTGTTGCGGCGCTACGGGGTGGAGCAGGCGGCCTTGACCGCGCGCCGGGCGGATCTGCTGGCGGCGCAGGCGCGGGGCGCGGTGCCCGAGCTGATCGCGGCGGCGGGGACGGCGGTCGGTCTGCGGAGCACCGAGGATATCGTGATCCGCGCCCGGGCGCTGGCGGCGGAGGCCGCGACCGCGCCGCTCTCTCCGGGCGAGGTGGAACTGCTGGAGGCGGTGCTGGCGGTCAGGGGGCCGAGCGACGTCTCCCTCGGGCGGTTCCGGGATCTGGCGGCGGCGGTTCCGGCCCTGACCCCGGCGGTGGACCGGTTCGAGGCGCGTCTGGCGGCGATCGAGGCACGCGGGATCGCGCCCGGCGATTTGCCCTTCGAGGCGAGTTATGGCCGGACAGAGCTTGAATATTATGACGGATTTGTCTTTGGCGCGACGGCGCCGGGGCGTCCGGATCTCCCTGCCATCGCAAGCGGTGGTCGCTATGACGGCCTGACACGGATTCTTGGGCGCGGACGGGGGATCCCCGCGGTGGGTGGCATCATCCGGCCCGAGGCGCTGGTTTCGCTGACGGAGGGGCAATCATGGGACTAAGACTCGGCGTCCCCTCCAAGGGACGGCTCCGTCAGGAGACGATCGACTGGTTCGGGGCCCGCGGCATCGAGCTGGCGCTGAGCGGCGCCGACCGCGAATATGCCGGCCGAGTCAAGGGCGTCGAGGGGGTGGAGCTTGTCCTGCTCTCCGCCGCCGAAATCCCGCGCGAACTGGCGGCGGGGCGGCTGCATCTGGGCGTTACCGGTCAGGATCTGGTGCGCGAGGATCTGCCGGGCTGGGAGCAGAAGGTGGCGGAACTCGCCCCGATGGGGTTCGGCTTCGCGGATCTGGTGGTGGCGGTTCCCGCGATCTGGGTCGATGTGCGGGATATGGCCGATCTCGACTCGGTGGCGGCGCAGTTCCGGGCCCGTCACGGCCACCGGCTGCGCGTGGCAACGAAATATCATCATCTGGTCCGGGCGTTCTTCCAGCGGCATGGCGTCGCTGATTACCAGCTGATCGACAGTCAGGGCGCCACCGAGGGTACCGTGAAGAATCTCACGGCCGAGGCGGTGGCCGATATCACCTCCTCCGGCTCGACCCTGCGGGACAATCACCTGAGGATCCTCGACGACGGCCTGATCCTGCGCAGCCAGGCGACCCTGTTCCAGTCCCACGCGGCCCCCTGGGACGGCGCGGGCCGCGCCCTGTTCGAAGCCCTGGGAGTTGATCCGGGGCCATGACGCCCGAGGAACCGATCGAAGCCCCGGCGCGGGGGCATCTTCTGGCGCTGGCCTGCCTCGCGCCCGTGATCGGCGTCGCCGCGGGTCTTCTGGTCGCGCTCTTTCGTCTGGCGCTGACAGAGGCGAACACCGCTCGCATCGATCTGGTGAATTGGGCGCATGGCTTCGGTGTCTGGGGACTTCTGGGGGTGATGACCGGCTGCTCCGCCGCCGTCGCCCTCGCGGCGGGTCTTGTCAACCGCTTCTCTCCCCATGCGACCGGCAGCGGTATCCCCCATGTCGAAGCCGTCATCGCCGGGGAAATCCGGCCCGCGCCCTATAATCTGATGATCGTGAAATTCGTCGGCGGCGTGCTTGCGATCGGCTCCGGCCTCGCCCTTGGCCGTGAAGGCCCGAGCGTCCAGATGGGGTCGAGCATCGCCCATATGCTCGGGCGGCTGTTCCGCCGCGGCTGGGCCGACTGCCGCGTCCTGATCGCCTCGGGCGCCGGCGCGGGCCTGGCCACCGCCTTCAATGCCCCGATCGCCGGTTCGATCTTCGTGCTGGAGGAACTGGTCGGCCGTTTTGAGCCCCGCATCGCGATCGTCGTGCTCAGCGCCTCGGCCAGTGCGATCTCGGTTTCGCGGGTGATCCTCGGCAATCAGCCGGACTTCGTGGTGACGGTCGCCGATTATGGCAATCCCTTGATCCACCTGCTCTATGGCCTTCTCGGGATCGTCGCGGGCCTGGCCGGGATCCTGCACAACCGGGCCATCCTCGGCGCCCTCGCCCTCGCGGGCAAGCTGAAACGCATCCCCGTGGAACTCCGCGCGGCGGTGATCGGCGCCGGGGTCGGGGCGCTCGCCTGGGTCCTGCCCGGCATGGTCGGGGGCGGGGACAGCATCACTCAGGCCGCGCTGCTCGGGAACCAGACGCTTGCCATGATCCCGCTGATCCTGATGCTTCGCCTGGCGCTGGGCGCGGTCTCCTACGCGGCGGGAACCCCGGGCGGTCTGTTCGCCCCGCTGCTCGCCCTCGGGGCAATGCTCGGGCTCGGTGTCGGCATGGTCTTGCACCTGCTCCTCCCCGGCCTCGATATTCAACCCACCGCCTTCGCCGTCGTCGGGATGGCCGCGCTTTTTGCCGGAGCGGTCGGGGCGCCTCTGACCGGCATCATCCTTGTCACCGAAATGACCGCCAGCGTGGAACTGCTGTTGCCGATGCTCGGCGCCTGTTTCGCCGCGATGCTCGTCACCGCGCTGACGCGGGAGCGGCCCATCTACGAGTCTCTGCGTATCTCGACACTGGAACGCGACCGCTCCTATTGGGCGCGCCGCGCCGCGCGCAAGTCTCAGCCCGGCGCATAGGCGCGCAGCCGCGCGCGCAATGTGTCGCTCCGGCGGGTGGCGAACAACACGTCATCGACACGCGTCGTGCCATCCGCGGCGGGGGCGACCACCACATATTCCGTCCAGGACGGCGGGCGCCCGCCCGGGTTGCTCCGGGTGATGGCGATCACGGCGGCGCTGCGGGTCTCGGCGGAGCAGACCGGCACCTGATTGGAATAGCTCTGGAACAGCACATTGGCGGGCGGCAGGGCGGATTGGCTCGCGGCGAAGGCGATGTCGCGCGCAAGCGAATCGCTCAGGATGTCGCGCATGCCGTTCAGGTCGCCCGCCAGCGTCAGGCGGCAGAATTCGGCCCCCAACGCATCCCAGTTGAACCGGCTCTTGCGATCCGCCGCCGCCGCGCCCTCGGCGACGAGGCAGAGGGCGACCAGGGCGACCAGGCATGTTCTTGAGCGCATCTTCAGAAGACTCCGATCTGGGCCAATTCCGCGAGCATCGCCGGCGGCAGGTCCGAGGGCGCGGCACCGGTCAGATCCCTCGGCGCATCCCTGGGCCGCAGATAGCGCCAGCCCTGAAACGGCCGCCGCGGCTGGGGCAGGGTGCCCACCACCTCGGGATCGAGCCGGATCGCGCAGCGCCGGATTCCGTCCTCGCCCTCGCGGGGCTCGAACCCGAGCAACCGCTGCCGGGCGAGCACCTGTCCCTTGAACACCCAGTAAAGCGATCCCCCTTCCAGCAGCTCCGCCTCGCGCCGGGGCCACATCCGGGTGACATGGACGGGGATGGGCTCCTGCCCGGCCGCCCGTCTTTCCGCCATGCGCGCGGCCTGCCAGTCGATCAGATCCGCGACACCCTCGGCTCCGACGCACAGCTTGATGAGATGCAGCTTGGGGGTCATCCTGGCCTAACGCTAGATGTGAGTCTTTATCGTCCCGCAAGATATGTGGCCGCCGCCGCTTAGTCCAGACAGCCGCGTGGTCCGGAACGCCGCGCCTTTGACCGGCGCGCCGTTGACCGCCGGTGCCTCCCTGGCCTATCCTGTCCGCCTCATTCCCCACACAAGGCAGCGCCTCATGAACAAGCCCGACACCCGGGATTTCCAGACTTCCGGCCTCCCCGAATTGCCCTGGCAGGAAGTCAGTCTCGACGTGTTGCGCGAGAAATATGCCAAGGGCGCGGAGCGCGATCTCGAAGGGCCGGAAATGGCCCGGGCGATCCGCCGACGGGTGGCCCGCGCGCTCGCGGCGGTCGAGGCCGAGCCCGACTTGCATGAGCAGACATTTTTCCGGGCACTGGAGGAAGGCTTCATTCCGGGCGGTCGGATCAATTCGGCGGCGGGCGCGGGGATTGCCCGGGTCACGCTGATCAATTGCTTCGTGCAGCCGGTGGGTGATTCGATCTCCGAAACCGTCGAGGGCAAGCCGGGCATCTACAATGCGCTGCGCGAGGCCGCCGAGACGATGCGGCGCGGCGGCGGCGTGGGCTATGATTTCAGCGCGATCCGGCCGAGGGGCGCCAGGGTCAGGGGCACCGCGAGTTCCGCCTCCGGTCCGCTCAGCTACATGCATGTCTTCGACCAGTCCTGTGCCACGGTCGAGAGCGCGGGCGCCCGGCGCGGCGCCCAGATGGGCGTATTGCGCTGCGACCATCCCGACATCCTCGATTTTGTCTCGGCCAAACGACAGGCCGGAAAGCTCAATAATTTCAATATATCCGTTGGAGTGACGGACGAATTCATGCGCGCGGTGGCCAGCGACGGCACCTTCGAGCTGGTGCATCGGGCCGAGCCGGGACAGGCCCAGATCGCGGGCGGCGCGCATCAGCGGGCGGATGGCTCCTGGGTCTATGCGACGATCCAGGCCCGCGAGGTCTGGCAGGTCATCATGCGCAACACCTATGAGGCCGCCGAGCCCGGGGTGCTGTTCCTCGACCGGATCAACCAGGAGAACAATCTCCATTATTGCGAGCGGATCGAGGCGACCAATCCCTGCGGCGAGATTCCGATCCCCGATCATGGCTGCTGCTGTCTCGGCTCGATCAACCTGACCCGGTTCGTGCGGGATCCCTTTTCGGGCAAGCCGCGATTCGACCGCGAACGCTTCGCCGAGGTGGTGGCGGTCGCGACCCGGATGCTCGACAATGTGCTGACGCTGACGGTCTGGCCCTTGCCGGAGCAGGAGCGCGAGGCCGAATCCAAGCGCCGCGTCGGGCTTGGGTTCACCGGCCTCGGGGATGCGCTGATCCTGATGGGGCTGCGCTATGACAGCGCGGAGGCGCGCGCCTTCGCGGCCGAGGTCACCCGCGAGATGCGGGACGCCGCCTATCGCGCGAGCATCGCCCTCTCACGCGAGAAGGGCGCGTTTCCCCTGTTCGAGGCCGAGAAGTTCCTCGCCTCCGGCATGGCATCGCGCCTGCCCGAGACGATCCGCGCCGAGATCCGGACCCATGGCCTGCGGAATTCGCATCTGTTGTCGATCGCTCCGACCGGAACCATCAGCCTGGCCTTTGCCGACAATGCCTCGAACGGGATCGAGCCCGCGTTTTCCTGGTCCTATACCCGCAAGAAGCGCGAGGCCGACGGGTCGATGCGGGAATATCAGGTCGAGGATCACGCCTGGCGGCTCTGGCGCGCCCGGGCGGACAATGATCCGGCCCTGCCCGCGGCCTTTGTCAATGCGCTCGAGATTTCAGCGCGCGATCATATGGCGATGCAGGCGGCGATCCAGCCCTTCATCTGCGCCGCGATTTCCAAGACGGTGAATGTGCCCGCCGATTATCCCTTCGAGGATTTCGAAGGGCTTTACATGGAGGCCTGGGCCGCCGGTCTGAAGGGTATCACCACCTATCGACCCAACGCGGTCCTCGGGTCGGTCCTGTCGGTGGCAACCGAGGAGCCGCGGGATCTCGATCAATCCGAACCCGACCGCCGGATCCGGATCATCGATGAGCCCCGAGTCGCGCTCGCGGCGCTGCGCTGGCCGCATCGGCCCCGGCTGACCGCCGGTTCGCCCTCCTGGACCTATATGGTCGAGGCGCCGTTCCAGCGGTTCGCGGTTTTTGTCGGACATGTCGAGAACGGCTCGCCCCAGCCCTTCGAAGTCTGGGTGAACGGCGAACAGACGCCCCGCGGCCTCGCGGCGCTGGCCAAGAACATGAGCATGGACATGCGGGCGCAGGACCGGGCGTGGCTGCGGCTGAAGCTCGACAGCCTCGCCAAGACCCCTGGCGCCCCCTATACGGTGGCCATGCCGCCGGACGGCCGTCAGGTGCCGGTTCCCGGCAATGTCAGCGCCTTTGCCCAGGTGGTCGGCTGGCGCTGCGAGACGCTCGGCCTCTTCGACGGTCCCGAGGGGGAAACACCGCTGGTCGATGCGATGTTCTCGCGCAAGGAGCCGAAATCGGGCGCGGACGGCACGATGAGCTGGACCGTCGATATCCTGAACCCGAACACCGGCGATGATTTTGCGATGTTCGTCAAGGAATGCGAACTGCCCGACGGTGGCAAGCGCCCCTACAGCGTATGGTTGTCCGGCGCCTATCCGCTGGAGTTCAACGGTTTGACCCGCAGCCTCAGCCTCGACATGCGCGTGATCGATCCGGCCTGGATCGGCAAGAAGCTGCGGGGATTGAAGGATTTGCCGGAAGCCAAGGGGGACTTCTTCGCCCGCGTGCCCGGAACCGGCAAGCAGGCGGTCCAACCCTCGACGATCGCCTATGTCGCCCGGCTTCTGATCCACCGCTATGCGATGCTGGGGGTGCTCGATTCTGACGGCTATCCCCTGGCGGGGGGTACGACGCTCTGGTCGGATGCGCCCGCGCGGGGGATCAGCCTGCCGCTTCCGGGACGGACCTGTCCGGAATGCGGCCATTCGACCCTCATCAAACGCGACGGCTGCGAATTCTGCACCGCCTGCGGCTATACCGGCGCCTGCGGCTGAGGCAGCGCGCCGGGCTCGTCCTGGGGGTGGGATTCAATCGATACGTGTCTTGACGGGTTTTGGTTCTCGATTTTGGGGAACGCCTTCGGGTCTGCCTCGTTTGCAGGCATCACAGATCGGAGGACCCGGATCATGAAGACCCTGATTATCGCCGCGATGCTCGGCTCGACCGCCTTGGCAGGCAGTGTGTTCGCACAGGACACCACTGCTCCCAGCGATACGACCGCTCCTAGCGTCAATTCCCAGCCCTCGACCCCGGAGGGTGATTTCATCACCTGGCAAGGGCCGGATCAGATGATCGCCTCCAATGTCATGGGCGCGAATGTCGTGAGCGCGGAGAACGAGGTCATCGGGAATGTCGATGATCTCTTGCTCGACAAGAAGGGCGAGGTTATCGGCGTGCTCGTGGGCATCGGCGGATTTCTTGGACTTGGCGAGAGGAACGTCGCCATCCCCGATGACAAGCTCGAATATGTCCTGTCCAGTGATGCCGGAGCCATGAATGGCGGCATGGGAAATGGTGCTACCGGGACCACCGGGGATCCGGCAGTGATCCCGGGGCAGGGTGCCATGGACGGAACCGGCGCGGGGACCAGTTCGGGCAATATGGCCGGGGATCAGAACTCCGCCATGGGCAATTCCACCATGGATAATTCCGCAATGAACGGAGCCACCGGAACCACGGGACAGGGGACGGTTGAGCCGTCCGCGCGCGGCATGGCCGGTTGGACCGGCAGCATGATCGACCACATCCGTGTCTCTTATACGCGCGCGGAACTGGAAGATGCTCCGGCGTTCGAGGCGGCGACGCAGTAATCCCGCCGCTCTCTTCCGAGGAGACTGACCCCGCCCGGAACGGCGGGGTTATTCGCCGTTCGTCCGGGCTGCCTTGCGGTCCGTCCAGCGCCGCCAGGCGATCCAGCCGATCAGGCCGAGCCCGACGATTGCGACCAGGATCGTTCCCATCGGCCCGATGATATCCGCCACGATATGCCAATTGTTGTGCAGCAGCACACCCGCCGAGATCAAAAGCACGATCCAGACCGTTGAACCGATCGCCGACAGCAGAAGGAACTTGCCCAGGGGCATTTCCGCCAGCCCCGCCGGAATCGAGATCAGGGTCCGCACGCCCGGCGCCAATCGGCCGAGCAGCACGGCCTTTGCTCCATGCCGGTCGAACCAGGCGATCGCCGCCTCGACATCGGCCGGTTTCAGGGCGACATAGCCGCCCCAGCGGGTCGTCAATTCCATGAACCGATCACGCCCGACCATGCGGGCGATGAAATACCACGGCAGGTTGCCCAGCAGCGTCCCCGCCAGCGCCGCGATCAGCACAAGAGTGAAGCTGAGCTTGCCGTCACCGACCGCGAGACCCGCCACCGGCATGATGACTTCCGATGGAATGGGGGGGAATACGTTCTCCGCCAGCATCAAGAGAAAGATGCCGGGATATCCAAAAGCTTCGATTACACTGATAATCCACTGTTCCATGCCGCCGATCCGGTGCCTCCGCTATGCCGCGCCTGCTTCTAACACCTCCCGGAGTCTCGCCACAAGCGAACACCCGTCGCGGCTCCGCTTCACCGGGGTGGCACCGGACAGGAGAGATCGCCCTCCTCGCAGGAGAGCATGGCCTCGAAATCGGCCAGACGCGCGTCTGTCAGCGTCCCGAGACACTGCGCTTCGATCATCGGGGCGATGCTTCCGCCCGCGACGCCCGATGCCCGAAAGGCGCATTCCGCGTCGCGATATTGGATCCAGGCCCGCTGCGCCGTGACCAGGGCCTTCCTGGCCTCCGGACTGTCGGCGAGCCGCCGCGATATCTCCTTGTAGCGGCTGTTCAACGCGGCATCGGCCTTCTGAAACGCGTCCGCCGCGCAGGTGTTCATCTCCGTCTGGGTGGAGGTATCCGAACAGTCCGAGGCAAGGGCCGCTGTCCCCAGGACCAACGGGATCGCCACGATCCCCACGATGAAACGCATCCCCGTTCCTCCCGTTCAACGCTCGCGGCGTTTGGCCTCGGTCCAGAGCGCATCCATTTCGGCGAGCGAGGACTCCTCGGGCGAGCGGCCCGCCGCCGCCAGCTCCGCCTCGATGAACCGGAACCGGCGCGTGAATTTCGCATTCGCCGCGCGCAGGGCCGCCTCCGGGTCGATGTCGAGATGACGCGCCAGATTGGCCATCACGAACATCAGATCGCCATATTCCTCGGCGGCCTCCGCCGGATCGGTCGCCTCGACCAGTTCACGCGTTTCCTCGGTGATCTTGTCGAGGACAGACCGCGCGTCCGGCCAGTCGAATCCGACCCGGGCCGCCCGATTCTGAAGCTTGACCGCGCGGGTCAGGGCCGGAAGCCCCAGGGCCACGCCGTCGAGCACGCTCGATGCCTTGCCGGCACGCTCGCGGGCCTTGATCGCCTCCCAGTCCCGCGTCTGCTGCGAGGAAGTCTTGTCGCGGCTCTCGTTGCCAAAGACATGGGGGTGTCTGCGCACCATCTTGTCGGAAATGGCCCGCGTCACATCCTTGAAATCGAAGGCCCCGCGCTCCTCGGCCATCCGGGCGTGATAGACCACCTGGAACAGCAGATCGCCCAGTTCGCCGCTGAGTTCCGGCATGTCATCCTCGGCGATGGCTTGCGCCACCTCATAGGCTTCCTCAACGGTATAGGGGGCGATCGTGGCAAAGGTCTGCTCGATGTCCCAGGGGCAGCCCCGCTCGGGATCGCGCAGGCGGCGCATGATCGCAATCAATCTTTCGATCCCGCCATCTGGATCGAAGATCAGGGAGTCGCTATCGTCGGTCTGATCGTCGGACATGGCGGAATCCTAGCCGCCTCCCGCGCGAGAGGAAAGAGCGGATTGATGACCCGGGTGGCGGGGACAATCGCGGTTCTGCCATGAGGGAGAAGGATCATGCCGGTCATAAACCGGATCGCGGAATTCGACATCGACATGCGGACCTGGCGCAGACATCTGCACAGCATTCCGGAACTGGATTTTGATCTCCACGAGACCGCCGGTTTCGTGGCCGAACGGCTGCGGGCGATCGGCGTGGACGAGATCCACGAGGGTATCGCCAGGACCGGGATCGTGGCCCTGATCCACGGAAGCAAACCAGGCCCGGTGGTCGGGCTCCGGGCCGACATGGACGCGCTGCCCATCGAGGAGGCGCGCGACCTGCCCTATAAATCCAGGAATGCCGGACAGATGCATGCCTGTGGCCATGACGGGCATATGACCATCCTGCTGGGGGCCGCGCGCTATCTCGCCGAAACCCGGAATTTCGCGGGCACCGTGGCCCTGATCTTCCAGCCGTCCGAGGAACTGTCCGGCGGCGCGCGGGTGATGTGCGAGGAGGGCATCATGGATCGCTTCGGCATCACCCGGGTCTGGGGCCTGCACAATGTGCCCGGGATCCCCTTCGGCGCTTTCGAAACCCGCCCCGGTGCCCTGATGGCGGCCTCGGACCAGTTCGAGATCACCCTGCGCGGGCGGGGCGGCCATGCCGCTTATCCGGCGGAAACCATCGATCCGGTCCGCGCGGCGATCGACGTGGGCCAGGCGCTGCGCGGCATCGCCGAGCGGCGGGGTTCGGAGGCGCGGCTGGTCCTGGCCCTGACCGTCCTGCGCGCGGGCCTTGCGACCAACGTGGTTCCGGAAACGGCGACGCTCGCCGGCACGGTCCGCACATTGGACGAGGGGCTGCGCCGGGAGGTCGCCGCCGAGATTGCCCAGGTCGCCGAAACCGTCGCCGCCGCGCTGGGGGTGCGCGCGGAGGTCGACTATGACTTCGGCTATCCGGTAACGGTCAACAATCCGGACGAAGCCGCCTTCTGTGTCGCGGTCGCATCGGAAGTAGTGGGGGCGGACCGGGTCCAGGCGGATCGGCCAGCCGAAATGGGCGCGGAGGATTTCGCCTATATGCTCCAGCACCGGCCGGGCGCCTATGTCTTTCTTGGCACCGGGGAGGGGGCCGGACTGCACCATCCGGAATTCGACTATAACGACGATGCAAGCCCGATCGGCGCGTCCTATTTCGTGCGTCTCGTCGAAAGGGCGCTCCCCCTCTGAGGCCGGTTCCCAGCGACAAAGCGTCGGCTTGGAAAGCGGGCGGGGGCCGGGTAAGCACGGGCATGACCCCGGACCTCGCCCCCTCTGATTCCCGCGCTCGCCGCAATATCCTCGTGCTGGCCGCGGCACAGGTCGTCCTCGGCAGCCAGATGCCGGTGAACTTCATCCTCGGCGGGCTGGCGGGCCAGATGCTCAGCCCGAACAAATGCCTCTCCACCCTGCCGATCTCGCTCATGGTCTTCGGCTCGATGCTCTCGGCGCCCCTGCTCTCGGGGTTGATGCAGCGCCGGGGCCGGATCCCGGGCTTCGTGCTGGGCGCGGCCGGGGGTGGCCTCGGCTCGGCGCTCTGCGCGCTCGCCCTGATGCGCGGCTCGTTCCCGCTCTTCCTGCTCGGCGCCTTCCTCACGGGCGCCTATATGTCGGCGCAGGGCTTCTATCGCTTCGCGGCGGCGGATGGCGCCAGCCCCGAACTGCGGCCCAGGGCGATCTCCTGGGTGATGGCGGCCGGTCTCGCCTCGGCGATCCTCGGCCCGCAACTGGTCAAGCACAGCGCCGATGCGCTCGCACCGGTGCCGTTCGCGGGGGCCTATGTCGCGGCGGCCCTGATCAATCTGGGCGGCGTCTTCATCTTCGCCTTCCTCGACAGCCCGCGCCCAATCCCGCCGGGTCCGGACAGTCCCCGGGCGCGGAGCCGGTGGGACCTGATCCGCGTGCCCCGGATCGCCGTGGCCATGCTCTGTGGGATGGTCTCCTATGCCCTGATGAATCTGGTGATGACCTCGACGCCGCTGGCGATCGTGGGATGCGGCTTTGGCACGGCACAGGCGGCGAATGTGGTCAGCGCCCATGTCCTGGCCATGTTCGCGCCCTCGTTCTTCACCGGCGCGCTCATCGCGCACTTCGGAGCGGAGCGTATCATCGCTCTCGGACTGCTGCTTCTCGCCTGCGCCGGGGCGGTCGGCCTCGCGGGCGTCGACCTGCCCCATTTCTTCGGAGCGCTGATCCTGCTTGGTCTCGGCTGGAACTTCGGCTTCATCGGGGCAACCTCGATGCTGACCGCCAGCCACCGGCCCGAGGAGCGGGGCCGGGTTCAGGGCATGAACGATTTCGCAGTGTTCGGAACGGTCGGGCTGGCCTCGCTCGCCTCCGGCGGCCTGATGAACTGCGTCGCGGGCAGCACGGTTCTCGGCTGGACGGCGGTCAATCTGGCGATGCTTCCGCTGCTCGCGGCGGCGGCGGGCGGCCTGCTCTGGCTTCGCCTGCGCACGGCCGGGGCCCCGCTATAACCTACCAGCGGCCGGTGAAGGCCCGGGCAATCAGGATCGCCCGCGTCCGGAATTCCGACATCTCCATCGACTGACCCCGCGATGCGCGCCGCAGCCGGTGACTGGCCGAGGCCCCGGCGAGCAGAGCGGGCAGGGCCGGGGCCTGCGCCCTATCCCGCCGGTTCCGAGCGCTTTGCATCCGCGCCAATCCATCGCGGGCCAAGGCCGCGCGGTCGGTCCCCTCGGGCAGGGGATCGCGCCCTCGCGCCTCCAGCTCCGGCAGGGCGCGCAGGAACCCGGCCACGCCGGTGCCATAGGCAAAATCCCGGATCACCGGAATCGCCGCCTCGCCCGCTCCCAGGAATCGCGCCGCCAGTTCCATCAGATTGACCGAGGTCGCGGTCAGATAGGCATCGAGCGCCGCGCGGTCATGAAAGGGCGCGCCTTCGATATCCTGAACCCGCGCCTCGATCATCGCTTCGAACCGGGGCCGGGGCAGGTTGGCCGCCTGAATGGCCTCCGCCAGCGGTTGCACGATTTCATGCCGCCGGGGGGGCGCCCCGTCATAGATTTCCGCGATCGCATCGGTCCACCAGCGCAGCCGGATCTCCGCCAGCATCGGCTCGGACGTGACCCAGGGCGCGCGCGCGATCTCCAGATTGAAGGCGTAGAGCGCCATCAGACCGGCCCGCTTCTCCAGAGGCGCGGTCATGGCGGCGCGCCAGCGCTCGGGATCGGCGCGGGCGACCTGATCGGCGACGGGATCGCTCACACCGGCACGGTGTCGCGCAAGCTCCGGCCCGCCACCGGCGCATTGTCGCGCATGAGCTTCCAGGTGATCGCATCGCGCAGCGCCTGGAAGCTCGCATCGACGATATTGGCCGAAACCCCGACCGTGGACCAGCGCGCCCCCGCGCCATCCTCGGAATCGATCAGGACGCGGGTCACGGCCTCGGTCCCGCCAGAGGTGATCCGCACCCGGAAATCGACCAGCCGCATATCCTCGATATAGGCCTGATAGGGCCCCAGATCCTTGGCGAGCGCGCGAGAGAGGGCATTGACCGGACCCTGGTCGGACTGGGTGACCGGGTCCTGGCTCTCGGAGACCGACATGACCCGCTCCTCGCCGAACCGGGCGACCACCACCGCCTCGGACACCGTGACGGTCTCACCCAGCGCGTTATGCCGCCGCTCGACCGTGACCCGATAACGCTCGACCTCGAAGAACCGCGGGCTCTGGCCCAGCATTTCGCGCGCCAGCAATTCGAAACTCGCCGACGCGGTGTCATAGGCATAGCCCCGATCCTCGCGGGCCTTCACCTCGCTCAGGATCGCGCCGAGGCGGGGATCGTCGGGGCGCACATTGATCCCGGCGAGGGCGAGCCTCTTGCGCAGGTTCGATTGCCCCGCCTGATTGGACATCGGGATCAGGCGCAGATTGCCCACCGATTGCGGCGGCACATGTTCATAAGTGGTCGGATCCTTCAGGATCGCGCTGGCATGCAGACCCGCCTTGTGGGTAAAGGCCGAGGCCCCGACATAGGGCGCGGCCCGGTTCGGCACACGGTTCAGGATATCGTCGAGCATCCGGCTCAGTCTGGTCAGCCTGGGCAGGTCGCAGGTCCGGATGCCGGTGGTGAACCGGCTGGCATAGGGCTCCTTGAGCAGGAGCGTCGGGATCAGGCTGACGAGATTGGCATTGCCGCAGCGCTCGCCCAGACCGTTGAGCGTGCCCTGAATCTGGCGCGCACCGGCCTCGACGGCGGCGAGGGCCCCGGCCACGGCCGTTTCGGTGTCATTATGGGTATGGATGCCCAGCCGATCCCCCGGGATCCCGGCGGCGATCACGGCGGCGGTGGTGGCATGGATCTCGGACGGCAGCGTGCCGCCATTGGTGTCGCAGAGCACCACCCAGCGCGCGCCATTGTCCAGCGCCGCGCGCAGGCAGGCGAGCGCGTAGTCCGGATCGGCGCGATATCCGTCGAAAAAATGCTCCGCGTCGAACAGCGCCTCGCGGCTCGCGGCGACATGGGCGACCGAGGCCGCGATATTGGCGACGTTCTCGTCGAGCGGGATTTCGAGGGCGGTGCGCACATGGAATTCATGGGTCTTGCCGACCAGACAGACCGCCGGTGTCCGGGCATCGAGCACCGCCGCCAGCACATCGTCATTCTCCGCCGACCGGCCGGACCGTTTGGTCATGCCGAACGCGGTCAGGGTGGATTTTGCGAGCCTTGGGGGATTCGCAAAAAAGGCGCTGTCGGTGGGATTGGCCCCCGGCCAGCCGCCTTCGATATAATCGAGCCCGAGCGCATCGAGCTCGGCGGCGATCCGGGATTTATCCTCCGCCGAGAAATCCACCCCTTGCGTCTGCTGTCCATCGCGCAGGGTGGTGTCATAGAGATAGAGACGTTCGGGGGTCATTCCGCGCGTTCCCCGGCGGTTGCGTAGGACAGAATCCTTGCGCTGTCGAAATCCACGGTCCGCTCCCAGCTCGTGCCAGCCTTGTTGCTCTGGACCGTGACACCCAGGGCCTGCATCTTGGCGCGAAGTTCGTCGGCGGCTGCGAAATCCCCACGCTGGCGGCAGGCATGCAGTTCGGCGGCCATCGCATCGAGTATCCGTTCCGCAATCGCGCTTTCCATTTCAGTGCCGAAATCGGGACTGATGCCCGCGTCGGGGTTAAAACCCATGAAATGCGACGATGCCAGAAAGACCCGCATCGCGTTCTCATTGAGCGGGGCCGCGTCCGCGAGTTCGCTCAGGCGCTGCAAGGCGCCGTGAGTGTTCAGATCGTCCCCTAGAAAATCAATGAGTTGTTCATCGGGCGGGATTCCAGGGTCAAGTTCAATGCCTGCTCGGCGTGCGCGCGCAGCGGTGTTCCGCCACTTCGTCAGAATGATCTTCGCATTTTCGACTCTTTCCTCGGTCCAATCGATCGGGGAACGATAATGGGCGGATAGCAGCACATAGCGGATAAGATTACCGTTCATCCGATGCAGCACATCTTTCACAGTGAAGAAATTCCCGAGGGATTTCGACATCTTGTCGCCCTCGATGTTCAGCATTCCGTTGTGCATCCAGATCTTAGCATAATCCGCATGCGGATGGGCGCAGCGGGATTGCGCCAGTTCGTTCTCGTGATGCGGAAAGGCCAGATCGATGCCCCCGCCATGAATGTCGAAACTCTCGCCGAGCAGATCCCGCGCCATCGCCGAGCATTCGATATGCCAGCCCGGACGACCCCGGCCCCAGGGCGAGTCCCAGCCGGGGGTGGTCGCGTCCGACGGCTTCCACAACACGAAATCCATCGGATCGCGCTTGTAGGGGGCGACCTCGACCCGGGCCCCGGCCCGCATGTCATCGACCGAGCGGCGCGAGAGCTTGCCATAGTCGGGATCGCTCGGGACCGAGAAGAGCACATGCCCCTCGACCTCATAGGCATGACCCTCTGCGATCAAGGTCTCGATCATCGCCACCATCTGGGCGATATATTCGGTCGCGCGGGGCTCCCGGTTCGGTCGCAGCGCCCCCAGCGCATCCATGTCGGCGTGATACCAGCCGATCGTCTCGTCGGTGATCCGGCGGATCGCCGCGAGTTCCGTCTCTCCGGGCAGGAGCGTCGCCGCCGCCCGCGCGTTGATCTTGTCATCCACGTCGGTGAAATTGCGCACATAGGTCACATGATCCGCGCCATAGGTCTGGCGCAGCAGCCGATAGAGCACGTCGAACACCACGACCGCCCGCGCATTGCCGATATGGGCGCGGTCATAGACCGTGGGGCCGCAGACATACATCCGCACGTTCCGGGGATCGAGCGGGGCAAGGGGCTCCTTGCGCCGGGTCAGGGTATTGTAGAGCGTGATCTCGGACATGGGACTCTCTTTCGCCGAAGGCGCTTGCCCTATCACTTCGAACCGGCTTTGCAAACCGGGCAGCGGGAATTCCCTTCAGGCAAAGCCCGGCACGGGACCGCAACCATTTCGTCCCTGGAACGTTGGGCGAAGTCAGCAACGAGAGATTATGGCATGATTCAGCACACCGTCGAAATCGTTCCCGACGATCTGGCCGCCTTGCGGGAAAAGCTCGACTATCTCGCCGCCGCCGGATCGGAGATCATCAGCGTGATGTGGCAGGCAAAGCTCGCCGATGTCGAGGATCAGGCCACCGCGATGGGGGCAGGCGGCAGTTTCGTCGTCGTGTCCCGGATGAACGTGGGCGAGGGGTCCAGCGCGCTCGACGAGAGGGAACCGGCCCTCGCGCCCTTCATTCCCGACGCGGTGGCGAGCTAAGACGTCAAGGCCGCTCTTCGCCCGGAAGAGCGGCCCCCGGGCGTCCTCAGCGCCCCCGGATGCGCGGATCGAGCGCGTCCCTCAGGCCATCGCCAATATAATTCACGCTGAGCACCGTGAGCGAAATGGCCAGACCGGGCCAGATCACCCGGCTCGGCGTCAGCATCATGAAATTCGCGCCGTCATAGAGCAACCGCCCCCAGGTCGGGAAATCGGGGGGGAACCCGAGGCCGAGGAACGACAAAGCGCTCTCGGTGATGATCGCATCGGCCACCCCGAGCGTCGCCGACACCATGATCGGCGAGAGCACGTTCGGCAGGATATGGCGCAGGATGATGCGCCGGTCCGGCGTGCCGATCGAGCGCGCGGCCAGCACGAATTCACGCTCCTTGACGCTCAGGACCCCGCCCCGGACGATCCGCGCGGTCTGCATCCACGAGGTGATGCCGATGATGAAGACGATCAGCAGGAATATTCCCGCCTCCGGCCCCAGCATCGCCCGCAGCGTGTCGCGAAACAGCATGATGATGACCAGGAGCAGCGGCAGGATCGGCAGGGCGAGAAACAGATCGGTCAGCCGCATCAGCCAGCCGTCGAGCCGTCGGAAATAGCCCGCCATCACCCCGACGAAGGTGCCGAGCGAGATCGCCAGCATCATCGCCGTGACACCGACGGCCAGTGACACCCGTCCACCGCGCAGGACCTGGGCGAAGATGTCGCGGCCGATGTTGTCGGTGCCCATCGGATGGGCGAGCGAGGGCCAGGCGTTGCGCGCCTTGGTGTCGATATGCTGGGGATCGACGGTATGGATCATCGGCCCGAAGACGACGGTCAAGAGGATCAGGATAAAGACCACCAGTCCGATCATGGCCCCGCGATGGTGGCGCAATTGAAACCAGACATCGGTCCAGAGGCCGCGCTCCGGCGTGTCGATCGCAACGGCGGGATCCGTGCCAGGCAGGCTTGCGTCACTCATAGCGGATCCTCGGGTCGAGGATGCCGTAGAGCACATCGGCGATCAGGTTGAACATCACGATCAGGAAGGCGAAGATGAAGGTCAGCGTCTGGACCAGCGGCAGATCCGCGCCCTGGACCCCGGTGATCAGCAATTGCCCGAGCCCGTTCACCCGGAAGATCTGTTCGGTGATGATCGCTCCCGAGAAGATCGAGGGCACGCCGAGGGCGATCACCGTCACCACCGGGATCAGGCTGTTGCGCAGCACATGGACCAGCAGGACCACCCGTTCGCGCATCCCCTTGGCGCGGGCGGTGCGCACATAATCCTGACCCAGATTGTCGAGCATGGCCGAGCGGGTATACCGGCTGAGCTGCGCCGCGTTATAGAGGGCCAGCACGGTGACCGGCATGATCATCTGCCGCACCTGCATCCAGAAGGTTTCCAGATTGGTGACCCGCAGGTTGGTGTCATAGATCGACGGCAGCCAATGCAGCTTGACCGAGAAGATCACGATCAGGAGCAGCCCCATGAAGAAGGTCGGCACCGAGAAGCCGATCATCGAGAAGAAGGTGCCGATCTGGTCGAACCAGGAATATTGCTTGTAGGCCGAGACGATGCCGATCGGCAGGGCGATGAGGATCCCGAGCACATAGGACATGCCGACCACCCAGAGCGTCTGGGGCAGGCGCTGCGCGATCAGATCGACCACGGGGGACCGGGTCTGCCAGCTGATGACGCGCAGGCGCGAGGCGCTGTCGCCGATCGTTATTCCCGTCGTCTTTTCAAGTACATTCAGCGGCTCGTTCACAAAGAACTGATAGAGCCACTTGAGGTATCGCACATGAAAGGGCTGCCCCAGCCCCAGGCTCAGGCGGATCTGCTCCTTGACCTCCGGCGGAATGGTGAGCGGCAGGTTGCTGGTCGGATCGTTCGGCGCCAGATCGAGCAGCGCGAAGATGATGAAGCTGATCACCAGAAGGGTCGGGATCGCAAAGAGCAATCGTCGGAGCGTATAGGAGAGCATGGGGGGCGATCCTTGACCTCAGGGAAACGGGGCACCCGCGGGCGCCCCGCCAAATCTCATTTCACGCGATACCAGTCGGCCGCGTTCCAGAGTTCGCTGTCCCAGGGGTTCATCAACACACCGCCCAGTGCGTTGGACTTGGTCGAGACCCGGCCCCGGTGGATCAGGGGGATGATCGCGGCGGAATTGACGATCATGTCGTTCAGCTCGATCGCAATCGCCCCGCGCGCCTCGGTCCCGGCGGTCTCGCCCATCTTCTTGCGCAGAGCGTCATATTCGGCGGAGCAATAGCGCGAGGTGTTCCCCGCCTGCCACTGGTTCTCGGGCGCCGGGATCTCGTTACAGGTCCAGTTGCCGAGATATTTCTCCGCATCCGCCCCTTCGAAATTGTCGGCGTACATCTCCACATCGGCAAAGAATTTCTGCAGGGTATCGGGCGAACCCGGATCGCCGCCGAAATACACGCCCGCGTCGATGCTGCGCAGCTCGACCTCGACGCCGATCTGGTTCCACCATTGCTTGATCAGCGCCTGCGTGCCCTGCCGCACCGAATTGACCGAGGTCTGGTAGAGGATGCTGAGCCGCCTGCCGTCCTTGACCCGGACATTGTCCGGACCCATGACCCAGCCATCGTCCTCCAGAAGCTTGTTCGCCGCGTCGAGATCCTGCTTCAGGCACCAATCGTTGTTCTTGGACGCGGCCACTTCCGGCGCGGGGACGAGGTTGCAGGTGGGCCGGCCCGCCTCGCCATAGCCGGTCTCGACCAGAACCTCGCGGTCGATGGCCAGGCTCAGGGCCTTGACCACATTGACATCGGTCAGGAACGGATGCGGATGCTTCATCGTCGAGCGTTCGGCGCCGAGCGCGGCGCTGGGGTCGGTCTGGTTCACATGGATGCGCTCGACCAGCGTGCCAAAGGCGGAAATCACCTCGCCCTTGCCGGCCGCCGCCATCTGCGCGAGGATTTCGGGCTCGACCTGCGCATTCCAGGCATAATCATATTCGCCGGTCGCCAGCACCGCCTGCGCCGCCGAGGCCGCGTCGCCGCCGCCCTTGACCACGGCGGTGGCAAAGGCGGGCTTGGCGGGGTCGCGATAATGCGGATTGGCTTCGAGCGTTATGACATCATTGGGCTTGAAGTCCTTGACCACAAACGGCCCGGTGCCAATGGGGTAGAAGTTCTGCTGGCTGCACTCGACCGCCTTCGCTCCGAGGCAGTCCTTGAACTGCGCCTTCTGGATGATCGGCGACTGGGCCCCGACAAAGGCGGTATAGGGATAGGGCTTGGTCACGCCGAAGGTGATCTTGATGGTCTGGGGATCGACCGCCTCGACATTGGTCACATCCTGGTAATAAGGCGACTGGGCACAGCCGCCATCGGGCGCGGTGCAGTATTGCCAGGAGAACACCGCGTCATCGGCCGTCACCGGCGTGCCGTCGGACCAGAGCAGGCCGGGTTTCAGCTTCCAGGTGATGCTCTTGAGATCCTCGGAAATCCCGCCGTTCTCGACGGTCGGGATGCTTTCCGCCAGAAAGGGCACGATATCGCCCTTCTCGTTGAAGCGCGCGAGCGGTTCGAGCACGAGGCTCGCGGCCTCGATATCCTTGGTGCCGCTCGACAGATAGGGCGTCATGATCGAAACGGCCTGCCAGTAGAGGATGTTCAACTGGCCATCCGATCCTCGTTCGGCATGGGCCGAGGCGGCGCAAAGCGCCCCCGCCGCCGCTCCCATCAGAATGTTTCGCAGTTTCATGCTTCGCTCCTCATTATGGCTCTGGGTCGCGGCGATCAGGCCGCCGCGCCGGTTGGATCGACCAGATGACAGGCGGCGCGACGGCCTTTCCCCAGGTCGTGCAAAGGCGGCGCCTCGGTCAGACATCGGTCGAAGACCTTGGGGCAACGCGTTGAAAAGGCACATCCCTTGGGGGGATTCATGGGGCTCGGGACATCGCCCTTCAGGACGATGCGATTGCGGCGCGCCTCGATCTCGGGGTCCGGGCTCGGGACGGCCGAGATCAGCGCCTGGGTATAGGGATGCTGCGGCCGGGCATAGAGCGCATCGCGCGGCCCGATCTCGACCAGCCGGCCGAGATACATGACCGCGACCCGGGTCGCGAGATGGCGCACCATCGACAGATCATGGCTGATGAACAGATACGTCAGCCCGAGCTGCTCCTGGAGATCCTCCAGCAGATTGACCACCTGCGCCTGGATCGAGACATCGAGGGCGGCGATCGGCTCGTCGCAGACGATGAATTTCGGATTGAGCGCCAGGGCCCGGGCGATGCCGATCCTCTGCCGCTGTCCGCCGGAGAATTCATGTGGATACCGGTTCGCAAAGCTCCGGTTCAACCCGACCGCGTCCATCAGTTCCAGCACCCGCGCCCGCCGCGCCTTGCGGTCGAACCCGCTGTGCTCGTCGAGCGGTTCCGCGATGATCGAGCCGATGGTCATCCGCGGATTGAGGCTCGCCTGTGGATCCTGAAAGATCATCTGCATCCGGGGCCTGAGGTCGCGCAGCGCCGTGCCCTCGACATGGGCGATATCGCGGCCTTCGAGTTCGATCACCCCGTCGGTCACGTCATAGAGCCTGAGGATCGCCCGTCCTGCGGTGGATTTCCCGCAACCGCTCTCGCCCACCAGCCCCAATGTCTCCCCGGCCGCGATCTCGAAGCTGAGATCGTCCACCGCCTTGATCGTGCCCGCGAGCCGCCGGAACACCCCCTTGTAGATCGGGAAATGCATCCTGAGCCCCAACACCCGGAGCAGGGGCGCCTCCGTCATATCGCCCCCCTGCGCGCGCCTTCCCACCAGCAGGCCACGTCATGCCCCGGAGCGATCGGCACGCGGCGCGGATTCTCGACCCGGCAGCGGTTGAAGACATGCGGGCAGCGCGCGGCGAAGGAGCAGGCCTTGGGCGCCGCGCGCAGGTTCGGCGGCTGTCCCTCAATGGTGCGCAGGCGCCGCGGACGCGGTCCGACCACGCTCGGCCGCGTCGCGAGCAGAGCCTGGGTATAGGGATGCCGGGGATCGCCGAAGAGATCGGCGACCGGCCCATGCTCGACGACCTGTCCCGCGTACATCACCATCACCCGGTCGGCGATCCCGGCGACGAGGCCGAGGTCATGGGTGATCCAGATGATCCCCATCCCGAGCTTGGCGCGCAGATCCCGCACCAGATCGAGGATCTGCGCCTGGATCGTGACATCGAGCGCGGTGGTGGGCTCGTCGGCGATCAGGATTCGCGGATCGCAGCTCAGGGCGATGGCGATCATCACCCGCTGCCGCATGCCGCCCGAGAATTGATGCGGATAATCCCGGAGCCGGTTGACCGGATCGGGAATGCCGACCAGACGCAGCAGTTCCGCCGCCCGTTCCCGCGCCTTCGCCTTGGACAGGCCAAGATGCGCCCTGAGCGGCTCCATCAACTGATAACCGACGGTAAAGACAGGATTGAGGCTGGTCATCGGATCCTGAAAGATGAAGCCGATGCCGCCCCCCCGGAGCGCGCGCATCTCGGCCTCGGTCATGGCCCGCACATCGCGCCCCTCGAACCGGATGCGCCCGCCCGTGACCTCGGCGGGGGGGCTCGGCAGCAATCCCATCAGCGACATCATCGTCACCGATTTGCCCGAACCGCTCTCGCCGACGACGCCGAGCAATTCGCCCGCGCCGATCTTGAAGCTCACCCCGTTCACCGCGTGGACTGCGCCATCCCGCGTGCGGAACACCGTTTCCAGTCCCGCGACCTCCAGCACCGGCGACGGCGCGTCAAGCATCCATGCTGCCCCCCGCACAAGGCGAATTCTCTGCCGTATCGGGCGCGCCCCCGAGGGCCGACCCTGCTCTGCCAAACAGTTAACAGGAAGTTTTTCGATCCGACAACGGTAATTCGGACCGACCTTTCGCGACTTGACGCAAGGAGCGGGCCCGACGACAGTGGGCCATGCATATCCGAGGGGGTCCAAATGCCGCGGGGGTATAGCCAAACCGAGCTGCTGGCCCGGCTCGTCGCCTTTCCCACTGTCTCCAGCGCCAGCAATCTCGATCTCGTCGATTTCGTCGCCGACTATCTCGCGGGCCACGGCGTCGCTTCGCGCCGGATCTTCGATGCGACCGGCCAGAAGGCGAGCCTGATCGCCCGGATCGGTCCGGCGGTCGAAGGCGGCGTCGTGCTCTCGGGCCATTCCGACGTGGTGCCGGTCGAGGGCCAGGACTGGAGCGGCGATCCCTTCGTCCTGACCGAGCGGGACGGGCGGCTCCATGGCCGGGGCACCTGCGACATGAAGGGATTTGTCGCCACCGCGCTCGCCCTGGTGCCCCGCATGATCGCGGCGGATTTGCGGCGGCCGATCTTCATCGCCCTGAGCTACGACGAGGAGGTGGGCTGCCTCGGCGCGCCCGCGATGATCGAGGCGCTGCTGGCCGACGCGCCGCGCCCCGCCGCCGTGATCGTCGGCGAACCCTCCGAAATGCGGGTGGTGACGGGACACAAGGCAAGCTGGGGCTTTCGCGCCGAGGTGCGCGGCCACGAGGTGCATTCGAGCCTGATCCATACCGGCGTGTCGGCGGTCATGAACGCGGCGCGGCTCGTGGCCTGGATGGATGCGACATTGCGCGAGAATGCCGCGCGGGCCGGGGCCTCGGCCTATGACCCGCCCTTCACGACGCTGCATGTCGGGCGGATCGAGGGCGGCACCGCTTCCAACATCGCCGCCCGGGACTGCTGGTTCTCGGGCGAATTGCGGATCCTGCCGGAGGAGGATCCGGCGGGCTGGCAGGCGCGCGTCCGGGCCGAGGCCGCGCGCATCGAGGCCGACATGCGAGGCATCCGGCCCGAGACCTGGTTCCGCCTGATCACCCGGATGGAGATGCCGGGCTTCCTGCCCCGGCCCGATGGCCCGGCCGAACGGCTCGCCCGGCAATTGACCGGGGACAATGGCGCGCATGTGGTCTCCTATCAGACCGAGGCCGGGCATTTCGAGGCCCGGGGCCTGCCCACCGTGATCTGCGGCCCCGGCTCGATCGCCCAGGCGCATCAGCCGGACGAATTCCTCTCGCTCGACCAGTTCCAGGCCGGGGACCGCTTCCTGCGCCGCCTGATTGAAACCCTCGCCGCCTGAAAGGCTCCCGACCATGCCCGTCATCAACCGTTTCGCCGACCTGCATCCCGCCATCACCGAATGGCGCCGCGACATCCATGCCAACCCCGAGATCCTGTTCGAGACGCATCGCACCAGCGCCCTCGTCGCCGACAAGCTGCGCTCCTTCGGGCTCGACGAGGTGGTGACGGGGATCGGCCGCACCGGGGTGGTGGGCGTCATCAAGGGCCGGGCCTCGGGATCGGGGCGGGTGATCGGCCTGCGCGCCGACATGGATGCCCTGCCGATGACCGAGATCACCGGACTGCCCCATGCTTCCCGTATCCCCGGCGCGATGCATGCCTGCGGCCATGACGGCCATACCGCGATGCTGCTCGGGGCCGCGCAATATCTGGCCGAGACGCGCAATTTCGATGGCACCGTCGTCGTCATCTTCCAGCCGGCGGAGGAGGGCGGTGGCGGCGGGCGCGAGATGGTCGAGGACGGGATGATGGAGCGGTTCGGCATAGAGGAGGTCTATGGCCTGCACAACATGCCGGGAATTCCGCTCGGGGATTTCTGGATCCGGCCCGGACCGATGATGGCGGCCTCCGACATCTTCACCATCCATGTGCGGGGCAAGGGCGGCCATGCCGCCATGCCGCATCAGGGCATCGACACGGTGGTGGTCGCAAGCCAGATCGTTCTGGCGCTTCAGAGCATCGTGGCGCGCAATGCCGATCCGCTCAAATCGGCGGTGATTTCGGTGACGAGCTTTCGCACCGAGAGCGAGGCCTTCAATGTGATCCCCGAGCGGGTGGAACTGCGCGGCACCGCGCGGGCGCTGGAGGTCGAGATCCAGGATCTGATCGAGGCGCGGATGGGCGAGATCGTGACCCATACCGCGCGGGCCTTTGGCGCCGAGGCGGAGCTGATCTATGAGCGCAACTATCCCGTGACCCGCAACGCCGCCGCCCAGACCGAATTCGCCGCCCGGGTGGCGGCGGAGGTGGTCGGGCCCGCCCGGGTGGTTCCCGACAGCCAGCCGGTGATGGGCGCCGAGGATTTCTCCTTCATGCTCAACGCCCGGCCCGGCGCCTTCATCTTCGTCGGCAATGGCGACACCGCCAAGGTCCACCATCCCGCCTATGACTTCAACGACGAGCTGATCCCGATCGGCTGCTCCTACTGGGCACGGCTGGTCGAGACGGCGATGCCGGTGCGCTAGGGCGGCGCCCGTTCGCACGGGCCCGCGTCCACCGCTCTATCTGTTTGAATTCAGGCGATTCCCAGGTCATCGAATGAATCCGTTCGATTGGAAGTCGCTCCAGAGCGCACTCCGACCGGAGTGAAACGAGGATCGAACAGATCAGATCGCCAGGGCGCGTGACCTGAACGCGCCTGCTCGGAAAGCGCTCCGACGCGGTTTCCGATCCGACTGCGCCGGATCGTCCGCGCCGTGACTTTCCATTGTCACGATTTCTGAACCCGCGGTTCGCTCCGGCTCAGGCCGCCAGCCAGCACAGGGTCGAGGCGCCGAGCCAGGCGTCGGCGAGACGCCGCGCATCCGCCTCCGCCCGATGCTCGCAGGGGGCCCGGAGCAGGTAGAGCGAGAACATATCCGCGGCATAACCATCGAGCCCGGTCGCGACGATCTGGCGCAGACCCTGGACCCTGATCCGCGGCCGACCCCGGCGCAGGCGGTCGAGCCAGGCCTGGTCATGAACCGGATTGTCCGACACCACGGCATAGCCGGCCAGCGCATCGGTTTCCGCCGCGACCCGGTCCGCGCATTCGCCCCGCATCACATCCTCGACCGAGAGCCCGTGAACCGCCGCCGCCGTCTCGGTCCAGGCCGTCATCGACCAGTCCGCCCGGGGACGGATAAGCGTGGCCTCGCTCTGGACCCGGCCATTGGCGATCCAGGCACAGCCGATCTCGATCGGCCAGGAATCCGGCGCGAGCGAGGAGGCCTCGAGATCAAGGAACACCAAGCCACCGGGCACGCTTCTGGGGAGCGAGAAACCGGTGGAAAAATCTGACTGACTGGCAAGCAAAATCTGAGACCCAGGATAGTGACACTTCACCGAGGTTTTTATTCCCCCACGGAAGCAATCTTCGTTTCGTTCACCGCTGGAAAACCTTCCGACGGTTCCGCCAACGCCGGGGCGGAACCGGGCGTTCTTTCGCGGGTTCAACGGACCATGGGGGACTTGGTTCCGCCTTCCTCGTCTGATATCCTTGCTTTATTACCATTTTATTACGCCCCGTGCCCGGGCCGACAGAGCCCCCGGGATTTTCACATGGGATTTGACTCACGGTTTTTCGATCCCCTCTCATGCGCCGCGGGCCCGGCTTTTCAACCATCGGTCGAAGGCCACGGCGACGATCAGGATTAGACCGATGGTGATCTGCTGGGTGTAGGAAGAGACATTGTTCAGGACCAGCCCATTGACCAGAATCCCGATCAGCGCCGCGCCGATGACGGTCCCGCCAACGCCACCGACGCCGCCAAACAGACTGGTGCCGCCGATGACCACCGCCGAGATCACCGTCAATTCATACCCCGCCCCGGCCACCGCCTCCGACGAATTGAGCCGGGCCGAGAGGACAAAGGCCGCGAGGCCGCAGAAGAACCCGACGATGACATAGACCGAGACCAGCACCCGATCGACCCGGAGCCCGGAGAGCCGCGCGGCATCCGCGTTGCCGCCCACCGCGTAGACGGCCCGGCCATAGCGGGTATAGCGCAGCACGACATGACAGATCACCGCCGCGAGGGCGAAGATGATCACCGGCACCGGCACCGCTCCGATCATGCCATTGCCGAACCAGCGCATCTCGGGCGTGAATCCCGAAATCGGCCCGCCGCTGGAGATCGTCAGCGTCAGCCCGCGAAAGATTGTCAGCCCCCCGAGCGTCACCACGAAGGGCGGCACCCGCAGCCGGGTGATGACCAGCCCCTGGATCGCCCCGGCCAGCGCGCCGACCGCGATCGCCGCCAGAAGCGCCGCCTGCCAGCCATAGCCCTGACCCCCGGCGCCCGAGAGCGAGAGCGTGTTCGCGGCCCCGCCCTTGGCCACCACCGCCGCGATCATCCCGCAGAGCGCGAGCAGCGAGCCGACCGAGAGATCGATCCCCGCCGTCAGGATCACGAAGGTCATGCCGAGCGCGATCAGGCCGGTGATCGAAATCTGGCGCAACACATTGAACAGGTTGGTGGGGTTGAGGAAATTCGGATTCATCACCGCGAAGATCAGCATGAGGGCGATCAGGAACAGGAGCGGCCCGAACCGTTTCAACAGCGCGGCGACATTGGGGCCGCCCCCGCGGGTGTCCGAATGGGTTATCGTCATGACAGATGTTCCAAAGCTTGATCGAGGGCCATCAACCGCATCAGCCCTTCCTCGGTCGCATCGACGGCGGGCAGATCACCGGTGATGCGCCCCCGACGCATGGTCACGATCCGGTCGCTGACGGCCAGCACCTCGGGCAGTTCCGACGAAATCACCAGCACCGCGATCCCCTGGGCCGCGAGACCCACGAGGATCTGATGCACCTCCGCCTTGGCGCCGACATCGACGCCGCGGGTCGGCTCGTCCACGATCAGGACCCCCGGACCCCGGGTCAGCCAGCGGGCGAGGATCACCTTCTGCTGGTTGCCCCCCGACAATCCGTCGATGGTCTGGTCCGCCGAGGCCATCCGGATCGAGAGTTGCCGGCGATAGTCCGCGAGTTCCGCCCGCTCGCGTCCCTCCCGCATGAAGCCGAACCGGCTGTGGCGCGCGAGCGCCGCGACGGAGAAATTGGCCAGGATCGAGAGGCTGGCAAAGATCGCCTGATGCTTGCGGTCCTCCGGCACCAGCCCGACCCCGCGCGCGATCGCCTCGGCGGGGGAGGCGGGCCGGTAGGGCGCGCCATCGAGCCACATCTCGCCCCCCGCCACCGGATCGGCGCCGAAGATCGCGCGCGCCAGTTCCGTCCGCCCCGACCCGACCAGCCCCGCGATCCCGAGGATCTCGCCCGCCCGCAGGTCGAGATCGACCCCGTCGAGCACGATGGCATTGGGCGCCTCCGGGCCCGCCCGCGTCCGCAGGCCCCGGACCGACAGCCGCGTCGCCCCGGCCGCGCGCCGCTCGCTGGGCCGGGCATAGAGTTCCGAGGCCGCGCGCCCGACCATCTTCTCGATGATCCCCGGCACCGCGATCCGCCCGCCCTCGCGCGCCAGATGCCCGGCCAGCCGCCCGTCGCGCAGCACCGTCATCCGGTCGCAGATCGCCGCCGCTTCCTCCAGCCGGTGGGTCACGAACATGATCGCGAGCCCTTCGCCGCGCAACTGGTCCATGATGCCGAGCAACCGGCTCACCTCCGCCTCGCTGAGCGCCGAGGTCGGCTCATCCATGATGATGAGCCGCGAGGACAGCGACAGGGCGCGGGCGATCTCCACCATCTGCTGTTCCGCGACCGAGAGGCGGGCCACGATCGTCTCCGGATCGATCCGCAATCCGACCCGCTCGAGGATGGCGCGCGACAATCCCCGCATCCGCCGCCAGTCGACGAAGCCGAAGCGGTCGCGGGGGGCGCGGCCGACGAAGATGTTCTCCGCCACCGAGAGGGTGGGGATCAGGCTCAGTTCCTGATAGATCGTCACGATCCCGGCCCGCATCGCCTCGATCGGCGAGCGCGGCGCGAATTCCGCGCCATCGAAGATCATCCGCCCGCCGGTCGGCGGCTGCGCCCCGGAGAGGATTTTCAGGAGCGTCGATTTCCCCGCCCCGTTCTCGCCCATCAGACCATGCACCTCGCCCGCCCGCACATCGAGCGACACATCGCGCAAGGCGGCTGTCCCGGCGAAAATCTTCGTCAGGCCGGTGATTTCGAGCAGGGGACCGGCGTCGAGGGGCAAGATGTCATCTCCCGCTGGGGCCCGGGGATCGCCCCCGGGCCGGACCTCGCTCAGGAGGTCTCGCCAATCCGTTCGGCCTTGTCGAGATTGTCCTTGCCGATGACGATGGGGGTCAGCAGCACCAGCTTCTCGGCGGGTTCGGTCTTGTCGCGCGCATAGGCGACCGCGATCTTGACGGCGGTGCGCGACTGCTCGCCGGGGAATTGCTCGACCGTTCCGGTCAGGGTGCCGTCGCGCACGGCCACCAGCGCCTCGGGCAGGGCGTCGAAGCCATAGATCGCGACCCCGGTCATGCCCGCCGAGGCCACCGCCTCGATGGCCCCGAGCGCCATGTCGTCATTGGCACAGACGATCACATCCGGCTTGCCATTCGCCGACAGGCCCGCCTCGGTCACGGACAGGGCCTCGGCCCGGGCGAAATTCGCGGTCTGCTCGAAGACGATCTGGTATTTGTCCTTGTGCGCGTCGAGGATGTTATGCACGCCCTTGTTGCGGTCGATGGCGGGACCGGCGCCGGGCTGGCCCTGGAGATGGAAGATTTTCGCGCCATCCGGGAAGGCCGCGAGGATCGCATTGGCCTGCGCCTCGCCGCCCTTGACATTGTCGGCCCCGACATGGGCGAGGATGCCCTCGACCCCGTCCACCCGCCGGTCGATGGTGACGACCGGGATCCCGGCCTGCACCGCCTGTTCGACGGCGGGCGCCAGCGCATTGACATCGAGCGGCGAGATGACGATGGCATTGACCTTCTGGACGATGGCCGCCTCTACATCGCCGGTCTGTTTCGGGGCGGAATTCTCGCCATCGCTCTCGATCAGCCTGACGCCCTCGGTGGTCGCCTCCGCCTTGATCTCGTTCAGCATGTGGACGAAGAACGGAAAGCTTAAGGAGGGCACCGATCCGAGGATCGTGATTTCCTCCGCCGCGAACACGCCCGGCGCCGCCGCGACAAGGGCGCCAAGCCCCGCGGACATGCGCAGAAACCCACGTCTGTTCATCTGTTCCCTCCCCAGGGTTCGTTCGGCCCGCGTCATTTTTTCGCACGTGACCTTTCGTCACGCTAACCGCTCCCGAGCCGCCGCGCAACAGGCTCGCGTCCCGCCAAGGGCGGGCCTCGAAAGTCGTGCCAAAGGCGGGCCTCACATCACATGGACAGCGGGGCGCGCAGGGGATAACACCTCGGGTTCAACGGCCTTCCTCGGCGGAAAGAGATGAGCATGGCGAGCCTGAACGATATCCGGACGACGTTCCTCGAATATTTCCAGCGCAACGACCACCGGGTCGTCGCCTCCTCGCCGCTGGTGCCGCGCAACGATCCGACGCTGATGTTCACCAATTCCGGGATGGTGCAGTTCAAGAACCTCTTCACCGGGGTCGAGCATCGCGACTATACCCGCGCCACCACCAGCCAGAAATGCGTGCGGGCGGGGGGCAAGCACAATGACCTCGACAATGTCGGCTATACCGCGCGCCACCATACGTTCTTTGAAATGCTGGGGAATTTCTCCTTCGGCGATTATTTCAAGGAAACCGCGATCCCCCATGCCTGGGAACTCCTGACCAAGGATTTCGGCCTGCCGAAGGAAAAGCTCCTGGTCACCGTCTATCATGACGACGACCAGGCGGCGGATCTGTGGAAGAAGGTGGCGGGCCTCTCCGATGACCGGATCATCCGGATCGCGACCTCGGACAATTTCTGGATGATGGGTCCGACCGGCCCCTGCGGCCCGTGCTCGGAGATCTTCTACGACCATGGCGAGGGCATTTTCGGCGGCCCTCCCGGCAGCGCGGACCAGGACGGCGACCGGTTCATTGAGATCTGGAATCTCGTCTTCATGCAGTTCGAGCAATATCCCGACGGATCGCGCACCGGCCTGCCGCGGCCGTCGATCGACACCGGGATGGGGCTGGAACGGGTCGGGGCGGTGCTTCAGGGCAAGCACGACAATTACGACACCGATCTCATGCGCGCGCTGATCGAGGCCTCGGCCCATGCGACCAGCTCCGATCCCGATGGCCCGGGCAAGACCCATCACCGAGTGATCGCCGACCATCTGCGCTCGACCTCCTTCCTGATCGCCGATGGCGTCATGCCCTCGAACGAGGGGCGCGGTTATGTGCTGCGCCGGATCATGCGGCGGGCGATGCGTCATGCGCATCTGCTCGGCGCGCAGGATCCGGTGATGTTCCGCCTGGTGCCCGCGCTGGTGACCCAGATGGGCGCGGCCTTCCCCGAACTCTCGCGCGCACAGGCCCTGATCGAGGAAACCCTGCGGCTGGAGGAGACCCGGTTCAAATCCACGCTCGACCGGGGCTTGCGTCTGCTCGACGACGAGCTGGCGCAGCTGCCGGGCGATGCCACGCTCCCGGGCGATACCGCCTTCAGGCTCTATGACACCTATGGCTTTCCGCTCGACCTGACCCAGGACGCCTTGCGCGAAAAGGGCAGGGCGGTCGATGTCGAAGGCTTCGAGACGGCGATGGCCGAACAGAAGCGCAAGGCCCGCGCCGCCTGGGCCGGATCGGGCGACACGGCGGATGAGACGATCTGGTTCGATCTCGCCGAACAGCACGGCCCCACCGAATTCCTCGGCTATGACACCGAGACCGCCGAGGGCCAGATCCTCGCGATCATCGAGAGCGGCGAGCCCGTCGCCTCGGCGGCCGATGGCGCCACGGTCCAGATCGTGTTGAACCAGACGCCGTTCTATGGCGAATCGGGGGGTCAGGTCGGCGATACCGGGATCCTGAAAACCGATACCGCCACCGTCACGATCACGGATGTGCGCAAGAAGGCCGGGCTCTTCGTCCACAGCGGCACCGTCGAGGGAACCCTCGCGCCCGCGCCGGCGGTCCTGACCGTCGACCATGGCCGCCGCTCGGCGATCCGGGCCAACCATTCGGCGACGCATCTGTTGCACGAGGCTTTGCGGCGCGCGCTCGGCGATCATGTCGCCCAGCGCGGCAGCCTCGTCGCCCCCGACCGCCTGCGCTTCGACTTCGCCCATGGCAAGGCGATGACGGCCGAGGAACTCGGCCGCGTCGAGACCGAGGTCAATGCCTTCGTCCGTCAGAACACGCCGGTCGAAACCCGGATCATGACCCCCGACGCCGCGCAGGACCTTGGCGCCCGCGCGCTCTTTGGCGAGAAATACGGCGACGAGGTCCGCGTCGTCTCGATGGGCACCCTTCCGGGCAGCGGCATCGGTACGACCAGGGACACCTATTCGCTGGAACTCTGCGGTGGCACCCATGTCCGGCGCACCGGTGACATCGGCGCCTTCAAACTGCTCGCCGAATCCGCCTCCGCCAGCGGCATCCGCCGGATCGAGGCCCTGACCGGCGCGGGCGCGCTCGCCCATGCCGCCGCCCAGGAGGCCGCCCTGACCGAGGCGGCGGCGCTCCTGCGTGCCCGTCCCGACGAACTGCCCGACCGCGTCCGCGCCCTTCTGGAGGAGCGCCGGGCGCAGGCGCAGGAACTCGCCGACCTGCGCCGCAAGCTCGCGATGGCCGGTCCCGCCTCCGAGGGCCCGGAGACCGTCAATGGCGTGCCTTTCCTGGCCCAGACCCTGACCGGCGTCTCGGGCAAGGATCTGCGCGGCCTGATCGACGAGCATAAATCCCGCCTCGGCTCGGGCATCGTGCTGCTCGTCGCCGACACCGGCGACCGGGCGGCGGTGGCGGCGGGGGTCACCGACGATCTGACCAAACGCTTCTCCGCCGTCGATCTCGTGCGGGTCGCGGCCGAGGCGATGGGCGGCAAGGGCGGTGGCGGGCGTCCCGACATGGCCCAGGCGGGCGGATCGGATGCGACCCGGGCGCCGGAGGCCATCGCGGCGGCGAAAGCCCTGCTGGAGGCCTGACCGGCCCGACCGGAACCGATTGCCGGAACCGATTGCCAAAATCGATTGACTGAATCCCGCGGGGGGCGAAAGAGTTCCCGCGGGCCCCCTCCGCGTGCATCGCCCCGCGATGCCGGGCGTGACGGCTCCCGCTGACTTCATTCGAATTTCGGGGGATGATCGAATGGCCGACTATCTTGTCACCACCCTGGAGGACAAGACCGCCGATGACGGCGTCCTGTCCCTGCGCGAGGCCATCGCGGCGGCCAATGCCGGGCCGGGCGCCGACGGCATCACCTTCGATGCCTCGATCGCGGGCGGCACGATCCATCTCGGCGCGGCGGGGCAACTCACGATCACCGATGCGCTGACCGTGGCGGGCGGCCCCTTGGGCATCCTCCTCGATGCGAATGCCGACGGAGACAATGACGCGGGCACTCACCTCGGCACCGGCGATCAACGGGCGATCGGCATTACCGCGGGCTCCCTCAGCCCCCTCTCACCCTCCGTGACCCTCTCGGATCTGACGATCACCGGCGGTCACACGGACGGCGATACCTCCCAGGGGGGCGGCATCCTGACAACCGGCCCGCTGACGCTCGAACGGGTGCATGTGGAGAACAACTCCACCTCCGGCGTCTTCTCGCCGGGAGGCGGGGTCGCCTCGGTACAGGACAACATGTTCCAGCCCGGCGACCTGACGATCATCGATTCGACCATTTCCGGCAATGCGACGGCGGGCGAGTTCGGGTTCGGGGGCGGCGTCTATGGCGATGGCACCGTCACCGTCCAGGGCAGCGTGATCTCCGCCAACGGCACGAGCGACGCGACCGCGCGGGGGGGGGCCTCTATGGCGCTGGCACGCTCCGGATCACCGACAGTACGATTTCCGGCAATGTGACCACGGGCGCGGGCGCGGACGGGGCGGGTGTCGCGGGTTTTTTCCTCAGCCTGATCAACACCACCGTCGCCGGCAATCACACCGAGGGCTGGGCCGCGCGGGGCGGTGGCATCCTGGCCATGGCCTCGCTGCTTCTGTCCAGCGGCACCGTGACCGACAACTGGTCGGAGGGGATCGGCGAAGGCGGCGGCGGCATCGTCGCCGACAGCGCCAATCCGGCCAGCACCGTGCCGATCACCCTCGTCAACAGCATCGTCATCGGCAACCTGACCGGCCTTTCGGTTCCGATGTCGGACACGTCGGACAATCTGCTGCTCTCGCAGGCGACCCTCACCTCGCAGTCCAGCATCCTCGGCGATGCCACTCTCAATGCCGCCAGCGTCTTTGCCCGGACCGAGAGCCTGACGCTCAGGACGCCGATCGGGGAGCGGACGGTCACGGCCGGACTGCTCGCCGACAATGGCGGGCCGACCGAGACGGTCGCGCTTCTGGCCGGTGGCCTCGCGGACGGGACCGGCGACGCGGGCCTGTTGCCCGCGGGCCTCGACACCGACCAGCGCGGCGCGGGGTTTGACCGGATCAGCGGCGGCCTGCTCGACATCGGCGCCTTCGAGATCCAGAGGGTCGCCGCCTGTCCGGATCAGGCCGGAACGCGGGCGGGGCTTCCGGTCGCGATCGATGTGCTGGGCAATGACGCGGGCGCCACGCGACATCCGGTCCTGATCGAGGGGCCAGCCCATGGCACGGCGCCGCTGATGGACGACGACCGGTTCCTGTTCATCGCCGATCCGGGCCATCGGGGAACGGACAGTTTCACCTACGAGGCCGCGAGCGCCGATGCCTCGGCCCGGGCCCGTGTCGGGATCGCCGTCGCCGGTTGGCCGGAGGCCATCGCCGGGCGGTGTGGTCCCGATCGGCTCCAGGGAACCGGCGGATCGGATGCCCTGTTCGGTCATCACGGCGACGATGTTCTGGAGGGCGGCGCCGGGGCCGATCTGCTCGAAGGGGGCGCCGGTCATGACCTGTTGCGCGGCGGCGCGGGTCGCGATGTCCTGATCGGGGGCGGTGGCGCCGACCGGCTGATCGGCGGCGCGGGGGCCGACATGTTCGTTCTGACCGGCGGCGCGCCTGACCGGATCCTGGATTTCGACTTCGCCGGGGGTGATCGTCTGGCCCTCGCGGATCCGCGCTTCCTGCGCGCCGACGGAACCCTCGACGGCGCGCATCTGGGGATCGCCTTTCGCGGGCATGACCTGCGGATCCGGGGCGATCTCGACGGCGACGGCGTCGGGGACCATACGATCGCCACGCTGAGCCACGTCTCCGGGCTCACGCTCGAGGATCTGGTCCTGAACGCGGTCAGCTACGATCTGACCTGACGCGCTACATCCCGATATAGCGGTCCCGGCGATGGTTGACGGCGATCACCAGATTGACCGTCGCCGCCCCCGCCAGCGAATAGAGCACCTTGTCGAAGGGCAGGGTGAACACCGCCAGCAGGAAGATCACCCCGTCCACCAGCATCTGCGTCCATCCGGCGCGAAACCCGGTGCGGTCCTGCAGATAGACCGCCACCACCCCGAGCCCGCCGAGGCTCGCCCCATGCCGGAACACCGCGAGCACGCCCATCCCGGACACGACCCCCGCCATGATCGCCCCGGCGAACGGCTGGACCGCGCCGAACGTGATCAGATGCCCCTTCCAGGTCAGAAGCCCGGTCATCAGGGCCACCGCGATCATGGACTTGATCACGAAGGCCGGACCCATCCGCTTCCAGGCCAGCCAATAGAACGGCAGGTTGATCGCCAGGAACACCGGGCCGAAGGCCAGCCCGGTCCAGAGCGAGATCAGCAGCGCCAATCCCGCGACCTGCCCGGTGATCAGCCCCAGGTTCTGGAGCAACGCGACCCCGAGCGCGGCCATCGAGGAGCCGATGAACAGCCCCTGCGCATCCTCGAACCGCGTATGCCGGTTCGGATCGACGGCGGCCATATGGCTCAGCCGGCGAGCGCCTTGTTCAGGTTCTCATCGACCTTCTCCAGCCACCCCTGCGTGGTCAGCCATTTCTGGTCCGGACCCACGAGCAGCGCCAGATCCTTGGTCATGAAGCCCGATTCCACGGTATCCACCACGACCTTTTCCAGCGTCTCGGCGAAGCGCAGCAGTTCCGCGTTCTCGTCGAGCTTGGCGCGATGGCGCAGGCCCCCGGTCCAGGCATAGATCGAGGCCACCGAATTGGTCGAGGTCGCCTTGCCCTTCTGATGCTCGCGGTAATGGCGGGTGACGGTGCCATGCGCGGCCTCGGCCTCGACGACCTTGCCGTCCGGCGTCATCAGGACCGAGGTCATCAGCCCGAGCGAGCCGAACCCCTGAGCCACGGTATCGGACTGCACGTCGCCATCGTAGTTCTTGCAGGCCCAGACATAGCCGCCCGACCATTTCAGCGCCGAGGCCACCATGTCATCGATCAACCGATGCTCGTAGATAATGCCCTTGGCCTTGAACTTGTCGGCGAATTCCTCGTCATAGACCTTCTGGAACAGATCCTTGAACCGCCCGTCATAGGCCTTCAGGATCGTGTTCTTGGTCGACAGATACACCGGCCAGCCGAGGTTCAACCCGTAATTCAACGACGCCCGCGCGAAATCGGCGATCGAATCGTCGAGATTGTACATCGCCATCGTCACACCGGCCGAGGGCGCATCGAACACGTCGCGCTCGATCACGGTGCCATCCTCGCCGACGAACTTGATGGTCAGCTTGCCCTTGCCCGGGAACCGGAAATCGGTCGCGCGGTACTGATCGCCAAAGGCGTGACGCCCCACCACGATCGGCTTGGTCCAGCCGGGCACCAGCCGCGGCACATTGGAACAGATGATCGGCTGGCGAAAGATCGTGCCGCCGAGGATGTTGCGGATGGTGCCGTTCGGCGACTTCCACATCTGTTTCAGCCCGAATTCCTCGACGCGGGCCTCGTCCGGCGTGATGGTCGCGCATTTGACGCCGACGCCGTATTTCAGGATGGCATGGGCGGACTCGATGGTGACCTGGTCGTTGGTGCGGTCGCGCTCCTCGATCCCGAGGTCGTAATATTTGAGGTCGATATCGAGATAGGGCAGGATGAGCTTCTGTTTGATGAAGTCCCAGATGATGCGGGTCATCTCGTCGCCATCGAGTTCGACGACGGGGTTGGCGACTTTGATCTTGCTCATGGGGATCCCTTCATGACGCTTGGACTCGGCGAATGACCGTGCCTAACCCATATCGCACTGCAAGAAAAGACAAGCGGATCCCGAATTCTCATGCGCCACGCCCGGGCAGGACCGGGCGCGGCGCGGCGGCTCATCCCTGGCGCGGGACCAGCGCCAGGACCGCGAAGGCCGCGGCCAGCGCCAGATATCCCGCCAGCGGTGCCAGCGCGGCGCCCCAGACCACCAACATCGGCCCGATCACCCAGCCGATCGCCCAGAAGAAGCAGAAGCTGCCCGAAATCGCGCCCCTCAGCGCATCGGGCACACAATCGCTCAACTCCGCCATCGCCACCACGCAGAACATGCCGAGCCCCAGCGCCGCGAGACCGAGCGGCGCATAGGCCCAGAGCCCGGGCACGAACGGAAACCCTGCGAATCCGATGGCCGCCAGCAGCGGCCCCCAAACCAGAAACCTGTCCCGGCCGAACCGGTCGGACAGGACACCCGCCGCGATCTGCGACAGGCCGATGCCTGCATAGAAGAGCACGAACACCAGGCTGACCTCGATGCGCCCGAAGCCATGCGTCCCGGCCAGAGAGATCGGCAGCACGCTGTTGAACGCGGCATAGCCCGCCCCATAGAGCAGGACCCCGGCCAGGAGCCTCGCGGGGGTTTTGCTCCGCAGGATCACAAGGAACCCCCGGACATCCAGGCCGGAGTCCGCGTTCGCGACCGGCACCGCCGGAAGAAACCCGAGGATCAGGACGCCCGCGCCCAGACAGAGCCCGGTGAAGACCAGGAACGGCGCGCCGCCCGTGCCATCGGGCGCCAGCGCCAGCCCCAGCACCGGCCCGCAGGTGAGGCCCGCGTGGATCGCCGCGTTATAGAGGCCGATGGTCCGCCCCTTGGTCAGGGGATAGGCCCGCGACAGGATCGCCGGGCCAAGCGCCCAGATCGGCGCTTCTCCGATTCCCTGAAGGACGCGCCCGAGATAAATCCCGTTCGCGTCCCGGGCCGCGAAGAACAGGAGCCCGGCCAATCCACAGAGGATATAGCCCGCGACGAGGAAGGGCTTGGCCCCGAACCGGTCCGACAGGAGGCCGGTGGGAAGCTGGGCCAGCAGATAGGCCAGGGCAAAGACCGAGGCGAGCAGACCGACGCCTTCCAATCCGCCGGTCATCGCATGAATGCGTCCGGGCAGCAGGGAGACGATCATCCCGACGCCCACCATCAGGAGGGTGGCGGCGAGACTGAGAACAAGAACAGTGGAAAGTCTGAACATGGGTGCGCAACCCCTTGCGAGGCACCGGGGGGACCGCCGCGCCGCCCATTGGCCGGACGCGCGCGGGTTACCCCGTGAAATGGCATTGAAGGTGAAGGGGGAGAGCGCACAGCCACCTCGTCCCTCCCCGAGGGGGGAAGGTCAGGCCCGGCCCGGTCGCACTCTCACAAGACGGATCGTCCCGGGGCTTGCCCCGGCGGCCGACCGTCCTAAAGCGCGGGTGGGGGTGGGGAAACGAAGAAAAGGGCGGCGGAGCAGGTCATTCGGTCAAGGTCCGGACAGGCGAAACATCTCGCCGCCCGACTATCTCCGGAACCGATCCCGGACACAAGCTGAACCGTTCCGAGGGGCGGAAACGTAGGGTGGGCAATTTTGCCCACCGTCCTTGCCCGAACCATGAGTATGATCGGAGCGATTTCCGGATCGCCAGATGAATCCACCTGACCATAAATCGCTTTGGATCCATGATCCAGCGCGCAACTTATCCGATCCTCGTTCCCCTCCGGTCGGATTGCGCTCTATATTACGGCTGAGATAACTCAGTTCCACGACAAGGATCCATATCGGAGTCCTGACAATCGAACCAAGCGAAAATGAAACACGACTCTCCCAAAGACGTGCTTTTTGAAAACGCGGTTGACTTCTTTTACCTTGAAGGGAGCGTAGGGATGCGCTTGTCGTCGAGCGCCGCGATCGAAGCTTGCATGACCGCCGCGACGCGGGGAAAGGTTATCGCGCGCATCGAAGGAGGCATCTGGCATTCCCCAGGTTTCGAGGCACGCCATGACTGTATCTGGGATGGCGCTGATCCACCCATTTCCGAATGCGACGCACACTTGAACAACCTGTCCGCGGCGGATTTCATTCGCAAAGACAAGGGGTTTCATACTGTTTTTATTCTGACCGCCCCACCGATCTCCGGATGGCCACACAAGGCGCATGTTTGAACTGATCAGTCGGTAAAAACAGTGAATCGTAGGGTGGGCATTCTGCCCACCATCCTTGTTCGCCCACCATCCCTGCCCAGGCCATCCCGTGACAGGGCGTCTCCCGGCCCCGAGGGTCAGGTCATTCTTCTGAAAACACCCGGATAATCCAGAAACGTAGGGCGGGCGTTCCGCCCGCCATCTTTGTTCAACCCCAAGCGACAGAACCGTAGGGTGGGCATTCCGCCCATCATCCTTGTTCGCCCACCCGTGCCCGAGCCATCCCCTGACAAGGGCCATCTCCCGGACCGCCCGGTCAGGTTACTCTTCTGAAAACACCGGGATAGTCCAGAACGAGGCCGTCCTGGTCGACTTCGAGTTCCGCTGAAAATCCCGTGGACAAACCCTTGTACAAAAATCGATTTTCCGACAATCGGGTATAGCTTTGTTCGACGGCTTCGAGGCTCAGCCTTGGCACCGCGACAAAGGCGACCCGGATCGTCCTGGACTCTCCTGTCTCCAGGCCAAGCCGCCGGACCGGCAGGGTGTTGGTAAAAGGTGTCGCCGAGATATCGACATCCAGGCACCCGTCCAGAGCGGGACTCGCGGTGCCATCCCCCAGGGTCCAGCGACCCCGGCCATCGGACAGAAGGCTCAGCTCCGGACCCTCCGCGACCCGGATCAGGACGTCGCGCACATGCCAGCCTGGATCCAGCGCGAGCCGATAGCTCAACGCATATCGGCCCATGTCGCCCTCTCCGGTCACGCTGCCTTGCGCAAGCCAACCTTCGTCCGTCCGGAGGATGGCCAGACGTTCCCGCCCGTCCCCCTGCCAGGGGGTCCATTCCACCTCCCGCCTTCCGTTTGCCCTCATTGCCCTTCCCGCGGTTTCAGATGTGACGATGGCATCGCGGGACGTTCGCGCGCGCCCCGCGGAACTGTTGGTATCGCGGATGGTCTGTCGCGCAAAGCCATTGATCCGGGCGGACCAGAGGCAGGCCCGCCTTCGCGGGAGTGAGGTCGATGTCCCGCGGGAGGGGGGAGCGCGCTGGTTCCCGCGACACCGTCACGGACGCGAGCTTTTGGAATCAAGGCCGCGGCGCAGGTGTCGGGGGATGTTCCGTCTCAATCGCGCGACGGATGAAGGACCAGCCCGAAAAGCCGCGCTCAGGAAGTTAAATCTTCGTTGATGAAATTGGAATATCCATCAGATTCAAAAAGATAGATGGGTGCGCACGCGTGCGCGCATCCGGGGCGGGGTCTCAAATCCCTGGGTTCGGGGGGCTTGCGGGCGGGAGCGGCTCATCGTATTGCCCCGGCTCTCACAGGGAGGGGAGCCCTTGGCCGGAACCGATCAGACGAGGACCGAGACGCCGGCCGAGGGGCCGGTCTTCGTTCTCGTGCGCCCGCAGATGGGCGAGAATATCGGGGCGGCGGCGCGGGCGATGTGGAACTTCTCGCTCGACCGGATGCGGCTGGTCGCCCCCCGCGACGGCTGGCCCAACCCCAAGGCCGAGGCGATGGCGAGCGGCGCGGTCCGGGTGCTCGACCGGCTCTCGCTCCATCAGACCACGACCGAGGCCTGCGCCGACCTCAATTTCGTCTTCGCCACCACCGCCCGCAACCGCGGCCTGACCCGGGTCGTGATGACGCCCGAGCGCGCCATGGCCGAGGCGAGAGCGATGATCGATCAGGGCCAGCGCGTCGGCATCCTGTTCGGGCCCGAGCGCGCGGGGCTGGAAACCGAGGACATCGCCTGTTCCAACGCGGTGATCTCGGTGCCGGTGAACCCCGCCTTCGGCTCGCTCAATCTCGGGCAGAGCGCGCTCCTGATCGCCTATGAATGGATGCGCCAGACCGACGCGACCCCGCCCGAGACCTATGCGCTGGCCGGGGCCGAACGCGCCACCCGGATCGAGGTCGAGAAGTTCCTCGAACATCTCACGGACAGGCTCGACACCGCGGGATTTTTCTTTCCCGAGCATAAACGCCCCAGCATGATCTCGCATCTGGAGAATCTGTTCCGCCGCGCGCCGCTGACCGACGCCGACATCCGCACCCTGCACGGAATTATCCGGGCGCTGACCCGTCGTTGAAATGTCGCTTGCCGGACAGCACCCCGCCGCATAGATCCGGCATCCGGAGGCAAGCCCATGTCCAGACCACGCAGCATTTTCGAGGAAGTCGGCACCGAGGCCGCGTCTTCTCCCGTCGTCCCGATCCGTCGCGGACCCCAGCCGGCCCGTCGCGCCATCGCGATCTGGCTGATGATCCTGTTCTGTCTGGTCACCGTGATGATCGCGGTGGGGGGGATGACCCGCCTGACCGACTCCGGCCTCTCGATCACCGAATGGAAGCCGGTCACGGGCGCGGTCCCGCCGATGGACGGTGCCACATGGACGGCGGAATTCGACAAATACCGCGCCACACCGCAGGCGAAGATCGCAAACCCCGACATGACCCTCGACCAGTTCAAGTCGATCTACTGGTGGGAATGGGGCCACCGTCAGCTCGGGCGCCTTATCGGCCTCGTCTGGGCCGCCGGGTTCCTCTGGTTCGCCGTCCGCCGCCGGATCCCGCGGGGCTGGACGCCTCGGCTCCTCGGCCTCGGCCTGCTCGGCGGGCTCCAGGGCGCCATCGGCTGGTGGATGGTCTCCTCCGGCCTGACCGGAACGATGGTCGCCGTCGCCTCCCACCGGCTCGCGATCCATCTCGGGCTCGGCTTCACCATCCTCGGCGTCATTGCCTGGAACGTGCTCGCCCTCAACCGGAGCGACGCCGACCTGCTCCAGGCCCGGCGCCAGCGCAGTGCGCGCATGATGACCTGGGGCACGGTCCTGATCGCGGCGGCCTTCGTCCAGATCCTGCTCGGGGCATTGGTGGCCGGCATCGACGCGGGGCGCAACTTCCCGGAATGGCCGCTGATGGCGGGCCAGATCATCCCGCCCGATGCCTTCACCGGGCCGCCGCTCGACAATCCCGGCCTCATGCAGTTCCTGCACCGGACCTGGGGCTATCTGCTCTTCCTCCTCGGGCTCCTGGCCTTCCTCGCCGCCCGCGGGAGCGCGCTGGTCTCGATCCGCAAGGCCTTCGGCGGCGCCTTCCATATGCTCGTCCTCCAGGTCGTGATCGGAATTGCCACGGTCCTGCTCGCCGCCCCTTGGCAAATCGCGATCCTGCACCAGTTTGGCGCCATAATCCTCTTTACCCTCATCATCCGTGCTCGATTCCTCGCGCTCTATCCGGCGCCCCAGAGGATCGCCCGCGGCTGAACCCATTCTCGGGAGGCCCGCATGTCCGCCATCGTTTCCGTGCAGAGCGCGCGGAAAATCTATGACTCCGGTTTCGAGGCGCTCAAGGGCGTCGATCTCGATATCAATTCCGGGGAAATCCTCGCCCTGCTCGGACCCAACGGTGCTGGCAAGACCACGCTGATCTCGATCATCTGCGGGATCACCTCGCTCAGCTCCGGACAGATCACCGTCGGGGGCCATGATATCGTGACGGACTATCGCGCCGCCCGGTCCCTGATCGGCCTCGTGCCGCAGGAGGTCCGGCTGGAGCCGTTCGAAACCGTCTTCAACACCCTGCGCTTCACCCGGGGCCTCTATGGCAAGCCGCGCGACGACGCCTATCTCCAGGAGCTGCTCGAACGGCTCTCGCTCTGGGACAAGCGCAATTCGATCATCAAGGAACTCTCGGGCGGCATGGCGCGCCGCGTCCTGATCGGCAAGGCGCTCTCTCACCAGCCGCGGGTGCTCTTTCTCGACGAGCCGACCGCCGGGGTCGATGTCGAATTGCGCAAGGGCATGTGGGAGATCGTGCGTTCGCTGCGCGAGCAGGGCACGACGATCATCCTGACCACCCATTATATCGAGGAAGCCGAGGCCATGGCCGACCGGGTCGCGGTGATCAACGGCGGGCGCATCCTGCTGGTCGAGGAGAAATCCCGGCTGATGCGGCGCATGGGCCACAAGCGGCTGACCCTCGAACTTCAGAACGAGCTGGCCGCCGTCCCCGAGGCGCTCGCCTCCTACAATCTGGTCCGCTCCGCCGATGGCCGCGAGCTGGAATATTCCTATGACCGCGAAGCCGAGCGCACCGGCATTGCCTCGCTGCTCGGTGCCCTGACCGCGTCGGGGATCACGCTCAGGGATCTCAGGACCGAGCAGGATTCGCTTGAGGATATCTTTGTCGGACTGGTGAGGGAAGACGCATGAACTGGCGCGCGATCCGATCGATCTATGTCAAGGAAATGGCGCGGACCTTCCGCACCCTCCTGCAAAGCCTGATCGCCCCGGTCATCTCGACCGCGCTCTATTTCGTGGTGTTCGGCGCCGCGATCGGCGGCCGTATCCAGGAGGTCGAGGGCATCGCCTATGGCGCCTTCATCGTGCCCGGCCTGATCATGCTGACCGTCCTGACCCAGAGCATTTCCAACGCCTCCTTCGGCATTTATTTCCCGAAGTTCATCGGGACGATCTATGAACTCCTGGCCGCACCGATTTCCTTCATCGAGATGGTGATCGGCTATGTCGGGGCGGCGGCGACCAAATCGCTGGTGATCGGGATCATCATCTATCTGACCGCCAATGCCTTCGTGGATCTGCCGGTCAAGCATCCGGCCTTCGCGCTCGCCTTCCTCGTGCTCACCTGCGTGAGTTTCAGCCTGTTCGGTTTCATCATCGGGGTCTGGGCCCGGAATTTCGAGCAATTGCAACTGGTGCCGCTGCTCGTCGTCTCGCCTTTGGTCTTTCTGGGCGGTGCCTTCTATTCGATCACCATGCTTCCGCCGCTCTGGCAGACGATCACCCTGTTCAATCCGGTGGTCTATCTGATCTCCGGTTTCCGCTGGTCGTTCTTTGGCATGGCGGATGTCGGCGTCGGCTACAGCCTGGCCGCGATCACGCTCTTCATGGCGATCTGTCTTGCGATCGTCGCCTGGATCTTCCGGACCGGCTACCGGATCCGGAGCTGAGGGCCTTTTGAACCAGCGCCGGACCCCGGGATCGCGTTTCCCGGGGGGCCAAGGCGGTTCGGAACATTCCGGCGAAGGCGTGTCCCGATTTCGGTTTTCATTTTTTTATGAACAATAACAATGGATTGCCTCTTGTCCGCGTCCGGACGGGCGGCGGCTTCTCTCTCGTTGCCCGATATTTGCCGGGGCGGCCCACTGCGACCGCCCCGAAGAGCAATCCGACCGGCCTGAAACGAGGCTCGGACGGATTGCGCGCCGGATCATGGAGCGAGAGCACTCCGTCGGGTCGGAAAGCGCCCTAGCGCCGACCGAAGAGGATTTCCTGGGCCTTCTTGTCCTGCCTCAGGTCGGACCTTTTGTCCTGAGCCAGCGCATAGCCCTGCTGGACGGCCGGCCGCTCTCCGACGCGGTCCAGCCAGGCCGCCATGGCGGGAAATTTCGTGATGTCCTGCTGCTGTCCCTCCCAGCCCCGGGCCCAGGGCCAGATCGCCATGTCGGCGATGGAATAGACGCCCGCCACATAGTCCCGTTCCGCCAGACGCCGGTTCAGCACCCCATAGAGCCGCCCGACCTCGTTGCGATACCGATCCTTGGCATAGGGGAGATCCTGGGGGGGATCCATGTTCGGCGCATAATTCAGGAAGTGATGCGCCTGACCGGCCATCGGTCCGACCCCGCCCATCTGCCACATCAGCCATTGTTCGATCTCGACCCGCTGGCGTTCATTGGAGCCATAGAACTTGCCGGTCTTGCGCCCGAGATACTGCAGGATCGCGGCCGATTCAAAGCTCGCGATCGGCAGGCCGTCGGGGCCGTCCGGATCGACGATGGCCGGCATCCGGTTGTTCGGTGCGATCTTGAGGAATTCCGGATCGAACTGCTCGCCGGCGCCGATATTCACCAGATGAAGATCGAATGGCACCTCCATCTCATAGAGGGCGATCGAGATTTTCTGGCCGTTTGGCGTGGGCCAGAAATAGAGGTCGATGGGCTTGGTCATGGTACAGGACTCCAGGGATACCGCGGGGGAGATTTGGTCCGGATCGAGCGGCGATCAAGCGCTTTCGAGCAGGCCTCCGATATCCGGCAACCGCGCCGGTTTGAGCCGGGGCAGCCGCGGGCTGGACAGGAGGCGACTCCAGCGGGGATCCTGGACCATGAGGGCCGGTTCGGCGCGAAGGCTCGGGATGTCCCAGCCGGCCTCCCGCCGCAGGATCGCGCGATAGACCGCGAAGGCCCCGTCGCGCGTATAGAATCCCCAATGGCAGAACCGAGCCCGGGACGGCCCGAGGCCTATCCCTTGGCCGTTGATCCAGGCCGTCACCGCGTCCCGGTCGATCTGCAGGTCCATCCAGTTCGGAAGGGGTGTCCTCAGGCCCAGTCCGACGGCGCGATCCGAGCCGGTCCTCCGGGGAGCAAGGGTTTCAAAGGCGGCATCGTAGAAGTCGTTCGCCCGGGCGGTGATGTTATAGACCTGGACCGGTCCGGGAGCCGCGCGCAGGAACTCGATCGCCCGGGGTTCGAATTCGGCGGCGCCGAGCAGGATCATCCGGCCCGGCGCCTGTGTCAGATGTGGCAGGGCGGCCAGTGCCACCCGGGCCCCCAGCGAATGGGCCAGGATATCCACCGGCCGACCCGGGGCCAGGCGCTGGACAAGCGAGATCAGCTGGGCCAGCCGTGGGCCATATTCGGCGGCCCGGTCATAGACATGCGCGAACCCGGTTCGGCGGGTGGTCAGAAGGGGGGAGACGATCGGTCTGACCGCCGGCCAGCCAAAGCCGATGCTCAGCCCCGCGTCCGGCGCCGCGCTTGTGAAACCAAGTCCCCGCGGCCAGCTTCGAACCCGGAAATCCTCGGCGCTCTCCTCCGGGGCGAAGAGGGAGAGGTGGGGGTCGGCCTCCGGAAGGGCGGGATCGAACCGGTAGCCATGGACAAACACGACGATTGGCGCATCGTCCGACGTCCGGGCAAGTTTCCCGCGCAATTCGGCTTCGACATCCTGTCCGGCTCCAGCCGTCGCCAGGCCCGTCTCCGAGACGGATATGCCGATATGGGCCATATGTCGCCAGATCCCGCTCTTGTTCGGGAGGCAGTTACCCGCCGTCCATTAACCGCCCATGGCAATTCCATGAAAGGACAATGACATCCGGCGGATCGGGCTCCATCGGTGGAAACGGCCCGCCTTGACCCTTGGCGCGCCGCTGGTTAAGCGGGACGGCTTGGCCTCCGGCGGGGGGCGGTTTCACGATCGGAGGGCCGGACATCCGGCGGAGGGAAGATGACGCAAGATTGGAAGGCCCGCACGAAACTCGTCCATGCGGGAACCCGGCGCAGCCAGTATGGCGAAACTTCGGAAGCGATCTTTCTCACCCAGGGGTTTGTCTATCCCGACGCCGCGACGGCCGAGGCGCGGTTCATCGAGGCGGGCGAGGATGAGTTCATCTATGCCCGATACGGCAATCCGACCGTGCGGATGTTCGAGGACCGGATCGCCGCCCTGGAGGGGGCCGAGGATGCCTTTGCGACCGCGTCCGGCATGGCGGCGGTTCACGGGGCACTCCTTTCTCAGCTCAGGGCAGGCGACCATATCGTTTCGGCGCGCGCCTTGTTCGGAAGCTGCCTCTACATTGTCGAAACCCTGCTGCCCCGGTTTGGCGTCGAGGTGACATTCGTCGATGGGACCGATCTTGATCAATGGCGTGCCGCGGTACGTCCCGATACGAAACTGGTGTTTCTCGAATCGCTCTCGAACCCGACCCTCGAGATCATCGATATCTCCGGTGTCGCGGAGATCGCCCATGCCGTTGGCGCGCAGGTTGTCGCCGACAATGTCTTCGCGACCCCGATCTTTCAGCGGACGCTCGCACTCGGCGCGGACGTGGTGATTTATTCGGCGACAAAACATATCGATGGGCAGGGGCGCTGCCTGGGAGGCGTGGTCCTCGGATCACGGGAGTTTGTGCGCGGGCCGCTGGAAGGTTTCCTCAAGCACACGGGCGGCGCGCTCAGCCCATTCAACGCCTGGGTCATGCTGAAAGGGCTTGAAACGCTCGACCTCCGCTGCCGGGCCCAGGCCGCCACGGCGACAATCCTTGCCGAATCCTTGCAGGGGGCGCCCGGCCTCGGGAAGGTGATTTTCCCCGGCTTGCCCGACCATCCGCAGTACGATCTGGCCCGGCGCCAGATGGAAACCGGCGGGACAATGCTCGCCTTTGATATCGAAGGGGGCAAGGATGCCGCCTTCCGGTTTCTCGATGCCCTGAAAATCATCAAGATTTCCAATAACCTGGGCGACTCGAAGAGCTTGGTGACGCATCCGGCGACCACGACCCACCAGCGGCTCACCCCCGACCAGAGGGCCGGGCTCGGGATCGGCGACGGCTTGGTGCGCCTGTCCGTGGGGCTGGAGGATCCCGAGGATTTGCTGGCTGACCTTCGAGCTGCCTTGGCCGTTTTGTGAAAGCTTTTGTTTACGAACCGACGTTATCGACGGGAAGGGTGCAATCTGGAGATTACTTCGTGCCAAATGTCGCGTATGAGTTGATAAAGGCTGGACATGCCTTGAAAAACTCGGACAGGGATCTTTCTTTGTCGGACACCTAGTCGTTTTGCGAAGCAGCGCATTTTGTGACTAAGGGAGAGGAATGCAATGAATCTGTATCATCCAAAGATGGAATCAGACGCCGACGTTGCGTATCGTCCCAGTGACGCGGAGGCGCAGGCCGCGGCACGCACACTGCTGTTGTGGGCGGAAGGGGATGCCTCGGGCAACCTCGACACCGCCGGGTTCGACGTGTCCGGCTTGATCGATTCCGCCAGATCCCGCCGCTACCCTGAGTTCAATCGCACCTATCCAGCCGAATTCAGGGCAGGAAAGAGCTATCTCGCAACTCTGCCCGATCTTCAGAACGGACCCGACAGCCTCATCAAGGGGGCCAAGACGGAAATCCAGCATGTCGGGATTTCCAACTTCCGCCTTCCGATCCGCTACCGGGCCAGGGAGGGCGGGGAGGTCCAGCTGGAAACATCCGTCACCGGTTCCGTTTCCCTGGAGGCGAACAAGAAGGGCATCAACATGAGCCGCATCATGCGGTCCTTCTATCAGCATGCCGAAAAATCGTTTTCCTTCGAAGTGATCGGCGGTGTCCTTGAGTCCTATCTTGGCGACCTGAACAGCTATGACGCCCGTATCCAGATGCGCATGAGCTATCCGATGCTCAAGAGATCCCTGCGCAGCGGTCTCGAAGGGTATCAATATTATAACGTCGCGCTGGAAATGATGAAGACGTCGCAGGAAACCCGGCGGATCATTCATCTGGATTATGTCTATTCCTCGACCTGCCCGTGCTCTCTTGAACTGAGCGAGCATGCGCGGCGGACCCGGAACCAGATCGCGACTCCGCATTCCCAGCGTTCGGTGGCGCGCGTCTCGGTCGAACTCGTGGGCGAGGATACGCTCTGGTTCGAGGATCTGGTCGATCTCTGCAACGCGGCGATCCCGACCGAGACCCAGGTCATGGTCAAGCGCGAGGATGAACAGGCCTTCGCCGAACTGAACGGAGCCAATGCGATCTTCGTCGAGGATGCCGTGCGCCTCCTGTGTGCCAGCCTCGAAAGCGAGCCAAGGATCGGCGATTTCCGCGTGGTCGCAAGCCACCAGGAGTCCCTGCATTCGCATGACGCGGTGTCGATCCTCACGATGGGGGAGACCTTCCGTCAGGCCAGCTTCGACCCGCGCCTGTTCGACAGCCTCTATCACGTCGGCTGAACCGGCGGCCGCGACCATGCGCGCCCCGGATTGACCGGGGCACTCCGGCTGCTTAAGCAGGCAATCCTTGCCTCAGGTGCCGGAGCCGCGCATGACTGCCAGCCTACCCAACGGATTTCAGGATCTGATCCTGCGGCTGCACGCCTATTGGTCGGACAAGGGCTGCGCCATTCTGCAACCCTATGACATGGAAGTGGGGGCTGGAACCTTTCATCCGGCCACCACCTTGCGGGCGCTTGGAAACCGGGCCTGGGCCGCGGCATATGTCCAACCGTCCCGCCGTCCGACGGATGGCCGCTATGGCGAAAATCCGAACCGTCTTCAGCATTATTATCAATACCAGGTCCTGATCAAACCCTCGCCGCCGGATCTCCAGGATCTCTATCTCGGCTCGCTCCGGGCCATCGGGATCGACGAAACCCTGCATGACATCCGGTTTGTCGAGGACGATTGGGAAAGCCCCACGCTGGGAGCCTGGGGGCTCGGCTGGGAAGTCTGGTGCGATGGCATGGAAGTCAGCCAGTTCACCTATTTCCAGCAGGTGGGCGGTCACGATTGCCACCCGGTCTCGGGCGAACTGACCTACGGGCTCGAGCGGCTGGCCATGTATGTGCTTGGCGTCGATCATGTCATGGACATGCCGTTCAACAGCCCCGACGCACCGATCCCCCTGACCTATGGCGACATCTTCCGCCAGACCGAGCAGGAATATTCCCGCTGGAATTTCGATGTCGCCGACACCGAGATGCTGCTGCGTCATTTCGAGGATGCCGAGCGCGAATGTGCGCGGATTCTCGATACCGCGCAGCCGGACAAGGCGGGCCGTACCATCGTCATGGCGCATCCCGCCTATGACCAATGCATCAAGGCGAGCCATCTGTTCAACCTGCTCGACGCGCGGGGGGTGATTTCGGTCACCGAACGTCAAGCCTACATCGGCCGGGTCCGCGCGCTCGCCAAGCGCTGCGCCGATGCCTTTGTCACCACCGAGGCCGGACGCCAGAGCGGGGCCGCATGAATGGCAAACGCCTCATCATAGGCTTCCTCCTGTTTCTGGGTCTGTTCACCGTCGGCCTGATCTATACGCAATTCTTTGCCTATTATCAGCGGTCTGGACCGGTCACTTCGATCCGGATCGGAGAAAGGTCCGTTCCGGTCGCGGACTATCAGGGGATCGACTCCCGTTCCTCCCCCCTGAAGTTGCGCGGTTGTTTCCGGATGGACCCTTCTCTGACCGCCGGGGCGCCGGTTGCCTCCAAACCCACGCCCCTGGTGGCGCCGTTCTGGTTCCGGTGCTTCGATGCCGGACAGATCGACGCCGATCTTGCCTCCGGGCTGGCGCGGGCCTATGTGACCGCGCCGGGCCAGCCATCGGGCTTTGATACGATGATCGCGGTCTATCCGGACGGCCGGGCGTTTCTCTGGCGACAGCTCGCGGCTGAATTCACGGATTAGGCGATGCATCGGATACTCCTGCCCGATTTCATGTCCATCACATTCGGGCTCGTCACCTATCTTGTCGGCGAGGCCATCAACGGGCGCGTCGGTTTGCTGCGCCGCTTCAACATCCCTGATCCGGTGACGGGGGGGCTGATCTTTGCCCTGGGATTCTACGCTCTTTACGAGGCCGGGATCGCAGAGGTCAGCTTCGATACCCATGCCCGGGATCTGCTGCTCCTGATCTTCTTCACGGGGATCGGGCTGAACGCACCCTTGGGCGATCTGCTCACGGGGGGTCGGCCCCTGGGCATTCTGGTGGGATTGACCGCAATCCTGCTCGTGCTCCAGAATCTCGTCGGGGGATTTGGCGCCTGGATCGCGGGGCTTCCGATGGGATTTGGCGTGGCGCTGGGATCCACCTCGCTCCTCGGTGGCCACGGGACGATGATCGCCTGGACCAACGAGCTTTCCGCGCGGAATCTGGCGGGGGCACCGGAGGCGGGAATTGCCATGGCAACGCTCGGCCTTGTCGTCGCCTCGATCATCGGCGGACCCATCGGCCAGATGCTAGTGACGCGGCGGGGCCTCTCTTCGGTGGCGAAAGCCGAGGACGCGCCTCAGGTTCCGCTCACCGGGGTCGATCCGGACCCCATCACCCGCAAGGCCATGATGCATACGCTTCTGGTCGTCTTTCTCTGCATCATCGGGGGATATGCCCTGCAAAAGCTCATCCTGTCCCTCGGGGTGATGCTTCCGCTTTTTGTCCCCTGTCTTCTGGTCGGCATGATCGTCGGGAACGTCCTCGGATTGCTTCCGTTCGTAAAGCCGGTCGCCAACACGCCGGCCCTCGCGCTGATCTCCGAATTCGCGCTCGGCGTCTTTCTCGCCGTCTCGCTGATGGCGCTGCAACTCTGGTCCTTGGCGGGGATGGCGGGGACGCTGCTGTTCGTGCTGGCGCTTCAGACGGTGCTCGCCGTTGTCTTTTCCATGTTCCTTGCGTTCCGTCTGCTGGGACGCGACTATCAGGCGGCGGTCCTGACGGCGGGTTATGCCAGTTTTGTTCTTGGTGCCACGCCGACCGCGATCGCGACCATGATGGCTGTGACCAAGCGGTACGGCCCAAGCCCGCGCGCGTTCATCATCCTGCCCCTGGTTTCCGCTCTGTTCGTCGATATCGCAAATGCCCTGGTGACGCAGGGCTTCCTCAATCTCTGGACGCCCTGATGGCCAATCTTCTGCTCGAACTGTTCTCCGAGGAAATTCCCGCCGGCATGCAAGCGCGGGCCGCCGAGGATCTGCGCCGCCTTTGCACCGACGGATTGGTCGAGCGGGGGTTGACCTATGCCCATGCCGCCGCCTTTGCGACACCGCGCCGCCTGACGCTTGCGATCGAGGGCCTGTCGGATCATTCCCCGAGTCTGCTTGAGGAACGCAAGGGACCCCGGCTCGATGCCCCGGAAAAGGCGCTCGAAGGATTTCTGCGCTCGACCGGTCTCACCAGAGAGCAGCTTGAGGTTCGCGACGACAAGAAGACTCAGGTCTGGTTCGCCGTGACCCGGAAACCCGGACGGCCCGCGCCGGAAATCGTCGCGGAGACCGTGGAGTCGGTGATCCGCGGGTTTCCCTGGCCCAGAAGCATGCGCTGGGGGTCGGGTTCCCTGCGGTGGGTCCGTCCGCTTCATTCGATCCTCTGCACCCTCACGTCGGATCTCGGCACCGAGATCGTGCCGTTCAGCGTCGACGGCATCGCGTCGGGTGACCAGACCCGGGGACACCGGTTCATGGCCCCGGCCAGCTTCACCGTGAACGGCTTCGAGGATTATGTGGCAAAACTCCAGCGGGCCTTTGTGCTGCTTGATCCGGCCGAGCGCGCCGAACGAATCTGGCACGACGCCGCGCAACTTGCCTTCGCGCAAGGATTGGAGGTGGTGGAGGACAAGGCGCTGCTCGCCGAGATCGCCGGTCTCGTGGAATGGCCGGTCGTGCTAATGGGACGGATCGAGGACCGGTTCCTCGATCTCCCGCCCGAGGTCCTGCGAACCTCGATGCGCGAGCACCAGAAATTCCTCTCTGTCCGCGATCCCGCGACCGGGCGGATCGAAGCCTATATCATCGTCGCGAACCGTGAAACCGCCGACAACGGCGCGACGATCCTCAAGGGCAACGCCAAGGTTCTCGCCGCCCGCCTGTCGGACGCGCAATTCTTCTGGGAAAACGACCTGCGCACGCCCTTGTCCGAGATGGCCGCGAAACTCGACGCCGTCACCTTCCACAACAAACTGGGCACCCAGGGGCAGCTCATTATCCGCATCGCCGCCCTCGCGCGGGACATGGCACCGCTGGTGGGGGCCGACCCCCGGATCGCCGAACGCGCGGCTCGCCTCGCCAAGGCGGATCTCGCCAGCCAGATGGTCTATGAGTTTCCCGAGCTTCAGGGGGTGATGGGCAAATACTACGCCTCGAAATCCGGCGAAACGACCGCCGTGGCGGAAGCCATCGCCGCGCATTATTCCCCCCTCGGTCCTTCCGATCAGGTCCCAGTGGATCCGGTTGCCGTGACGGTCGCTCTCGCCGACAAGATCGACAGGCTGGCGAGCTTCTGGGTCATCGATGAAAAACCGACCGGCTCCAAGGATCCCTTCGCCTTGCGGCGGGCGGCGCTCGGAGTGATCCGTTTGATCCTTCAGAACAACCTCCGCCTCAAACTGGCGACCCGGCCCGGCCCGTTCGCATTTGCCTTCGATCAGCTGTTGGCCGGACTATCCTCGGACCGCCTGATGGAAACCGACGACCTGCTCGCCTTCTTCGCCGATCGGCTCAAGGTCTATCTCCGCGATCAGGGGATCCGGCATGACGTGATCGAAGCCTGTTTCCAGCTCGGCGGACAGGATGACCTCGTTCTTCTGGTGGCCCGGGTCCGGGCGCTTCAGGACTTTCTCACGACGCAGGACGGCGCCAACCTGCTTCAAGGCTACAAGCGGGCCAACAATATCCTCAATGCCGAGGAGAAGAAGGACGGCGTCGAATATTCGCTGCCCCCGGAGCCGCGGCTTGCCGAAACTCCGGCCGAGGGGACGCTCTTCGACGCGCTCGACGCGGCCGAGGCCGACCTGCGGGCCGCTCTCACGGCCGAGGATTTCGCCGCCGCCATGGTGGCTCTGGCCGGTCTGCGCGCACCGATCGATGCGTTTTTCGAAACCACGACCGTTAACGCGCCCAATTCCATGGTCCGGCGCAACCGCCTCTGCCTGCTGAACCGCATTCGGTCGGTGATGAACCGGGTGGCGATCCTGAGTGCGATAGAGGGATGATCTACACCAAAGGATGAGGCGCGCTCCGGCATGATCGATTTTCGCCCAACGTGAAAAAGGATTGTGCATCAATGGGCTGTGAGAGAATTGCGCGCCTCGGGGCTCATTGGCGGTTTCATGACGATTTTGTTTTGCGATCGGAGGTTTTGCGCTATGTTGCAGTGCAATGAAACCGCAGGATATCGCCCTTTTCGCATCCGATGCCGTCATCAGTCTTGACGCGGGGGAACGTGTGCGCGGTCCCGTCCACGGGGCCCGGGCCACGAAACTCGCGGAGCTGAGGTCCTTGCGGCTGCCGGTTCCGCCGGGCGTGGCATTGTCCTTCGATTGTGTCCGCTCCCTGGCCGAGGGCGGCCCGATGCCGGAATTGCCGCTGATTTCCGCGACGGGCCGGCTCATCAGCCTGCGGTGCAGCCCCGAATTGCGGGAATGGGGCGGGCCGAACGCGATGCTGAACATCGGGATCAGCACCAGGACCCTGCCGGCGCTCGAAAAGCTGGTGGGCAGGCTGAATGCCCTCGAACTGTTTCGGCGCCTCATCCCGACCTATGCCCTCGCCGTGCATTCCATCGATACCGAAGGCTTCGAGCAACTCGCCCAACGCCATCTCCGCTCGGAGGGGGCCAGACGGGATCCGGAGGTTCTGGAGAGACTCGTCGAGGCAAAGCTGAAATTCTTCGAGGAAGAGGCCGAGGTTCCTTTCCCGCTCGATCCGCGTGATCAGCTGGAGGGGGCGGCGCGGGCCATGGCGCGCAGCTGGAACTCGCCCTCGGCCCGCATCCTGCGCCAGGCCAAGGGGGCGCCCGCCGACGCGGGCCTCGGGCTCATCGTCCAGGATCTCGCGCTGGCCCTCGCACCTGGCCCGAGCGGAGCCGGAACCCTTCAGGTCGTCGACAGCAAGACCGGAGCGCCCGCCTGCGTGGGGGGCTTTCTGCCCAACACTCAGCGCACCGTGGCCCAGCCGGGCGCGCGTCGGCCACGCAAGCTCACGATCCTGGCCCGGACAGAGGCGCGCGATCCAGAGCCCTCGCTTGAGGAAATCTGCCCCAAGGCACTCGATTCGCTGAAAAAACTCGCGGATCGGGCGGCGATGGGCCTCGGCGACGCGGTTCAGCTCGAATTCATCATCGAGAATGGCGCGGTTTCGATCATCGACGCCGTGCCCGCCCGCCGCAACGGCCGCGCCTCGGTGCGGATCGCCGTGGATCTGGCCAATCGCGGGGCCATCACACATTCCGAGGCCCTGCTTCGGGTCGAGCCGCGCAACCTGATCGAACATCTTCATCCCCAGATCGACGCCGCCGCGCCGCGCGATGTCTGCGGCACGGGTCTCGCCGCGAGTCCGGGGGCCGCGACCGGTCATCTCGTCTTCACGGCGGAGGCGGCGCAGCTTTCGGCGGCGCAGGGCGAGGCGACGATCCTGGTGCGGGTCGAAACCGGGCCGGAGGATATCCGCGGCATGCACGCCGCCGCCGGTGTCCTAACCGTGCGCGGCGGAATGACCAGCCACGCGGCGGTGATCGCCCGGGGGCTTGGCCTGCCGTGCGTGGTCGGCGCGGGCGATCTGCGGCTCGATCCGGTCAAACGCACCCTGACCACGCCCGACAGCCGTGTTCTGCACGAGGGCGCCCTGATCACTCTCGACGGGACCCGGGGACAGGTTCTGGCGGGCGCGCCCAAGATGGTGGCGCCGGAGCTGGGCGGCGCTTTTGCCGAATTGCTGGAATGGGCCGACAAGGCGCGCGATCTCGGCGTCCGGGCCAATGCCGATACGCCCGCGGATGCGCGCATGGCGCGTGATTTCCAGGCGGATGGCCTCGGGCTGTGCCGCACCGAACATATGTTCTTCGATGCGGCCCGTCTGACGGTCATGCGCGAGATGATCCTGGCGGATACGCTGGAGGAGCGCCGGGCGGCGCTCGACCTTCTCCTTCCGATGCAGCGCGAGGATTTCGAGGAGATCTTTGCAATCATGCGCGGCATGCCGGTGACGATCCGTCTGCTCGATCCGCCGCTGCATGAGTTCCTGCCGCACAGTGTCGAGGAAATGGAGCTTCTGGCCGCGGCGATGGATATTCCGGTGACGCAGGTCAAGGCGCGGGCGGCCGAGTTGGTCGAAGTCAATCCGATGCTGGGCAAGCGCGGGGTTCGTCTCGGTATCACCATGCCCGAGATCTATGACATGCAGGCCCGCGCGATCTTCGAGGCCGCGATCGCGGTCAATCGCGATGGCGAGGCGCCCGTCGTGCCCGAGGTGATGATTCCGCTGGTGTCCGCCAATCGCGAGGTGGAGCTGGTCAAGGCGCGGGTGGATGCGATCGCCGCCGAGGTTCAGCGCGAGCAGGGGTTCGAGCTGCATTACAAGCTCGGTGTGATGGTGGAAACACCGCGCGCGGCGTTGCGGGCCGGTGATCTCGCGGCTTCCAGCGCCTTTCTCAGCTTCGGAACGAATGACCTGACGCAGATGACCTATGGCCTCAGCCGCGATGATTCCGGACGATTCATGCGCGATTACGTCAATCTCGGTGTCTATCAGGAGGATCCGTTCCATTCGCTCGATGTCGAAGGGGTCGGTGAATTGATGCTGATCGCCGCCAAACGGGGCAGGGCGCGCAATCCGATGCTTACCCTTGGTCTTTGTGGCGAGCATGGGGGGGATCCCTCCTCGGTGCGCTTTTGCAAGATCGCTGGTTTCGATTATGTCTCCTGCTCGCCGTTCCGGGTGCCGATCGCCCGACTGGCCGCCGCGCAGGCGACCTTGTTGCATCGTGCCTCCCTGGAGGTGGATGGCGGCGCATGAAACCTCTTCCGCCCGACCTCGATGCCCTGCGCGCCGGGGGCAAGGGCGCCTTGGCGCGTTGTCTTTCCGCGCTCGAGACCGCGCCCGATGATCCGGCGCTGGTTCGCCTGCTCGACGCGGCCTTCGGGACGTCCGGGGGGCTGGTTCTTGGTTTGACCGGACCGCCGGGGGTTGGAAAGTCGACGCTGATCAACGCGCTGATCGGCAGGCTGCGCACCCGGGGGCGGAGTGTGGGGATCATCGCCGTCGATCCTTCGTCGCGGCGTTCGGGCGGCGCTCTCCTGGGGGATCGCACCCGCATCGATACCGATCCGGAGGATGCCGGCGTGTTCGTGCGCTCCATGGCGGCGCGGCGGCGGCTTGGCGGGCTCGCCGACCTGACCTTTCCGGCGGCGGTGCTGATGCGGGCGGTCTTTGACTGGGTGATCGTCGAGACGGTTGGTGTCGGTCAGTCCGAGGTGGAGATCGCCGATTGCGCCGATCTGGTGGTTTTCTGCGCGCAGCCGGGCTCGGGGGATGCCCTGCAGTTCATGAAGGCCGGCGTCATGGAAATGCCGGACATCGTGCTGGTGACCAAGGGCGACACCGGCCAACCCGCGCGCCGGGCCGCGGCCGATGTGCGGGGGGCGCTCTCGCTGGCCGCCGATGATCGCCCGCCCGCCGATGTCGCGATCGTTTCCTCGGTCACGGGCGAGGGGCTCGATGACGCTTTGGCGATCATTTCCGCGCGCTCCGACGCCACCGTCGGAGGTCTTTCCCTCGCAGAACGGCGGCGGCGGCAGGGAGCGGATTGGGTCCGGTCGCGGTTGCTCGAATCATTCGGGCGCGAAGGGCTGGCGGTCCTGGCGCCCCGCCTGGAGGACGCGGAGAGCCCTTTTTCCTCCGTCGCAGCCCTTTCCGAATCAGTTCGGAACGTCCTTCAGACAAGTCTTAAAAATCTATGAAAAGGCGCGGAAATTAACCTCCGCCTGGATCAATGTTGTTGACCGGGACTGGCAAGATTCCGCTTAGATATTGTAAAAACTAGACTTTCCGTCGCGATCTCTGTCACACAGATCTTGTTAACCGGTGCTTATTGCGCCGCAACATGAATCTGGTCGACCCCGGGATCGATCCAAGCAAACGGAAGCTCAATGCTCGGTACCCAGTCCAAGCCAACTTTTCGCAGTTTTGCGCGGCTCGCCTCTTACGTGTTTTTCGCAGGCACCAGCCTGACCCCCGCCCTTGCTCTGGCGCAAAACCCATCGCCCGCGGTGGCATCCCTTTCACAAGCTCTCGGGCAGGAACATGCGACCATCCAGGCCGCCTCCGCCCGGGTCGCCGCCTTGACCAAGGCCGCCGAGGCCGCCTCGATGGTTCCGGCGGGAACGGCTGGCCGGCAGGTCTCGGTCCTCAGCCGCAATGTCGATCCCGGAACCGCGGCCCGTCTCGCATCCGCGCCCCGCGCGCTCGATTTCGCGGCCCTCGACGCCTTGCCGGAGGGGTCCGGCGGGGCCGAGTGGAAATGTCTGGCCGAGGCGATCTATTTCGAAGCCCGTGGAGAGCCGCTCGCGGGGCAGATCGCCGTGGCGGAGGTGGTGTTGAACCGCGCCGACGATCCCGCGTTCCCCAAGACGGTGTGCGGCGTGACGCGTCAGGGCGTGGGCAGCGGCCGGGCGTGCCAGTTCTCCTATGCCTGCGACGGCCACCCCGATGTCATGCGGTCCTCGGCGGCGCGGGATCGGGCCGAGAAACTTGCGACACTGATGCTGTCGGGCCATGCGCGCACCGTGACCAAGGGCGCCACCTATTTCCACGCGGTCCGGGTTCGCCCCGACTGGGCGGGGCGCATGACCCAGACGGCGCGGATCGGGCATCATTCGTTCTATCGCGCGGGCGAGCAATACGCCGAGCGCTAGGGCATTTTCAGGAACCGGGGATCATGGAGATCCCCCTAAACCTCAGCCGGCGAAATCCTGCACGACATAGACATCGCCACAGGCGCCGCCGTTGAAATCGATGGCCATCGCACTGCCGATCCGGGTGAAGTTCCGCGACAGGAGATTGGCCCGGTGGCCCGGGGAGTTCATCCACCGGTTCACCACATCGCTTGCCAGCGTCGCATAGCTGTGGATCGGGACCGCCGCCCGGGTGTCGCCGTAGGTGAAATCGCAGCCGCTCATCCGCGTCGAGATCGGGCGGCCCACCAGGCGATAGACCTTGTCCATCGCGATATTCTCTCCGGCGAGGCGATAGCGCAGGGAAACGCGGTCGATGCGTTCCTGGAAACTCGCCTGTCCCCGAACCGGCACGGAATGACCAAAGCTCCGCAGACGCGCCATGTTCGCGGCATGAACGGCGGCGGCGCGGGAAAGTTTTCCATCCTGAACCAGAGGCGGCAGCCGGTTCGCCGCGCGGGCGGCGTTGGAATAGATCAACACCGCCTGATCGAACAGCGCCTGATCGAGTGCGCCGGGAGCAATGGCCTGATTCAATCGGGGCGGAAGCCGCTCCTCTAAGGTCGCACGGGCGGGCTGGCCGAAAACGGCGCCGCAGAGCATCAGGAACAGCCAGGCATATCGCTTCATTCCGGTCTCCCGCGGGACAAAAATCCGTCTTCCGCCATGGGGCAACGCCGCCGATGCCCAGAATTGCAACCTCTGGGTTGCCGCCCGGTTAAAATACGAATGCTACAAAGGCAGGGGGCCCCGGTCAACGGATGCGGCTTTCCCTTCGGGAGCGGGATCGGTATCACTGGGGCCAGCCAGTCGGGGGGATGGGTATGGACGAAACGACGATCGCGTTTGAAATGCCGCATGTCCGGGCGGCGGCGACGCAGGGAGCGCCCTTGCTCGACCGGATTTCGGTCCGTGACTATACGAGGACCGTCGAGATCGGCGCCTTCCGCTCCGAACGGGGAGTGACGCAGCGCATCCGTTTCAATGTCGTGCTGGAGGTCTCGCATCACTCCGCGGCTCAGGACGACGACGTGGACAAGGTCATCTCCTATGACACGATCACCGAGGCGATCGAGACGGAGCTGGCCGCCGAACGGGTCAATCTGCTTGAAACCCTGGCGGAGCGGGTCGCGGGGCGCTGTCTCGCCGATCCGCGCGCGGTCAGGGTCTTTGTGCGGATCGAGAAGCTCGACCGCATCCCCGGCGCGCTCGGGGTCGAAATCATGCGCGCGCGTCTGCCCGAGGATGCGCCGCGCCTGCGCCCCGTCGAACCCCTCCGGCCGGGCCAGACCAGCCAGCCCCATGTGATCTTCATGCCCGGCAACATCCTGCGCGGTCCCGATGCGAAGGCCTGGTTCGAGGCGCTGGCGAACTGGGGCCAGGCCGCGGTTCTTTGCGTCGAACCCACGCGGCCGGTGCGACCGGCGGCGACGGAGGCGGAAAAACGGATCGGCCTGCTCTCGATCGAACAGAACGCCTGGTCTTTGACCGATCTCGATCCCCGGTTCGACGTGGCGGCGTCGCGCACGGAACTGGATTGGGCGCTGAGGAATGGCCGTCTGTCGATCTGGGCCCCGGCCAAGATGATCATGGACGCGGTGGATCATGCCAATCCGGATGCGAGCGACCCGCTGGCGCTCGCGAAATGGCTTGCAAGGGAACTGGCGGCGCCCTCGCTCCTGGTCGCGGGTCCTGGCGATGGGCTGGACAGCGACCCTGACCTGCGTCATGTCCGGACCCCGGACGATCTTGGCGCGGCGGCGCTGTGATCCCGAACGGTGCGAGGAGTTTTTGATGGCCCGCCTGATTTTTGATCTCGATGGAACGCTGGTGCATTCCGCTCCGACCATGGCGGCGGCGGCGAATGCCTATCTTCTGGAAATCGGGCGTCCCGCCCAGCCGGTGGAAACGGTGATCGGATTCGTCGGGCACGGTATGCGAAAGCTTGTCGAACGTTTGCTGATCCACACCGGGGGGATCCCGGACACCGGCCTGGATCCGGCCCTGGGGCGCTATGCCGAAATCTATTACGCCGATCCCCTGACGGGAACCGAGGCTTATTCCGGTGTCCACGCGGCGCTCGCCGGGTTTCATGGCGCGGGTCATGGCCTCGGGGTCTGTACCCAGAAGCCCAATCCCCCGGCGCTGACGATCCTGCGCCGGCTTGGGTTCATGCCGCCCATCACCGCCTTTACCGGCGGGGACAGCCTCGATGTGCTCAAGCCCGATCCCCGGATGTTCTGGCACGCGGCGGATCAGCTGGCCGAGGGGCCGGCGGCGATGGTGGGCGACAGCATGACCGATGCGCAGACCGCCCATGCCGCCGGGGTGCCGTTCTTCCTCTATACCCGCGGCTATCGGCACGATGCGCCGGAGGCGATGCGCCCCACCGCGCAGTTCGACGATTTCGCCCAGTTGCCCGCTCTGGTCGCGGACTGGCTGGCACGTCGCGCGGCATGATCCACCGGCCGCTTCCGCTGGTGGGCGGCCCGCGCCCGGTCGAGGCGCGCCGGATCGCCGGGGGGCCGGTCTGGTTTGCCTCGGTCGCGATTCACCGGCGCGGACGGGCTGCCGAGCGGGTCTCGAACGCCGATCTCGACCCCGCCGTTCTGGACCGCCTGAGCCAACCCCGCGCCGATATCGCGGGGCTTTCCCTTGATCGGCCGCGGCTGATGGGGGTGCTCAATGTCACGCCGGACAGTTTTTCGGACGGGGGCCGTCATCTCGCCCTGACCGACGCGCTGGCGCGGGCGCGGGCGATGGTCGCGGCGGGGGTCGATATCCTCGATATCGGCGGGGAATCCACGCGGCCCGGCGCGGAGCCCGTCGCGGAGGAAGAAGAGATCCGGCGCACGATTCCGGTGATCCGCGCCCTGCGCGCCGAGGGCCTCTCGGTGCCGGTCTCGATCGATACCCGCAAGGCCGGGGTCGCCACGGCGGCGTTCGAGGCGGGGGCGGATCTCTTCAACGATGTCTCGGCCCTGACCCATGATCCCGAAAGCCTCGGGGCCGCCGCCAATCACCCGGTCTGTCTGATGCATGCCCTGGGGGATCCGCGCACCATGCAGGTCGCACCTCATTATGAGGATGTACTGCTGGATGTCTGCGATTATCTCGCCGCCCGGATCGCGACCGCCGAGGCCGCCGGAATTCCCCGATCCCGGATCCTGGTCGATCCGGGGATCGGCTTTGGCAAGACCGTCGCGCATAATCTTGCCTTGTTGCGCGGCCTCTCGGCCTTTCACGATCTCGGCTGTGCGATCCTGCTCGGAGTGTCGCGCAAGAGCTTCATCGGAAAGATCGGCGATGCCCCCGATCCGGCAGACCGGCTGCCCGGTTCGATCGCGGTCGCGCTCGAGGGTTTGCGTCAGGGCGCGCAGCTGCTACGCTTGCACGATGTGGCAGAAACCCGGCAAGCGGTGGCGCTCTGGACCGCGCTGAACCGGGACGCGGAGGCATAGGCAGCGCATGATACGCAAACTCTTCGGCACCGACGGCGTTCGGGGCCGGGCGAATGATGATCCGATGACGGCCGAGACGGCGCTTCGTCTCGGTCAGGCGGCGGGGCGGTTCTTCACCAACGGCGCCCATGCCCATCGCGTGGTGATCGGCAAGGACACGCGGCGCTCCGGCTATATGCTGGAAAACGCGATGACGGCGGGATTCACCTCGGTCGGGATGAATGTCTTCCTGGTCGGACCGATTCCGACCCCGGCGGTGGGTTTTCTGACCCGTTCGATGCGCGCGGATCTGGGGGTGATGATTTCGGCCTCGCACAATCCGTTTCAGGACAATGGCATCAAGTTCTTCGGACCCGACGGGTTCAAGCTGAGCGACGAAGTCGAGGCCTCGATCGAGGCTTTGCTCGCCGGGACCCTTGATCTCGCCGAGCCTTCGGCGATCGGCCGGGCCACCCGGATCGACGATGGCCGCGGCCGATACATGGAATTTGCCAAGACGACCTTTCCGCGCGGGCTGAGGCTCGACGGGCTGAGGGTGGTCGTCGATTGTGCCAATGGCGCGGCCTATCGCACGGCGCCCGAGGTGCTCTGGGAATTGGGCGCCGAGGTGATCCCGCTCGCCACCCATCCGGACGGGTTCAACATCAACAAGGACTGCGGATCGACGCATCCCGACCGCGCCGCCGCCGCCGTCCTGGCCCATGGCGCGCATCTGGGCATCAGTCTCGACGGCGATGCCGATCGGGTGATGATCATCGACGAAAAAGGCATGGTGGCCGATGGTGACCAGTTCATGGCCCTGATCGCCGACCGCTGGGCCGCCGAGAACCGCCTGGCCAAGGGAACGCTGGTGGCCACGGTGATGTCGAACCTCGGGCTGGAGCGGCATCTCGGCGAGCAGGGCCTGACCTTGCTCCGGACCGCCGTGGGGGATCGCTATGTCGTCGAAGCGATGCGCGAAGGCGGCTACAATCTCGGCGGGGAACAGTCCGGCCATATCGTCATGTCCGATTATGTGACGACCGGGGACGGGCTGATCGCCGCCCTGCAGTTTCTGTCCGCCATGGTGGAAACCGGCAAGCCCGCCAGCGACCTGGCGCGGGTGTTCACGCCCTATCCCCAGCGGCTCCAGAATGTGCGCTATCGCAAGGGCGCGGCTCCTCTCGACCAGGCCAGCGTGCAGGCGGCGATCGCCGCGGCCGAGGCACGGATCACCGGGCAGGGCCGCCTCGTCATCCGCAAGTCCGGCACCGAGCCTCTGGTGCGGATCATGGGGGAATGCGAGGATCCCGACCTTCTGCGCGCGGTGATCGACGATATCGAAACCGAGGTCGCAAAATTCGCCTGAGGCGACCGATCTCCCGATGGAACCAAACCGCTCCGGTAGTGTTGTACCCCCGGATGAAGCACTGTCAGCATAGTGTGGAGATGATCTCACGGTGCTGGGACGTGTGCCCAATCTTGGTTAAGACCAATGCAACAAACGGAGCATAATAATGAAGCGCAAATCCATCGGTTTTCTCGTTGCCACTCTGATCGCGGCTTCGCCGATCCTGGCAACGGCGTCCTACGCTCAGAACACCGACGTTCAGCGTATTGAAGAAGAAGTGAATGCTGACCTCGGCATGATGGGGATCAGCGGTGTCGACGTGAAGACGCTGACGCTCCAGCAGTTGCAAGAGATCAAGCTGGTCGAGGGCCAGAAGGTGAGCGACGCCGAGAAGAAGCTCGCCGTGGAAAAAATCCTCGGCGCCGACAGCCTGACCAACAACTAATTTTCCTTCGTTCGCCAGACAGCGGCGAGATCGCGTCCGCTGACATGGGAACGGGCCAGAATGAACCGGGGGGCGTCTGACAGCGCCCCCAACCCAAGCGATCCGATCGCGGGAATACCTTCGGCGCCAAGGCTCAGGCCCGCCGAATAGACCGTCAATTCATCGACCAATTGCGCGGACAACAGACCAGCGGCCAGTTGACCGCCCCCCTCGCAGAACACCCGGGTCAGGCCGCGCTCCCCCAGCGCCCCGGCCATCGCGCCAAGGTCGATCAGGCCATCGCGTCCCACCGGAACCTCGATCAGCTCCGCGCCAAGCGCCTCCCATGGGACCTTGCGCTCGGGCGAGAGATTGGGTCGATGACAGAGCCAGAGTGGCTGCTCCCGCGCCGTGCGCGCCAGCTTCGCATCCATCGGCAAATCCAGCGTCGCACTGACCACGATCCGCACCGGCCGCGCGTCCCCCAGGCCCAGATCCCGCACGTCGAGACCCGGATCGTCGGATCGGGCGGTCCCCCCGCCGATCAGGATCGCATCCGACTGCGCGCGGGCCAGATGAACCTCGGCGCGCGCCGCCGGTCCGGTGATCCAACGGCTCTCCCCCGAGGCCGTCGCGATCCTTCCATCGAGCGATGTCGCCAGTTTCAACGTCAGGAGCGGCCGTCCCCGCGTCACACGGCTCAGGAAACCCGCGTTGAGATCCGCGGCCTCTCTTTCCAGAACACCGCCGACCACCTCCATCCCGGCCGCGCGCAACCGCGCTTCCCCTCGGCCATTCACCCGGGGATCAGGATCGCGCAGCGCCATCACGACCCGCGCCACACCGGCATCGATCAGGGCGAGCGAGCAGGGCGGCGTCTTGCCGGTGTGATCGCAGGGCTCCAGCGTGACATAGGCGGTCGCCCCGCGCGCGGCCGCGCCCGCCTGGGCCAGCGCCATCGCCTCGGCATGGGGCCGCCCGCCCGCCTGGGTCCAGCCGCGCCCCACGACACGCCCCCCCGCGACCAGAACGCAGCCGACCGCCGGATTGGGCCAGCATTGCCCGAGGGACCGTCTCGCAAGGCCGAGCGCGACCCGCATCCATTCCGCGTCCGCGTCGCTCCGGCGCATGGCTTACTCGTGGGCGGTGGGCAGGGGGCGCAATTCCGACACAAAATCCTCGAAATCATCCGCCGCCTGGAAATTCTTGTAAACGCTGGCAAAACGCACATAGGCCACCGTGTCGATCCGGGCCAGGGTCTCCATCACGATCGCCCCGATCACATCCGAGGGCACATCGGTTTCGCCTAAGGATTCGAGACGCCGCACGATGCCCGAAATCATCTGGTCCAGCCGCTCGCTCTCGATGGGGCGCTTCTGCATGGCGATGCGGATCGAGCGCTCCAGCTTGTCGCGGTCGAACGGCTCCCGCTTGCCGTTCTTCTTGATGACGACGAGGTCGCGCAATTGCACCCGTTCATAGGTGGTGAACCGGCCTCCGCAGGCGGAACAGAACCGGCGGCGTCGAATGGAGACATGGTCCTCGGCCGGACGGCTGTCCTTGACCTGAGTATCGATGTTCCCGCAAAACGGACAGCGCATGCCATATCCTCGACTGAACCTCGGATGGATTAAATGTTACTATAGGCAGGAACGCAACAGCTTGGGTAGATGCAACTTTACGACACAAGATGACGGCGGGTCAGGGGTCGATTCCCAGATAGAGCCGCAGGATGACCGTCCATTGATCCGACGCCATGACCCGGAGCAGGGACTGGTTCACCGGCTCGCGGAGCGGGGAGTTCAGGGGCAGGACAAAGGCCAGATCCTCCGAGCCGAGCCGTAGCGGCGCCATGGTCACCCCTTCCACCGTTCCGAGGCTCCAGAGCAGGATGGCCTCGTCATAGACGAAGGCATCGATCTCGTTGTCCGAGAGCGCGGTCAGGCCGGACACCACGTCCGGATATCCGACGGCGCGCACGCCGACGACCCGCAGGGCATTGAACGAGCCCGCGCCCGTCACGGTACCGACCCGGATATGGGCGAGATCGGCGATGGTGTTCAGCCGGGTTGCGATCCGGTCGGCGGTCAGGACAGCGGAGAGTTGCGCGGTCACCAGCGCGATCAGGATCAGGGCCACGAACATCCAGACGATCGCGAGCAGGCGCCCCGCGAAGGTGATCGGGGCCTTGTCGCCGTAACCGACCCCCGTCATGGTGACGGAGGCCCAGTAAAATCCGCTGAAGACCCCCTTCGCGGGCCGGCGCTCGAATTGTCCGGAGTTGTGGCGCCGTTCCAGGAGCCAGACCAGCAGGCCGACGACAAGGAGCAGGACCGTCAGGACGAGGATCGTTCCGGCCATGTTCCTTGTTTCGAGCGCGTGAAGGATCGCGCGCGGATCGGCGCGCCGCACCTTTGGTTCCGCCACGCCCAGGCCGCCGTGAAAGAAGGAATGGCTGAAATCGATGATCTTCTCGCGGTCCGCCGTCATGGCGACCGGTCCCACCGCCGCGTCCAGCCGACCGGCGGCGACATCCTCGATCACCGTCGCCGCTGTCGTTTCGACCAGTTCGTATCTGAGCCCGAGGGGCTCTGCGACGGCGGCGAAGAGATCGACCGCGATCCCCTCCCAGGCTCCCGCCTCGCCCCGCATGGCAAAGGGGGGCGCGTCGATCACTCCCACCCGGAGCGGGGCCTCGGCCGCCGCCGGTCCGATCAGGGCGGCGCACAGGAGCGCCCCCCACACCAGGTGCCGCGTCAAGATCCGTCAAACCCTGTAAGGACCCCGACCGCGTTCTGTCCGATTGCCTCGACCGCGTAGCCGCCCTCCATCACGAAGAGGGTGGGCAGCCCGAGGGCGCGGATCGCGGCGCCGATCACCGGGTAGTCGGGCGTATCCAGTTTGAACGCGCTGATCGGATCGCCGTGATAGGTATCGACCCCGAGCGAGACCACCAGCGCCCCCGGCGCATGGTCGAGCACCGCGTCCAGTCCGATATCGAGCGCCGCCCGCCAGGCCGCGAATCCGGTCCCGCGCGGCAGCGGCAGATTGAGATTGAAACCTTCGCCCGCCCCCTCGCCGCGTTCATCGAAGTGACCGAGAAAATAGGGATATTCCTCGATGGGATCGGCATGGATGTTCACGACCTGAACATCGTTCCGGTCATAGAAGATCCCTTGGGTGCCATTGCCATGGTGATAGTCGATATCGAGGATGCTGACCCGCGCGCATCCCTGTGTCCGGAGCCATTCCGCCGCGATGGCGGCATTGTTGAGATAACAATAGCCCCCCATGTAGCCGCGTCCCGCGTGATGTCCCGGCGGACGACAGAGCGCGAAGGCGGCGCGTTCCCCGCCCTGGACGATCCGGGCCGCCGTCAGGGCCACCTCCATGCCGGAGAGGACCGCGTCCCAGGTTCCGGCGACGAAGGTCGCGCCCGCGTCCATCGCATAATAGCCGAGCAATCCGTCGATATGCCGGGGCGGCACGTCGCCGCGCAATCCGCGCACCGGCCAGACGAAGGGCATCGCCGTGCCGGATCGTCCCTCCGCCCGCCAGCGGCTCCAGACCTCGCCGAGGAACGTCACATAGGCCGGATCATGGACGCGCCGTGCGATGTCGAGGGGCCAGCTCTCGGGTGCGAGGATATCGCCCAGTCCGACTTCCTCGATCCGGGCCTTGATGATTTCGGCCCGTCGCGGCACCTCGAAGGCTGGAACGATTTCGCCCGAATTCAGCTCCATGTTCCCGGCGTGACCCGCGTGCCGGGGCGAATAGACGGTTTTCATGGCGATTCCTCATCGATCCCCACCGTTTTATCGAAGGGATCCCGGGGCTCCAAGTCCCGCCGCTGGTCTTGACGGCGAACATTCTCCGGTTTATGCATGTTTCTGCCGATTTATGCCGAGTTCACCATGTCCGCGATCCTCACCTCCGAGCGCCTGACGGCCATCGAGCAGCGCCTTGCCCGCGAGGGCAGGGTCCTCGCCGCCGATCTCGCCCGGGAATTCGACACGTCCGAGGATACGATTCGCCGGGATCTGCGCACGCTCGCCGCCGCTGGCCGATGCCGCCGGGTCTATGGCGGTGCCTTGCCCGTCGCGCCGCGCCTGGGGCCCGTCAGCGCCCGCGAGACCATCGCCCCCGAGGCCAAGGCCGCGCTGGGGGCCGCGCTGGCCACCCTGATCGAACCGGGGATGACGGTCTTTCTCGATGTCGGCAGCACCAACCTCGCCTGCGCCCGTGCCCTGACCGCGCGCAATGTCACGATCGTCACCCACACGCCCGCGATCGCGGCGATCCTGGCCGAGACCCTCGGCCTCTCTCTCGTCACCATCGGCGGCCATGTCGATCCCGTCGTGGGGGCGGCGATCGGCGCCAAGGCCCTGGGCGAGATCGAGGGACTGCGCTTCGACCTCGTGATCCTCGGCGCCTGCGGTCTCGACGCGGAGGCCGGGGTCACCGTGCATTCCGTCGAGGACGCCGCCTTCAAACGCGCGATCTGCGCCCGCGCCGACGCCGTCGCCGTCGCGGCGGGACGGGACAAGCTCGGGACCGCCGCCGCCTTCCCGGTGATCGGCATCAATGCCTGCGACACGCTGGTCCTCGAAGGGGGCGCGCCCGGCGACGCCTTGGCCCCCTTCCGGTCCTTGGGTCCAAAAATCCTCGAAGTGGAGATGGGCGCATGACCCTCGCACCTGAAACGACCGGCTGGATGCCCCGTTCCCGCGCCGCGGTCTCGGCCTTGTTCCTGATGAACGGCTATGTCGTGGGCAACTGGGCGCCCAAGGTGCCGGAACTCAAGGCGCGCCTGGGGATCGGCGAATCCACCCTCGGCCTCCTGATCCTCGCCTTCGGCCTCGGCTCGCTGGTCCTGATGCCGGTCGTGGGCTCGGTCATCGCGCGCGAGGGATCGCAACGGATCCTCAGGCTCTTCGCCCTCGCCCTGCCGCCGCTGCTCCTCATCATCTCCCTCACGCCCAATCTCGCGGCGGCGGCGGTGGCGCTCTTCATCCTCGGCGGCTTCGTCGGGGGCATGGATGTCGCGATGAACGCCAGCGCCGTCGAGGTGGAACGCGGCATGCGCCGGGCCATCATGTCCTCCTGCCACGGGTTCTGGAGCCTCGGCGGACTGATCGGCGCCTCGACCGGGGGCGTCCTGCTCGCCTGGCTCGGGCCGATCGGCCATGCCACCGTGGTCATGGTCCTCTGCGCCGCGCTGGTGGCCCTCGCCTGGCCGCATATCCTGCGCGACCGGCCCGCGCCGGGCGCGGCCACGACCCGGCCCCGGCTGCCGCGCAGCGCGCTCCCCTGGCTCATCGGCATCGTCTGCCTGTTCTTCATGATCCCCGAGGGCGCGATCCTCGACTGGGGCGCGCTCTACCTGCGGACCGAACTCGGCGCCTCGATCGCGACCTCGGGCCTCGCCTTCGCCGCCTTCTCCGCCACCATGGCCATCATGCGCTTCTCCGGCGATCCGATCCGCGATCATTTCGGCGCGGTCCTGACCTTGCGCCTCTCCACCCTCTTCGCAGGCGCGGGGCTGATCACGGCGGGCTTTGCCAGGTCACCGGAACTGGCCATCGCCGGATTTGCCATCGCCGGGATCGGGATCGCCAACATGGTGCCGATCATGTTCTCGGCGGCGGGCAACCTGCCGGGCCTGCCGCCGGGGATCGGCCTCTCGGTGGTGACCTTCCTCGGCTATTCCGGCCTGCTCTTCGCACCCTCGCTGATCGGCTTCATCGCCGCGCACACGGGCCTCGCGAAAATCTTCATCGGCCTGCCGCTCTTCTTCGCCTTTGGATTCGCGCTCTCCCACCATGCCCGCCACGCCGATGTCGGTGAACGCTAACCCATCGCAATTCCGAAGGTTTCGGGGCCATGCTTGCTCTCGACGGCGCCGGGCGATATAAGATCTGACCGTCGCGCCCCGCGACTTCCACAGGACCTTTTCACCCTTGACCGACATTCCCGAAGACGAGGCCCCCGGTTCCGGAAAAGGTGAGCCCGAGACCCCGCGGTCGTCCTATTCCGGCCCCGGCATCGCCATCGAATCCGAGATGAGGACCTCCTATCTCGATTATGCGATGAGCGTGATCGTCAGCCGCGCGATCCCCGACCTGCGCGACGGGTTGAAACCCGTCCACCGCCGGATCCTGTTCGCGATGAACGAAACCGGCAACACCCACGACAAATCCTATCGCAAATCGGCCCGGCCGGTTGGCGATGTCATGGGTAAATACCATCCGCATGGTGACAGCTCGATCTACGAGGCGCTGGTGCGCATGGCCCAGGACTTCTCGATGTCGCTGCCGCTGCTCGATGGCCAGGGCAATTTCGGATCGATGGATGGCGATGCCCCGGCGGCGATGCGCTATACCGAGGTGCGCCTCGACAAGCCCTCGGGCTATCTGCTCGCCGATATCGACAAGGACACCGTCGACTTCCAGCCGAACTACGATGGCAAGGATATGGAGCCGAGCGTGCTGCCCGCGCGCTTCCCCAACATGCTGGTCAATGGCGCGGGCGGCATCGCGGTCGGCATGGCGACCAATATCCCCCCGCACAACCTGGGCGAAGTGATCGATGCCACGCTCGCCCTGATCGAAAAACCCGATCTGACCATCGCCGAACTGATGGAATATGTGCCCGCGCCGGATTTCCCGACCGGGGGCCTGATCGTCGGGCGCTCCGGCGCGCGCAAGGCCTATCACGAGGGCAGGGGCTCGGTCACCATCCGCTCCCGCACCCGGTTCGAGGAAATCCGCAAAGATCGCATGGCGATCATCGTGACCGAGATCCCCTATCAGGTGAACAAGGCGACGATGATCGAACGCATCGCCGAACTCGCCCGCGACAAACGGATCGAGGGCATCGCCCATGTCCAGGACGAGAGCGACCGGTTCGGCGTGCGCGTCGTCATCGAACTGCGCCGCGATGCCACCCCGGATGTCGTCCTGAATCAGCTCTTCCGCTTCACCCCGCTTCAGACCTCGTTCGGCTGCAACATGCTGGCGCTGAACGGCGGGCGGCCGGAACAGCTCGACCTGCGGAAATTCCTGACCTCCTTCATCAGCTTCCGCGAGGAAGTCGTCGCCCGCCGCACCGCCTATGAACTGCGCCGCGCGCGGGAGCGCAGCCATATCCTCTGCGGGTTGGCCGTCGCCGTCTCCAATGTCGACGAGGTGGTGGCCACCATCCGCGCCTCCGCCGACCCGGCCGAGGCGCGCGAGCGGTTGATGACCCGTCGCTGGCCCGCCGCCGACATCGCCGACTATATCCGTCTGATCGACGATCCGTCGCACCGGATCAACGAGGACGGCACCTATTACCTTTCGGAAATTCAGGCCCGCGCCATTCTCGACCTCAGGTTGCAGCGCCTGACCGCGCTCGGGGTCAAGGAAGTCACCGACGAGCTCCAGGAACTGGCGGCCAAGATCACCGACTATCTCGATATCCTGCGCTCGCGGGCGCGGATCATGGAGATCATCTCCAACGAGCTGAACGAGGTGAAGGCCCTCTTCGCCGTGCCCCGCCGTTCGGAAGTCATCGAGCATGACGGCGACCTCGAAGACGAGGATCTGATCGAGCGCGAGGATATGGTCGTGACCGTCACCCAGGGCGGCTATATCAAGCGCACCCCCCTGACCGAGTACCGTGCCCAGCGGCGCGGCGGCAAGGGCACGCAAGGAATGGCGACCAAGGACGAGGATTTCGTCACCACGCTCTTTGTCGCCAACACCCATACCGCGCTTCTGTTCTTCTCGACCGACGGCATGGTCTATACGCTCAAGACCTGGCGCCTGCCGCAGGCGAGCCGGGGCGGGCGGGGCAAGGCGATCATCAATATCCTGCCGATCTCGGTCGGGGCCTCGATCGCGGCGATCATGCCGGTCGATGTGCCGGAGGAGGAATGGTCGAGCCTTCAGGTCATGTTCGCGACCTCGGACGGCGATGTCCGGCGCAATGCGCTCGACGATTTCACCAATGTGATGCGCAACGGCAAGATCGCGATGAAGCTGCCGGAGGGCACGCGCCTGATCAACGCCCGGATCTGTTCCGAGGAAGACGATGTCATGCTGACCACGCGGGGCGGCAAGGCGATCCGCTTCCCGGTGCCGGATGTGCGCATCTTCAAGGGCCGCGAATCGACCGGCGTGCGCGGCATCCGGCTGGCCGCCGGCGACGAGGTGGTCTCGATGGCGATCATCCGCCATTTCGAGGCGACCCCGGAGGAGCGCGCCGCCTATCTCAAGATGCGCCGGGCGGTGGCCGGATCGCCCGAGGAGGAGGAGATCGAGACCGACGCCGAGGAGGAGGTCGCGAGCGATGTCTTCGAGCTGGGCCAGACCCGTTATGTCGAAATGTCCGAGGCCGAGGATCTGTTGCTCACCATCACCGAGAACGGCGCGGGCAAGCTTTCGTCCAGCCATGATTATCCGGTGCGCGGCCGGGGCGGCCAGGGGGTCTGGGCGATGGACACGCGGATGCGGGGCGGGCCCCTGGTCACTTTGTTCGCCGTGCAGCAGGACGACCAGATCATGCTGGCCACCGACGCGGGCCAGAGCATCCGCTGCCCGGTCGCCGACATTTCCTTCCGGTCGCGGGGGGCGGGCGGGGTGCGGGTCTTCAACACCGCCGCCGAGGAGCGCGTGGTCTCCGTCGCGTTGATTGCCGAGAATGGCGACGAGGAAGACCCGTCCTGAATATCGGGCGCGCGGGGTAATGAGCCCCGCGCCCCTTGGACTGTCGCGCATTCGGAAACGGACAATCGCGCCCCGCATGGCTGTGAATTCCGGCCCGGTCTGTTAATTCAGGGCCATGGCGCAAATGGGGCGCCGATCAAACACGAGACACGTCCATGGTCAATTCCACTTCTCTGCTGTCCCTTGCCGGGCGCATCCTCTTGTCCTTCATGTTCATCATGGCCGGCTGGAGCAAGCTCACCGATATTTCCGGCTCGATGGCCTATACCGCCTCGGGCGGCCTTCCGGGCGTCATGGTGTTTCCGGCCATTGCGATCGAATTCCTGGGCGGCCTCGCGATCCTGCTCGGCTATCAGACCCGTTACGCCGCGCTCTTTCTCGCGCTCTTCTGCGTGGTCGCGGGTTATTTCTTCCATTACCTCCCGGCCCAGGGCCTGACCGGCATGGAACAGATGGGCCAGATGATCAATTTCCAGAAGAACGTGACCATCGCGGGCGGCTTCCTCGTCCTCGCGGCCTTCGGCGCCGGCGCCTTGTCGCTCGACGCGACGCTCGGGCGCAAATCCCTCACCGCCTGAGATCAATGGGGAGCGCGGCTTTCCTTTCGCGCTCCTTTCGCCTAAATCCCCCCGATGACACATCCGATCCATATCATCGGCGGGGGCCTCGCCGGGTCCGAAGCCGCCTGGCAGGCCGCCTCCCTCGGGGTTCCCGTGGTGCTGCACGAGATGCGCCCCACGACCGGAACCTTCGCCCACCGCACCGACCAGCTCGCCGAACTGGTCTGCTCCAATTCCTTCCGCTCGGACGATGACGAACAGAACGCGGTCGGCCTGCTCCATTGGGAAATGCGCGCCGCGGGGGGCCTCGTGATGACCACCGCCGACCGTCACGCGCTGCCCGCCGGGGGGGCGCTGGCGGTGGACCGCGAGCCCTTCGCCGCCGAAATCACCGCCCGCCTCCAGTCCCATCCGCTGATCGAGATCGACCGGGCCGAGATCGCCGTCCCGCCCGCCGACTGGGACAATGTCATCGTCGCGACCGGCCCGCTCACCTCGCCCGCGCTGGCCGATCATATCCGGACCCTGACCGACTCGGACGCGCTCGCTTTCTTCGATGCCATCGCTCCGATCGTACATTTCGACAGCATCGATCTCTCCAAGGCCTGGTTCCAGTCGCGCTATGACAAGGGCGAGACCGAGGCCGACCGCACCGCCTATCTCAACTGCCCGATGGACCGCGCCACCTACGAAGCCTTCATCGATGCGCTGCTGGCGGCGGAAAAAACCGAATTCAAACAGTGGGAACAGGACACGCCCTATTTCGAGGGCTGCCTCCCCGTCGAAGTCATGGCCGAACGGGGCCGCGACACCCTGCGCTTCGGCCCCCTGAAACCCGTCGGCCTCACCAACCCGCATCGCCCGGAAAAACCTTACGCGGTGGTTCAACTCCGCCGGGATAACGCACTGGGAACGCTCTATAATATCGTCGGCTTCCAGACCAAGATGAAACACGCCGCCCAGGTCGAAACCCTGCGGATGATCCCCGGGCTCGAAAACGCCGCCTTCGCCCGGCTGGGGGGCATCCACCGCAACACCTTCCTCAATTCGCCGCGCCTGCTCGACGACCGGATGCGCCTGCGCGCCGACCCCCGCCTGCGCTTCGCAGGCCAGATCACCGGCGTCGAGGGCTATGTCGAAAGCGCCGCCATGGGCCTGCTCTCGGGGCGCCTCGCGGCCAGCGACCGCCTCGGCATCGAACTCGCTCCCCCGCCCGAAACCACCGCGACCGGCGCGCTCATCCGCCATATCACCGGCGGCGCGGATGCCAGAACCTTCCAGCCGATGAACGTCAACTTCGGCCTCTTCCCGGCCCTCGATGCCGCCCGGGGCGGGCGCCGCGGCCGCAAGGACCGCTACAAGGGCTATACCGACCGCGCCAAACAGGATTTCACCGAATGGCTCGCCCCCTCGACAGCGCCGGCCCTGGTGCGTTAACCTCGCTTCCGGGGGGCCACGCACAATGACCGAGCTCACACCGGAACTGCGCCAGATCTTCGATGTCCCGGCCGAGGAATATGACCGCCGGATGGACGAGATGGGCTATCACGGCCCGACCCGCGCCGCCGAGGCGCTCGCCGGCCTCGACATCGACAGGACTGCGCCCCTGATCGAATTCGGCGCGGGCACCGGCCTCGTCGGCCAGGCGCTGCGGGCCCGCGGCTTCACCACCATCGACGGGCTGGAACCTTCCGCCGCCATGCTCGCCATCGCCCGGCGCAAGACCGGCATCTACCGCGAACTCTGGCCCTGCGACTGGAGCGAGCCGCTCCCGGTCGGCCCCGGCACCTATCAGAACGCCGCCGCCATCGGCATCCTCGCGCCCGGCTATGCCCCGGCCTCGATCATCGACACCGGCCTCAAACTGATCCCGCCGGGCGGATGCTTCGTCCTCTCGCTCAGCGATCTGGCCCGCGGCGACATGGATTATGTCGGACGCATCCGCGAATATGTCGACACCTGCTCCGCCGACATCGCATTCCGGGAATATGGCCATTTCCTGCCCGGCGCCCAGCTGCGCGCCGACATCTACGTGCTCCGCCGCCGCTGACCCCGCCCGAACCGCCCCAAAGGGAGAGATCGCAGGCCTTGAGAACGCGGTTCGCGCCATCCCCCACCGGCCCCCTGCATCTGGGGCATGCCTTCTCGGCCCTGACCGCCTGGGACAGGGCGCGCGGGGCGGGGGGCGGCTTCCTGCTGCGGATCGAGGATATCGACCGGGCCCGCTGTCGCCCCGCCTTCGAGGCCGGGATCTATGAGGATCTGCGCTGGCTCGGTCTCGACTGGCCCCCCGTTCTGCGGCAATCCGAGCGGGGGGAGGCCTATCGCGCGGCGCTCGATCATCTCGACGGTCTCGGGCTGCTCTATCCGTGTGACTGTACCCGGGCCCGGATCGCGCTCGCGGCCCCGCAGGAAGGCGGGGACCAGCCCACCCTCTATCCCGGCACCTGTCGCGGCCGGACCGACCGCCCGGCGGACGCGGCCCTGCGGCTCGATCTGCGCAAGGCCATCGCCCATCTCGGCGGCGCGCGCGCCTTGTCCTCCCTCCGGTGGCGGGAAACCGGTCCCGACTGTTCCGGTTTTCACGCCCTCGATGCCGGGGCGCTGATGGCGGAGCAGGGCGACATCGTCCTCGCCCGCCGGGACATCGGCACCTCCTATCATCTGGCGGTGGTGGTGGATGACGCGGGCCAGGGCATCACCCATGTGGTGCGCGGCGCCGATCTGTTGCCCGCGACTCCGCTGCACCGCCTGCTTCAGGCTTTGCTGGGGCTGCCGGTTCCGGACTGGCATCATCACCACCTGATCCGCGATTCAGGGGGCAAACGTCTGGCCAAGCGCGACGCGGCCCGCGCCCTGTCGCTCTATCGCGCCGAGGGGGCGACCCCGGCCGACCTGCGCGCGCTTCTGGGCCTGGGCCAGGATGTGTGAAAGCTGTTCCCGGTGACTTTGGCACAGGCTTGACGTATCGAAGGAAGGCAAAAAGGATTTCAGCGCGAAATCCGGGGGGAGGCGAAGCGGATGGAACTGAAACCGGAATTTCTGGTCAAGGACGAGGCGGATCTGCGATCGTTGTTTCCTCCGACGCATGAGATCTCGATCGCAAAATGCCGGGACCGTCTGGACAAGCATGCGATGGAGTTTCTGGCGCGGTCTCCGTTTCTCTGTATCGGAACCCAGAGCGCGGACGGCACCGCCGACGTCAGCCCGCGGGGTGATCCGAGAGGGTTTGTGAAGGTTCTGGACGAGCGCACGCTTCTGATTCCGGACCGGCCCGGAAACAACCGCCTCGATACCCAGAGCAATATCCTCGCCAACCCTTCCGTCGGGCTGCTGTTTCTGATTCCCGGGTTTGACGAGACGATGCGGGTGAATGGCACGGCGCGGATCACCCGCGATCCGGATCTGCTCACCCTTCTGGCGGTACAGGATCGCTTGCCCCGGGTCGCCATTGTGGTCGCGGTGAAAGAGGTTTTCCTTCATTGCGCCAAGGCGTTCCGCCGGTCCCGCCTCTGGGATCCCGCCGAACATCAGGACCGCCGCGAGATGCCGTCCCTGCGGCGCATCATCCACGATCAGACCTCGGAGACACCTCCCGATCCCGAAGTGATGACCAGGATGGAAACCGAACTGGAGGAGCAATATCAGAAGACGATGTACTAAAGCATTTTCAGCGAAAGTGTGTTCAATTTCGCGATTCGAAAATGCGCACTATCACAGAGCATTTTCAGCGAAAGTGTGTTCGGTTTCGCGATTCGAAAATGCGCACTATCACAGAGCATTTTCAGCGAAAGTGTGTTCGGTTTCGCGGTTCGAAAATGCGCACTATCACAGAGCATTTTCAGCGAAAGTGTGTTCGGTTTCGCGGTTCGAAAATGCGCACTATTAAAGAACCAGAGGGAGTTTCATGAACCGGGGATCATGTAAATCCCTCTGGCCTCGTTCCGGGGCTGGCCCCTGTTCGGGGACGGGATCGCCTGATCCGCTCCGAAGGGCAAGGGGGAACGGATGGTCCCGGCGCTCAGGTGTCGGGGGGAGATTCTCCGGGGGGCAGGGTGCTTGGGCTGTCCGCGGCCAGGGTCGATTTGCGCGAATTCGAGTGCAGGCGCTCCGCGGTCTTGACGGCGCTGAGATAGGCGAAGACGGCAACCGCTCCCAGGGTTCCCAGCGCCAGCACGCCGATCAGGATATTTGCGTCCATCAGAAAATCCTCTCTGAACGGGTTTCGGGGCGTTCGGATCGGGGATCTGAACAGGGCAGTCGCACAGCAATTCGATCTGAATCGTCGGGACCGGTTTTTGATGCGCCATCAAGTCTGACCAACAGGACCATGACGACAGGCGTCGTCAAACCAAATACCAGCATATGTACAAGGATATCGGGCGTTTGCTCCATTGAAGATCTCCTCCCAGACTGAGGGAACCTGGAACCGTGACTTTGGTTCCCGAAGGCTTATTCGTGGCTCCCGCCGCCTTGGGAAAAGGGGGGGCGGGACTCGCGACCGGAGCCAAAGCGATTTCAATCAAATGGACTCATTTGATGCCTCGGAAATCGCGGCAATTCAAACAGAGCGATTTCAATCAAATGGACTCATTTGATGCCTCGGAAATCGCGGAAAACCGGGATCGTGGAGCGGGTCGTCCGGCGCGGCCGGATCGGGCGTCGCTCTCCTGAAAATTTGGTTAATGATTTTTGGATTATTGTTTTAAATCAGTAGTTTGATGCTCTGCGCACGCGTGCTCAGATCATCGGTTCGGACAGGAGGGTTTCCCCGTCCTCCCTCAGGGCGGTGAAAAAGCAGCTCCGCCGGTTGGTGTGGCAGGCCGGACCGGTCTGGTCCACGATCAGGAGCAGGCAATCCCGGTCGCAATCGATCCTGAGGTCGAGCAGTTTCTGGACATGGCCCGAGGTCTCGCCCTTGCGCCAGAGTTCGCCTCTCGATCGCGACCAATAGGTGACCCGCCGGGTCTCAATGGTTTCGCCGAGGCTCTCGGCATTCATCCAGGCCATCATCAGGACCTCTCCCTCCGGGCTCTGGGCGATGGCGGGGATCAGGCCCTGTTCATTGTAGCGCAGACTTTTGAGATCGAAAGCGGTCATAAGTGGTCGCATCCCTTTTCCGGGCCGGAGTTTGACGCTATCTATGGGGCAGCGGGGACATTGAAAAGGCCTGGGGCGCATGAGCGGCGACGACGAACTGATCAAACTCTATTCCCAGCGCATCCTTGGGCTGGCGGCCGACATTCCCCTGGCGGAGCGTCTGACCTCGCCTCAGGTCAGTGCCAAGAAGCGTTCCCCTCTCTGTGGATCGACGGTGACCGTTGACCTCAATCTCGAGGGCGACCGGATCGTCGCCTTCGGCCAGGATGTGAAGGCCTGCGCCCTGGGTCAGGCCTCCGCCGCGATTCTCGCGGCCCATGTTATCGGCCGGACCCATGCCGAGATTTCCCGGCTGCGGGATCAGGTCCATGCCATGCTGAAATCAGGTGGACCCGTTCCGGATGCGCCCTTCGAGGCGTATGAGGTTCTCCTGCCCGCCCGCGACTACAAGAATCGCCACGCCTCGATTCTTCTCGCCCTGGATGCGACGCTGGAGGCGATCGATCAGGCCCTGCAAGCCGCCTGAGCCTTGGAACCGGGGAGCGGAACATGAGAGCGGCGCTTCTCGCGGGGATCCTTTATTTCGCGATCGTTTTCGTGGTGGGCTTCCTGCTGGGAGCGCTCCGGGCATTTGTCCTGACGCCTCTTCTGGGAGAAACGTTCGGAGTCATTCTCGAACTGCCGGTCATTCTGGTGATCTGCTGGCTGGTTTCTCGCAACCTGATCGATCGCTTCTGCATGCGCCGGACGCCGAGGCATGCCATGGTGATGGGCGGGGTGGCATTCCTCCTCCTCCTTGGCGCGGAGGCGGCTTTTTCAGAGCTGATTGGACGGACCCTGATCGAACATCTGTTGCTCTACACGGCCGCGCCGGGAGCTTTGGGTCTGGTCGGACAGATTACCTTCGCCCTGTTCCCTGCCATCCAGGTTGAATTGGCCCGGAGCCGTCGCCGGTAAGTTCTGCGAGCAGGGTAGATTTCAAAAAAACACCGCGACCTCCTTGGGGAAGCGCGGTGTCAAGGTGGCGGTGCGTCAGGCAGGACAAAACTGCGCGGAATACTCACGCGCGCACCGCGGGCAGATAGAAACCGTCACGCGAGAGCGGGCAGATAAAACACCGCGAGGATCGTCACGCAAAGGCCACCCAGGCCGATGACTTCCCCCAAGACTTCCTGAGTTGAGGAATGGATGATGCGAGAGAACGCGGAGAACATTGCAATTTCCCTTTTCCACCATGTATGTTCCTATAATGTTCCAGATAATGCCGCGCTGAGTCAAGAAAATTCGAACAAAGAAGGAACATTCATCCAACGGCGAGAATCTGGATCGCGTGGTCGCGCTCCATCAGATGCAACAGGGTACTGATCACAGGGCCACGATGGGATTGAAGAGCGGGTGCCTGGGAAAGTACCAACCGGGCATCGGTCTGGGCAGCGCGCATCAATTCGGCTTGCATTTCGAGGTTTGCGATCCTGAAATGGGGTAGGCCAGATTGTTGAACACCAATCAAATCTCCAGCGCCACGGAGCCGGAGATCTTCCTCGGCAATTGCAAATCCATCCTCGCTCTGCCGCATCATTTCCAGCCGGGCGCGGGCGGTTTCCCCGAGGGGGGGATCATACATCAAAAGACAGATCGAAGACTCATTGCCGCGCCCGACCCGACCGCGCAGTTGGTGGAGCTGGGCAAGACCAAAATGTTGTGCGCCTTCTATGACGATGATGCTCGCTTCGGGAACATCGACGCCCACTTCGATGATAGTTGTCGCCACCAGAAGACGGGTTGTCCCGTTTATGAAATCCGCCATCGCCGCGTCTTTTTGCGCCGGAGAGAGTTGGCCATGCACAAGCCCGATCCCTTCACCCAGGGCCATCCGCAGGGCGCGGTATCGCTCCTCCGCGGCGGTCATCTCAGCGGTTTCAGATTCCTCGACCAAGGGGCAAACCCAATAGGCACGACGGCCGGAAGCGATCGCGGCACGCAGTCGCTCGATGACCTGATCGATCCGTCCGGATGAGACCAGAACGGTTTCAATCGGCTGTCGTCCCGCCGGCTTCTCATCCAGAATGGAAACGTCCATGTCGCCATATTGGGTCAAGGCCAGACTTCTCGGGATCGGGGTCGCGGTCATCACCAGAACATCGACGGCCTCGCCCTTGGCCCCGAGGTCCATTCGCTGACACACCCCGAAACGATGCTGCTCGTCGATGATGGCGAGGCGGAGATCGTGAAAGGCAACATCTGCCTGAAACAGCGAATGGGTGCCGACCACGATGGAAATTTCACCGGAGGCGAGAGCCGCCCGTTTTGCCGCGCGATCCTGCCCCTTGTCCCGGCCGGTCAGGATTTCGAGACGGATGCCAACCCCCGCGGCCAAGGGCTGCAAGGCTGACAGATGCTGGCGGGCGAGAATTTCGGTCGGGGCCATCAAGGCAGCCTGGCCACCGGCCTCGACGGCGGCGAGCATTGACAGAAAGGCCACGAGCGTCTTGCCCGCGCCGACATCGCCCTGCAGCAGCCGGTTCATACGTCGCGGCGAGGCCATGTCGGCGGTGATTTCCGCCACGGCGCGGCTCTGGGCGGGGGTGGGACGATAGGGCAGGCTCCGCAGGACCGCGCCGCGAAGACGGCCGTCCCCTTGGGTCGCATATCCCTTGGGCCTCCGGATTCTCTCCCGGGCGAGCGCCAGCGTCACCTGATGGGCCAGCAGTTCGTCATAGGCGAGCCGTTCCCGCGCGGGAGTGGTCGGGGCGAGGTCGGCCAGCGACCGCGGAGCATGGGCCAGACGGATCGCCTCCTCCCAGGCGGGCCACCGACGCTGGGCCAACAGGCTCGGCTCGATCCATTCGGCCAGCGGACGCACGAGACTGAGCGCCTCCTGAACGGCGCGGAACATGACCCGGGCACTCAAGCCCTGGGTCAGGGGATAGACCGGCTCGAACTCCGGCAGATCCTGGCCGGACCCTGGGCGCAGGACATGGTCGGGGTGGGCCATCTGGGCCAGACCATCGAAAAGCTCGACCCGACCGGATACGATCCGGCGCTGACCGACCGGAAACGTCGCCCGCAGCCAGTCCGGACGGGCGTGGAAATAGACGAGCTGGAACTCCGTCGCCGCGTCGCGGACCTGGATGCGATAGGGGCGGCCCTTGACCCTGGGCGCCTGATGCGGGCCGATCTCGACCTCCACCGTCACGGTATCGGGCAGCTGGACGTCCCGGATCGATCCGCGCAGGCGGCGGTTGATGCCTGCGACCGGGAGGGTCAGGATCAGATCGACCGGCTTTTCGATCCGAAGACGGGCAAAGGTCTTGGCAAGCTTCGGTCCGATCCCGGCCAGGGTCGTCAGCTCGGCAAACAGCGGATAGAGGATTTCCGGGCGGGCGGACAGGGTCATGACCGGCCCGCTCCGCGCAGGTGCGCACGCGTGCGCACTAGATTAAATATTTGAAATATAATGATTTTCCTGAATACGCGTTTTACGATCACGCGATCAGCTCCAGCCATTCGGCCTCGGTCAGGACAGTAAGGCCGAGCGCGCGGGCGGATTTTTCCTTGGAACCGGCGCCGGGGCCGGCCACCACGTAATCGGTCCTGGCGCTGACCGAGCCTGCGACCTTGGCGCCCAGGGCCTCGGCGCGGGCCTTGGCCTCGGCGCGCGTCATCTGCTCCAGCGTGCCGGTAAAAACCACGGTCTTGCCGGCGATGGAACTGCCACGCGTATCCGGGGCCGCGACATCCTCGATGTCGAGATGGGCGATCAGGCGGTCCACGGCGGCGCGCGCGGTCGCCTCGTGGAAATAATCGACCAAGGCCGCCGCGAGAATGGGGCCGACACCGTCGATGGCGTTCAATTCCTCCCATTCCGGGCCTTCATGGGCGCGGGCAGCCTCCATCGCGCCGCCGAAACGCTCCCAGGACCCATAATGACGCGCCAGCAAGGTCGCCGAGGTTTCCCCGACATGACGGATCCCGAGCCCGAAGATCAGACGGTTCAACGGGATGCGGCGCCGGTCCGAGATGGCCTTGAACAGGTTCGCCGCCGATTTGGGGCCCCAGCCCTCGCGATTGCGCACCTGGGTCAGGGCGCCCGGCCCATGGCGCTGCTCCAGCGTGAAGATATCGGCGGGCTCGCGGATCCAGCCGTCGGTGAAGAAAGCCTCGACCTGTTTTGCGCCAAGGCCCTCGATATCGAAGGCGCCGCGGCTGACGAAATGCCTCAGCTTCTCGACCGCCTGCGCCGGACAGATCAATCCGCCGGTGCAGCGATGAACCGCCTCGCCTTCCTCCCGGATCGCATCCGAGCCGCATTGCGGACATGTGTCGGGAAAAACATAAGGTTGGCTGTCGGCGGGGCGGCGGGAGAGATCCACATCGGCGACCTTGGGGATCACGTCGCCCGCGCGATAGACCGTCACCCAGTCGCCGACACGGATGTCGCGGCCCTCGCGGATCGGCTGGCCGCGGCTGTCGCGGCCGGCGATATAATCGGCATTGTGCAGGGTCGCGTTCGAGACGACGACCCCGCCCACGGTGATCGGCGTCAGGCGTGCCACCGGAGACAGGGCGCCGGTGCGCCCCACCTGGATCTCGATCGCCTCCAGTTGCGTGATCGCGATCTGGGCCGGGAACTTGTGGGCAAGCGCCCAGCGGGGCGTGGAGGAGCGAAAGCCGAGCCGGGCCTGAAGATCCAGCCGATCCAGTTTATAGACCACCCCGTCGATGTCATAGCCGAGCGTCGCCCGCAGCGCCTCGATATGATGATACTGCTCCAGCATCTCCTCCAGATGCTCGCAGCGCCGGGTCAGGGGATTGGTCTTGAAGCCGAATTCCGAGAGTTTCGCAATCGCCGCCCATTGGGTCGGGCCGAGCGGCTCGGACAGGGCGCCCCAGGCATAGGCGAAGAAACGCAAGGGACGGGACTTCGTGATCGCGGAATCAAGCTGGCGCAGCGATCCGGCGGCGGCGTTGCGGGGATTGGCAAAGGGGCGTGTTCCGGCCGCGGTCTGGCGTTCGTTGAGGGCGAAGAAATCCTCGTGCGCTATATAGACTTCGCCGCGCACCTCGATCAGCTCAGGGGCACCTTTGAGGATTTTGGGGATATCCGCGATCGTGCGGGCGTTTTCGGTGACATTCTCGCCGGTTTCGCCATCCCCCCGGGTCGCGGCCTGAACCAGCCGGCCAGATTCATACCGCAGCGAGAGGGAGAGCCCGTCGATCTTGGGCTCGGCGGTGAAGGCGAGCGGTTCCTCGGGTCCCAGATTGAGAAACCGGCGGATCCGGGCGTCGAAATCGGCAACATCGCCATCGGCGAAGGCGTTTTCGAGGCTGAGCATCGGGATCGCGTGGCGGACCTTGGCAAACCCCTCCGCCGGGGCGGCGCCGATCTGGTCGCTGGGGCTGTCGGAGCGTTTCAGCTCCGGAAAACGGGCCTCGATCGCCGCGTTGCGCTGTTTGAGCGCATCGAATTCGGCATCGGTGAGTTGGGGAGCATCCCGTTGATGATAGGCCAGATTGGCCTCGGCGATGCGACGGGCGAGTTCGGCCAACTCTTCCATCGCCTGCCGCGGCGTCATCGTCTCGACGTCGCTGTTATGGTCCATGGCTGGCTCCTCCGAAACTCCCGGAGGAAGAGGGGTAGCGCGCCGCCCTTGTTGCGTCCAGTGGGCGGCGTTCCCGGGAGCGCTTCTGGACCTGACGAAGTCAGGTCGCGCGCTCTGACTTTATGATTTGACGCGCAATCTGTCGATCCTCGTTTCCCTCCGGTCGGATTGCGCTCCCTTTGGGTGACGCGCAATCTGTCCGATCCTCGTTTCACTTCGGTCGGATTGCGCTCCCTTTAGGTGACGCGCAATTGTCCGATCCTCGTTTTACTTCGGTCGGATTGCGCTTCAGGCGAGTGTCAGGCTCCCACGGCCAGCTTGCGCTTGGCCTCGGCGCTGGAAGGATCGCGCAGCACATAGCCGCGGCCCCAGACCGTCTCGATGTAATTCTCGCCACCTGTGGCTTCGGAGAGTTTCTTGCGCAGCTTGCAGATGAAGACGTCGATGATCTTGAGTTCCGGCTCGTCCATGCCGCCATAGAGATGGTTGAGGAACATTTCCTTGGTCAGCGTTGTGCCCTTGCGCAAGCTGAGCAGCTCAAGCATCTGATATTCCTTGCCGGTCAGATGAACCGGCTTGTCATTGACCTCGACGGTCTTGGCATCGAGATTGACCGTGAACTTGCCCGTGGTGATCACCGACTGCGCATGCCCCTTGGAGCGGCGCACGATCGCATGGATGCGCGCGATCAGTTCCTGGCGGTGGAACGGCTTGGTCATGTAATCGTCGGCGCCGAAACCGAAGCCCTTGAGCTTGTTTTCGGTATCATCCTGACCGGAGAGGATGAGAATCGGCGTTTCGACCTTGGCCACTCGCAAATGGCGCAGGACTTCATGGCCGTTCATGTCCGGCAGATTGAGGTCGAGGAGAATCAGGTCGTAATCGTACAGTTTTGCAAGATCGATCCCCTCTTCACCCAAATCCGTTGCGTAGACGTTCAGATTCGCGTTCTGAAGCATCATTTCGATGCTTTTGGACGTGGTTGGATCGTCTTCTACAAGCAGGATACGCATGGGCTGCCCTCCATTCTACACGGGGAACCATCCCCAACTGGTTCTCAATAACCGTGGAAGAGTTAACGACCGATTACGATATCTTGATGTTAACCTCTCGCGCTAAAGTTGTCTATATTTCTGAATCGCCGTCACGCGCAAGGCCGCCGCGCCATGATCCCGCACGGCCGAGCGCCAGAGATCCAGTTCCTCACTCGACAAGCGATACATTTCGCACGCCTCGGCCGGTTCGATCAGCCCGTTGTCGACGGCGGCGACCACGGTTGCCTTGCGGCGGGCCACCCAGCGTTTCGTGTTCGGGGCAGGAAGATCAGATCGTGTCATCTTGGTTCCATCCGGTAGAACTACAAAAACCGGCCCCTTTTCACGGCGAATATACATGATTTACTCCCTTACTCGTACATCACCCGCGATAATACATATCCGCCCATCCCTTAAGTCAGAGTGAAGCAAGCCCTTGTGCTTACTTACGTTTTTACTATATTGCTTCGGGTCGAAAGGAACCGTTCAAATGCTGGACAATCGAGACCCGTCGGGTGGAGTGAACAGTCTTGGCTTTGCCAAGCCGCCGGCGCAGACGCGGGTGGTGGTGGCCATGTCGGGGGGGGTCGACAGTTCGGTTGTCGCGGCGATGCTGGCGGACGAGGGATACGATGTCGTGGGGGTCACGCTGCAGCTCTATGACCATGGCGCGGCGCTGGCAAAAAAGGGTGCCTGTTGCGCGGGCCGCGATATCCACGATGCCCGGCGGGTCGCGGAGAAGATGGGTTTTCCCCATTATGTCCTCGATTACGAGAATCGTTTCCGCGAGAGCGTCATCGATGAATTCGCCGACGCCTATCTGATGGGGGCGACGCCGGTTCCCTGCATCCGCTGCAACGAGCGCGTCAAGTTTCGCGATCTGCTGGAGACGGCGCGGGATCTCGATGCCGATTGCATGGCGACGGGCCATTACATCCGCCGGGTCGAGGGACCCTCCGGGCCCGAGCTGCGTCGGGCGGCGGATCCGGCCCGGGATCAGAGCTATTTTCTCTTTTCCACGACGGCGGAGCAACTCGACTTCCTTCGGTTCCCCCTGGGCGGGCTCGCCTCGAAGGCCGAGACGCGGGAACTCGCGCTGCGCCATGGCCTCGCGGTCGCCGATAAACCCGACAGCCAGGATATCTGCTTCGTTCCGGATGGCGACTATGCCGCGGTGATCCGGAAATTGCGGCCGGGCGCGGCGGAGCCGGGGGAGATCGTGCATCTCGATGGCCGGGTGCTCGGCCGGCATGACGGGGTGATCCACTATACCGTCGGCCAGCGCCGGGGGCTCGGGATCGGGGGCGGAGAACCCTTCTACGTGGTGCGCCTCGATGCCGCGCGGCGACAGGTCCTGGTCGGGCCGAGGAGCGCGCTCGCCAGCCGGCGTGTCACGGTTCGCGAGATCAACTGGCTGGGAGACGGCGCGTTCGAGTCCGCGCCGCCGGAGGGGTGGGAGGTCGCCGTCAAGGTCCGCTCGACGCGTCCGCCCCGGTCGGCGCGGGTCTGTCCCACGGGGCCGGTCTCGGCGACGGTGGAACTCCTGAGCCCCGAGGAGGGGGTTGCTCCCGGTCAGGCCTGTGTCTTCTATGCCGAGGACAGCGATCGGGTGCTGGGCGGGGGATGGATCGCGCGCGACTGAGGCATTTTCAGCGAAAGCGTATTCGGTTTCGCGACGCGAAAATGCGCAATATCAAATATCTAGAGAGCTTCATGAACCGGGGAGCATGGAAACCCCTCTAGGGCGGTGCCCGTTCGAACCGGCCTGCGTTCACCGCTCGATCAATCTGAATTTACGCGCAATCCGGTCCTCGTTCGCCTCCGGTCGGATTGCGCTCCGGGCCTCAGTCACGCGGCTTTCGGCGTCTCCGGCGCGGGGATGGGGATATCTCGGTCGGCGCCAGGGCTTGGCGCAGGACCTGGCTCATCGGGTGATCGGGATGCAGGGGGGCATACCGATCCAGAAGCGCCTGGATCTCCGCCCGGCCCACCGTTTCGTCAAATCCGAGCAGCCAGTCCAGGAAGATCATCCGGCATTCGCCGACCTCGATCTCCATCCGATAGGCCTCCCGGATCAGGCCGCGGGGATCGGCGCCCGGATCGTCTTCGCGCGCCACGGCTGTCACACCATCCGCCGCGCCGCCGCCAGATGCGCATCGAAGGCTGCGACCAGAAGGGTGACGTCGGACTGGTCCGCGACATGGGTGTAGCCCATCCCGGCCAGGGCGGGCAGGGGCGAGCCGGGAAAGACCACCGTGCCCGCCTCGATCCCCGCCGCCGATGCGACGCGGGCGACCTCGGCGGCGGCCTCGCGGACCGGCGCCGCGTCGATCGGCAAGCCGAGGCTGGCGGAGAAATCGGACGGGCCGAAGAAAAGCTGGGTCACGCCGGGAAGGGCCGCGATCTCGGGGGCGGCGGCGAGACCTTCGCGCGATTCGATCTGGAGGATCACCCCGCCCCGGGCAGTCCAGCGCGTCCGATAGCCGGCGATATCCCGGCCCCAGCCGCTGGCGCGCGCGATGGCAAGACCCTCGCCCCGGCGCCCTGCCGGGCCATAGGTGGCCCAGCCAAGGATACGGGTCGCCTGTTCGACCGATTCGACCCGGGGCACCATGATCGCGGCGGCGCCGGCGTCGAGGCCGCGCTTGATCCAGGCCTCGCCCGCCTCGGGAACCCGGACCCAGGGGTGGGTGTCCGAGGCCCCGAAGGCCATCAGCATCCGCCCAAGGCTCTCGAACCCCATCCCGCCATGTTCGAGGTCGATGATCGAAAAATCGTAACCGGTCCCGGCGACGATCTCGGCGATCTCGGGGGAGGGCAGTTCGATCCAGCAGCCGATCCGGGGGGTAGCCATTCAAGCCTCCTTTGAAGCGGTTGCCAGGTCGCACTGGCTCACCTTCTCCGCTCCCGTCCATTCGACTGGAAATCGCTCCGGAACGCAATCCGACCGGAGGCGGAGGAGGATCGGACCACTCGCGCGTCCCCTCCGATGGACCGGGCGCAAGATCGGGCCAGGAGCGATTTCCAATCGAATGGACTCATTCGATGACTCGGAAATCGCGTAAATTCAAAAGGCGTAAGCGATTTCCAATCGAATGGGCTCATTCGATGGCTCGGAAATCGCGTAAATCAAAAGGAATAAGCGGTGAACGGGGCCCCTGCGAACGCAAACCGCTCAAGGGCCGGATTGCGCTCCGGGGCACGGTTCGGGGCGGGGCGTCGAGCAGAGTTGAGGCAACAGCCGTCCCTCTCCGCGGCCCCCCAAAACCGCGCCCGGACCGGACGGACGCCAACGGGCATGGGCCTCAGAGCGAGAGGCCCGCGCGCAGGCCCTTCGTCAGGCTGCCATCGGCGGGCAGTAGCGGGATCAGGCAGGCCTGGACCGCGTGATAGATGTCGGGCTTGCCCTCGAAGACGCGAGGGGCCGGACGCAGGTCCGAATCCAGCTCCGGGAACCAGCCTCCGTTCGCATGGTCGATCAGGTGACGGGTCGAGAAGCTCCAGATCCGGCGATACCATTCCTCGAACCGGGGATCGGGATCGATCGAGCCGAGCACGGCCGCGGCCGCGATGCCCTCCGCGCAGGGCCACCAGAAACGATCGGACTGATCGGGCCGGTCGTCCCAGTCGAGCGTATAGTAAAATCCGCCGGTCCGCCGGTCCCATCCGATCGAAGTGGTCCTGAGGAACAGGCCCTTGGCCGCCTCCGGCATCCAGGGGTGCGCCCGGCCGCCCAGTTCCCAGAGTTGAACCAGCAACCGGCTCCATTCGAGCGCATGGCCGGGGGTCGTGCCCTGGGGCCGGAACATCGGATCGCCGCGATAGGCGCGGTCGATCCGCCAGTTCTCGTCGAAATGTTCCGCGACGCGCCAGTCCAGCGAGCGTGCGTGACGATTGATGATCAGATCCGCGATGCTCTCGGCCATGGCGAGATAGCTGGAATCCCCGGTCGCCTCGAACGCGGCCATCAGGCTCTCGGTCAGGTGCATGTTCGAATTCTGACCGCGATAGCTGCCGAGCGGGGACCAGTCGGCCGCGTATTCCTCGGTGGTGGCCCCGGCGGTCGCATCCCAGAACCGGGTGCGCAGCACCTCGGTGATATCGGCCAGCAACCGCCCCGCGTCCGGATGACCGACCGTCATCGCCGAGGAGGCCGCGAGCAGTACGAAGGCATGGCCATAGGCCTGCTTGGTCGCATTGGTGGGGCCCGTGTCATCCACCCCCCAGAAATATCCGCCCGCCTGTCCGTCCCGCATCCGGGTCCAGAGAAAATCCATGCCATGGTCCACGATCCGGTCCGCGCCGGGCAGGCCCAGCAGATGGGCGGCGGCGAAGGCATGGATCATCCGCGCGGTCTCGTGGATCTGGCGCTCCGCGCCGGTCTGGCCCGGTTTGGGCGGCAGGGGCTTGCCAAAGGTATCGAGCGCGAAGAATCCCCCGGTGGGATTGAAGGCCGCGCCTTGGAAGAAATCAAAGAGCGTCCGGGCCTGTCCGAGCAGCCAGTGCCGATGGGCCGGTCGTGTGACAAACCGCGTCGTGCCCTCGACCGCGAGACCCTGAAAGCCGCCCGTTTCCGCCATGTTCGTTCCCCCTCTCGATCCCGCGCCCTGAAGCGGCGCCGGTTTGACGCGATCCTTTAAGGGCAAGCCCCCGCGAATGCCACAGCGGCGTGAGGTTCCGGGGCACCCAAGTTCGGTGACAGAGGGTCCCCGTCATGGCATTGTCGCGAAAACACCGGGGGAAATGACATGTTGGCAACCAGACTTCTGGGCAAGGAGACCATCCGCTGCGTCGAGGTGCCGATCCCGGCCCCCGGCCCCGGCGAGGTGTTGATCCGGGTGGAGGCCGCCGGGATCTGTGGCACCGACCGGCATCTGTTTCTGGGGGAATTCCCCTGCGATCCCCCGGTGACGCTCGGGCATGAGTTTTCCGGCATCGTGGTGGGCTGTGGCGAAGGGGTCGCGCTGTCGCGCGAGACGCGGGTGACGTGCGACCCGAATTGCTGGTGCGGCACCTGTGCGAATTGTCTGCGCGGACGAGTCAATCTCTGCGAGAATAATATCGCGACCGGGATACATCGCGACGGGGGCTTCGCCGCCTATGCGGTGTTTCCCGCCCACAAGGCGGTGGAGCTGCCCCTCGATCTCGATCCACGATTCGGGGCGTTCTGCGAGCCGCTGGCCTGTACGCTGCACGGCATCGACATCGGGGCGCCTCTGGCGGGGGAACGGGTGATCGTGCTCGGGGGGGGTGTGATCGGCCTGCTGGCGGTTCAGCTCGCTCGCCTCGCGGGGGCCGAGACGATGCTGGTGACCCGGCATCCGGCCAAGCAGACGCTCGGGCGCGCGCTCGGCGCCGCGGCGGCTGTGGCCAGCCCGGAGGAGGCCCGGCGCCTCTGGCCGAAGGGCGCCGATCTGACGCTCGAATGCGCGGGCGTGGCGGAGACGGTTGCAATGGCGCCGGGATTGACGCGGGCGGGCGGGCGGATCGTCGTGCTCGGTGTCCTGCCGATGGGGATGAGGGTGCCGATCGAGCCGTTCGACCTGTTGTTCCGGGAGATTCAGCTCCGGTTCGCCTTCATCAATCCGTTCACCCAAAGCCGCGCGGCCGAATTGATCGCCACGGGCCGGATCGCGGTGGAGCCGTTGATCTCGCGCACGATCGCGGCGCGGGAGGCGGCGGAGGCGATTTCGCATCCGCCCTTGCCCGGCGATATCAAGGTGCTGGTGCTGCCCGCGGGCTAGAGGGGTCAGAAGCGCATTTCCGGGACCTCGCCCTCGATGATGAGCGTGGCGCTGGTTTCGGAGAGGATCGTCTCGACCGATACGCCCGGCGCGCGTTCGCGCAACAGAAGCCCGCGCTCCACCGGCTCGATGACCGCGCGTTCGGTGACGATCAGGCTGACCCGGCGTTCCGCCGTCAGGGGCAGGTCGCACCGCGGGACGATCTTGGAAGTGCCCTTGGCCGAATGGACCATGGCGACGATCACGCGTTTCGCGCCCGCCACCAGATCCATCGCGCCGCCCATGCCGGGCACCATCTTGCCGGGAACAGTCCAGTTGGCGAGATGACCGAGCTCGTCCACCTGGAGCCCGCCCAGCACGGTCATGTCGAGATGACCGCCCCGGATGATGCCGAAGCTCATCGCGCTGTCGATCGAGGCCGCCCCCGGAACCGCCGTCACGAAGCCGCCGCCCGCGTCGGTCAGATAGGGATCCTCCATCCCCTCCGGCGGACGGGCGCCAAGGCCGATCACGCCGTTCTCCGCCTGGAAGAACACTCCGAAATCGTTCGGGATGAAATTCGCCACCATGCTCGGCAGGCCGATGCCGAGATTGACCAGCATGCCCGGACGAACCTCCTGCGCCACGCGACGGGCGATGATTTCCTTGGCCGACAGCGCCTCGGACGGGACCATGATCTTGCCATCCATCACGCGGCCCTCGCCAGAATATGGTCCACAAGCACACCCGGGGTCTTGACCGCGTCGGGAGGGATCACTCCGACCGGGACGATCAGGGCGGGTTCCGCGATCACGGTCGCCGCGGCCAGCGCCATGATCGGATTGAAATTATGCGCGGTCAGGGAATATTCGAGGTTCCCGATATAATCCGCCTGGCTGGCCGCGATCAGGGCAAAATCGGCGCGCAGCGGCGTCTCGATCAGATACCGCTTGCCGTCGATCTCCACGGTCTGCTTGCCGTCCTCGACCAGAGTACCCACGCCGGTGGCGGTCAGGACGCCGCCAAGTCCCACCCCGCCCGCGCGAATGCGCTCGACCAGGGTGCCCTGGGGGACCAGTTCAACCTCGATCTCTCCCGCGATCATCTTCTTCTGGATCTCGGGGTTGAGGCCGATATGCGACATGACGGCGCGCCGCACCGCGCCCGCCGAGACGAGCTTGCCGATGCCCTTGCCCGGCATGGCGGCGTCGTTTGCAATGACCGTCAGATCCCGGGTGCCGCGGGCTACGATCGCATCGATCATCCTGTGCGGCGTTCCCACCGCCATGAAGCCGCCGATCAGCAAACTCGCCCCGTCCGGGATCAGTTCGGCCGCTTCTTCCGGTTTGATTGCCTGCTTCAAGACGCCTGTCCCCTCTGTTCCCCGGCGATCCCCTCCGGATCCGCGAGACAGTCCGCGGCCCCCCTGGCGATCACCTGTTCCTCGTCCGTGCGGATGACATGAATCCGGACCCGGCCGATGTCCGAGGATATCAGCGGTTCCCCCTCGTCATTGCGCCGCATGTCAATGTCCAACCCCAGCCATTCCATTCCGCGACAGACTTCGGATCGGACCCTAGTGGAATTCTCACCAATCCCGCCACAAAAAACCAGCGCGTCGATGCCGCCGAGGATCGCGGCCATCGCCCCGATTTCCCGGCGGATCCGGAAGACGAAATAGTCGATGGCCCGCTTCGCCTCCGGCCGGTCCGAGGCTTCCAGAAGGCGCATGTCATGTGAGATGCCCGACAATCCGAGCAGGCCGGAGCGGCGGTACAACATGTCCGATATCTGATCCGCCGTCAGGCCCTCGCTCTGCATCAGATAGAGCAGAACACCCGGATCGACCTGTCCGCAGCGGGTGCCCATCGGCAAACCATCGAGCGCGCTGAAGCTCATCGTCGAGGCCAGCGAGCGGCCCGCGAGCAGGGCGCACATCGAGGCGCCATTGCCGAGATGGGCGATCACGACCCGGCCCGCGCCCCGCAGGGGATCGATCGCCGCGAGTTTCCGGGAGACATATTCATAGGACAGGCCATGAAATCCGTACCGGCGGATGCCCTTGTCGTAATATTCGATCGGCAGCGCGAACACGTCGTTCACCCAAGGGTGAGAGCGATGGAAGGCGGTGTCGAAACAGGCGACCTGCGTGGCCTCCGGATAGGCCTCGCGCGCCGCCCTCACCCCGGCGAGATTGGCCGGCTGATGCAGCGGCGCGAAGGGTTCGAGCCGGCTCAGCTCCGCGATCACCGCCTCATCCAGCCGCGTGGGGCGGTCAAAATGGATACCTCCATGCACGACGCGGTGGCCGACGGCGGCGATCCGCTGGCCCCCGGCGTGGTCGGCGAGGATATCGAGCACGATGCGAAGCGCCGCCTGATGGTCCGCGACCTCCGCGCCGAGCCCCCGGTCCTCCAGCCTGTCCCCGCCCGAGGTCTTTGCCGTGAGACGCGGCTCCGCGCCAAGGCCATCGATCTGGCCATTCAGCAGGGGGGCCGCTTCCTTGGTGAACAGGCCGAACTTGAGCGAGGAGGATCCGGCGTTCAGCGTCAGGATAAGGTCCGTCATTCGGCGGTCGCCTTGAAATCGATCCGGGTCCCGGTCGCCCAGGCCTGATGCAGCGCCGCCACCGCGCAGGAGGCGAGGCGGGCCTTTTCATTGTCGGCCCGGGAGGTCAGGATGATCGGCACCCGCGCGCCCATCACCAGACCCGCGCTCTCGGCATGGGCCATGTAGGCGAGCTGCTTGGCCAGCATGTTGCCCGCGTCGAGATTGGGCGCGACCAGGATTTCCGCCCGCCCCGCGACCAGCGACTTGATCCCCTTGGTCCGGGCCGCGTCGAGATCGATCGCATTGTCCATCGCCAGCGGGCCGTCGACGAGGCCGCCCCTGATCTGGCCCCGATCCGCCATCTTCGAGAGCAGAGCCGCGTCCATGCTCGACGGGATCTTGGGATTGACCGTCTCGACCGCCGACAGAACCCCGACCCGGGGCAGCTCGACCCCCAGCGAAAGCGCGAGATCGATCGCATTCTGGACGATATCGACCTTGGTTTCGAGATCGGGGGCGATGTTGATCGCCGCGTCGGTGATCAGGAGGAGATGGTCGAGGCCGGGCACGTCCATGACAAAGACATGGGTCAGGCGGCGGCCGGTGCGCAGACCCCCCTCGCGCTGAACCACCGCTCCGAGCAGTTCGTCGGTGTGAAGATGCCCCTTCATCAAAGCCTGGGCCTGGCCCTTGTTGACCAGCTCGACCGCCGTTTGCGCGGCCTGGCGATGATCGGCGACATCGATGATTTCAAGACCGGCGAGGCTCTGTCCGATCTGCCCGGCCGCGGCCTCGATCCGGGCGCGATCGCCGACGAGGATCGGGGAAATGATCGTGTGCCGGGCCGCGCTCAGGGCACCGGCGAGGGCGCTTTCCTCCTCCGGGGCGACCACCGCCGTGACCAGGGGCGGCAAGGGTTCGGCAAGTCTCACGAGCCGGTCGAAATGCCGGTGACGCTGGACGGTCAGGCCGGGGATGGCGGTCTCCTCGCCGCTGATCTTGCGACTCGGCGCGGTCACCACCGCCTCGCCTTCGACAATGGGGGTGCCGGTGGCGGCATCGACCACCTCGGTTGCCAGCCGGACGGTCAGGTCGGGAAGTTTTTCGAGCACCCTGACGCGGGTGATCAGCTCCTCGCCCGCCTTGGCCCTTCCGAGAAACCGGAGCGTCTGGGACTGATAGAGCGTGCCCGCGCCGGGCAGGATATTTCCCAGCGCCGCCGAGATCAGCGAGCCGACCCACATGGCGGGCGCGGCGGAATCGGCCAGTCCGTCGCCATCCATGTCATAGTCGGGCAGGTTCATCGGGTTGAAGTTGCCCGAGGCATGGGCGAACACATAGATGTCGTCGACGGTGCACAGACGCTTCAATTCGGCGCTGTCGCCCACCGAGAGCTCGTCATACGTCCGGTTATCATATTTCATGCGGTGGCTGTCTCCCCTCTGGTCCTCAAGGGATCCTCGGTGACGCTGCTGGTCACCTCCGGCAGCCCCGGAACATGATGCATTTTCTGGATCAGGGCCAGCGTCGCCGGAGCCATGTCCTCGATCTCTCCCGCAACAGAGCGCACGATCTTGCCGGCGAGCGCGCGCTTTTCCTCGGTGCGCAGGAGCAGCGGCGGCGAGGCGATCGCTTCCTCCCGGGCGAATTCGACGATCAGGGTCTGTTGATGAATGATCCGCGCCCGGTGGTCCTGATCCAGCGACCGGAAGGGTTCGTCCTGATTGAGCACCCGCGCGGCCCGCTCCAGCCGGTCCCGCCGGACCGAACCGCGGGAATCCGCCAACAGGACCAGCATGCGGATGACCGCTTCGACGAAGTCGCCGGTCTCGACATGAAGGAGCGCCTGTTGCCCCTCCCTCGGCGAGCGCGGCTCGGCGTCGGTCCCGAGGGGGCGGGCGTCATTGTACTTGCGTCCGAACCAGCGCATCGCTGGCGTGGCATAGATCGAAAAGAACATGATCTCGTGCCAGGCGTCCCGGGCATCGCGGGCCATGTCCATCGATTGCTGGATCAGGTCGGCCCGGAGATGCTCGGCCTTGAGAAGCGGATTGTCGGGGGCGATGGGATCGCGGTTTTCCGCGATCCGCGCGGCGGCGCCGTTGAGCGGTGCCAGGAAGGTATTGGCAAAGCTCACGACGAACCGCTGATCGACGCCGTCGCCCATGAAATTCTCGATCACCATCTCATAGAGGCCCGGCGCCAGCGATTCGATGGTGCGCAGGGTCGAGGCAGCCTCGCTGTGCTCCTTCCGGGCGACGGAGCCGGATACGAAGACCCCCGGATGTCCGACATTTTCATGGACGAGATAGATGATCCGCTGGCCATGCGCCGCCGATCATGCCGCCATTGTAGCGCATCGGCCCCTTGCCGATTTCACCGGCCCAGGCATCGACGGGGGCGCCGTTGACCATAAGAGGGCCGGTCAGGTCCGGATTGGTGGCCCCGAGCAGGAGCGTGGCCCATCCCCCCTGGCAATTGCCGTAACCGCCGTCGACCCGATGGACCCGGCCGGTGACGTGCCGGGCCTGATCGCTGGCCAGAAACGCGGCATAGGCGCCGACATCGTCGAGGGTGGCGCGTTGATGCATGGATGCCCGTTCGGCCGTGCGATCGAGAAGCGCGTCGAAATCCGCGACCCCCGAGGCCCCGCGGGTGCGCGGCGGTCCGGACGAGAGGGTATTGACCGAAATGCCCTTGGGTCCGAGTTCCGCGCCGGTGTACCGCGCCACGGATTCAAGCGCGACCTTGACCGGTCCCATGCTGTTGTAATGTTCCACGGCCTTGTCGCGCGGCATGATGGTCGGCGCATCGAGGGAGGCGGCCAAAGGGCGGACGTGCGATTCAGCGTGGGCGTTGAGAGAGGTGATCGCGACCTCGGCGCCCATCCGCCGCGGCGCGCGCGCGCAGCCCCAGGCGATCGACCCTTCGTTCGCAACGCCGACGACCAGCGCCTCCTTTCCAGTGAGCGAAAACATTCCCTGTCCTTCGTCACATTCAATCTTGCGATGCACCATCTTTGCGGCAATGCAGCAGAAGTCCAGTGAAGTTTCTCTGACGTTTTAAAGGACGAACGATTGAACCAGACGCGTGTCGAAATTTCGCGATCACGGCAATCCAGGATAAGGACAGGGCCAATGCTGCTAACTCCGCTTACAGATTTTTAACCAACTGCCATCGCAACACTGGAGTTATTCTTCCAGGGGATGCAAAATCCCGCGATATGTATCGGGAGTTTGGTATGCGTTCTTATAAATGCCTCGCGACAATGGCGTTGGCGGCCGTTTTACTGTCGTCGGTCCAGTTATCGCCGGCCGCCGCAAATCCGAACAGGCCCCCGGAGGCGGGCAATTTCCCCTCCGGCCCCACGCCGGGCAATGGTTGGGCCTATGGCCGGGGCAATCATCATGACGACAACGGGGGCCCAGGCAACGACGGGGGCCCGGGCAACGGTCAGGGTGGGATTTCAGAAGTGCCCGAGATAGATGCGACCAGTGGCCTCGCCGCGCTCGCCACCGTCTCCGCCGCGCTCGCCTTCGCCTGGGAGCGTCGCCGCCGTACATAATCTGCCCAGAGCGCTTTCCTTCCGTCGAATGGCGCATCGATTGTGACGCGCAATTCATCCGATCCTCGCTCCGCTCCGGTCAGATTGCGCTTTGGCCGATCGTGCCGCGCAGGCCGCCGGTCTGGCCGCGGTCAAGCAACAGGTGATCGAGCAGCACACAGGCCAGCATCGCCTCGCCCACCGGAACCGCGCGAATGCCGACGCAAGGGTCATGCCGACCCTTCGTCACGATCTCCGTCGCCTCGCCCCGGAGATTGATCGTCCGACGCGGCGTCAGGATCGATGAGGTGGGCTTGACCGCGAAGCGTGCGACGATGTCCTGGCCGCTGGAGATGCCGCCCAGGATGCCGCCCGCGTGGTTGCTGGAATAAAAGGGACCGGCGTTGCCCATATGGATCTCGTCGGCATTGCCCTCGCCGGTCAATTCCGCCGCGCCAAAACCCGCGCCGATTTCGACGCCCTTGACCGCGTTGATCGACATCAGCGCGGCGGCGATATCGGTGTCGAGCTTGGCATAGATCGGAGCACCCAGACCCGGTGGAACAGCCTCGGCGCGAAGCTCGATGACCGCTCCCACCGAATTGCCGGATTTCCGCAGGTCATCGAGATAGACGGCCCAATCCGCCGCCGCCGACGGGTCGGGACACCAGAACGGATTGCGCTCCGTTTCCTCCCAGTCCCAGGCCGCCGGATCGATGGCCTTCGTCCCCATCCGGACCATCGCGCCACGGAGGCGCAGGGAGGGAACCATATGCGCGAGCACCGATCGGGCCACGGCGCCGGCCGCGACCCGCGCGGCGGTTTCCCGGGCACTCGACCGGCCCCCGCCGCGATAGTCCCGCAGGCCGTATTTCAGGTGATAGGTGATATCCGCGTGGCCGGGCCGGAATTTTTCGGCAATGTCGCCGTAATCCTTGGACCGCTGGTCGGTGTTGCGGATCATCAGGCTGATCGGCGTTCCCGTGGTCACCCCCTGAAACACGCCGGAGAGGATCTCGACCAGATCCTCCTCCCGCCGCTGGGTGGTGAACCGGTTCTGACCCGGCTTGCGCCGGTCGAGCCAAGGCTGGATATCGGCCTCGGACAAGGCGATGCCGGGAGGGCAGCCATCGATGACACAGCCCAGCGCGGGTCCATGGCTCTCGCCCCAGGTGGTGACCCGGAACAAATGACCGAAACTGTTCATCGACATGGTGGTTCTCCCTTCATCCTATCCCTAGCTCAGGATGAACCTGATTTGCCAGAGCCGGCGATGGCGGAGAGCCGTCATCCCGGCGGGGGGAGAGAATGTTCCGAAGGAGCGCGTTGGTCCGCCCGGGGACCCGACCCCGCGAGGGGGCGGTGTTGTCCCGCGCCGGTTCAAAGACCCGGCGCCGGACAGTTCAGGGCCGAGAGGCTTCGTCTCAGCTTTCGACGAATTCGGCCACGAATTTTGTCGCGGGCCGGGCGCGGATATCCTGGGGGGTGCCGATCTGTTCGATCCGGCCCATGCTCATCACCACCACCAGATCGGCCAGTTCCATCGCTTCCTCCTGATCGTGGGTCACGAAGATCGTGGTCAGGCCGGTCTGGTCATGGATTTCGCGCAGGCCGCCCCGCAGTTCCCGCCGCACGCGCGCATCGAGCGCGCCGAAGGGTTCGTCGAGCAGAAGCATCCGGGGCTCGATGGCCAGCGCCCGGGCCAGGGCGACGCGCTGGCGCTGACCACCGGAGAGCTGGCTCGGATAGCGCCGGGCGATGTCCGGCAACTGGATCATGTTGAGCAGCTTGGTCACCCGGCGTTCGATCTCGGCATTGGTCGGTCGCGCCGCCTTGGGGCGTGCGCGCAGACCATAGGCGATGTTCTCGAAAATCGTCATGTGCTTGAAGAGGGCGTAATGCTGGAAGACGAAGCCGGCCCGGCGTTCCTGGACGCTGAGGCCCGTCGCATCCTGGCCATCGAACAGGACCCGTCCCGAGGTCGGGAATTCGAGGCCTCCGAGAATGCGCAGAAGGGTCGTCTTGCCCGAGCCGGAGGGCCCGAGCAGGGAGACCAGCGCTCCCGACGGGATGGACAGGCTGACCGGGCGGAGGGCGGTCGTCGGACCGAATTCCTTGGCCAGTTCCTCGATTTCGATATGCATGGCGATTTTCCTTTTTTTCCGTCTATCGGCGGTGCGAGGCGGCCAGCTGATCGGCATAACGCCATTCCAGCAGGGATTTCGCCACGAGCGTTACAAGGCCGAGTCCTGCCAGCAATGCGGCCATACTGAAGGCTGCGACGGAAAGATACTCGTTATACGACATTTCAATCATGAGAGGCATGGTGATGGTTTCGCCGCGGATCCTGCCGGAGATGACCGCGACGGCGCCGAATTCACCCATGGCCCGGGCGTTGCAGAGCAGCACGCCATAGAGGAGCGCCCAGCGGATATTGGGCAGGGTCACCGTGCGGAACATCCGCCAGCCGCTGGCTCCGAGTGTCAGCGCCGCTTCTTCCTCGGCGCGGCCCTGTTCCTGCATGATCGGGATAAGTTCGCGGGCCACGAAGGGGAAGGTCACGAACATGGTGGCCAGCACGATCCCCGGCACGGCGAAGACCACCTGCAGACCATGTGCCACCATCCAGGCCCCGAGGGCTCCGTTCGCGCTGAAGAGCAGCACGAGGCAGAGACCGGCGACGACGGGCGAGACCGAGAAGGGCAGATCGATCAGGGTGATGAGGAAGGCTTTGCCCCGGAAATCGAATTTCGCGATGGTCCAGGCGGCGGCGATGCCGAAGACCGCGTTCATCGGGACCGCGATCAGGGCGGTGATCACGGTCAGCTTGATGGCATGCAGGGCTTCGGGATTGTTGAACGATGCGACGGCCTCGAAGAAACCATCCGCTAGGGCCTGATTGAAGATCGAGACCAGCGGCGCGAACACCAGAAGGCCGAGGAACAGCATTGAAAGCCCGATCAGGGTGAAGCGGACCCAGGGGGCTTCGCTCGTGACCGCCTGGCGGCGGACGGGGCGGCGGGCGGTGGTTTCGGTTGGCATGGTTGCGTGAAGGGTCAGATCGGTCACGATCAGATCCCTTCGTTCAGGAAGTGGATCGATTGCCGGAGACGGGCGAATGGGGGGGAGTTCTCGTTACGCATTACCAAACCTCTTACGGCTCCAGACTTGCGTCAGATTGATCGCAAGCAACATTGCAAAGGAAATTGAGAGCATGGCCAGCGCGATGGCGATCGCACCGTCATAGTCGAATTCTTCAAGCCGGATCACGATCAGGAGTGGCGCGATTTCGGTTCGCATCGGGATGTTGCCGGCGATGAAGATGACCGAGCCATATTCGCCAACGCCGCGGGCGAGGGCGAAGCCCGTCAGGAGCGCGGGCGCCAGCATCGGCAGGATCACGCGGGTGAAGGTGCGGAACCGGTTCGCCCCGAGAGTGGCCGAGGCTTCCTCGACCTCGCGGTCGATTTCCTCGATGACGGGCTGAACGGTGCGCACCACGAAGGGCAGTCCAACGAAGACCAGCGCGATCCAGATCCCGAAGGAGGTGTAGGCCGCCTTGATCCCGAATTGCGCCAGAACCGAGCCGATCGCGCCGTTGGGCGCATAGAGCGCGGTCAGGGCGATACCGGCGACGGCCGTGGGCAGGGCGAAGGGCAGATCCACCGCCGCGTCGATCAGGCGGCGGCCGGGGAATTCGTATCGCACGAGGACCCAGGCGAGCATCAATCCGAACACGAGATTGAACAACGCCGCCAGGGCCGCGACCCGAAACGACAACCAGAGGGCGGCGCGGACGCGCTCGGTGCCGATGACATGCCAGAGCTCAACGGGACCGATCCCGATGCCGCGGGCCAGAAGGCCGCCGATCGGGATCAGGACGAGAATGGACAGCATTGTCAGGGTGACCCCGGAGGCCAGGCCGAAGCCTGGCATCGGGGAGGGAGATCGGAGGGAAAAACCTGCCATGAAACCTACTACTTCGCGGTATAGATCTGATCGAAGATTCCGCCATCGGCGAAATGCTCGGGTTGAACCTTGGCCCAGCCGCCGAAATCCTCGATCGAGACAAGATCAAGTTTCGGGAAGCGGGCGACGTCGGCGGGATCCGCGGCGCTGGTGTCCCAGGCGCGGAAGTAATGCTTGAGAGCGATCGCCTGGCCTTCCGGCGAATAGAGATAGTCCAGATATTCCTTGGCGGCCTGACCCTGCTCGGGCGAGGAGATATTCCCGTCCACCACCGACACGGTCGGTTCGGCAAGGATGGAGACCGAGGGATAGATGATGTCGAACTGGTCTTCTCCCAGCTCATCGAGCGCGAGATAGGCCTCGTTTTCCCAGGCCAGCAGCACGTCGCCGATACCACGCTGGGCGAAGGTCGTGGTGGCACCGCGTGCGCCCGAATCCAGGACCGGGACATGCTGATAGATCTTGCCGACGAAGTCCTTGATCTTGGCCTCGTCCCCGCCAAAGGTCTTGTCCGCGTAGGCCCAGGCCGCGAGATAGTTCCAGCGCGCACCGCCGGAGGTCTTGGGGTTGGGGGTGATCACTTCGACGCCGTCGCCGATCAGATCGTCCCAGTTCTCGATCCCCTTCGGATTGCCCTTGCGCACCAGAAAGACGATGGTCGAGGTGTAGGGGGCGGAATTGTGGGGCAGGCGGGCCTGCCAGTCAGCCGGGATCTTGCCGGACTTCTTGGCGATCGCGTCGATGTCCCCGGCGAGGGCGAGGGTCACGACCTGCGCATTCAGCCCGTCGATCACGGCGCGGGCCTGGGCGCCGGATCCGCTGTGAGAGGCCTCGATATCGAGGGCTTCGTGACCTTCCGCCTGCCAGTGGGCGTTGAAGGCCTTGTTATAGTCCCGGTAAAGCTCCCGGGTCGGGTCATAGGACACATTGAGCAGCTTGGTCTCTGCCATCGCCGGTTCGGCGAGGACGGGGGCGAATGCGATCAGCGTCGCCGCGCCGACACCGGAGACCCATTTGACAACGCGCTGAAAAGCGGTGTCGCCGGAGGGGCGCTCGCCATCCGTCGGGCGAAACTCGTCGGTCCGGGCGAGATGAAGCGTTCCGAACATGTCGAAATGCACGCCATAGGCCGCCATCATCGTCTCGTCCGCGGAGCCCGTCCAGCGTGTCGCGGGACTGGGCTCCGCCGACTCGCCTTTGGAAAGGGTGCTGTCCATAGGAAATCCTCCTGATCCATGGAGGTATGTCGACAGACTTAATCGTGATAATCAAGAATAAAAGTTAAAAAAGAGATATTTCGTTTTGTTTCAGAGAGATCACGGAATTGTTTATGCCACGGTGGCGGAGAGGAGCGGCGAATCACCTTCCATCAGATCCGCCAGGGTCAGCGATTCGACCATCAGCAGATAGGCGGCGTAGAGATCTCCGAAGACCTTGCGGATCTGACAGGTCGCCTCGTCGCCGCAATCCTCGCACCGCTGATAGGCCCGCCGCGAGAGACAGGGCAGCGGTGCGATGGGGCCGTCGATCATCCGCAGGACGTCGCTGACCGCGATGCTCTGGGGCGACTTGATCAGGATATAGCCGCCATCGCGGCCGCGCCGGCTGCCGATGATCCCGGCATTGCGGATATCGATCAGGATATGTTCCAGAAACCGCTTCGGAGAATTCGAGCGGGTTGCGATTTCCTCGATCCGCAGCGAGGAACCGCCCTCGGCCTGTTCCTTGGCGAGCGTGATCAGAGCCTTGAGCGCGTATTTTGTTTTCTGGGTAATCATCCTGCGGAGCTAAGTCATGAAACGCGACCGATCAAGTCCGTTTTATCGTTAATGTTTCCAGTGGCGCGCCTGAACCCGCGGGGGGGCCGGGCGCGCCGGGCGAATTCAACGCAGAAACACCCGCGCACGGGCGGCGGCGCCCTGTGAATCGATGACCGAGATCGCGACGAATCCCCGGCCCTCCGGCGTCCAGTCCACCTCGCGGTCGCGACCGGCGGCGGGCAGGGGCTTGCCATCCACCAGATAGCGAAAGGGCGGCACGCCGTTCATCACCTTGATGACCAGCGGGCCCGGATCCGTCTGACCGGGCTCCAGGGCGAGTTCGGCGCCATCGGGCGGAAAGGTGATCCGCGGCTCATTGGCGAGCGGGCCGCCCCGGGGATGAAAGGCGCGCAGGGGCTGGGGCAGCTCCGCCGCCGGGACGGTCAGGGCATTGGGGGGCGGCGGCGGCAAGGGTGTCAGCCCCACCCGTTGAAAGGCATCGAAGAGAAGGGGCGCCGCGCGATCGAGCCCGAGGGCGCCCGGCATCGGCGTGCCATCGGGACGGCCGAGCCAGACCCCGATCACATGCGCGCCATCGAACCCCACCGCCAGCGTATCGCGATAGCCATAGGAGGTGCCGGTCTTGAAGGCGATGCGACCCGGTTCCGATCCATCGGGCGGTGCGACGCCCGAGAGGATATCCGCCACCTGCCAGGCCGCGACCGGGCCGAGCACCGGTGCCGCGCCCACCGCGACCGGCCCGGGCGTTTCCCGCAGGCCGACGGGCAGGCCGCCCCGGGCGATCGCGGCATAGAGCCCGACCAGATCGCGCAGGGAGAGGCCGAGCCCGCCGAGCCCCACCGCCAGCCCCGGCGCCGCCCCCTCCGGCAGGGTGGGCCGCGCCCCCGCGCGGCGCAGACGGGCCAGCAAACGCTGCGGCCCGACGGTATCGAGCACGGTGACGGCGGGGATATTGAGCGACTCCCGCAGCGCATCGCGGATCGTGACCGTGCCCCGGAAGCGATTGTCGAAATTGCGCGGCTCGAAGGTGCCGAACCGGATCGGCCGATCCTCGATCAGCGTCTCGGGATGGGCGATGCCTTCGTCGAAGGCGATCCCGTAGATCAGCGGCTTGAGGGTCGATCCGGGAGAGCGCCGTGCCCGGGTCATGTCGATGAACCCCTGGCGCGCGGTATCGAGAAATCCCGGAGAGCCGACGGAGGCGAGGATATCGCCGGTCCTGAAATCCGCCACCATCAGCGCCGCCGACAGGCGGGGATCGAGCGCCGCCGCGCGCTCGGCCAGCAAATCCTCCAGCCGCCGCTGGAGGGCCGCGTCGATCGTGGTCGCAACGATGGCGCCGGGGGGCTGTCCCGCGATCAGGCGGTCGGCCAGGGGCGCGGCCAGCATCGGAAACCGCGCGCGGGCCTCGGGGACCGGCTCGCGCCGCGCGGCCCGCGCCTCGTCCGGGGTCAGGACACCCGCCGTCGCCGCCCGGTCGAGGGCCCGGTCGCGGGCGGCGCGGGCGACCTTGGGGAAGCGATCCGGGCGCCGGGTCTCGGGCGATTGCGGCAGGGCCACGAGCAGGGCCGCCTGCGCCGGGGTCAATCGGGCCGGCTCCTTGCCGAAATATCCCAAGGAGGCCGCCCGCGCGCCTTCGACATTGCCCCCGAACGGCGCCAGGTTGAGATAAAGCGTGAGAATCTGGTCCTTTGTGAGGCGTCGTTCCAGCGCCAGCGCCAGCCGGATTTGCCGCAGTTTGCCGGTGTAACGCCCGGTCCCGCCGTCTTCGAGCAGGCGCGCGACCTGCATGGTCAGGGTCGATCCCCCCGAGACCACATGGCCATGGCGCAGCGCCTGCGCCGCCGCGCGGACCAGTGCCAGGGGATCGACGCCGCCATGGCGATAAAAGCGGCGATCCTCATAGGCGATCAGTTGCGCGACATAGCCGCGGTCGACGGCATCGAGCGAGACGGGCAGTCGCCAGCGCCCATCCGCCACCGTATAGGCCCTGAGCAGCGCGCCCTCGCGGTCGACGACCATCCCGGAGCCTTCGACCGCGAGCGGCGGAAGCACGGTGCTGGAGACCCAGCGATCGAAGACGAGACCGGCCGTGATCACGAGGCCGATCAGGATCGCGAAAGCGGTTTTCACTTCGCGGGATCCACCACGCTCGCTGACCCCGCGTCGGAATGGGCGCCATAGGCCGGGCGGTACATGTCGATCACGCTCGCCGCCGGATGGTGGAAGTCCCCCCAGGAGATCGCGCGCACGACATAGGCGAGTTGGAAGGGTTCGGACCCGCTCCAGTCCACGGCGGCGCGGAAGCGGTCGGAGCGGAACTCGCTGTGGGCCGCGACCGTATCCGCGTTCAGCCAAGCGAAATTCGCGAGATCGCCGCCGCGCAACAGGTTCGGATTGTCGATTTCGAACCCGGCGGGCAGGGGGTCGTCCACCATCAGCCGCGCCTGGATGTCGCGTTCCGGCGTGACGGTCAGGACGGCAACGAGCCTTGTGTTGCGCGGCACCGAGTCGAGCGTCACCGGTTTGCCATCGAGCGCGTAATAGGCGCGCTCGACGCGGTAGCCATTGCCCCCGGCGGGTTCCGGCTGATCCGGGATGCCGAAGGCCGTCACCACCACCTGGGTCGGCGTCTGACCGGCATTGCCGATCTGGACCGGGCCGGCGCGCAGGGCGGCCTCGTCGATCCGCGCCGCCGGTCCCGTCATCGGGGCGCCGTTCAGGGTGGCGGCGCCGCCCTCGGCCTGATCCATCAGGGCCAGGGCGGCGAGCAGGGTCCAGACCTGTTCCTGGGTGGACCGGACCGGCGTCTCGGCGGTGACCTTGCCGACCAGGCCCGGCTCGTCGATCGCGGTCGATCTTGCCTCGACCGCGAGGGTCAGGACCCCGGCGGCGTCGCGCAGGCCGCTGCCGAAATCGGCGCGATAGACGGTTTCATCGGCGCCGCTCAGCCCCTGTTCCGAGGCAAGGCCGAACATCCGGTCCGCCCGCGACGGATCGCCATAGGCCGCCAGCGCCGCGCCGAGCTGGGCCTTGGCGAGCGGCGTGGCAAAATCCCGCGCCTTGGTGTCGGCGTAATAACGCAGGTCGCCGATCGAGGCCTGACCCTCGCGCGCCAGCACCATCAGCGCATAGGCCAGATCCTCGCCGCCCTTCTCGAAATCGCCATAGGAATTCACCCGATTCGAGAGGTTGAGCAGGGCCGCCTGAAACGCCCGATCCGGCACGCTGTATCCCGCCGCCCGCGCCCGGGACAGGACGTCGGTGACATAGCCGTCGAGCCATGCGTCGCTCCCGTCCGGCCCCCAGAGGCCAAATCCGCCCCCGCCGGTCTGGTTGGCCAGCACCGCCGCGATCCCGTCCTCGATGCGTTTGCGCAGGTTGGCCTTTTCGGCGAGGCCGAGATCGACCGAGAGCTGGTCGAAATAGATCAGCGCCATGGTCTGGGAGGCGATCTGTTCCGCGCAGCCGAACGGATAGCCGTCGAGCGCCGTCAAAAGCCCCGGCACGTCGAAATCGGCCAGCGGCCCGACCGCGACCGTCACATGCGCGCCGCCGGTCCGCAGGCCGTCGAGCACCGACGCATCGAGCGTCAGCGCCTTGCCGGGCGCAAGCTCGAAACGGGTCTGGCGCGCGATCACCGGATCATTGTCGCGCACCGGCAGGACCAGCGCCTTGTCGAGCACCGCCCCGCCCGGCAGGGTCAGGTCGAGCCTGAACCCGGCGTCCCCGACCGCCACCGCCGTCAGGGGCATGCGCGCCGTCGCCCGACCCTTGTCGGCCAGCGTGACCGCCTGCGCCGGATCGCCGACATCGACGATCCCCGGCACCAGATCAATGAGGTTCAACCCGACCGGCCCCGCGGGACCCGAGACATGGGTCAGATCGACCTCCAGCCGCGCCTTGTCGCCGGGGCTCAGGAAGCGGGGGCTGTTCACCTGGGCCACCACCGGATCGCGGACCAGCACATCGGCCGAGGCCTCGCCGACGCCGCCCTGGTTCCAGACCACGGCCATCAACTTCACCGTGCCGTTGAAATCCGGCATCGGGAATTTCGCCTCGGCGATGCCCTGGTCATCGACCTTCAACGGACCCTCGAAGAAGGCCACCAGCTTCTCGGTCGGCGGCGGCGAACGAAATCCCGCGCCCCCATCGCCGCCCGACCGGATCTTGCCGGGCGCGCCCTGCATGCCGTCGATCAACCGGCCATAGAGGTCGCGCATCTCGACCCCGAGCTTGCGCTGGCCGAAATAATACCCCGACGGATCGGGCGCCTCAAAACCGGTGAGGTTCAGGATCCCGACATCGACCGCCGCGAGGGTGGCATAGATCTCCGCGCCCGGCTCGACGCCTTCGACTTGCAGACGCGCGGTCATCTCGGCCCGGGGCATGGCGGTCGGGCCGTTCAGGAACCGCGCCTCCAATGTCCGGGTCCGCCGGTCGATCCCGGCCCAGGCCAGCCCGATCGCCCGCGCCGGATTGCGGCCCGCCGCGACATCCATCGGACGCACCAGGGTCGCCGTCACATAGGCGCCCGCGCCCCAGTCCGCCGTCACCGGCAGATCCACCACCGTCTCGCCCGCCTGAACCGCCAGCGCCTTCATCGAAATCAGCCGGTCGCTGGCCACGGTGACCAGAACCTGACCGGCGGCGCGGGCCTTCAGGCGCGCGTGGGCCGTGTCCCCGGCGGCATAGGTCGCGCGATCGAGGCTGACGTCGAGCACGTCCGGCGTGTCGGCGCTGGCGCTCGCGGCATACCATCCCGCGCTGAAACCGACGCTGGCCGCCGCCCCCGGTCCGGTCAGCGTCAGTTCATAGCGGCCCCAATCGACCGGCGTCTCGATCTTCGCCGCCGCCCCCGCGGGCACGTCGATCCGACCGTTCGCCACCTTCTCGCGGCGGGTGATCGGCTCGTAGTTCCAGTTCCCGTCGAGTTCATACCATTGATAATTCGTCTCGACCCGGAACAGGACCCACTCCACCCCCGACAGATCGATCCGTCTCAGGTCCGGGTCCACCGCGATCACCTCGAACCGCGCGGTACCGCCCTGATCCACCGATCCGTCGAACAGCGGCTTGATCCCGATCAGGTTCCCCTCCGACAACAGCGGACGTTTGAGGCTGCGCTCGACCGGCCGGCCGGAACCATCGCTCAATCGCAGGGTCGCGGTCATCTCCAAAGGCTGGCTGACCGGCTCCAGGGGCGCCAGCGGCAGGGAAATCACCGCCTTTCCCTCGGCATCGGTCGTCAATCCGCCGGGCAGGGCGGCATAGGCGGACCGATAGGGCTCGTCCTCCCGCCCGAACAGGAACCCCTCGAAACCGGAGAGGGAGCGGGTCATCTCGATCCGCGTCTCGCCCTCGATCGCAAGGTCCGCCCCCGGCGCGCCATAGAGATAGCGCGCATCGACGCTCAGATCCGGCGCCACCGCCCGCGACACCGGAGCCTCCGGCATCGTCAGGTCGAAATCGATCCGTTCGGGGACAAAATCCTCGACCAGGAACGACAGGGTCGTCAGGGGCGGCGCCTCGGGATCGGCATGCAGGCGCACCCGCCAGGTGCCCCGCTGCGCATCCGCCCCGATCGGCAGGGCCATCACCCGGCCGCCCGCGCCACCGTCGGGCAGGATCTGGCGGCTCGACTCCACCCCGTCCGGACGCAGCACCACGGCGGTCAGCGCGAGCCCGGTGACCGCCTCGGCCCGGGAATCGCGGGTCAGGATGGTCGCATGCATCGTCTCGCCGGGGCGATAGGCGCCCCGGTCGGTGCTGGCAAACACATCGATCGGCGGCGGCGCGTCGCGCCCCTCGACCCCCCGGTCCGAAAAATCGAAGGCCGGATCGGCGAGATTGAGGAAGGCGAGATCGTGATCCTCGGTCTCGGCGACGACGAAGCCGGGGGCGGAGCCGCCCGGTCCGCGCATCAGGCCGGGATCGAACCGCGCGTGACCCTCGGCATCGGTTTGCGCCTCGCCCAGGATGTCATTGTCGCGCGCGATCAGCCGCAGCGTCACGCCTTCGCGGGGCTTCGCGCTCGACAGCGCCCGGACGAAGACGTTCAGACCGTCCGCGCCGGTCACGGTCGCAAGGCCGAGATCGGTGATGACGAACCATTGCGTCGCCGCCGCCCCGTCATTCGAGCTCTTGGGGATGCGCGCCGTCATCGCATAGAGGCCCGGCGCCAGATCCTTGACGGCCTCGCCGATCGGCAGGGCGGTGGTCACATCGGCATTGAGCTTGCGCTCGACGGTGCCGGTTCCTGTCCAGACGGTTTCGCCCAGTTGCTGGCTCAACTGGTTTTCGCCGGAGGAATCGATCTGGGCGCCGAACAGACCGTCGCGCAGGACCGAGGCGAGCCCGCGCGGTCCGACCCGGTTGATTTCCAGATCGACGGTATCGGTATTGACGGTGATGACCGGGATCGCGGCGGCGCCGGCGCGGGGCAGCACATAGTTCCGGCCGATGAACCGCGCGGAGGGCGCGCGGTCGCGGACATAGACGGTCTGGGAAATCGTGCGGTCGAGCACTTCGCCACTGTTCGCGGGCAGCCCTTCGCGCAGGTCGAAACGATAGGTGACGCCATGCTCCAGCCCTTCCAGACAGAGGGAGTCGGCATCGACCTCGACCGGATGGCTCCCGCCCTCGAATCGGACGAAATCGGCGTAATCGACGCCGGACCGCACGAGACTTTCGGAAAACCGCACGCAGATCCGGGGGCTCGCCGGCTGGAAATCGGCGGTCGTTTCCATCACCCGGAATCCATAGAGACCGATCGCGCGGCTCAGGGCGGCGGCGGTGGCCGTGTCCGGGGCCAGCGCCTCGGCCCGGCGCAACACATCGATCGAGGCCCGCCCGTCGCCCAGGGCCTCCAGCGCCGTCGCGAGCAGCCTCAGGACCGCCGCCTGTCGCGGCGCCTCCGTCCCGCGCAGATAGGAATTGAGCGCGGCGTTGGCTGCCATCCGGAGGTCGTTCTGTTTCTGGTCGTAATCGTCGGAATTGATCGCCATCGCCAGCCGCGCGACCTCGGCCCAGCCCGAGGCGCCGTTGTTGGCATTGAGCCCCCGGAGGCGGAGCACCATCGCCCCGCGCAAATCCCCCGCCTGTTCGGCGGCCGCGGCCTCGGCGACCAGATCCGTCTCGGCGGCGCCGGTCGAGGGATAGGAGGTGCCGATCGAGAGGGCCAGATCCCTGGCCGCCTTGAAAGTGCCGTCGGGCAGTTTGAGCGCCGCCGCGTTCGCCTCGCCGCGTTTCAGGATATCGGCCGGGGTCCCGACCACGCGGGCGGACAGGGCGCCCTTGAAGGGTTTGGGCGTCACCTCGCCGGATTTGAGGAAACAGGCGTTGGACCGGGTATTGAAGGTGAAACTGGCGCAAGCGGTGTCATCGAGGCAGGTCTTTTCGCAGAGCGGGAGGCTGGTTCCGATGATCGAGCGGATATCGCCCCCGAAGAGATCGGTGTCGGCGAGGCCGAAGCTCCGCCGCTCGGGGATCGGCTGGGCGACCGCCGCCAGTGTGACCAGCGCGGCGCCGAGCGCCGTCGCGAGACATAGGAATTTCATCTGATGCGCCTCCCGCGACCATCCGCCGTTTTGCGCGGAGGGTATTCGGTTTTTGCCGCGCCGCCTACGGTTTCGCGCGGGCGAGCCTTGGGAAAACGTTCGGCCAAGGGTTGTAATGAAAAATTATCATCCATATACCATCCATATGGATGGAGAATAAAATGGCCGAGATAACCAGACTGTCCCGCGACAGAGGCGGGGATACCGAAAAGATCACGATAAATCTGGGGTTTGTGGATCTCGGGCGGATCGACCTTCTGGTGCGCGAAGGGTTCTATTCCAACCGCACCGATCTGATTCGGACCGCGATCCGCAATCAGCTCGACCAGCACACCGATCAGGTGAGCCGGTCGGTCGAGCGTCACACGCTCGACGTCGGCTTGCGCGATTATGACCGCGCCACGCTGGAAGCGGTTCGCACAGCGGGCGAGACGCTCCATATCAAGGTGGTGGGCCTGGTCCGGATCGCACCGGACGTGACGCCCGCGCTCGCCCGCGAGGCCATTGCCTCGATTACCGTCCTCGGCGCGCTGCAGGCCAGCGCGGAGGTCAGGACCGCCCTGGCGGATCGCCTGAAATGAATGGGTCAAAGGAGAGTATGATGGATAACGATTTCGCCCAGGCCATGGCACGCGCCACCGCCGCCGTCCGGTCCAGCGATCCGATGGCCGCGACCCGGATCATCACCGAGGCGCTGGGCGGCAAATCCGCCCGGGCCGCGGAACCGGCTCCGCGCCCGGGGCCCCGGCTCGATCCGGATGCCGAAATCATCGAGCCGATCCCCGCCGGCACGGTTCCCCCCGATCATGCCGGAGCGACGCTGGAACGGTTCGCGCGCCGCCTGCGCCGCCCCTTGCGCGACGTGGTCCAGATGCTGCGCGAAGGCCACAAGACCGCGGGCTTTGCCGAGCCCCCCGCCGGATTTCAGCATTCCGCCGCGCCGGCGCCGGTTCCCGAAGGCGCGAGCTTCGAGGAGCGTCGTTTCGCCTGCGCCGCCGGGGCACGGGACTACAAGCTCTATCGTCCGGCCGTCGAAACCCCCCGCGGTCTCGTGGTCATGCTGCATGGCTGCAAGCAGAATCCGGACGATTTCGCCACCGGGACCCGGATGAACGCGGTGGCCGAATCCTACGGCCTCCTCGTCGTCTATCCGCGCCAGACCAGCGCGGACAACATGTCCTCCTGCTGGAACTGGTTCCGCCCGCAGGATCAGCGCCGCGACCAGGGCGAGCCCGCGATCCTCGCCGGCATCACCCGCGAGATCGTGGCGGAATTCGGCATCGACCCGGACAAGGTCTTCGTCGCCGGACTGTCGGCGGGCGGGGCGATGGCGGCGGTGCTGGCGGAAACCTATCCCGATCTCTTCAAGGCGGTGGGCATCCATTCCGGCATCCCGACCGGCGCCGCCAATGACGTGATCTCGGCCTTCGCCGCCATGCGCGGGGATGCGCAGCCGCTCGCCCAATCGACGGCGCCCGGTCAGAGGGCCATCGTCTTTCACGGCAACGCCGACCGGACGGTGCATCCCGCGAATGCCGAGCATATCCTGAGGGTCGCGCAAGGGCCCCGGCAGTCGGACAGCGGTCAATCGATGGGAGGCCGCCCCTATGTCCGGACCCGGATCGACGGCGCGGAGGGCGCGGCGCGGATGGAGGTCTGGATGATCGAGGGCGCGGGCCATGCCTGGTCCGGCGGCAACGCGGCCGGCTCCTTCACCGACCCGTCCGGCCCGGATGCCTCTACCGAAATGGTGCGCTTCTTCCTCGCCGCCAACTAACGCGACCGCCGCCCTGAACCGGGGCGGCGGGCCCTCAAACCTTCAGGCTCGCGAGCATCCGCGCCAGACCGCAGGCCGCCGCCACCCCGTCGATCACCGGCACGCCATGCGCCCGCGTCAATCGCTCCGGCAAATCCGCCAGTCCCGCGCAGCCGAGCACGATCGTGCCCGCCCCGTCCTCGACGATGGCGCGGGCGACCTCGGCCCCGATCCGCGCCTCGGCGCCGTCAATATCGAGAACCGGAACCTCGCTCGCCCGGACCCGAACGCAGCCCGCCACGCCATACCGCGCCAGATTGCCCTCGATCACCGGCACCGCCACCGACAAGGTCGTGACCACCGAATAGGGACGCCCCAGCAGCGAGGCCGCGTGAAACGCGGCCTCTCCGATCCCGATGACCGGACAGGAGGCGATCGCGCGCGCCTCCTCCAGTCCGGTATCGTCGAAACAGGCGATCACGATCGCATCCACGTAATCGGTTTCCCGCACGATCCGGAGCAGGCCGGGGACCGCCGCCGCGCCATCCTCGGGGCCCTGGATCGACGGGGGACCGGCGAGGTTCGTGCGTGCGAGGATCTCCACATCGGGGGCCGCGACGGCGCGCGCGGCCTCCGCGATCAGGTCGGTCATGCGGGTGGTGCCGTTGGGATTGATGAAGAGGATATGGAACACGGGGATCAGACGCCCTTGCCCGCGTCCGAGACCATCCTCGACCGTTTCCGTTGCGCGGCCAACGCGAAGAGCAGGAACACCCCGATGATGATCAGAGAGAACACCGTCGTCAGCGTCCCGAGCGCGAAGAGCACCGGCGAGGTGACATTGGTGGTCATCCCATAGATCTCCAGCGGCAGCGTATTGTACGATCCCGCCGTCAGCAGGGTCCGCGCGAATTCGTCATAGGACAGGGTGAACCCGAAGAGCGCGACCCCGATCAGGCTCGGGCCGATGATCGGGATCACCACATGCCGCACCGTCTGCCAGGCGGTCGCACCCTGATCGCGGGCGGCTTCCTCATAGGCCGGATTGAACCGGTTGAAGACCGCGAACATGATGAGCAGGCCGAAGGGCAGGGTCCAGGTCAGTTGCGCCCCGAATCCGCTGGTGGACCAATGCACGTCCCAGCCGAGCTGGCTGAAGATCAGGCCGACCCCCAGCGAGACCAGGATCGAGGGAATGATCAGGCTGGTGATGATCAGGTAGAACAACGCCCCCGACCCGGCGAACCGCTTGCGAAACGCCAGCCCGCCCATCACGGACACGACCACGGTCGTCACCATCACCATCAGGCCAAGCACGATCGACCGCCGGAACGCCCCCCAGATATCGCCGACCGATTGTTGCTGGAACAATTCGTCGAACCAGTGCAGCGAGACGCCCCGCATCGGGAAGGTCAGGCCACCCTGTGGACCCTGAAAGGACAGGATCGCGATGGTGATCGTCGGCCCATAAAGAAACAGGATGAAGAGCGCGAAGAAGGCCGCGAGCAGATAGAACTCCAGGTTTCGCTTCTCGCCCATCAGAGTTCCTTCCGGATGTTCACGAAGCGCAGCATGATCCCGATCACGATCAGCACGGTGCAGAGCAGGACCACCGCCGTCGCCGCCGCGGACGGATATTGCAGCAATCCGATGTCATTGGAAATCAGCCGTCCGACATTGGCCGACTGCGACCCGGACATGATCCGCACGGTGACGAAATCGCCCATCACCAGCGTCACGACAAAGATCGAGCCGATCATGATCCCGGGCTTGGTCAGGGGAATGATGACATTGGTCAGGATCTGGCGCCCCGACGCGCCCGCGTCCCGCGCCGCCTCGATCAGGGATTTGTCGATGCGCATCATGGTGTTGAAGATCGGAACCACCATGAAGAGCGTATAGAGATGCACGAAGGCGAGGATGACCGAGAAATCCGAGAACAGCAGCCATTCCAGCGGCTGATCGATCACCCCCATCGAGATCAGCGCCGAATTGGCGATGCCGTTGCGCCCGAGGAAGGGGATCCAGGAGATCATCCGGATGATGTTCGAGGTCCAGAACGGGATGGTGCAGAGCAGGAAGAGCGCGATCTGCCAGGTCAGGGTCCGGACATGGAAGGCGAGGAAATAGGCGACCGTGAAGCCGATCAGCAGGGTGAAGATCCAGGTCACGCCCGCGTAGAGGAAGGTCTTGAGAAAGACCTGATAGGTCACCGCCGAGGTGAACAGGAACTGGTAATTGTCGAACTGGAAGGCGGGATAGATCGAGAATTCCGTGGCGCCCCAGAAGCTGACGATCACGATCATCAGGATCGGCAGGATCAGGAAGAACAGGAGCACCAGCGCGAGCGGGGTGGCCAGAAGCCACCCCACCAGTGTCGCGGACGAGGTGCCCGCGCTCCGCGCGCGGCCCATAGGCTGCCGCGCCGTCACGACGCCCGGGGAAACCAGCTCAGGAGGCAATGAACTCGTTCCACTTGCGAACCATATACTGGTTTTCGTCCATCACCGAATTCCAGCAGGCGACCGCGCCCATGCGCTCGTCATAGGAGCCGCCGTCGCGTTTGTCGCCGGCATGGCCGAGCACATCGCCCTGGGGGCTGACGATATCGGCGGTCGCGGGCTTGCCCTCGTACCAATAGCCCCATTCGTTCGGGGACATGAATTCCTTGGAGGTCGCTGGCACGGCCGAGTAATAGCCCTGCCGCATCAGGAACCCGCCGACCCAGCCCGAGAGATACCAGTTGATATATTCGTAGGCGGCGTCGAGTTCGAGGCCGGTGAGGGCTTTCGAGAGGCCGAGACCGCCGCCCCAGGCACGGTAGCCTTCTTTCAGCGGCTGATAGACGCAGGGGATGCCGCGGGCCTTCACGGCGGTGATGGCGGGGGACCACATCGACTGGATCACCACCTCGCCGGAGGCCATCAGGTTCACGCTTTCGTCGAACGATTTCCAGAAGGCGCGGAACTGGCCGTTCTTCTTGGCCTCGGTGAAGATCCCGATGGTCTTGTCGATCTCCTCCTTGGTCATATTGCCCTTGTCGCCGTATTTGATCTCGCCCATCGATTCGCAGACCATGGCCATGTCCATGATGCCGATCGAGGAAATGTCGAGGATCGAGGCCTTGCCCTTGAATTCGGGGTTCAGCAGTTCCTTCCAATGCTCGATCGGCCGCTTGATCAGGTCGGGGCGGATGCCGAGCGTATCGGCATTGTAGATCGTCGGGATCAGGGTCATCCACTGGGTCGGCTCGGTCGCGAATTTCAGGCTGTCGGCGGATTCGACGAAACCGACCTTGGAGGGCGCGGTGCCTTGGGCGACCGTGCTGTCGGGATGCAGCTTGCCGGTGGTGAAGATCGGCGAGATCTGGTCGAAATACTTGATCTTGGTGGTGTCCATCGCCTGGAGATTGCCGGTCGGCCAGACCTTCTTGCAGATCCAGTATTCGATATCGGCGATATCGAAGCTGTTGGGCTGGGTGGCGGCGCGCTGGGTGACGCTGTCGGAATCGAGCGCGGTCATTTCCAGTTTGAAACCAAGGTCTTCCTTCACCTTCTGCGCAACCTCGTTGAGGTTGGAAACGCCGGTGCCGAACTGGCGCAGGGTCACGTCCTTGATGTTCTGCGCCCAGATCATCGGCGCGCCGATGGTATTGGCTCCGGCCAGGACGGCGGTGGCGGCGGCGCCCTTCAGGAGGGCGCGCCTGCTCGGGCCCGTTATGGGTTCATGCGTCTTGGTCATCTGCTGGACTCCATGGTTTCTGGCTGTGCCCCGATCGGGCGCGCATTCAGGCAATCAGGCGGTGCTGGTCGGCGATGTCCCAGGCCACGCCGACGGTCGCGCTGGGCTCGATGGGGGCGGCGAAGAAATCCGCCTCCGGCAGCACGGCAATCAGTTCGCCCGCCTCTGGCGTCTCCAGGGCGACATGCACCATCGAGCCCTGATATTCGACGCCGGACACGGTGGCGCGCAGCCCGGTCCCGGCCCCCCGGTCGAGCCGCATGCGGTCCGACCGCACGGCGAACCGCTCGCCCGGGCGGCCGATCACATTGTGACCCCCCATGAAGCGGGCGACGAATTCGCTGCGGGGGGCATTGAAGACCTCGCGCGCCGGTCCCGACTGCTCGATCCGCCCGCCGTTCATCAGCACGATCTGATCGGCCAGCGCGAGCGCCTCGTCCTGTCCATGCGTCACGTGGATGAAGGTGATCGCCAGTTCCCGCTGGAGCTTGCGCAGCTCCGCCCGCATCCGCACCCTGAGGAACGGATCGAGCGCCGACAGCGGCTCATCGAGCAACAGGACCCTGGGCTTGGTGATCAGGGCCCGCGCCAGCGCCACGCGCTGCTGCTGGCCGCCCGACAGCTGCGCGGGCATCCGGCCCGCGTATTTCGACATATCCACGAGTTCGAGCAATTCGCGCGCCCGCCCCAGCCGGGTCGCCTGATCGACGCCCTTCATCTTGAGGCTGAAGGCGACGTTCTCCTCGACGCTCAGATGCGGAAACAGCGCATAGCTCTGGAACATCATCGCCGTCCCGCGCCGGGCCGGCGGCAGGGCCGAGATATCCGCGCCATCGAGGATGATCGCCCCGTCCGAGACGCTCTCATGTCCCGCGATCATGCGCAGCGTCGAACTCTTGCCGCATCCCGACGGCCCGAGCAGACAGACATAGCCCCCCGCCGGAAACACATGGCTGATCGCATCGACCGCGACGCTGGTGCCATAGCGTTTGGTCAGGGCCGCCAGCTCAAGATCGTGTGGTGTCCGCATGTCGCCCCGCCAACCGTTCATCCTCGTGCGAATGTGGGACCAGCCCCGGCTCCCCTGCAAAGAGAACCGCGCCACGAGGGCGGCTTCCCCCTCTCAAAACCTTCCGCCTGAGGAAATTTTAACCAGATTGCACACCAAATATTCATGGATTGTGTACGATTCCCGCGAAGGCGCCCCGCGGGTGCGATCGCTATCCCGGTCCGGCCTCGAATCGCCCTAAGGCTGGGCGGATCGCTTCAAATCGGAATCGCGTGACGTGCAGCCTCAGTCTCCCCCCAAAGACCCTTCCATCCCCAGCGAGGAGATTGCGCGTGGTCTCGTCCAGGCCATCCTCGAACATCGCATCCCCCCGGGCGCGAAACTCTCCGAGGACGAGGTGGGCGAAATCTTCGGCGCCGGACGCACCGTGGTCCGGGCGGCCCTGCAATCGCTCGCCCACCGCAACCTCGTCACGATCAAACGCAACCGCGGCGCCTTCGTGGCGCATCCCGACCTGCGCGAGGCGCGCGAGGTCTTCGAGGCCCGCGCCCTGCTCGAACCCCGCACCGCCGCCTCCGCCGCCCGCCGCGCCACCCCCGCCGACATCGCCAAACTGCTCCGCCACACCGAGGCCGAGCACGCGGCCCTCGCGACCGGCGACCTTGGCCGCGCCGTCTATCTCTCCGGCCTCTTCCATATCGAAATCGCCGAGATCGCCGACCAGAGGACCATCGCCGATTTCATCGCCCTTTTGGTCTCGCGCTCCTCGCTGATCATTGCGCTCTACTGGAAACGCCGCGATACCTTGTGCGAGAGCCACGCCCATCACGCCCTGATCGAAGCGATCTCCGCCCAGGACGGCGCGCTCGCGGAGGATCTGATGCAAAGCCACCTCGTCGACCTGCTCTCGGGCCTCGACCTGCGCGATCGCCCGCGCTCCCCCCGCGCGCTGCGCGACCTTCTGCGCGGGGGCTGACTCTCGCTTCGCCTCGATTGATCGGCGAACAGCGTATTCCCGCCGTGGCCCGCGGGCATTACATGAAGGCATTAAAATTCAGTTAGAGGCGTCTTGCTCCAAAATTATATTGATGGCTTAGCTTGGAGGCAGCGGCTAATGCCGCTTCCTGCATATAGGTGGCATACGTCCTGAAGAAGTGTGTCGGGACGTTATTTTTGGAGACGGAATTGACTAGATTCACGGGCACCAATCAAAGCGAGTACATTCTTCCAGATCTATTATCCCCCTCAGTAACAGTTAATCCGGTCGGTGAATATCCTGGGAACGGTTCAGATTTGTTTTATGCAAATGGTGGATCCGATACGATCGATGGTGGCGGTGGCGACGACCGGATCTATACGGGTTCTGGCAGGGACTTGGCAAACGGCGGCGAAGGTGATGATCTGATTGACGATTACAGCGTTTCAAGCAGTGGCGGCCACGACAGTATGGATGGTGGATCCGGAAACGATACTCTTTATGGCCGGAATGGAGATGACTATCTCTACGGCGACTCTGGCACTGACGCGCTCTATGGCGGGACGGGACATGATGAGCTTGATGGCGGTACTGGCTCCGATTTCATGTCCGGTGGAACAGGCGGGGATCTCTACCATGTCGATAGCGCGGGAGATGAGATTGAAGAGTTTTTTGGGGGCGGTTCTGACATCGTCTTGGCTTCGGTTAGTTTTACACTCGGTGATTATGTGGAAGGTCTCGAGTTGATCGGCGACTCCGCCATTTCCGGGACAGGAAACTATAGGGGTAACACGATATACGGCAGCGAAGGCAACAATCTTCTGTCTGGCCTTGGAGGGAATGATGGCCTCGAAGGCCGCAGTGGTAATGACACTCTTCTGGGGGGTGAGGGCAACGATGGACTTAACGGAAATGCCGGAGATGACTGGCTCGAAGGGGGCAACGGCAACGATACGCTATACGTCAGTGGCGGCAGCGACACGCTGATCGGGGGTGTGGGAAACGATACATACATTTTTGACGGCAGAGAGACGGCACTAATCATCGAAAGCTCGGGCGGTGGTATTGATCTTGTTATTGGATACGCTGATCTGACCTTGGCCGACGAAGTCGAAAACCTCTATATTGAGTACGCCACGGCGTTCGGAAATGCCTCGGCCAACGTCATGAGTGGCACCGGAAGTAAGTTTTACGGCCTTGGAGGGAATGATACACTCATTGGCGGAAATTATCTTGAAATATTGGACGGAGGTTTTGGCATTGATTCAATGAGTGGCGGCGAATTGGATGATATATATTATGTAGACAATGCTTCAGACATTGTTGTTGAGCTTGAAAATAGAAAATATACTGATGAATTTGGTGAACAATACTACGATGGTGGAGTAGATCGTGTTTATTCAAGTATCAGCTACACCCTCGCAGACAACGTCGAAAACCTCACGTTAACGGCGAATGCCGGTCGGGGTGACGGGAACGATCTTGACAATTTTCTGGTCGGAAATTCCGTGGCCAATTTTCTGATTGGCTACGGAGGCAATGACGTTCTAAATGGGGGCGGGGGGAGGGATACGCTATATGGCGGTTACGGCTCCGACAAAGTAGTATATTCAACTGTCTCAACCGCAGTCAAAGTCGACCTTTTGGCGAATCTCGTAACCTTCCCCGGTCAGACCACTCCTTCCGAAACCCTCTCTTCCATCGAGAGCGCCAGTACAGGTTCAGGGGCGGATATCCTGATCGGCCACTCCCTCGACAATACGTTCCGCGCTGGTGGACGTGACGATTCATTGGCCGCCGGAGGCGGCGCCGATATTCTGATCGGCGGCTCAGGTGCCGATGTATTCACTTTCAATTCCATCACCGAATCCAATCCGGCGGCGCGCGACAGTATCCGCGCCGGGGATGGCGCGGTGGCCTTCGAGGGCGCGGGGGCAGGGGCGGGCGACCGGTTCGATCTGCGCACCCTCGATGCCAATACCGGCCTCGCGGGGGTTCAGCATTTTACCTTCGGCAGCTCGACCGGCGTGGCGCGGCTCTGGGCGGTGAGTTCCGGGACGGATACCCTGATCCGGGGCAATGTCGATGGCGACGCGGCGGTGGAATTCGAGGTGGCGATCCAGGACGGATCGGTGGCGGCCTCGGCCTATGCGGCGGCCGATTTCCTGCTCGCCTGATCCCGCGCGCGCGACGTGCGCGGCGGGTTAACCAAAGGTTACCGGTTTTGGGAAAAGCATTTCAAATCAACTGACTAGGGTGGGTGGCACGCGTGCGCACCCCCCGCTTCAAAGGGCCGGTCCCAGGGCATGACCCTTTGAAGCGCCCCCTGTCCCTCCCGATCGTCGGGACGGGTCAGACAGCCGATCTCGGTTTGGAGGCCAGCTCCTCCCCCGACAGGACGGGGTCCCGCGGATCGCGCCCGCTTTCCAGGTCGGGGTCGGAATTCATCCTTCGTTGCGGCGTGAAGCGATCGATCAGGGACAGGAGCGCATCGACCGAGACCGGCTTTGAGAGATATTCCGACATTCCGGCCTCGATATAACGCTCCCGATCCCCTGGCAGGGCGTTCGCGGTCAAGGCGATGATCGGTATCCCGGCATTGATCCCCCCATGCTCGCGGATGCGCCGGGCCGCGCCGATGCCGTCGAGTTTCGGCATCTGGATATCCATCAGGACCAGATCGTATCGCTTGGTCCTCAGACTCTCCAGCGCCGCCTCGCCGTCGGAGACGATGGTCACATGATGGCCATCCAGTTCGAGATAGGCCCGCAGGACCTGCTGGTTCGTCGCATTGTCCTCGGCGACCAGGACGCGGGCGGGACGAGAGAGAGGCGCATCGTCGTCGCCTTCGGTCGACCTCTGGGGCTCCGGGAGGGGGCTGTCGAACGGCAGGGTGAATTCGAAGGTGCTGCCAAGCCCAAGGACGCTGCGCACGGTAATCCGGCCGCCCATCAGTTCCACCAGTTGCTTGGAAATCGCAAGGCCGAGCCCGGTGCCGCCTCTGGACCGGGTGGCGGAGGAATCGACCTGGGAATAGCGCTCGAACAACAGGGGTTTTTCCGACTCCGGAATTCCGATCCCGGTGTCGCGCACTGAGAAGATCAATTCGCAGATCTGGCCGATGACCCCCGGCTCGGGGGAGAGGGCGATCACGACTTCGACGGTGCCCGCGTCGGTGAACTTGACGGCATTGCCGACCAGATTGTTGAGGACCTGCCGGACCCGGGTCGGATCGCAGATGATGGTCTTGGGCACATCCGCGGCGATATCCACGACGATGCGCAGGTTTCGCTCGCCGATCGTGGCGGAGGCCAGCGTGACCACGTCCTCGGTCAGGCGGCGGATGTCGACGGCGCTGGGATGAAGCTCTATCCGATTGGCATCGAGTTTGGAAAAATCCAGCACGTCGTTCAGGAGCAACAGCAACTGGCGGGCCGAGGTGGCCGCGATCGCCGCCTGTTGGCGCTGGAGTGGATCGAGATCCGATCTGAGCAGGAGATCGAGCATCCCGATGACCCCGTTCATCGGCGTCCGGATTTCGTGGCTCATCGTCGCAAGGAACTGCGACTTGGCGACCGAGGCGAGCTCCGCCTCCGCGCGCTTGGCCTCGAGCTCGGCGGAGCGCAGAACCTCCTCCGTGATATCGAGATTGATGCCGACGACCTTTGTCAATCCGTCCCGATCGGTATGGACGCTGCCCACGGCCCGGATATGGGTGATCGATCCATCGGGCAACAACAGCCTGAAATCGAAATTCAGCTTGCTCTTGCTGGCGATGGCGTCCTCGAAGGCCCGGTCCACCCGCTCGACATCCTCGGGATGGATGCGTCGTCGACAAATTTCAACGGAGAACGGATTTTTCGAGGGAGGGGTTGCATAAAGCTCATGCATCCGCTTGTCCCAGATCAGCATGTCCTTTTCGACGACATACTCCCACACGCCGACGTCGGAGGCGGCGAGGGCCAGGTCAAGCCGCTGGGAGAGCCTTTCGAGCTCCTCTTCCCGGTCGGTAAGCGCGGCGGTCTTCTGGCGCAGGCGTCTGAACTGATAGGCCTCCCAGGCCATCAGGCCCATCCCCAGACTGATCGCTGTCGCGGCTTCCAACCAGACCGCCCAGACCGCTTCCTTGCCACTGCTCCAGCCACCGGCCGGACTGGCGCGAATGGTCCAGATCTGTCCAAAAACCTCCTGGGACCTCTCGACCGCGTCGTTTCCGGGAGGGGTTCCATCGGCGACGACAAGTTCGGCACCATTGGCCCGCAAGGCGAGGTCAAGAGTATCCGAGTCAAAACCGACCTCGCCGAGGAGGGGATCGGCCTCGATCACCGCCTTGACAGTCGTCCAGGCGTCCCTGGTTCCGGGGTGACGCAGGGCGACCCAGATCAGGAACAGATTACCCTCGGTCCCGGAGACGGCGAACACGCCGTTTTCGTCCGCGCGCCCAGCGTCGGGAGACACTCTGAGCAAGGCCTCGTACAGGGGTAGCTGACTGCGCAGAAGGAGCGGCCCGGCTCCGTCCCTAAGGGACACGGCCACGACATCGCCAACCAGATATGTCTGAGCGAGGGTGGTAAAATTGGTGTGGAGCGGATGGTCCGACGATTCCACCGCCCGTGCGAAATCCCGCAGAGACTCGAGGCGTGCCTCGATTTCACGCTCAAGCGCCTTGGCGACCATGCCGGTCTGAAGCTCGACCGCGACCCTCTGGGTTCGCCTCACGTCCGAACGGACGATGAGGTCGGCGAGAAAACTGGTTCCCATGACCAGCAGCATCGCCAATAGGATCCATCGATAGGTGCGTCTGGGGTCGAGGAAATGGGCTTCCTCGCCGCGCCGCCGCGCCCGTTGGTCGTCTTTCGGATCCTCGCTGCTCTTAGCCTCGTCCGGCAGGGTGGCGAAAGCACCCTTCGGGTTCGCTGAGAAAATGGGAGCCGTGGTCTGGGTCATTGAGCATCGCTGCGGTTTGGACTGGCGGATCAGTGACCCTAGGTTGAAAACCATGTATTTTAGTACCGCTATTTGAGGGAACGGTAAACTGTTTTCCGCGCCTTGCCAAGTCGGGCGGAGGTATCAACCCCTGTTGAGCGCTTGTGAATTCGGGATCGCAGAATAGATTTGACTTGTCCGGGCCGGATCGGATTTTGTCGGTAAAGCGGAGGAATGAGAATGGGTTTCAGGGCGCTTGTCGTGGATCGGGATGCCGGGGGCAAGACGCGGTCGGACGTCCGCTCGGTCGAGGACTCCGATCTGCCCGAAGGGGATGTCACGGTCGCCGTCGAATATTCGACCCTGAATTACAAGGATGGTTTGTGCATCGGCCCGGGCGCCGGATTGGTTCGGACCTATCCGCATGTCCCGGGTGTCGATTTCGCGGGCCATGTGCTTGAGTCCTCCGACCCGCGGTATCGGCCCGGGGATGCCGTGGTTCTGACCGGCTGGCGCGTCGGCGAGGCCCGTTGGGGGGGCTATGCCGAGAAGGCGCGGGTCAGGGCCGACTGGCTGGTGCCCCTGGCCCCGGGTCTGACCACGCGGCAGGCAATGGCGGTCGGAACCGCCGGGCTCACATCGATGCTCGCGGTTCTGACGCTCGAGGATCATGGGTTGAAGCCGGGGAACGGGCCGGTTCTGGTCACGGGCGCCTCGGGGGGGGTCGGTTCGATCGCGGTCGCGGTCCTGTCCAGGCTGGGCCACGAGGTGGTCGCGGTGACCGGCCGACCGGAGCATGAGGCGTATCTGATCGAACTGGGCGCGTCCCGGGTTCTGGGCCGGGAGGAATTCTCGGAGGCGAGTGCCAAGCCGCTGGAGTCCGAAACCTGGGCTGGCTGTATCGACGCCGTGGGCGGGGTGATGCTGTCGCGCATTCTCAAGCAGATGAAATATCGCTCCTCGGTCGCCGCGGTCGGCCTCGCCGGCGGCGCCGATTATCCCGGCAGTGTGGTGCCCTTCCTGTTGCGGGGGGTCAATCTACTGGGAATCGACAGCGTGATGCGCCCCTATCCCGACCGGATCCGGGCCTGGGAACGGATCGCGCGGGATCTGCCGCTCGACAAGCTGGAAACCACGATCCGTCCGGCGGGTCTGGCCGACTTGCCCCAGTTGGGCCGGGAGATTCTCAAGGGACATGTGCAGGGCCGCGTGGTGGTCGACGTCCGGGCTTGACGGGGCTCCCCGTACATCCAGTTCCAGTGGTCGCACAGGGGGCGACTGGCCCCGGTGTACGGGCGAGGAGGATGCGAGAGATGAGCCAACTGGATGTCGAATTCGTGCGCCGGCAATTTCCGGCCTTCGACGAGCCGAGCCTGACGGGCCAGGCCTTCTTCGAGAACGCCGGCGGATCCTATGCCTGTGGCCAGGTGATCGACCGGCTGGTCCGCTATTATCGCGAGCGCAAGGTCCAGCCCTATGCGCCCTATACCGCGAGCGCCTTGGCGGGCGCGGAGATGGACGAGGCCCGCGGCCGCCTCGCAGCACTGATGTCCGTCGAGCCGGACGAGGTCATGTTCGGTCCCTCGACCAGCCAGAACACCTATGTTCTGGCCCAGGCGGTGCGCGGCTGGCTCCGCCCCGGCGATGCGATCGTCGTCACCGAGCAGGACCACGAGGCGAATTCCGGCGTCTGGCGTCGGCTCGACGCGGCGGGCATCGAGGTCCGCGACTGGCGGATCGATCCCGAAACCGGCCATCTCGACCTCGACCGGCTGGGGGATCTGCTCGATGAACGGGTCAGGCTCGTCTGCTTCCCGCATTGCTCCAATATCGTCGGCGAAGTGAATCCGGTGGCGCGGATCGCCGCGATGGCGCGGGCGGTCGGTGCCGTGACCTGCGTGGATGGCGTGTCCTATGCCCCGCACGGCCTGCCGGACATGGAGGCGCTCGGAGCCGACATCTATCTCTTTTCCAGCTACAAGACCTATGGCCCGCATCAGGGCGTGATGGTGATGCGGCGCGCCCTGGCCGAGGCGCTGCCGAATCAGGGTCATTTCTTCAATGCCGATAACCCGTCCAAACGCTTTACCCCCGCCGGCCCGGATCATGCCCAGATCGCTGCGAGCGCTGGCATCGCCGATTACATCGATGCCCTGCACGACCATCATTTCGCCGAGGCCGCCCCCGCGCAGGTGCGCGCGGCACGGGTCGCAGCCCTTCAGGCCGGGCAGGAGGCGAACCTTCTGGCACCACTGCTCGATTATCTGCGCGGTCGCCGGGATGTCCGGATCATCGGGCCGACGCGGGCGGAGGGTCGGGTGCCCACCGTGGCGCTGGCCCTGGACCGGCCGGGCGAGCAGGTCGCGGCGGCTCTGGCGCCCCATGGCATCATGGCGGGCGGCGGGAATTTCTACGCGATCCGCCCGCTGCGGGCGCTGGGGATCGATCCCGACCATGGGGTCCTGCGCCTGAGCTTCGTGCATTACACCACCGACGCCGAAATCGGGCAGTTGATCGCAGCGCTGGACGCCGTCCTGTGAGCGCCTCCCCTGAGGCGCGCCCGACGCTTTTCTGGTTCCGCCGCGACCTGCGGCTGGCCGATAACCCCGGTCTGACGGCGGCGGCCGGGGCGGGGCCGGTCATCCCGGTCTTTATCCTCGATCCCGAAACCGAAACCCTCGGGGCGGCGGCGAAATGGCGGCTCGGCCTGTCCATCGCGGCCCTCGATGCCAGCCTGCGGGACGCGGGAAGCCGCCTGATCCTGCGCCGGGGCCCCGCGGTCGAGGTCCTGCGCACCCTGACCGAGGAGACCGGCGCCGGTTCCGTCCACTGGTCCCGCCTCTATGCGCCCGACTGGATGGACCGGGACCGGGCGGTCAAATCGGATCTGCGACACCGCGACATCCGGGCCGAGAGCTTCCCCGGCTTCCTCCTGCACGAACCCTGGACGGTCAAGACCCAGACCGACGGCGCCTTCAAGGTCTATACGCCGTTCTGGAAACGTGTCTCCGCGATGGACCCGGCCGATCCGACCCCCGCGCCCAAGCTCCACCCTCCGCGGGATTGGCCTGCCTCGGACGATCTCGCCGCCTGGGACATGGGACGGGCGATGAACCGGGGCGCCGCGATCGTCGAACCTCATCTTCATGTCGGCGAGAAGGCCGCGCTCGCCCGGCTGGACGACTTTCTCGACGGCCCGATCAAGGACTACGCCGCCAACCGCGACCGCCCCGACCTGCCCGCGACCTCGGGCCTGTCGGAAAACCTGACCTATGGCGAGATCGCCCCCCACCGGATCTGGCACGCCTCCCACCGGGCCGAGGGGTGCCAGAAGTTCCTCCAGGAACTGGTCTGGCGCGAATTCGCCTGGCATCTCGTCTGGCACACGCCGCATATCCTGACTTCGAACTGGCGCGCCGACTGGGATGCCTTCCCCTGGCGCTCCGACAATCCCGACGCGGAACGCTGGCGCCGGGCCATGACCGGCGAGCCGATGATCGACGCAGGGATGCGTGAACTCTTCGTCACCGGCCGGATGCACAACAGGGTCCGGATGCTGGTGGCGAGCTATCTCGTCAAACATCTGCTGATCCATTGGTCGGTCGGTCAGGCCTGGTTCGACGACTGCCTGATCGACTGGGATCCGGCCTCGAATGCGCTCGGCTGGCAGTGGGTCGCGGGCTCCGGCCCCGACGCGGCCCCCTATTTCCGCATCTTCAACCCGGCCACCCAGGCCGAGAAGTTCGACCCCCGGGGCAAATACCGCGACCGCTTCCTCAACTGCGCCGATTATTTCGAGGCGGTTCCCCGGTCCTGGAACCTGAAACCCGGCGCGGAGCCCGCGCCCCTGATCGATCTGGCGGAAGGACGGAACCGCGCACTCGACGCCTATGACCGGATGCGCGGCGGAGAAAAATCCTGACCCCCGCTATCGCGGCGAGAGTTCGGCCACCAGATTGTTGGCGGCATCGACCATCGCCTTGAACCCGCCGACGCTGAACTGATTGATCGAGACGAAGACGCCGATCCCGCGGGTCGGCGCAATCACCACATAGCTGAACTGTCCCTGAAGCCCGCCGGACTTGTTGAGCATCAGGGGCCGGTCGCCCTCGGGCAGGACACCGACCCAGCCGAGGGTCATCATCCCCATCTCACCACCATCGTCGAGGCCGCTGACCGGGCTCAGATGATCGCGCCAGAGCCAGCCGGCATGATCCATCGTCCGCCAGGCATCGTCCTTTGGGCCACGGTCCAGATGCCAGCTCATCCATTTCATCATGTCCGCCGCCGAGGTATACATCCCCCCGGCGCATTCGATCGTCACCGGGGACGGCGCGAAGGGCATGGCCGAGCCGTCGAAGAAATGTCCCTGCATCGTGCGCGCCTCGTCGCCGGGCGCGAGATTGAACCGCGTATCGGTCAGGCCCCGCGGGGCCAGGACCTTGTCCGACAGAAGCTCGGCATAGGGCTTGCCCCCGGCGGTCGACAGCGCGAGCCCGAGCAGGTCAAAGCCCCAGTTCGAATAGAGCGCCCCGGTCCCGGGCGTGAACAGATAGGGATCGGGCTTGGCCAGTTCCGCGCGGCTGAGGTCATAGGTGTTCCCGGCAAAGGGATCGGTCGGGGTTCCCCCCGTCTGGTTCGGCACCTCCCGCGGCAGACCCGAGGCTTGGGTGACGAGATCGATCAGCCGGAGGGTCCGGCCGTCGCGATCGGGCACGCTCCAGTCCTTGGGCAGATGCTTGGAGAGCGGGTCGGTGATGCCGATCGTGCCCTCCACCAGCATCGCCCCCATCAGATCGCCGCAGAAGGATTTGGAGATCGAGCCGATCCGCATCAGGGTATGCTCGTCCGGTTCGGTTGTGCCCGCGTCATTGATCCGGCCAAACCCTTCGAAGGCGGTTTCACCGTCCCGGACGGCGGCGATCACCAGCCCCGGCGCACCCGAGCTGAGAAAGGCGATCCCTCCGGCGAATCCCACGGCCTCGCGCAGCATCGAGGTTTCGGCCGAGGCGCCCACCGGCATTGCCGCGAGGATCAATCCGGTCAGGAGAGGGGTGAAGGGGGTGCGCATGTCGACTCCTCTGGGACAAGGGGGGACGTTAACTCTCCCCGCAAACGGCAAGAGGGCGCAAGCCGCTTCTGGTCCGGGCCGTGCAGAGGATCAAGGGGGCCGCGCCCGCCTGGAGCGGTTTCCAGGCAGCTAGACTCACCTGCCGGTCAGGAAATCGCGACAAGACAAAGTCCCGGAGCCTTTTCAGCGAAGGCTTATTCGGTTTCGCGACTCGAAAATGCGCGATATCAAAGGACCAGGGAGATTTTCATGAACCGGGGATCATGGAAATCCCTCTGGAGCGAACCATCCGGCGCAGTCGGATCGTTCACTCCGGAGCGGTTTCCGTGCGCATTGGCTCACATCCACCGCTCACTTCGTTTGAATTCAGGCTATTCCCGGGTCATCGAATGAGTCCATTCGACTGGAGATCGCTCCCGGTTCTCTGCCACAGGTCGCGCGCGATATCGCGAAGCTGGAGCGACTCCGCCCAGCGGTCGGTGGAATCATGTCCGTCCCGGTCGATGATCGCATAGGGCCGGGGGCCGAGTTCACAGGTGAAGGCAAGGCTGGCGCCGGGTGCCGCGCGCCGTCGCCAGCTTGCGAAACCCTCCGCCCACCAGCCTTCGAAGAGTTCGACCCACATCCGATGCGCCGGATAGGAGATTTCGATCTGGACCTGCTCGCGCGAGGCCACGCGGCCATGAAAAGCCCAGCTGTTGTCGAGGATCCGGCGGATCATCGCATGATTCTCCGCGTCAATCGGCCAGGCGAATTCCCGGCCGACGAGATAATGCGACAGATCCGCGACCAGCGGCAGGTCGGGCAGGGCATCGAGCAGGTCGAGCATGAAGAAGAGATCGGTGGTCATGCGATCGCGGTGCGTCTCGATCAGGACCGGGAAATCCACCTCCTCGGCCAGACGCATCCAGCCTTCGAGCAGGGGCAGGCAGTCGGCGATCCGGCGCGGCCGGATATCGGGCTGGATATCGAGGTGATGGAGCGGAAATTCCGTCGCGATCTCCAGCACGGGTTTCAGGTCGTCGATGGTTTTGGGAAAGCACTGGCCTTCCGCGACCATGCCCCGCTCGCGCAGTTGGGCCGAGATCCGGGCGACGGTGGCGCGGTCGGTCCAGTGGGTGCTGATCCCGTCAAAACCGGCGGCGGCGATCTTCTCGATGTTCTCCGTCAGGGAGGGCTCATACCCGTCCGGCTGCCTGCGTTCCATCGCCCAGAGGGATTGCAGGCAATAAAGCTTGTGCGCGTCCATTGTCTCTTTCCCCCGATGGTTCCGCGCCCGTCCGCGGACAAGAAGATCCGTCCCCGCTGGAGTATTTGAATAAAGTCAATTATATCAAATGGATACGCGTCCGCCAAGTGCGGACAGTCCGGAGGGGAGGATCGTCCGGCCCCCCCTCCGCCCCGTTCACATGCCGGGATAGATCGGAAAGCGGTCGCAGAGGGCCTGGACGCGGGCCTTGACCGAGGCTTCGACCTCGCCATTGCCGTCCGGCCCGTTCTTGGCCAGACCATCGACCACTTCGACGATCAGCTGGCCGATTTCGGTGAATTCCGCGGCGCCAAAGCCCCGGGTCGTGCCCGCCGGGGTTCCGAGCCGGACCCCGGAGGTGACCGTCGGCGGCTGCGGATCGAAGGGAATGCCGTTCTTGTTGCAGGTGATATGGGCCCGGCCCAGCGCCTTTTCGGTTTCGGCGCCGGTCACGCCCTTGGGCCGCAGGTCGACCAGCATCAGATGGGTGTCGGTTCCGCCGGTGACGATATCGATGCCGCCCTTCATCAGGGTTTCGGCGAGGATCTTGGCATTGGCCACGACATTGGCGGCATATTCCGCGAATTCCGGACGCAGGGCTTCGCCGAAGGCCACGGCCTTGCCCGCGATCACATGCATCAACGGACCGCCCTGAAGCCCCGGGAAGATCGCCGAATTGATCTTCTTGGCGATCGCCTCGTCATTGGTCAGGACCAGCCCGCCGCGCGGACCGCGCAGCGTCTTGTGCGTGGTCGAGGTCACCACATGGGCATAGTCCATCGGATTGGGATGCTGCTTGCCCGCGACCAGACCCGCGAAATGCGCCATGTCGACCATCAGATAGGCGCCGATGCCATCGGCCACCTCGCGGAATTTCTTGAAGTCGATCTGGCGCGGGATCGCCGATCCGCCGGCGATGATGAGCTTGGGTTTGTGCTCGGCGGCCAGTTCGGCCATCCGGTCGTAATCGAGGCGGCTGTCCTGCTGGCGCACGCCGTAATGAACGGCATTGAACCATTTGCCGGACATGTTCGGCTTGGCCCCGTGCGTCAGGTGGCCGCCCGCCGACAGGTCCATGGCCAGGAAGGTATCGCCCGGTTTCAGGAGGGCGAGAAACACCGACTGGTTCGCCTGGCTGCCGGAATTGGCCTGCACATTGGCAAACTTGGCATCGAAGAGCTTGCAGATGCGCTCGATCGCCACGGTTTCCGCGATATCGACGAACTGACAGCCGCCGTAATAGCGCCGGCCCGGATAGCCTTCGGCGTATTTGTTGGTCATCACCGAGCCCTGCGCCTCGAGCACGGCGCGGCTGACGATGTTTTCGGAGGCGATCAGTTCGATCTCATCGCGCTGGCGCCCCAGTTCCTTGCCAATTGCTCCGGCGATCTCGGGATCCCGGCTGGCGAGAGTTTCGGTGAAAAAGCCGGCTTCGGGTTGAATGTCTTTCACGGGCAGACCTCCTGCGTCAGGGGTTCATCGACTGTTCGGGCTCGCCCCGCTCTAGCGTGATTGCCCCCCGGTGAAAACTGGCAAAACGTCGCTAAGGCCCGGGCTGGCCGCGCCGTGCTTGTATTGAAGCCCGGCACAGGCGATGCTGCGCGCCCCGGTAACGACCCAGGACCATCTCCTTTGGCTTATGATGCCATCCATTTCATCGCCAGCCCGGTCGATCTGGCGCAGGAGAGCCTGCGCCGCCTGATCCTCCGCCACGGCCAGACACCCGTGGAGCAAGCCGATGTCATCGTTGCCCTCGGGGGCGACGGTCTCATGCTGAGCACGCTCCATGCGACCCAGCGCCTTGGCCTGCCGGTCTATGGCATGAACCGCGGCACGGTGGGATTTTTGATGAACCACTATGCCGAAAGCGGCCTCGTCGAGCGGGTCCGGGCTGCGGAAGCCGCCGTGATCAATCCGCTGCGGATGCGGGCCACCCGCGCCGATGGCGAGGTGATCGAGGCGCTGGCCATCAACGAGGTGTCGATGCTGCGCTCCGGCCCGCAGGCGGCGAAGTTGCGGATTCTTGTCGATGGCGTCGTCAGGATGGCGGAACTTGTCTGCGACGGGGCTCTGCTGGCCACTCCGGCGGGATCAACGGCCTATAATTATTCCGCTCACGGCCCGATCCTGCCGATCGGAGCGGGAATCCTGGCTCTGACCCCGATGTCCGCCTTCCGTCCCCGACGCTGGCGAGGCGCCCTCCTGCCGAAGTCGGCGAAGGTGGCCTTCGAAGTCCTCGAAGCCGGGAAGCGTCCCGTCAACGCGGTCGCTGATTCCTCGGAAGTGCGCGAAGCCGTGCTGATCGAGATCGACTCCGTGCCGGACATCAACCACCATATTCTCTTTGATCCCGGTCATGGGCTCGAGGAACGGCTGATCCGGGAGCAGTTCGCATGAGATCGCCCTCGCGGTCCCTGTCGGTCGGCTTGCCAGCGGGGAAGATTGCAATCCGCGCCTTCGAGCAATATCTACGTCGAAATTCCGCCATCGCAGGAGCCGGACTCGAATGAACTGGATCTCGAACTATGTTCGCCCGAAGATCGGCTCGATCAACTCGCTCTTCACCAAGCGGGAGGTTCCCGAGAATCTCTGGGTGAAGTGCGAGGAGTGCGGGACGATGCTGTTTCACCGCGAACTGGCCGACAATCTCAATGTCTGTACCAATTGCGGCCATCATATGGCGATCACGCCAAGGAACCGCTTCCGGTCCCTGTTCGATGGGGGGGTTTTCGTCGAGGTCTCGGTTCCCAAGCCGATCGCCGATCCCCTCGGCTTCAAGGACCAGAAGAAATATCCCGACCGGCTGCGCGAGGCGCGCAAGAAGACGGGCGAGGAAGAGGCGATGCTGGTGGCCGAGGGCGAGATCGGTCGTCTCAAGACCGTCTGCGTCGGTCAGGATTTTGCCTTCATGGCCGGCTCGATGGGGATGCAGGTTGGCAACGCGGTCATCGCGGGGGTCGAGCGCGCGGTAAAGCGGAAATGCCCCCTTGTGCTCTTCGCGGCGGCGGGGGGGGCTCGCATGCAGGAGGGCATCCTCAGCCTCATGCAGATGCCCCGGACAACCGTGGCCATCCAGATGCTCAAGGAGGCGGGTCTTCCCTATGTGGTCGTCCTGACGCATCCGACGACGGGGGGCGTGACGGCCAGTTATGCGATGCTCGGAGATGTTCAGATCGCCGAGCCGAATGCCCTCATCTGTTTCGCCGGCCCCCGCGTGATCGAACAGACCATCCGGGAAACGCTGCCCGACGGGTTCCAGCGCTCCGAATATCTGCTGGAGCATGGCATGCTCGACATGGTGGTGCCGCGCCGGGCGATGCGGGAACAACTGATCACGCTCCTCCGGCTGCTGACCAATCAGCCACCGGCGGTGCATGGGGAGCTGACCGCCGCTCCGATCGAGATCCCGCCGGTATCGGCGGATCAGACGTGATCTCGAACGCGACGGGGCGCCGTCATGACTGATGCTTCGAGCGACCGGGTCCTTGATCGGCTGATGGGTCTGCATCCCAAGGTCATCGACCTGACCCTTTCGCGGGTGGAGCGGCTTCTCGCGGCTCTGGATCATCCGGAACGCAAGCTCCCGCGGGTCGTCCATGTCGCCGGAACGAACGGCAAGGGATCGACGGTTGCGATGATCCGGGCGGGGCTGGAGGCACGGGGGGAAAAGGTTCATGTCTATACCTCTCCGCATCTCGCACGGTTTCATGAACGCATCCGGGTCGCGGGCCGGCTGATCGAGGAGGACGCGCTGATCGCGCTCCTGGAGCGGTGCGAGGCGGCCAATGGCGGCGAGCCGATCACCTTTTTCGAGATCACCACGGTGGCGGCCTTCCTCGCCTTCGCGGAGACCCCGGCGGACACCGTTCTGCTGGAGGTTGGGCTCGGCGGGCGGCTCGATGCGACCAATGTGATCGATCGGCCGGCGGTGACCGTCATCACGCCGGTTTCGCTCGATCATCAGCAATATCTCGGCGAGACCCTGGCGGAGATCGCAGGCGAAAAGGCCGGCATCCTCAGGAGCGGGGTTCCCTGCGTGGTCGGTCCGCAGGAGCCGGACGGGCTGGCCGCGATCGAGGCGCGGGCGGAGCGGATCGGGGCGCCGCTCCTGGTCGAGGGCCGGGACTGGCAGGTCTGGGAGGAGCGGGGCCGGATGGCCTATCTCGACGAATTCGGGCTGCTCGACCTGCCCCGGCCGAACCTGATCGGGGCGCATCAGATCGGGAACGCGGGCGGGGCACTCGCGGCGCTCCGGCGGCTCGGGGCCGTCGAAGTGGAATGCGAGGCGGCGGTCACCCGGGCGGAATGGCCGGCCCGGCTGCAAAGGCTCCGCCGGGGGCCGCTGGTCGAGGCGGCGGGGGGATGCGAACTCTGGCTCGATGGCGGGCATAATCCGGCGGCGGGCGAGGCACTGGCCGAGGCTCTGACCCGGCTGCCCGCCCGCCCGCTCCGGCTGGTCACGGGGATGCTCCGGACCAAGGATATCGCGGGGTTCCTTCGGCCGCTCGCGGACCGGGCGCTGGAGCTTCGGGGGGTCGGCATTCCGGGCGAGGCCGCGACCCTGTCCGCCGAGGAGACGGTCGAGGTCGCCCGCTCGGTCGGCCTGCCGGCAGAGGCTTCGGCGGATGTCGAGGAGGCGATCCGGGCGATCCGGGCGGGCGATCCCGATTGCCGGATCCTGATCTGCGGGTCGCTCTATCTGGCCGGGCGGGTGCTCCGGGAAAACGGCTGATGTGTCCGCGCTCGGATGCCTTGTAACTATTTGAAATTATTCAATTAAAGTGTTAATTGCGCGGGGACGGCGGTCCGGACGAGATGAAACCTTCCCTCTATCCGATCGAGGCGCGGGCGCCGGGCAGGCTCTTTATCATGCCCAAACCCTCCGGCGAATGGCCGCGGGAGGATATCGAGCATTATCGCCTGATGGGGGTCGGGACTGTGGTTTCCCTTCTCGAACCGGCGGAGGAACGTGAGCTTTTCCTCGGCCCGGAGGAAGAGGTTTGCCAGGAGAGCCGGATCGATTTCCTACGGTTTCCCATTCCAGACCGGGGATTGCCGGAGGCGGAGGGCTTTGCCTGCCTCGTGGCGGAGATCGTCGCGCGCCTCCGCCGGGAGCAGGGCGTCGCCGTCCATTGCCGGGCCGGGATCGGGCGATCCAGAGCGCAATCCGACCGGAGTGAAACGAGGATCGGAAAAATTGCGCGACCAAACAAATATCGGAGCGCGCGTCCTGATTTCATCAGGGCGGAAAGCGCTCCGGCATGGTCGTTTGTTGTGCCTTGGCTGCGTTCATGGGGCCGGTGGAGGATATCATGGCACTGGTCAGCGCGGCGCGGGGCATCGCTGTGCCCGATACCGGGGAACAACGCCGGTATATCGAGAATTTTGTGGGCAGGCTTCGGGACCGGCGGGTTTGACGGCGCGAGAGGCTGGCTGAAAAGAAGCGATTTTTTTGCGGGGGAGGGGGTGACAAAACTCTTGAACCGGCAAAAGGCTTTCCTAGATCTGGGACATCCGGCGCCGAAGAGTTGGGCCGGATGAACCCAAAACAGGACCTGTCCGCAATGGAAGGTCTGAACATTGTGTCGCTTCTCAAGGAGGATGCACCATGCGTCATTTTGATTTCGCCCCGCTCTATCGTTCGACCGTCGGTTTTGACCGGCTCGCGAACATACTGGAGCAAGTCGCCACCACCGATGTCTCTCAGGCGACTTATCCGCCCTACAATATCGAGAAGACGGGCGAGGATGCCTATCGCATCACCATCGCGGTCGCGGGCTTCGCCGAGGATGAACTCGATGTCGAAGCACGGGACGGTCAGCTGATCGTGACCGGCCGCAAGACCGAGACGGACGACAAGTCCAACTTCCTGCATCGCGGCATCGCAACCCGCGCCTTCGAGCGCCGGTTCCAGCTCGCGGACCATGTCCGGGCCCAGCAGGCCGTTACCCAGAATGGTCTCCTGCATATCGATCTCGTGCGTGAGGTTCCCGAAGCGCTCAAGCCGCGCCGGATCCAGATCGGATCGAAGCAGCCGGTCGAGATCGGCACCGCCGCCTGATACCGGCCTTGCCATTCGTCTCTCACGGCCCGCCTCGCGCGGGCCGTTCCGTTTGTGATCCGGTCCGAACGTGGCCGATGCGCCGTCAGAGATCCCGGATCAATTCCACGCGGGCATGCATTTTTTGCCCGAAGGCCCGAGGCGGCAGGGCGCGGTGTTCGGTAAAACCCTGAGCCTGCCAGAATTTCAGGCCGCGCGGATTTTCATCGAGAACGCAGACCATCAGCCGATGCGCGCCCCTGACACGCGCCTCCGCCGCGATGTGCGATACGATCCGCGTGCCGAGGCCCTGGCCCCGCGCCGTCGGGATCAGGATCAGAAGGCCAATGTACCAGATCCCCGTTTCGGGATAATCGCGGGCGATATGGATCAGGGCATCGAGCCCCTGGCGGCCCGGCACTCCGTATTTCAGCAGAAGATCCGCGGGATGGTCCGGCGGGCCATCGTCGAAATAAGCCGCCGCCGCCGCCCTGTCCGGTGTCTCGCCCGATTCCAGCAGGGCGTAATCCTCGGCGGCGCGCAAGGCGGCGAGTACCGCGTCGAGATCGCGGGGCGCATCGAGCGGGCGCATCGGCGGCGTTTCGGCCATCGGTTGATCCATAAAAAAAACCCCGGAAGCTGGGGGGCTTCCGGGGCGCTGAGGAAAGCGAAGGGAGCCGTCAGAGCGGTTTTCGATCTGATTGCCTCAGGTCGTCCGCTCTGTGACTTCGTCTTGTTGCGATTTCCCGATCGTCAGGTGATTTGACCTGACGGAAATCGCTTCAGACGGTTTCTTCGATCCAGCCCTTGAGGCTCGCCTTGGGGGCGGCGCCGGTGCGGTTGGAAACGACTTCACCCTTGTGGAACATGAAGAGCGCCGGGATGCCGCGCACGCCGAACTGCGCGGGCAGGCCGGGGTTTTCGTCGACATTGACCTTGGCGATCTTGATCTTGCCTTCGTATTCGGTCGCGAGTTCTTCGAGAGCCGGGCCGATCATCTTGCAGGGGCCGCACCATTCGGCCCAGAAATCGACCAAAACCGGGGTATCGGCGCCAAGAACCTCTTCCTCGAAGGTCTTGTCGGTTACTTTTACCGTTGCCATCGAATGGCCTCCATAAATCTTGTTGGAGCTTAACCTATGGACGGGAGAGGTCCTGGTCAAGGTGCGGATGCGAAGAGACCCCGTCCCCGCGCTCCCGGGCGGCGCGGGCGAGGGCCGCGGCGGTCAGGCTGGCCGGCAAGGGCATCAACCGCGCCTCGCGCGTCCAGAGGATCGCGGTCTCAACCCGCCGGTCGGGCCAGATCGCGGTGAGCGCGGCCTGATAGGCGCCCATCTGGCGCAGGATGGCGTCGGGCACGTCGTCGGGGCGGGCGGGAAGGGCGCGGTTGCTCTTGAAATCGAGCGCGAGCACATGGTCGGGTGCTATGACCAGCCGGTCGATCCGGCCGAGGATGCGTCCCAGTCCGGGCAGGTCGGCGGTCACATCGACCTCGGCCAGTGAGTCCGGTCCGAAGAGATGCGCAAGCTCGGGCGCGGTGAGCACGGCCGCCGCCTCCGCCAGGAGCTCCGCCCGATCCGCGCGGTCGGGCAGCAGCTCCGCCGCGTGGGCGGGCCAGTCCGAGGGGGGATGATCGCGCAGGGTTTCGAGCAGCCGGTGAATCGCATCGCCGCGCGCGAGGGTTTCCGCCTCGGTGAGCGTGGTTTCACCGGGCAGGGCGTGAGGGCCGCCAAGCCCGGAGGGCGAGAGCGGCGGCGGCGGGGCGGCGAAAGCCGGGGGCGGCGTGGTGCGCAGGGCGGGGCGGTGTTCGAGGTCGGCGGTCACGGGTGGGCCGGTCTCCTCGGTCCAGTTCTGATCGAGGAGGAGGCGGGGGCCGTCCGGACCGGGTTCCGATCGGGCATCGAGGGCGCGAAGGCCCGCCTCGACCAGGCAGTGCCAGGCGTCGTCTTTGGGCTCGGCGCCCGCGCCGCAGACGATGAGCCACGAGCGCGCGCGGGTCAGGGCGACATAGAGCAGGCGGAGGTTCTCAGCCTTGATCCGGGATTCCAGTTCCGCGTGGGCGGCTTCGAGCGCGGGGGGGCGCTGGTCCATGCGCACCTGCCAGGCGGGCAGGTCGGAGGCGAGAGGGACGATGTCGGGCAGGGTGCGCGCGATCCAGCGGGTGGCGGTGTCGGGCAGGATGACGATCGGCGCCTCCAGTCCCTTGGCGCCGTGGGTGGTCATGACCCGGACCTGATCCAGCGTATCATCCTGACGGCGCTTGGCGGAGAGATCGCCATGGTCGATCCAGGAGAGAAAGCCGGTGAGGCTGGGGGCCTCGACGGATTCGTAGGCGAGGGCCTGATCGAGCAGGGCATCGATGGGATCCTCCGCCTCGGGCCCGAGGCGCGCGATCAGCAGGCGGCGGCCGCCATGGCGGATCAACATGCGCTGGAGCAGTTCATAGGGGCGAAGATAGTCGGCCTGGGCGAGCAGGTCGGAGAGGAGCAGGCGGGCGGGGGTGTCCTGACCGCGGAAGGCGGCCCAGAGCGTGCCCGGGCGGTCGTGGGCGAGGGTGAAGAGCTCCTGCTCCGAGACCCCGCCCATCGGTCCGCGCAGGAAGGCGGCGAGGGAGAGATCATCGGCCGGGGTGGCGGCGAACCTGAGGGCGGCGAGCAAGTCCTTGACGGCGAGTTCCTCGCCGAGCCTGAGCACATCCGCGCCCGCGACCGGAACGTTGGCCTGTTTCAGGGCGCGGATGATCTGTTCGAAGAGTTCCCCCCGGCGCTGGACGAGCAGCAGCACGTCGCCCGCGCGGATCGGCCGGTCGGTTCCCGGAAGGCAGAGCCCGCGGTCGAGCCAGTCGCGCAGGGTCGCGGCGATCCGGTTGGCGAGCAGGGCGACCGGGTCGTCGGGGGGAAGTGCATCGATCGGATCGTCCCAGGCGGAGGGTTCGGATTTGCCGGGCTTGGGCAGGAAAGGCCAGAGTTCGACACGGCCGGGCAGGTCAGGATTGTTGGCAAGATGGGTGACGGCGCCAAAGCCGCTGTCGGGCAGGCCGGTGAAGACCGCGTCGACGAGGGCGAGGATCGGCGGCGCGGAGCGGAAGGAATAGAGCAGGTCGCAGCGGCGAAGCTCCCGGTTCATCGCGGCGAGTTTTTCCGCATAGACGCGGCGGGTGTCGCCGAAGGCCACCGGATCGGCGCCCTGGAAGCTGTAGATCGATTGCTTCTCGTCCCCGACGACGAAGATGGTGCGGTCGGGGCCCTCGCCTGCGAAGAATTCCGCCGAGATCGCCTTGATGATGCGCCATTGGGTCGGGCTCGTGTCCTGGGCCTCGTCGACGAGGATATGGTCGAGGCCGCCGTCGAGCCGATAGAGCACCCAGGCGGCGGTCTCGGGGCGTTCGAGCAGGATCCCCGCGCGCGCGATCAGATCGTCGAAATCGAGCCGCCCCAGGGCGCGCTTGCGGGCATCGAAGCGTTCGAGAAAGCCGCGGGCGAACCGGTTCAGGGCGCTCGACCGGGCGAGGGCGTGATAGGCGAGACGGGGCGTGCGCGTGGATTCCACGCGTGACATCAGGGCGTTGAGCTTTTCGGTCAGATCGGGGTGGGCGGCGCGGATCGCCTTGGCGGGAATCTTGTCGATCTTTGCCGTATAGGGTGCCGCGCCCGAGCTGGTGAGCAGGGCGCCTTCGAGCAGGAGGAGGATCCGGTCCGGATCCTCGGCGACCAGAACGGAGGCGAGGGTATTGCCGAGCTTGATATCGTTCGCACCGCCCGCCGCGAGGATTGGCAGCCACCGTTGCAGAAGCTCGGCTGTGTCGGGGAGCATGACCCCGGACAAGAGACTGGACGGAGAACCAGTGGCGCCGAGTTGGGCGGCGAGGCGGTCGGGATCGAAGGGACCGGCGAAGGCGGCCCGGTTGTGGGTGATTTCCCGCAGCAGCGCATCGGGATCGTCGCCGGACAGGTAGGGCGCGAGATCCTGGAGAAGCCCCTCCTCGGCGAGATCGTCGAGAACCTCCTCGCGCAGGGCCTGGGCCTGACGATCCTCCAGGACCGTGAAGAGCGGAGAGATCCCCGCCTCCAGTGGAAAGCGGCGCAACAGGGCATCGCAAAAGGCGTGAATCGTCTGGATCTTGAGGCCGCCCGGGGTTTCGAGGGCGCGGGCGAAAAGGGTGCGCGCCTGATCGAGATCGGCCACCGGGATCGTCTCGCCGGGCTCGCCCAGACGGCTGAGGGCGGCGCGCAGGGCCGCCTCCTCCAGCATCGCCCATTGGCCCAAGGTGCGGAACAGCCGGTTCTGCATCTCGGCGGCGGCGGCCTTGGTATAGGTCAGGCAGAGGATGCGCCGGGGATCGGTGCCCGAGAGCAGGAGACGCGCCACGCGGTTGGTCAGAACGCTGGTCTTGCCCGATCCGGCATTGGCGGAGACCCAGCTCGACGCGTTCGGGGTCGAGGCCTCGATCTGGGCGCGGGTCGCCTCGGTCACCATCCCGCCACCTCCGGCGTCTGGCCATCCGACCATTCGCCATGGCGCGACAGATGATCGTAATCGCTGACGAAGGTCAGGCGTTCCGGGCGCAGGCGGGCGACATAGCCGAGCGCGCCTGTCTGATAGCGGCGGATCAGGTCGACAAGACGCGCGAGCGTCTGGGCGATGGCCACGGGGTCGGACTCGATGCGGAGCGTCTTGCCCGTGCCGAGCCCGATCAGTTCGAGATGAAAGGCGGAGGCGGCGGGCAGACCGGCGAAACCGCCGGTCTCGGCGATCGCGGCTTCGAGCGGGAGTTGCAGATGAAAGGCCGCCGCCTGTTTCTCGGACGGCAATCCCCCGGATTTGTAATCATATATCGCATAGAGACCATCGACCGCGCGGTCGATCCGGTCCGCCTTGGCGGTAACGGCGAAGGGCGCGGGCAGGCCGTGGAGGATCCGTCGGCCGCGGACCTCCTGCGCCGCCGGATCGGCGCGGGTCCGGCGCTCCGCCTCGCCCGCGAGGATCCAGTCGATCCGTCGCATCAGGCGCGCGGTCCAGATGACCCGGACGGCGGGCCAAGGCGCCTCGCGCGCCAGAACCCTGGCGGCGGCGGCGCGAAAGGTCGGGGCGTCGAGCACGCCCTGGTTCAGGAAGTCCTCCATGACCGCGTGCAGCGCGCTGCCCCGTTCCAGCGCATCGGGCTGTCGGCCCGGCGGATCGAGAGGACGCAGATTCAGGATTTTGCGGGCATAGATATCGTAAGGATCGCGGATCAGGGTTTCGATCTGGGTGACAGAGAGTTCGGCGGGCGATGCCGCGCGGGGCGGCCGGGGCGCGGGCCGCGGGGCGGGGGGGATCCTCTGTTCCGGGCGGTCGAGCCAGGCGGCGGTTTTCCAGAGCCGTTCCCCGCGCGCCTTGGCGGCGGCCAGCGCGGCCGGACCTTCGGGCCCGAGGCCGAGCAGGAGATTTTCGAGCCGCGAGAGCCAGCGGGCGGCGACGGTGGGGGCGTCGGCGTCGCGGGCGGCGCGGCTGAGGATGACGCGGTGCGCCCCCATCGCCTGCTGGAAGTCATGGGCGGAGAGGCCGATCCGGCCCTCAGGGCTCGGCAGGTCGATCGAGCGTCGCATGGCGCGGCTGAGCCAGGGATCGGGCGTGGGCAGGCGCGGCCAGATCCCTTCGTTGAGCCCGCCGAGGATCACCAGATCGGCCGATTGCACCCGCGCCTCCAAGGTGCCCCAGATCGCGATGCTTCCGTGGGTGACGACGGCCTCCTCGGGGACCGCGCGCGAGGCCATCAGCGAGGCGAGAAGCGCGCGGTATTCGGCCGGGGAGACCGTGCCATAGACCTCGGCATCGGCTGTCAGGGATTGCATCAGGGCCAGCGCCTGTTGACCCGCCTCCTTGTCCCAGAGCCTGTGTTCCCCGCGGGATGGCCCGGCGGCGAGCGCTTCCGCGGCGGCGAAATGCAGGGCGGTGAAGTCGGTGAGCGACAGGGAGCGGGTCGTGACAAGCGGGGTCAGGGTCGCGCGCAGCCAGTCGATCCAGGGTTCGGCCTGGTTTTTCCGCGCCCAATCCGAAAAATGATCGAAATCGACATGGGGGGCGCCGCCGCGCAGATGATCGAGTTCCAGCCGGCTCGTCAGCGCGAGATGGGGTGTGCGCGCATCGGCCGCGCTGTTGGTGAGGGGATGTTTGAGCAGGCTCAGCAGCGCATCCGCCGCGATCGGCGCGCCTGCGAGATCGGCGAGACGGCGGAGCAGGACCCCCGGCGGCGTGAGGGCGAGGGGTCGTCCCGCGCTGTCGTCGGGGATCATGCCCCAGCGGTCGAGTTCCACCGACACCCGGCGGGCGAGGACGCGGTCCGGGGTGACGAGCGCGGCCTGTGCCCCGGTTTCCGCCGCCTCGCGCAGGGCATGGGCAAGGGCGAGGGCCTCGGCCCGGGGGTCGGGCGCCTCGATCCAGGTGACGGATTGGAGCGCCGCGTCGAGGTCGGGTTTCATCGCGGCCCCTTCGATGCGCCATTGATCGGTGACCGGGGCGGGGCGCAGGGCGAGGGAGACGAGGGCATTGCGCGGGGGGCAGGGCGGTTCGACGGGGACCCAGGGGCGCACCTCGGCGGGGTCGAAACCAAGCGCCTCGGCCAGTCGGCGGAAGCCATATTGCGGATGATCGGCGGCGCCGGTGTCATCGCGCCCCAGCCGGTCCCAGACCCTGGCGGGCAGGGTATCGTCAAAGCCGGGCAGGATCAGCGCGCCCTGGGGCAGGCGCGTCACCGCCGCCATGAAGGCGCGGGTGGCGCCGCGCGAGCCGGTGGAGCCCGCGACCAGGACGGGATGCGGGGGCGGGTCGATGGCCCAGCGCGCGGCGAGCGCGTCCACCGTGGCGCGGAGCCGGCCCTGGCCGGTGGTCATCGGATAGCTGGCGAGGATTTCGAGAAACCGCAGGCTGCGTTGCCAATGGGCGGCATGCTCGGCGGCGTCGATGCGGGAGAAGTCGGAGACCGGGATCCCCTCGCCCTGCATCTCATCGAGCAGATCCTGGAGGGAGTCGGCGAGGTCGAAGGCGGCGGTCCCGGCGGCGAGCCCCGGTTCCGCCGCGAGCAGGGCCGAGACGAGGCGGGAGAGTTCGAGCTTGCGCCGCAGGTCGGAGGTGGAGGGGGGCGGTGCGAGATCGGTCAGGACACGGACGCGGGGGAGCAGACGGGCCGCGCCCTCGATCAGGCGGTCGATCAGAGCCCGGCGCATGCGCTGGGTATTGACCCAGATTTCGACTCGGGCGAGGGCCTCGGGCGGTTGATCCTGGAAGCGCGCGGCCAGCCCCGCCACCAGGGCGCGGGTGAAGTCGGCGCCGGGAGGCAGGGCGAAGACGCGGGTCATCGGGCGAGTTCCGCCTCGGCCAAGGCGATGCCCTCGGGCCGGCCGACATCGACCCATGTGCCGTGGTGCGGGATGCCGAACAGGCGGCCCGCGGCGATCATCGGGTCCCAGATCGCATTGAGCGAAAAGATCCGTTCGGGATGGGTGGCGATGGTGTCGGTCTTGATGATCTGCGCCCCGGTATAGACACAGGCGCTGCCCCGGGCGAGGCGGCCATCGGGCGCGCGGTCGAAGTCGCCGGATCCGGCATGGCCGACGGCGGCGTCGCGCGGCACCAGACAGAGCAGCGCATCCATCCGGGCGGGATCCCAGTGGCGTGCGAGTTCCAGAAGCGGGTTCCCGGTCCAGACCATGTCCGCGTTGAGGGTAAAGACCGGACCCTGGCCCAGGAGCGGCAGGGCATTCCTGAGCCCGCCGCCGGTTTCGAGCCGCTCGGGTTCATGCGAGATCAGAACGGTGTCGCCGAGATGGTCGCGGATCTGGTCGGCATGGGCGTGGGTGTTGACGACGATGCGCGCCAGTCCGGTGGTCAGCGCGAGGGCATGGTCGATCAGTGGCCGACCCGCGACCTCGATCATTGGTTTCGGCCGGTGCCGGGTCAATTCCCCCATGCGGGTGCCGAGGCCGGCGGCGAAGATCATCACTGTATCAGGGGTCATGGCGCGGGCACGTGGCGGGTGACGAAGTCGCGGAGCGGGGCGAGGGCGGGATGCGCGAGGTCTAACTGGAGCAACCCCCAGACCCGGGGCAGGAGCGTGAGATAGCGCGGCTTGCCGTCGCGGCGATGGAGTCGGGTGAAGAGACCGAGGATTTTCATGTTGCGCTGCGCGGCGAGGATATGGGCGTCGCGGACGAATGTTTCGCGATCCGCCCCGGCGCGGTCAAGATAGCGGCTGAGAAGGTGCGCGCGCAGGTCCGGAGCGATATCGCGGCGCGCGTCCTCCAGGAGCGAGACGAGATCATAGGCGGGATGGCCGATCAGCATGTCCTGGTAGTCGAGCAGCCCGATCTTCGCAAAACCCACGCGCTCGGGCAGCCAGAGCAGATTCTCGGCATGATAGTCGCGGTAGATCGGGACCGTCGGCGCGGCGAGCAGCGAGAATACATCCTCGGCGCGGGCGTCGAATTCGGCGGCGAGATCGCCAGACAGGGGGGCGTACCATTCCGTGAGCAGCCGTGCCTCGCGCATCAGCACCGTCCTGTCATAGGGCGGCGGGGTCCAGTCGGTCGGGGGCGGCAGGGTCTGGAGATGGGCGAGCAGGTCGATCGCGGCGGCGTAGAGCTCGGGCTCGTGGGAAGGATCGGCGGCGCAAAGGACCGCGAAGAGATCGTCGCCGAGATCCTCCAGAAGCAACAGACCGTTTTCCGGATCGGCGGCGAGGATTTCGGGCGCGGAGAGGCCATGGCTTCGGAGCCAGCGCGTGACGGAGAGGAAGGGTGTGAGTGCAAGGCCGGACTCCGGGGGCACATCCATCAGGATCGCCCGCCGGTCGCCGTCGCGCAGCCGCTCGTAACGGCGGGCCGAGGCGTCGCCGGCGAGAGGCACCCGTGCCCAGGGCCGGTCGGCCAGAAAGGCCGCGATGATGTCGGACCGGGTCATGCCTCAAGGCTCCGCGAGAGCCAGTCCCAACCGGGGCCGGCCGGAGCAATCCGGACCAGCCGACCCTCGGAGCGATGGGAGGCGAAATCGAAGGCGAGGGTCAGATGCCGGGATGGCAGGGCGGGGCCGAGCCGGTCAGCCCATTCGACAAGACAGATCGCCTGGGCGAAGGCGTCCTCCAGGCCAAGCTCGCCGATCTCCGAAATGTCGCCGAGACGATAGAGGTCGGCATGCCAGAGTTCGGTGTCGCCAAGGTCATAGGTTTGAACGAGGGTGAAACTGGGAGAGGGAATATCCTCGGATCGGCCGAGGCGGGCGGTGATGAGGGCGCGGGCGAAAGTGCTCTTGCCCGCGCCGAGGCCGCCCGTCAGGCAGACCAGATCGCCGGGCCCAAGATGGGGAGCGAGGGAGCGCGCCAGCGCCTCGGTCGCCCGGGCATCGGGCAAGGAAATTTCTGCGACCAATGCCGGGCCCAATCCAACGTGAAACTCGCTGGCCGTTCTACAACCCCGGTCGACAGGCGCAAGCCCATGTCGGGGGTCATGCAACCCCGGCGCGTGGGGTGCTCGTCTCGGAACTGTCGGTCGCGGTCAGTTCCGCGGTCAAAGTCGCGGTCTGACCGTCGAGGGCGATCCTGAACGATCCACCGGCCGCCTCCACGAGACGCCGGGCCACGCCGATCGGGATACTCTCGGAACGCATCGATCGCAGGGGGGTCGCCGTCATGGCGCGCAGGCGGCGGCGGTCGGCGCGAAGTTCGCTTTCCAGTTCGATGTCCGCGCCGGGCAAGGCGAAATCCGCGGCGGCGAGACCAAGGGCGAACGCGACACGTCGCATGGTGGCGTCCCAGAGGGGGGCATCCTGGCAGGGAACCAGCGAGAGACCGCGTCGGGTCAAGGCGCTTGCGAGGGGAGACAACACGCCCTCGACCCGCGGCGCTCCGGAGAGGTCGCGCAATTCCCGCGACCGCCTGAGCCCGTCCCGAAGCGCCTGCGCCGTCGCTTCGAGAGTCGAAAGGACATCCGCGGCATTCGCATTGGCAACAAGCGTCGAAAGCTCCTCGACGGCCTTTTCCGCCGGCAGCAGGAGCTGCTCCAGGGCGAGATCCTTCACGAGGCCATCGGCGTCGCGGTCGCGGCGACCGGCGGCGAGGCTGTTTCCGGCATCTCGCATCTGGGCGGTTTCAGCGGAGAGATCCCGGAAGACGACCAGGGAGGAGGTGTCGGGCAACGGGGCGACCAGGAGATGCAGGGAACGGCCTTCGATGGTCTCGACCACGGCCGTCCAGCTGGTGCGGGCCTCGGCGGCGGTGGCGAACTCCGCGATCTGCCCCCAGATCGGACTGGGCTGGCATCGTTCCGCACAGAAGCGGGTGATCTCCGCGACCCCGGGTCCATCGAGCCGGTCGAGCGGTGCGAGCTTCCAGAGCTCCTCGAACGCGGCGTTCACGAAGACCAGCATGCCCGACATGTTGAAGACCGCGACGGCTTCGATCATGCGGTCGAGGGTCGCCTGGCCGAGTTCGAGTTCCTGCCGGTATTTGCGTTCGAGCAGAATCGATGAGGAAATATCCTCGAACAGAAACGCCAGCGCCCCTTGGGGATGGGGGCGGCCCGTGACCCGGAAGATCTTGCCCGAGGGCAGGAGCCAGTTTTCCTCGTAGGTTCCGTCCCGCGCCCCCTCTTCCAGTTCGCCGAGTTTCCGACGCCAGGAAGCAAAGTCCTTTTGATCCGGCATCTGACGGGTTTCCCGCAACCGTTCGAGAAAATCCCTGAGCGAGGGGCGGCCCGCGAGCCAGACCGCGTCGATCTTGACCAGATCGGTGAGCGCCGGATTGAAAAGACCAAGGCGGCGATTCTTGTCGAAGACGGCGAGGCCGATCGGCAGATGCGCGAAGGTCTCCGTCAAGGTTTCGATAAAACGGCGGAGCGAGCCCTCCGCCGCGACCAGGTCATCGGCGGCGAGGGCATAGCCCAGCGTCTCTCCGGACGGGAGGGTGACTTCGCTGATTTCGAACCAGCTGCTGGCATTGGCGCGCGCGCCCGGGATCGCCACCCGGCGGCGCATTCCTCCCGCCCGGGAGGTCAGGGGAACCTCCTCCAGCACATTGGCAAAGGCATCGCGGATGCGATAGTCGGGCAACTCTTCGTCGCGGGACAAAAACCGGTCCTGGTAGTGCATGTTCGCCCAGGTGATCTGGCCGTCGGCGGATTTGGTCCAGGCCGCCACCGGGGCGTGGTCGAGGACATCGCGCAGGAACCGTGCCTCGACCGTGGTGGCATCGAGCTGGGCTTGGGTCCGCTTCAGCGCCAGCGCCTCTTCGCTCGCCGCCCGGATCGACAGGAACGCGGCGCTGCCCCGGGGTTCGCCGATGATTTCCGAAGCGGTTCCGTCGCGGCGGGGGATGTGGTGGCGAAAGGCGCGGCCATAAATCACCAGCGCCTCGATGTCCTTGCGGATTTCGGGGCAGTCGGCGGAGAAATATTCGCAAAACGCGCCCAGTCGTCCGCCCGAGATCCCGAGGCTCTCGATCATCGCGCGGGCGGGTTCCGTCATCGGCCGGAGGTTGGATCCGACGATCTGAAACAGGCGGGTATCGGCTTCGGCCCCCTCGGGCGGCGGTCCGGCCTTGTCACGGCGGCGGATCACCCACGGAGCGATGGAGGCGAGCAGGACCACCGTGGCGATCGCGCTGGCCACGGCGGCCCCGATCGCTTCGCGGGGGGGCACGAGCAAATGCCAGTCGGACAGGGCCAGTCCGTCAAAGTTCATCTGGTTCCCAACGCGTCAAGTTCGCAGATTGCAACTGGGTGTCAGCAGTAGGGAGTTATGCTTAATGGGGAATTAACCGGAGAGAAGGGTTCGGCGCGCCTTGTCAGAGGGCCGGGTGACGCGCGCGCGCGGCCAGGTGACGACAATGCGTGCGCCGGTCGGTTCATCGCAATCGGATTCCTCCTCGAAGCCATCCGGGTCGGGGGCGTTTCCGAATTCGAGCTGGGCTCCGGAGCGTTCGAGCAGGGTCTTGGCAATGAAGAGCCCGAGGCCCATGCCTTCGTATCCGGGTCGTTCCTTTTGCGGCGCCGCCCGTTTGCGCACGAAGGGATCCCCGATGCGGCCCAGGACATCGGGCGGATAGCCGGGGCCGTCGTCGCCGATCGTTGTCCGCAACATCGTCGCACTCCAGTCGATGTCGATCCAGACGGTGGAATGGGCGAAGTCCACGGCATTCTGTACAAGGTTCCGCAGGCCCTGGATGATTTCGGGACTGCGGGCCAGCTCGGGCTGCGGATAGGGTGCTTCGCCGAGGAGGCGGCCCTGGACGCGGGTGACGATCTGGATGCCGCGTTCGGCGTGGGGCGCGGCGGCCTCCTCCAGCACGGCGGAAATCGGAGCGAAATTCACCTGGGTGTCCTCGTGGCCGCTCGGTCCCATCGCGCGGAGGATTTCCGCGCAGCGCTCCGCCTGGGAGCGGATGAGGAAGGCGTCCTCGCGCAGCGCCGGACGGTCGGCCAGTTCCTCCGCGAGTTCCGTCGAGACCAGTTTGATCGTGGCGAGCGGTGTTCCAAGTTCATGCGCGGCGGCGGCGATCACGCCGGTCAGGGCGGTGAGCTTCTGTTCCCGGCCCAGCGCCATCTGGGTGGCACTCAGGGCCTGGGACATGTCGAAGGTCTCGCCGCTGACCTGACGGGCATAATAGGACAGGAAAGCGATGCCGAGCACGATCGAAGCCCAGTTGCCCAGCATCAGGAGCGGCGGCGGTGCCAGGATTTCCCCATCGGCGAGCCGCAGCGGAATATAAAGCGAGACCAGCGCGGTAATGATGGCACAGGCGGCCGTGGCGAGCAGGATCGTGCTGCGCGGGGAGAGCACCGAGGCCGAGATGGTCACCGGCGCGATCATCAGCAGGGCGAAGGGATTGTTCAGACCACCGGTGAGCAGGAGCAGGGCGCCGAGCTGGCCGACATCGAAGAGCAGGGTCAGCGTCGCCTCGCGCTCGTTCAGGCGACGGTTTTCGGCCGTCGCCAGCATCGCGGTGCAATTGAGAATGACCGAGGCGCCGATCACGATTGCGCAGAGGCCCAGGGGGATGCGCAATTCCAGCGAAAAGGTGGCCAGCAGCACCGCGGCGGTCTGGCCGAGAATGGCGAGCCAGCGGAGCAGGATCAGGGTGCGCAGTCGCAGCCAGGAGCCGCGGGCATCGTCGGACAGAAAGGACAGGTTCGGATCGCTCATGGCGCAGCAGTAGCCTCGTTTCCGGCGGGATCAAGGCAAATGGCGGGCCGCCCTTGATGCGGACGGATGCGCATGCCACAAGTTGCCCGTGAGAAGCGCTTGGGGGAAACGGGTGTTTACCAAACGAATTGCGCTTTTGGCGAGCGCCGCGGTCGTCGTTGTTCTGGGCGTATCGCTTTATCTTGCCATGAAGCCTGGCGGAGAGACCGCCTTCGCCGATTGCCAGAGGGGCGTGGTCGCCGGGGGAGCCGCGACGATCGGCGGTCCGTTCACCCTGGTCGGAACGGACGGCCGTGAAGTGACCGATGCCCAGGTGATCACCAAGCCGTCACTGGTTTATTTCGGCTATGGTTTCTGTCCCGATATCTGTCCCACCGACCTGTCCCGCAATTCGCTCGCGGCTCAGGAACTCCGCGACAAGGGCGTCGATGTCGGGCAAATCTTCATTTCCATCGATCCCGAGCGGGACAAGCCGGACAGCGTGGGACAGTTCGTCAAGGCGATCGACCCGCGGATCATCGGCCTGACCGGCAATCCTGAGCAGGTGGCGGCGGCGGCGGCGGCCTACAAGGTTTATTATCGCAAGGGAGAAGGATCGCCTGGCGATTATCTCATGGATCATTCCACCTTTACCTATCTCGTCGCACCCGGTCATGGATTTCTTGAATTCTACGGGTCTGATGCAAGTCCCGAGGCCATCGCGACCTCGGTTGCCTGTTTCGCCGCCAAGATCTGATCTTGCCTGAATGGCCCTCGGGACAAGATAGCAAGCGCGGAAACAACAAAAGGGGAAGGTCCCGTCGTGGTCGGTATTGTCCAGGAAGAGATCGGTCCGGATCGGTCGCTGCTGATCCTCGATGATGATGAATCGTTCCGGCGCTCGCTGGCGCGGGCCATGGAAAAGCGCGGATTCGAAGTGACAGCGGTGGAGTCGGTGGCCTCCGGACGGACGGCGGCTATGGAGAATCCCCCGGCCTTTGCCGTCATCGACCTCAGGCTCGAAGATGGAAACGGACTGGAACTTGTTGAATTGCTTCGGGTTTTGCGGCCGGATTCCCGGATTGTCGTCCTGACCGGCTATGGTGCGATCGCGACGGCGGTTGCCGCGGTGAAGATCGGGGCCACCGATTATCTTTCCAAACCCGCCGATGCCAACGATATCACCGGCGCTTTGTTGTCCCGGGTGAGCACCAAACCGATGCCTCCGGAAAATCCGATGTCCGCCGATCGGGTGCGCTGGGAGCATATCCAGCGTATCTTCGAGCTTTGTGATCGCAATGTGTCCGAGACGGCGCGGCGATTGAACATGCACCGCCGGACCCTGCAACGGATCCTTGCGAAACGAAGCCCGAAATAGCGCGTTCGCGCAAAAAAGAAAATTCCCAGAGGTTGAGTTCCTGCTCGACATCAGAGCAAAAATCCGCTTAATTCAACCTATGGGAGAATCTTTGCGTGTTAATCAATCAACTGATACGTTTCTGGACATCGGCGGTGTACTGATCCCCGATGACGAAAGTGTTATCACCCCTGCGATCCGGCGAGCCATGCTCACAGGCCGGTTTGAAGCAGAAGAAGCGAGCCAGATCGCGGCCATCGTGCGGCCTGGCGACCAGGTGCTCGAAATAGGCGCCGGGATAGGCTATATCTCGACCCTTGTGTCCCGACAAAGGCGTGTCAGCGGAGTTATCGCCGTCGAGGCCAATCCGTTCCTGATCGACTATATGGCGCGCCTGCACGCGGTTAATAACGTTCACAAGGTGCGCCTTCTGAACGCGGTTCTGACCAACCAGAATGTTGAGCGCATGACATTCTATCTGCGCGAGGACTTCTGGATGGGATCCCTGATGCCGGGCCCGAATCCTTATATGGCCACGGTTGATGTGCCGACCTGCAATCTCGACGCGCTGATCCGCGACGAGGGGGTGAGCCTGATCATCTGCGATATCGAGGGCGCCGAGACCTTCCTGTTCGAGGAGGCCGATCTCGGAGGAGTGGACCGGGTCTATCTTGAACTGCACGATCATGTGACCGGGCTGTCGGGTGTCAATCGGCTGTTCGAGACAATGGCCCGGAAGCATTTTGTCTATGATCCCAGGCATTCCTTCGGAAGTGTAGTCTTGTTCCAGAAACTTGGCTCAGTGGATCTGGTGCGTGAATACGCCGGCTGAGCACGGATAAAAGCCCCGATAATTGGCGGATGTCTGGAGGAATGCCCTTGCATCCGCCCGGACACCCGCCTATATCCGCTTCAACAGCGGCGGGCAGGCTCGAACGTCTCCCTTCCACCGGACAGTTGAACGGGCCGCGCGCCCGTTTTTTTGTGCTTGACCCCAAGTGCCTGCACCCTCAAGGAGTCTCAGTTGGCCGATCTGGTCGCCAAAGCCGCAATTGATCGCCGTCTCGCCGGCATCGTCCAGCCCACCATCGAAGGGCTGGGATTTGAGCTCGTGCGCATTCGCCTGATGGGCGGCAAGCGCGCCACCCTGCAGATCATGGCGGAACGTCCGGAGGGAGGCATCGAGGTCGACGAATGTGCCCGGATCAGCCGGGCGGTCAGCGCCGTGCTCGATGTCGAGGATCCCGTCAGCGGCGAATATGTGCTGGAGGTCTCCTCTCCGGGCATTGACCGGCCGCTGACCCGGTTGAAGGATTTCGAACGCTATGCCGATTACGAGGTCAAGCTCGAGACATCGGAGCTGATCGAAGGGCGTCGGCGCTTCAAGGGAGTGTTGCACGGGGTCGAGGGCAACGAAGTCCTGATCGAGATCGCGGAAGGAACCATCGGTCTCGATTTCGACTGGCTCACCGACGCGAAGCTGGTCCTGACCGATGATCTGATCGCCGAGAGTCTCGCCGCCCGCAAGGCGCAGGGGTTCGACGAGTTCGACGAAAGCGCCTTCGACGAGATCGAGGCGGAGGAAATTGAGGAAACCGGCGTTGAGGCAATTGGCACGCCGGACGAAAAAGAGGAACTGTGATGAGCGTGACCTCCGCCAACCGGCTGGAACTGCTGCAGATCGCCGAAGCGGTCGCCCGCGAGAAAATGATCGAGCCGAGCCTTGTGATCGAGGCGATGGAGGATTCCCTCGGCAAGGCGGCGCGGTCGCGTTATGGTGCCGAATACGACATCCGGGCCAAGATCGACCGCAAGTCGGGCGAGTTGAACATGACCCGCTACCGCCATGTGGTGGAGGAGGTGGAGAACCATTTCACCGAACTCACTCTCAAGGAAGCCCGGGCGATCAAGCCGGATGCGCAGCTCGACGATTACCTGACCGATCCGCTGCCGCCGATGGATTTTGGACGGATCGCCGCGCAATCGGCCAAGCAGGTCATCATGCAGAAGGTCCGGGAGGCCGAGCGTGAGCGTCAGTTCGAGGAGTTCAAGGACCGTGTCGGCGAAATCATCAATGGCGTGGTGAAGCGGACCGAATATGGCAATGTGATCGTCGATGTCGGTCGGGGCGAGGCGATCCTGCGGCGCGACCAGTTGATCCAGCGCGAGGCCTTTCGCAATGGCGACCGGGTCCGGGCACTGGTGCGGGACGTGCGTCTGGAAACCCGCGGGCCGCAGATTTTCCTGTCGAGGACGGCGCCGGAGTTTCTGGCGGAATTGTTCAAGATGGAAGTGCCGGAGATTTACGACGGGATCATCGAGATCAAGGCCGTGGCCCGCGATCCCGGCTCCCGTGCGAAAATGGGCGTGATTTCCTATGACAGTTCGATCGATCCGGTCGGGGCCTGCGTGGGCATGCGCGGCAGCCGGGTTCAGGCTGTGGTCACGGAATTGCAGGGCGAGAAGATCGACATCATTCCGTGGAATCAGGATCCGGCTACGTTCCTGGTGAACGCGCTCCAGCCGGCCGAGGTTTCCAAGGTTGTGTTCGACGAGGATGCCGACCGGATCGAGGTGGTCGTCCCCGATGAGCAGTTGAGCCTCGCGATCGGACGGCGGGGCCAGAATGTGCGTCTGGCCAGCCAGTTGACCGGCTTCGACATCGACATCCTGACCGAGGCCCAGGAAAGCGAGCGGCGTCAGGCGGAATTCGCTGAACGCACGCAGCTTTTCATGGACACGATGAATGTCGATGAGATGGTGGCACAACTTTTGGTGGCTGAGGGATTTGCAACCCTCGAAGAGGTCGCTTATGTGGATATCGACGAGCTGTTGAGCATCGATGGCTTCGATCAGAACACAGCCGAGGAATTGCAGGCCCGGGCGCGCGAGAGCCTGGATGAATTGAACGCCAAGGCAATCGAGCATGCGCGGGAGCTGGGTGTCGAGCAAAGCCTGTTCGATTTCGAAGGTCTGACCCCGCAGATGATCGAGGCGCTGGCTGAGGACGGGATCAAGACTCTCGAGGATTTCGCGACCTGCGCGGATTGGGAATTGTCGGGTGGTTACACGACCGTCGATGGCAAGCGGGTGAAGGATACCGGTCTGCTGGAAAAATTCGAGATGAGTCTCGAGGAGGCGCAGACCCTGATCATGAATGCGCGGGTTCAGTTGGGCTGGGTCGAACCGGAAGCGGTCGAAGACGCTCCCGAGGCGGAAGAGGACTGAGGCAGGGATTGGCACGCGGAGGCCGGGTGAAGACGAGGGACGATCCCGAGCGGCGCTGTATCGCCACGCGTGAGAGCCAGCCCAAGGCGGGTCTGATTCGCTTCGTCGTGGGTCCGGACGATGAAATCGTGCCCGATCTCGCGGAGCGATTGCCGGGTCGGGGAATTTGGGTCAGCGCCGAGCGCGAGGCTCTTGATCTGGCGGTGAGAAAGAACTTGTTCTCGCGCGCGGCCAGGCAGTCGACGCGGGTTCCGCCCGATCTGGTCGAGCGGGTCGAGGCGCTGATGGCGCGCCATCTGGTTGATCTGATCGCCCTGGCCCGCAAGGCGGGACAGGCGATAACGGGAATGGAGAAGACCAAGGCGGCCCTGGTCGCTGGCAAGGCAAGGCTGTTGATCCAGGCCGCGGACGGCTCCTTGCGGGAACGGTTGGAACTTCGACCGCCTCCGGGAGAAAACACGCTGGTTTCTTGTCTTTTGGGACACGAATTGGGTTTGGCATTTGGCCGGGATAATGTGATACATGCCGCCGTGCTGGCGGGCGGCCTGTGTGACCGGATACGAGACGAGGCCCCACGGCTGACTGGACTCAGATCAGACATGGGCACGGCAGGCATGGACCCGGAGCCGATGGATATAGGCGACGGGATCGGATTGGCGGGGGAAGGCTCCCGCGGGAAAGGCTAGACGGGATGACGAATACCAAGGACAGTGACGGCAAGGGCAAGACGCTCGGTCTGCGTGGCAGCGGCGCGGGCACCGGCACGGAAACGAGTCATGTGCGCCAGAGCTTCAGTCACGGTCGGACCAAATCGGTCACGGTCGAGCACAAGCGCAAGCGCGTCGTTGTTCCCAAGGCTGGAACCGGATCCGCGACCGCGGCCAATCCGCGTGGCCCCGCGGCGCAGAACCTGAGCGACGCCGAGTTCGAGCGGCGTCTCAAGGCGGTCGAGGCCGCGAAGGCGCAGGAAGCCCAGCGCCTCCAGAAGGAGCGTGAAACGACCGCCGCGCGCGAGGCGGAGCTGAACCGTCTGCGCGCCGAGAAGGAAGCGGCGGAGCGCGCGATCCGCGAAAAGGAAATTCACGATCAGCGGGCCGCGGCCCTGGCCGAGCAGCAGGCAGCCGAGGCAGCCGAGGCCAAGGCCGCTCCCGCGGCGGCGCGGCCAAAACCGGCGGCGCGCGGCGCGACGGCCGAGGCTCCGATCGATCCGGCGGCGGCTCAGGCCGAAGCCGCGCGGGTCGAGGCCGGTCGGTCCATCACGGCCAAGAAGCCGGCGGCGAAACCAGTGGTCGAAGAGAAGAAGGCGGCCCGGGCCAAAGGCGATGACGACCGTCGGCGTTCCGGCAAACTGACCATCACCAATGCCACCGACGAGGATGGACGTCACCGGTCGATGGCGGCGATGAAGCGTCGCCAGGAGCGTGACAAGCGCCGGATGATGAACCATGGCGGCGAGCGCGAGAAGATCGTGCGCGACGTGCATGTGCCGGATGCGATTACCGTTCAGGAGCTCGCCAACCGCATGGCGGAGCGGGCGGCGGCGGTGGTCAAGGCGCTGATGACCAATGGGATCATGGCCACGGCCAATGAGACCATCGACGCGGAAACCGCGACCCTCATTGTCGAGGAATTCGGCCACAAGGTCGTGCGGGTCTCCGAGTCCGACGTCGAGGATGTGATCGTTCAGGCCTCTGGCGACGACGAGGGCAACATGCATCCCCGCGCGCCGGTCGTTACGATCATGGGGCATGTCGACCATGGCAAGACCTCGCTGCTCGATGCGATTCGCAAGACCAATGTGGTTTCGGGGGAAGCAGGCGGGATCACCCAGCATATCGGCGCCTATCAGGTAACCGCCGAGGACGGGTCCAAGATCACCTTCCTCGACACACCTGGCCACGCCGCCTTTACGTCGATGCGGGCCCGCGGCGCGCAGGTGACCGATATCGTCGTCCTGGTGGTCGCCGCCGATGACAGCGTGATGCCGCAGACGATCGAGGCGATCAATCACGCCAAGGCTGCGAATGTCCCGATGATCGTCGCGATCAACAAGATCGACAAGCCGGGCGCCGATCCGACGAAGGTCCGCACCCAGCTTCTGCAACACGAAGTCGTCGTCGAGGAGATGAGCGGCGACGTGCTGGATGTCGAGGTTTCCGCCGTCACCCGCAAGGGCCTGGATACTTTGCTCGAGAACATCGCCCTTCAGGCGGAAATTCTTGATCTGCGGGCCAACCCCGACCGTCTGGCCGAGGGCGCGGTGATCGAGGCCAAGCTCGACGTCGGTCGTGGACCGGTTGCCACGGTTCTGGTCCAGAAGGGGACGCTGCGGCGCGGCGACATCTTCGTGGTGGGCGAGCAGTGGGGCAAGGTCCGCGCGTTGATCAACGACAAGGGCCAGCGGATCGACGAAGCCGGACCATCGGTTCCGGTCGAGGTTCTGGGCCTGAGCGGCACGCCCGAGGCGGGCGATGTGCTCAACGTGGTCGATGACGAGGCAAAGGCGCGCGAGATTGCAAGCTATCGCGAGCGCATGACCCGGGACAAACGGGCCGCGGTCGGCTCGGCGACGACGCTCGATCAGCTTCTGGCCAAGGCCAAGGCCGACAAGGATGTGCGGGAACTGCCCATCGTGGTGAAGTCGGACGTTCAGGGTTCGGCCGAGGCCATCGTTCAGGCGATGGAGAAGGTCGGCAATGAAGAGGTCCGGGTTCGGGTCCTGCATTCCGGCGTCGGCGCGATCACCGAGAGCGACGTCACCCTGGCGGAAGCTTCGAACGCGCCGATCATCGGCTTCAATGTTCGGGCAAACGCTCCCGCCCGGGAGAGCGCCAACCAGAAGGGCGTCGAGATCCGCTATTATTCGATCATCTACGATCTGGTGGATGACGTGAAGAAAGCGGCCTCGGGTCTGCTCAGCCCGGAGGTGAAGGAAAAGTTCGTCGGCTATGCCCGGATCAAGGAGGTCTTCAAGATCACCGGCGTCGGCAAGGTCGCGGGCTGCATCGTCACCGAGGGGGTCGCCCGGCGGTCGGCCGGGGTTCGGCTGCTTCGCGAGAATGTCGTGATCCATCAAGGTAAGCTGAAAACCCTCAAGCGCTTCAAGGATGAGGTGAGGGAAGTTCAGGTGGCTCAGGAATGCGGCATGGCCTTCGAAAATTACGAGGACATCCGCGAAGGCGACGTCATCGAAATCTTCGAGACCGAAACGGTGGAACGTCAACTGGCCTAAGCCGGGGGCGTCCGGGGCTGGACAGTCGATAACCGACTGATCAGCCTCAATAATTCCGCTTGTCGGGTTGTGCCGGTCTTGGCGAGAATGCTCCGCAACTGACTGCGCGCCGTGCTGATCCGGGTGCCTCGCTCGTCACAAATCTCCTGGAGGCGATCCCCCCGGGACAAGGATTGGACCAGATCGGCCTCCGCGCGGGTCAGGCCGAAAGCCTGGCTCAGCAGAAGCCCGAGATCGGGCATCCGGGTTTCGGGGTCATGGACCGCCACCAAAACCAGACCCTGTGACCGCCTCGCCTCTGTGAATGACTCCGGCAGGCGCGAGACCAGGGCGATCAACGGCGCCCTGGTTTCGCGGCGCAGCTGGGTTGCTCCTCCCGGCCCGCCATGGGCCGCGTCAAGGATGAGAGCCCTCAGTTTTTTGGTATCCGTGCCGTTGGTGGCGGTCAGCCCGATACCGGCCCGCCCGAGCATCAGACCGTCGCGATAGGCGCGGAACTGGTTCAGGGCCGCGTTGGCAAAGACGATATTTCCATTTGCCTGGACCACGGCCACGCCGAAGTCCATCAGGTCGAGCGCGGCGAAGCCGATCCGCTGGCTCTCGGTCGCGGCCCCGAAGCGGTGGCGCAATTCCAGCGCCCGTTGCACATGAGGCAGCATCTTCTCGAACGCCACGCGTTCCGTCTCATCGAATTCCGGCGCGTCGTGGGGCCGGTGGATGCCGACATATCCGATCCCGAAACCCCGGATCGGAATGACGGAACCGACAAGATGAAAGGAGCCCAGATGCGGCTTGGAAAAATCGTTCCAGACCTCGGTCCTTGCAAACTGTTCGGCAGGTATGAGTTCCTGGCCCAGAAATCCCCGGAGACTGGGGTCTCGTTTCAGAAATTCGGCCCAGACATCGACGGTATGGAAATGTTCGAAATAAAGCTGGATCGCGGTATCGGAGAAGCCCGGCATCGTGATCGGCTCCTTGTCGGAGCCGAGCTGTTGGACAACCAGACTGCCCGTCGTTCCGCCGAGACTGGCAACCGCCGCGGCCCAGGCTCTTGGCCAGAGTTCCGGCTGGGCGGAGGCGTCGTAAAAACCATCGATGATCGAATTCGGAACAAAAGTTGAATCGTTCATCTTTGGCGCTCCGCGGCAAGGATTTGCTTTATCCTTTGCCTATTTTGTCAAGCATGTAAGCAAATTTTCCAGACAATTCTAATTTTCTTTCCAAAATGGACTTGGTGCAAACATTTTGTTGCACCAAGGGAAGGGTCTTGTCATTTTTCCTGAATTCAGGACTTGCGACGCACCGTTACTGAGCCGCTGCCGGAAATATGGGCAGTTTTGCGACATCCGCCGGATCGTGCTGGATGATCAGCTTGGCATCGAGAGTATCGGCCATGGCGGTCAGGCGGTCCAGCGAGGCGAGCGACTCCGCGCGGTCGGTGTTGAAGGTGGGCACTCCATGGTTGCCGATCTGCTCCGCGAAATGCACCACGTCGCCGCTCAGCAGGACCGGCCCGGTTTCGGCCAGTCGAACCAGAAGGGCGAGGCTGCCCGGGGTATGGCCGGGCATGTCGAGGATCATCACCGTGCCATCGCCAAAAACATCTCGATCCCCGGTCACGAGGTCGACCGGTGCCCCCCCGGTCAACCAGGGGGCGGCCTGGCTCGGGTCCGCGCCGAACGGCGGCGGCGTGGTCCTGAGCGCGGCGAAGTCCAAGGCCCCGATCATCAGGGTCGCGGTGGGAAATTCCGCGGCCTGTCCGAGATGATCGAAGTGATAATGGCTGATCCCCAGGCGACCGATGTCCGCGGGTTTCACATCGATCTGGGCCAGTTGCTCGGCAAGGGTCTTGTCGAGCGTGGGACTGAGCGGATCGTCGGTGAAAGGGGCGTGGAGGAGCCCGGTCGGCAGGCCGGTATCCCAGAGCAGGAGATCGGCCCCGTGTTTGACGAGATAACAGCTGTCGGTCAGCGTCCTGGAGAGTCCCTGATACTGGAGGGTATCGGAGAACAGGCTGAGATCCTTGACCTTGATTGCGCCGCAGTCCAGCCTCCAGAGCTTGACCTCGGCGGCTTGGGCGCCAGTGGTCAGGAGCAGGACGGTGGTCAGTGTTGCCTTGAGCATGATGCACTCCGGATCGAGCGGGGCGCCGGAATGGCGTCCGTCGGTGGTCCGGGGGTAACATGGGGTCGCATTGCCCCTGAGCCGGGTCCGCTCGGAAATGAGCCCGAAACGCTCGATCATGGGTTCCGTTGGGTCGAAGGGGATGATGGCATGAACAAGATGGATCGGGAGGGGCCAGACCGTCTGGCAGCGGATCTGCTGGACCGTGTGCGGCCCCTGCTGAGCGGCAAGGATACCGCGGGCTTCCGGCAACGGGGCCCGGGTGTCTTCAGTTATTGCGCGCTGATGGCAGAGCGGGTGGCGGCGGCGCGGCTGGAGCATCCGATCGTGGCGATCCTGGCGCAGGGCAGCAAGGAGATCTGGATCGGGGACTGCCAGCGCCGGTTGACGGCGGGGGATGTGTTTGTCCTGCCGGGTGGGGTGGACCTCGATGTGGTGAATATCCCCGATCCCCGGCTGGGCCTCTATGAATCGATCCTGATCGAGGTGCGCCCGGGACTGGTGGCACCGCGACCACGCCGGACGCGCGCGGGATTCGAGGTTCGCGTGCCCCTCAATCGTGCCCTGGTCGAGACCATCAGCCACGCGGCGCTGGATCTGATCGAAAGCCCGCGCGCTGATCATCTGGCGGAATTGCGGTTGCGCGAGCTCCTCCTGCTCCTGTCCGACGAGCCGGCGGCGCAGCCCTTGTTCGAGGCCACGATCGCGGACCGCCTGCGCTGGCTGGTGCTGACGGCGCCCGATCATGATTGGTCGGGCCCGGAACTGGCGCGGCGACTGGGATGCGGCGCTTCGACTCTTCGCCGCCGGTTGGCCGAGGAGGGCACAACCTTGCGCCGGCTGGTGCGCGAGACGCGGATGGCGGTGGCGCGGGACCTGCTGGAGAACCGCGCCTCGGTGGCGGAGGCGGCATTGGCGGTGGGATATGCCTCCCGGTCGCATTTTGCCCGTGGGTTTCGGGAAGTGTTCGGTATGGCGCCGCGGGAGGGTCGGACACCGGCCGAGCAAACCCCCTAGGCATCGGCGCGCGGGCTGCCTATATCCGCTGCTGGACCGGAGGGGTTGATGAGCGAAAACGACGGATTTCCTGGCTGGCATGGCACGACCATTCTGGCGGTGCGCAAAGGCGGCGGAGTGGTGGTGGCGGGCGACGGGCAGGTGAGCCTTGGCCAGACGGTGATCAAGGGCACGGCACGCAAGGTTCGGCGGATAGAGCCGGGCGGAAAACCTGTGATCTGCGGCTTCGCGGGCTCGACGGCGGATGCTTTCACCCTGCTGGAGCGGCTGGAGCGCAAGCTGGAGGCGGCGCCCGGGCAGTTGCAGCGGGCCTGCGTCGATCTGGCGAAGGACTGGCGGATGGACAAGTATCTGCGCAATCTCGAAGCCATGCTGATCGTCACCAATGGCGCGGATCTCTATGTGATCACCGGCGCGGGCGATGTGCTGGAGCCCGAGCATAACGTGGCCGCGATCGGGTCGGGCGGGAATTTCGCGCTGGCGGCGGCGCGCGCACTCTATGATCAGGATCTCGACGCCGAGGCGATCGCGCGGCGGGCCATGGCGATCGCCGCCGAGATCTGTGTCTACACCAATGGCAATCTGACTGTGGAACGTCTGGAGGCCTGAGGGGCGGGTCCGGATATTTTGGTTTGATCGGGTTCCCGCGACGCGCCCCGGAGCGAGGACTGCCCGACTGGAGGAGTTTTCATGACTGACCTGACCCCGCGCGAGATCGTCTCGGAGCTGGACCGTTTCATCATCGGCCAGGGGGCGGCGAAGCGGGCCGTCGCGGTGGCCCTGCGCAATCGCTGGCGGCGCAAGCAACTGCCCGAGGGAATTCGGGAAGAAGTCTATCCGAAGAACATCCTGATGATCGGACCGACCGGCGTGGGCAAGACCGAGATCAGCCGTCGGCTGGCGCGGCTGGCCAAGGCGCCGTTCCTGAAGGTCGAGGCGACGAAATTCACCGAAGTGGGATATGTGGGTCGCGATGTCGACCAGATCATCCGCGACCTCGTGGACGCGGCGATCGTCATGGTCCGGGCGGATATGCGCGAAAAGGTGAAGGCGGCCGCCCATGCCGCCGCCGAGAACCGGGTGATCGATGCGCTCGCCGGGGAAGGAGCCCGCGATGCGACGCGCGAGATGTTCCGGCGCAAGCTGCGGGACGGGGAGCTGGACGACAAGGAGATCGAGCTGGAGGTGGCCGATACCTCCAATCCGTTCCCGATGATGGAGCTGCCGGGGCAGGCGGGTCAGATGGGCGGGGTCAATCTGGGAGATATCTTTGGCAAGGCCTTCGGGGCGCGCAAGCAGCGGCGCCGGATGACCGTCGCATCCTCCTATGCGCTGTTGATCACGGAGGAGGCGGACAAGCTGCTCGATCAGGAAGCGGTCACGCGGGATGCGATCGAGGCGGTCGAGCAGAACGGAATCGTCTTTCTCGACGAGATCGACAAGGTCTGTGCCCGGGCGGAGACCCGGGGCGCCGATGTGAGCCGGGAAGGCGTGCAGCGCGACCTGCTGCCCTTGATCGAAGGCACCACGGTTTCAACCAAGCATGGACCGGTGAAGACCGACCATGTGTTGTTCATCGCCTCCGGCGCGTTCCACATTGCCAAGCCTTCCGACCTCTTGCCCGAACTGCAGGGGCGTCTGCCGATCCGGGTCGAACTGACGGCTCTGACCGAGGAGGATTTTGCGCGTATCCTGACCGAGACGGACAATGCCCTGACGCTGCAATATTCGGCACTGATGCGGACCGAGCAGGTCGAGGTCGAATTTGCCCCGGACGGGATCAAGGCGTTGGCCCGTATCGCGGCCGAGGTGAACAGCTCGGTCGAGAATATCGGTGCCCGCAGGCTTTACACTGTCCTGGAGCGGGTATTCGAGGAGTTGAGCTTCACCGCTCCGGATCGCGCGGGTGACAAGGTAACGGTCGATGCCGCGTTCGTTGAAACATATCTGGGGGATTTGAGCCGATCCACGGACCTGAGCCGCTACGTGCTCTGACCCCCGGGAGGGGTCAGCTGTAGACGGGGGCCGGTTTCGGTCGGTTCCCTGCCTTGGCCTCCGGATTGGGATTCTTTTCCCGAAAGGCGAGGGCCGCGATAGGAACCAGGGATACCGAACCGGTCAGGGAATAGGTTCCAATCGCCGCCAAAATGCCCCCACCTGCCAGAAGCACGCCTCCGGCGCCGGTGGCACCGAGGGCCATGGAAGCAGCGAGGCAGGCGACAAGTTTCGGATTCACTTTCAGTCTCCCTACACCCAGAATCACGGATGCTGATTTTTCTGACCTTCATACAACAGCACTGGCGCAAAGGATGCAAACGCAGGTTGTGTCGGTTTTGATTCAACACGATCCTGACAATCCTGAAAATAACGCGGATAGGGGATGATGCGAGTCACGAACTGTCTCGCAAACGTCACAATTGTGGGATGATTTTTGTCAAGAGGGTTGTGATCGTCCGGCCGGCGAGGGCGGCGTTGGCCAGGACCGCTTCGATCGTATCGGGCAGTTGATCGGGTCCGCCCGTGGCCGCGTTGGTGATGGCGGACAGCCCCAGAACCGGCAGACCGATATGCGCGGCGGCGATCACTTCGAGCACGGTGGACATGCCCACCGCGTCGGCGCCCGTGGACCGCAGCCAGCGTCGTTCCGCCGAGGTTTCGAGCGAGGGACCGGCAATTCCCGCGTAGATACCGCGTCGCAAAGGAACGGACGCTCCGAGGGCGAGCGCCCGGAGCCCGGGGTCATAGGCGCGGCTGAGATCGGGAAACCGTGGACCAAGGGAGTCGTCATTGGCGCCGGTCAGAGGATTGGCCCCGGTGAAATTGAGGTGATCCTCGATCAACATGACGTCGCCGGGCCGGAAGTCGGCGTTCAGGGCCCCGGCGGCGTTGGTGACCACCATCGTCCTCGCGCCAAGGGCTGCGAGCAGATAGACCGGCAAAGCGACATCCCGGGCCGACCAGCCCTCATAGAGATGAACACGCCCCTGCATCAGCGCCACGGCGCGCCCGAAGAGGGTTCCGACGACCAGACATCCCGCATGGCTTGGCGCGGTGGAAACCGGAAAGCCGGTGATCCGGCCATAGGGAAAGACGACCGCGTCCTCTAGCTGATCCGCCAGCGCACCGAGACCTGAGCCCAGGATGATGCCGATCTCCACGGGAGGCGGAGACCCCAGCGACTGGAGCGCGGCCTGGATCCGGGCGCTGTCGGTCATGCGACGCTCGCGGCGATGCGTGGGGTAAGGGCGGTGACCTCGGCCAGCAGGTCATCCAGGTCGATGCCGGTGAGACTCCCGTCCTTGACCACACGACGGCCCGAAACGAAGACATGCCGCACGTCCGACTTGGCGCAGGAAAAGACGATATGGGTCAGCGGGTCGAAGAGCGGGGCGGCATGGGGCCGCGCGAGATCGATCAGGATCATGTCGGCGTATTTGCCGACCTCCAGCGATCCGATCCGGTCCGCCGCGCGCAGCGACGCGGCGGCGTCGAGGGTGACCATGCGCAGGGCCTGGGCCGTCGAGACCGCGTCGGCCCGGAGCGTGGCGCCGCGATGCAGGGTGGCGGCGAGACGGAGCGCCATCCAGAGGTCGAGATCGTTTCCCGAAATCGCCCCGTCGGTTCCGAGGGTGACCCGGACTCCCGCGGCCAGGAGGTCGGGAATGCGCGCGATGCCCGAGGCGAGTTTCAGGTTCGAGACCGGATTGTGCGAGACCGTGGCCCCTGAGCGGGCGAGGATCTCGATTTCCGCGTCATCGAGCCAGACGCAATGGGCGAGGACCGTGCCATCGTCAAGCAGGTCCAGCGCGTCGAGATGCCGGATGACCGAGGCGCCGTAGCGGTTCTGGATGTCCGCCTGCTCGGCCCGGGTTTCGGCGGCGTGGGTGCAGAAGAGGGCGCCGTGTGCCTCGGCGAGCCGCTTGGCCGCGCGCAGGTGATCGGGTCCGACGGTATAGGCTCCATGCGGCAGGGCCGCCGGAAAGACATCCTCGGCCCCGGCGAAATCGGTGAAGAAGGACTCCGCCTCGGCCAGGCGACGGTCGTGGGTCAGGTGATCCACGCCGGGATAATCGAAGAAGATTCCCCCCGTCGAGACCCGCATCCCCAGCGCGCGGGCGGCGGCCACGGTCTCTCGCGGGTGCCAGAACATGTCCATCACCGTGGTCACGCCGCCGAGCAGGCATTCGGCGAGGCCAAGGGTCGCTCCGAGCCGGACCGTCTCGCGGGTCAGGATGGCACCCTCGGCCTTCCAGACGGTCTGGAGCCAGGGCTCCAGCGGCAGGTCCTCGACGAGGCCGCGAAACAGGCTGTCTCCGGCATGGCAATGGGTGTTGACGAGGCCGGGCATCAGCAGCTGGCCCCGGGCGTCGATCAGTTCGCGCGCCTCGGTTCCGATCTCGGCGGCGGTGCCGATCCGGGTCAGGCGGCCGGCGGTCACGGCGACGGCGCCCTCCGGGATCACGCGGGCGGTGGCATCGGCGGTGACAACGAGGGCGTTCGTGATGATAAGATCAGCGGACATCGGCGTCTTTCCTGGCAAGGGGTCAAGGCGTTGCACGCGGGTCGGGCTCTGTCAACAGCGCCCGGGGGATCAAGGGGGGACCATGCCCGACTGGTTGATGAAAGCGCCCTGGCGGCGGGAGTTCCATACCGGGGAGCGGTGCTTCATCACCGAGATCCTGAACGATCCGGCCTGTCCGGAGATGTCGCTCGCCCGGGCCCGGGTCGAGGCGGGGGTGACGACGCGGCTCCATGCCCTGATCGGGACCGTCGAGGTCTATGTGATCGAGGAAGGGCGGGGCCTGGTGGAGATCGGTGGCGAGAGCGCCGAGGTCGGGCCGGGGGACCGGGTGGTGATCCCGGCGGGGGTGACCCAGAGGATCGCCAATATCGGGGCGGGGGAGTTGCTGTTCCTCTGCCTCTGTCAGCCCAGGTTCCTGCCGGAGAATTACGTCGATCTGGGGGACGGCTGAGGCTGCGCACGCGTGCGCAGCTTGTAATATATTGAATTTATTATATAAAATATAAGAGCTCCAATTGGGGTGGCAATCGGCGCCCGCGCGGTTCGATCCGATCCAAAGGACAAGGCCCGTTGGCCTGACGGCATTTCCCCCATGCCTGTTGGCATGGGTCCCGGTCTGCTCGATAGGCTCCCTGCCAGTATGAAAACCGGAGGGCCGCGGCCGATGGGGATAGGGCGGGCGCGGGCCGGACGGGGGGTCAGGCGAAGGCCGGGGCGGGCGCGCGGAGCAGGCGGCGGAGGATCTTGCCGGAGGGGGTCCTCGGGATCCGCTCGACATATTCCAGACGCTGGATGATCTTGTAGGGCGCGACATGGCCCTCCAGAAATCGCCGCAGATCTTCGAGGCTCGGCGAGGCGCCGGTGGCGCGCACGACAAAAGCCTTGGGAACCTCGCCCCGGGCCTCGTCGGGCACGCCGATCACCGCCACGTCGGCGACGCCCGGATGGGTGACCAAGAGTGCCTCGATTTCGGCGGGGGCGACCTGGAAGCCGCTGACCTTGATCAGCTCCTTGACCCGGTCGATGACGAAGAGATAGCCGTCCGCGTCGACGCGGGCGATATCGCCCGTCCGGAGCCATCCCTCCCCCGTCAGCATCTCCGCTGTCGCACCGGAATTGCCGTGATAGCCGCGCATGACCTGGGGACCGCGCACCCACACTTCACCCGCTTCTCCGGCCGCCACATCCGCGCCGGTCTCGGGATCGACCAGACGGCATTCGGTCCGGGCGAGCGGCTGGCCGGAGGAGCCGGCGCGTTCCTGGCCCGGTCGGGTGAAATGGCTGACCGGGCTCAGTTCCGTCATGCCATAGCCCTGGGCGACCGGACAGCCGACGCGGCGCGCGCAGGCCGCTTCCAGATCGGCGCCGAGCGGGGCCGCGCCCGAGATCACCAGTCGGAGGCAGGAGAGATCGAAATGGTCCACGAGGGGATGCCGGGCCAGCGCCAGCACCACCGGGGGGGCGACGAAGAGATGGCGCACGCGATGGCGCTCGATCAGGCGCAGGGCGGATTCCAGATCGAACCGCGGCAGCGTCACCTGCGTTCCGCCAAAGGCGAGATGCAGGTTCATCAGCACGGTCATGCCGTAGATATGGAAATAGGGCAGGAAGGCCAGCGTCGCATCGCCCGGCCCAATGCCGAGGGCGCATTGAATCTGCAGGACATTGGCGACCAGATTGCGATGGGTGAGGACGACACCCTTGGGCAGGCCGGTGGTGCCGGAGGAATAGGGCAGGACCGCCGGGCTCTCCGGCAGGGCGGCGGTGGTGCGCAGCGGATCGCCCAGGAGCGAGGCGAGCGGGACCGCGCCATTGGCCTCGCCGATCACGGCGATTTCCAGCACCGAGGTCGCGATGGCGCCGGTGCGGGCCAGACGCAGGAGGTCCGGGGAGGTGATCAGCAGGACCGCGCCGGAATCGCGCAGCTGGTGATGGACTTCCTCGGCGGTATAGGAGGGATTGAGCGTCGTGACCGTGCCCCCCGCCCAGGCGATCGCATGAAAGAGGACGCACCAGTCCGGCTGGTTCGGGGCGAAGAGGGCGACGGCCCTGCCCGGACCGATGCCGCGTTCCGACAGGCCACCGGCCAGCCGTTCGACCCGATCGCGAAATTCGACGGCCGTCAGCGCCTGTCCGGTGGGGCCATCGACAAGGACAGGGTCCTGGTCGCGCCCCTCCAGGCCATCGAGCACCAGTTGGGTAATGGTAAGGTCGGGAAGATCGAGGGCGTCGGGATCGCCGCGGTCAATGCGCATCGCATTCTCCAGTGCCAGAGCCATCCCCCACCGGTATTCGCCACTGTCCCGATCCTATCGTCGATGTCATCCTGTTGCAACAAAGCCGCGTGGTGTTCAGGCCCCGGGTCCGGTGAGATTGCCGCCCGTCGCGCGGGTGACGCGGTCGGCGGCGGCGCGGACGAGGGCGCCGAATTCCGGGCCGCGTTCCAATGTCACCCGGACGGTGGGGCCGGAGATCGAGAGGCCGGCCACCGGTTCATGGAATTCGTTGAAGATCGGGGCGGCGACGCAGCGCATGCCGATCGTGCGTTCCTCGTCGTCCATCGCCCAGCCCTGGGCCCGGATCGCCGCCAGCTCCGCCTCCATCCGGGCGCGTTCGGTGATGGTGCTGGGGGTGAAGGCCGGGAAGGTCTGGGCGCGCAACAGGCGGTCGACCTCGGCGGGCGGATAATGCGCGAGCAGGGCCTTGCCGATCCCCGCCGCATAGATCGGCCCGCGGGTGCCGGGGCGGAAGAAGGCGCGGATCGGGGCCTGGGTTTCGACCTGGCTGATGAAGACGACCTGATCGCCGTCGGGGATCGCGAGATTGGCGGTTTCGCCGGTTTCCAGCATCAGGTCGCGCATCGCCCCCCGGGCGTGTTCGACGAGATTGCCCCGGCCGAGAAACGCATTGCCGATGCGAAACGCCTCCTGGCCGATGAACCAGAGCTGACGGGCGGGTTGGAATTCGACGATGTCATGCGCGGCGAAGGTCGAGAGCACCCGGTAGACCGTCGCCGGGGATTGATCGGAGGCCTCCGCCAGTTCGGTGAGCGACAGGCCCTCGGCATTGGCCAGCACCTTGAGGATCGTCAGCGCCCGGTCGAGCGCCTGGATGGTGGTCTGTTCGGGCACCGCGGTGAAGGCCCGGGGGCGACCGCGCGATCGCTTCTCACTTTTGTCCATGGTCCGATGTTCCCCGGTTGGCGGGCGCAAGGCAAGCGGGGGCGATCACGCTTTGGTGAGGTCTGTCGCCCTCGGGGCGGGATCTCAGGCGGGTGGCCTTGGGGATGTTGCCTTGCCGCCCCCGGCTGGCCGATCACTATGTGGTTCCGAGCCAGGGTGCATGGCTTGCCCGGAGGGGACGCCGCTGTTCTCGCGGAATGAAAAAAAGAATACAGGATTTGGATCAATGTCTTGTGGTTCTTTTTCGTCCAATGAAAAAATATTTCAAAAAAATTGCGAATGGGACTCTCCCTGAGGTATAGCCTCCTGCAACAAGAAGGAGGAAACGATGTCCAGCCAGAACCCGGTCTTCATTCCCGGCCCGACCAATATTCCGGACCGTCTGCGGCACGCCTGTGACAAGCCGACGATCGACCATCGCTCCGCCGGTTTCGGGGAGATGTTCAAGCCCCTGTTCACCGGTGTGAAGAAGGTCCTCAAGTCCGAGACCGGAGAGGTCGTGCTGTTTCCCGCCACCGGGACCGCGGGCTGGGAGGCGGCGATCACCAATACGCTCTCGGCCGGGGACAAGGTGCTGGCCTGTCGCAACGGCATGTTTTCGCACCGCTGGATCGACATGTGCCAGCGGCATGGGCTCGAGGTTCAGGTGATCCCGGCGGCCTGGGGCGCGGGGGTTCCGGCGGCGGAATTCGAGGCGGCGCTGGTCGCCGATCGGGGACATGCGATCAAGGCGGTGCTGGTTACGCATAACGAGACGGCGACCGGGGTGCGTTCGGATGTCGGCGCGGTCCGGCGGGCGATGGACGCGGCCGGGCATCCGGCGTTGTTGATGGTCGATGGGGTCAGTTCCATCGGCTCGATGGATTTCCGCATGGAGGAGTGGGGGGTCGATCTCGCCATCACCGGCAGCCAGAAGGGCTTCATGCTGCCCGCGGGGCTCGCCATCGTCGGGATCAGCCCGAAGGCGATCGCGGCGATGGAGACGGCGAAGCTGCCGCGGTGTTTCCTCGATCTGCGCGACATGCTGAACACCAATCCCAAGGGGGGCTTTCCCTATACGCCGCCCGTCAACCTGCTCTATGGCTTGGGCGAATCCCTCCGGATGATCGAAGAGGAGGGGTTGGAGAACGTCTTTGCCCGCCATCATCGCCTGGCCGAGGGGGTTCGGCGGGCGGTCGCGGCCTGGGGGCTCGATCTCTGTGCGAAGACGCCCGATCTCTATTCCGACACGGTCAGCGCGATCATGGTGCCGCAAGGCTCTGACGGCACGCGGGTCGTCACGCTGGCCGCCGAGAAGTATGGCGTCGCCTTCGGGGTGGGCCTCGGCGATGTCGCGGGCAAGCTGTTCCGCTTCGGCCATCTCGGGATGCTGACCGATGTCATGGCTTTGTCGGGGCTCGCCTGTGCCGAGATGGTGATGGCCGATCTCGATTTCCCGATCACGCTCGGCTCCGGGGTCGCGGCGGCGGCGGAGTATTACCGGGGCACCGCCGGTCTGGAGCAGCGCGTCGGCGCGGCGGCATGACGATGTATGTTCCCACATTCGACGATGTGGTGGCGGCCCATGAGCGGATCCGCCCCCATGTCCACCGCACGCCGGTCCTGACCTCGCGGTTTCTCGACGAGCTGACCGGGGCGAAGCTCTTCTTCAAATGCGAGAACCTCCAGAAGGCCGGGGCCTTCAAGGTGCGCGGCGCCTCGAACGCGGTCTTCGGATTGAGCGAGGAAAAGGCCGCCAGGGGGGTCGCCACGCATTCGAGCGGCAATCATGCGCTCTCGCTCAGCTACGCGGCGGGGCGGCGGGGGATCGGCTGTACCGTGGTCATGCCCCGGACCGCGCCCCAGGCCAAGAAGGACGCGGTGCGCGGCTATGGCGGGGTGATCGTGGAATGCGAACCCTCGACCTCCAGCCGCGAGGCGGTCTTCGCCGAGGTGGTGGCGGCCTCGGGCGCGGATTTCGTGCATCCCTATGACGATCCGCGGGTGATCGCGGGTCAGGCCACCTGTTCGCGTGAACTCCTGGAACAGGCCGAGGGGCTCGACGCGGTCATGGCGCCGATCGGGGGCGGGGGCATGATCTCGGGCACCTGCCTGACCCTCTCCACCATCGCGCCGGGGGTCGAGATATACGCGGCCGAGCCGGAACAGGCGGATGACGCCTATCGCAGCTTCAAGGCCGGGCATATCATCGCCGACGACGCACCGAATACGGTGGCGGATGGGTTGAAGGTTCCGCTCAGGGAGCTGACCTGGCATTTTGTGCAACGCCATGTCACCGATATCCTGACCGCCGGCGAACAGGACATCATCGATGCCATGCGCCTGACTTGGGCGCGGATGAAGATCGTCATCGAACCGAGCTGCGCCGTGCCGCTGGCGACCATCCTGAAAAACCGGGAGCGGTTCGCGGGCAGACGGATCGGTGTGATCCTGACCGGCGGCAATGTCGATCTCGATAAACTGCCCTGGATGAAGGGCTGAGGGGGGAAAGATGAACAAGCGGATGCAAGTCGCGGAATTCGAAGTCGGATATGATATTCCGGCCCGGGTGGGCATGGCGGAGAAGGATGTGCAGACGCCCTGCCTGATCGTCGATCTCGATGCCTTCGAGCGCAATGTCGCGAAGATGCGGGATTTCTGCGCCGGGATGGGCGTGCGGCACCGGGTGCATGGCAAGATGCACAAATCGGCGGATGTGGCGAAATACCAGATCGAGGTCGGCCGCGCGGTCGGCGTCTGTTGCCAGAAGGTCGCCGAGGCCGAGGCCTTCGCGCGCGCCGGGATCGAGGATGTGCTGGTGTCCAATCAGGTGCGCGATCCGGCCAAGATCGTCCGGCTGGCGCGGATGCCGTCGCTCGGGGCGCGGGTGATCGTCTGTGTCGACGATCCGGCCAATGTGCCGGACCTGTCGGCGGGGGCGGTCCGGCAGGGCACGACCATCGAATGCCTGGTCGAGATCGATTGCGGCGCGGGCCGGTGCGGGGTCACGACGACGCCGGCGGTGGTGGAGATCGCCCGGGCGATCGACGCGGCGCCCGGTCTGAAGTTCAGCGGATTGCAGGCCTATCAGGGCGCGATGCAGCATCTGGACAGATACGAGGACCGGAAGGCCAAGATCGATATCGCGGTGGCGATGGTGCGCGACGCGGTCGAGGCATTGAAGGCCGAGGGGCTGGAGTGCGACATCGTCGGCGGCGGCGGCACGGGCAGTTACATGTTCGAGGGCAATTCGGGGGTCTATAACGAATTGCAATGCGGATCCTATGCCTTCATGGACGCCGATTACGGGCGCATCCTGGACAAGGATGGCCAGCGGATCGACCAGACGGAATTCGAGAACGCGCTCTTCATCCTGACCTCGGTGATGAGCCATGCCAAGGCCGACAAGGCGATCTGCGACGCCGGATTGAAGTCGCAGTCGGTGGACAGCGGCCTGCCCGTGGTGTTTGGACGGACGGATGTGAAATACATCAAATGCTCGGACGAGCATGGGGTGATCGAGGATCCGGCCGGGGTGCTGAAGGTGAATGACAAGCTGAGGCTGGTGCCGGGGCATTGCGATCCGACCTGCAATGTCCATGACTGGTATGTCGCCGTGCGCGGCGGCGTGGTCGAGGCGGTCTGGCCGGTCACGGCACGGGGCATGGGGTACTGATGATCATCGTTCCGGAACGGGTGATCCCCGGTTTGATCTCCGATGCCGAGGCGTTCGAGGCGGTGGAGGCGGTCTTCGCCGCCATGGCCCGGGGCGAGGCGTCGAATTTTCCGGTGGTGCGCGAGGCCATCGGGCATGAGGACGCGCTCTATGGGTTCAAGGGCGGGTTCGACCGGGCCGGGATGGCGCTCGGGCTCAAGGCCGGGGGCTATTGGCCGCATAATCTGGAGAAGCATCCCGGCCTGATCAATCATCAATCCACGGTCTTCCTGTTCGATCCGGACACGGGCCGGGTGTCGGCGATGGTGGGGGGGAATTTCCTGACCGCGATCCGGACGGCGGCTGCCTCGGCGGTGTCGATCGCCCATCTGGCGCGCCGGGATGCCAAGGTTCTGGCCATGGTCGGGGCGGGGCATCAGTCGCTGTTCCAGATGCGCGCGGCGCTGCGTCAGCGGGCGTTCGAGCGGATCGTGGGATGGAACCCGCGTCCCGAGCGGCTCGGGCGCCTGGCGGAGGCGGCGGCTGAGTTGGGGATTCCGTTCGAGGTGGTGGATCTGGACCGGCTCGGGGCGGAGGCGGATGTGATCATCACCATCACGTCGAGTTTCGCGCCGATCCTGTCGGCGGCTCAGGTGAAACCCGGCACGCATCTGGCCTGCATGGGGACCGATACGAAGGGCAAGCAGGAGGTGGAGGCCGAACTGGTGGCGCGGGCCACGGTCTTTACCGACGAGGTGGCGCAGTCGGTGACGATCGGCGAGGCCCAGCACGCGGTGGCGGCGGGCCTGATCGACGCCGGTTCCATCACCCGGATCGGCGCGGTCATCACCGGGGCGCATCCGGGACGGGTGAGTGCCGAGGAGATCACGCTCTTTGATGGGACCGGGGTCGGGTTGCAGGATCTGGCGGTATCGGCGCGGCTGGTCCGGTTGGCACAGGAGAAGGGCCTCGCGATCGAGGTCGATCTCTGAGAGCGGGCGCGGCGATCGATGCCGCGCCCCCTGGGAGCGTCGTTGCGATGAGGACTTGCGAGAACCGTCATCCCGACGATCTTTCCCCCCTCGCGGTGGTCAGGGGGAAAGATCTGCTTTTCCCAGAAGCCTCGTCTGTTTGTAATCATCGATCAGGATCTTGACCGATATCCGCCAGGGGCCCGCGACGGGGAGCATCACCTCTCCCGCGGCCCAGTCCCCGTCCGGCTCCTGGCGGGCGTGGATCGTGATCGGCTCGATGCCGAGGTCGGGCCTGGAAAAGGCAATCATCATCTCCCGGGGCGGTGTCGCACCCGCCATTGATCCGATCCGGATGGAATTGACGCCCGCGCGGCCCGGAGTCAGGGCGAGCATCGCCATGTCCTTGCCCCCCTGGAGATGCGCGTATGTAACCGGCGCGGGCAGCGCCGCGAGCGCGCGGGGCGGTGGGGTCAGGCGGAAGGACGAGGCGAGCAGGAGGACCGCGAGGCCGAGCACGATTTCCGTCCCGAGGCTGTGCGACAGGCGCCGCCGCGCCGCCGTTTTTTCCGCCGCGATGGCGGGTGTCAGCCAGTACCGGTTGAGCAGTGCCAGAAGCAGGAGGCCGAGCACGCAGACCAGCTTGGCGCTGAGGATCCGGCCATAGCCCGTCTCGAACAAGGCCGGAAGATGGCGGACCTGGACGATGGAGAGAACGAGTCCCGTCGCGATCAGGAGGGCCACGAGCGGTATGGCCCGGACCGAGAAGCGCCGCAGGGCGGGGCCGAGATCCGGCCGTCCCGAGAGAGCCCATCCCAGAAGCGGGGGAAGCGCGCCCAGCCAGAAGATCAGCGCCAGCCCATGAAGAAACATCGACGGGCCGGTCAGCCAGACCGGCGCGGCGGTGGCCGCGTGCCCGGACAAGGCGAAGGACAGCGCGGCGAGGAGGGCGGCGGCCCGAAACCCGAGCGCGCCGAGCAGGCCCGACAGGGCCGCGCATACGACCCCCTCGAAGGAGGGCCCCTCGATGGCGGTGATCCAGGGCGCGGGCGTGAGGAGGGCGTTGGCGGGCAGCCCCGCGAGATCGAGACCCTGTGCGCCGAGCAGCGCCAGCGCCGCGATGGGAATGGCCAGGGTTGCCGCGCGGGAGAGGCGCCGCGTCCAGGGTGGCGCCTTCTGGTCCGGATCGATCCCGCGCGAAAACAGCAGGCCGCCGATCCCGACGACGATGAGAGAGGTCAGAAGAAAGCGCGCCCCGACCACCGCCTGGGCGGCGTCCCGGGGGGCTGGCAGCGTTCCGGCCGTCGTGGAGGCCGCGCCGATGGAGAAGACATAGCTGCCTGCGATGGGATGGCCATCGACCGAAACCGCGCGCCAGCTGATCGTCTGGGTGCCGCGCGGCGTCTCCGGAGGGACCGGAATGACGAGAGCCGCGCCCTCGGCCCGGGCGTCAAGCGGGAGAATCCGCCCGTCCGGTTGCACCCAGGCGAGGGAGATCGGCGAGACCGGTTCATTGTAATCGAGCCGCAGGGTCGCGGGAGCCTCGGGGACCACCGATCCGGCGGCGGGTACGCCGCCGGTCAGTTGCGCATGGGCAAAGGCGCTCAATGGAGCCCCGAGCGCCAGGACGAGGAGGGCGAGCGCCAGAGCCACGCGCCGCATGATCAATCGTCCGCGGTGATGGCCGGGGTCAGTTTGACCGAAGGCGCGGGATAGTCGAGGTCATCCTCGGTCTGGCCCTCCGCCGGGATTTCGATCCAGCGTTCGGTTTTGGTGGCGCATTCCTGCACGATCGGGAAATAGAGTTCGGTGCCCGGCTCCCATTTGCCCGCGAGCATGCCGCGAAAGACGAATTCGTCGTAATAGGCATCCGGCAGGTCGCCGGTCCAGACGATTTCCGTCACGCCCTTGTCCATCGGCGTTCCGTGGTAATCGTAGGTGGCGGCATAGGGAGCGGTGACGGTTTCGAGCTTCCAGCCGGCTTTTGGCATCGGTTTGACGGCGATGACGCCTTCCGGAATCTTGATGCGCACCACCTTGGTCGCCTCGCCGGCGCAGCCGTGCGGGACGCGCAGGACCGCCTTGTAGGTGGAATCGACGGGCGCCTCGGCTTGCTCGAAGGTTATATGGGCCTGGGCAATGGGCGCGACGAGGCAGATGCCCGCCGCGAGAAATACGGACTTCATGGGAATTCCTGATGATGTGAGTCCCGGGCGGGCAAGGAGGCCGCGCCCTTGTTGGGACCGGATTGCTCCGGCCCGGTTCTGTCAGGTCAAACCATGCTCCGCCGGGGGCCCGCGCGCCCGGTCCCGTCGCCAGGGGCGCTCCACATGGGCGAGCGTCTCCCGGAGACTGAGCCTGTCGATGACGTGCAACCGCCGCGCCGCGAGCCGCGTCGGCGGGGGCGCCGGAAAGGAGGTGAGGGAAACACAGGCGAGGCAATGCTGTGAATGGTGCGGAGCCTTGCCTTGCGTCTTGTCCGCCGCGCAGAGGACGGGCAGGGTTCCGTCCGGCATGGCATAGGCGGCGAGATCGGAGGGTGCCTCGTCGGCCAGGGTCATCCTGGGCTGGCCGATGCCCAGACCGATCAGGCACAGGATCGCCACTGCGAGAACGCATGCTTTGTGCCAGACAAGGGGTTCGGTTTTGGGCATGAACCCCTATCCCATGTGGCGCAGTTTGCGTCAATCACGGTGCATCGGCGGGAGGTTTTGCAAGGTCCCCGACTATCGTATGCCGCGGCATATGTTGTGCAACGCAACAGACGTGATATTTTACACCCAAGAGCAATAAGATTATAATCTTCGCGCGGAGGAAACGGTGCGAAAGAACACCCCTCTGATCGAATCGCAATTGCTCGATTTGCCGGGCACGGTCCCTGACCGCGCCATCACAAGAAGATCCGTGGAGTCGAAACGCCAATGACAGACCTGCTGCACAAGCCATCGGCCGAAGCCGTTGCCCATGCCAAAGTCGACGCTGCCCAGTACGAGGCAATGTATTCCGCCTCCGTCAAGGATCCGGATGCGTTCTGGGGTGCCCAGGGGCTGCGCATCGACTGGATCAAGCCCTATTCGAAGGTCAAGAATACCTCCTACGATTACCACAATGTCTCGATCAAATGGTTCGAGGATGGCGTCCTGAACGTCTCCGCGAATTGTGTCGACCGTCACCTGGCAACACGGGCCAACCAGACCGCGATCATCTGGGAGGCCGACGATCCGGCGCAGAGCAAGCACATCACCTATGCCCAGCTCTTCGAGGAGGTCTCGAAGGTCGCGAACGTGCTGAAGAGCCTTGGCGTGAAAAAGGGCGACCGGGTCGTGCTCTATCTGCCGATGATCCCGCAGGCGGCCTATGCCATGCTCGCCTGCGCGCGGATCGGGGCGGTGCATTCGATCGTCTTCGCGGGATTCTCGGCCGAGGCACTGCGCAGCCGGGTCGAGGATTCGGGCGCCAAGCTCCTGATCACCGCCGACGAGGCTCCCCGCGGCGGCCGGAATACGCCGCTCAAGACGAACGCGGACAGGGCGCTGGCGGGCCTGCAGGACGTCAGGCAACTGGTGGTGCGCCGCACCGGGGGAACCATCCCCTGGGATCCCGACCGGGACGTCTGGCTGCACGAGGCGATGGCCGATGTCGCGGCGGACTGCCCGGCGGAACCGATGGGGGCGGAGGATCCGCTCTTCATCCTCTATACCTCCGGCTCCACCGGCCAGCCCAAGGGCGTGGTCCACACCACCGGCGGCTATCTCGTCTATGCCTCGATGACCCACGAATATGTCTTCGACTATCACGACGGGGACATCTACTGGTGCACCGCCGATGTCGGCTGGGTCACCGGGCACTCCTATATCGTCTATGGTCCGCTCGCCAACGGGGCGACCACGGTGATGTTCGAAGGGGTGCCGACCTATCCCGACGCCGGACGCTTCTGGCAGGTCTGCGAGAAACACAAGGTCAACATCTTCTACACCGCCCCCACCGCGATCCGCGCCCTCATGGGGCAGGGCCGCGGCCATGTCGACAAATACGACCTCTCCTCGCTCCGCATCCTCGGCTCGGTGGGCGAGCCGATCAATCCGGAGGCCTGGAACTGGTACAACGAGGTCGTCGGCCATGACCGCTGCCCCATCGTCGACACCTGGTGGCAGACCGAAACGGGGGGCATCCTGATCACCCCGCTCCCCGGCGCCATCCCGACCAAACCGGGGTCCGCGACCAAACCCTTCTTCGGGGTGCAGCCGGTGGTGCTCGAACCCGCCTCGGGACAGGAAATCGCTCAGGTGGAATGCGAGGGCGTGCTCGCCATCGCCGACAGCTGGCCGGGTCAGATGCGCACGATCTATGGCGACCACCAGCGGTTCGTGGACACCTACTTCAGCCAGTACAAGGGGTACTACTTCTCGGGCGACGGCTGCCGGCGGGACGCGGACGGATACTACTGGATCACTGGACGGGTCGATGACGTGATCAATGTCTCGGGCCACCGGATGGGGACGGCGGAGGTGGAGAGCGCCCTCGTCGCCCATGCCAAGGTCTCGGAGGCGGCGGTGGTGGGCTATCCGCACCCGATCAAGGGGCAGGGGATCTATGCCTATGTGACCCTCAATGCCGGGGAGGAATACACCGAGGAGCTGCGCAAGGAACTGGTCGCCTGGGTCCGGAAGGAGATCGGGCCGATCGCCTCGCCGGATCTGATCCAGTGGGCGCCGGGGCTGCCCAAGACCCGCTCGGGCAAGATCATGCGCCGGATCCTGCGCAAGATCGCGGAGAACGACTATGGGACGCTGGGCGACACCTCGACCCTGGCCGATCCGACGGTGGTCGAGGAATTGATCGACAACCGGATGAACAAGGCCTGAGACGGGCCTCTCCCGCGGGGTGGGCCCCCCGGCGCCCCCTGGAACTACCGTGGATTTCCCAGTTTAAATGTTTAACTGTTTTTTAGTG
>JBMDWT010000069.1:0-24792 GCA_048594665.1 Amaricoccus sp. | reverse complement strand
CTGGTCGAGCGCTTCTGCAACCAGATCAAACAGTTCCGGGGTCTGGCAACGCGATACGACCGCGATCCGGAAAACTGCCTCGCTGCGCTCAAACTCGCGGCAACCCCTATCTGGCTCGCACCATATGAGCCCGTACCCTAGTGCCAGCGCCGCCTCCCGCCGCTCGCGCGGTGTCGGCCAAGCCTCGGGTCGCGCCGGATCGGGCAGCTGCGCCGCGGCGGCATCAATCTCGCCCGCCCGTGTCAGCAACTCCACGGAAACGATCGAAAGCGCCATCCGCGGCCGCGACCGCAAAGCCATCGTCCAGCGCCTCGCGTGCCGGCCCAAGCACCTCTTGGGCAAAGCGGGCACGGGCGAGCGTGGCATGGCCCTGGGCAAAGAAATCGACCCAACCCTCACCCTTTGCCATTTCCGGCATGGCACGCTCCAGCATCCGGCGGGCCCCGTCCACGTCGCCGCGCAGGTAGCATACTGTCGCGATCGGCACCCGCGCGATGGCGAGCAGATTGACGTCGTTCCACTGTGGGCCCCGGATCAACGCCTTCGCCTTCTCTCCGCGGAGCATCGCCTCTTCCAGGTGATTGGCGCGATAGGCAATGAAAGCGAGATGGATCTGCATGAAAACCTGCGGGTAGGAAGAGCGCTCCTCTTCGTAACAGGCCAGCGCCCTGATGGCGTGGCTCTGCGCCGCCTCAAGTCGCCCGAGCGCGTGTATGCGATGGCAAGGTTGTTGTGGACCCAGCCGAGGCGCCATGTCTCCTCCTGCGACGCCGCCGCGGCCTTCATCTCGAGGCTGGCGATTCCGGCCGAGTCGATGCGCCTGTCTTCGTAGATGTCCATGAGGCTCGCCAGATGCTCGATCATCGCCGTCCAGCCCGCATCCGCCGGGACCGCGCCCGCGGCGGTCTCAGCGGCGAGCCCGTCGATCACCAGCCGCGCCTCTCGGATCAGGCCGGACTTTGCCAACATCACCCCCCGGCAGAGGCGTAGCGATGGAGAGGCGAGCACAACCTCGTGTGGCACCTCCCTCAAAATGCCGCGCAGCACCGTGTAGCCGGCGCGCAGGAACAGGTCCGCTCGGCCAGTAGCGCCGAGGCACGGCGGTGCCGCTCGGCCCGCGCCTCACGCCCCTCGGGGATCTGGGCGGCGATTGCCGCGGAAACCACCCGATGCGGCCGAAACCAGCCTCTCCGCTCCCGATCGGCAATGACGAGCGGGGGCAGCTCCTCGCAGAGACGCAGCGTCGCCGCGTCCGCGGGCAGCCCGGCGAGATCGGCGGCGATCTCGACCGTGAAATCCCGCACAGGTCGACCGAGGCCGCGAGGGCCGCGAGTTCGGTCGCGCCGAGGCCCGGAACCACTTCTTCGAGCACGAAGTCCCGCAGGATCGGGTGAGTGCCCTCGATCAGCATCCGTTGCTCGCCGAGCCCGTCCGTCCGCTCCAGCGCCACGGCGGCGAGCTGGACCAGCGCGGGCCAGCCGGCCAGCGTCTCCGACAGTCGGTCAAGGGCTTCCGGGCTCAGCGCCTGCCCGAGCAGCTGCTGTGTCTCGCCGCGGCCAAAGGCGAGGTCAGGGTGCCCGAGCTCCGCCAGCAATCCGTGCATCCTGAGCCTCGACAGGCGCATCGGCGGAAAGCGCCTCCCGGCAAAGGCGAGGCGCACCCCCTCCGACAGGAACTCCACCAGCCATTCGAGGGAGCCGCCATCGGTCCCGAAGCGCTCGACCTCGTCGACGAAGACATAGACAGGCTGGGCCGCCGTCGCCGCTCGAAACCGCTCCGCCAGCGCCTGCTCGTCCTCCACCCCCACTTGTTGGCAGAGAGCCGCGCTCATGTCGGCGAAGGTGGTTCCGGCCCGCGGGCCGATCCACAGGGCGCACAGCCCGCGGCGGCGCAACGAGCGCCACGCCCCGGCCATCAGCAGCGTCTTGCCGTAGCCGGCGGGCGCGCGCACGAAGACGAGGCGATGCTCCAGCAGCCCGAGGAAGCGCTCATGAACATAGCTCCGCCGCAATGGACGGATCAAAGACCGGGCCGGTTCCGTCACCGGCCTTGCTGACCGCCTCACCTCTTCACCCATTCGCCCTTCCGTGGCCGACCTCCGGGCCGAGTGTAGGGCGCGGGCCAGACCGATGGCAATTCCGGACGAACCCCGGAGAACACCGCATCACCCCGCCGGGCTCTGGACCCGATCGGCTTCCGGGTCCCCGACCTTTGGCCGCCAACTCTCCCTGCGCACGCGTGCGCAGGGGGTTATCCAGCTGATATTACTTCGAAATAAAAAAATGCCAAATATCCGGATCCCTGCACGCGCAGGCGCTCCCGGAACGGGCAGGAAAGGATATTGCGAACAGCCGACGCCCGGAAAAGCCGGGGGGAATTTCCCGAACGTCGGCGCGCCCCAGACGCGGCGAAAGGCCTGCCGGGCCCTATTCCGCCGCGATCAGGGTCTGGGGTTTGACATATTGCGCCCGGGTCACGCTGCGGCGGCCGTCGACCGAAACCGGGACGTCGCCTTCCACGGTGACGCGGCGTACCACGCGGCGGGCATCGCCATAATCGTTCACCGCGTAATGCTGTGTCGCACGATTGTCCCAGATCGCCACGTCGCCCGCGCGCCAGCGCCAGCGGATGGTGTTCTCCGGAGCCTGGATGTGATCCTGGAACAGGTTGAACAGCCTGTGACCGTCGGCCCGCGAAATGCCCTTGAACCGCTGGACGAAATTACCGAGCAGCAGCGTGCGCTCGCCGGTGTCGAGCACCCGTACGACCGGATGCTCGGTTTCGTAGATCGTGCTGGTAAAGGTCTGCTCGAATTCGCGACGCTCGGCCTCGGAGGCATGGGGGCGGACCGAGGCATAATCATAGGCATTGCTGTGCACCGCCCAGAGACTGTCGGCGAGAAGCCGCAGCGGCTCGGGCAGGTTCTCGTAGGCGGCGACCGTGTTGGACCAGATCGTATCGCCACCCGCCTCCGGGATCACCACCGCGCGCAGGATCGAGAGCCGGGGATAGGCGTCGACGAAGGTCACGTCGGTGTGCCACTGATCGGCGCGGCCGCTGCTCTGGCCGGACTCGCGCTCCGCGCCGCGTCTGGTGTCGAGTTCGAGCACGGAGGCGGTGCCCCTGAGCGCCCCTTGGGTCGGATGCGCCACCGGCTTGCCGAACCGGGCGCCGAAGCGTTCCTGTTCGGCATCGTCGAGATGCGACTGGTCGCGGAAGAACAGCACCTTGTACTTGGCGAGCGCCGCGTCGATATCCGCGATGGTGGCGTCCGACAGATCGCCCGACAGCCAAAGGGCGACTTCCGCGCCAATCCGGCCGCTGAGCGGCTTGAGGGTTAGAGTGGTCATCTGGTCATTCCTTGGAGAGAGGGCTCCGGGACGCGGAGCCATGATGAAAATACCGGGGGTCATCGGCCTTGTTCGAAGACGAGAGACAGTGCCCGGATCAGATCAGGTTCAATCCTTGCGTCTTCGATTGAAAATTCAACGACAGAGCGCGGTCAAACCGAATATGTTCGAAGAGATAAGGTCACAGGGACAGGGACAACCGTGGATTTTCATTTCTTTTTTCTCTCAGTGTTGGTGCCATTTTTGTAAGGGTCATGATGGCCCGGCGCCATGGGAAATTATCTTCGAAGTTTCGCGGGCGGAGAGATCGATTTATGCTCCGGACCGGGCGCTGCGAGGATGGCGCGCGACTTGCCCGGCGGACGGCGGTGGCGGGGGCCGAATCGGCGAGAGGGGCCGTGCCGGTCCGGCGGAGTGAACTCCGCCGCGCGCCGGAAGCCCGCGCGGGACTCGGCTTCGTCGGCGCCGACCGGTTCCTCGCAGCCTTGAACCTCGAAACCCATCCGAACCGGATCGACCCAGGCCATCCGGAGGGATCCGCGCCGGGCGCGCCCGCCGAAAACCCCCGGGACAGGGCAGGCCCCCCGAGAGCGGATGATCCCCGCCCTCAGGCCAGGGCGTTGTTGCGCAGCGAGGAGAGCAGGGTGTGTTTCGAACTGCGCAGATGGTCCCGCGCCGCCGCCCGCGCCGCCTCCGCGTCGCGCCGGGACAGGGCTTCGATCAGGCGCAGATGCTCCTCGATCGCCGCCGCGTTGCGCTCGCGCTCGTCGGTCTTGTCCCATTGATAATGATAATGGAAGATCAGGGTGATGACCTTCTGGAATTCGGTCACGAAACGGTTCTGGACCACGCCGCCGATCGTCGCGTGGAACTGTTCGTCGAGCAGCGAGAAATCGTGAAACCGGCCTTCGATCTCCAGGGCCAGGCGATGGTGCTCCGCCTCCAGCGCCGAGAGCCGGGCCCAGATCGGATGATCGCCGGGCAGCTCCACCAGATGCGACACCGCGTTCAGCTCCAGCATCATCCGGAAATCGGACAGTTCCACCGCGTAGTCGCGGGTGAAGCCCACAAGCTCCCAGCCGCCCCGCGACCGTCGGCGCACCAGACCGAACCGGCTGAGCGAGGCGAGGAACTCCTGCAGGCCATAGGCCGGAACCCGGAACCGCCGCGCCAGCTCCGTCACATTGAGCGCCGTTCCCGGCGGCACATCGAACCGCAGCAGCCAGTCCAGGAATTGCCGTTCCAGTTCCTCGGCGGAGACATGTTCGCCCTGCGCCGCCAGCCGGTCCGCCGGCACCGGCAGACGCAGGATGGTCTTGTCCCGCCCGTCCCAGTGGACGATCCGCTCGGCCCGCAACCGGTCCAGCGCGGACCGCACGACGGTGCGGCTGACATTCAGATGCCGGGCCAGGGTCAGTTCGGCGGGCAGATGCTCTCCCGGCCGGAGCCGGGCGCAATGGTCGAGCAGGAGGTTGAAAGCCTCCCGGAATCTTTCGTCGGTCCTTGCCATCGCCTCACCCCCGGAGAGGGACTGGTTAACACAGGCTCCCGATTGTCGACAATAATTTAAAAACAATTGACAGCCGGGTCCGGGCAGAGCATTTCGGAACTTAATTATAACACACTGCCCGGGGAGAAAGCGTCATGTCCGTCGTCGCGGAGGCAGGTCTGCCTGGGAAGGCGCATGCGTTGAATGCCGAGACCTTTCACAAGCTCTCGGCCCTGGCGACGCTGGCGCTCCTGATCTTTGCCTTTGCCTTCGGCAACGCGGCCTTCCTGTCGGTCAACAACGGCCTGACGGTGCTTCTGCAGACCTCGGTGATCGGACTGCTGGGCATCGGCATGACCATGGTCATCCTCACCGGCGGCATCGATCTGAGCGTGGGATCGGTGCTGGCGCTCGCGGGCACGGTGTCGGGACTGGCGGTCAAGGCCGGTCTTCCCGTCGCTCCGGCCATGACCCTCGGGGTCGCCGTGGGCGCGTTCTGTGGCCTGATGAACGGGCTCGTGATCGCCAGGATGCGGATCACGCCCTTCGTCGCCACGCTCGGCATGATGCTGATCGCGCGGGGCACGGCCTTGCAACTCACCGGAGCGGCGCCGATCTCGCAACTGGGCGAGGCGTTCGGCCTGCTTGGCAACGGGGCCCTGTTCCGCTCGGTGGAAAAGCTGCCGAACGGGCTCTCCCGGGTCGTCTTTCCGGGCATCCCCTATCCTGCGATCCTGCTTCTGGTCATCGCGCTGGCGGCGGGATATCTGCTGCGCCGCCGCGCGCTCGGGCGCCACATCCAGGCGGTCGGCTCGAACGAGGAAGCGGCGCGGCTGTCGGGCGTGAATGTCGACCGCGTCAAGATCGCCGCCTATGTGATGTCCGGCGCGCTGGCGGGTCTCGCGGGCAATGTGCTGATGTCGCGGCTGGTGACGGCCCAGCCGAACGAGGGCGTCATGTACGAACTCGACGCCATCGCCGCCTCGGTGATCGGGGGGGCGTCGCTGATGGGGGGCGTCGGCACCATCTCGGGCACGATGATCGGCGCCTTCATCATCGGCGTGCTCCGGAACGGACTGAACATGTCCGGCATCTCGGCCTTCATCCAGCAGATCATCATCGGCTTCGTCGTCATCCTGGCCGTCTTCATCGACCAGCTGCGCAGCCGCCGGTAAGGCGGCGCGATGATCCAACAATCAAATCTAAACGGGAGGAAAACATGAAGCCGACACTGAGGGTCCTGCTCGCCGCCACCGCGATCGCAGCGCTTCCGGCCTTTGCCATGGCCGACGAGATCGCCGTGATCGTCAAGACCACCAATTCGAATTTCTGGCAGAACGTGAACAAGGGGGCCTCCGCCGCCATCGAGGGGTCCGGGGCGACCATGACCTTCGACGGTCCCGCCGCCGAATCCGCCGTCGCGGACGAAGTGAACATGGTGGACAACGCGGTGAACCGCGGCGTCAAGGGCATCGTCCTCGCGCCCTCCGATCCCGATGCTCTGATCCCCGCCGTCAAGCGCGCCAACGAGGCGGGCATCCCGGTCGCGATCATCGACTCGGCGCTGTCGGCGGGCGGGGACGGGACCTATCAGACGCTGCTCTCCACCGACAATTGCGCCGCTGGAAAGCTCGCGGCCTCCAAGATGATCGAGGCGGTCGGCGGCGCGGGCAAGGTCGCCGTCATGTCCTATGTGGCGGGCGTGGGCTCGGAACTGGGCCGGGTCGGCTGCTTCGTCGAGGAGATCAAGGCCAATTCCAAGATAGAGATCGTCGGCCCGTTCTATTCGCAGTCCCAGATGGCGACCGCGCTCAACCAGACCACCGACGTGCTCGCCGCCAATCCCGATCTCAAGGGCATCTTCGGTGCCAACGAGCCGACCGCCGTCGGCATGGGCCGCGCGATCCAGCAGGCGGGCAAGGCGGGCCAGATCGTCGCGATCGGCTTCGACGGCAACGAGGATCTCCAGGCCTTCGTCAAGGATGGCACCCTCAACGGAACCCTCGTCCAGGGCTCGTTCCAGATGGGGGAACTCGGGGTCAAGGCGGTGCTCGATCTGATCGCGGGCAAGTCCGTCGAACCCAAGGTCGATACCGGCGTCGTCTATGTGACCAAGGACAATATCGACAAGCCCGAAGCCACCAATGTCCTCTACTGAGGCATGATCCGGCGGCGGCCTCCGCGCCGCCGCCCCATCCCGACAGCGAGAGGCTGGCATGACTCCCCTGGTCGAAATGATCGGAATCGAAAAGCACTTCGGCGGCATTCACGCGGTGAACGGCGTGTCGCTCAATATCCACGCGGGCGAAGTGGTCGGCGTCCTCGGCCACAATGGCGCGGGCAAGTCCTGCCTGATGCGCATCCTCTCCGGGGCGATGCTGCCCAATGTCGGCGAAATCCGGGTGAACGGCCAGCGCGCCGACATTGCCTCGCCCCAGGATGCCCGCAGGCATGGGATCGAGACGATCTATCAGACGCTGGCCCTCGCCGATCATCTGGACGCGCCCGCCAACCTCTTCCTCGGGCGCGAACTCCGGACCCGCTGGGGCAATCTCGACGACCGCCGAATGCTGGCCGAGGCGCGCACGGTGCTGGCCCGGCTCAATCCGAACTTCCGCAACCTGCGCGATCCGGTGTCGCGCCTCTCGGGCGGACAAAGGCAGGTCATCGCCATCGCCCGCGCCATCTATTTCAATGTCAGATGCCTGATCATGGACGAGCCGACCGCGGCGCTTGGCCCGGCGGAAACCGCGATGGTCGGCGAACTGGTCAAGCAGCTGCGGCGCGAAGGCGTCGGCATCTTCCTGATCAGCCACGATATCCATGATGTCTTCGATCTCTGCGACCGGGTCATGGTGATGAACCGAGGGCATGATGTCGGCTCCTACCGGATCGAGGATGTCAGCAAGGACGATGTGCTCAGCCTGATCATCAAGGGCGAGCTGCCGAAGGACTGGACACCGCGCCAGGGGGGGAAACTGTCATGACCAATGCCGTGCCGACCATGACTACCGGCGTCTGTGTCGAACCGGGGCGCTTCGAATTGCGCCCGGCCCCGCTGCCGCTCTCCGCGCCCGAAGGCTGGGCGCTGGTCGATATCGCCGCCGTGGGGCTCTGCGGCACCGATTACCATATCTTCGAGGGCAAGCATCCCTATCTCGAATATCCCCGGGTGATCGGCCATGAACTCTCCGGGCGGCTGGCCCACACCGCGGGCGATCTGGCGGCGGGCACGCTCGTCGTCATCAACCCTTATCTCTCCTGCGGCGAGTGCCGCGCCTGTCGCCGGGGCAAACCGAACTGCTGCGCGCGCATAGAGGTGCTGGGCGTGCATCGCGACGGCGGACTTTGCGCGCGGATCGCCGTCCCGGTCGGCAATCTCTATCCGGCCGAGGGATTGACCGACATTCAGGCGGCCATGGTCGAATTCCTTGCCATCGGCGCGCACGCGGTCTCGCGTTCGGGCATCGCCGCCGGTGACCGGGTGCTGGTGACGGGCGCGGGTCCGATCGGCCTTGGCACCGCGCTCTTTGCCCGGCTCGCGGGGGCCGAGGTGCATCTGCTCGACCTCGGCGCGGAACGGCTGGCGCTGGCGCGGCGAAAATTCGGCTTCGAATTCACCCATGACGATCCGGCGACGATCCTCTCGGGGGATCTCTCCGACGGCTTTGATCTCGTCTTCGATGCGACGGGCTCGGCGCGGGCGATCGAGGCGGGGTTCCCCCTGCTGGCCCATGGCTCCAGCTATGTGCTGGTCAGCGTGGTCAAGGACCGGATTAGCTTCGAGGATGCCGAATTCCACAAGCGCGAAACCCGGATCATCGGCAGCCGCAACGCGCTCCGCGCCGATTTCGAGCGGGTGATGGCGGCGATCCGCGAGGGCCGGATCGACACCGACGCCCTGCTGTCCGCCGAATTCCCGCTCTCCGATCTGCCCGCCCGCTTCATGGGGCTGGCCGAGGATCGCGCCGCCTTGATCAAGGCCATCGCGCGGCCCTGATGACCCCTGCCCAGGGATCGGCTCGGACGTCCCGGCCCTCGGGCGAAGGCGACGAGGTTCGGGGATCCTCAGGGGCCCCGCGCCCTACGCGTTCATCGGCGAATGCCGGACTTCGGAGCCAGAACGATCCGCCCGGATCCCGGAGCCGAACGGCTGAGAGATGCACGGGGCCCGGTTCGGCGGCCCGCGCCCTATTCCGCTGCGCGCGCCTGCATCACCGACACCGGATAGACGGCGGTGAAGCGCCCCTCGTCGATGGGCAGGATCCGGCAGTCGACGCCGTAGACCTGCGCCAGACCGGAGCAGGTCATCGTCTCGTGCGTCGGCCCGAAGGATTGCACCCGGCCCTCCGCCAGGAACAGCACACGGTCGGCATAGCGCGAGGCGAGGTTCATGTCGTGCAGGATGACGAGCGTCACGATCCCTTCGGCATGGGTATAGGCCTGCACCGCCTCCAGCATCTGGAGCTGGTTGGCGAGGTCGAGCGCCGAGGTCGGCTCGTCGAGCAGCAGCAGCTTCGGCCGCCGCACCAGCGCGAGCGCGAGCCCGATCATTTGTCGTTCGCCGCCCGACAGCGTGCCCGGCATCTTGTCGGCGAAGCGCATGAGCCCCAGCGGATCCAGCGCCGCCTCGGCCCGCGCCGCGCTGTCCTCAGCCACCCGCCAGCGCCGCCTGCCGCTGTTCTGGGCGAGCAGCAGCAGTTCGAAGACCGAGAGCCGCACGGTCAGGTATGCCATGTCCTGCGCGACATAGCCGAGCAGATCGGCCCGCCACAGCGGCGGCATCGTGAACAGGTCCTGGCCCTCCAGCCGCGCGGTGCCCTCGGCCCGCAGCAGACCGCACAGCCCCTTCATGAAAGTGGATTTGCCGGCGCCGTTCGGCCCCAGCACCGCCACCACACTGCCCGCCGGCACGTCGAGATCGACGCCGGATATCACCCGATGCCGACCGATGAAACTGCCATAGCCCGCAATCTCGAACATCACAGCGCCTCCCCCCGGACCTGCCGCATGATGAGCACGATGAAGAACGGCAGGCCGATCAACGAGGTCACCATGCCGAGCGGCAGGATCGTGCCGGGGACGATCACCTTGGTGGCGATCGAGGCGAGGATGGCGAAGACCGCGCCGACCGCCGCCGTTGCCGCGATCGAATAGCGATGGTCCTCGCCGAGCAGCAGGCGCGCGACATGCGGCGCGACGAGACCGATGAAGCCGATGATGCCCACCACGGCGGTGATCATGCCCGCCATCAGCGCGGCGACGGCGAGCATCGCCATCCGAAGCCGCGCGACCCGCACACCCAGCACCGCTGCCTGTTCCCCGAAGGAGCGGAGCGCGGTCAGCGCCCAGGCGTTCAGCAGCACGAGCGGCACCATCGCCGCGCAGGCGGTGCCCGCGATCCCGACCTTGAGCCAAGTTGCGCGTTGGAGCGAGCCCATCAGCCAGAAGACGATGCTCTGGAGCTGGTCGACGCTGGCGAGATATTGAACGAGCGACAGGAGCGAGGAGAAGGTGAAGTGCAGCGCAATGCCGAGGAGCGTGATGGATTCAACGCTCGCGCCCCCGCGCGTCAGCCCGAGCACGATCCCGGCGGCGAGCAGCGCGAAGAGGAAGGCATTGGACGCGGTCAGAAGCTCGGGCGGTATGCCGGGTAACAGCGAGGCCGCCGACGCGCCGAAGCCGAGCGACAGCGCCGCGCCGAAGCCAGCCGCGGAGGAGACTCCGAGTGTGAAGGGCTCTGCCAGCGGATTGTCGAGGATCGTCTGCATCAGGAGCCCGGCGAGCCCAAGGCTGACGCCGGTGACGAGCGCCATCACCGTCATCGGCATGCGGAGTTCCCAGACGATGAAGCCGGTGCTCGCCTCGGCGGCGCCGGGGCGCAGGAGCGCCTCCACGACCTGTCCGGGCGTCAGCGTGCCGGAGCCGATGACGATGTCTGCGACGAGCGCCAGCCCCAGGACGATCAGGACGCGCTGACTTGCCGTCGCGTCGTAACGCGCAACCGCGCTGGCCAGGGCGCTCATTCGCTGGCGAGCGTTGGCGCCTGCGCACCCAGCACGACGGGCACGCCGTCCGGTAGCCCGGTCATCGAGCCGACGATGGTGTCAAGCGTCGCCTGTGGGTCGATGTTGGCCGTCAGGTCGGGGTGGAAGGCCTTGGCGAGGTATTCGATCGCATAGATGTTGAGCGCGCTGGCATAGAGCTGATGGTAAAGGCCCACGACGCGCCCGTCCTCCATCGCCTTCACATGCTCGAAGCCCGGCCGATTTTCCAGCACCTCGAGCGCGGCCTCGACCTTCGCCTTGTCCGCCCCGAAGCCGAAGGGTGCCGCCACCGAGCCCTCGGTGGTGAAGGGTGAGCCCGACATGGCGTAAACGTCCGGCGCCTCCGCGATGACCTTCTCCAGCGTCACATCGCCGGCGCGGCCCTCGATCAGCGAGGTGCCGATGTTCACTCCGCCGGCCGCGGTGACGAGCTTGCCCCAATAGACATCGCCATGGGTAAAGCAGCAGAAGTCGATGCCCTTCTGTCCCGCCTTTGCCTCGACGAAGACCTTTGGTCGCGGCGTGCCGGCGATCGCCGCCTGTACCGCGGCCAAATGCGTGGCATAAAGGTCGGTGAATTCCTTGGCCTCGGCCTCGCGGTTCAATACTGTGCCGAGCAGGCCAACCGTCTTCACCGCGTTGACCGAAGGGTCGAGCTCGCTGTCGACGAAGAGCACCGGCACGCCCATTGCCCCAAGCCGGGCGAATGTGCCCGCCTCCTCACCCGCCTGCCTCACCCGCGCTTGGAAGATCACGAGGTCGGGTTGCACTGTCACCACCTGTTCGATATTGACCTGGCCCTCGTCGCCGAACTTCATGTCGACCACCTTGGCCGCGCTTTCCGGCCATTGTTTCTGGAACAGCGCCTAGGTCTGGGAGTCGGAGCGGGACACGATGTTGTTCCAGGCAACGATACGCGCCAGCGGGTCGGCGCGGTCGAGCAATGACAGCGCAAAGATGTCGCGCCCGTCCTGCACGACGATCCGTCGCGGCTCGGCCTTGATCTCCACTGTGCGCCCGGCCAGATCCGTCAGCGTCACCGGATAGTCCGTCGCCGCTGCCATCCCCGGAAGAGCGGCGCCAAGCGCTGCTACAAGCATCATACGTTTCATCGAAAATCTCATGTACGCCGTTTTTGTCTCAAATTCAGGAATATATCCGACAAAGTCAATCAACAATTCGCAGGTGCAACATTTCCGCGGCGCACGGTCGGTATGCGTCGAAGCGGCGACCGGCCATTGACGACTTTTCCCGGAGATGGTCTTGAGCGGGTCTGAGCGTGTCCGGTCGGCGGGTTGCCCTGATGTCGGAGGCTGACCTGCGCGGCCGGAGCGGGTAGAGTTTCCGGCGATCCGGGCTCTTTGGCGGGTGGGGGTGGGGAGGAGCGGATGAGCCTTCGATCGCAGATCGCTACCCTGACGCTGGCGCCGCTGATCCTCGCGATCTTCGCGGTCACGGGGTTTCTCACCTATCAGTCGGCCACGCTGGCGCGCAGCAGCATCGCTACCTTCGAAAGCAACGCCTTTACCTGGAAGGAGGAGGAGCTTGAAAACCTGATGAGCCTCGCTTTGTCCGCGGTCCAGCCGATCTACGACGCCGCGACGCCCGACGATGCCGAGGCGCAGCGGCGGGTCATGGCGGTGCTGCGCGGTCTCGACTATGGCCGGGACGGGTATTTCTTCCTCTACGACTATGCCGGCAACAATCTCGTGCATCCGCGGCAATCGGCGCTGCCAGGGCGCAACTGGCTCGATTTCACCGATCCGGACGGCAAGCATGTCGTCGCCGAACTCATCAGGACGGCGCGCGCGGGGGGCGGGTTTTTACGGTACAAATGGAACCGTCCCTCGACCGGGGAAATCGCTGAGAAAATCTCACTGGTCGTCGACATGCCCAAGTGGGGCTGGGTTCTGGGGACCGGCGCTTATCTGGACGTGATCCAGGCGCAGACCGCGGTCGCGCGCGCCGATCTGCGCCGGACGATCGCCTGGAGCTTTCTCATCGTCGCAGCGGTGGCGGTTCCGGCGGTCCTGATGGTTTTCGTCACCTGCATGACGATCACCGTGCGTGAGCGGCGGCTGGCCGACGGCAAGCTGAAGGCCCTCACGCAGCGGGTGATCGACACGCAGGAGGAGGAGCGTGCGCGCCTGGCGCGCGAATTGCACGACGGCATCTCGCAAAGCCTCGTCAGCGTACGCTATGCCATGGATCTCGTGTGCCGTCAGGCGACGCAAGGCGAGCGCGCGGTGGTTCCCGCGATCGAAAAGGGGATGGAGATGCTGAACGGCGCGATCCGCGAGGTGCGGGAACTGTCGCACGGGTTGCGGCCCCCGCTGCTCGATGACCTCGGCCTCGTCGCGGCGCTGCGACCGCTCTGCGACGGCTTTGCCGAGCGGACAGGGCTCGTGATCCTGCTCGACGCCGATGGTTTCGTCGACGACCTGCGTCCGGAAGCCGCCACCGCGCTCTACCGCGTGGCGCAGGAAGCGCTTACCAATATCGAGCGCCACGCCGAAGCGGGTCGGGTCGAGCTCAGGCTCTGGAGCGAGCTGGGCAGGGCGCGAATGCGCATCGCCGACAACGGTCGCGGCTTCGAACCGGAGGACGGCGGCGGCGGGCTCGGCTTGCGCAACATGCAGGAACGGATCGCGCATTTCAGCGGGCTTCTCTTCGTGCGCAGTGGCCATGCCGGCACCGTGCTGACCGCGATGTTGCCCGCGTCGGCCAACCGTCCGGCCGAGGAGGCCCTCGCATGAGCGGCGTGCCAATCAGGGTGCTTCTTGTCGACAACCATCCGCTGGTGCGCGACGGGCTGCGTGGCATCCTTGAGACCTATGCGCATATCGCCGTGGTCGGCGCGGCGGGGGATGCGCTCGACGGGCTGGAACAGGCGCGGATGGCGCAGCCGAACGTCGTATTGCTCGACATCAATCTGCCGAAGGTCAGCGGCATCCAGGCGATCGAGATGTTCCGCGCCGCGCTGCCCGCCTGCCGCCTGCTCATGCTCTCGATGCACGACAGCCGGGAGTATATCTCGTCCTCGGTTATCCGCGGCGCAGCCGGCTATGTACTGAAGGACGTGCCGACGGAGGAGATCATCCGGGCGATCGAGACCGTCGCATCCGGGGGGACCTTCTTTTCCTCTGGCGTGGCCGACGCGATCCTCGAACGCGGTCCGAAGCCGGACGAAGCCGGGCTGACGGCGCGGGAGGTGGATGTGCTGCGCCATATCTTCGTCGGGCGTAACAACCGCGACATCGCGGAAATGCTCGGCCTCTCCACCGCCACCGTCGAGACCCACCGCAAGAACCTCAAGAAAAAGCTCGGCATCGCCTCGACCGCCGGGCTCGTGCGCTATGCGATGGAGCGCGGCATCGGCTCCGGGGATCCGTGACGGGACCGATACCCACTAGTGGGTAGGCTGGACGAGATCAGATCCGGTGCCTGTTGCGAAGCGGACGATCCGCGCGCAAGGGTTCGGTTACTGGAGAAACCGACAAGACTCATCCGGCATCCGGGACTGGCGCTCTCGGGCGGCCTGCCGGCGCGACGCTCCCATCCGGGCCGAGGGCTTTCGGAGGGGCAGGTCCCGCGTGCCCCTCGGGTCTGATCGGGCCGTCACCAGAAACGCCAGACCGGGAGAAATATAAACATGAGTCAAAAACCCGCTTCCCGCGGGAAGGCAGTGCTTTGGCTGCTTGTCCTACCCTATATCGGCCTCCTCTGGGTGCCATTCTACAACCATCCGGAGCCGGAGCTCTTCGGCTTCCCTTTCTTCTATTGGTATCAGCTTGCCTGGGTGCCGATTACCGCCGGGCTGACCTACATCTGCTACCGGAGGATGAAGAATGACGACTGAGATCAACATCGTCTCCTTTTCCGTCTTCATGTTCTTCTTTGTTCTTGTCACAGTGATGGGCTTCGTCGCCTCGCGCTGGCGCAAGCCCGATACGCTCGACCATATCGACGAATGGGGCCTCGGCGGGCGATCCTTTGGCACCTGGGTCACCTGGTTCCTGGTCGGCGGCGACTTTTACACCGCCTATACGGTCATCGCCGTGCCGGCGCTCGTCTATGTCGTCGGCGCCTATGGTTTCTTTGCGTTGCCCTACACGATCATCGTCTATCCGTTCGTGTTCCTCGTTATGCCGGTCCTCTGGAAACGGGCCCGCGATGCGGGTTATGTCACGGCCGGCGACGTCGTGCATGGCCAGTTCGGATCGCGCCCGCTGGAACTCGCGGTCGCGGCGACCGGGGTCATTGCGACGATGCCCTATATCGCGCTCCAGCTCGTCGGCATGACCGCGGCATTGAAGGCGCTTGGCCTCCACGGCGAGATCCCGTTGACCGTCGCCTTCCTCGTCCTGGCCTTCTATACCTATTCCGCGGGGCTGCGGGCGCCGGCGCTGATCGCTTTTGTCAAGGACATCATGATCTACATCGTGGTGATCGCGGCGATTCTGCTCATCCCGGCCAAGCTCGGCGGCTATGCCAACGTCTTCGCCTCCGCGAACGCGGCGTTCCAGGCCAAGGGCTCGGGCAGCATCCTGCTCGGCGAGCACCAGTATGTTGCCTACGCGACCCTCGCGCTCGGCTCCGCGCTGGCGGCCTTCATGTATCCGCACACGCTGACCGGTATCTTCGCCTCTTCGGGCGGCAACACGATCCGGAAGAACGCGGTGCTGCTGCCGGCCTATACGCTGCTCCTCGGCTTGCTGGCGCTGCTCGGCTACATGGGTCACGCCGCCGGCCTGACGCTCGACAGCCCGAACGAAGTGGTACCGGCGCTGTTCCAGAAGCTGTTCCCGGCGTGGTTCGCGGGCTTCGCCTTCGCGGCGATCGCCATCGCGGCGCTGGTGCCGGCGGCGGTGATGAGCATCGGCGCGTCGAACCTTTTCACCCGCAACTTCTGGAAGGCCTACGTCAACCCGGATGTCACCCCGGCGGGCGAGGCAAAGGTCGCGAAGGTGACGTCGCTCTTCGTCAAACTCGGCGCATTGCTTGTCATCCTGCTCCTGCCGACGCAGTTCGCCCTCGACCTCCAGCTCCTCGGCGGCATCTGGATCCTCCAGACCCTGCCGGCGCTCTTGTTCGGGCTTTACTCGAACTGGTTCCGGGCGCCTGCGCTGCTCACGGGCTGGGCGGTCGGTTTCGTTGGCGGCACCTACCTCGTCTGGGATGCGGGCTGGAAGCCGTTGCACATGATCAGCCTCGGAGGTGAATCCTTTACGATCTACACCGGCCTCCTCGCTCTCGCGGCGAATGTCGCAGTGGCCGTGATCGTGAACCTCGCGTTCCCGCGGAAAGTGGTTCTCACGCACTGAGCCAGGGAGCCGAGCCCTTTCCGCGCCAGACCGGCGCGGAACTTCGGACAGCGTACCCGGGACGGGATGCTGTCCGATTTCTTTTAAATCAGGATCATTCATATCCTGGAGTCCCGCTCAGAAAGCGTCGTCGAAAGTGCGCGTTCGTACACACTTCGCGGCGATTTTCTGATAGAATTCAATGTAATATTTGTTGCGAGCGTTACGGGGTCTTCGATGGCCCGCGGCGTCTCCCTCCTCAGTGCGCCGCGCCGGACAAATCGAGTTTTCCAGTCCCTGACATAGAAGGGCAGGTTGAGGGTCGCGCGCCCCCCGCGCCACCGCCGCGCGCACGGACAGTGATCGCCGGATTGCCATCGCCGTTCACGCGCCGAGGCATCCCACCGACACACGCCGCGGCGAGAGAAGATCATGTGTCGATTCAAGCCCCCGTGTCAGGCGCGGCGATTTCTCTTCGTCCACGATCGGACATCCGCCCGCTTCAAAACGTCACCGAGTTTCCGCAACATTTTGCCGCCACGTTCGGGCTAATGCCCTCAGCCGGTGGAGCGACACTGCCGCTGAACTGGCCGGATAAGGGAGACAGATACCTTCGTCGGCCAGGGTAAAAAAATCTGATAATTCCAATTGGTCCACGACAACACTATTTGGCAAACGAAATCCTGCTCGTTTCGTGCAAAGGATCAGCCTGGATCCTCCAAGACCCACTTCGCGCCAAAAACATAGCCTGTCGTTGGCGCCGCGGGCTCAGATCGCGGGCGGTCCAAAAGAAAACAACAGGAGGAGCTTTGCGAATGGAGGGAGGATTTGCGAAAGACGATCGGGCGGCGGCGCGAAACGAGCCGGTGGTGCTCGACGCGCTGGTGATCGGCGCCGGCGTGGCCGGTCTCTATCAGCTGCATCAGCTGCGTCGCGACGGCCTGAAGGTGATCGCGGTCGATGCCGCCGCCGATGTTGGCGGAACCTGGTACTGGAACCGTTATCCGGGCGCGAAATTCGACTCCGAGAGCTATATCTACCAGTACCTGTTCGATGAGCGGCTCTACAAGGACTGGACCTGGAGCGAGCGCTTCCCCAGCCAGCCGGAAATCGAGCGGTGGATGCACTACATCGCCGACCGGCTCGACCTGCGGCGAGACATTCTGTTCTCGACGACGGTCACCTCGGCCGAATACGACGAGACGCGCGGGCGCTGGACGGTCAGGACCGATCGCGGCGACACGTTCGATGTCCAGTTCCTGATCGGCTGCTGCGGGATGCTGTCGGCACCGCTGGAGAACCGCTTTCCGGGCCAGGACACGTTCAAGGGCCGCATCTTCCACACCGCGCGCTGGCCGCGCGAGAGGCTCGATCTCGCAGGCAAGCGGGTCGGCGTCGTCGGCATCGGCGCAACCGGAATCCAGGTGATCCAGACCATCGCGCAGGAGGTGGGCCACCTCAGCGTCTTCGTCCGTACGCCGCAATATGTGCTGCCGATGAAGAATCCGAAATACGGACCGGAGGACGAAGCCGCCTACAAGGCGCGGTTCGAGGAGTTCCGGCAGAACCTGCCCCGGCACTTCACTGGTTTCGAGTATGATTTCACCCGGTCCTGGGCCGATCTGACCCCGGACGAACGTCGGGCGGTGCTGGAGGAGATCTATGCCGACGGCTCGCTGAAGCTCTGGCTCGCGTCGTTCGTCGAGATCTTCCTCGACCCGAACGTCAGCGCCGAGGTCTCGGAATTCGTAGCCGCGAAGATGCGGGCCCGGCTGAGAAAGCCGGAACTGATCGACCTCTTGGTGCCCAAGCCCGACGACTACGGTTTCGGGACCCACCGCGTGCCGCTGGAGACAAACTATCTCGAGGTCTATCACCGTGACAACGTCACGGCGGTCAGTGTCCGGAACAACCCGATCGCCGAGGTCGTGCCCGAGGGGATCAGACTGGCCGACGGCACTGTGCACGAACTCGACGTCATCATCCTCGCCACCGGCTTCGACGCGGGTTCGGGCGCCTTCACCCGGATCAACATCCAGGGCCGCGACGGTCGGACCCTCAGGGACGATTGGAGCCGCGATATCCGCACTGCCTATGGGATGCAGGCGCATGGCTATCCAAACTTCTTCATGACGGGTGCGCCGCTTGCGCCCTCGGCGGCGCTCTGCAACATGACCACCTGCCTGCAGCAGCAGACCGAATGGATCACCAATGCAATTCGCCACTTGCGGGCGGGAAACAAGACGGTGATGGAGCCCTCCGCCGAGGTCGAAGAGGCCTGGGTGCGCCACCATGACGAGACGGCGAACGCCACGCTGATCGCCAAGACCAACTCCTGGTACGTGGGAACAAACGTCCCCGGCAAGCCGCGGCGGGTGCTGTCCTATACGGGGGGTGTCGGAACCTATCGGCAGAAATGCCTGGAGCTGGCCGAAGGCGGCTATCAGGGGTTCGAGCTGACCTGATCCTTGATCGCGGAAGCCGCTTCTTTCGCGGGACGCGGCTTCTCGACTCTCGCAATGACACGAAGGGGACCGTCGAGGTCGGCGGCCGGATTGCCCATGTCGGCGTCCCGGCAAGGCGGTCCTGATCCAGATCGGGGAGCGGTGGATCAAGACCCCGGCACTGCGTCGCGGGAAAAAAGCGATGAGGGGGATCCTGACGGGCCCAAGTGCGCGGGAGGCCCCCCGCTCGACGCGGCTCTGTGCTCCTACTGCGCCGACCGTCGCAGGGCCGCCGGGGTCGCCCCGAGTTCACGCGAGAGCAGGCGCGTCAGGTGGGCCTGGTCGGTGAAGCCGCAGGCGCAGGCGATGGCTTTGATCGGCTCCGCGGTGTCGATCAGCATCCGCCGCGCCCGATCGATGCGCCGGGCGATGACAAAGGCGTAGGGTGGTACGCCAAAGCTGCGCCGAAAGGCGCGGGAGAAGCCGCAGGCCCCGAGGCCGAGTTCCGCAGCCATGCCGTCCAGTGTCAGCGCTTCGCCGAGGTTCGCCTCGATATAGTCGAGGATGGTCCTCCGCTGCTTCGGCGAGAGGCCGGGGGAGGGATCGCGGTCTGTCCGCTTGATGGACGCATAGCGGCGCAACAGATGCACGATCAGCCCGCGGGCGAGCGACTCGACATAGAGCGGGCCGCCCAGTGCCCGCTGCCGCGCCTCGGCCGCCGTCGCGGCGATGGTGGCGGTGATGATCGGATCGTCGGTGCGCAACACGTCCTCCAGCCGCACCTCGGTGATATGGCAGTCGAGAACCTCGCTCGCGACGCTGTTGACCAGCGCGGGGTCGAGGTAGAGGTGGGTGACGGCGATCGGCTCGCTCCATTCCCAATGCGCGCGCTGCGCCCGGGTCAGCAGCGAGGCGGCGCCGGGGCTCAGCATGTCGCGCCGCCAGCGGCCGTTGAAGCGGCGCTGCATCGGGGTCGCTCCCTCGCAATAGCTGACGAGCAGGTAGTCGCGCATCGCCGGCACGACCACGTCCTGCCCCTCGTAGTGATAGGCGCGCAGACCGACATGCCGCCAGCCGAGCCCGTCGCTGGCAAGCAGGATCCGGCCCGGCACCCACTCCGGCAGGCGTTCCAGATTAACCAGTTCGCTCATCTTGGATCCTTTCCTCTATGCCGCGCTCGGGGGTCTCCGCGGAGACCCCTGTCACAGGTCCGAAAGTCAGGAATGCGAAGTCAGGCCTCCGCCGTTGCCCGGGTCAGGACACGGTAGGAGGCCGACTCGAAGTCGAGATAGCCGGTGAAGGAAACCGGATCGCCAAAAGGCAGGATCTGGGTCGCCCAGTAGCCGCCAAAGCCGTTCGCCCGGTCGATCCAGTAGAATGAATTGGCGAGCCCGGCCCAGCCGATCGCGCCCGCCGGCCGACCGGTCGGCGCATCCTCCTCCATGGTCATGAAGGTATAGGACCAGCCCTTGGCCAGGCCGGGGAAGAACTCGGCGTCGTTCGACAAGGTCGCGATCACGCCGGGCAACATACCGACCTTCTGGTGTGCCTGAAGGTCGTTCCGCACCGCCCAGGCGACCGTCTCGGGTTTCAGCACCCGGCCGTTCATCCCGGCCCCGTCGTTCAGCCACATGCGGATGAATTTCATATATTCGCCGATCGTGGCATAGAGGCCGTGGCCCCCCATATCGACCTCGGGCTCGTCCGGCAGGGCGAGGTCAAGGGGAGTCAGGCCACCGTCGGGATTGCGCGCATGGATCGCGGCGCTGCGCGCCTTCATCGCCGCAGTGCGGGTGAAGCCGATCTCGTCCATTCCCAGCGGATCAAAAACGCGCTCGCGCATCACCGCCCCGAGCCGCTTGCCCCGGATGCCTTCGACCACCTGGCCGACCCAGTCAATGTTGGTTCCGTATTCCCACTTCTCGCCCGGATCGAATAGGAGCGGCGTCTCGATCGAGGCGCGGGATGAGGTGACAACGCTCGGCTGGCCGTGTTCCTCGGCCATCCGGCGGTAGTTCTCGTTGAAGAAGTCATAGCCGAAGCCGCCGACATGCAGCATCAGCTGCCGGGTGGTAACGTCGCTCCTGGGCGCGCGCAGGCGCGGGGTGCCATCGGCGTCGAAGCCATCCAGCACCTGCAATCGACCGATTGCCGGGGCGTAGTCCTTTGCCGGGGCGTCGAGGTCAAGCAGCCCTTCCTCGACACACTGAAGCGCCGTGGTGCCGGTGATGGCCTTTGTGGTCGAGAAGATGGCGAAGACCGTGTCCTCGGTCATCTCCGCGCCGCCGAGGCGGCGCTCGCCAGCCGCGCCGCTGTAGATCGTCCGGTCGCGGTCGGTGAGCATCGCGACGACGCCCGGAACATGTGCCCCGGCGCCGGTCACGCCTGACAGCACGGCGTCGCAGGCGGCCTTCAGATTCGTCATGTCGTCCTCCCAATCCGAGTCGATTGCTTCGATCTCATTGGGAGAAAATCTGGCGCTTTCCCGTCCCCGCCGCTATCCGCGATCGGCACCGGCTGGCTGCAATCGGAAGGAAACCACACTCATGACTTGCGGTTCACGCGCCCGAGCGTAGTGGATGGCAGTTCGCCGAAGCGTTGCCGATAGGCGCCCGCCAGGGCCCCGAGGTTGGCGATGCCCCAGTCGGTCGCGACCGAGGTCACGGTCTCGCCCGGGCCCGCGGTTTCGAGGTCGGCCCTCAGCCCATCGAGCCGGCGGTCGCGCAAAAAGGTGCGCGGCGAGATGCCCCGGAACCGCTGAAAGCCGTTGGAGAGGGTCCGCGCCGAAACGCCGACGCGCGCTGCGACATCGCCGATCGTGGGCGCCTCCCTGGCCTCGCGCTCCATGATCTCCTCCGCCTCGCGCACATAGCGGGGCGCCGCCGCCCGCGCCCCGTCCACGAGGCGCACACCGGCCCCGGTCGCCCAGGCGTCGAGCAGATCGAGACAAATCATCTCCTCGAGGTGGCGCTGCATGGGCCCGGCACTGGCCTCGCCCCGGTCTGAGCGGATGGATTGCACGACATAGCGCAGTAGCGCCTGCCAGCGGGAGCCCTCGCCCCCGAAGGCGAGCCGACGAGTCCACAGCCGGTCATCCGGCACGAACCCGAACCAGCGGTGCGACACGCTGGCAATCAAGTCGTGCGGTATGGTGAGATTGAGCTGCAGATGGTCCTTGTCGCCGTCAAGCCAGTAGTCGGTGCGACTACAGTCGACGACGAAGCTGTCGCCCGGCCCCGTCACCGTGTCCAACCGGCTGTCCAGCTTGTGGCGCAATGCGCCAGCGAGTGTGTTGAGGACAAGAATGTTGCCGGCCGCGGGGTCAAATTCGTCGAGGTGAATTGGAACGCCGTAGGAGAAGCGGGTTACAATGATGCCACCGATCCGCGCCCGCCGCATTGTGGCATCCGGACCGAGGTTGTGGCCGAGCGGCCGGACGCGATAGGGCATGTACACGCGGCGGCAAAAGTCCTGGACCTCGTCCCAGTCCCGCGACACGGTCTTTCCCGGCTGACTGATCGGCTTGCCCTCGGCGTCCAGGACAAGCGCGCGTTCGAAAATGGCGTCCCCTGCCAAAGGCCATACTCCCAGGCCAGTCCCGCGGCTCCGTTCCGCTCGCATCATACCGGCCGAAACAGACTGGCGGAAGTCAGAAACGGAAATGGCACAGCACTGTCATTTGTAGAGGTCTTCTGTTTTGCAAGGGATTTTTTGAGCGATGTTGGTCGAAGCAGGTCGCGGCCATTTATCCGGCCTTTGATCGCGGTAGATTTGCCGGCTGGCCCTGACGAAGTCCGCATGCCGGATCCCGATCAGGTTAGCGAGCTCTGGAGCCCAGACAGTGCTTCGGAGCGTCCGGGCCGCGGGTCCGTTCGATCATTTTCATCACTCTGGTGCGCCCTTGCATCACGTCACGGCTTGTATGAATGCCGCTGTGTTTCTTCTTCGGTCAGTTGACCGGCGCGGCTCCGTGGATGCCGCCCTTCGCAAGAAGGGCCCGGGCGGCGTGGGCGGCCTTGTTGGCTATCGCCACCGTGGCAAGCCGCGCGGGTTTGCGCATCAACAGGGCTCTGACCCAGACCCCGGTTCGCGTGTCGGTCGTGTCCGCACGGCGTGCCACCGAGGTTGCCCTGACCACGAGCCGTCGGCGCAGGTAGCCGTTCCCCATCTTCGACACCCGTCCTAGCCGATCATTGCCCCCTGACGCGTTCTGCCGAGGCACGAGCCCCAGCCAGGCGGCGAAGTGCCAGCCGGATTGAAAGACAGTCTGGTACAGCACACTGGCAGCAAGCGCGGTGGCGGCGATGAAACCGAACTCTGCGAGAGGGGTCCGGATCGCATTGAGAACCATGGTCCGCTGCCGTATCAAAAGGTCGCGTGACCGATGCAAAACCAGGACTGACCCCTGACGCGCATGATGCTCTGTCTGCTGGTGTTGAACTGGCGGGCGATGGCCGAGATCGTCTCTCCATTCTCGATCTTCTCGCGGACAGTTCGTTTTTGGTCGGCTGACAGCGCCGCTGGCCGCCCGAGGGGTGTTCCCTGCGCTTTGGCGCGGGCCAGCCCGGCTTGGGTGCGCTCGATGAGCAGGTCTCGCTCGAACTGGGCGACGGCGTTGATGACGTTCATGGTCATCTTCCCGGCGGAACTGGTGAGATCGGCGCCGCCCGAGGCGAGGCAATGGACGCGTATGCCCATTTTCCGCAGCTTGGCGATGGTCATGCTGACATCGACCGCGTCGCGACCGAGCCGGTCGAGTTGGTGACGATCAGCACATCGTCCTTCTCCATCCTGTCGATAAGCCGGGAGAACCCCTTGCGCTGTGCGATCGCCATCGACCCGGATACGGTTTCCGTGACGATCCGGTGCGGTTCGACGCCGAAGCCCGCCGCCTTGATCTCCTGGATCTGGTTTTCCGGGGCCTGCTCAATGGTCAAAACGCAGGCATAGGCGAAGATTCGAGACATGGCAGGCATTTTGTTACGAAAGCGCTGTCCGGAATTATACGGGTGTCCCATAGGCCCTCAAGCTGGTTTTTGGACATGCATTTTTTCGCCTGTCCGAAACCGCTCCCTTTCGGACACCCTCACCGCCATTCGTTGGTGCATCCGTTCGCGATGTTCACCAGCCCCGAAGCGCTTGTTCACCGCGCCACGCGAAAACCTGCCCGCCTGATACGGCTCATGCGCAATGACACGCTGCTTCGCTGCTTCGACATGATCTGTCAGCACATCGCGAACGGTCAGGTTGTCCGTATCCTTTTCGACAAGGTTCCGAGCCAGTCGATTATCACCCCCATATCCTGCCAGGCATCATACCCTCCGGCTTCATCGCCTCTTTCAAGATAGCCGGTCGGTCCGCCGCATTATTCCGGCGGACAGGCGCCAGACCCGCCAATGCACATGGGATAGGATTTCTTCGGATCAGTGACGCTGATTTCGATCCGAACTTCATGCACCCAGCTATCTCCCATATCGTAAGTATAGGAGAGTTTGTCATTTTTCCGGAAACTGAACTCCGATAAGGCAACCTTTGGGCTCGCCATCGACAGTTCAAACGACCCATACGGCACCGCGTGGATGTCAAAGGCGCACAGGTGGATGCTCTCCCATCCCATCGCCACCTGAAGAAGCCCATGCAGTTCATATAGCATTGTCGTGGACTGCACAGAGCCCGCCGCCAGATCATCGGGCTGATCCGCAACAGCCGGACCTTCAGCTGCAAAACTTCCTCAGGCTGATCCATGGACCATTCGTGCCATCAAAACTCCATCTCAGCAACTGCCCCACATTTTGCGGTGCTCTCCTCCTAATGAACCTGGGGTCTGAGTAGCAACGGAACAGGAATTACACACAGGGACCGTTTTGGCCAAAAGAGTTAGCTGTTGATAGATTTTTGGACGGGTTTATGTGAAATTTTTGAAGTGAAAATGACCGTTCGGAACCGCTTCGTTACTTTTGCATCAAACCTGGATTTATTGTGAAATCAGACCGTTAAGCTCTTGTGTAGATTTTCTGTGAGCTATGGGGGGAAATTGTGTGATGGTGGTCTGAGAAGACGGGGTTATCGTGGGGGGTGTTTGAAGCCTGTCAGAACCTCCAATGGAGCGATACGCCTATGACAGGCGATACCACGACCCTCCCCTTTCCACCGCCAGGT
>JBMDWT010000068.1:0-283289 GCA_048594665.1 Amaricoccus sp. | reverse complement strand
CTTATCTTGGCCCCCGCGACTATCAGGAGAGTTTTTGTGGCGCCCCCACTGCGATCAGTGGGCGCGCGAGGATAGCATTCGCCGCCGCCGAGCGTGTTGACATAGACGGCCACTTTCCGGATGTCGGAAGCGCTGAGGCGGCTCTGGAAAGCCGGCATCACGCCATAGCGGGCAAACCGGATCGTATGCCGGATCGTCTCGGGATCACCGCCATAGAGCCAGATCTGATCGGTCAAATTGGGCGCACCGACCTCCCGGCCGCCCTTTCCATCCTCGCCATGGCAGGCCGCGCAATTTTCGGCGAAGACCGTCGCACCCTCCTTGGCAAGGGCCGCGTCGTGATCCGCGCCGGACAGGGACAGGACATAGTTCAGCACCTGATCGATCTGCGCTGGCTCCAGAACCTCGCCGAAGGCGGGCATCTGGCTCAGACGGGTGTCTGGATCGGCTTCATAGCGGATGCCATGCGTGACCGTGGTCGCGATATCCGATACCGTGCCGCCCCAGAGCCAGTCGTCGTCGAGGAGATTGGGATAGATCCGCGCGGTCCCGCCGCCACCCGCGCCATGGCAGGGCGCGCAGTTGTTGCGGAAAACCGCGCCGCCGCCGGCGGTTGCGAAGGACAAAAGCTCCGGATCGTCCTTCACCTTGTCGATGTCCATCGCCATCAGTCGGTTGTCGAGCGGAGCATTGGCCGCCGCCGCCGCCGCCAGTTCCGCGGCGACGGTGCCACGACTCGAATATCCGAGAAGCCCCGGCGTTGCCCCGCTGACCAGCGGCCAGGCCGGATACAGGATGACATATATGATGCCCCAGATGATCGTGCCGTAAAAGGAGAGGAGCCACCAGCGGGGCATCGGGGTATCCAGTTCCCGGATGCCATCCCATTCGTGACCCGTGGTTTCTGTCTGGGTGGCTGGATCCAGCTCTCGCTCAGTGACCATCGGACTCATCCTTGGGCTTGTCTTCATTCCGGAAAATCGAATTGGCTATTTCCTCGTGCACTGTGCGCGATCCGGGTCGGCAGGCCCAGACAATGACCCCGAGGAAAAACAGCACAAGGGCGAGCAGGGCCCAGCTGTCGGCGAGAGTGCGCATGAAAGTATATTGTTCCATGGCGGCTCAACGGCTGGCGTCGGGTTCGAAGGTCGAGAAATCAACCAGTGTCCCCAGCATCTGGAGATAGGAGATCAGCGCGTCGAGTTCGGTCAACCGCGGGCTCCCGTCGAAATTCCGCGCAACCGCCTTGGGATAGCGGCTCAGAAGCCCCTCGACATCGCCGTTGTCCGGATTGGCCTGGGCCAGAAAGTCCGCCTGGGCCTTTTCCAGCATCTCGTCGGTATAGGGCACCCCGGTCTCGCGGTTCGTCAGCATGACCTGGCGGATCAGATCGGGACTGATGTCGGTTTCGGCGAGCCAAGGATAGGCCGGCATCACGGATTCTGGAACGAGATCCCGCGGATTGTGCATATGCGCGACATGCCAGTCGTCGGAATAACGGCCGCCGACACGGGCCAGATCCGGACCGGTGCGTTTGGACCCCCACTGGAACGGATGGTCATACATCGACTCCGCCGCGAGCGAATAGTGACCGTAGCGATCCACTTCGTCGCGCAGCGCCCGGATCATCTGGCTGTGGCAGACATAGCAACCCTCGCGAACATAAATATTGCGGCCGGCGAGTTCGAGCGGGCTGTAAGGACGCATTCCCTCGACCTTCTCGATCGTATTGTCGAGATAGAAGAGGGGCACGATCTGGACGAGACCACCGACGGCGACCACCAGAAAGCTGAGGACCAGGAGAAGGAGGGCGTTCCGTTCGATGACGCCATGTTTGCTGAGAATGCTCATGTCGTCCCCCCTATTCCGCCGCGACACGGTTGACAGCGACCGCGTCTCCCGCTCCGACGGCGGTTTTCCAGAGATTGTAGATCATGATCACACCACCGGCGAGATAGAGGACCCCGCCCAGCGCACGAACGACATACATGGGATGCGCGGCGGCGACGGTGTCGGCGAAGGAGTTGACGAGAAAACCCTGCGCATCGACTTCGCGCCACATCAGACCCTGCATGATGCCCGACACCCACATCGCGGAGGCGTAGAGCACGATACCGATCGTGGCCAACCAGAAGTGCCAGGAGACGAGGCTGATCGAATAAAGCCGCTCACGATGCCAAAGGCGCGGGACGAGATAATAGAGCGCTCCGAAGGTGATCATGCCATTCCAGCCGAGTGCGCCGGAATGCACATGTCCGATCGTCCAGTCGGTGTAGTGGCTGAGCGAGTTGACCGAGCGGATCGACATCATCGGTCCCTCGAACGTCGCCATGCCGTAGAATCCGACCGAGACCACCAACATGCGCAGGATCGGATCAGTGCGCAGCTTGTCCCAAGCGCCCTGGAGCGTCATCAGGCCGTTGATCATGCCGCCCCAGGAGGGCATCCAGAGGATGATCGAGAAGGTCATCCCGAGAAATTGAGCCCAGTCCGGCAGTGCCGTGTAGTGCAAATGGTGCGGACCGGCCCAAATATAGAGAAATATGAGGGCCCAGAAATGGATGATGGACAGTTTGTAGGAATAGACCGGACGCTCGGCCTGTTTCGGCACAAAATAGTACATCATGCCGAGGAAACCGGCTGTCAGGAAGAAGCCGACCGCGTTATGTCCATACCACCATTGCACCATCGCGCCCTGAACGCCGGGAAACAGGATCACCGACTGGGACGAAAAGATCGAAGTTGGAATGGCGAGGTTGTTGACAACATGCAGCATCGCCACCGTGATGATGAAGGCAAGCAGGAACCAGTTTGCGACGTAAATATGCGGTTCCTTGCGCTTTACGAGCGTGCCGACAAAAACCGCGAGATAAGCGACCCAGACGATGGTCAGCCAGATGTCAGTGTACCATTCCGGTTCGGCATATTCCTTGGACTGGGTGCTGCCCAACAGATAGCCGGTCGCCGCAAGGATGATGAAGAGATTGTAGCCCCAGAATACGAACCAGGCCAGCTTCCCGCCCCAGAGCCGCGTCGCACAGGTGCGCTGGACGATATAGAAGGAACAGGCGATCAGTGCATTGCCACCAAAGGCAAAGATGACAGCGCTGGTATGCAGCGGGCGCAGTCGCCCGAAGCTTGTCCAGGGCAATCCGAAATTGAGAGCCGGGTAGGCAAGCTGGAAGGCAATGTAAGTGCCAACAGCGAAGCCGACCACGCCCCAGAAGGCTGTTGCGATCACGCCGGCGCGGATCACGTCATCCATATAGCCGGTTTCGACCGGAGCCACTACCTTGGGCTCACCGATCTGGCGAACGGACAGGATCAGGGCACCACCTGTGATCAGCATCAACAGCAAAGCATGAAACTGATAGGCTTGGTCCGTTCCGAAATTCGCGGCCATCGCAAACGCAAGCGTGATCACACCCAGCGCAACGATCTTTGCCCCGCTTACCACATCATTCATTTGGCCCTCGGTCAGGTTCGAACGCCGGACATGATCCGCGCGCCATTGCTTAATTCACAGGCCTTGCACCGTAGTGTGAAGAGGCTCCATGATCCAGATCAAGTCGGGTGACACTCAACCGTCGGGTGTTGTCCGCGGCGTAGTTTCGGAAAGATATGGATGATTGTGAAATCCGATAAGACGGGCGAGTGCTGTGTCTGTCGCAAGCCGTTTCCGCTCGATTTTCTAAGAGACCTTGAGGATATCAGTCCAGGTGTGAGAGAGGCGATCCGGTGCGATCTGCCCGACCTTCCTGCCATTGGTCACATCTGCCGAGCGGATTTGTCGCACTACCGGAACGTTTATCTGGAGGGGTTGCTGCGCGGTGAGCGCGGCGAACTGTCCGCGCTGGATCGCGAAGTGCTGGACCGGCTGAGGAGTGGCGAGACCGTCGCGGCGGATGTGGAAACCGCCTTTGAGGAACGCCGGACGTTTGGCGAACGCGCCGCCGACGCCGTGGCGAACTTCGGCGGCTCCTGGCGGTTCATTGGCCTCTTCACGGCGATCCTGGCCCTGTGGATTGTCGGCAACGGAGCGGTCGGAGAGGCGAAGGCATTCGACCCCTACCCTTTCATTCTCCTGAACCTCGTTCTGTCCTGTGTCGCGGCCGCGCAGGCCCCGATCATCATGATGAGCCAAAGGCGCACCGAAGCGAAGGATCGCCTGCGCTCGGAAAATGACTACAAGGTCAATCTCAAGGCGGAACTGGAGATCAGGCGGCTTCATGAGAAGATTGACCACAAGCTTGCGCGGCAGTGGGATCGGCTGCTTGAAATCCAGCGTGTGCAGATCGAACTGATCCAGGAAGCAGCCAAGGACGCGCAAGCCTCTCGCAGGGAGCAGCGGGACGTGTCGGAAGACTTTTGAACAAAGTCAGGCGGCGGTATCCATGCCCCCGCCAGCCTGTTCGACCAGGCGCGAGAAGTTCGGCACATCGACCATCCGGTTCTCGGGCAGGCCGATCACACCCTCGCGGCGCAGGCCGGATATCTGTCGGCTGACGGTTTCGATGGTGAGACCGAGATAATCCGCCATCGCCTCCCGCGTCACATAAAGCGGAAAGCGCCGGGTCTCCGAGGGAGAGTCATTGCGCAGCGCAGCGTTCCGACGGGCCATGATGACAAGAAGGCTCGCAATCCGTTCCCGGGCAGTCTTTCGTCCGAGCAGCAGCATCCATTCGCGCGCGGCGTCCAGTTCATCCATTGTCACATCGAGAACACGATGGTTCAGGGTCGGATTCTTGCGGGTCAGGCGCTCGAATTCGGCTTGCTTGAACATGCAGAACGTCGTGTCCATCGCCGCGACCACGTCATAGGGCGAGCGATTGCGATTCGGGCGGCCAAGGAAGTCGGAAGGCAGGAGCAAACCGACCATTTGCCTGCGACCGTCCGCGAGCGTGATCGACAGGGTCGCGACACCCTCGATGACGGAACCCACCATCTCCATCGGCTCCCCTGCCCAGCAGATGGTTTCTCCAGCGGCAAAATTCTTGTATATCTTTATACGGTTGAGTTCTTCCAGCTCGTCGGAGTCACAATCCGAACAAATTGCCCGATGCCGGATCGAGCAATGGAGGCAACTGGTTCTTAGTCCTGATGTTGAACCGTCCGAACCCATGTTCAGATTGCCCCATTTCCGATTTGCATCCTAAAGACATACTTGCACTTCGATCAATCAGGATCAAGGAAAGTCGATCAGAAGTTTAATCTCGGACAAAGGACGACGCGCCCGTTTTCGCAGCAGTTCGAGATGACCAAGGGGGGTCCAGCCTGCGAGGCTAGTGTCAATCCCGTCCGCTCGAAGCGCGGCGGACAAGGCGGCCTCTATCCTGGGGCGGTCAGACTTGGCCAAGGGGGCAAAATCCACAACGATTTGTCCCCCGATACCGCGAAGCCGCAATTGCCGGGGCAGTTCCCGGATCGCGGCGAGGTTCGCGCGCAGGGCAACGGCCGACCCCGTGCCTGCGCCGGTATTGACGTCAACGGTGGTCAAGGCCCGTGTCGGCTCGACAAACATGAACCCCACATCGAGATCGACCCGCGGCTCTCCCATTGCGCGTGCTTCGGACCAGACTTCCTGATCCCGCAAGGCGGTCGCGGATTGAAGCAAATTGTTCCCGGGAAGCAGCCAATCGCGCAAGGCTTCCTCTCCGGCGGTGGGCGCGGCGTGGAGTTGTTTCGCCGGACCCGAAGCCCCTGCGCGGATGGCCTGCCAGGCTGCGCGCAGACTGGAGATTTCGGCGGAAATCTCGTCCAGAGGCGCCCGTTCCGCGTTGGAGCGGATGATCACACCCAACTCCGGCGTGGTGCCCCGCATGGCCTCGGCCAACAGGTCGGAAAGCGCGGCGCGACGTTCGGGATCCCGGATGCCCCGGGCAATGTTCAACCCCGGAGCGCCCGGAGTCAGGATCGCATGACGTCCCTTCAGGAGCAGGCGATCCGTCACCGGGGGTGCCTTGCCCGGCTCCGCCCAACCGCTGACCTGCGCCAGGATCCTGGAACCCGCCGCGGGGGGTCGGGACGTGCGCAGATAACCGGTCTGGCCACTGCCGAGTTCCACCATCACGCCGCCCATGCCCTTCATCGGACGACCGGTGATGGCGCAATGGATCGACTCAGGCCTCGGGGTCGGATCGGACAGGCCGGGGTCGATCAGAAGATCCTCCAAGCGACCATTTACCATCAGCGCGGCGGCCTCGCCGCCGGACGCCAGGGATTCGATGAGGATCTGGCGGCCCTTCACGAGGCGGACCCATCAAATCCAAGGCCCCGCAGAAGGCTCACGGTCTCAGCCAGGGGCAGGCCAACGACATTGCTATAGGAACCCGAAATCCACGGGATGAAGGCGGAGGCCGCGCCCTGAATGGCGTAGCCCCCCGCCTTGCCCTGCCATTCGCCGCTGTGAAGATAGGAGGCCAGTTCTTCCTCCGAGAGCGGTTTGAAACGGACCACGGTTTCAACGGCGCGGTCATACAGCCTGTCGCCCTGCCTGACCGCGATGGCGGTAATCACGCGATGACGACGGCCGGACAGAAGCCGCAGGAACGCGGCCGCCTCGGTCCAGTCACGCGGTTTTCCGAGCATCCGACGACCCGCGGCGACAACCGTGTCGGCTGCCAGGACCAGCTCGTCCGCCCCTACCGGAACCACGGCGGCCTTTGAGCGCGCCAGACGCAGGGCACAGGCCCGCGGACGCTCGGTGGCGATGGGTGTTTCGTCGATTTCCGGACTGATGACCGCGCTCGGCGTGATGCCCACCTGTGTCAGGAGTTCAAGCCGTCGTGGGCTGGCCGAACCGAGGATCAGGCGCATGAAGCTTGCATCTTCCGCCACGCCTCCTTGGGCATTTCCGGAAAACCTGACTCGCGGTGAGCGGGATAAACCCGCGGAATGCGAACCTGTCGTCGCTTCCGACGGGAGATCAAATCATTTGAAGCGATAGTTGATCCGTCCCTTGCTCAGGTCATAGGGCGTCATTTCGACCTGAACCTTGTCACCCGCCAGAACCCGAATCCGATTCTTGCGCATCTTGCCAGCGGTGTGGGCGATGATAACATGGCCGTTCTCGAGCTCCACCCGAAAGGTCGCGTTCGGTAGAAGTTCGGTCACGACCCCAGGGAATTCAAGAAGCTCTTCCTTGGCCATGTTTGCTCCGATGCAATTGCATAAAAACGCCCGAATCCCGAGACTCGTTCGCGGGCGCAAAGTGCTCCCTCAAGCGGCGACATTCAAGGGCAAACAAACAAATGTTCGATATTTGATCGCCAGGGCGCGTTCATTTTGCTCCTTGCCTACTCTCGTCGGTGAGAGGGGGGCCAAAGCGGGTCAGGATTCGCTTCATGATCTGGTCTCGTGCCTGCCGATAGGCGGCGAGCTTTGCCTCGCGTCCCTCACCCAGACCGGTCGGATCGAAAATGGGCCAGTATTCGACATCGATGGCATGGTATCGGGTGTATTCCTGCGCCTGGCGTTGCGCGGCGGGAGACAGAGCCACGATCAGGTCATAAGCCTCAATCCGATCTCCCCATTCCTCCATCTGATGAAACGAACGCACCCGATGTTTTTCGAGGTGCACATCGAGTTCGGCGCAGACAGCCACGGAGAATCCGTCGATATCAAGTTCGTTGCGGACACCGGCGGACTGGACGAAAATCCGGGTGCCGTAATATTTCTTCATGATCCCCTCCGCCATGGGCGAGCGGACAGCGTTGTAATCGCAGCAGAACAGGACAGATTGCGGGTTGTCCGGCACAGGCCCCTACCCTTTGAAGTGCAGCACACAGATCAGGGTGAACAGGCGCCGGGCCGTGGCCATGTCGGTTTCAACCTTGCCCTCCAGCCGCTCCAAGAGAATACGGCTGCCCTCGTTGTGTATCCCCCGGCGCCCCATGTCGATCGCTTCGATCTGGGCCGCGGGCAAACGCTTGACCGCATCGAAATAGCTCTCGCAAATCTGGAAATAGTCCTTCACGACCTGATTGAACGGCGTGAGCGACAGATGGAACTGCCCGGCCGGTTCGCCGTCCGCCGTGGTCACATCAAAAACGAGGCGCCGTTCGCGAATCGAAAGATTGAGCACATAAGGACCAGGTTGCACCGGGCGGCCCTCGCGGTCCGGCAAGGCGAAGCGATTCTCCTCAAGCAGGTCATAGATCGCCACCCGCCGCTCCTGTTCGATTTCCGGCGTCGGGGGGGCAAGGCCGCTTTCGTCCAGATTGACCGCGATCAGTCGGCCGGGAGTGTCGCTGTTCGACATGGCACTATCCTTCATTCAACCGGTCAAGACGGGTGCGAATCGATTGCCCATGGGCCATCAACCCTTCGGATTGCGCAAGCCGCTCCGCCGCGGGACCAAGCTTGCGCAAGGAGCCGGGCGTCATACGGGTGATGGTCGTCCGCTTCATGAAATCGAGGACGGAAAGGCCGCTGGAGAACCGGGCGGAGCGGGATGTCGGCAGAACGTGGTTCGGACCCGCGACATAATCACCGATCGCCTCCGGGGTCATAGCGCCCAGGAAGATGGCCCCGGCGTTCCGAATCCTGCCACAGAGGCTGTCCACGTCCGCGGTACAAATCTGGAGATGTTCCGGCGCTATCCGGTCCGCGAGCGTGACCGCTTCGTCCCAGCCGCGCACCGTGATGATTGCGCCATTGTCGCGCCAGCTCGCGGTCGCGATGTCGCGGCGGTCGAGTATATGGAGTTTCTCCTCGACGGCCTTCGCAACCGCCTGGCCAAACCCGGCATCGTCGGTGATCAGAATGGATTGCGCCGAAGCATCATGTTCGGCCTGCGCCAGCAGGTCAAGCGCCAGTGCCCCTGGATCATTGTCGCAATCGGCGAGAACCAGCACCTCGGAAGGGCCCGCGATCATGTCGATTCCGACCCGGCCGAAGACGCGGCGCTTGGCCGCGGCGACGAAGGCATTTCCGGGACCGGTGATCTTGTCCACCGGCGGGATGGATTGGGTGCCATAGGCGAGCGCGGCGATCGCCTGGGCGCCGCCGATCCGATAGACCGTCTCGACTCCCGCGAGCCGTGCGGCGAGCAGCACCAATGGATTGACCGTGCCGTCGGGTGTTGGAGCACAGATCACCAGCCGCTCCACCCCAGCCACCCGGGCAGGGATCGCATTCATCAGAACGGACGAGGGATAGGAAGCCAGCCCCCCAGGGACATAGAGCCCGGCTGCGGCCACGGGTGTCCAGCGCCAGCCAAGCTCCGCGCCCGTCTCGTCGGTCCAGCGGACATCGTCCGGAAGCTGCCGCTCGTGATAGGCCCGAATGCGCGCGGCGGCGATTTCGAGGGCGGCGCGGTCCTCCGCTGCGACGGAACCGATGGCCGCGTCGATTTCCGCGCGAGAAAAGGCCAGTGTCGCAGGCGTCAGGTCAAGCCGGTCCCAGCGAGAGGTGAGCTCGATCACCGCCGCGTCGCCCCTCTCTCCGACATCGGCGAGAATATCTGCCACGGCCTGATCTACGTCGGCATCGCTTTCCCGCTTGAGATCGAGAAAGCGCGCGAACTGGTTGGTGAAATCACCGGAGGACGTATCCAGGAAATGAGGCATGAAGGTTCTCGATCAGTCCTCACGATGACGCGGCACCGAGGCGGATTTCGCGGCATAGGGTTGGGTGACATCCGTCAACGTCACATCAAGGCATTCGACATCAATGGCAATCAGACCATCGCCGGCGAGCGGTATCCGGATCTGGCCGGCGCCGTCCTCTCCCGCTTCGAATTCCAGGGCGAGCAACGACATGATCAGATCGGGATCGCGTGGGTCGAGTCCATTGGCCCGAACCCGAAGCACGCCGTCAATGGTCAAAAGAGAGCGGACGCGCTCGAAGAGACGACCCTGGCGCTGGGCAACGGGAACACCCTCCCAACGGAAACGATTGAGCAGCAAATTAAAGCGGCGGCGTTTCGGCAACCAGGCGATTTCTCCGGTCTGTCCCACCGCGTCCTGGATGAGGGCGGAAATAACGACGAGATCGTCCGGTGCCTCGGCCCGCAGACGCAGCGCCTGTCCGAAGCCATCCTCGAAGCGCGCGTCCTCTGTCATGTGGCACGCTCGCTGATCCGCTCGATCCGAGCACCACAGGCGGAGAGTTTCTCCTCGACCCGCTCATAGCCGCGATCGAGATGATAGACCCGTGATACCCGGGTCTCTCCCTCGGCTGCGAGCCCCGCGAGAATGAGGCTCACCGAGGCCCTGAGATCGGTCGCCATCACCGGCGCACCCTTCAGGCGCTCGACGCCGGTCACGGTGGCCATGCCCCCATGAACCTCGATATTGGCCCCCATCCGGATCAATTCGGGCGCATGCATGAAGCGATTCTCGAAGATCCGTTCCTCAAGATGGCTAACCCCCTCCGCGAGCGTCAGCAGCGCCATCATCTGAGCTTGCAAGTCGGTCGGGAAGCCGGGGAAGGGCGCGGTGGCCACGTCCACGGGGCTGAGATGCCCATTCGAGCGTGAGACCTTCAAGCCATTCTCGGTTTCCACGATCTCGATCCCGGCGGCTTCGAGCCGTTCGCAGAAAGCCCCGACAAGCTCGCGCCTGCCTCCCAACAGTTCGACCTCGCCACCGGTAATCGCAGGAGCAAGCATGTAAGTTCCAAGCTCGATCCGATCCGCGACCACGGGATGAGTGGCGCCGTTCAACCGTGATACCCCCTCGATTATGATGGTGTCGGTGCCCTCGCCCTCGATCTGGGCCCCCATGCGACGCAGACAGCGCGCCAGATCGACGATTTCCGGCTCGCGCGCCGCGTTCCTCAGGACCGTCGTTCCCTTGGCCAGGGTCGATGCCATCAGAAGATTCTCGGTCGCCCCCACTGAAACGGTCGGGAAGCTGATGGAGGCACCCTTCAGGCCGTGCCGCGCGGTTGCGTGAATATAGCCATCCCGCAATTCAAGCTCCGCGCCCATCGCCTCCAGCCCGGACAGATGAAGATCGACCGGACGCGCCCCGATGGCGCAGCCGCCGGGAAGACTGACGACCGCCTGACCATCCCGCGCCAGCATCGGGCCCAGAACGAGGATTGAAGCCCGCATCTTGCGAACGATCTCATAATCCGCGCGATGGTTCGCAATCGCCTGCGTGCCGACGACAAGAACCCGACCCTGCTGCAAGGATGCGACCTCGCATCCCAGGCTCTCCAGCAGGGCCGCCATCGTCCGGATATCCGACAGGCGCGGAGCGTTGGTCAGGGTCAGGGGTTCGTCGGTCAAGAGCGCGGCCGGCATCAGAGCGAGACATGCATTCTTTGCCCCGGAGATCGGAATCAGGCCGCGCAGTCGCTGCCCTCCGTGCACGAGAATGGTGTCCATGTCCCTAGTCCGTCCCTTTTGCCCTGTCGCCCGCTCCACCTGCCCGCGCATCGTCGGCCAGCATATCCCGGCCACGATTCTGTGCCTTGCGACGACGCAGGTTCTCGCGCAGGGCCAAGGCAAGTCTCTCGGCCTTTTCGGTATCTCGCGATTTCACGGGCTTGCCCGGCGGAGCGATACGATCTTTCATGCGCCCTCTCTAAAGCATGAAAGCGGCAAGGGGAAACCGCTTTTGCCGTCCGCGCCGGTCAGGCGGCCCTTGCGATACGGGACGAAAAACAGAAACGCCCGACGGATGGTTCCGCCGGGCGCAGGTTCGGTCTGTCAGTCAATCAGGCCAGAGCAGCCTTGGCCTGGGCGGCGATCGCGTTGAAGGCCTCCGGCTCATGCACGGCGAGATCGGCCAAAACCTTGCGGTCTACTTCGACGCCGGCAAGATCGAGGCCATTGATGAAGCGGGAGTAGGTCAGATCCGCGTCATAGGCGCGAACGGCGGCGTTGATCCGCTGAATCCACAACGCGCGAAAATTCCGCTTGCGGACCTTGCGGTCCCGCGTGGCGTACTGCATCGCCTTGTCGACGGCCTGCGTCGCGGTGCGGAAATTGGTGCTCCGGGCACCATAATACCCCTTGGCGGCCTTGATGACCTTGCGGTGACGGGCGTGGGAGGCGGCTCCACCTTTAACTCGTGACATGGAATGGCCTCCTTAGCGCGCGTAGGGCATGTAGGTTTTGATGATCCGCTCGTCGGCGGCCGACAGGACGGTCGTGCCGCGGGCCTGACGGATGAACTTGGTCGAACGTTTGATCATGCCGTGACGCTTGCCGGCCTGACCGGCGACGATCCGGCCCGTCGCAGTAACTTTGAAGCGCTTCTTCGCGCCCGATTTGGTCTTCATCTTGGGCATTTCGATCTCCTTTGACAGGATAACATAGTGCAAACGACTCGGCAGCCCTTATCGGCCGGCCGTCGCGGTGAAGGGGCGCCTTATAGAAGCGCGCCAGAAGGAAGGCAAGGACTTGGCGCGCGCTTTGCGCCGCCAATCCAATGAGCCTACCGTGCGAGGCGACTTCCCTGGAACGAATAAGGGCTCCGGACATGTGCCGGAGCCCTTGCAAATCCTGCTCAGAGATCAGTCTTCCGCGCCGCCTTCGAAAATCTGGCGCTCGTTGCAGGGCGCCACGCGGAGGATATTGGTCGTACCGGGCTTTCCAAAGGGAATACCAGCGGTCACGATGATGCGGTCCTCCTCGGTGGCAAACCCATGATCCCGCGCGACGCGCGCCGCGTTGATCACCGCCATCTTGAACCGATCCACGCTCTCGGTCACGACACAATGCAGGCCCCAGCTCAGCGCCAGTTGCCGTGCCGTGCCAATGAGAGGCGTCAGAGCGATGATCGGGACGCGGGGGCGTTCGCGCGCCGCCAGCATCGCCGTGGTGCCAGAATGCGAGAAACAGCAGATCGCCTTGACCTGGGTCGTCTCCGCGACCTCGCGGGCGGCGACGGTGATCGCATCCGAGACCCGCTGGCGGAAAGGAGTGCGCGATGCCTCGATGACCTGACGATAGATCGCGTCGGACTCGACCGAGATCGCCACATCATTCATCATGGTAACGGCTTCGACCGGATACTCCCCGGAGGCCGACTCGGCCGAGAGCATCACCGCGTCGGCGCCTTCGTAAATCGCGGCGGCGACGTCCGAAACCTCCGCGCGTGTCGGAACCGGCGCGGAAATCATGCTCTCCATCATCTGGGTCGCAACGATCACCGGCTTGCCCACGGCGCGACAGGCGCGGGTCAACCGTTTCTGGATCGGGGGCACCTCATAGACCGGCAGTTCCACGCCAAGATCACCGCGAGCCACCATGATGCCGTCGGACGCTTCGAGGATTTCAGCGAATGCTTTCACAGCGGCCGGTTTTTCAATCTTGGACAGGATCGCGGCGCGGCCATCGGCCAGTTCCCGTGCCTCGTAAACGTCGCGGGCGCGCTGCACGAAGCTGAGCGCCAGCCAGTCGACACCAAGATTGCAGACAAACTCCAGATCGCTGCGATCCTTTTTGGAGAGAGCGGCGAGAGGCAGGACCACGTCGGGAACATTGACCCCCTTGCGGTTTGAGATTTCGCCGCCGACCTCCACGATCGTGTTGGCATGGTTCGCCGAACAATCAGTCACTTTCAGCCGTATCTTGCCATCATTGACGAGCAGCGTCGAGCCGACCTCCAATGCCGCGAAGATCTCGGGATGCGGCAAGGTGACCCTGTTCACATCTCCCTCGACGGTATCGAGATCGAAGCGGAAGGATGCGCCGACCTCCAGCATCACCGGACCATTGGCAAAAACGCCACAGCGCAGCTTCGGTCCCTGAAGATCCGCGAGGATACCGATGGGTCGCCCCACCGCTTCCTCGACTTGGCGGATCGTGGCGTGGCGACGGGCGATATCATCCTGGGTGCCGTGGCTCATGTTCAGGCGGAACACATCCGCGCCCGCCATGAACAGGGCGTGGATCATTTCAAAGGTGTCGGAAGCAGGGCCCAGGGTCGCAACGATCTTTACATTGCGTTGCCGGCGGATCGGGGTCATGAGGGTGCCATCCATAGTCCGGTTGCAGAGCGAGAGGGTTCGAAGGCGTTATATCCGAACCTCCGCGCTATGAAACGAAAAAATCCGCGCTTTTCGACGAATGTTCGGGGTAGCAAGGGTGGTCAGCGGAGCGTAGTCCTGTCTCTGGCGGGATTGTCAAGGGAAATAGGGACTTATGTCTGAAAGCGCGGCTTTTGAATTGCGGAACGAGGCTGGACGGGCCGCGATCCTGGTGCTTTGCGATCACGCTATGAATTTAATTCCACCGGAAGTGAACGGAGGCGATCTCGGATTGCCCGAGGCGGATATGGCACGACATATCGCTTATGATATCGGGGCGCGGGGCTTGGCGCTGGAACTGGCAAGGCTTCTCGACGCGCCGGCGTTGATGACACGCTTTTCGCGGCTGGTGATTGATCCGAATCGCGGCGAGGATGATCCGACGCTGGTGATGAAGCTCTATGACGGCACCATCATCGAGGGAAATAGGTCCGCGGGCCCCGAGGAAGTGGAGCGGCGCCTCGCCCGCTGGTATCGTCCCTATCATGCCGCGATCAGTGAACAGATCGACAGGATGATCGGCGCGGGACAGGATCCGGTGCTGATCTCGATGCACTCCTATACGCCGCAACTGCGCGGGCGGGCGCCCCGTCCCTGGCATATCGGCGTGCTGTGGGACAAGGACGGGCGCATCGCCCTGCCTCTCATTGCGCGGCTGCGCCAAGAAGAAAATTTGTGCATCGGAGACAACGAACCCTATCACGGCGAACTGGAGGGGGACACGATGTTCCGGCATGGAACGTCGCGCGGCCTGCGCCATGTCCTGATCGAGTTGCGCCAGGATCTGATCGGGACAGAGGAGGGTCAACGCTTGTGGGCAGCCCGCCTCGCCCCCATCTTGCAAGAGATATGCGGAGGGTTGAGCCATGGATGAACAGACCGAACTGGAGGCCGCGGCTTTTCGCGCCTTGCGCGACCATTTGCGGACACGGACCGATGTGCAGAATATCGATTTGATGAATCTGGCCGGCTTTTGCCGGAACTGCCTCAGCCGCTGGTATCAGGAGGCCGCCGCCACCCGCGGCCTGACGATCGACAAGGACACCGCGCGAGAGATCGTCTATGGGATGCCCTATGCCGATTGGGTAAGCCAGTACCAGACCGAGGCCAAGGTTCCGGTCGAGGGTGAGCATCAGACCAGGACATCGGAACCAGGATGAGGCTCAGCGCACCCGCATTCCGGCGGTGCTGTCGAAACGCAGAGGCTGGTCGAATTTCGGCAGGGGAGCATCCGCCGCGCCGATCGTGACCCCATGCGGCCAGTCGGCGGGACAGATCGCAACATAGCGTGCATACCCCCCGAGGCCGCCGCCGAATTTCGGATAGCCTATTGCAAGGAGCGCCCCGGTCTCGGGAACCTGGTCAAGATTTGCGACACCTTCGGCCTGGGCATATCCATGGTGCATCAGCCAGTACTCTCCTTCGAGGGTTGGCGTGGAATCGGTGTCGAGCGGCTCATGGCCGTGAAAGAGGATGCCGCGCTGCTCATGCAGGAACCTGAGGGCATCCAGACTGACTCCGGGGAATTTCTTGAGTGTCGCCAGCGCCGGGTCGGGCCAGCGTTTCGACCAGTCCGAACGGACCATCACGACCGAGCCTTCGGGAATACGTCCATGCTCTTTCTCCCAGGCCTCGATGTCGGCGACCTGGAGATGGTAGTTCTCGTCGGTCCTCAGCTGCTCGACGATCGAAATCACGACCAGGGGGCGTAGCGTATAGGTCGCAGGCAATTCGTCGATCGCCGCGTATTCCGGGGCCCAGTGCGCGGGCGGATCGAGCTGGGTTCCGAGTTGATCGGTGCGCAGGTCATATTCCGTCGCCTCGAAGCCGTGCTTCTCATAGGTATAGACCTCGCCCTTTTTGACATATCCTTCGATGTCGGCGCCTGCCTTGGCCGGAGCGAAGGTGGAGGAGGCAAACCCCGCCCAGACCGGGATCGACGGCGTGATCGTGTGGGTGAGATCAACATATTTCGCCGATTTCAGCGCCGAATTATAGACGGCCCAGAGACCGTCGTTCTCTCCGGCCTCGGACGCGAGGGCGGGAAGGCAGAATGCGAGCGTTAAGACCGCGGCGCGGTGAAACATATCGGAATTCCTTTCCTTCTGGGCGGCGCCAAAGCCGCGGTGGGGACCGCGGGAACGAGGCCCCTGTTGAAGAGCACGGCTCAGATGGCCCGGGCCAGAGCCTCGGCGATATAAATCTCGCGCAGCCGCCTTGCGATCGGTCCGGGGACGCCGGCGCCGATGGCATGGCCGTCGATCTCCACCACCGGGGTCACGAAAGCGGAGGCGGAGGTGTAGAAGGCCTCCGCCGCGGATTGGGCTTCCTCGATGGTGAAGGGCCGCTCCTCCACCTTGATCTGAGCCTCGGCGGCGAGGCGGAGCACGGCGGCGCGGGTGATGCCATGCAGGATGTCGTTCGAAAGCTGACGGGTGACGATCGTCCCCTCCGCCGTCACGATCCAGGCATTGTTCGAGGTCCCCTCGGTGACATAGCCATCCTCGACCATCCAGGCATCGTCCTTGCCCGCGTGGATCGCCGCCGTCTTCGCCATCGAGGGCGCCAGCAACTGCACCGTCTTGATATCGCGGCGGCCCCAGCGGATATCGGGCAGGGAGATGACCCTGATCCCCTTTTCCACCTTGGGGGATTCGAGCATCGACAACGCCTGGGTGAACATCACGAGGGTTGGGGCGGCGCCTTCGGGAAAGACAAAATCGCGGTCGGCGACGCCCCGGGTGATCTGGAGATAGATCATGCCCTCGGTAAGGGCGTTGCGGCGGACCAGCTCCCGGTGAAGGGTCTCGAATTCGGCATCGGTGACAGGCATCTCCAGCGAAAGCTCCCGCACCGAGCGGTGGAGCCGCGCCAGATGGCCCGCGAAATCGACCAGCCGACCGTCGAGGATCGACGTCACCTCATAGACCCCGTCCGCGAAGAGAAACCCCCGGTCGAAGACGCTGATCCTCGCCTCCTCCTCCGGCAGCCAGCTTCCGTTCACATAGACCACGCGGCTCATCTTACCCCCAAAGCTCCGGACTGGCCGGATAGACGCCATTCTCATCATATCGGAGCGGATGCTCCCGGTCGCGGGCCAGCAGAAGCGGGCCGTCGAGATCGGTCAGCGCCGCCCCCTGCGCGACCAGGACGGCCGGTGCCATCGCCAGCGACGAGCCGACCATGCAGCCGACCATGATCCCGTAGCCTTGTCGCAGGGCCTCGTCCCGCAGCGCAAGGGCCTCGGTCAGGCCACCCGCCTTGTCGAGCTTGATATTCACCATGTCGTACTTGCCCCGCAGGTCGGGCAGGCTCGCCCGGTCGTGGCAGCTCTCGTCGGCGCAGACCGGCAGGGGTCGCTCCATCTCGGCCAGCGCCCCGTCTCCGCCCGCCGGAAGCGGCTGTTCCACCATCTCGACGCCGAGCCTCAGGAGCGCCGGGGCAAGGGCCGTGTAAATCTCCGGGGTCCAGCCCTCGTTGGCATCGACGATGAGACGGGCCCTCGGCGCGCCCTCGCGGACCGCTTCGAGCCGGGCCATGTCCCCCTCGCCCCCGAGCTTGATCTTGAGAAGCGGGCGATGGGCGTGCTCGCGGGCCGAGGCCCGCATCCGGTCCGGCGTGTCCAGCGACAAGGTATAGGCCGTGATCCTCGGACCCGGGGGCGGCAGACCGGCCAGATCCCAGACCGGGCGGCCGGCGGCCTTGGCCTCGAAATCCCAGAGGGCGCAATCGACGGCATTGCGGGCCGCCCCCGGGGGCAGGGCATCCGCGAGTTGCGCACGCGGGCGCACCCCATCAAGTGATTGAATTTGCTCAGAAACGCTCTCAAGCGTTTCGCCGTACCGCGCATAGGGCACACATTCGCCCCAGCCACTGTTCAGGCCATCGCTGATCGTGACGGTCAGGACGCGGGCCTCGGTCTTGGAGCCCCGGCTGATCTTGAAGACCTGGGACAGAGGGAAAACATCCGCCGTGACGGTCACCTTCATTTCAACGCATCCACCAGCCGACCCGCGCCGGAGCGGAAGGGATCGACGGTCGGAAGACCCAGCCGGGCCTCGATATTTTCGAGATATTCGAACGCCGCCGCGTCATGCAGCGCCGAGGTATTGATCGAGATGCCCGCGACATAGACCTCCGGATTGACGATCCGGGCCATGATGAGGGCGAGATCGCGGAGCGCCTCCAGGGTCGGCAGCTTGTAGTCGGGCAGGCCCCGCATATGGGCGCGGGTCGGCTCGTGACAGAGCACCAGCGCATCGGGCTGGCCGCCATGGATCAGGGCGAGCGTCACGCCGGAATAGGAGGCATGGAACAGGCTCCCCTGTCCTTCGATCAGATCCCAATGATCGGGGTCGTTGTCGGGCGTCAGCCATTCCACCGCCCCGGCCATGAAATCGGCGACCACCGCGTCGAGCGGAACGCCGTCGCCGGTGATCAGGATGCCGGTCTGTCCGGTGGCGCGAAAGGTGGATTTCAATCCGCGCGCCCGCATCTCCCGGTCCATCGCAAGCGCCGTGTACATCTTGCCGATCGAGCAATCGGTGCCGACGGCCAGACAGCGCCTGCCCCTGCGCGGCTTGCCGTTCGCGATCGGATAGGGGACCGTCGGCACCCGCACATCATGCAGCATACGGCCCCGGGCCCTGGCCACCGCCGCCAGTTCCGGCTCGTCGCGCAACAGATTGTGCAGGCCCGAGGCCAGATCGAGACCCTGCTCCATCGCCTCGACCAGCACCGCGATCCAGGAGGGCGCGATCACCCCGCCCCGGTTGGCCACCCCCACGACGAGGGTTCTGGCCCCGGCGGCGGCGGCCTCCGCGATCGTCATGTCGGGCAGGCCCATGTCGGCCCGGCACCCCGGCATCCGATATTGCCCGATCGCGGCGTCGGGGCGCCAGTCGCGGATGCCCTGCGCCACCTTGGCCGCCAGCGGATCCGGCGCATCCCCGAGAAACAAGAGATAAGGTGTCTCGATCATGGACTTCCCCCCGGATGGCCTCTGCCCCGACCATAGCCGAGGCGCCGCGCCGGTCCACCCGGAATTGTTGCGTCTTTCGGGCGGGCGCGCGGACGGATAGGAAAGGAGACCGGCGGTCCCGGACGGAGGATGAGGATGCTGAGAATTTTACGTCTGCTCGTGGGTGCCCTGCTCCTCGTGATCGCCGTCGCCCTGATCGCGCGGACCTATATGGCGGTGACCGACGACCGGCTGGCGGTCTGGCATCGCTATGCGCCCTTTGAGCCGACCGCCGACGAGATCGATACGATGGACTGGGCCGCCTGGCGCGCGGCGGAGGACAAGGCCTTCGCAGAGGTCCATGAGAATGTGACCCTGAAGCTCGACGATGACCAGAAGGTGCCCGAAAACCGCTATTGGGAGGGCAGCCCGATGTACAGCCCGGGCTTTGCCACCGACTGGAACCGCTCCTTCACCCTGATGCCGGAGGGCAAGCCGGTCGGCGCGGTGGTCCTGCTGCATGGTCTGACCGATTCCCCCTACAGCCTGAGGCATGTCGGGGCGTTCTACCAGTCCAGGGGTTACGCGGTGGTGGCCCCCCGGATGCCGGGGCATGGAACGGTGCCGGGCGGGTTGGAGCGGGCGAACTGGCACGAATGGATCGCCGCGACCCGTCTCGCGGTGCGCGAGGCCGAGGCGCTGGCCGGGCCGGACGTGCCGCTCGATCTGGTCGGCTATTCCAATGGCGGCGCGCTGGCGATGGTCTATGCGATGGATGCGCTGGAGATCCCCGCCCTGCGCGATCCGGACCGGATTATCCTGATCTCGCCGATGATCGGCGTGACCTGGTTTGCCCGCTTCGCCGGGCTCGCCGGATGGCCCGCGATCTTTCCGGCCTTCGACCGGGCAGCCTGGTTCGATCTGCTGCCCGAGTATAATCCGTTCAAATACAATTCCTTTCCGGTCAATGGCGGGCGGCAGTCCTATCTGTTGACCGAGGAGGTTCAGGGGCGGTTGCGGAAACTGGCGGGGAACGGCGGGTTGCAGGCGCTGGCGCCGGTCCTGGCCTTTCAGTCGATCCAGGATTCGACCGTCAGCACATCCTCGGTGGTGACCGAGTTGTTCGACCGGTTGCCCGCGAAGGGCAGCGAGCTGGTGCTTTACGACGTGAACCGGAGCGCGGTTCTCTCACCGCTCCTGCGGCCGCGGGTCCTGGCCGAGGCGGACCGGCTGTTGCCGCCGGGGCCGCGCAATTATGCGACCGTCCTGGTGGGCAATGGCGCGTCCGGCACGGTGGAGCGGGTGACGGCACCGGACGGCACGGTCAGCGAGGTTCCCTTGGGTATGGACTATCCGCGGGATATCTTCTCGCTCAGCCATATCGCCTTGCCGTTTCCGCCCTCGGACGGGCTCTATGGCACGGCGCCCGATCCGGCGGAGAATTTCGGGATCAACCTGGGGACCATGACAGGGCGCGGCGAGTCGGGCAGTCTGGTGATCAGCCTCGACATGGTGGGGCGTCTGTCGTCCAATCCATTCTTTCCCGAGATGCTGAACCGGATCGGGGCTTTCATCGCGCCCGATCTTCCGCCCGCCTGATTGCAGCGGGTTGCGTCAACAGTCTGGCGATGCCGCGGGGGGTTCCCTCGCGGCCGTCCCGGGGCCAAGTGAAAGGCGATCGAACCCGGGGAGGATAAGGGATGGGCTACCTCAGCGACGGAAAATGGCACAGCGACTGGTATGACACCGCCGCGACCGGGGGGCGGTTCGAACGCAAGCCGACCCGGTTTCACAACTGGATCACGCCCGATGGCGCGCCCGGCCCGAGCGGTTCGGGTGGTTTCGCTGCGGAAAGCGGGCGCTATCATCTTTATGTCTCGCTCGCCTGTCCCTGGGCGCATCGCGCGCTGATCTTCCGACACCTGAAGGGGTTGGAGGAGCATATCTCCGTGGATGTGGTGCATCCCCTGATGGCGGAGGACGGATGGACCTTCGACACGGATTTTCCCGGATCGACAGGCGACACGCTGGGCGGCAGGCGTTTCCTGCGCGAGGTCTATGTCGATGCCGATCCCGGGGTGTCGGGCCGGGTGACGGTGCCGGTCCTGTGGGACAAGGCGCGCGGGACCATCGTTTCCAACGAATCCGCCGAGATCATCCGCATGTTCAACTCCGCCTTCGACGGGATCACGGGGAACGACCTCGATTTCTGGCCACTGGCGCTGCGCGATGCGATCGAGGAGGTGAATGCGCGGGTTTATGACGGGGTGAACAACGGGGTCTATCGGGCGGGGTTTGCCACGACGCAAGCGGCCTATGACGAAGCGGTGGCGCAGGTGTTCGAGACGCTCGACTGGCTGGAGACGCGGCTGGGGCAAGGGCGGTATCTGATGGGCGAGCGCCTAACCGAGGCCGACTGGCGGCTGGCGACGACGCTCTTTCGATTCGATCCGGTCTATCACGGGCATTTCAAATGCAACCGTCGGCGGCTGGTCGATTATCCCCATCTCTGGGCCTATGCGCGGGATCTGTACCAGATGCCGGGCATCGCCGGGACGGTGGATTTCCGGCAGATCACCACGCATTATTATGCCAGCCACAAGACGATCAATCCGACGGGGATCGTGCCGGTCGGTCCCGATCTCGACTGGACGGCGCCCGCGCACCGCTGAGCGGTCAGTCCCGCGCGAGCGGGGAGCGGATCCCGTAATGATGTACCATCGCGGCCATGTCATCGAGCCGCGGTGGCGCGCGCAACAGGCCGCGGGCATTGGGGACGAGATCGAAGATCATGCTGTCGGAGAAGAACCCCCGGGCCGAAACCGCGATGATCGGCACTTCCGGGATGCGATAACTGGCGAAATCCGCGATTTCCAGAGCCTCGCCCCGCGGCAACTCCATATCGAGAACGACCGCCGCGTAAGGCCGCAGGCGCAGCGCGTCATAGGCGGCCTCGGCATTGGAGACGATGGTGCAGATCGCGCCCTCGCGTCTCAGGAACGCGGACCAGAGTTCAGCGATGGCGTCGACATGTTCGACGATCAGGACATCGATCCCGCGAGAGGTTTCCTCGGTTCGAAAAGGGGCACTTTCCGCGGACGAAGAACATTCAGAACCATCCGACATTTTTTCGTCCAGCGTAAACATATGATTCACCTTTATCACCGAATCCTGAATCTCAAAAAGAAATCCCTGCCCCTCCGCTGATTGATAAACCATCGTGCGAGTCGCATAACGCATTGGAATGCGAGCATCATTGCAATATATGCGTGTTTGATGCAAGCATGAATCAACTATTAAGGGAGGAGTTGAGATGAACGAAATCTTCATTCTCAGCGGAGCACGCACGGCGATCGGGACATTCGGGGGCGCACTGGCGGGAACACCACCCACCGCGCTCGCAGCCGAGGTTTCCCGCGCGGCGCTGGAACGCGCGGGTGTGGACGGCCGTCGGATCGGACATGTCGCCTTTGGCCATGTGATCAATACCGAGCCGAAGGATATGTATCTCTCACGGGTCGCCGCGATCGAGGCAGGGATTCCGGAATCGGTGCCCGCGATGAATGTGAACCGGCTCTGCGGGTCGGGCGCGCAGGCCATTGTCTCGGCGATGCAGAACCTGGCGCTCGGCGATGCCGAATTCGCGCTGGCGGGCGGAGCGGAGAACATGTCCCGCTCACCCTATGCCATGCCCGGCATCCGGTGGGGGCAAAAAATGGGCGAAACCGCCGCCGTCGACATGATGGTGGGGGCCCTGACCTGCCCCTTCGGCACCGGTCATATGGGTGTCACGGCGGAAAATGTCGCGACCGAAACCAATATCAGCCGGGCCGATCAGGATGCCTTCGCCCTGGAGAGCCAGAACCGCGCGGCGGCGGCCATCGCCGAGGGCCGGTTCGACGATCAGATCACCCCGATCGAGGTCGTGGTCAAACGCGAGAAACGCGCCTTTGCCCGCGATGAACATCCCAAGGCAACCACCCTGGATGCGCTCGCCGCCCTGCGTCCGGCCTTTCGCAAGGAAGGATCGGTCACGGCCGGCAATGCCAGCGGCCTGAACGATGGCGCGGCGGCGCTGGTCCTGTCAACCGCCCGGGCGGCGGAGTCGAGCGGCCTGAAGCCGCGCGCCCGCATCCTGGGCTATGCGCATGCCGGCGTCCGTCCGGACGTCATGGGATTTGGTCCGATTCCGGCGGTCCGGAAACTGCTGGAACGGATCGAACTCGGGATCGACGATTTCGACGTGATCGAATCGAACGAAGCCTTCGCGGCGCAGGCCATCGCGGTGAACCGCGCGCTGGGACTGGACCCGGCCCGGGTCAATCCGAACGGAGGCGCCATCGCCCTTGGCCATCCGATCGGGGCAACGGGCGCGATCCTGGTCGTCAAGGCGCTCTGCGAACTGGAACGTACCGCGACCAGACGCGCTCTTGTCACAATGTGCATCGGAGGGGGCCAGGGCATCGCGCTCGCCATCGAGCGCGTCTGATCTCTCTCGGACCGCCGGTCCGATCCACTCTGTCCCAATCGCGTGGCCCTGCGCGGTTGGCCCATCGGGAGACTCTATCGTGCAGGCGAATATCCCCTCCCCTCCCCGTCCCCACCGCTGGATCGCCCTCGGGATCCTCCTGACCGCGGGCTTCATGAATCTGGTCGATGTGACCATCGTGAACGTGGCTCTGCCCAATCTGCAAAATGGCTTTCAGGCGACCGCCACCCAGATCGAATGGGTCGTCGCGGGCTATATCCTCTCCTTCACGCTCATGCTGCTTCCCTGCGGACGGCTCGGGGATATCGTCGGGCGCAAGTCCCTGTTCATCGCGGGCCTGGGCATCTTCATCCTGGGCTCGATGCTGTGCGGGGTGGCGTCCGACATGGAGTGGCTGATCCTCGCCCGAATGGTTCAGGGCGCGGGCGCGGGAATGATGATTCCACAGACCCTCGCCTTTACCCCGGCTCTGTTCGCTCCCCGCGAACGGGCCTTCGCCCTGTCGTGCTTCGGACTGTCGGCGGGACTGGCCTCGGTCATCGGTCCCTTGCTGGGGGGGCTTCTGATTGGGGCGAATGTCATGGGATTGACCTGGCGTCCGATCTTTCTGGTCAATGTTCCGGTCGGGCTCCTCACAGTCTGGCTGGCGTGGCGGTACCTTCCGCGGCTGCCGGTGTCCCCCGGGCTGCGCATCGACCATGTCGGGGTTTTGATCGGAGCGCTTGCCCTGTTCTGTCTGATCACCCCCCTGATCGAGGGCCACCGCCTCGGCTGGCCGCTTTGGTGCATGGTGATCCTGCTCGCCTCCCTGCCCCTCGGCGCGCTGTTCCTGTGGTGGGAACGCTTTCAGCACGGGCGCGGCGCGCCGGAACTCATCCCCGCCAGCCTGCTGGCAAATCCGGTCCTGCATTTTGGAACCGCCCTCATCGCCTTGTTGTTCTCGGGGATTCCCGGATTCTTCCTCGTGCTGACCCTCTATCTGCAGAACGGAACCGGCCTGACGCCGTTTCAGGCCGGATTGATCACGATGCCGTTTTCCATCGGGGTGCTGTTTGCCTCGATCCTGACCGGAAGCCTCGGGGTCAAAGGGCCGCGGCTCCGGATCGTGGTGGGCGCGCTCGGTCTGGCGGGGGCGATGGTCTGGCTGCGAGCGGTGGTGCTGTCCACGGGAGAGACCGCCCTTTGGAGCCATTTCGCCCCTCCGCTCCTGCTGGGTGGAATGGGCCTGGGGCTTGCGATTTCGCCGATCTTCCAGATCGTTCTGGCCGGCATATCACGCCAGGATTCCGGCTCGGGGTCGGGAACCCTGCAATCCTGCCAGCAGATCGGCGCCGCCCTGGGGGTTGCGATCATGAGCGAGATTTTCTTCGGGCGCCTCGGCGTCGGACCCGCGCGGATCGCGGACCACGCCGCCTATGCCCAGAGCTTCGGCGCCGCCCTCTATTACAACACCTTCTGCTTTCTCGCGGTGGCGCTCATTGTCGTCGTGACTTTCAGGACGACGCTGGGCGAGACGCCGCCGCGTTCGATCAAGACAGTCTGAGGCGGCTCTCAGCTTTCGATCACAGTTTCAAAGCCTTCGAACCGCGGCGGGCCGAGATACATCGGCTTGCTGGTCCCCGCCCCGGCATGAGCCTTGCGGAACTGGTTCGAACGGGTCCAGGCCTCGAAGGCATCCGCGTCGCGCCAAGTGGAATGCGAGACATAGACCGTGTGATCCTCCTCGCTGGGACCGCGCAACAGCTTGAAAGAGAGGAAGCCATCGACCTCGGCCAGATGGCTGTCGCGTGTCCGCCACATCTCCTCAAAATCGGCCTCGGCGCCGAGGACGATGCGGAATCGGTTCATGGCAATGAACATCTGGGCTCCCTTCCAACAGGATTCCCATGATCTCCGATTCATGAAAATCCCTCTCGCTGTTTGATATTGCGCATTTTCGAGGCGCGAAACCGAATAGAGTTCCGCTGAAAATGCCCTATCCCGTGGCGGAGAATTGTGGCGATTCCGGTCCCGATCAAGCCTGAATCGCGATGACTCTCATTCCTCGTCGTCTTCCTCGATCGGCGCGAGGTTGAAGAAGCTTTCGGCATCGGCCTTGGCGTCCTCGCGTGATTGGCGCTCCTCGCGGCGGCCGGCCATGCCGCCGCCGGTCTTGAACGGATCGATCCCCGGCATATTGGACGGGATGAGGGGCTCGGGCTCCATCGCCAGCGACTGCTCGGTCGAGACCAGTTTCATGCGCTCGTCATTGGTCATGATCTGCGCATCCTTGCCCAACTTGGCAACGGCCTTGGCCACGGCGGCGTCGAGCTCGCTCTGACGGCACATGCCGAGCGCGACCGGATCGACCGGCGCGGTATTGGCAATGTTCCAGTGCGTGCGGTCCCGGATCGACTGGATCGTCGGTTTCGTGGTGCCGACCAGCTTTGCGATCTGGCCGTCGCTCAGTTCGGGATGGAATTTTACCAGCCAGACGATGGCCGCAGGCCGGTCCTGACGCTTGCTGAGCGGGGTATAGCGCGGCCCCTTGCGCTTCGTCTCACCCTCGGCGGCGGGATTCTTCCACAGCCGCAGGCGGGCGAAGCGGTCCTTCTCGCACCGCTTGATTTCCTCCGGCGTCAGCTGCCGATTGGCCACGGGGTCGAAGCCCTTGATCCCCTGGGCCACTTCGCCATCCGCGATTCCATTGACCTCCAGCTCATGCAGGCCGCAGAATTCCGCGATCTGGGTGAAGGTGAGAGTCGTATTCTCGACTAGCCAGACGGCCGTTGCCTTTTGCATCAGTGGAAGCGCCATGACCTTTTCCTTTCGTCGAACAAATTTTCCTCAAGCCGAAAACTCGGGTGTGCCAAAGCACGATGGTCGGTTTTCGTGGGAATTGCCCGGTATATAGGCGCGACCGGCCCTTTGATAAAGGCCTAACTTGCGGCGGCGCGATCCGGCAGGTCCGTCCCGGCCCCGCGAACCGGAAGTGTGGAGACCGGCCGGCCGAACAGGTAGCCCTGGAATCTATCGCAGCCGATTTCGCTCAGGATGGCGACTTGTCCCTCGGTTTCAACGCCTTCCGCGGTGATCCCGAGATCGAGCGAGCGACAGAGCGCGACGACCGCGGCGACCACCTCCCGCGCCTTTGGGTTGGTTTCAATCGGAAGGATAAGGGAACGGTCGATCTTCACCTTGTCGAGGGGCAATTTGCGCAAATAGCCGATGCTTGCATATCCGCTGCCGAAATCGTCGAGACTGATCCTGATGCCCAGTGCACGCAAACGGGTCAGGACATCGACCGCGCGCTCCTCCTGTTCGATCAGATAGCCCTCGGTGACCTCCAGCTCCAGTCGTCGCGCGGGAAAGCCGGTCTCTTCCAGAATCGCCGCGATGGTTTCAACGATCCTGTCGTCCAGCATCTGGACCGGAGAGAGGTTGGCCGAGAGATAGAGGCCCTCCCCCGACTCGGCGAGGGTCTGACAGGCGGTTCGCAGGATAAACTCGCCCAGCCTCAGAACAAGACGGGACTGTTCGGCGATCGGAATGAATTCACAGGGAGACACGGCGCCGCGATGTGGATGGTTCCAGCGGGCCAGCGCCTCCACACCGACCGCGCGATGGTCCCGCGCCGAGATGATCGGTTGATAGGCTACATGAAACTCACCGCGCGGAAGCCCGTCCCGGATATCGTCGGCGGTGGCCCGTTGTTGCCGACGTCTTGCATCCAGTGCTTCGTCATACTGTCGGGCCAGACCGGGATGTTCCAATCTGGCCGACCGCTGCGCGAGATCGGCGCGTCGGAGCAGTTCATCCGCCGACATGCCAGGTTCCGATCCCGCCACGCCGATACTCGCCGACATCGAGATGATCTGTCCGGGTGCCTCGTAGGGGCTCGAAATGGCCATGATCATGTCATAGGCCAGTTCCATTGCCTCCTGCCGTGATCCGCGCAGAACAATGGAAAACTCGTCATCCGCGTAGTGTGCAAGTATTGCTGTCTTGGGCAGGTTCTTGCGCATCCGCTTGCTCATTTCGATCAGCAGCAGATCGCTAAGCCGGTGGCCGAGTCGGTCGTTCACCTCCTTGAAACCATCGAAATCAAGTTGCAGGAGGTGAATCTCCATCCCCTTGCGCAGCATCTCGTCCATTTCACAATGCAGGGCGCGCAGATTGGGCAGGCCGGTCAGGTGATCGCGATGGGCAAGGTTGCGCGCGACCAGTTCGGCGCCCTGGAGTTTCTGATAGACTCTTCGCATCCGCAGATAGAGCCCCAGGCTTGCGATGCTGGTGATGCTGAGCCCCGCCACCAGGACTGGCAAGCGCATGTGCAAGGCGTCAAGCGCGAGACGCGGCCGGGTCCATCCGACATAGCCCACCAGATGTCCATCGGAGGCCCGCACTTCGTGCTCCGGACCATTGTGAGACAGGGTGGACAACGTCATGTCCGGCCACGACATCGTCTCGCGCAAATCAACGATCGAGCCCATGTCCAGAATATGCGCGAAGACCAGATAACGGGGCGGCACCGCCCTCGCGAGGTCGGTCCGCTCCCCCACCTTCTGGATCCGGCCGATCGCGACGGCGACCAGGGCCCCGCGCAGGGACATGTACCCGGCGGCATAGCCGCGATCCCGATGCATCACGGCCTCCTGAAAGAGCGGCCGGAAATGGTCGGGAAAGAGCATCTCTGGATCCCAGAGCCAGTCGCGTTGATACCAGGACCCCAGCACCGGCCGCATGTTCTCATCAATGACGAGCGAGGCGTTCAGCCGGGAATTGATACCGCTGAGGCGACCGGCGGTCACATCGAACCAGGCCTGATCCTGTGCCAGCACCGCCTTTTCGTACATTTGGTCGGAGACGGCATAATGCAGCAAAAGATTGGCTTGGGCGCGCAGGACCGATTCGACCATTCCGGCGGCGAGCTCGGAGCGCGCATTGTTCGCGATGTCGTCCTGTCTGGTCATCAGATCGAGGATGATCCCGCCAAAGACCGCGGGCACGAGGATCAGCCCGAACACCAGAAGGGATATACCCTCTCGGGTGAATGTAGGGGGGCGAAAACTGCGCACTCAGGAACTCCGGCCACTTTGAGGTCCCGCACTACCATCCTTTGGTATACGAGCCCTTGGCCCCTTCCTTGCCAATCGCGTAAAATCCCTCCGATCGGCGAAGGGGATGGCCAGAGCAAAACCTTCGGGATAGGGTCCCCGCCATGAAAGCCCTTGTCCTTTTCCCCCTGCTTGCCACTCTCGCCGGAACTCCGGTTCGGGCCGAGGATTTCGATTATTACGTGATGGCGCTCAGCTGGAGCCCAAGCTGGTGCGCGGCGGAGGTCTCTAAGGGAGATCCCCCCGAGCAATGCACCGCGAAACGTCACCTGGGGTTTTCGCTGCATGGTCTCTGGCCGCAATTCTCGGATGGAGGATGGCCGGAATTCTGCGACAGCCGCGAACAGGATCCGTCGCGCGCCGCGTCCAAGGCGATGGCCGACATCATGGGATCAAGCGGACTCGCCTGGTACCAGTGGAAAAAACACGGGCGCTGCTCCGGCCTGTCGGCGGCGGGTTATTACAATCTGTCGCGGCGGGCATTCAATTCGGTCGCCTTGCCGAACATGACGTCCGACCGGGAAACCGCGCTCGATATCGAACAGGCTTTCCTCGATGCCAATCCCGCGCTTCGGTCCGACAATCTGATCGTGACCTGCGTCAATGGCACGGTGCGGGAAGTTCGGATCTGCCTTTCACCGACACTGGAACCCCAGGCCTGCGCCGAGGATGTCCAGCGCGATGCCTGTCGCCTGACCTCGCCGCTGTCCGTGCCACCGATCCCCTAGCATTGACATGAGAAGGACATCGGCCAAGATGGCAGGATTGGACGGGAGGAGCCTGCCATGACTCGCGAACCGATTTTCCTCATCGACAAGTTCGATGTGCCCCCCGCGGCGGAAGCCGAGTTCCTCAGGCGGATCCGTGCAACCCATGCACTCCTGAGCAAACAGCCGGGCTGCCTTCTGAACCTCGTCCTGCGGCAGACCGGCGGGCCCGGCACGTTCAATTTCGTGACCCTCGTGTCCTGGGACTCCCAGGAGGCCATCGACCGCGCGAGATTGGCGCTCATCACGGCGCAGGCGGCGGACAAGTTCGAGCAGGGCGGATTTCTGGAACGGTTGCGCGTCAAGGCCGATATCGCGACCTATCGCGCCCTCGATCTCGCCCTCATCCCCGCCGAATAACCTCGCGCCGGAGCCAGGCAACCGGGCGTCCGTCGATGCAGGCCAGACCAAAGGCGATCAATCCGATGCCGGCGAAATGGCGCGGCAGGAGCTGTTCGTGGAGCACGAGCACCCCGAGCAGGATCGCCGTCACCGGGACCAGAAGCGTCACCAGGGTGAGATTGGTGGCGCCGACCGTCGCCAGCAGCCGATAGAACACCAGATAGGCCAGCGCGGTCGAGAGCACCGCGAGACCCACCAGCGCACCCAGGACCGGAACCCCGGGCGCGGGAAGCGACCAGGGCCGGTCCACCAGCAGAGACATCGGCAGCAGCATCAGGGCTGAGCAGGCGAGGCTGCCGAAGGCCGTCGAGAGCGCCGGAACCCCCATCCGGCGGAACCGGCGCCCATAGATGCTGGAGATCGCATAAGAGATCGCCGCGAGCAGGCAGGCCCCCTGCGCCAGAAGATCGATCCCCGCGCCATGCAGGAGCCCGCCCCCCATCATCACCGCCACCCCGGTCAGGCCGAACAGGACCCCCGCCAGCCGCTCCGGGGTCAGGCGCTCGTCCTCGGTCAGGCGATGGGCGAGGATCACCGTGAAGATCGGGGTGCTCGCATTCAGGATCGCCGCGACCCCGGAGGCGATATGGCTCTGGCCCCAGACGATCAGGCTGAACGGGACGGCGTTGTTCAACAGCCCCATGACCAGGAAGGCCCGCCAGACCGCCGCCGAACCCGGCAGGGCCGGACCCCGCCGGGCGATCACGAGGCCGAGCACGAGGGCCGCGAGCGTCACCCGGGCCGCCACCACCGTGAAGGGCGGCAGCTCCGCCACCGCGATCCGGTTGAAGAAGAACGAGCCGCCCCAGAGCACCGAAAGAAAGATCAGAAGACCCCATTCGGTCAGGGTCATGGCGGGACGGTTGGACATGGGACGGCTCCGGAGAGGGACATTCAGGACGGGATGCGCACACGTGCGCACGAGGTCAACAGATTGAATCTAAATCATAATCCCTAACCCGTTAACCTTTGGGAAACCACGCCGACAGGACTGCGCGCGCCCCGGTGGCATAGCATGGGCGCATCCGGGGTCACAGCCCGGAACATGCTGTTTTCGATGGAAGGCGGCACCGCGGGGCGGTTGGAGATTGGAACTCCCGGAGTGCGGGATTTCGCAGTGTTCAGTCTGTCACGAGATCCGTGCTTGACATTGACACTAGTGTCAATGTGCGAGGCAGGTGTGGAAAGGGATCGGGATGCGGATCAGGGAAGCGGCCGAAAGGCTCGGGATATCGGAGCGCATGTTGCGCCATTACGAGAAGGCGGGGCTCATGACGGCCCGCCGCTCGGAAAATGGTTACCGAAGCTATGGCGAAGCCGACCTGCGTCGCGCGGGACGTATCCGCGACCTCATCGCGACCGGATTTTCCACGCGCGAGGTCCGCGCCATGGCGGCCTGCCTCTCGGACGAGGGCGCGGGCCCCTGCGCCGGTGGCATTCCACAACTGCTGGAAAAGCTGGAACATATCGACCGGCTGCGCGCCGACCTCGATGCACGGCGGGAAGCGGTGCTCGACCGCCTCGTCCTGTTCCGGGAGTCCCTTTCGCTCCATCCCAAAGGGAACGACGCAAGCCATGCCACACATGATATTTCTCTTCCTGATCGCCTTCCTCGTCGGAGCGGACGAATTCCTGCTGGGACCGATCCTGACCCCGATCGGCGCTGACCTTTCGGTCCCGCCCGAGCGGATCGCCCTCTCCATAACCGCCTACAGCCTGCCGCTGGCGATCACGGCTCCGATTCTGGGCGGGATCTCCGACCGCCACGGCCGTCTCGCCGTGCTCGTGCCCGCGGCCCTGCTGTTCGGCCTGGCATCGCTTGCCACATCCATGGCCGCCAGTTTCGAAATGGGAATGGCCACCCGCGTCCTCACGGGCGCGGCCAGTGGCGGGATGCTCGGCATCGCCATGGCGATGGCTGGCGATCTCGGCGAGAAGGGCGCGGCCAGGGCCATCGCCTTCGTGACCTCTGGCCTGACGCTGGGCATCCTCCTCAGCCCCGGCCTAGGCGCGCTGTCGGCGGAGTTCTGGTCGTGGCGCTTCGCGTTCGCGGCGCTGGGCGGGCTGGCGCTGGTCGTGGCGCTGGTCGGTCTTCCGGGTTTGCGGGCAGAGACCCGACCGGACCCGGATCGCGCCCCCGCGACAGGACCGCTCCTCGTGCCCGGTGCGTTAAGGAGCCTGATCGCCATGGCGGCCGGCCTCGGCGGGGCCATCGGCTGCTTCGCGCTGGTCGGTGAGCGGCTTCGTTCGCTTTACGAATGGGACACCGGGACGGTGGGCATGGTCTATGCCGCCTTCGGGCTCCTCACGCTGGCTGGCAATTTCGCCATGCCGGTCGCGCTGGCACGGGTGGGAAGCGGTCGCGCCCTGATGCGGATCGCCCTGGGGTTCGTGATGGCCGCGATTGTCGTGATCTATGGGTTCGGCACGCCCGGGCCGGTTCCCCTCCTGCTCGCGCTGGCGGTCTGGGCGGTATCCGGCGGCATCGGGGCCCCCGGCCTGCAAACCCATATCGCAGAGCTTTCGACCGAGCGCAGGGGCGCGTTGATGGCACTGGCGGGAAGCGGCATGACTCTCGGCATCGCCGGCGCATCGGCCTTGGTGGCGGGCCTTTATCCCGCCGGTCCCGTCTGGGTGGCCGTCACGGGAGCAGTGTTGATCACAATCGCGATCCTTGCCCTGCGTCGGACCGATGCCGGAGCGCATATATTGACTTGAATGCATGGATATTCCTGGGTCCAATCCCGTGGAAATACCCTCTGATGGAGAACAGATCCGGCTGTTTTCCGGGTCGCGGGGGGAACGGGAACGGCGGCGGGGTCCGGAGTGGTTGGCAGAGGGGGGAACGGGGTGGAAAAGGCGCGGGATCGGCCGGCGCGCTCGGGGCTAAGGGGACGGATGCATCTGGGGCTCGGCTATCTCGCCATGACCGTCATGGGCCTGACCCGGCCCCGGCTCTCGCTCGGCGCGCGGCTGGTGGCGCTCGATGCGGCGGGACAGGTGTTTCTGGTGCGGCATTCCTATGTGCCGGGGTTTCATCTGCCCGGGGGCGCGGTCGATCCGGACGAAAGCTGTGCCTCGGCGGCGGCACGCGAGGCGCGGGAGGAAGGCGGATTGACCCTCCCGGCGCCGCCCACCCTGTTTCATATCTATTGGAACCGGAACGGCGGGCGGCGGGATCATGTCGTGTTGTTCGTCGCCCGCGATGTCCGCGCGGAGGGGCCGAGGCGGAGGTCGCTGGAAATCCTGGAAGCGGGGTTCTATCCGCCCGACGCCCTGCCCGAGGGGACGACGCCCGCGACCCGGGACCGGCTCGCGGAGGTGCTCGGGGGTCGGAGCCCCTCCGAACATTGGTAGGGCGGACCTCGGTCCGCCGTCCGGGTCGGGGCGCGCGGGGGGAAGATGGCGGACCGAGGTCCGCCCTACGATTGGGCGAGGGTCAGGACGATCTTGCCGATATGGGCGGAGCTTTCCATCCGGGCATGGGCGGCGGCGGCCTCCTCCAGCGGAAAGGTCCGGTCCATCACCGGCGCGATCCGGCCCGAGGCGAGGAGCGGCCAGACCTCGCGCGCGAGATCGGCCGCGATCGCGGCCTTGGCCTCGATGGATTGGGGACGCAGCGTCGAGCCGGTGATCGTCAGGCGCTTGGTCATCACTTGCGCGAAATTGAGTTCCGCCACCGCCCCGCCCAGAAAGGCGATCATCACCAGCCGCCCGTCGAGCGCCAGCGCCTTGACATCGCGGGCAAGGTAATCGCCGCCGACCATGTCGAGGATCAGATTGACCCCGGCCCCGCCGGTCGCCTCGCGCACCGCCTTGACGAAGTCGGTGTCGCGGTAATTGATCGCAAGTTCCGCCCCGAGATCGAGACAGGCCTGGCATTTGTCCGCGCTGCCCGCCGTGGCAAAGACCCGCGCGCCCCGCGCCGCCGCGAGCTGGATCGCGGTGGTGCCGATGCCGGAGGATCCGCCATGCACGAGGAAGGTTTCCCCGGCCTCGAGGCCGCCCCGAACGAAGACATTGCTCCAGACGGTGAAGAAGGTCTCGCACAGGGCCGCCGCCTCGATCATGCCGAGATCGCCGGGGATGGGCAGGGCCTGATCCTGGGGGGTGACGACATATTGCGCATAGCCCCCGCCCGGCAGCAGGGCGCAGACCCGGTCGCCGACCGACCAGATCGATCCGCCCGGACCGACCGCCGCCACCACGCCGGAGCATTCGAGCCCGGGCAGATCCGAGGCACCCGGCGGCGGCGCATAGGCCCCCGCGCGTTGCAGGGCATCGGGACGGTTCACCCCGGCGGCGTGAACCTCGATCAGGATTTCGCCCGCGCCCGGCTGTGGAACGGGGCGGCGGGTCGGTTTCAGCACCTCGGGGCCGCCGGGGGCGGTGATCTCGATGGCGGTCATTTCGGTGGGAAGGGTCATGCGGCTGCTTTCGTCAGGGAGACGTCATTTGGGAACCGGTCGAGACGTACCCCCGCCGGACCGGCGGGGCCATGCGACCTAGAGCGTAATCCGACCGGAGCGAAGCGAGGATCGGACGAATTGCGCGTCATCAGGGGTTGCGTAATGCGACCGGAGGGGAGCGAGGATCGGGCGAATTGCGCGTTACTCAAAGGTTGCGTAATCCGACCGGAGCGAAGCGAGGATCGGACAGATTGCGCGTCACGTCGTGGCGGGCGCGACCTGACCCCCGCCGGGTCGCGCGCCTTGGGGTTCAGATCTTGCGCGGCCAGGAGCCCGGCAGGTCGGAGCGCGCCGCCTCCGGAGCCTTGATCCGGTCGAGCAGGCGCGCGGGCCCCTTCATCAGGGCGGAGGCCAGCGGATTGCGGGCGACGCGGGCCTTGACCTCCTCGAACTGCATCACATTGTCGATGCGGCGCCCGATGAACTCGCGGGTGGCACTCGCCCCCGGGGTGGTGTCCCCGAGCCAGTAGAGCAGCGCCGAGGAATAGACCGCCGAGAGCGTCGTGCGCTTGGTGTACCAGTTGAAATCGCGGCTGGTGTCGCCGAGCGCCGTCCAGATCGTGTCGGCGGTGTGCCAGATCGCCCGGGCTCCGTCGGCGGCGTGATTGGGCAGGGCCAGGAGCGACACGCCCCGCCGCACCGCCTCGCGGTCGGCGGCGACGAGGTCGAGCCGCAGATAGATCGCCTCCGCCACCCGGTCACGGAATCGCAGGCCCGCGAGCGAGCCGTCGGCCAGACGGTCCCGGAGCGCCGCGTCGCGGTCGTAATGAAAGGCGAGGAGAAGATCGATCCCGCCGCGCGGAAACGCCAGCCGGGCGAGACCCGCGTCGACGCCCGCGTCCTCGACCGCGCTGGCCAGCGTCCGGTCCGTCCAGCCGTCGAAGGGCACATGCGGCAGGGCGGCGGCGATCACCGCCCGCCGGATTTCGTCCTCGCTGTCACGCAGTTCGGTCATGGCATCTCTCTCCGCTGGTCATGCCCCCGCGCCCGGGGGCTGTTTCCGGTCATCTTTTTTCCGGTCCGCCGATGGACAGGCCGGTTGCCTTTGAGTATATAGCGCCCTCCTGCGGAAAATCGAAACGCTAGACTGGAAGGTGGTGACTACACGTGCAGGTAATGGTTCGCGACAACAATGTCGATCAGGCGCTGCGCGCGCTGAAGAAGAAGCTGCAGCGCGAAGGCGTTTTCCGTGAAATGAAGCTCAAGCAACATTTCGAGAAACCGTCCGTCAAGAAGGCCCGCGAGAAGGCGGAGGCCGTTCGTCGGGCGCGCAAGCTGGCGCGCAAGAAATTGCAGCGCGAGGGCGGTCTCTGACAGAGACGCTGATCGACGGGCCGAATTTACCGTCACGCGACGTCAACCCTGAAGCTTTCGCTTCGGGGTTTTTCTTTTTCATGCCAAGGGGTTGGCTCTTGCCAGGTCAGTTGGTAAGGGCACCGGTCGCGGGTTTTTGCTCCCAGACCTTGTTCTGGCCGATGTCGTTCTCGCGGACATAGGTGGTCTGGACGCCCGGGATCGCGGCGAAATCGCGGCGCAGGGTTTCGGGGAACAATGTCCAGTGCACATTCTCGAAAGGATGGACGCCTTGCAGAACCACGGCGGTGGTCAGGGCGCATTCCATCTTGAAACTCTGGCCCCGCGCGACGGCGTTGGCGAAGATTTGATCCGCCGCCTCCCGCGTCACCGGCACCTCCTGCGATTCGACGAAATAGCCGAATCGGGAGTGGTAGCGTTTGTAATAATCCACGAACCGGGGGGTCATCCCGTAATGGATATCGCCCGAGCGCGGCAGATCGGGGTGGGTAAAGGTTCCGGCCGGATCATAGAGCACCTGTTGCGAGCCATTGATCAGCAGGCCGGAATGTTCCGAACGGCCGGTCTGGTTGTTGACCATCGACATCAGGGTGATCGAGGGGGGATTCGGGCTGACGTAGCGGGCCCGGGCGATCTCGGCCGGGTCCGCGGGCGTATAGATCTCGCATGCCGACACGATCAGGCACAGGAGCGCGGCCAGAAGGAAGCGCGGCATATCTTCTCCGGAAACGGATCGGGGAGGGGCGGATGGATCAGCTGTTGGTCAGCGCGAGAAAGACCAGCACCGCGATGGCGCCGCCGAAGACGACCATCCAGAAGCGGATGAAGCCTTCGAAGGTCTTTTGCTGGACCGTGATATCCATCTTGCCGTGTTCGTAGGGGGTGGCGTCGTGCGCGTGATGATCGGCCATGGGTCTTTACTCCTCCGGAGCGCCCGGCGGGGGGCGCGATGTCGGGCGGCAGACTAGCCGGAACGACGGCCCCTGTCAGCGCCAAATCGCGGGGTCAGGCTGCGTCACGAGGAAGCGTGCCAGGCCCAGGCGCCATCGGGGCGGCGGGTGCGGTCCGCCTCGCCGAGGGCGCGCAAATGGTTCAGGTGCCCCACCGCCTCGACCAGGGCGAGGCCATATTCGGTGGCCCCGATCTCGCGGCCATAGAGGGCGACGAAGCAGTCCGCCGCCGTGCGCGGGGTGGCGAGCGCCAGCCGCAGGCGATCGAGCGCCGCGTGCTGTTCCGCGATCAGCTGCTCCAGCCGGGCCCGCACCCCGGTGAAGGGGCGTTGATGGCCGGGCAGCGCGAGATGACCGGGATGCGCGCATTCCGAGAGCCGGGCGCAGGAGGCGAGCCAGTCGCCGACCGTGTCGGCCTCCGGTTCGCTGGCATAGACGCCGAGATTGGGGCTGATGCCCGGCAGGATCTGGTCGCCCGCCAGCACGAGGTCATGGTCGATCCCCCAGAGCGTCGCCTGTTCCGGCGCATGGCCATGGCCGATCTCGACCCGCCAGAGCCGCCCGCCCGCCATGATCCGGTCGCCCTGGATCAGCCGGCGAAACCCGAGCGGCATCGGCGCCACCATGTCGGCATAGTTCATCGGCCGGCTGGCGGCCCGTTCGGCATAGATCGCCTCCTCCATGCCCGCCCCCCGCCAGAAGGCCAGCGTTTCCGGCAGGGGCCGGTCCTGAACGTCGAGACAGAGCATCCGCGCCGAGAGCCAGGCCGTGCGGCTGCACCAGAGTTCGGCATGATGGGCCGACTGGAACCAGCCCGCGAGGCCGATATGGTCGGGATGATGATGCGTCACGATCACCCGGCGGATCGGCCTCGCCCCCAGGGGCCCGGCGATCAGCGCCCGCCAGATCTCGCGCGAGCGCGGAGTGTCGAGGCCGGTATCGACCAGCGTCCAGCCATCGCCCTCGTCCAGGGCATAGACATTGACGTGATTGAGCCGCATCGGCAGCGGCATCCGCGCCCAGAGCAGACCTTCGGCGATCTCGATGACCTCGCCCTCGGCCGGGGGCGTGGCCAGCGGATAGAGGATCGGTTGGGCCCCATCCATTCAGACCATTCCCTCAGACCGCGAAATCGAGATCATAGAGCGGATCCGCCCCCTCGCGCGCGACGTCGCAGAGGCCCGCGACCTGGGGCAGGAGCTGGCGGATATGAAAGGTCGCCAGGGGCATCCTGTCGGCCTCGGCCAGTCCCGCCCGGAGCAGATAATGCCCGCCCAGTGTCAGGGCGAAGGCCCGCAGATAGGGCACCGCGCCGGCGAAACGGTCGTTGGCCTCGGCCGCCACCATCCAGTCGGTCGCGGCCCCCAGATGCCGCGCCGCCTCCGCCAGACGTGGACCGAGCGTGCCGTCCCGCGCCGCCGTCGCCTCGACTTCCCCGATCAGGGCGCGGGCGGCGGCGCCGCCGTCCATCAGCTTGCGCCCGACCATGTCCATCGCCTGAATGCCGTTGGTCCCCTCGTAGATCGCCGTCACCCGCACGTCGCGGTAATATTGCGAGACGCCGGTCTCCTCGATATAGCCCATGCCGCCGAAGACCTGAACCGCGAGGGACGAGACCTCGCAGCCGATATCGGTGCCGAAGGCCTTGGCGATCGGGGTCAGGAACGCCGCCCGCGCGGTCCATTCCGCCCCCTGCCCCGCCGTCGCCATGTCGAGCGACAAAGCGCAATCGAGACAGATCGCCCGCGCCGTCGCCGTCAGCGCCCGCATCGTCGCCAGCATCCGCCGCACATCGGCGTGACCGACGATCGCCTCCGCCCCCGAGACGGTCCGGCCCTGACGGCGGTCCTGTGCCCAGGCGAGCGCCTCGCCCAGCGCGGCCTCGGCCTGCGACAGGCCCTGGACCCCGACCCCGAGCCGGGCATTGTTCATCATGGTGAACATCGCGGCCATCCCCTGACCGGGCTTGCCGATCATCCAGCCCTTCGCCCCCTCGAACTCCATCACGCAGGTCGGGCTGCCATGCAGGCCCATCTTGTGTTCGAGCGAGGCCGGGCGCAGGCTGTTGGCCACCCCCGGACGCCCCGCGGCGTCGGGGATGAATTTGGGGACCAGAAAGAGCGAGATCCCCTTGGTTCCGGGGGCCGCGTCCGGCAGGCGGGCGAGCACCAGATGACTGATGTTCTCGGCCACGTCGTGATCGCCCCAGGAGATGAAGATCTTGGTTCCCGTCACCGCGTAGGTGCCATCCCCGAGCGGTTCCGCCCGCGCGCGCACCGCCCCGACATCGGAGCCCGCCTGTGGTTCGGTCAGGTTCATCGTGCCCGTCCAGGCCCCCGAGACCAGGGGCGGCAGATAAACCTCCTTGATCGCCGCGTCGGCATGGGCGGTCAGGGCCTCGATCTGACCGAGCGAGAGCAGGGGACAGAGCGAGAGCGCCATGTTGGCACTCGCCATCATCTCGTTGACGCAGGTGAGCAAGGTCACCGGCAATCCCATTCCCCCGAACTCGGGCTCGGCGGCGAGACCGACCCAGCCGCCCTCGGCGATCGCACGGTAGCCTTCGGCGAAACCGGGAGAGGCCCGCACCACCCCGTTCTCCAGCCGCGCCGGGGTGAGGTCGCCCGCCCGCCGCGAGGGTGCGAGCACATCCTCGGCAAGCCGGGCCGCGCCGTCCAGAATCGCCTCCACCGTGTCGGGCGTCGCCTCCGCGAAGCGCTCGGTCGCGGACAGCCGTCCGGCCCCGAGCACATGATCGAGCAGGAAGCGCATTTCGGCGACAGGGGCCTTGTAAGACATGTTTCCTCCATCGGAGACGGCGTTGTTGCTTTCGGATCGCCAGGAATGCGACTATGGGGAGTGTGGCTCCCGACAATCAATCTAGAGCGGCAGGCGGCATGGAGAACAGTGTGAATCAGGATAAGATCCCGTGTTGTCCGGCCATCCGCCTTTTGGCCGTGTTGCTCCCTTGACCGAACTCAACACCGTCACCCTGTCCGACAGTCCACGCGGCATCCGCGCCGCCGTGTCGATGCTGCGCGCGGGGCAGCTCGTCGCCTTTCCGACCGAGACGGTCTATGGGCTGGGCGCGGATGCGCGCAACAATCGGGCGGTGGCGGGCATTTTCGCCGCCAAGGGGCGGCCCGCCTTCAACCCCCTGATCGTTCATGTGCCCAATCTGGCGGCGGCGGAGGAATATGGCGTCTTCAACGACGCGGCGCGGCGGCTCGGGCAGGCGCTCTGGCCCGGTCCCCTGACGCTGGTCCTGCCGCGGCGGACGACCGCGGGCCTGTCGGAGCTGGCGACGGCGGGACTCGACACCATTGCCCTGCGGGTGCCGGGCCATCCGCTCGCGGGGGAATTGCTGCATGCGTTCGGCGGGCCGCTGGCCGCGCCCTCGGCCAATCCGTCGGGCGCGGTCAGCCCGACCCGGCGCACCCATGTGCTGGACGGATTGTCGGGCCGAATCGCCGCCGTCTTCGAGGGGGGCGCCTGTCCGGTCGGGGTCGAATCGACGATCCTCGGGATCGACAACGAGACCGCCGTGCTCCTGCGCCCGGGGGGGCTCCCCATCGAGACCCTGGAGGCGCATCTGGGGTCGGCGATCGATACCCGGGCCCTGCGGCATATCAATGCGCCCGGCCAGATGATGTCGCATTACGCGCCCCGGGCCGAGATGCGGCTCGACGCGCTCGGGCCGATGCCGGACGAGGTCTGGCTGGGGTTCGGGCCGGTCGAGACGCTGCGGCCTGGGCTCAATCTCTCGCCGACCGGCGATCTGGTCGAGGCGGCGGCCAATCTCTTCGCCCATATGCGGGAGGTCGATGATCTGGCGGAGCACCATGGCTCCACCCGGATCGCCGTCGCCCCGGTGCCGTTGCATGGGTTGGGTCTCGCGATCAACGACCGTCTGCGCCGGGCGGCGGCGCCGCGGGGCTGAGTCAGGCGCGGCCGCCCTCGGCCGACTTTTTATGCGCGGCCGCCCTCGGCCGACAGGAGCCGGGGATCGATGCGCAGCGACTGCAGGGCTTCCTCCCATTTCCGGCTGTCGCGCCGCCCGAAGACCAGATCGGGATCGGCGGGCGCGGTGAGCCAGCCGTTCGCCTGGATTTCACTCTCCAGCTGACCCGGTCCCCAGCCGGAATAGCCCAGCGCGAGCAAGGCGCGTTCCGGCCCGGCGGATTTCGCCATGTCGCGCAGGATTTCCACCGTCGCGGTCATCGCAAAGGCGTCGCTGACCCTGAGGCTCGCGCCCTCGACCTTGTATTCGGCGGAATGCAGGACGAATCCGCGTCCATGTTCCACCGGCCCGCCGAAATGCACGCGGGTTTCGGGCAAGGGCCCGGCGGCGGAAATCTTGAGCTGTTCCAGCAGGTCGGCGAACCGCAGCTCCGGCGCCGGCTTGTTGATGATCAGGCCCATGGCCCCCTCGGCGGAATGCGCGCAGAGGAAGATGACGGACCGCTCGAATCGCATGTCCCCCATGCCTGGCATGGCAATGAGGAGCTGGCCGTCGAGGAAACTGGGAGTCGGGGCTTTCATGGCCGGACCATGGTCCGGTTCCGGACCAAATACAAGCTTGGCGACAGGTGGGCGTCCGCTCGCCACGAATTGACCCGAGCCGCGGCGATACTGTTCTATGCTGGGGTCGCCAACCATGAAAGTGATCGTCCATGCGTTTTCCGGAGACCCTCGCCCTTTGCCTTCTGGCCGCGACGCCCGCCCTTGCCGGGGATCCGGTCGGAACGCCGAACGGAGAGGCGCGCGCCGTGCTGATCGACGGGTGGCGGCGCGGGGACGGAAGCCGGATGGCCGCGATCGAGATTTCCCTCGCGCCGGGGTGGCACACCTATTGGCGGGTTCCGGGCGAGTCGGGGATCCCGCCGGAATTCGACTGGTCCCACTCGGCGAACCTCGCCTCGGTCAGCTATCAATGGCCCCGGCCGATGGTGTTCGACAGCGGGGGCGGGCGGGGGTTTGGCTATTCGGGGGATCTGGTGTTGCCGGTCATCCTGACCCCCGCCGACCCGTCGCAACCGATCCGCGTCGACCTGCGCCTGTTCTTCGGGGTCTGTGGCCAGATCTGCGTGCCCGCCGACCTCCGGTTACAAACCGATATTGCCCCCGATCAGTCGCCGGACGGAGAGGCGCGGATCAAGGCCGCCCTGGCTCAGATGCCGCGCGGGCGCGGAGAGGCGGGCATCACCGCCGTGACCTGTGCGATCCGGCCGGGTCCGGGGGGATATCAATTGACCACCGAGGTCACCTTCGCCGAGGCCCCGACCCGCGACCAGGTGGCGGTGATCGAGCCGGGGGGCGGCAATCTCTGGATCGGACTGCCCAGCAGCGAGACCGTCGGGCGCAAGCTCGTCTCGCATGCGCCGCTGGAGACCACCGATGGCGGCGGCCCGATGCTCGATCGGAGCGCGCTGCGCCTGACGCTGCTCGATCCGGAGGGCGCCGTCGATATCCAGGGGTGCGCGGCCCCGGGGTGATCCATTGCGAGACGCCCGGTCCATTCCCATCTGAGGGGAGGGAGAGGGAGGGTCCGGTTGGAGAAGACACGCTGGTCGAGCGTCGAGGATTCGGAGGCGATCGCCCTTGTGCATGGCGATGCCTGGCGACATGCCTATGCCGGCATCATACCGGGTCTTTCGCTCGAACGCATGGTCGCCGCGCGCGGGCCGAGGTGGTGGATCCGGATGCATGGCGCCGGGATGCGCGCCCTGGTCATCGAGAGCGAGGGGCAGGTCGTCGGCTATGCGACGCTCGGCCGCTCCCGCGGATTTCACGGCGCGGGCGAGATCTACGAGCTTTATCTGGAGCCGCGGTTTCAGGGGCTGGGGCTGGGACGGCATCTCTTCACGGATGCCAGGAACCACCTGCGATCGCATGGATTGCCCAGCCTCCATGTCTGGGCGCTGGCGGATAACGAAATCGGTTGCCGGTTTTACCGGGCCCTGGGCGGAACCCCCTGGGCAAGGGCCCCTTATCGCATCGGAGACCGCGCCCTCGACAGGATCGGTTTTCGCTGGACCTGACGAAGTCACGGGATAGGCGCGGCGGTCTTCCCCATGTATGGTTAACACACTTGATGGGTGAGCGGCTCCGCCGTATACCGTTATTGGCGGGGTTCTCTGGTTGTATTGCTTTTAACAAAGTAGGCCACGTCGCCTTTTATCTGCCTGAAACACGGAGACTGTGAAATGCTGAGACAAACCTTTCCCAGGTTTGTGGCTGTGCTTGCGCTTGCGCTGGCTCCATCGCTGGCCCTGGGCCAGTCCGTGCCGCCCGCGCCGCCGCATGTGCCGCTCCAGAAAACGATCGGCCAGGCGCGGCCCGAGGTCGTTCCCTCCCTGATCGTCATGAATTCGGACGGGGCCACGCTCGAAGGCAACAAGCTGACCCTCAAGGGGGTCGCGGCCAATTCCATCGTCTTCGCGGATCGGCCGGTCCGGGCGGCCGGTCACTCCCTGACCCGAATCCTTCTGGAGGAATGGGCAACCGGCAGCGACAGTTTCGCGGCCGATCCGCCCAATGCGACGGTCTCGGTGTTCGGCGAGAATGAAAACGATATCCGGGACGCGGTCGTCACCCTCAAGACACCCAAAATGGAGGGGGCCGACCTCGTGTTCGACGTCGATGTGCTGGAAGGCAGCCTCGCCGGTGCCAATGGTCCGGCCGCCGTCTTCATCGACATCATCGGTCGCCCGCTGACGCCGCTCTCCTATGCCGGCGTGGCACGGCGCACGGCCTATCGGTCCGCCTGGTACGCGGGGGCCGCGACCGAGGCCGACGTCGCAGCGCCCCGCTGCGGCTATTACCCCTATCCGCCCTGCTATTGATCCCGGACCCGGGGCCCCGGTCCGAGCCCCTTGAACGCCTGAACGCGCCGGACGGTGACTTCGGCGCGGCATCCGACGGGGATGTGGTCGGTTCAGCGGGCGGTTGATCCGCGCCTCCGGCGGCCCCCGGACATCCTGACAAGGGGGACGCATATGAAAGTATCAGGCACTCTGGCCAGATGCCTCGCCGGCGTGGCGCTGAGCGCGCTCTGTGATCACGGGGCGGCGGCGCAATCCATTACCGGCACTCCCGGATCGCCCTCGGCGACCCGGAGCATCGACGGGCTTCAAATCCCGGCGCCCGGCCTGCCCTTCGGCGGGCATATCGAGCGCAATGCGCTGCGATCCACGCCCTTCTGGCAGCCGCGGATCACGCCGCCCGAGGGCGCGCCGAACGTCCTTCTGATCATGACCGACGATGTCGGTTTTGGCGCGCCCTCGACCTTTGGCGGGGTGATCCCGACCCCGACGCTGGACAAGGTGGCGGCGATGGGGCTGCGCTTTACCAACATGCATTCGACCGCCCTCTGTTCGCCGACGCGCGCGGCGCTCCTGACCGGGCGGAACCATCATTCGGCGGGCTTTGGCGTGATCGCGGAACAGGCGACGGGATATCCAGGCTATGATTCCGTCATCACCAAGGACAAGGCCACGATCGGGCGCATCCTTCGAGACAATGGCTATAACACCTCCTGGTACGGCAAGAACCACAATACGCCGGGGTTCCAGATCTCGATGGCCGGCCCCTTCGACCAATGGCCCACGGGCATGGGATTCGATTATTTCTATGGCTTCATGGGCGGGGATACGTCGCAATGGACGCCGGGCAACCTGTTCCGGAACACGACCCAGATCTATCCCTTCGAGACGGAGAAAGGCTTCAACCTGATCACCGCCATGGCGGACGAGGCGATCGGCTATCTCGACCAGCTCGACACCCTGTCGCCCCAAACGCCGTGGTTCGTCTATTACGCTCCGGGCGGCACCCATGCGCCGCACCATCCCAAGCCCGAATGGGTGCAAAAGATCACCGACATGCATCTGTTCGACGACGGCTGGAACAAGCTGCGCGACACGATCTTTGCCAACCAGAAACGCCTCGGGGTGATCCCCCAGACGGCGGAACTGACGCCCTGGCCGTCGGATCTGCTGAAGGATTGGGACAAGCTCTCGGCGGATGAGAAGAAGATGTTCATCCGGCAGGCCAATGTCTATGCCGCCTATCTCGCCTATACCGACGCCGAGATCGGCCGGGTGATCGACGAGGTCGCAAGGAACGGCGATCTCGACAATACCCTCATCATCTACATTTCGGGCGACAATGGCTCCTCCGCCGAGGGCACGCTGGTCGGAACGCCCAACGAGGTCGCGATGTTCAATGGCGTCGAAGTGCCGGTGGAGGTCCAGCTCCGGGATTTCTATGACATCTGGGGCAGCGAATACACCTATAACCATATGGCGGTGCCATGGTCCTGGGCCTTTGACACGCCGTTCAAATGGACCAAGCAGATCGCCTCCTATTTCGGCGGCACCCGTCAGGGCATGGCCGTCGCCTGGCCCGGCCATATCACCGACGCGGGCGGCATCCGCGACCAGTTCGCCCATGTGATCGATGTGGTGCCGACGATTCTGGAGGCCGCCCATGTCACCCCGCCCGCCGTGGTGGACGGCATCCCCCAGAGCCCGATCGAGGGCACGAGCTTTGCCTATGCCTTCGACGCGGCGAACAAGGACGAGCCCTCGCATCATCGGACGCAGTATTTCGAGATGATGGGCAATTATGCGCTCTATCACGAAGGCTGGTCCCTGGTGGACAAGGTCCAGCGGCCGTCCTGGGTGACGATGGGTCCGGCGATCGCCGATCCGGCAAAACCGGAATGGGAGCTTTATGACCTGAGCAAGGACTGGACCCAGAACACGGACGTGGCCGCCGCGAATCCGGAGAAGGTGGCGGAGCTGGAGGCGATCTGGTGGCGGGAGGCCGAGAAATATCAGGTGCTGCCGCTCGATGCCTCGGTCGCGACCCGGCTGGTGGCGCCGCGCCCGAGTGTCACGGCGGGCCGGACGGAGTTCGATTTCCCCGCCGCGATGACCGGGATCTCGAACGGGGTGGCGCCCTCGATCCTGAATGCCTCCTACACTTTCAAGGCGGAGGTGACGGTGCCGGCGGATGGCGGCTCGGGGATGCTCATCACCCAGGGCGGGCGGTTCGGGGGTTATGGCTTTTATCTCGACAAGGGCAAGCCGGTGTTCGACTGGAACCTCGTCGGGCTGAGGCAGGTGCTCTGGCAGGCGCCGGCGGCCCTGTCGGCCGGGAAACATGCGCTGGAGTTCGACTTCAAATATGACGGGATGGGGATCGGGACACTGGCCTTCAACAATCTCTCCGGGATCGGGCAGTCCGGGACCGGGGTGCTCAAGGTCGATGGCACGGCGGTCGCGACCGAGAAGATGGAGCATGTGATCCCGCTGATCCTCGCCTGGGACGAGAACATGGACATCGGCTCGGACACCGGGACGCCGGTCAATGACAAGGTCTATCAGGTGCCCTTCGCCTTTACCGGGACGATCGACAAGTTGACCCTCAAGGTCGACCGCCCCGTCCTGACCGACGCCGACAAGGCCAAGCTCGAAGCGGCGATGGCGACGAAGGACTGAGCCTTTTGCCCCGGCGTCCCGCGCCGGGGCGGTTGTCCGCGCCTGGACATCCAGCAAGTCATTGATTAAATTCTGTAATTCTCTGATGATGTCAAGAACGGGGTCCAAAGGAGGAAACGCGGATGTTCAAACATTTCAGGGTCCGTTTGATCCAGGCCGTCGCGGCGGCCTGGGTGGCCCTTGCCTTCGGGACGGCGGCGTTGGCGCAGTCCGATCCCCTGCCCGGCTGGAACGACGGTCCGAGCAAGCAGGCGATCCTCGATCTGGTCGCAGGGGTTACGCGCGAGGGGGGCCCGGATTATGTCGCGCCCTCCGACCGGATCGCCACCTTCGATCAGGATGGCACCACCTGGGTCTCGCATCCGATCTATGCGCAGGGACTCTTCGCGCTCGACCGGCTGCGGGCGATGGCGCCGGAGCATCCGGACTGGCAAACCACCGAACCCTTCAAATCGGTGCTGGCGAACGACGCGGCCGCCATGGGCAAATTCTCCGAAAAGGACTGGATGGAGATCATCGCCGTCACCCATACCGGCATGACCAGCGCGGATTTTGCCAAGCTCGTCGCGGACTGGCTGCCGAAGTCGCGCAATCCGGTGCTGGGACGGCCGGTCACCGATCTGGTCTATGAGCCGATGCTCGAAGTCATGGACTATCTGCGGGCGAATGGCTTCAAGACGTATATCGTCTCGGGCGGCGGTCAGGAGTTCATCCGGGTTTATGCCGAGGAGGTTTATGGCATTCCGCCCGAGCAGGTGGTGGGATCGAGCGTTGTCACGAAGTTCCAGACCATGGATGGCACACCGGAACTGATGCGCGAGGCCAAGGTGTTTTTTGTCGATGATGGTCCGGGCAAGGCGGTGGGGATCAATCTCTTCATCGGCAAACGCCCGATCATCGCCTTTGGCAATTCCGATGGCGATCGCGAGATGCTGGAATGGACCACGGCGGGCGCGGGGAAGCGGCTGGGGCTGTTGGTCCTGCATGACGACGCGGCGCGCGAATTCGCCTATGGCCCGGCGAACGGCCTGCCAGACACCCCTATCGGGACGTTTTCCCAAGGGCTGATGGACGAGGCCAAGGCCCGGGGCTGGACCGTCATCAGCATGAAGAGCGACTGGAAGCGGATCTTTCCGGCGGGACAATGAGGGTTTCCCCGCGCCGAGGGCCCAGCGCGGGGAAGCTCCTTCGAATGGGTACAACATCACTTGTTACAACAGACCAGGTGATCACGCCGAAGTCTCGGGAGTGGGAGACGCTCGAAGACGATGGCGCGGCAAAATCAGAGGGCTGATCTGGAAAACAGTCCGGATTTTCCGGATCATGCCAAGGACGGGCGGGAGCGTTATTCCGCGAAATCGGTCTGAACGCTGTCCATCCCGCCGGTGCGCAGTCCGTCATAAAGATCGACGCCGCCGAGACGCGAGGATTGCGCGCGGGCGACCGCGGCCCGCAAGCCTTCGATGAAATAATCCTCGTCGCTGAGGAAGTCGTCGTCGAGATCAAGGTCCGCGTCCACTTGTTCCGTGGATTTCTTGCGGGAGCCTTTGGGTCTGGCCATTTGGGTTCTCCGTGTTTGGACAAACCCTTAATGAGCCGTTAACCGTGACCCGGCCGTGAGCGGGCCGTTACAGCCTCACGTGATTGCGTGAGGCGTGGTCGCGGGAGGATGGACAGAAACCTGCGCGAGGCCGGCCTTTGAAGAAAATTTCATGCGCGTCAGGGGGGTTGGCACGCATCAAGGAAAAAGGGGAGCGTGACAGGACGCGCTCCCCCGGGATGAAAACCTGTAACAAACTGTGATAGGCCCGCCGCGCCCTGGTCCGCTCCGGCGAATCAGGGAGCAGCCAGGCGTCAGTAGCTGTATTCCGCGTAGATCGGGTCGAGCTTCCCCCCCCAGGGGCCATGGTATCTGGCCAGGAGTTCGTCGGCGGGGGTCTGGCCGCTGGCGACGATCTCGTGCAGGGCATTGAGGAAATGCGTCTCGTCCGGGATCAGGCCACCGGCGCCGGGCCGCGCCCGCCGCCGCAGGCCGCCCTGCGAGATTTCGAGCACGTCCCGCGCGACATCGCGCAGCGACCGCCCCGCGATGGTGGCGCGCAGGCCATCCCTGGCCGCGTCGTGACGCAGGCGGTCGCGCTGTTCGGCGTCCCAGCCCTTGATGATCTCGGAGGCCGCGTCGAGCGAGACCGGATCATAGAGCAACCCGACCCAGAAGGCCGGAAGCGCGCAGAGCCGCCGCCAGGGGCCGCCATCCGCCCCGCGCATTTCCATGAACTTCTTGATCCGCGCCTCGGGAAAGATCGTGGTCAGATGATCGGCCCAGTCCGAGAGCGTCGGTTTTTCCCCCGGAAGCGCGGGCAGCCGGCCATCGAGAAAATCGCGGAAGGACATGCCCAGCGCGTCGATATATTTTCCGTCGCGATAGACGAAATACATCGGCACATCGAGTGCGAAATCGGCATAGCGCTCGAATCCCATGCCCTCCTCGAAGACGAAGGGCAGCATGCCGGTGCGGGTGGGATCGAGATCGCGCCAGATCCGGGCCCGCCACGACTGCCAGCCGTTGACCTGCCCCTCGAAGAAGGGCGAGCAGGCGAAGAGGGCGGTGGCGATCGGTTGCAGGGCGAGCGAGACGCGGAACTTGCGGACCATGTCGGCTTCGGAGGCGAAGTCGAGGTTCACCTGGACCGTGCAGGTCCGGTACATCATCTGGAGCCCGTGGGTTCCGACCGTCGGCATATAGCGGTTCATCAGGGCATAGCGGCCCTTGGGCATCACCGGCATCTGGTCGTGGGTCCATTCGGGCGCGGCGCCGAGCCCGATAAAGCCCGCGCCGATTTCATCAGCGATTTCATGGACCTCGCGCAGGTGTGAGTTGACCTCGTCGCAGGTTTCGTGGATCGTCCTGAGGGTCGCGCCGCTCAGTTCCAGCTGACCGCCGGGCTCCAGGCTGACATTGGCGCCGTCTTTTTCGAGGCCGATGAGCTTGCCCGCCTCCTCGACCGGCGCCCAGCCGAAGCGGTCGCGCAGGCCCGTTAGCATGGCATGGATCGAGGCCCGGCCCTCGTAGGGCAAGGGCAGATGATCGGCGAGGGTATAGCCGAACTTTTCGTGCTCGGTCCCGATGCGCCAGTCCTCGGACGGTTTGCACCCCGATTCCATATAGGCCGCGAGTTCATCGCGGTGCTCGATGGGGCCACCACCGGATTGTGGGATCGACATGGGACGGTGCCTTTCGCAGTTGGAATATGGCTTATTGGTGCCCGCCGCGGAAAAAGCAAGTTGGACGGTGGTTATACGGCACGGCGCCAGACCAGGGCCCGATGCGCGCCGGGGCTTTCGACCGCCGCGAGGCCCGCGTCGAAGTCGATGCCCGGCAGGGGGCTGAGCGCATCATAGAGATGCTCCGCGCCCTGGGCCCCGAGCGGGATCATCAGCCGGGTTCCGTCGTCGGCGGTCAGGATCCAGGCGTGCGACGAGGCGGGCGGCACATGCGGGCGGGTGACGATCTCGACCGAGGTGATCGCGGGCAGGTCGATGAAGCCGCCCTCGCGCGGGCCGAAATAGCCGATGCGGGCCTCGTCGATCAGGACGGCGCCCTCGGCGGGGGCCTCGCGCCCGAGGCGCAGGCGGCGGAGCGCCTGGCGCAGCAGGGCGACCCCGGCGAGGGTGAGGAGCAGCCCGAGGACGAAGGAGAGCGGGGCGAGGCCCGCGTATCCCCGCCAGATCAGCCAGAGACCGAGGAGGAGCGTGCCCCCCCAGAGGATCGGCTCCCAGCGGAGCCGGAGCCAGTCGGCCAGCGGCCTCTTCATCGCCAGTCCCCGAGCGTGGCCTGCCAGAGGGTGATGGCGGCGACGGCGGCGGTGTCGGCGCGCAGCACGCGCGGGCCGAGCGTGACGGGCAGCACGAACGGCAGGCCGCGCAGGCGGGCGGTCTCCTCGGCCGCGAAACCGCCCTCCGGCCCGATCAGGATCGCCCAGGGGCCGGGTTCGGCCGCGCGCAGGGCAAGGGCGGCCGGTTGCGCCATGCGTGATTCGTCGCAGAACATCAGGCGGCGGGCGGGATCCCAGCCGTCGAGCAGGGTGGCCAGTTTGACCGGCTCGGCAACCTCGGGCACATAGGTCTCGCCGCATTGCTCGGCCGCCTCGATGGCATGGGCCTGGAGCCGGTCGAGGCGCAGCCGTTCGGAATTGGTGTGGCGGGTGAAGACCGGCTGGATCCGGGCGCAGCCCAGCTCCGCCGCCTTTTCCACGATGAAATCGGTGCGGGCTTTCTTGATCGGGGCGAAAAGGAGGGTGAGATCGGGCGGGCGGCGTTGCGGCTGGCTCTGGACGCGCGGGGCGAGAGAGCCGAGGCGGCCGGCGCGGGTGACATCGCAGAGCCACTCCCCGTCCCGGCCATTGAAGGCGGCGATGCGCGCGCCCGTGTCCAGGCGCATCACATTGAAGAGATAATGCGCCTGATCCGGGCTCAGGGGAACGCCTGTGGCGGATGTGAGATCCGCCGTTACAAAAAGCCTGATCTTTCCGCCAACTTCTGCCATAAGCTTCCCCTCATGAAACATGAGACTATTCCGAGCGGCCCCTCCGAGGGAAGGGTGGCCGACGCCGTCCGGGACAACTGGGTGGACCGGCGCGCCCCCGTCTGGACGCGGCCCTATCTGCGGCTGTCCCGCGCGGACCGGCCGATCGGGACGTGGCTGTTGCTGATCCCCTGCTGGTGGGGGCTCGGGCTCGCGGTGGCGGCGGATCCGGCGGGGCCGGGGTGGTTTGATCTGTGGATCGCCGCGGGCTGTGCCTTGGGCGCCTTCCTGATGCGCGGCGCGGGCTGCACCTGGAACGACCTGACCGACCGGAAGATCGACGCGGCGGTCAGCCGGACCCGGTCGCGGCCCCTGCCCTCCGGTCAGGTCACGCCGCGACAGGCGCTGGTCTGGATGATCGCGCAGGCCCTTGTGGCGTTTCTGATCCTGATCACCTTCCCTCCCCTTGCCATCGCGCTCGGGGTCGGGTCGCTGGCCCTGGTCTGTATCTATCCCTTTGCCAAGCGCTTCACCTGGTGGCCGCAGGTGTTTCTGGGGCTCGCCTTCAACTGGGGAGCACTTCTGGCCTGGGCGGCGCATTCCGGAACGCTGGGGGGAGCGCCGGTCCTGCTCTATGCCGCGGGGATCGTCTGGACGCTGTTCTATGACACGATCTATGCCCATCAGGACCGGGACGACGATGCGCTGATCGGGGTCAAATCCACCGCGCGGCTGTTCGGGGCGCGGACCGGCGCCTGGCTGGCCGGGTTCCTCGGGCTGTCGGTCGCGCTCCTGGGCGCGGCGGTGATGCTGGCGGATCTGGGGACGGCCGCCCGGCTTCTGGCCTTGCTCGGCGTGGCGGGATTCGCCGGGCATCTCCTGTGGCAGATGCGCCGGCTCGATATCGATGATCCGGATCTGTGTCTTTTCCTGTTCCGGTCGAACCGGGACCCCGGCCTGATCGTCTGCGCCGCATTCGTTCTGGCGATGCTGGTCTGACGGCTCTTTGAACGGTCCTGTTCTTGATAAGAGGGGTTCCACGGCCTAAAGACTGTGGAAGTTGGAGTGGGGGTCGGACACCAAATGCGCTTGCGCGCCATCCTGTTCGCCACGGTCGCGTTCGGGGCCGTCGGATTCGGCGCCTATCAGATCGGCGTCGCGGGCGCGCGCCATATCGAGCGCGAAAGCCGCGAAGCCCTGACCGAGGCGCTCTCGGCCGCCCCGGCGGACTGGGTCCGGCTGCGCACCAACGGCCTGGTCGTGGAATTGAGCGGAGAGGCCCCGGACGAGGGAAGCCGGCTGCGCGCGCTCAACATCGCCCGCGAATTCGTCGATCCGCGGCGGATCCGGGACCTGACCTCGGTCAGCGTGGCCAATCCGATCGCGCCGCCGAAATTCACCCTGGAACTGTTGCGCAACGAAGGCGAGGTGTCCCTGATCGGTCTGGTTCCGGGCGAGGGGGGACGCGGGAAGATCACGGCGGGCCTCGACCGGGCGGGTCTGGGGACCAGCGTGACCGACATGCTCGAATCGGCGGATTATCCGGTTCCCGACGGCTGGGACGCGAGCCTTGCCTTTGGCCTGGGGATCCTCGCGGACCTGCCGCGGGCCAAGATCAGTGTCGAGCCCGGCAAGGTCGGTGTCATCGCCGTGACCGAGACCGCGGCGGCGCGCGAGGCGCTGCTGGCGCGCCTGAGGGCCGCCCGGCCACAGGGTGTGGAGCTCAATCTCGATATCTCGGCGCCCCGGCCGGTGATCTCGCCCTTCGCGGTGGATTTCACCTATGCCCGCGGCATCGGTCGCTTCTCGCGCTGCTCGGCCGAATCGGTGGCGGATGTGGTGGAAATCGGCGTGGCGGCGCGGCAGGTCGGTTTCACCGGCGAACCGGATTGCGCGATCGGTCTCGGGGCGCCGTCTCCGCAATGGTCGGCGGCGGTGATCGCGGGCCTGAGGGCGCTGCGCGAGCTGGGGGGCGGCCAGTTCTCGATCCAGGACATAGACGCGACCCTCACCGGTCCGGAGGACGTGGCTCCGGAGCGGTTGGCGGCGGTCGGGGCCAGGCTCGATGCCGAACTGCCGGATGTCTTTTCGCTCTCGACGGAAATGCCGCCGCGCATGGTACCTTCCTCCAACGGTCAGCCGGTCTATGCGCCCCGGTTCATGGCGGTGCTGCGGGATGACGGGACCCTGCGCCTGGATGGCTCGCTCCAGAACGCGACCTCCCGGCAGGCGGTGGACAGTTATGTCGCGTCATTGTTCGGTCCCGACCGGGTGGTCAATTCCACGGTCGTGGATCCCCGTCTGCCCGATGGATGGCCCGGGCGGGTGCTGGTCGGCGTCGCCGCCCTGTCGGAACTGCGGGAAGGCCAGCTGGAGGTGACAAAGGACAAGGTCTCGCTCTCGGGCAAGGTCGCGGACGCGGAGGCCGACAAGCGGGTGTCGGAATTGCTGCGGGCCAAGCTGGGAGATCAGGCGGCGGTGTCGATCACCCAGACGCCCCCCGCGGCGGCCCAGCCGGCTCCGACGGCCGCGGTCACGCCGCCCCGCGCCTGCGCCGACGAGATCGCGGCGATTCTCGAAAGCGGTTCGATCCAGTTCGCCGCCGGATCGGCCGAGATCGAGCCCGACAGCAAGGGCGTGATCCTCGCCATCACCGATGTGATGCGCGGATGCCCGCGGTCCGGTTTCGAGATCCGCGGCTATACCGATTCCCAGGGACAGGAGCAGGAGAACCTGAGGCTGAGCGAAGCACGGGCCGCCGCCGTGCTCGCGGCGATCCAAGGGGAAAACCTGCCCGATGTGACGCTGACGGCCAAGGGCCTGGGCGAGGCGGATCCGGTCGCCGACAATGGCACCGAGGCGGGCCGGGCCCGGAATCGCCGCATCGAATTTGTGCCCATTCCGGTGGTGCCGAAATCCTCCAAGGCGGCCGAGGTCAAGACGCCTTGATGGATCGGGGCGAATTGAGCGCGGCCATCGCCGCGGTCCTGGTGATGGCGGTGCTGCTCGGCTGGATTCTGCGCTGGATCTTCAGCCGCGTCGACGGAGCCGGTCCCCGGGGCCTCGCAAAGACCGCCGACATGGCGGACCAGTTGCGCGCCGCCGAGGAGGCCCGGATCAAGGCGGAGCAGCGGCTGGCGACGATCGAGGGCGATTTCAAGGCGCGGTTGAGCGATCTGGAGGCAGAGCTGGCCTCGACTCAGCGCAGACTGGCGACCGCGCTGGACCAGACCGAGGAAATCCGCGCCGCCTATCGCGCGGCGATGGCGGATCGCGAGGCCTGAGCCGGACCGGTCCCCGTTATCGGGCGGCGGACTGCCAGCGGGCCAGCGCGGTTTCATCCTCGTCGCGGGCATCGACCCAGGCGCCGCCGGCGCTGGTCGATTCCTTCTTCCAGAACGGAGCGCGGGATTTCAGATAGTCCATCAGGAATTCCGCCGCGTCGAAGGCCGCCAGCCGGTGCGCCGAGGCGGTGGCCACCATCATGATCTGATCGCCGGGGGCGAGCAGGCCATGGCGGTGGATGATCAGGCTCGCCTGGAGCGGCCAGCGGCGGTGGGCCTCCTCCTCGATGGCGGCGAGGGCTTTGACGGTCATGCCGGGATAATGTTCGAGTTCCATGGACAGGATCGGCGCACCGGCGGCGATGTCCCGGACGAGGCCGGTGAAGGTGACGAGGGCCCCGATATCGCGCCGCCCCGCGCGCAAGCTGGCGAGTTCGGCGCCGATGTCGAAATCCTCGGTCTGGACACGCACGGACATGAGGTCAGCCTCCGGTCATCGGGGGAAAGAAGGCAACCTCGCGCGCGCCGTCCAGCGAGGTTTCGAGGCCGGTGAGTTCCTGGTCGACCGCGACGCGGACCGCCTTCATGTCGGAAAAGGCATGGGCATAGCGGTCCTCCCGCGCCCGGAGTTCGGTGACGAGATCCGCCACGGTGGCGGCCTCCGTGTCGATCGTTTCGGCGGGCAGGCCGATCCGTTCGCGCAGCCAGGCAAAATAGAGCACACGCAAGGTCAATGGTTGCGATCCCGCAGGAAGGGCAGCGCCTTCATCAGATAATCGAGGCCGGTCATCACCGTCAGGAGCCCGGCGATCCAGATCAGCACCAGCCCGCCGTTGGCCAGAAGATAGCCCATCCAGTCGTGGAACCACGAGCTGATCCAGTATTGGCCATGGCGGCGGTCATATTCGAACACGCCCGCGAGCAGGAGGACCGGAATCGCGACCATCTGCGCCGTGGTCTTCCATTTGGCGAGGTTGGTGACCTTGAGCTTGCCGGCCTTGGAGCCGAGGAATTCCCGCAGGCCGGAAACGAAGACCTCGCGCAGAAGGATGAAGGCGATCGGGATCAGGATCAGCGAATTGATCCCTGACAGGCCGACGATCACCGCGAGGGCGATCACCACCATCGCCTTGTCCGCGATCGGATCGAGCATCCGGCCGAAGGCGCTTTCCTGGCCCCAGGCGCGCGCCAGATTGCCGTCGATGTAATCGGTGAGGGCCGCGAGGATGAAGAGCGAGATCGCCACCCAGTCGGCCGTGGGCCGTTCGAAGATCACGAAGGCCAGCGCGACGCCCGGCGCCGCCACCAGGCGCATCACGGTCAGGATATTGGGTATCGTCCAGCGCATGTTTTCGCGTCCTCGACGGGACCGCCCGCCATCGCCCCTATGTAGTGGTTTAACCGTCGCCATGGAAGAAGCCATAGATCTGTTCGGCCAATGTATCCGAAATCCCCGGAGCCGCGCGCAAATCCGCGAGACCGGCGCGTGAAACCGCCTTGGCCGATCCAAAATGCGCCAGAAGCGCGCGTTTGCGGGCGGCGCCGACGCCGGGCACCTCGTCGAGCGGGGTGGCCCGGGTCTGGGCCGCGCGTTTGGCCCGGTGGGCGCCGATGGCGAAGCGGTGGACCTCGTCGCGCAGGCGCTGGATGAAATAGAGCACCGGATCGCGGTGGCCGAGCGCGCGGGGGGGGCGGCCGGGCCGGTGGAATTCCTCCTTGCCGGCGTCGCGGTCCTCGCCCTTGGCCACGCCGATGATCTCGACATCCTCGACGCCGAGTTCCTCGAGCGCCGCCACCGCCGCCGAGACCTGTCCCGCCCCGCCGTCGATCAGCACCAGATCGGGCCAGGCATCGGAATTGCGGTCGGGGTCCTCCTTGACCAGCCGGGCGAAGCGGCGGGTCAGAACCTCACGCATCATGCCGAAATCGTCGCCGGGGGTCAGGCTCTCGGTCTTGATGTTGAACTTGCGGTACTGGGATTTCAGGAACCCCTCGGGTCCCGCGACGATCATTCCCCCCACGGCATTGGTGCCCATGATGTGGCTGTTGTCATAGACCTCGATCCGGTCGGGGGGACTTTCGAGCTCGAAAGCCTCGGCCAGACCTTCGAGCAGGGCCGTCTGGCTCGCGCTCTCGGCCATGCGGCGGGCGAGCGCCTCGCGGGCGTTGCGGGCCGCCTGTTCGATCAGGCCCGCCTTCTCGCCGCGCTTCGGCTCCGCCAGCTCGACCTTGCGCCCCAGTTGCGCCGTCAGGGCCTCGGTCAGCAGGTCGATATTGTCGGGCGTGTGGCTGAGCAGGATCAGCCGCGCCGGGGTCTTGTTGCCGTAGAACTGCCCGAGGAAGGCTTCGAGGATCTCGCCCGGCTCCGCGCCCGATCCGGTGCGGGGGAAATAGGCGCGGTTCCCCCAGTTCTGATGCGCGCGGATGAAGAAGACCTGCACGCAGGCATGGCCGCCTTCCTGATGCAGGGCGACGACATCGGCCTCCTCGACCCCCTCGGGATTGATGCCCTGGTTGGCCTGGACATTGGTGAGCGCCCGGATGCGGTCGCGCAGGGCGGCGGCGCGTTCGAATTCCATCGCGGCGCTGGCCTCGGCCATCTCGCGGGCGAGATGCGCCTGGATCCGCGTGGATTTGCCGGACAGGAACTGCGTCGCATCCTCGACCAGCGCGGCGTAGCCTGCCTCGTCGATCAGCCCGACACAGGGCCCGGAGCAGCGTTTGATCTGGTGCAAGAGGCAGGGCCGGGTCCGGTTCTGGAACATCGAATCGGAACAGGTGCGCAGCAGGAAGGCCTTCTGAAGCTGGTTCAGGGTGCGGTTCACGCTGCCCGCCGAGGCGAAGGGACCAAAATAGCGGCCCTTGTCCTGGCGCTGGCCGCGATGCTTGCGGATCTGGGGAAAGGGATGGTCGCCGGTGACGATGATGTTGGGGAAACTCTTGTCATCGCGCAACAGCACATTGTAGCGCGGCTTGAGCTGCTTGATCAGGTTCTGTTCGAGCAGAAGCGCCTCGGTCTCGGTCTCGGTGGTCAGGAACATCATCGAGCAGGTCGCGGCGATCATCCGGCCGATGCGCGGCACATGCCCGAAAGGCTTGGCATAGGAGGCAACCCGTTTGCGCAGGTTGCGGGCCTTGCCGACATAGAGCACCTCGCCCTTGGCATCGAGCATGCGATAGACGCCGGGGCTGTCATCCAGCCGGCGCAGGTAATCGCGGATCACCAGATAGCCGGATCCGGCGGTCCCGGCCTCCCTGCCCTCCTCCTCGAAGGCGGTCTGCCCTTCGTCCTGCGAAGTCATCCTTGCCCTCCGTTCGGCATCCCCTGATTCCTCCGGATCGCTGCCCTCTCCATGCCCGGTTTGCAATCCCTAAGCTGTCCACGGAATCTGTGGATAAGCTTGTTCACAAACTCTGGGCATCCGGGTTTTCCTCTGCGAATTTAGGTGGTTTTGAGGTTTGTTCAAATTTTAGGCGACATTATAAGAAACTGATTTTATTTAAGATTTCATTCGCCCCTTCATAAAATTATGGAATCGTTAACAGAATCGACACGGATTTGTGACAGCGATCCATAGGTGGAAAAGTCAAGCTGCGCTGCAACACAACCCCTGCGGGCAAGACCTTCGCCGGGCTATTCCACACCCAGGACATCCGGCGTCACCCAGGCGAGATGCTGGCCGCCGTCTATGCAAATCAACTGTCCCGTGAGGCCCGGCGCATCGAGGATAAAGGCCAGCGCGGCGCGGATCTCGGCCTCGCTCGCGCCCCGGCCCAGCACGGTCGAGGCCCGTTGCCGGGCGAAATGCTCCTCGGATTGTCGTGCCCCGATCAGGGTCGGTCCGGGGCCTATTCCATTCACCCGAACATGGGGCGCGAGCGCCTGCGCGGCGGTTCGGGTCAGCGCCCAGAGCCCGACCTTGGCGATGGTATAGGTCATGAACTCGGGCGTCAGCTTGAGCACCCGCTGGTCAATCATGTTCACGACGCAGGCCCGGGCGATCTTCTCGCCATTGCCGTCAAGGGCCGCCTCCGGAGCCTGGGCCGCGAACGCCTGCGTCAGTTCGAAGGGCGCGCGCAGGTTCGAGCCGATATGGCGGTCCCAGCTCTCCCAGCTCGCCGTCGAGAGCGAGTCATGCTCAAAAATCGAGGCATTGTTGATCAGGACCGTCAGCGGCCGCCCCAAAGCCTTGGCCGCCGCCGGCACCAGCGTCGCGGTCTGGTTCCGGTCGAGCAGATCGGCCCGCAGGGTCACCGCGCGCCTCCCGCCGGCCCGCAGCTCCTCCGCCAGCGCCTCGGCGCGGTCCCGGCTGGTGTTATAGTGGATCGCCACATCCAGGCCGCGCCGGGCCAGCTCCAGCGCCATGGCGCGTCCCAGGCGCTGCGCGCCCCCCGTGACCAGCGCCGCTCCCGTTCCAGTCATCGGTCTCTCCGTCTCTTGAGCTATGGATCAGGCCTCGCGGCCCGCGGGACAGTCGGGTTTGCCGCAAGGCGCATCGCCAAGGCCATAGGCGCCACAGCGCGGGCATTTGCGGGCCGTCTCGACCCTTGGGCTCCTGGGCTTCGGCGGGATGCCGGGCCGCAGCCACTGGGTCGCCATGTTCGCCAGGAGAGCCACCAGAATGACGACCAGCAATCCCTTGATCATCGTGGCCCCCTGAGCCCGAACCGCGACCAGAGGCTTTGGTCCTCCACCGCCGCGATCACTTCGGAAACACCCGGAAGGCCCAGCCGCCGAAACAGCGAACGTTTCTGGGACACGACATTGAATGTCACATCCTTGCCATAGAGCCCGCGCATCACCGGTTCGAGATGACCGATATCGTCGGCGAGGCCCTTGTCGACGCCCGCCTGTCCCACCCAGATTTCGCCGGTGAAGAGATTCTCGTCCGACAGCCGCGCGCCCCGGCGCGATGTGACCTGATCGATGAAATTGCGATGGATCAGCGATTGCAGATGTTTCAGCCGCTCGATGTCCTCGGGCCGTTCGGGACGGAAGGGGTCGAGCATGCTCTTGTCCTCGCCGGCGGTGTGGACGCGGCGCTCGATCCCCTGCCGGGAGAGGAACTCCTGGAAACCGAAGGAGGCGGAAATCACCCCGATCGAGCCGACGATGCTGTTGGGATCGACGTGGATACGATCGGCCGCCGTGGCCAGCCAATATCCGCCCGAGGCCGCGACATCCTCGACGAAGGCATGGACGGGGATCTGCTTTTCGTCGGCGAGGCGGCGGATCCGGGCGGCGATCAGGCTCGATTGCGCGGGACTGCCCCCGGGCGAGTTGATCACCAGGGCCACCGCCCTGGGCTTGCCCCTGGTAAAGGCGGCCTCGATCAGGGGGGCGAGCCCGCCATCGGTCAGCCCACCGCCGCCGAGGCGCGAGGCCCCGCCGATGACACCCTCGAGCCGCAGGACAGAGACCGTCTCGCGGCCCATGATACGTCGGAAGATCTTTTTCATGACCCGGATCTAGGCAAGAGGAGGGCCGCGGGCAAGCCCGGGCCGCGATCACGAAGGGCTGGGCTTCCAACTTCCCCATCCGGCGGGGCCGGAGCGGAAGCTGGACTTGATGCCTTCGGTGAAGCGGGTCTCGCCCTCCAGCGCCACATACCGCTGAACCGTGATTTCATCCTGACCGAGGGTGAGCAGGTTGAAGTCATTTTCCTCCCCCCGCAGGCGGGTCGAGAGGCCGGTGCCGGCGTGAACCTGCAGGACCCCTGCCCGGCCCTCGCGCTTGGCAAAGGGATCGGCGCGCCAGGCGTGCAGATGACCGGTCAGCACGATATCCGCGCCGCATTCCGCGAGGGCATCGATCGCCCGCTTGGCGCCGTGCATCAGCTTCTTGTGCTCGCCGGGGAGATGTTCGAACGGATGATGCGCGACGACGATCCGGGTCTTGCCCGCGTCCGGCCCACTGAAGGCCGAGCGGACCCGGGCCACCGCGCGCTCGACGATCCGGCCCCGCTGCCAGCTCAGCGGATTGACGGTGTTCACCCCGATCACGGCGATTTCGTCGTCCCGGAACTCCGGCTCCAGATTGCGATCAATATGCCGCCGGTAGCGGCCCCAGGGCTTCAGGAGCCGCAGGACCGGATTGTCGAGGGGCACGTCGTGGTTGCCCGGGACCACGAGCGACGGCGCCCTCAGGGCGTCGATGAAATCACGGGCCTTCTCGAACTGTTCGTGCCGGGCCCGCTGGGTCAGGTCGCCGGAAATGGCGACGAGGTCCGGCCCGAGGCCGTTGACCGCCTCCAGCAGGGGTTCGATCAGTTCGGGACGGTCCCGCCCGAAATGCAGGTCGGAGAGATGGATCACGCGCCTCATGCGGTCTCCGCCCTGGGGACCAGAACTTCGAGCGCGCCCTCCAGGACGCGGAACCTGAAGGGGGATCGCATGTCCTCCCGTTCGCCGTCGCGGGCGACCTGTCGTCGGGGGCGGGTGGATTCGATGACGATGTCCTTGCCGCAGATCAGCTTGAAATCGGTCTCGTGGGAGAGCCGGCGCAGACCGAGCTTCAAGGCGAAGGCGACGAGCTGGGCCCGGGTGCTGTCGGGGGCCAGGAACAGGGCGAACTGGCCGGATCGCGCGCATTCGACGCCCGCCAGCTCGAACTGCTCCAGCTGATAGGGGTTCTTGGCCACGAAGGCGAGCGGGGTTCGGACCTGATGGGGCTCTCCATCCACCGTGATCCGCAGGCTGAGGGGTTTGCGCGTGTCGATGAGGGTCACGAAGACCGACCAGAAGGCGGCGAGCCGTCCGCGGCCATAGCGGCGGTAAATATCCTCGCGCTGCTCCAGGATCGCGGCATAGACCCCGAGGCTGGCATTGTTGAGAAAGACCCGGCCATTGACCTCGCCGACATCGACGGGGCGCGTATGGCCCTCGATCAGGACCTCGACCGCCTTGTCGAGCTCCTCGGGGAGTTCGAGCGAGCGGGAGAAGTAATTGAAGGTGCCGAAGGTGAGGACCCCCATGCGGGCGCCGGAACCGACCAGGGCGCTCGCGACGGCGCAGATCGTGCCGTCGCCGCCGGCGGCGACCACCGTGGGGAAGCCTTCGGACGCGGCGCGCCGGGCCTCGCCTTCGATCTCGCTCCCCTTGTGAACGGGGCGCAGTTCGAACCGGCCGGGATAGCGATCAAAGGCTTTGGTGAGATTTGCAATGGCTTCGCGCCCCCGCCGCTTGCCGGAGCCAACGTTCAGGATCACGCAGATGTCGGGTCTCGTGGCAGACAAGGAATACTCCTGACTTGAAGGACGGTCGCTCGGCGCGAGCACCGCCTGAATGGCAACGCGCCCGAAGCGATCGGGTTCCCAGGCCCCCGTCGGCGATCAGACAGCCGGTTCACACCGAAAGGCCGCCGCGTCCGGACTCTGTCCGCGGCCGGACAGCGCATAATATATTGAAATATATGACAAATTCAAGAATATCGTTTGGTCCGCGCCGTAAGGGGCGCGGACAAGTGTCAACGGTCGCTCTCTTGCCAGCGGGGATTGATCCAGGGCTGTGTATGGATCGGGGCGAGGATCGGGCGGCCGAGGATATGATCGGCGGCCTTTTCCCCCACCATGATCGAGGGCGCGTTCAGATTGCCGTTCGTCACCCTGGGAAAGATCGAGCTGTCCGCCAGACGCAGCCGGTCCACCCCGATCACCCGGCACTCCGGATCGACCACCGCCATCGGATCGGAGGCCTGACCCATGCGATTGGTGCCGCAGGGGTGATAGGCGCTTTCGGCATGATGCCGGATAAAATCATCGAGCTCGTCGTCGGTCTGGACCGCGATCCCGGGCTGGATCTCGTCACCCGCGTATTGCGCGAAGGCCTTCTGGCCGAAGATCTCGCGGGTCAGACGGATGCAATGGCGGAACTGGATCCAGTCGAGTTCGTGCGACATGTAGTTGAAGCGGATCCGGGGCGGGGCCAGCGGATTGGCCGAGGCCAGACGCACCGTCCCGCGCGAGGGAGAGCGCATCGGACCGACATGGGCCTGGAACCCATGCCCCTTGACCGCCGACTTGCCGTCGTAGCGCACCGCCAGCGGCAGGAAATGATACTGGATATCCGGGTAATCCACCCCCGGCGCCGACCGAACGAAGGCCGCCGATTCGAACTGGTTCGAGGTGCCGAGCCCCGCCTTGGCCAGGAGCCACTGCGCCCCGATCCGCAGCATCGCGGGATAATTGTAATGTCGATAGAGGGTGATCGGCTTCAGGCTCTTCATCTGGATATAGAGTTCCAGATGATCCTGGAGATTGGAGCCCACCCCCGGACGGTCGGCGACAACCGGAATGCCATGTTCGGCGAGATGGGCGCCGGGGCCGATGCCCGAGAGCATCAGGAGCTTGGGGGAATTGATCGAGGAGGCCGCGAGGATCACCTCGCGCCGGGCCCGGACGATCCGGCGCCTGCCCCCGACCGAGACTTCGACGCCGGTGGCGCGGCCGTCCTCGATGATGATCCGCTCGGCAAGGCAGCGCAGGACATCGACATTGCGCCGCCGCATCGCGGGCCGCAGATAGGCATTGGCCGCCGACCAGCGCCGACCCCGCCAGACCGTCTGTTCCATCGCGCCGAAGCCTTCCTGTTTGGCGCCGTTGTAATCATAGGTCAGCTCGAACCCGGCCTGCGCCCCCGCCTCGACGAAGCTGTGATAGAGCGGATTGCGCCTCGGCCCCCTTGTCACATGCAGGGGGCCGTCGGTGCCGCGCCAGTCGGACTGGCCGCCATGCCAGGTTTCCATGCGCATGAAATAGGGCAGTACATCCGCGCCCGACCAGCCGGTGGCCCCGGACTCCGCCCAGTGATCGAAATCACGGGCATGGCCGCGCACGAAGACCATGCCGTTGATCGAGGAGGAGCCGCCCAGCACCTTGCCGCGCGGGGTGGCGAGCACCCTTCCGCCGAGATGGGGTTCGGGTTCGGTGCGAAAGCCCCAGTCATAGCGGGCCATGTTCATCGGATAGCTGAGCGCGGCGGGCATCTGGATGAAGGGCCCGAAGTCGGACCCGCCGAATTCGAGCACGAGGACGGTGGATGTCCCATCCTCGCCCAGGCGGTAGGCCATGGCCGAACCGGCGGAGCCCGAGCCCACGATCACGAAATCGGCTTCCATCAGAACGGGCTCTCGACCGGGTTGAGGCCGACATAGACCGATTTGACCGAGGAATAGTGATCGAGGGCGGCGTGGCCGTTCTCGCGCCCGAGGCCGGAGGATTTGACGCCGCCGAAGGGGGATTCGACCGGGGTGAGGTTATAGGCATTGATCCAGGTCGTGCCCGCCCTCAGGGCCGCGATCACCCGGTGGCCGCGGGCCAGATCGGCGGTGAAGACCCCGGCGGCGAGGCCGAATTCGGTGGCATTGGCCCGTTCGATGACTTCCCGTTCATCCGAGAAACCCAGCACCGACATGACCGGGCCGAAGATTTCCTCACGCGCGATGGTCATATCGTCGGTGACATCGGCGAAGACGGTCGGCTGGACATAGAAGCCGTCGAGCCCCTGCATCGTGGCGCGCTGGCCGCCGGTCAGCAGCCAGGCGCCCTCGGCCTGGCCCCTGGCGATATAGTCCATGACCTTCTCGCCCTGGGCGGTGGAGATCAGCGGACCCATCTGGGTCGCCTCGTCCATCGGATCCCCGAGCCGGATCGCCTCGGCACGTTCGGCGAGGCGGGTGAGGAAGCGCGCGCGGATGCCGTCCTGGACGAAGACACGGGTGCCATTGGAGCAGACCTGACCCGCCGAATAGAAATTGCCGAGCATCGCGCCCGAGATCGCATTGTCGATATCGGCATCGTCGAACACGATCAGCGGTGATTTGCCCCCCAGTTCCAACGTGACATGCTTGAGCGAGGCGGCGGCGGCGGCATAGACCCGGCGGCCGGTCGGAACCGAGCCGGTGATGGAGATTTTTGCGATTTCCGGCCGGGTGGCGAGGGCGGCGCCGATTTCGCCCCTTCCCTGGATGACGGTGAAGACGCCCTTGGGCAGGCCCGCCTCCTCGAAGATTTCGGCGAGTTTCAGGGCGCCGAGCGGGGTCAGTTCCGAGGGCTTGAAGATCATCGCATTGCCGCAGGCGAGCGCGGGCGCGGATTTCCAGCAGGCGATCTGGCTGGGATAGTTCCAGGCGCCGATGCCTGCGCAAATCCCGAGCGGTTCGCGGCGGGTATAGACGAAATCCCCGCCCAGTTCGATGCTCTGGCCGGTGGCGGTGGCGGCGAGCGATCCGAAATAGTCGAGCGCATCCGCGCCCGACGGCCAGTCGGCGACGAGGGTTTCCGAAAGCGGCTTGCCGGTGTCGAGCGTTTCCAGTTCGGCGAGTCCGCGCCCGCGCGCCCGGATGATGTCGGCGGCGCGGCGCAGGACCCGGCCCCGGACGGAGGGCGCGGTTTGCGACCATTCGGCGAAACCGGCGGCGGCGGCGGCGATGGCCCGGTCCAGGATCGCGGGGGTGCCTTCGTGAAGTCCGGCGATGATTTCGCCGGTCGCGGGATAGTGCACCGGGAGCGGCGTCCCGGAGGCATCCTCGACGGGGCCGCCGATCCAGTGCGAGGCGGTGGGTTGGGATCTCATGAGGCACTCCGCAGATGGCAGTCGATATAGTCTTCGATGGTGGCGATGGCGGTGGCGGGCGGCGTCGGGCGGCCGCGCAGCGCCTCGCGCAGATAGACGCCATCGATCAGGGCGCCGAGGCCCGTGGCCAGGCGCTCGGCCTCCGGGGTCAGGGGGCGCAGCGCATGGATCAGGTTGCTGCGCAGGCGCCCCTGATAGATCGTGAGCAGGCGGGCCGCGCCGGGCGTCGACAGAGCCTTGGCATAGAAGGTGAGCCAGGCGCTGATGGTGGCCTTGTGGAACTGCTCGGGCGCGAAACTGCCCTCGACGAGGGCGGTGAGCCGGGCGCGCGGCGTCTCGGCCCGGCGCAACCGGTCCACCACGCCCTCGCGGAATTCGGCCAGCAGATGGCGCATGGTCGCGAGGATCAGGTCTTCCTTGTTGCCGAAATAATGATGCGCGAGCGCGGAGGACACGCCGGCCCGATGGGCGATCTGGGCGACGGTCACGTCAAGGGAACCCTTGTCCGAGATTTCGCGCAGGGCCGCGCCGATCAATGCCCTGCGGCGCACAGCGGCCATACCGGATCTGGAGGGCATCGGGACATTCCTCGCAAAAGTTTATTGACTGATCAATCAATAAAGGTTCTTCTTGCAGCCGTCAATCGATTCACGCGAGCGTACCCCCCGGGCTGGCCCGACACGGCCGGCGAAGATCGAACCAGTCGACACCCCCTGGGGGGTTCGCCCCCGCGGCCAACACGGAGGTCTATATGAAGCGCCTATTCACCGCCCTCGCCCTTGGGAGCCTGCTTGCGACCTCCGCCCTGGCCGCCGAGCCCGAGAGCTGTGCCAAGGTCCGGTTCGCGGATGTGGGCTGGACCGACATCACCGCGACGACGGCGGTGACGGGGACGATCCTGCGGGCGCTGGGGTATGACACCAGCGTCGATCTGTTGTCGGTGCCGGTCACCTATACCAGCCTGGCCCGCGGGGATGTGGATGTGTTCCTCGGCAACTGGATGCCGACGATGGCGGGCGATGTCGATCCGTATCTCAAGGACGGCAAGGTGGACTCGATCCGGGTCAATCTGGAAGGCGCGAAATACACGCTCGCCGTGTCGAACAGCCTGGCCGAGAAGGGCCTCACGGATTTTTCGAAGATCGCGGATTTTTCGGATGAGCTGGGAGGCAAGATCTACGGGATCGAGCCGGGCAACGACGGCAACCGGCTGATCCTCAAGATGATCAGCGACAATGCCTTTGGCCTGGGCAAGTTCGAGCTGGTGGAAAGCTCCGAACAGGGGATGCTGGCGCAGGCGGAGCGGGCCGAGCGCAAGGGCAAGGGGATCGTGTTCCTCGGCTGGGAACCGCATCCGATGAATGCCACCATCAAGATGACCTATCTGACCGGCGGCGACGCCTATTTCGGACCGAATTTCGGCGGGGCCGAGGTCCTGACCAACACCCGGGCGGGATATGTCAAGGAATGCCCGAATGTCGGCAAACTGCTCGAAAACCTCGTGTTCAGCCTGCCGATGGAAAACGAGATCATGGGCGCGATCCTGAATGACAAGGAAAAGCCGGAGGACGCGGCGGCGGCCTGGCTCAAGGCCAATCCGACCGCGCTTGATCCCTGGCTCAACGGTGTGACCACGCGCGACGGCGGCGACGCGGTCGCGGCGGTCAAATCCGCGCTCGGCGCCTGAGGCGGGGCGCGATGGATTGGCAAGCCACCAAGATCCCGGTGGGAGATCTGGCCAGCGACGCGGTTGACTGGCTGACGGAACATGGAGCCTGGTTCTTCGACGGCATGGCCGACGCGGTGAACTGGCTGATCGACGGCATCCTCTGGGTGCTTCAAACCCCGCATCCCCTGATCGTGATCGCGGTCTTCGCGGGGCTCGGCTGGCTGTTGCAGCGATCCTGGTACACCGTGGCGCTGGTGGTGCTGGGATTCCTGTTCATCCTCAATCAGGGCTACTGGCAGGAAACCACCGAGACCCTGACCCTCGTCCTGTGCTCGGTGATGGTCTGCATGGGATTCGGCGTTCCGATCGGGATCGCCGCCGCCCATCGGCCGAAACTCTATGCCGCGATGCGGCCCGTGCTCGATCTGATGCAGACCCTGCCGACCTTCGTCTATCTGATCCCGGCCATCGTCTTCTTCGGGATCGGCATGGTGCCGGGGCTGATCGCCACCACGATCTTCGTCATTCCGGCGCCGATCCGGCTGACCTATCTCGGGATCCTGACCACGCCGCGCGAACTCAAGGAGGCGGGCCTCGCCTTCGGGGCGACCCCGGGCCAGCTCCTGCGCAAGGTGGAACTGCCCTATGCGCTGCCACAGATCATGGCGGGATTGACCCAGACGATCATGCTGTCCTTGTCGATGGTGGTGATCGCGGCGCTGGTTGGCGCGGATGGCCTCGGGGTGCCGGTGGTGCGGGCCTTGAACACCGTGAACACCTCGCTCGGGTTCGAGGCCGGGCTCGTCATCGTGGTCGTGGCAATCATGCTCGACCGTGTCTTCCGTCGCGATTGAGGGAGCCCTTGAATGAATGCGATGATCGAATTCGACAAGGTCTCCATCGTCTTTGGAAACGAGCCGGAGCGCGCCCTGCCCCTGATGGACAAGGGCCAGTCACGGTCCGAGATCCAGAAGGCGACGGGACAGGTTCTCGGTGTGCATGACTGCTCCCTCTCGGTCACGGAGGGGGAGATATCCGTGTTGATGGGGCTTTCGGGCTCGGGGAAATCCACCCTGCTGCGCGCCGTCAACGGATTGAACAAGGTGTCCCGCGGCCGGATGCTGGTGCGCAATGGCGAGGGGATGCTGGATGTCGCCTCCTGCGGGGCGGACCATCTGCGCGGGCTGCGCAGTCGGGGCGTCTCGATGGTGTTCCAGAGCTTCGGCCTCCTGCCCTGGCGGACGGTGCTGGAGAATGTGGCGCTCGGGTTAGAGCTCGCGGGCGTGCCGGAGGCGGAGCGGCGCAAGCGGGCCATGGACGAACTGGCGACCGTCAACCTGACCGACTGGGCCCAGAAGAAGGTGTCCGAACTCTCGGGCGGGATGCAGCAGCGGGTGGGCCTGGCGCGGGCCTTCACGACACAGGCGCCGATCCTTCTGATGGACGAGCCGTTTTCCGCGCTCGATCCCCTGATCCGCACGAGGCTTCAGGACGAATTGCTCGACCTTCAATCCCGCCTGAAGCGGACCATCCTGTTCGTGAGCCACGATCTGGAGGAGGCGGTGAAGATCGGCCAGACCATTTCGATCATGGAGGGCGGCCGGATCGTCCAGACGGGGCGGCCCGAGGATATCGTGCTGCGCCCCGCGAACGAGTATGTCCAGGATTTCGTGGCCCATCTCAATCCGCTGAGCGTGCTGCGCTCCGAGGATGTGATGAAGCCGGGGACGGGACCGGTGGATTTCGCGCGCTCGGTGCCGCCGGAGCTGCCCCTGCGCGAGGCACTGGCGCATTTCGCGGAGCGGCCTCAGTCGATCTGGGTGGTTCGCGACGGGGTCGCCCTGGGGGAGATCACCCCGGGAGCGGTGTTCGACCTGCTGGCGCATCGGCCGAACTGAGGCCCCGCCGGGGGAGGACGGCGCGCGGGTTGCCCGGCCCGCGTCCGGGGAGGCGCCGGGGTCAGCGACGCTCGGGATTGGAGCGGTGCGCCGCGCCGGAAGGAAAGCGCCGCATGACGCGCAAGGGGATGGCTCGTCGCGCGGCGATCCTCTCCCATGCACCAGCCAAAAACAGGAGGGTGAGCCCCACCAGAACAAACTCGATATACCCGGCTGTCATTTTGACCTCCCGCAACCGACACGGCGCCCGGGCAATGTGCCTCCGAGGTCTTAAGGGGGCGTGAAGTATTGGCAACGCTTCCCATGCCCGACACAAATTTCATGAAACTTTCGCATGAGGGAGGGGCACGTTCGGGAAAACCCGCGGCTCAACACTGATCCGCATTCGTGATTGTTTTGTATTGATCAACAGTTTCGATCGATCTCGGGGATTTGTCCACGATCCGGATTGGCCTATCTCTTGCCCAACATCAGGAGAACAATCATGCTCGATCAGATCAAGGGCCTGCATCACGTAACCTCGATGGCCTCGGGCGCCCGGCTCAACAACGATTTCTTTACCGGGACGCTGGGCCTGCGGCGGGTCAAGAAGACCGTCAATTTCGACGCGCCGGATGTGTATCATCTTTATTATGGCGACGAGGCCGGCACGCCCGGCTCGGTCATGACCTATTTTCCCTTTCCCAACATGGGGCACCGCAATTCCGGAACCGGCGAGGTCGGGATCACCGTTTTCGCCGTGCCCGAGGGTTCGCTCGGGTTCTGGGAGGAGCGGCTGAGCGCGAAGGGCACCAAGGGTCTGGCCCGGGAGGAAAGCTTCGGGCAAAAGCGCCTGCGGTTCCGGGGACCGGATGACGACGAGTTCGCGCTGGTCGAAACGCGGGACGACCGGGCTCCGTGGGTGGGGGGCGAGGTCGCGGGCGACGTCGCGATCCGCGGCTTTCAGGGCGCGTCGCTGCGGCTGCGGGATGCCGGAGCGACGGACGAGCTGCTGCGCTTCATGGGATACGAGGTCGCGGACCGATCGGGTGACCTGACCCGGTTCATCCGGCCCGGCGGGAACGGGGCGGATGTGATCGATGTCGAGACGCTGCCCGGGGCCCGGCCGGCCCGGCTGGGAGCGGGATCGGTCCATCACATCGCCTTCGCCGTGCCGGATCGGGCGGCGCAGCTGGAGGTGCGCAAGGCCTTGCTCGACACCGGATATCAGGTGACACCGGTGATCGACCGGGACTACTTCTGGGCGATCTATTTCCGCACGCCGGGCGGGGTCCTGTTCGAGGTTGCGACCAACGAGCCGGGATTCGACCGCGACGAAGACAGCGCGCATCTGGGAGAAGCCCTGAAACTGCCGCGGCAACACCAGCATCTGCGGCCCTATCTCGAAACCCATCTGGAGCCGCTGTGATGATCGATGCCTATGTTCACAAGGTCAGCCCCGGGGAAACCGGGGCGCCGCTCTTCCTTCTGTTCCATGGAACCGGCGGGACCGAAAACCAGTTCCTGAGGTTCGGGCGGGAACTCCTGCCGAGGGCGCGGCTGGTCTCGCCCCGGGGGGATGTCTCGGAACATGGCGCGGCCCGGTTCTTCCGGCGCACCGGCGAGGGGGTCTATGATATGGCGGATCTCGCCCGGGCCACCGAGAAGATGGCGGGCTTCGTCGAGGCGCATGCAAAGGCGGCGAACCCTTCGAAGGTGGTAGGACTGGGCTATTCCAACGGCGCGAACATCCTGGCGAGCGTGCTTCTCTCGCGGCCCGGTCTCTTCGACGAGGCGGTCCTGATGCATCCGCTGATCCCCTGGACCCCGGGGCCCGCGCCGATGGCGACGCGGGTCCTGATCACCGCCGGCGAGCGCGATCCGGTCTGTCCGCCGGGCCAGACCCGTGCCCTCGCCGACTGGTTCGCGGCGCAGGGCGCACAGGTCGAGACCGTCTGGCATCCCGGCGGCCATGATATCGAACAATCGGAAATCGCGGCGATCACGCGGTTTCTCAAGGACCGAGGGAGCGAGACATGACGATCGATCCGCAAGACATCATTCTTGAGGAAACCGGGAGCAAGGGGCGCTACCTGCTCCGGGCGCCGGACGGGGCGGAGGCGGAAATGACCTTCTCCAAGGCGGGAGAGCATCTGATCATCATCGATCACACCGGGGTGCCCGATGCCTTCCGGGGCCAGGGCGCGGGGGCGGCGCTGGTCCTGCGCGGGGTCGAGGATGCGCGGGCGGCGGGCAAGAAGATCCTGCCGCTCTGTCCCTTCGCGGCGGCGCAGTTCCGGCGGCATCCGGAATGGGCCGATGTCCTGAACAGATAGGAGGCGGGCATGAGCTGGAATCCAACACTCGATCCGACGTGTCCGGACGCGGCAGCGGCGGAAGCCATTGAAACCATTATCATTCCCCGAGCAAGGGATCTCGGCGGATTCGAGGTGCGGCGCGCCCTGCCCGCGCCTCGGCGTCAGATGGTGGGGCCTTTCATCTTCTTTGACCAGATGGGGCCGGTCGAGTTCCTGACCGGGGCTGGGATCGATGTGCGGCCGCATCCGCATATCGGGCTCTCGACCGTCACCTATCTCTTCGACGGCGGCTTTCGGCATCGCGATTCGACCGGGGCGGATCAGTTGATCGCACCGGGCGACGTGAACTGGATGACCGCCGGGGCCGGCGTCACCCATTCGGAACGCACCACCGAGGAGGCACGGCGCAATCCCCAGAAGGTCTTCGGCATCCAGACCTGGGTCGCCCTGCCCGAGGCGGCGGAGGATGACCCGGCGCGGTTCGAACATGCGCCCAAGGCCAGCCTGCCGATGCTGGAGGCGGAAGGGGTCAGGCTGCGGCTGATCCTCGGCACCGCCTTCGGGCAGAGGGCGCCGGTGCGGGTGTCTTCCGAAATGTTCTATGCCGATGTGGAGCTGGCGCCAGGCGCGCAGGTGCCGCTGCCCGACGATCACGAGGACCGCGGGATCTATGTGGCCCAAGGATCGGTCGAGGTCGCGGGCCAGCGGTTCGAGGCGGCCCAGATGATGGTCTTTCGCCCCGGCGACCGGCTGGCCGTCCGGGCGGGATCACAGGGCGCGCGCCTGCTCCTGCTCGGCGGGGCGACGCTCGGGGGGCCACGGCATATCTGGTGGAACTTCGTCGCCTCCTCCAAGGAGCGGATCGAGGCGGCCAAGGACGCCTGGAAGGCCGGGGATTTCCAGCATGGCCGGTTCCACCTGCCCCCCGGCGACGATCAGGAGTTCATCCCGATCCCCTGAGAGGACATCCAAGGGACGGGCGATGCATCGCCCGCCCCCCTCGGCAAATGAAACCCTCGCAAGCCGCGGCGACGGTCGAACCGGTCCGGGAGATCCCCTCGATGATCCCATCTCCTGCTCCCACCCTGAGGCCGCGCCCGGAACTCAACTATTACGACAGCCGGTCGATCAGGCTTCCCATCGCGGTGACGCCCTTGGAGGCCTGGACCCTCATGACGGCGGAGCCTGGTCCGTTGATTCGGCTGGCCTTCAAGGTGCGGGACAGGATTTCCGCGCTCTTCGGCGTCAGGCGGATCGGCGGATTTTCCGATGCGCGGCGCGGGAGCGTGACGGCGGGCGACCGGCTGGATTTCTTTCTCGTTGAAGAGAGCACTCCGGACCGGCTGGTCCTGACGGTCCGGGACCGGCATCTCGATGTCATGATCTGTGTTTCGATCAGGGATCACCTGCTCACGGTCACATCCTCCGTCGTTACCCATAACACCTTCGGCCGCCTCTACATGCTGCCGGTCGGGCCAGCGCATAAAGTCATCGTCAACGGCGATTTCCGGCGATTGACCCGAAAGCTGGAAGCGAGGGCGGAAAACCGGCCTCCGCCCATGTCGCGCTGAGGCCGTGCCGGTGGCGCGGCCCCCCCTCCGCCGACGATGGTCTTGCTTGTCGGAAACAGCTTCGCCATGGAGCATCCCGAAGCGATTTTCCGGATCGGCGGGTGAGTTCACCCACCTGGAAATCGCTCGGGTTATGTTGCCGCGATTTCTTAATCGGTGGGTGAATTCACCCGCCTGGAAATCGCTCGGGTTATGTTGCCGCGATTTCTTGATCGGCGGGTGAGTTCACCCGCCTGGAAATCGCTTTGAGGGGCGGGAGCGATGCGAAGGGGCTTTGCCTTTCGCGGTTTCCGGCAAATGATGCGCGAAATCCGGATGAACCGGAACGGCACAGGGAGAAATTGGAATGTCTGAGCGCAAAAGCTCCGGATCGGCGCGGCGAATCACGGCCGAGGAAGCGGCCTCACTCGTGCAATCCGGCATGTGGCTCGATTATGGCGCCTGCCTCGGCCAGCCGGACGAATTCGACGCGGCCCTGGCGCGGCGGCGGGACGAGCTGCGGGGCGTCAAGATCCGGGCCTGCCTCAGCACACGGCCGAGGGCGGTTCTGGAATGCGATCCGGAAGGCCGGCATTTCCATTGGATCAACCTGCATTATTCGGCCTATGACCGGCGCAAGAGCGACGAGGGGCTGGTCAGCTACATGCCGGTCAATCTGGGCGAGATTCCGGATTATTACCGGCGCTTCATCGATCCGGTGGATATCGCCATCATCAAGGCCCGGCCGATGGATGAGAACGGCAATTTCAACCTGAGCGGCACGAACCTCTGGCATCTGGCGGTGATCGAGCGCGCCCGCGTGGTGATCATCGAGGAATCCCCCGGCCTGCCGCATGTCATGGGCGAAATGAACAATGTTCCGCTGAGCGCGGTGGATTATGTCATCACCGGCAACGATCTCTCCCCGCCGGAACTGCCGGCGGCGGCGCCGAACGCGGTCGACCGGGCGGTGGCCCGCCTGATCACGGCGGAAATCGAGGATGGGGCCTGTCTGCAGATCGGAATCGGCGGCATGCCGAACGCGGTCTGTTCGCTTCTGGCGGCGGAGGGCGGGGCGCGGGATCTCGGGGTGCATACCGAGATGCTGACCGACGGCCTGATCGATCTCTATCGCACGGGACAGGTGACGGGCGCGCGCAAGACGCTGCATCCAGGGAGAATGGTGTTCAGCTTCGCGCTCGGCACCGCCAAGCTCTACGAGGCCATCGACCATAATCCCGACATCATCGCCTGTCCGGTGGACGAGACCAACCTGCCCCATATGATCAGCCGGAACGACAAGGCGGTGGCGATCAACAACACGACGCAGATCGATCTTCAGGGACAGGCCGCCTCCGAATCGGATGGGTTCCGCCATATCAGCGGCACCGGAGGGCAATTGCAGTTCGTGCGCGGCGCCTATGCCTCGCGCGGGGGCAAGTCCTTCATCTGCCTGGCCTCGACCTATGAGAAGAACGGCGCGCGGCGGAGCCGGATCGTCCCGGCCCTGACCCGGGGGAATATCGTCACCACCCCGCGCACCGACATGATGTATGTCGTGACCGAATATGGGATCGTCAATCTGAAGGGCAAATCGACGGCGGAGCGGGCGATGGCCCTGATCGGCATCGCCCATCCGGATTTCCGCGAGGAGCTGGAGCGCGACGCCTATGAGAACCGCCTGATCCCCCGCGGGTTCTTTGATCGTTAAAGCGGGGTGGCGTAGCAGGAGACCGATCCGCCCGCCGTGTCGGAATAGATGCGGCGGCCGGGGTCGATTTTGGCAAGCAGCGCCTTGGAGAGTTCGGTGTCGGGATTGTGGAGGGTATAGAGCTTGACCCAGCCCCGCGAGGACGAACCTTCGAACGGATTGACCTGGGCATTGGGGGCGAAGGGCGGTGTTCCGGCCGAGAGATTGTTGTCGGCGCGCGCATAGGCATCGACGACGGAATTGTCGTCGAGGCTGCGCACCAGGAAGGAGACGGCATCGTCGAGGCTCTTGCCATCGACCTCGGTCCGGTAGAGATCGATGCCCTGCGACAGGCCGATCTGGGCGGCATAGACCATCAATCCGACATTGCGCGCGGTATATTCGAGCGCCTTGCGGCCGCGCTCCACCTCCAGCGGGAAGCTGCCGTCCGGACGCATGGCGCGCAATTGCGCCATGAAGCCGGTCTGGAGCCCCTTCTGGTAGCGGGCATCGTCGCCGAGCATCAGCCCGACCAGCATGTCGTTCGTGCCGCGCTGGGTCGCGATGTTGTTGGCGCCGGTGTGCAGGTCGGTGAATTGGGAGACGCGGGCGAGCCAGCCGTCGATCAGCGCGCGGTCGTCGGGGGTCGCGACGCTGGTCTGGCGCAGGATCTGCCAGCCGGGCAGCAGCGCGCCCAGCCCCTCGATCGCGGCGCCGGCGGAGGAATTGGAGGGCTGCGTGGCGATCCAGGCATTGGCCGAGGCATGGGCGCGCAGGGCATCGATGTCCTGGCGGGCACGGGTCATGTCGAAGTCGAGCAGTGTGCGATAGGCGCTGGTGGTCAGTTCGCGGGCAAAGAGCCGGGGCGCGCGCGAATATTCCGCCTTGCCCGGCCCGCCGAGCGAGGCGACCGACTCCGCCATCAGCGCGCCATAGGGCTTGAGGTCGGTCAGGCGCGGGCAATAGGGCGTGCCATAGGGCTGGCCATAGCGCGGATTGTTGGCATGGAGCCGGTCCCCGCGCGGCGCCACGTCGAAGAGCGCCTCCGGATGAGGCACGGCGGCGCGTCCGGTGAAGACGGTCTGCTCGCTGGGCTGAGAGGCGCAGCCCGCCAGAACGAGGGTCAGGGCTGCGAAAAGGCGGTTCGCGGGCAAGGTCATCCGAAGTCTCCTGTGGCGTCGCACCGCCGTCGCGGTCAGTCCGGTGCCAGCATATAGCCCGAACCGCGGACGGTCTGTAGGTAACGCGGAGCCTTGGGGTCGATTTCGATCTTGCGGCGCAGGCGGGTGATCTGGACGTCGACGGCGCGCTCCTGTGATTGCGCGTCGCCGCCGCCGAGATTTTCCACCAGTTCGATCCGCGTCACCGGCTCGTTCGGATGGGCGGCGAAGATGCGCATCAGCATCGCCTCGGTCGCGGTGAGGCGGATCGGATCGCGCCCGCGCCAGAGTTCGCCCCGCGTCAGGTCATAGCGCACCTCACCCAGGTGCAGCGTGCGGGGCGGTTCGGATTTCGGCGCGGGCTTGGGAACGCGGCGCAGGATGGCGGTGATGCGCAGCAGGAGTTCCCGCGGCTCGAAGGGTTTGGGCAGGTAGTCATCCGCCCCCGCCTCCAGCCCCGCGATCCGGTCGTCGGAATCGCCGCGCGCGGTCAGGAGCAGGATCGGCGTCGACATATGCTCGCGCAAGGAGGCGGTCAGTTGGAGCCCGTCCTCGCCCGGCATCATCACATCGAGCACGATGATGTCGAACTCGAGGCTTTCGAGCAGGGCGCGGGCATGGGCGGCGTCGCGCGCGACCGTGACCCAGAAGCCGTTGCGGGTCAGGAACTTGCGCAGAAGTTCACGAATCCGCTCGTCGTCGTCGACGACGAGGACATGCGCCTCGGGACTGTCGGTCATGGCCGGGGCCCCTCCAGAGAGCGCAGCACTTCCTCGCGCAGTTCGGGGTCGATCATCTGTTCGAGCACGAGGCGGAAGCCCTGGACCGCGTCGGGTCCGGCGTTGGAATAGGCGCTGCGCATCCGGCGGCGCTGGGTGGCGGAAAGTTCCTGCTCCAACCGGCGGCCGGCCTCGGTCAGATAGAGGTTGCGCTGGCGCCGGTCGTCGCGGCCCACCCGGCTCTGGACGAGGCGGTCCTCGACGAGCTGGCGCAGGACGCGGTTGAGGCTCTGTTTCGTCACCCGCAGGATGTCGAGCAGTTCGTTGACCGTCAGGCCGGGGCGGCGGTTGATGAAATGGATCGCCCGGTGGTGGGCACGGCCATAGGCGCGCTCCTCCAGGATGCGGTCGGGGTCGGAGGTAAAGCCGCGATAGGCGAAGAACATCAGTTCGATCCCCTGGCGCAATTGCTCGTCGGTCAGAAACAGCAGCTGCTCCCCGCGTGTCGCATTCGCTGAAAAGGTGCTCTGTTTCATGATTTCCCCTGCCTCGGCACCGCGCCAGTTTATGTCAGGCATGTTGACATTCCAAGAGTCAAATGTTAGCCGTCATCCGGTGTTGCGAAAGAAACTGTCGTGTTGGACGATGGTAACGCAAGAATAAGAAATCGGAGAGCGTGCCATGGCTGGGGCCTATGACGACCGCGACGGAGTGATCTGGATGGACGGCGCCTTCGTGCCCTGGCGCGAGGCGAAGGTTCATATCCTGACCCATGCCCTGCACTATGCCAGCGCGGTGTTCGAAGGGGAACGCGCCTATGGCGGGACGATCTTCAAGAGCGCGGACCATACGGCGCGCCTGTTGAAATCCTGCGACCTGCTGGAGATGCCGCATCCCTATTCCTTCGACGAGATCGAGGCGGCGAAGGCGGCAACCTTGACGAAGAGCGGGCTCCGGGATGCCTATGTCCGGGCGATCGCCTGGCGGGGGTCGGGCGAGGATATGGGGGTCGCCTCGGCGCGCAATCCGATGCATCTGGCGATCGCGATCTGGGAATGGGGTTCCTATTACGGCGATGCCAAGATGAAGGGGGCGAAGCTCGACATCTCGCGCTGGAAGCGCCCCTCGCCCGAGACGATCCCGCACGCGGCCAAGGCCTCGGGGCTCTATATGATCTGCACCATGTCCAAGCACGCCGCCGAGGCGAAGGGCTGTTCGGATGCGCTGATGATGGATTACCGGGGATATATCGCCGAGGCGACCGGGGCGAATGTGTTCTTCGTCAAGGATGGCGAGGTTCATACCCCCCTGCCCGATGCCTTCCTGAACGGGATCACCCGGCAGACCGTCATCGCCATGCTGCGCGAGCGCGGGGTCAAGGTGATCGAGCGGCATATCCTGCCCGAGGAAATGGCCGATTTCGAGCAATGCTGGCTGACGGGGAGCGCGGCGGAGGTGACGCCCGTCGGCTCGATCGGCGATTATACCTTCGAGGTTGGCGCCCTGACCAGGGCGATCGCCGGCGATTACGAAAAGCTGGTGCGCGGCCAGCTGGTCACCGCCTGAGAGGCGAGACGAGGGGATGCGCGGGAAACATCGCGCATCCCCCCGGTCGGCGCGGCGATCAGGCGGGGGACAAAAGCCTTTCGATCTCTTCCAGGACACGTTCGAGCAAGGGACATTTGGCGTCCCGGCCGGTCAGGTGCAGGATGAAACCGTCGCGGGTCACCTCGCGCCGGATGGTCAGACCTTCCCTCAGCCGCAGGAACCGGCGGGGGCGGCCGGGACGGCGGTCGGAGGTGCCCGCGTGCGGGGGCGGCGCCTCGGCCTCGTTCAGGATCGGCAGGAGCGTCTGCCATTGGCTTTCGGGATCGGTCGCCGACAATTCCTCCAGCGCCACCCGGATAAGGTCGGCAAATCCTTTCTGACAGGCGAGCGCGACCCGAAGACATTGAGTCTCCGACCAGGTCTCCGGCGTGGTCAGATGGGAGGCCAGTTCCTCGACCAGTCCCGCGATCGTGCGCAGGCGGGATTGTTTCTGGCGCGAGGCATTGGGAAACAGACCCTTCACCGCGCTGTCGATCGATTCATAGATGCCGTGGTCGCGGGCGGTGACGGCGATCCGGGCCCGTTCCCAGGAGGAGAGATTGACCCGGATCTCGTTTTCCTCGACCATCGCGACATAGGCGCCGCCGACGCTGTCGAGTTCGCGCAGGAAGGCCGGGATGGCCTCGTAGCGGGCCTTGCCGGTCATGGCACGCAGCCCCCGGAACGCCTGGACCCGGCGATAGCCCGAAAGGATGCCGTATTTCTGGCCCTCCCGCGTTTCCTCGGCGAGATGGAAGAGTTCGACCGGCAGGCGCAGGCCCGAGGCGGCGATCGACATCCGCAATTCGGTCAGGTCGGCCTCGTCCAGCCGGATCCGATCCCGGGGCAAGGCTTCGTCGTCGATTTCATGAAGGGGAATGGACAGAATTTCGAGGGTCATCCGGGATCTCCGCGCGAACAGGATGACGCAAGAATGGGCCCGCCGGGGCGCGGTTGCGTTCCGCCGGACGCGGGCGCGCGGAGCTTCTTTTATTTGTCCATTCACTGAAAAGTCGGAACTTTGTCAGACTTCTTGAGAGAAGGCCCTGTTTGCACTATACTTGTCTGGCTGGCGCCCGGCATATGCGGCGCGGTTCGCGGAGGAATCCGACCTGACTCAAGACCAGCTGACGGCTTCGGCCGTTTCCGATACGGGTGCACATGCGTCCGGTATGGGAAAAGCAGACAACAGCTCCCTGTTGTCCACCATCCTCGCCTCGCTCGACGACGACAAGGCGGAGGACATCATCACGATCTCCCTCAGCGGCAAATCCGAGATGGCCGATCACATGGTGATCGCCACCGGCCGGTCGTCGCGACAGGTTGGCGCGATCGCGGAAAAGCTCGGCGATCGGTTGAAGCAGGAATTCGGGCTGATCACCCGGATGGAAGGCAAGGAGCTGGGCGACTGGGTCCTGATCGACGCGGGCGATGTGATCGTCCATGTCTTCCGGCCCGAGGTGCGCGACTTCTATCAGCTTGAAAAGATGTGGATGCCGCGTGAGGTGGCGATGGCGAAGGCGGTCGATACCGTCTGATATGCCATGCGGGTGAATGTGATCGCCGTCGGCCGGATGCGCTCCGGGCCGGAGGCGGCGATGGTCGCGGATTATCTGGCCCGGTTCGACCGGACGGGTCGGGGCCTGGGCCTTGGTCCGGCCAAGGTGATCGAAGTCGAGGACCGACGCGATGGCGGGCGCGCCGCCGAGGCCGCGCTGCTGGAGGCGGCCATTCCGCGGGGGGCCGTGCTCGCGGCCCTGGACGAGCGGGGCCGGACGATGAGTTCGGAACATTTCGCCGCCACCCTGCGCAAGCTGGCCGACAGCGGGGTGCGGGATCTGGCCTTTGCCATCGGCGGGGCGGACGGGTTGACCGAATCATTCCGGGATCGGGCGGATCAGCTGATTTCCTTTGGCACGATGGTCTGGCCGCATATGCTGGTCCGGGTGATGCTCTGCGAGCAATTGTACCGCGCGGCCTCGATCCTCGCCGGGGCCCCCTATCATCGCGGCGATCCGGACGCGTGACGGATCAGCGGTTTTTCCGGGTCCGGCGGCGGTGAAAATAATGCGCCACCCGGTCGCCGAAGAAATAGATCAGGGCCCCGGCGCCGAAGGTCCGCGCCCCCCGCCCCAGCAGGATCGCCGCCGTGAAGGACAGGAGCGGCACCCCGAAGGCCCCCGCCCCGATCATCAGGAGTTGCGCCGGCAGCGGGGTCAGGCCCAGCGCCACGATGGAAATGAAGCCATGTTCGGCGAAGAAGGCTTCGAGGTCGGCGAAGCTCTGTTGCCAGCCCATCGAGGCGATCAGCGGCGCGCCGATCTGGTCGAAGAACAGCGCGCCGATCGCATAGCCGGTGATGGCGGCCGTGTAATAGCCCGCCAGCGCCACCGCCGCGATTCGCCAGAGCAGATCGCGCCGCAGTTGCATGAAGGGCATGATCACCGCCTCGATCGGGATCGGCAGCATGATGCCTTCGACGACGGCGAAGGCATAGAGCGCCGCCAGCGAGGACCGGGCATTGGCGATCCGGTGCAGGAAGCGCGACGCGTCGCGATACCAGGGCTCACGCGATGGGCGAATCGGCGGCTGGGACGGCGCCTGCGCCGGACGCGGTCGGTCGGGCGAAGGTTTGCCCGAGGGGGTCTGCGACGTCATGGGGGGCACATCCTATCCCGGGGCTGGCGCCGTCTCTGACCCCGTGTCAGGCGATTTAGACATCCCCGCCGCCGGTGCCAAGGGGACAAACGTTCCGTCCCCGCCCCTGTTCGCCCCCCCGCGGCGCAAAGTCCGCTGGACCCGATCAGACTATGGCTTTAAATGACCGGAACGGGTTGTTGCCGCTGGCAACCGCCGTTGGAACTGTATCGAACTCGTCCCTCGGACAAGACGCATAATTTTGCAAGGAGAATGGCGTGGCCCATGTTGATGAGCACTCCGGCACCCGTCGCGACTTCCTGTATGTTGCAACCGGCGCCGCCGGAGCCGTCGCCGCCGGAGCCGCTGTCTGGCCGCTGGTGAATCAGATGAACCCGAGCGCCGATGTGCAGGCGCTCTCGTCCATCCAGGTCGATGTGTCAGGGGTCGAGGTCGGCAGCCAGTTGACGATCAAGTATCTCGGCAAGCCGGTCTTCGTGCGCCGCCGCACCGCCGCCGAAATCGAGGCGGCGCGGGCCGTGCCGATGGGCGATCTGGTGGACCAGCTGGCGCGCAATGCCAACCTGCCCACCGACGCGCCCGCCACCGACGAGGACCGGACGCTGGACAAGGAAGGCGAATGGCTGATCGTGACGGGCGTCTGCACGCATCTGGGCTGTGTTCCGATCTTTCAGGCGGGCGATTACGGCGGGTGGTTCTGCCCCTGCCACGGATCGCATTACGATACCGCCGCGCGCATCCGCAAAGGTCCGGCGCCGGAAAATCTTCATATCCCGGTGATGAAGTTCGTGTCCGACGGCGTCGTCCAGCTCGGCTAATGCTTTGACCAGAATCGTAACGTCCGGTTTGCCGGTCCGATCGTACCAAAGAGCCGGGACAGGTCGGTCCGGTTTCGGAAAAGGGAGTTACACCAGATGAGCGGCATTCCGCACGACCACTATGAGCCGAAGTCCGGGGCCGCGAAATGGGTCGAGAGCCGGCTTCCCATCCTCTCGCTGATCCATTCCACCCTGTTCATCCCCACGCCGCGGAACCTGAACTGGATGTGGATCTGGGGCATCGTCCTCGCCTTCTGCCTGGTGATGCAGATCGCCACGGGCGTGACGCTGGCCATGCACTATACGCCGCATGTGTCGCTGGCCTTCGCCTCGGTCGAACATATCATGCGCGACGTGAACGGCGGCTGGGCCCTGCGCTATATCCATGCCAACGGCGCCTCGCTGTTCTTCTTCGCGGTCTATTGCCACATCTTCCGCGGTATCTTCTACGGGTCCTACAAGACCCCGCGCGAGATCACCTGGATCGTCGGCATGCTGATCTATCTGTTGATGATGGGCACCGCCTTCATGGGCTACGTGCTGCCCTGGGGCCAGATGTCCTTCTGGGGCGCCACGGTCATCACCGGCCTCTTCGGCGCGATCCCCGTGGTCGGCGAGAGCATCCAGACGCTGCTGCTCGGTGGACCGGCGGTCGACAATGCCACGCTGAACCGGTTCTTCAGCCTGCATTACCTCCTGCCCTTCGTGATCGCGGGCCTCGTGATCGTGCATATCTGGGCCTTCCACACCACCGGCAACAACAATCCGACCGGCGTCGAGGTTCGTCGCACCTCCAAGGCCGAGGTCGAGAAGGACACCCTGCCCTTCTGGCCGTATTTCGTGATCAAGGATCTCTATGCGCTGGTCTTCGTGCTGGTGATCTTCTCGGCCATCGTCGGCTTCATGCCGAACTTCCTCGGCCATCCGGACAACTACGTCCAGGCGAACCCGCTGGCGACGCCCAAGCATATCGTGCCGGAATGGTACTTCCTGCCGTTCTACGCCATGCTCCGCGCCATCACCTTCGATATCTGGTTCATCAACTCCAAGCTCGGCGGTGTGATCGCCATGTTCGGGTCGATCATCCTGATGGCCCTGCTGCCGTGGCTCGACACCAGCCGGGTCCGCTCGGGCCGCTATCGTCCCCGCTTCAAACTGTTCTTCTGGCTGCTGGTCTTCGACTTCCTGCTGCTGATGTGGTGCGGTGCGATGCCGGCGGAACAGCCCTATGTCATCATCAGCCAGCTCGCGACGCTCTACTGGTTCGTGTTCTTTCTGGTGATCATGCCGCTCCTCGGGGTGCTGGAAAAACCGTTGACGCCCGCCGCGAGCATCGAGGCGGATTTCAACGAACACTACAAGCCCGTGGGAGCCACTCCCGCCCCGACGCCTGCCGAATGAGGAAAGTGAAAATGCTCAAGACGTCGCTCCTCTCCGGTCTGCTCGCCTGCGGCATCGCCGCCTTCGCAGCGGGCGCCGCGCCCGCCGCCGAGGAAGGTCATGTCACCAACTACAGCTTCTCGTTCGAGGGTCCCTTCGGGACCTTCGACCAGGCACAGCTTCAGCGCGGCCTCCAGGTCTATTCCGAAGTCTGCGCCGCCTGTCATGGTTTGAAGTTCGTCGCCTATCGCACCCTCTCGGACGAGGGCGGTCCCGCCCTGACCGAGGAGGCGATGCGGGCCTTCGCCGCGCAGCATACCGTCACCGACGCCGAAACCGGCGAGGATCGTCCCGCCTCCCCGACCGACCATTTCGGCGCATCGCAGCTCGCCAATGCCCCGGACCTCAGCCTGATGGCCAAGGCGCGCGCGGGATTCTCCGGTCCGATGGGACTGGGCTTCAACCAGATCATCAACGGGATGGGGGGCGCGGAATATATCGCTTCCTTCGTCAACGGATTCTCGGGTGAGGAAAAGGAAGAAGCGGGCGTCACCCTCTATGAAAACCACGCAAAGGGCGGCTGGGTTGCGATGCCCCCGCAGCTGAGCGATGGTCTGGTGACCTATTCCGATGGCACCGTGGCCACGCCGGAACAGATGGGCAAGGATGTCGCGGCCTTCCTGATGTGGACCGCCGAGCCCAAGATGATGGCCCGCAAGCAGGCCGGCATCGTCGCCGTCCTGTTCCTGACGATCCTGACGGTCCTGCTTTATCTGACCAACAAGAAGCTCTGGTCGCCGCACAAGGGCAAGCACGCCTGAGACAGCCAGTGCCGAAATCAAAGGGCCGGATCAGCGATGATCCGGCCCTTTGTCTTTGACGCACCGCCGTTCCGCGCGGTTTGATGCCGGGGAACGGGCTCCCCTGCTTGCCGCCGCCGGGAAAAGGCCATAGAGGGCGGAGAAACCTGTCGGATCGGAGTGAATGATGTCCTCACCGAAAAAAGTCGTCCTGGCCTATTCCGGGGGCCTCGACACCTCGATCATCCTGAAATGGCTTCAGACGGAATATGGCTGCGAAGTCGTCACCTTCACCGCCGATCTCGGTCAGGGCGAGGAACTGGAACCAGCGCGGCGCAAGGCCGAACTACTCGGGATCAAGCCCGAGAACATCCATATCGAAGACGTCCGCGAGGAATTCGTGCGGGATTTCGTCTTTCCGATGTTCCGGGCGAACGCGGTGTATGAGGGGCAATATCTGCTCGGGACCTCCATCGCCCGCCCCCTGATCGCCAAACGGCTGGTCGAGATCGCGGAAATGACCGGCGCGGACGCGGTGGCGCATGGCGCGACCGGCAAGGGCAACGATCAGGTGCGTTTTGAACTCTCGGCCTATGCTCTGAACCCGTCGATCCGGGTCATTGCGCCCTGGCGGGAATGGGATCTGTCCTCCCGTCAGAAGCTCATCGCCTTTGCCGAGGAACACCAGATCCCGATCGCGCTCGACAAGCGCGGCGAGGCGCCGTTTTCGGTGGATGCGAATCTGCTGCACACCTCGTCCGAGGGCAAGGTTCTGGAGGATCCGTCCGAGGAAGCGCCGGATTATGTCTATCAGCGCACCGTCAGTCCCGAGGCCGCGCCCAATGTGCCGGAATATATCGAGATCGGTTTCGAGAAGGGCGATCCGGTTTCAGTCAATGGCGAGGCCCTGAGCCCGGCGGAGCTGTTGACGCGGCTCAATGTGCTGGGGGGGCGGCATGGGATCGGGCGGCTCGATCTGGTCGAGGGCCGGTTCGTCGGCATGAAATCCCGCGGAATTTACGAGACGCCGGGCGGAACGATCCTGCTCGCGGCGCATCGCGGGATCGAATCGATCACGCTCGACCGGGGGGCCGCGCATCTCAAGGACGAGTTGATGCCGCGCTATGCCGAGCTGATCTACAATGGCTTCTGGTTCTCACCGGAGCGGGAGATGCTGCAGGCTCTGATCGACCGCAGCCAGACCCATGTTTCGGGAACGGTCCGGTTGAAGCTCTATAAAGGTATGGCTTCGGTCGTGGGCCGGAGTTCGCCGCTGTCGCTCTATTCCGAGCAGCATGTGACCTTCGAGGACGACCGGGGCGCCTATGACCAGAAGGACGCCGCTGGCTTCATCAAGATCAACGCCCTGAGGTTGAGGCTTCTGGGCATGCGCGACCGGCGCTGACCGTCAGGCTGTCCCGCGGCGATGCGGAGAGCAGATCGGGCAGATCGGTCCGGTCCGCCTCCAGGAATCCGGTCGCCGCGGCGGAATAGATCGACAGGAGCATGGCCGGTTGAAATGGCAGCAGTGGCGGGACCGTCAGGGATGCCCGTTGCTCCGCCAGCGTCGCGGGCGCATATGCCACGCCCCAGGCGCGGGCAAGATCGGGCAGGCTCCAGGCGGTGACACCGGATAATTCATAGATCCGGCCCCGGTGCGCGGCGGGATCCCGCAGCACCGTCACCGCCGCCTCCGCGAGATCCGCCCGAGCCACGGGTGACAGGCGGGCGGTGCCGAAAGGCGCCGTGATCAGGCCGTCGCGGGGAGCGGCGAGATCAGCGATCAGTTCGGCATAGAGGCCGTTGCGCAGAATGGTCCAGCCGATTGCCGAGGCGCGCAACCGCCGTTCGGTCCATCGATGCGCGAGGGCGAAGGCGAGGTGGTCCCCGGTCCCGGTCAGGCTGGTATAGACGATATGGCCCACCCCATCCCGTTCGGCCGCCGAAATGATGTTCCCGTGCCGGCGGATGACCACGTCATCCTCGCCATATCCGGCGGAGATGAGGAGCAGCGTCCCGACCCCCCTGAGATCCAGCGTTGAGGGATCGTCAAAATCCATCCGCCAGGATGAGGTGCGTCCCGCGGCGCGGATTTCGAGACCCGCCTGTGTTGCAATCGAGCGGATGAGGGAAGAAAGCTGTCCCGATGCGCCAGTCACCAATATCATGTGGACCTCCGTGGTTCATGATTTGGCATGACCCTGCGCATCGCGGGCAGGCGGAGCAAGAAGGCACAAAAATGTTCGTTTCCGATCCGAAGCAGACCGATGGCTTGAATCCCTGCGGACTTCCCGAGCATGAGGATTGCGGCCTGCGCGCCGTGCTGGACCGGCTGGGAGAGCGATGGTCGGTGATGGTCCTGGCCGAACTCTCGCCGGGTCCGCGGCGGTTTCGTCAGATGGAGCGCGCCCTGCCCGGCATTTCCCAGCGTATGTTGACCCTGACGGTGCGGCGGCTGGAGCGGGACGGGCTGGTTGGCAGGACGGTCGGTCCGGAGAGTCCGCCCAGCGTGACCTATGCCCTGACCGACCGGGGCAGGGATTTCGCAGCGCTTGTAAAGGGTCTGGTCGACTGGGCCCGCGTCCACCGCGAGCCGATCGAAGCCTCCCGCGCCCGGTTCGACGCGGCGCGGCGGTGAGAGCTACATGAAGGCGCCGCTGTTGCGCACGAGCATGGTCTGGAGCGCATAGATGATCACGATCAGGACCAGGGGCGAGAGATCGAGCCCCCCCATGTCCGGAAGGATTCGACGGATCGGACCATAGATCGGTTCCAGCATCCGGTTAAGCCCGTACCAGATCTGGTTCACCAGCGGTTGATGACGATTGAGCACGTTGAAGTTGATCAACCAGCTCATGATCACGTGTGCGATCACAATGAACCATACGATGTTCAGGATATAGAGCAGGACAATAATCAACGTTCCCATGAAGCCAGCCGTCCTTTGCCATCAGAGTGCGCGCTACACCTAATCGTCCGGGCGGTTTCCCGCAAGGCTCCCGCTCCCGGGTTTCCCTTGCACCACGGGATGATCCGGGCGACACAGGGCGGGTTCGGATCAATCCTTGTGTGTCATGTATCCTTTCCTGCGCCTTGGTATCGAAATCCTGATCAACCGGCGCGCCGCACCGCTCGCAATCGACGGCGTCCATGTGTCCCGCCACACATGTCTGCCCTGGGATCTCGACATGTGGTCCGAGCTGAACAATGGGCGGACCCTGTCGCTTTATGATCTGGGGCGCCTTCCCCTGGCGATGCGGACGGGGATGCTCAGGGCGACGCGGGCCAAGGGCTGGGGGCTGACCATCGCCGGGGTATCGATGCGGTATCGCAGGCGGGTGGTCCTGTTCGATCGGTTCGAGATGCGCTCCAGGGCGGTCGCCCGGGATGCGCGGTTCTTTTATCTGCATCAGGCGATGTACCGGAAAGGCGAGGCGCTGTCCGCCGGGATCTATCGGCTCGCGATCGTGGGGAGCTCGGGGATCGTGCCGACCGACGCGGTCGTCGCGGCGATGGGGGTGCCCGATTGGAACCCGCCGATGCCGGACTGGATCCAGGCCTGGATCGACGCGGAGACCGCCCGCCCCTGGCCGCCGGAGATCTGAAGCCATGACCATCGACCGACGCGGTGTAGTGTCCTGGATGTTGTTCGACTGGGCGAACCAGCCGTTCCAGACCCTGATCGTCACCTTCATCTTCGCCCCTTATTTTGCCTCGCAGGTGGTGGGCGATCCGGTCAGGGGACAGGAGATCTGGGGCACGACCACCGCCATCATCGGCGTGGCCGTGGCGCTCCTGGCGCCCTTGCTTGGCGCGATCGCGGACCGGTCCGGAGCGCGCAAGCCCTGGATTTTCTGGTTTTCGGTTCCCTATGTCATCGGCTGCCTGGGGCTCTGGCTCGCGGTGCCCGGGATGGCCGCCGTCTGGCCGGTGTTGCTGTTCTATGGGCTGGCCTTCATCGGATCGGAATTCGGGATCCAGTTCACCAATGCGATGCTGCCCGACCTCGGACCCCGGCGCGAGATCGGACGGATTTCGGGCTCGGGCTGGGCACTCGGCTATGTCGGCGGGCTGGTGTCGCTGGTCCTGGTGCTGACCCTGATCGCGCCCGCGCCGGGGGGCGGCAGAACCCTGATCGGAATCGCACCGATTCTGGGCCTCGATCCGGCCCTGGGGGAACCCGCGCGGGCGTCGGGGCCCCTCAGCGCGATCTGGTTCGTGATCTTTGCGCTGCCGCTGTTCCTGTTCACCCGCGACGCCCCCAAGCGAGAGCGCGGTTCATTGCGCGAGGGGCTGGCCGACCTTGGGCGCACATTGCGAAGCCTCGGCGCGCATCGGTCCCTGTCGGTGTTTTTCGTGGCCTCGATGCTCTACCGCGACGCTCTGGCGGCTCTTTTCACCTTCGGGGGAATTTACGCGGCGGGTGTGCTCGGATGGGGGCTGTTTCAACTGGGACTGTTCGGGATCGCCGCCGCGGGAACCGGGGCCCTGGGCGCCTGGCTCGGTGGCCGCGCCGATCGGGCCTATGGGCCGCGACCCGTCATCGTCGCTTCGATCTGGCTCCTGATTCTGGTCTGCGGGGTGATCCTGGGCACATCGCGGACGTCGGTTCTCTGGATCGCGGTGGCTGAGGGGTCCCGCCTCCCGGATCTGGTGTTCTATGTCGCGGGCAGTCTGCTCGGCGCCGCGGCGGGCGCGCTTCAGGCAGCGTCCCGCACGCTTCTGGTTCATCAGGCCGAGGGCCGCGTGAGCAGCGGACAGGCTTTCGGCCTCTATGCGCTCTCCGGCAAGGCGACCGCTTTCCTCGGACCGGCCCTGATCGCGGGGACGACGGCCTGGACCGGATCACAACGTCTTGGGGTCAGCCCGATCATCCTTCTCTTCTTGGCAGGATATGGGTTGTTATACTGGGTCAAGACCAGCGATCAGCGCGAGGAACACAAGGCATGATCGGACGCCTGCTTTCAGTCATGCTCCTGGGGGCCCTGATCGCTTCCCCGGCCAGCGCGCAAACCGCGAAGGCCCTGTTCGGAGCCGTGAAGACGCCGACGGACGGGCCAACCTATTCGATCGGACAGAATGCGCGGGGTTGCCTGGCCGGCGCGGTTCCCTTGCCGGAAAGCGGGCCGACCTGGCAGGCGATGCGCCTGTCGCGCAATCATTTCTGGGGGACGCCGACCCTCATCGACTTCATCGAGGATCTGAGTGGCGAGGCCCGGCAACTGGGTTGGCGGGGGCTCTATATCGGTGACCTGTCGCAACCGCGGGGCGGGCCGGTCGGCGGTCATGCGTCGCATCAGACCGGACTGGACGTGGATATCTGGTTGCTGCCGCCGCCCCGCCTCGATCTGAGCCGGGCGGATCGCGAGAAAATCTCCGCCAATAATGTGCGCGCCGCCGACCAGATCCATGTCAATTCGAACTGGACGCCCACGCATATGGCCCTGATGCGGGCGACGGCGATGGATCCAAGGGTCGACCGGATTTTCATCACCCCTCCGGCAAAGATCGCGATGTGCGCGGCCACGCCCGCTGGCGACCGGGGATGGCTGCGCAAGGTCCGGCCCTGGTGGGGGCACAATGATCATATGCATATCCGGCTGAATTGCCCCAGGGGCGCCGCCGGTTGTGTGCCCTCCGCCCCCCTGCCCCCCGGTGACGGATGCGCGGATTTGACCTGGTGGGTCACCGATGCGCTGAAACCGCCCGATCCGAATGCACCCAAGAAGCCCCCCGCGCCGCCGCTCCGGCTGGCAGATCTTCCTCCTCTCTGTACCGAGGTTCTCAAGTCCCGATGAAATCATTCCTACTGACCCTTTTGCTGGCCGGTGGCATCACCTGTCAGGCCAGCGCGGCTTCGCTTGTGCATGAGTCAACGATAACCTGGCGCGATTCGGATGAACGGTTTGGCGGCCTGTCCGGTCTGGAGGTGCTCGATGGCGGGAGCCGGGTCGTCGCGATCGGGGATCGTGGGATCTGGGTGACCGGCGAGCTGATCCGCTCCGATGGCAAGCTTACCTCCGCTCAAAAAACGGGCCTCGGCCCGCTGCTTTCCGACAAGGGCAAGCCGTTGAAAGGCTACGCGGTGGATGCCGAAGGGCTGACCCGTGATTCCCGGGGCCGATATTATGTGTCCTTCGAGGCCTTCCACCGGATCCGGCGTTACGATCAACTCGACGGTCCTGCGAAGCCGATCCCGAACTATTCCGAGTTCGAGACGCTGGGATGGAATGCCGGGCTGGAAGCGATCGCCATGGATCGCAACGATGTCCTCTATGCGATTCGCGAGGAAACCCGGACCGAGGAGCCAGTCATCCCGATCTATCGATTTCGGAACGGCAAATGGGATCAGGATCTGAAAATCCGGCGGGGCGAGGGATTTCTGGTCACCGACGCGGAATTCGGACCGGATGGCAAGCTCTATGTCCTGGAACGGAAGTTCAAGAAGCTGGGCGGATTCGCGACACGGGTCAGACGTTTCACGATGGAGCCGAAGGGGATCGGAAACGAGGAGATCCTGCTTACGACGAAATTCGGGGACATGGATAATATGGAAGGTCTGGCTGTCTGGCGGGACAGCCTCGGGCAAATCCGGGTCGATTTGATTTCAGACGATAATTTCTTCTTCTTGCAACGCACCCAGATCGCCGAATTCATTGTGCGGGAAGACTGAGGCCGCTGAGCTGGAAAAAAAATCGGCCGCCGGGAGGGGGCCGATTCAAGCATCCGATGATTTGAAGAAGCGGCCCGACTCGCGCCGGGGCAGGATCACTTGATCTTGCCTTCCTTGTATTCGACATGCTTGCGCACGACGGGGTCGTATTTCTTGACGCTCATCTTCTCGGTCATCGTGCGCGAATTCTTCTTCGTCACGTAGAAATGTCCCGTGTCGGCCGTCGAATTCAGCCGGATCTTGATCGTGGTCGGTTTTGCCATTCCAGTCCCCTTTTCGCGGTCATCCGCGCATAGCAGCAATCGGCCCGCGACAAGGGGACCGAAATTCCAGAGCGTCGTCTTACGCCTTTCGGCTCCGCTGTCAAGAAGTGTCGGACCTGCGCACCGATCCAGAGCCCGATTTCGCAACCAGAGCCCGCGATTCAAGGGGATCAGGTCGCGCGCCCTCGCCCCTATGTTCGGGCGCGCAATTTGTCCGATCCTCGCTCCGCTCCGGTCGGATTGCGCATTATGGTTCGGGCGCGCAATTTGTCCGATCCTCGCTCCACTCCGGTCGGATTGCGCTCTAAACCCGGGTTTATGTGCCCGGTCCCGCCCCTCTGGTGCAATGGCCAGCCCCGCGGCGAACCGGCATCGGTCTCCCAGCCCCGGCACCAAGGCCCGGGCCGATATGGAGAAAACCATGAAGTCCCTTTCGATCCTCGCGCTGCCCCTCGTCGCCCTCGCGGTCCCCGCCTTTGCCGAACCGAGCTGCGAGGCCAGCGGCAAGACCCTGCCGATGTGGCAGGTCGCCAAGACCTTCGAAGAGGCCGGCGGGGCGATTTCGACGATGAAGGTCAATGACGGCTGTTTCGAGATCTATGGCAAGCAGGGCGGCGACAAGGTCGAGGTCTATTTCGACCCGCAAACCGGCAAGGAGCTCGAGCGCGAATGATCCCATCCAAAACGGGTGGCCCGGGCGGTTTCGTCCGGGTCTGGGATCCCCTGGTACGGCTGTTCCATTGGGTCACGGTCCTGTGCTTCGCGGGGGCCTATGTCTTCGAAGAGCCGCGATCCCTGCACAAGACGCTCGGCCTGACGCTGGCCGCCGCCCTCGTCCTCCGGGTGATCTGGGGGTTCATCGGCTCGGAACATGCCCGCTTTGGCGATTTCGTGCCCGGCCCGGCCCGGTTTTTCGGCTATCTTTCCGATATGGTCGCGGGCCGCGAACGGCGCTATCTCGGACATAATCCCGCCGGAGGGGCGATGGTCATTGCCCTGATGCTCATGCTGGCGGTGACGGCGGGCAGCGGCTGGTATCTGACCACCGATGCCGGGTTCGGGTCGGACACGATCGAGGAACTGCACGGAGCGGCGGCGAATCTGACGCTCGGGCTTGTCTGCCTGCATGTCGGAGGCGTAATCCTGGCGAGCCTGCGGCATGGCGAAAACCTGGCGCGCGCGATGGTGACGGGGCAAAAGCGGGCCGAACAGGACGGTGGCGCGGCGCACCCCTCCTGAGATGCGCCGTTGACGGGAGCGATGATGGGTCGGATCGACTGGACGGTTTTTGCCCGTCATCGCGGACTGGCGGCCGTGACCGCCATTCAAAGCGCCTGCGCGGTGTATTTCATCATCGATGTGTTCAGCGAATTTCCGGAATGGAAAAGTGAGCCTCTCCATCCCGCGGTGGAGGGGTTCGCCGTTGCCGCTCTCATTCTGGGAAGCCTGCTCGGGATTCGGCAATTGTGGCAGCAGTTCGCACGCAACGACCATATGGAGGGCCGGATGCGCGCGGCGAGTGGCGCCTTCCTCGACCTGCTGGAAGAGAGTTTCCAGCGGTGGGGCCTGACCCCGTCGGAACGGGACGTGGCGCTCCTGTCGATCAAGGGCCTGTCGGTTGCCGAAATCGCCGAGTTGCGCAAGACACGAAGCGGCACGGTCAAGGCCCAGAGCGCGGCGGTCTATCGCAAGGCCGGCGTTTCCAGCCGGTCACAACTCCTCAGCCTGTTCATCGAGGATCTGATGTCGGGCCTGACCCTCGACAGGCCGCCCTCCGATGCCGCCGATGAGGTCGCCACCGACGCCGCGAAGTCTGAAAAACAGGCACAAACGTTTCCCTAAGTGTATCAGGCTTTAAGCACAATTGTATGTTGCGGTGCGGTCGGCTAGGACTCTGTTTCTTGCGCGATAGGCCCGGGGAAAGCCGCTTATGAAAAATTTCAAGAAAATCCTGATCGCAAACCGCGGTGAAATTGCCATTCGCGTCATGCGAGCCGCCAATGAAATGGGCAAGCGGACCGTCGCGGTCTTTGCCGAGGAGGACAAGCTCAGTCTTCACCGGTTCAAGGCGGACGAGGCCTATCGCATCGGCGAGGGAATGGGCCCGGTCGCGGCCTATCTCTCGATCCCCGAAATCATCCGCGTGGCCAAGATGGCCGGGGCGGATGCGATCCACCCGGGCTATGGGTTGTTGTCGGAGAATCCGGAGCTGGTCGATGCCTGCGACGCGGCGGGGATCACCTTCATCGGACCCAAGGCCGCGACCATGCGCATGCTCGGCGACAAGGCCAGCGCGCGGCGCGTGGCGATCGAGGCGGGCGTTCCGGTCATCCCGGCGACCGAGGTTCTGCCCGACGACATGGCCGAGGTGCGGCGGATGGCCGACGAGGTCGGCTATCCCTTCATGCTCAAGGCCTCCTGGGGCGGTGGCGGGCGCGGGATGCGGCCGATCATGGGGCCGGACGAGCTGGAGGAGAAGGTCCTGGAAGGCCGTCGCGAGGCGATCAACGCCTTTGGCAATGGCGAAGGCTATCTGGAGAAGATGATCCTGAACGCCCGGCATGTCGAGGTTCAGATCCTCGGCGACCAGTATGGCGGCATGTATCACCTGTGGGAGCGTGACTGCTCGGTGCAGCGGCGCAACCAGAAGGTCGTGGAGCGCGCCCCGGCGCCCTATCTGAGCCAGGAGCAGCGCGAGGAAATCTGTGCGCTCGGCCTCAGGATCTGCAAGCAGGCCAATTACGAATGCGCGGGCACGGTCGAATTCCTGATGGACCGCGATTCCGGCAAGTTCTATTTCATCGAGGTCAATCCCCGGGTCCAGGTCGAGCATACCGTCACCGAGGAAGTCACCGGCATCGATATCGTGCGCGCCCAGATCCTGCTCGCCGAGGGGGCAACCATCGCCGAGGCGACGGGAGCGCCGACGCAGGGCGACGTCAGCCTGAACGGCAATGCCATCCAGTGCCGGATCACCACCGAGGATCCGCAGAACAATTTCATCCCCGATTATGGCCGGATCACCGCCTATCGCGGGGCGACGGGCATGGGGATTCGTCTGGATGGCGGCACGGCCTATTCCGGCGCGGTCATCACCCGATATTACGATTCGCTGCTGGAGAAGGTGACGGCCTGGGCGCCGACCCCGGAAGCGGCGATCGCGCGTCTGGACCGGGCCTTGCGCGAGTTCCGGATCCGGGGAGTGTCCACCAATATCGCCTTCGTCGAGAACCTGCTGAAGCATCCGACCTTTCTCGACTACAGCTATACGACCAAGTTCATCGACACGACGCCGGAACTGTTCAGGTTCGAGACCCGGCGCGACCGCGCGACCAAGATTCTGACCTATATCGCGGATATCAGCGTCAACGGGCACCCCGAGACCTCGGGCCGCCCCAAGCCGCCCGCCGAGGCCAGGTTGCCGCGGGCACCGCGCGTCCCCATCGAGACCCCTCCCCCCGGCACGCGCAACCTGCTGGAGGCGCAGGGGCCCAAGGCGGTGGCCGACTGGATGCTGGCGCAAAAGCAGGTGCTGATCACCGACACGACGATGCGCGACGGGCATCAGAGCCTGCTTGCGACCCGGATGCGCTCCTTCGACATGATCGCGGTGGCGCCGGCCTATGCGAGCCTGCTGCCGCAACTCTTCAGCGTCGAATGCTGGGGTGGGGCGACCTTCGATGTCGCTTATCGCTTTCTGCAGGAATGTCCGTGGCAGCGTCTGCGTGATCTGCGCAAGGCGATGCCGAACCTGATGACGCAGATGCTGCTGCGCGCCTCCAACGGTGTGGGCTATACCAACTATCCGGACAATGTGGTGGAAGCCTTCGTCGCCCAGGCCGCGAGTTCCGGGGTGGATGTGTTCCGTGTGTTCGACAGCCTGAACTGGGTCGAGAACATGCGTGTCGCGATGGACGCGGTGATTGCCAGCGACAAGATCTGCGAGGCGGCGATCTGCTACACCGGCGATCTGCTCGATCCGGATCGGGCGAAATACGACCTCAAATATTATGTCGGCATGGGCAAGGAATTGCGGGACGCGGGTGCCCATGTCCTCGGCCTCAAGGATATGGCGGGCCTGCTGAAGCCCGCCGCCGCCCGCGTGCTGATCAAGGCCTTAAAGGAAGAGGTCGGCCTGCCGATCCATTTCCACACCCATGACACCAGCGGTGTGTCGGCGGCGACGGTCCTGGCCGCGGCCGAGGCGGGCGTGGACGCAGTGGACGCGGCGATGGATGCGTTCTCCGGGGCGACGAGTCAGCCGTGCCTTGGGTCCATCGTCGAGGCGCTGCGGCATACCGACCGGGACAGCGGACTCGATATCGGCGCGATCCGGATGATTTCGGACTATTGGGAGGCGGTGCGCGTCCAGTACACGGCCTTCGAATCGGGGCTCCAGGCTCCGGCATCGGAGGTCTATCTGCATGAGATGCCCGGCGGCCAGTTCACCAACCTCAAGGCGCAGGCCCGCAGCATGGGGCTGGAGGAGCGCTGGAGCGAGGTGGCCCGGACCTACGCGGAAGTGAACCGCATGTTCGGCGATATCGTGAAGGTGACGCCCAGTTCCAAGGTCGTGGGCGACATGGCGCTGATGATGGTGGCCCAGGGATTGACCCGCGAGCAGGTCGAGGATCCCTCGGTCGACGTCGCCTTCCCCGACAGCGTGGTCGACATGCTCAAGGGCAATCTCGGACAGCCGCCGGGCGGATGGCCGGAGGCGCTCCAGCGCAAGGTGCTGAAGGGCGAGGCGCCGTTGACCGCGCGGCCGGGCTCGGTGATGCCGCCCGCCGATCTTGAAAAGATGTTCAACGATCTCAAGGCTCTGTTCCCGGGAATCGAGCTCGATAACGAGGATTTCTGCGGATATCTGATGTATCCGAAGGTTTTCACCGACTATATGAACCGCCATCGGGAGTATGGTCCGGTCCGGACCCTGCCGACGCCGGTCTATCTCTATGGCATGGAGGCGGGCCAGGAAATCGCGGCGGAGATCGATCCGGGCAAGACGCTCGAAGTCCGGTTGCAGGCGATCGGGGACACCAACGAGGATGGCGAGGTTCGTGTCTTCTTCGAACTCAACGGCCAGCCCCGCACGATCCGGGTCCCCAATCGCAAGGCACAGGCCCTGACCACCAAGCGTCCCAAGGCGGAAACCGGCAATCCCGCCCAGATCGCGGCGCCGATGCCGGGGGTCGTTGCCACGATCGGTGTGTCGGTCGGCCAACCGGTGAACCCCGGCGACCTTTTGCTGACCATCGAGGCGATGAAGATGGAAACCGGGCTCTATGCCGACAAGGCGGGCACGGTAAAGGCGGTTCATGTGCATCCCGGCGCCCAGATCGATGCGAAGGATCTGTTGATCGAACTGGATTTCGGCTAGAAGGGATCTTTCTCGAAAGGTCCGCCATGACCGAACCGACCGCGACCCCCGGCGCCCTCGCCGGGTTGAAGGTGATCGACGCCAGCCGGGTGCTCGGCGGACCGTTCGCCGGTCAGATCCTCGGCGATCACGGCGCCGAGGTCATCAAGATCGAACCGCCCGGCGGCGACGAGACCCGCGGCTGGGGCCCCCCGTTTCGCGACGGCACCGCGAGCTATTTCCTCGGGGTCAATCGCAACAAGCGGGGCATGGTGATCGACCTCTCGCAACCGGCGGGTCAGGCCCTCTTGGCGGATCTGCTGGCCGAGGCGGATGTGCTTCTTGAAAATTTCAAGACCGGCACGCTCGACAAATGGGGCCTGTCCGAGGCGGTCCTGGCGGAGCGGTTCCCCCGTCTGATCCATGCGCGGGTCTCCGGATTCGGGGCGGATGGGCCCTATGGCGGCCGCCCCGGCTATGACGCGGCGGTTCAGGCGGTCTGTGGCATCATGAGCGTGAACGGAGAGGCGGGCGGCGCCCCCCTGCGTGTCGGTGTGCCGGTGATCGATATCGTCACCGGCATGAATCTGGTGATCGGCATCCTGATGGCCCTGCGCGAGCGCGAGACCAGCGGGCGCGGGCAGTTCGTCGAGGCTTCGCTCTACGACAGCGGCATCTCGCTCCTGCATCCGCATATGGCGAACCACCATCTCGACGGCCGGGTGGCGAAACCGGCGGGCAGCGCCCATCCCAATATCACGCCCTATGACATGTTTCCCACGGCGACGACACCGATCTTTCTGGCGGTCGGCAATCATGGACAGTTCACGACGCTCTGCCGGATCATCGGGCGGCCCGACCTGCCCGACGATCGGCGGTTTTCCTCCAATGGCGAGCGCAACCTGAATCGGGCGGCCCTCAGGATCGAGCTGGAGGCGGCCCTGGCCCGTCACCGCTGCGCCGAGCTGGCGGAAGCGCTGATAACCGCGGGCGTTCCCTGTGGCGAGGTGCGGAGCCTCGATCAGGTGGCGCGCGACGCTCATACGCGCCATCGCGGGATGGTGGTCGAGATCGAGGACTATCGCGGGACGGGCAGTCCGATCAAACTCTCCCGCACGCCCGCCAGCTATCGACTGGCGCCCCCGGCGCTGGGGGAACATTCGGCGGAGATCCTGCGCGACCTGGGGCGGGAAACCGATGGCACGCCCGGCGTCTTGCCGAATATCGCGGGCAACCCCAAGTCCTGAGGGCTGACCGGTTGTAACTCGGCCTCAAATCGCAGAAAGACAGTCAACGGGAGATCTCTTCCCAAAGGGTTCAGTTCATGTCGCTCGCCACTGAAGATAACGCCTCTCCTTCGCAACCGCGCCGCTCGCCAGTCTTCGATGCCATCGAAGCGGCCGCGCGCGACCGTATTCTCATTCTCGACGGCGCGATGGGCACCCAGATCCAGGGCCTCGGTTTTCAGGAAGAGCATTTCCGCGGACATTCGTTCCTGACCTGCGATTGCCATCAACAGGGCAACAACGATCTCCTGATCCTGACCCAGCCGGAGGCGATCGAGGAAATCCATTACAAATACGCGATCGCCGGAGCCGACATCATCGAGACCAATACCTTTTCCTCGACCCGGATCGCCCAGGCCGATTACGGGATGGAGGATCAGGTCTATGATCTGAACTTCCACGGCGCCCGGCTGGTGCGGCGGGCCGCGGACCGGGCGGAAGCCGAGGACGGCAAGCACCGCTTTGTCGCGGGCGCCCTCGGGCCGACGAACCGCACCGCGTCCATCAGCCCTGACGTGAACAATCCCGGCTATCGCGCGGTGAGTTTCGATGATCTGCGCCTCGCCTATGCCGAGCAACTGCGCGGGCTGATCGATGGTGGGGCGGATCTGATCCTGATCGAGACGATCTTCGATACGTTGAACGCCAAGGCGGCGATCTTTGCCTGCGAGGAAGTCTTCATCGAGAAGGGCCTGCGCCTGCCGGTGATGATTTCCGGCACGATCACCGACCTTTCGGGACGCACCCTCTCGGGTCAGACGCCGACCGCCTTCTGGTATTCCGTGCGGCATGCCAATCCCTTTACCATCGGTTTGAACTGCGCCCTGGGTGCGCGGGCGATGCGGGATCATCTGGCGGAAGTGTCGGGGGTCGCGGATACCTTCGTCTGCGCCTATCCGAACGCGGGGCTGCCGAACGAATTCGGACAGTATGACGAAAGCCCCGAGTTCATGGCCGCCCAGATCGCGGAATTCGCCGCCGAGGGTCTGGTGAATATCGTCGGCGGCTGCTGTGGCTCGACCCCCGACCATATCCGCGCCATCGCCGCCGCCGTCGCGAAATATCCGCCCCGGGTGATCCCGAGGATTGAACCCCGGCTGCGGCTCTCGGGGCTGGAGCCCTTTACCAAGACGCCCGAGATCGCCTTCATCAATGTCGGCGAGCGGACGAACGTCACTGGCTCGGCCAAGTTTCGCAAGCTGATCACCAACGGCGACTATGCCGAGGCGCTGGTCGTCGCCCGCGATCAGGTCGAGAACGGCGCGCAGATCATCGACGTCAACATGGACGAGGGCCTGATCGATTCGAAACAGGCGATGATCGAGTTCCTGAACCTGATCGCCGCCGAACCCGATATCGCGCGGGTTCCCGTGATGATCGACAGCTCGAAATGGGACGTGATCGAGGCCGGCCTGAAATGCGTCCAGGGCAAGTCGATCGTCAATTCGATCTCGATGAAGGAGGGCGAGGCGGCCTTCCTCAAATATGCGCGCCTCTGCCGGGCCTATGGCGCGGCCGTGGTGGTGATGGCCTTCGACGAGGAGGGCCAGGCCGACACCGAGGAGCGCAAGGTCGCGATCTGTACCCGTGCCTATGATCTCCTGATCGGGCTCGGTTTCCCGCCCGAGGATATCATCTTCGACCCCAACGTCTTCGCGGTGGCGACGGGCATCGAGGAACATGACAATTACGGCGTGAACTTCATCGAGGCGACCCGGCGGATCATCGAAACCCTGCCCCATGTCCATATCTCGGGCGGCGTCTCGAACCTGTCGTTTTCCTTCCGCGGCAACGAACCGGTGCGCGAGGCGATGCATTCGGTCTTTCTCTATCATGCCATCAGGGTCGGCATGGATATGGGGATCGTGAACGCGGGCCAGCTCGCCGTTTATGAGAGCATCGACCCTGAGTTGCGCGAGGCCTGCGAGGATGTGGTCCTGAACCGCCGCCCGGATGCGACGGAGCGGCTGCTGGAACTGGCGGAGAAATATCGCGGCACGGCGGGCAAGGAAGCCAAGGAACGCGATCTCGCCTGGCGCACCTGGCCGGTGGAGGAGCGGATCAGCCATGCCCTGGTCAATGGGATCACCGAATTCATCGACGCCGATACGGATGAGGCGCGCCGGGCGGCGGAACGCCCGCTCCATGTGATCGAAGGCCCGCTGATGGCCGGGATGAATGTGGTGGGCGACCTGTTCGGCGCGGGCAAGATGTTCCTGCCGCAGGTGGTGAAATCCGCCCGCGTCATGAAACAGGCGGTGGCGGGGCTGCTCCCCTACATGGAGGCGGAGAAGCTGGCCAATGGGGGGACCGGCGAACGGGAAGCCGCGGGCAAGATCCTGATGGCGACCGTCAAGGGCGACGTCCATGACATCGGCAAGAACATCGTCGGGGTCGTGCTCGCCTGCAACAACTATGAAATCATCGACCTCGGGGTGATGGTCCCCGCCTCGAAGATCCTGGAGGTCGCGCGGCGGGAGAAGGTCGATATCATCGGCCTCTCCGGCCTCATCACCCCCTCGCTCGACGAGATGGTGCATGTCGCGGCGGAAATGGAGCGCGAGGGCTTTGATATCCCACTCCTGATCGGGGGGGCGACCACCAGCCGGGTCCATACGGCCGTGAAGATCCACCCCCGATACGAACGGGGCCAGACCGTCTATGTGACCGATGCCAGCCGGGCGGTGGGCGTCGTCTCGAACCTGCTCTCCCCGGAGGCGAAGGACAGCTATATCGAGACGATCCAGGCCGAATATGGCGAGGTCGCCGCGATCCATGCCCGCAACGAGCGGGACAAGAAACGCCTGCCGCTCGCCAGGGCGCGGGCGAATGCGATGCGGATCGACTGGGAGGGGTACACGCCCCCCAAACCCTCCTTCCTCGGAACGCGGGTGTTCGAGGATTGGGATCTGGCCGACCTCGCCCGCTACATCGACTGGACGCCGTTCTTCCAGACCTGGGAGATGAAGGGTCGCTATCCGAAGATCCTCGAGGACGAGACGCAGGGAGAGGCCGCGCGGCAGCTCTTCGCGGACGCCCAAACGATGCTCAAACGGATCATCGCGGAGAAATGGTTCAACCCGCGCGGGGTCATCGGCTTCTGGCCCGCGAACGCGGTGGCGGACGATATCCGGCTCTATGCCGACGAAACCCGCGGGACGGAACTGGCCACCCTCTTCACCCTGCGCCAGCAGATCACCAAACGGGACGGCCGCCCCAATGTCGCGCTCGCCGATTTCGTGGCTCCGGAGGCCGGCGGCACGACCGATTATATCGGCGGCTTCGTCGTGACGGCGGGGATCGAGGAGGTCGCCATCGCCGAAACCTTCGAGCGGCGGAACGACGATTATTCCTCGATCCTGGTCAAGGCGCTGGCCGACCGCTTCGCCGAGGCCTTTGCCGAGCGGCTGCATGAACGGGTCCGGCGGGAGTTCTGGGGCTATGCGGCGGACGAAGCCTTCCAGCCCGAGGATCTGATCGGCGAACCTTATCGCGGCATCCGGCCCGCCCCCGGCTATCCGGCGCAACCGGATCATACGGAAAAGGCGACCCTGTTCCGGCTGCTCGATGCCGAGAAGACGGTGGGGGTGTCCCTGACCGAGAGCTATGCGATGTGGCCCGGTTCCTCGGTCTCCGGCCTCTATCTCGCCCATCCGGAGAGCTATTATTTCGGGGTCGCGAATGTGGAGCGCGATCAGGTCGAGGATTACGCCGCCCGCAAGGGGATGCCGGTCGAGGAGGTCGAGCGCTGGCTCGGCCCGATCCTGAACTATGTCCCCGCCCCGAGGGTCGAAGCCGCCGAATAAACGGCCCCGGCACACCCCTTGCGCACGCGTGCGCAAGGGGTCAAATCATTGATTTCACGATATAATTCTTTTAGCATTAACCTCTTGGAAAGCCGTCTCTCGAACGCCGCGGACCCGGGGGACAGTGCCGTTCCGGACCCTCGGCGACCCACCGGGCGGTGCCGGTGAATGGGGTTTCCGGACGTCTGCGATGCGACGGGTCTTTCACACTGACTTGCATCGAATCATTCCGAGTGTTTTTATCAGGTATAAATAGTCAGGATCGTTCGGATCGCAATTATCCGCCCGCGCTGAACGGCGTCGCACCGGCGACAGACTCCAGATTTCATATTGGAACCGTAACAAATGCTCAGTGAATGCAGGCGCCTCGGTAACGACGGAAATATCAGCAAAGAAGATTTGGAAATCATCGTCATAAAACTATGCGGATGGATAGCCGCTATATCAGCGATATTTCTTGTAATATCAGCGGTCTTCCTGCCTTGGTGTCGCAGGAAAGATCCTGACCGTCTCAAGCGCCGCGGTCGGGTTTGGCGCAATCATTCCCTTGTTCGTGAAGGACTTACGGCTCCCATTCCCGCCATTCGGGATCGCCTTGGGCCTTCTGGTTCTGATCCTGATCGGGAATACGGCGACCGGCGCCAGCCTCGGCGATGTCTGGAAGGCCATAGCGACGGGATTCGGCGCGGCTGCCGGGGGATATGTCGGCAAGCTGGCCGGGAGAGCCATCGGCGGAACGGTCGGAAGGGCCATCGGCTCCCTCGCGGGTCCGGGTGGAACCGTGGTGGGAGATGCCCTGGGCGAACAGATCGGCGCCTGGGCAGGGGTCTTCACCGGCGGGATCGCGATGGGGACCGCCGTGCTCTCCTTCGGCCATTGGGCGAATGGCGATTACGATGTGACCCCGGCAATCGGAGCATGATTTCGTTTGAGGCAGGGTTCCGACCCTGACGCCGTCATGGGTTGGAGTAATTTCCCTTACCACCGGCCAGATCCCCGGCGCCTCAGAAATCCAGTGGGGCGCTGTCCTTGACTTCCTTCAAAACGAAGAAGGTGCGGGCTTGGCGGACCTCTGGCAGGGCGATCAGGATTTCGCCGTGCAATTTGTTGAAATCCGCCATGTCCCGTACCCGGATCTTCAACAGATAATCGAAATCCCCCGCCACCAGATGACAGTCGAGAACCATCGGCAGGGTCAGGATCGCCTGCTCGAACCGGGCGAAACTCTCAGGCGTCGAGCGGTCCAGAACCACCCCCACCAGCGCGATCGCCCCGAGGCCGACACTCTCGGGCCGCACCAAAGCGCGGACGGAGGCGATCACCCCCGCCTCGATCAGCCGCCGCGTCCGGCGGTGACAGGTGGCGGGGCTGACATTCACCAGAACCGCCAGATCGGCATTGCTGATCCGCCCGTCCCGCTGCAGATGCCGCAGAATCGCCCGGTCGATTCGGTCCAGATCCATCGTGGAAGAATCTTTCATCAAGGACGCCCATTTCGGATATTCCCATCGGAAATAGCTGTTTGATTTCGCCAATGGCCTGTTTTTGGCGGAACATTCGAGAGCACCCATCATCCTGAAAATGCTAGCGCCTTGCAAAGCAAAACAGGAGCGCGCCATGCTTGAGAAATTCCCCCGCTATCCGCTGACCTTCGGGACCACCGCCATCGAACATCTGCCCCGGCTGACGGCGGCGCTCGGGGGCAAGGTCGAGATTTATGCCAAGCGCGACGATTGTAATTCTGGTCTCGCCTGCGGCGGAAACAAGCTGCGCAAGCTCGAATATATCGTGCCCGACGTACTGGCCTCCGGGGCGGATACGCTGGTCTCGATCGGCGGGGTGCAGTCGAACCATACGCGCATGGTGGCGGCGACGGCGGCGAAGCTCGGGTTGAACTGCCGGATCGTACAGGAAGCCTGGGTGCCGCATCAGGATGCCGTTTATGACCGGGTCGGCAATATCCTGATGACGCGGTTGATGGGCGCCGACAGCCGTCTGGTCGAGGATGGGTTCGATATCGGCATCCGGAACAGCTATCTGGAGGCGATCGAGGATGTGAAACGCGCGGGCGGCAAGCCCTATGGCATCCCCGCCGGGGCCTCGGTCCATCCCCTGGGCTGTCTCGGCTATGTCGGATTTGCCGAGGAAGTGCGCGCGCAGGAGGCCGAGCTGGGATTCGCCTTCGATTATATCGTGGTCTGTGTCGTGACCGGATCGACGCAAGCCGGGATGGTGGTCGGGTTCAAGAAGGACGGCCGCGCGGACCGGGTGATCGGCATCGACGGATCGGGCACGCCGGAGCAGACGCGGGCGCAGGTGAGGGAGATCGCCAACAAGACCTGCGACCTGATCGAATGTGGATTCTCGATCGAGGACGAGGATATCCATATCAATCCGGATTATGCCTATCCGGCTTACGGTGTGCCGAGCGCCGAGACCAACGAGGCGATCCGGCTGGCCGCGCGGATGGAGGGGATGATCACCGATCCGGTCTATGAGGGCAAATCGATGCAGGGTTTGATCGACCTGACGCGCAAGGGCTTCTTCCCGGAGGGATCACGGGTTCTGTATGCCCATCTGGGTGGGCAGCCGGCGATCAACGGTTATTCCTATATCTATCGCAACGGCTGAGGGTCCGCGTCGGCTCAGGAGGCGACGAGGACCTCGGTCTTCCAGTGTTTGCACAGGCGCTGGACCGGTTTCGGCGGATCGCGGTCGGTGAAGAACTTGTCCATCTCCTCCAGCGAGGCGATCCTGACCGGGGCGCCGCGGGCGAATTTGGAATGGTCGGCGACGAGGAAGGTCGAGCGTGCGTTCCGCACCACCGCCTGACTGACCCGGACCTCGCGGAAGTCGAAATCGAGCAGGTCGCCCTCCGCGTCGAGCGCCGAGGCGCCGATCACCGCCACATCCACCTTGAACTGGCGCACCATGTCGGCGGTGATGTCGCCGACCAGCCCGCCGTCGGAGCGGCGCACGACCCCGCCCGCGACCACCACCTCGCAGGTGGGATTGGCCATCAGGATGTTCGCGACATTCATGTTGTTGGTCACCACCATCAGGTTCTTGTGGGCGAGGAGCGCGCGGGCGACCGCCTCGGTGCTGGTGCCGATATTGAGAAAGAGCGAGGCATCGTCGGGGATATGCTGGGCACAGAGCCGGGCGATCCGGTCCTTTTCCTCGGAATAGAGCGTGCGGCGGTCCTCATAGCCGATATTGGCCACGCCCGAGGGCAGGAGCGCGCCGCCATAGACCCGCTCCAGTTTGCCGGAATCGCAGAGTTCGGCGAGATCGCGGCGGATGGTCTGGGCGGTCACGTCGAACTGGAGGACGAGATCCTCGACCAGGACGCGGCCCTCCTTCTTGGCGAGGGCGAGGATCTCGGTCTGTCGGAAATTCTGGGCCATCGCGGTTTCGGTCCGTTGCGGGTTTGGCTCGTCACTCTGCATGAGACCGAAAGAGAATCAAGTAACACTGAGGAACAACGAACATTTTTCGCTCGCAAATGCGGAACACTTTTCGCAAATGCGAAGGGATTGCAGGATCAACCATCTGATTTTTATTGGCATTTCTAAAACGAACATCAGCGAACATGAATGTTGACACAACGCGCACGGTTTGCGAGGGTCGCCCCACATCAGGCGTTTGGCCGAGGGAGGATTCCGTTTGCCCGGACCGACTAAAACCGCGGAGATCGTCGATCTGTTCGTGATCGGCGGCGGGATCAATGGCTGCGGGATCGCGCGCGACGCGGCGGGGCGCGGCTTGTCGGTGACGCTGGCGGAGATGAACGATCTGGCCTCCGCCACCTCCTCGGCGTCGACGAAGCTGTTTCATGGCGGGTTGCGCTATCTCGAATATTACGAATTCCGGCTGGTGCGCGAGGCCCTGATCGAGCGCGAGACGTTGCTCCGGGCGATGCCGCATATCAGCTGGCCGCTGCGGTTCGTGTTGCCGGTGCACAAGGGGATGCGGCCGGCCTGGCTGATCCGGCTCGGGCTCTTCATCTATGACACTCTCGGCGGGCGGAAGATCCTGCCCGGGACGCGGAGCGTCGATCTGACCCGCGATCCGGCGGGCCAGGTCCTGAAGCCGGACCTGCGGCGGGCCTTCGAATATTCCGATTGCTGGGTCGAGGATTCGCGGCTGGTGGTGCTCAATGCCCGCGATGCCGAACAACGGGGCGCGCGGATATTGACCCGGACAAAAGTGGTTTCCGCCGACCGGGACGGGGATCACTGGCGGATCTCGCTCAACGACGGGAGCGTGGTCTGGGCGCGGGCGCTGGTGAATGCCGGCGGGCCCTGGGTCGAAGACGTCATGCGGGGGGTGGCCCGGCAGAATACGGCGGAGAAGGTGCGCCTCGTGCGGGGCAGCCATATCGTCACGAAGAAACTCTTCGATCATGACCGCTGCTATTTCTTTCAGGGGGCGGATGGGCGGATCATCTTTGCGATCCCCTATGAGACCGACTTCACCCTAATCGGCACCACCGACCAGGACCACCGGGGCAGCCCGTCCGAGGCGAAATGCACCCCGGCGGAGGCGGATTACCTGCGGGCCTTTGCCTCGGATTATTTCGCCAGGCCCATCGCGGCGGAGGAGATCGTCTGGACCTATTCCGGGGTGCGGCCGCTCTATGACGATGGCGCGACCTCGGCGACGGCGGCGACGCGGGATTACGTGCTCTCGCTCGACGCGGACGCCCGGCCGCCGCTTCTGAATGTCTTCGGGGGCAAGATCACCACCTATCGGCGGCTGGCCGAGGGGGCGATGGCGAAACTCGCGCCGTTCTTTCCCAAGGCGGGACCGGCCTGGACCGCCGGGGTCGCGCTGCCCGGCGGGGATTTTCCGGTGGATGGGGTGCCCGCCCTGATCGCGCGGCTCCGATCCGAGTATCCGTTCCTCGATGCCTTCTGGGCGCGGCGGCTGATCCGGGCCTATGGGACCGAGGCGTTTGTCCTGCTCGACGGCGCGGCGCGGCGCGAGGATCTCGGCCCTGATTTCGGCGCCACCCTGAGTGCGCGCGAGATCGACTGGCTGATGACCCATGAATATGCGCGCACGGCCGAGGATGTGGTCTGGCGGCGCTCGAAACTGGGGCTGCGGCTGACGGCGGAGCAGATCGCGGCGCTGGACGACTGGATGACCGCGCGACACGACGAAACGAGGATCGCGCCGGAAAAGAAACTGGGGAGGAACTGAATGACCCTGAGCCTGGAGGGGGTCGCGAAGGTCGTCGCGGGCCGTCCCCATATTCACCCCACCAGCCTGACGCTGGAAAAGGGCACGATGAACGTGCTGCTCGGGCCGACGCTCTCGGGCAAGACCTCGCTGATGCGGTTGATGGCCGGGCTCGATCGACCGACCGCCGGGCGCGTGCGCTGGAACGGCGAGGATGTGACGGGCAAGCGGGTGCAGGACCGCGATATCGCCATGGTCTATCAACAGTTCATCAATTACCCCGCCCTCTCGGTCTATGAGAATATCGCCTCGCCGCTGCGCCTGCTCCGCAAGCCCGCCGCCGAGATCGACACCGCCGTGCGCGGGACGGCCAGCCTGCTCGGATTGACCCGGATGCTCGACCGCAAGCCGCTGGAACTGTCGGGCGGTCAGCAACAGCGCTGCGCGCTCGCCCGCGCACTGGTCAAGGGCGCGGGGCTGGTGCTGCTCGACGAGCCGCTGGCCAATCTCGATTACAAGCTGCGCGAGGAATTGCGGGCGGAAATTCCCCGGATCTTCGAGGAATCGGGGGCGATCTTCGTCTATGCCACCACCGAACCGGAGGAGGCGCTGCTGCTCGGCGGCCATACCGCGACGCTCTGGGAGGGACGGGTGACGCAGTTCGGACCGACGCCACAGGTCTATCGCCAGCCGGTCGATGCGACCACGGCGCGGGTGTTTTCCAATCCGCCGATGAATTTCCTGAACGTGAGCAAGGTCGGCGAGCGGCTGCTCTTTGGCCAGGGCCAGACCGCGCCGGCGACGGGCGCGCTCGCCCGCCTCGCGGACGGGCGTTATCTCGCGGGCTTCCGGCCCAATCATCTCGGGCTCGATCCGGTGCCGGGGCTGGTCTTCAGCGTCACCGTCACCGTCACCGAATTCACCGGATCGGAGACCTTCGTGCATATGCGCCATGGCGAGGACCGCTGGGTCGGGCTGACGGAGGGGGTGCGGGATCTGCCGATCGGGTCGGAGCATCGGACCTTCCTCGATCCGGCCCATGTCTATGTCTTTGGCGAGGATGGCCATCTGGTCGCCCCCGCCGCCTATGCGATGGCTGCGTGACATGGCGCGGATCACCCTTTCCCAGCTCGCCCATTCCTATCATCCGGCGCCGAAATCGCCCTCGGATTACGCGCTGCGGCGGATCGATCATGTCTGGCAGGATGGCAGCGCCTATGCCCTGCTCGGCCCCTCGGGATGTGGCAAGACGACCTTGCTCAATCTGATCTCCGGGCTGCTCACGCCGTCGGAGGGGCGGATCCTGTTCGGGGATCGCGACGTGACCCACGCCCCCACCGCCGCGCGCAATATCGCCCAGGTGTTCCAGTTCCCGGTGGTCTATGACACGATGACCGTGCGCGAGAACCTCGCCTTTCCCCTGCGCAATCGCGGGGCGGATGCCGCCACGATCCGGACCCGGGTCGAGTCGATCGCGAGGATGATCGGCATGGAGACGGTGCTCGACCGCAAGGCGCGGGGCCTGACCGCCGATGCCAAGCAGAAGATTTCGCTCGGCCGCGGCATGGTGCGCGAGGATGTGAGCGCGATCCTGTTCGACGAGCCTTTGACCGTCATCGACCCCCAGATGAAATGGGAGCTGCGCACCCAGCTCAAGGCGCTGCATCTGCAATTCGGTCATACGATGATCTATGTGACCCATGACCAGACCGAGGCGCTGACCTTCGCCGATCAGGTGGTGGTGATGCATGACGGGGCGGTGGTCCAGATGGGCACGCCCGCCGATCTGTTCGAACGGCCCGCGCATACGTTCGTCGGTTATTTCATCGGCTCGCCGGGGATGAATGTGCTGAGCGCCACGGTCGAGGGGGCGCGCGCCTTTGTCGGCGGGGCGGAGGTGCCGCTGGCGCGCGGATATCGGGATCTGCGGGGCAAGGTCGAGATCGGGGTGCGGCCGGAATATGCGCGCCTGGTGGCGGAGGGCGGATTGCCGGTGCGCATCCGCCGGATCGAGGACATCGGCCGCCACAGGATCGTGCGCGCCGAGATGTTCGGCACCGATATCAACATCCTCGCCCCCGAGGGCCAGCCGATCACGCCCGACATGACCCGGGTGCTGTTCGATCCCAGGGGCATCAATGTCTATGCCGATGACTGGCGCGTGGAAGGGGAGGCCGCCTGATGGACAAGACGCACAACGAGCGCGCCTGGTTCATGCTGATCCCGATGCTGGTGGTCGTGCTGTTTTCCGCCGTGATCCCGTTGATGACGGTGGTGAATTATTCGGTACAGGACACGTTCGGGAACAATGAATTCTTCTGGGCGGGGCTCGATTGGTACAAGGAGATCCTCGCGTCCGAACGGGTTCATTCCGCGCTGGGGCGGCAGATCCTGTTCTCGGTGGTGACGCTGGCCATCGAGGTGCCGCTCGGGATTCTGGTGGCGCTCTGCATGCCGAGGAAGGGCGGCTGGGCCTCGCTCTGTCTGGTGCTGATGGCCTTGCCCTTGTTGATCCCGTGGAACGTGGTCGGCACGATCTGGCAGATTTTCGGGCGGGTCGATATCGGTCTGCTCGGCCATACGCTGGCGGGCCTGGGGATCGATTACAACTATACCAATGGCGCGATCGCGGCCTGGTTCACCGTGATCGTGATGGATGTCTGGCACTGGACCTCGCTGGTGGCGCTGCTCGCCTATGCCGGATTGCAGAGCATTCCGCGGGCCTATTATCAGGCGGCGAAGATCGATCAGGCCAGCCGCTGGAGCGTGTTCCGCTATATCGAACTGCCCAAGATGAAGGGGGTGCTGCTGATCGCCGTGCTCCTGCGCTTCATGGGCAGTTTCATGATCTATACCGAGCCCTTCGTGGTGACGGGCGGGGGCCCTGGCAATTCGACGACCTTCCTGTCGATCGATCTGGTCAAGATGGCGGTGGGTCAGTTCGACCTCGGTCCGGCGGCGGCCTTCTCGATCATGTATTTCCTGGTGATCCTGCTGATCTGCTGGGTGTTCTTCACGCTGATGACCAATCTCGACCGCCAGGAGGAGTTCTGATGGCCCTTGCAAGCGAGATGCCCGCCGTCCGCGCGCGGATCAGCGTCCGGCCGATCCTCATGACGGTCTATCTCGTCGGGTTGATGCTGCCGATCTACTGGCTGGTGAACATGAGCCTGAAGACCAATCAGGAGATCCTGTCGGTCTTCTCGCTCTGGCCGCGGGAGCCGACGCTCGCCAATTACCGGGTGATCCTGACCGATCCGAGCTGGTACTGGGGCTATATCAACAGCATCCTCTATGTTTCGATGAATGTGGTGATCTCGCTGGCGGTGGCCCTGCCCGCCGCCTATGCCTTCAGCCGCTATACCTTCCTCGGCAGCAAGCATCTGTTCTTCTGGCTGCTGACCAATCTGATGGCACCGCCGGCGGTGTTCGCCCTGCCGTTCTTTCAGCTCTATTCCTCAGTCGGGCTGTTCGACACTCATATCGCGGTGGCGCTGGCGCATTGCCTCTTCAACGTGCCGCTGGCGGTCTGGATCCTCGAAGGCTTCATGCGGGGCGTTCCGCGCGAGATCGACGAGACCGCCTATATCGACGGCTATTCCTGGCCGCGGTTCTTCACGCGCATCTTCATGCCGCTGATCGCGAGCGGGATCGGGGTGGCGGCGTTCTTCTGTTTCATGTTCTCGTGGGTGGAATTGTTGCTCTCGCGCACGCTGACGTCGGTCAATGCCAAGCCGATCGCCGCGACCATGACCCGCACCGTGTCGGCCTCCGGGCTCGACTGGGGCGTGCTGGCGGCGGCGGGGGTTCTGACCATCGTGCCGGGGGCGCTCGTGATCTGGTTCATCCGCAACTACATCGCCAAGGGCTTCGCCCTGGGCCGCGTCTGAGGGAGACCCGTCATGGCATGGATGGCATGGACCTGGCCCACCGCCCTGTTCTTTCTGGTGATCTTCCTGCTTCTGGCGCTGATGACCTTCCTTGCGATCCGTTACCCTGAGACGCCGCGCGTCGGGGTGCTCCGGCTGGAGACGACGCGGGGGGATCGGCTCTTCATCAGCCTGCTCGGCTCGGCCTTCATCAATCTGGCCTGGCTCGGGCTTCTGGGCTCTCCCCTCTGGGGGGCGCTGGTTCTGTGCCTGATCTATGCGGCGGCGGTGTTTCGCTGGGTGTGATCGGGTCCTGACGGCGGGCGCACGGTCAAAAAGGCCGGCGTCCTTTACCAACGGTTCAATTTCGGGAGGAACCACATGCGACTACCCTTGAAATCCTCGACGGCGCTCGCACTCGCGCTGACCGTGCTCGCGGGGCCGAGCTTCGCCGGCATGGACGAGGCCAAGGCCTTCCTCGACAAGGAGATCGGCGATCTCTCCTCGCTCAGCCGCGCCGATCAGGAAAAGGAGATGCAGTGGTTCATCGACGCGGCGAAGCCCTTCGCCGGGATGGATATCAAGGTCGTGTCCGAGACCCTGACCACCCACGAATATGAGTCGAAAGTCCTCGCCCCCGCCTTCACCGCGATCACCGGCATCAAGATCACCCACGACCTGATCGGCGAAGGCGACGTGGTCGAAAAGCTCCAGACCCAGATGCAGTCGGGCGAGAACATCTATGACGCCTATATCAACGACTCCGATCTGATCGGGACGCACTGGCGTTATCAACAGGCGCGGGACCTGACCGACTGGATGGCGGGCGACGGCAAGGATGTCACCAATCCGGGCCTCGATATCGATGATTTCATCGGCAAGAGCTTTACCACCGCGCCGGACGGCAAGCTCTATCAATTGCCCGACCAGCAGTTCGCCAACCTCTACTGGTTCCGTCAGGACTGGTTCACCGATCCGGCGATCATGAAGGAGTTCAAGGACAAATACGGCTATGACCTCGGTGTGCCGGTCAACTGGTCGGCCTATGAGGATATCGCCGCCTTCTTCACCGGCAAGGAGATCGACGGCAAGAAGATCTATGGCAGCATGGATTACGGCAAGAAGGACCCCTCCCTGGGATGGCGCTTCACCGATGCCTGGCTGTCGATGGCGGGGAATGGCGACAAGGGCCTGCCCAATGGCAAGCCAGTCGATGAATGGGGCATCCGCGTCGATGATCATGATCGCCCGGTCGGTTCCTGCGTCGCGCGCGGGGGGGATACCAATGGTCCGGCCTCGGTCTATGCCGTCACCAAATACCTCGACTGGCTCAAGAATTACGCGCCGCCCGCCGCGCAGGGCATGACCTTCGGCGAGGCGGGCCCCGTCCCGGCCCAGGGCGAGATCGCCCAGCAGATCTTCTGGTACACCGCCTTCACCGCCGACATGGTGAAACCCGGCCTGCCGGTGGTGAACGAGGATGGAACGCCGAAATGGCGGATGGCGCCCTCCCCGCATGGGGTCTATTGGAAGGAGGGCATGAAGCTCGGCTATCAGGACGCGGGTTCCTGGACCCTGATGAAATCGACCCCGGTCGATCGCGCCAAGGCGGCCTGGCTCTATGCGCAGTTCGTGACCTCCAAGACCGTGGATGTGAAGAAGAGCCATGTCGGCCTGACCTTCATCCGCGAGTCCACCATCCAGGACAAGAGCTTCACCGAACGCGCGCCCAAGCTCGGCGGTCTGGTCGAATTCTACCGCTCGCCCGCCCGCGTGCAATGGACCCCGACCGGCACCAACGTGCCCGACTATCCCAAGCTCGCCCAGCTCTGGTGGCAGAATATCGGCGACGCGGCCTCGGGCGCCAAATCGGTGCAGGAGGCGATGGACAGCCTCTGCGCCGAACAGGAGAAGGTGATGGAGCGCCTCGAACGCTCAGGCATTCAGGGCGACATCGGCCCGAAGATGGCCGAGGAGCATGATCTGGAATGGTGGAACAAATACGCCACCGAACATGGCTCGCTCGCCCCGCAACTGGCGATCGCGGATGAGAAGGAAAAGCCCCAGACCATCAGCTATGACGAGTTGATCAAGTCCTGGAACTGATCAGACGATCCTTCCAAGGGGCGGCGCCGATGGGCGCCGCCCCTTTGTCCGTGGAACCGGGAAGTCCTCCCGCGTGTGGGCGGCCCGCTTGAGTGATCGCATCCTCAGTGGCAGGTCTCGATCCTGGCACGCCCAGGGGAAACGTGCCGCGACCAGAGCGAGTCACCCCATTGCCAACCTTCAGCGATATGATTGAAACAGCCGGGAATACGAACCGGTTCTTTGTTGAGTTGGTCCGCGGGTCGGACCTATTGTTTCAACCCGCGGGGGGCCTCCTCTGGGCTTGGATCGCTGCCGGATGGTCCGCCGGCCCTCTATGGCTCCGGTCGTGTGCCTTTGGCCCTCGATGACGATGGCGGCATGGGGCGCGATGCGCGCATCGTTTATACGGCCGCCACCACCGGGACACACCAGATCGAGGCCAGCGGGTTCGGGACCTATACGGGCGCTTGTGAACTCGACGCCTATGCGGATGACCTGCGCAACAGTCCGGAGGGGATGGCGCGGTGGCCACGGGCGGGTGTCCTGAACCAGTCCGGCGACGCGGATATCCTTGAGACGACCCTCGTCATGGGCCTGACCCACACGATCGAACAGCGCGGCGTCTCGACCGGGGACGGGACGTTCCGGGTGCTCGTCTCCGAAGGCCGCGGAACGCCGGGGCCGAGACCATCGCCGCCAGTGGGCAGGCCGATGCGATCAACGGCCTTTTGGTAGCCGATACCTTCCGCTTTCTCTCCGCGAGCGATTCAGTGGGTGCCGGAGACGATCAGATCCGGAGCGGCGACGAGGCGCTCGCCCATGAGGGCGCGGGCGCGGCAACGGGCGACCGGATTGATCCGTCCGCGATCGATGCCAACACCGAAACAAAAAGAGAAAGGCCTGGCGGCAATCAGGCCTTTCTCTTTGACGGCACAGGGCGCGGACATGTGACGCTTGTCGACGAGGTCGCCAATACCGTTATCCACGCCAACACCGATGGCGACGCGGCATTCGAATTCGACCTGCTGATCGCCGATGGCGCCATTTCCGCGAGGAGCTACACCGCGGCCGATTTCATCCTGTGAAGCCGGCCGGGTGAGCGGGTCAGGCCTCGACCTCGACCGGGCCGAGGGGGCGGGAGCAGCAGGCCAGCAGCATACCTTCGGCGATCTCGTCCTCGAAGATGCCGCCCTGGTCGGTCATGTTGACCTCGCCGCTGCCCTTGACCTTGCAGGTGCCGCAGATGCCCATCCCGCAGGCGGAAGGGATCGCGATCCCGGCGGCGCGGGCGACTTCGAGGATGGTCTGTCCTTCCGTGCCCACCGCCTCGACCATCGAGAGCGTGAAGCGGATCGGAAAGCCCGTGCCGCCGGCCGCGGGCGTGACGGTCTCGGTCACGGCGCCGAAGCTCTCCTGATCGTAATGCGCCGGGTCGTGGCCGAGTTCGGCCAGGCCCGACCGCATCCCCGCCATGAACCCGTCCGGGCCGCAGCATTTGACGTCGCGTCCCAGCAGATCCGGCACGAGGCCGCGCAGGAGCACCGCGTCGAGCCGACCCGAATGGAAGGCCGCGTCGGCGCCGTTCGAGACCACGAAGCTGAGCCGGAGGCGCGGCATCACATGGGTCAGCGCTTCGAGTTCGGCGCGGAACAGGATATCCTCCGGCCGCCTTGCGCAATGCACATAGGCGATATCGGTGTCGGGCGCGCAATCGGCGCACCAGCGTAGCATCGACATCACCGGCGTCGCCCCCGATCCCGCCGAGATCAGCAGGAGCGGGCGCGGCGGCGGATCGGGCAGGACGAACTGGCCCATCGGTCCCTGCGCCTCGATCCGGGCGCCCGGGACGAGGTGTTCGAACATCCAGCGGGTGCCGATGCTGTCTTCCTGCATCTTGGCCGTGACCGAGATCGAGAAGGGCCGCGAGGGGCTGGAGGAGATGGTATAGGTCCGGGCGACGGAGCCGCCCGTGACCGGAAGCTGGAGGGTGATGAACTGGCCCGGGCGATAGCGGAACCAGGTCTCTGGCCCGGCGCGGAAGACAAAGGTACGAACCGAGGGCGCCTCATCGCGTACGCCGACGCATTCCAGCCCCTGTTTCGCCGCGTCCCAGACCTTGGGAACCGGGAGTCCGCTTATCGCTGCCATATCATGCGCTCCGGAGCGACCGGGTGACGAGGGAGGGCGCCGTCAGCCGCGTCTCCATCAGGCGGGCGTACCAGTCGACGAACTGCATCACGCCGCCCTCGTGGATATCGGAATAGGGTCCGGGCTCGTAGGCGCGCGAGGCGATGCCGCGGGCATTGTCCTCGACGATGCGGCGGTCCTGGTCGTTGGTTTCGGTCCAGACATGGATCAGCCGGTCGAGATCGTAATCGACCCCCTTGACCGCGTCCTTGTGCACCAGCCAGCGGGTGGTGACCTGGGTTTCGGTGGCGCTGAGCGGCAGCACGCGGAAGGTCACCGCGTGGTCGGCCAGCACATGGTTCCAGGTGGTCGGATAATGGAACATCAGGAGCGCGCCGATGTGGGTGTCCTGGACCTGATCGCTGAGAGGCCGGGAGACCGCCCGACCGCCGTCCATCGTATAGCTTTCGGCATCGCGCAGGAGCGGCACCCGCACGGCGCGGCACTGGCCATCCTCGGTCATGGTGAATTCGCTCGGCAGGCCGCGCGACTTGTTGGCCTCCCAGAGAGCGACCATCTCCGGATCCTCGGCGGCGCCCTGAACGCCGGTGAAGGTTGGGGCCTCGGGATAGGTCTTGCAGAGTTCGGGGTGATTGCCCGCGCAATGATAGCATTCGCGGTTGTTTTCCCAGACCAGCTTCCAGTTGCCCTTTTCGACGATGGTGCTCTCGAAGGCGACCTTGGTGTCGGCCAGCCGGTGCGGTTCGAAATAGGGGGTGAGCTGCGCGCGGATCGGGGCGAAATCCTCCGGCTCGTCGGCGAGGCAGATGAAGATATAGCCCGCGAAGCTCTCGCAGCCGACCGGCTTCAGGCCGAAGGGCTTGGGATCGAAATCCGGTCCCATCTGACGGGCAAAGAGCAGCTGGCCGTCGAGGTCATAGGTCCATTGGTGATAGGGACAGACCAGCTTGGCCACCCGGCCCTTTTCGGCGAGGCAGACCTTGGAGCCCCGGTGGCGGCAGACGTTGTGAAAGGCCCGGATGCCGCCCTGACGATCGCGGACGATCACGACGGGGCATTCGCCGACCTGAAGAGTGATGAAATTGCCCGGGTGGGGCAGTTCACAATCATGGCCTGCGAAGAGCCAGTCACGATACCAGATCGTTTCGAGATCGACCTTGAAATAATCCTCGTCGCGATAGAAGGCCCGCTCCAGACTGTATCCCGGCCGCCGCGCGCGCAGCTTGCCCAGCATTTCCGTTTGAATATCCATGTCGCCCTCTCCGGCTCCAGATCGCTCCGCATCTCGGACAGTCCACGTCGAACCAGCTTCGGGATCAACCCATAACCATGCCCTTTGGCGCGGTTTTGATCGATTCCCGGGCCACCGTGCGTCCAGAACGACATCCATGCGCGTGCCCCGCGCCCCCTCCGGAGGCGGTGAGGCGCGCTCCGAAGCCGGGACCGCCCTTTGATCCGCCAGATATCGCAGTTTTCGACGGCGGGGCGCGACCCGATTGCGACCTTTTCCTATGGCTCGGCGACCTCGTCACATCGATGCGCCGTTATCTTGTCTTCTCGTGGCGAAGCCGCGAAAATCTGGCCGAAATGCCTTCGGACTGGAAACAGGTATGAAAAATATGCTACCTTAGGTTGAATAAGACTACGAATCCACCCTCGCCACTGGTCCCTGGGAGCCGATCAACATGCATTTCGCCCCGGAATATCCTGCACTGGCGGCATTTTTTCGGACCATCGAAGCGCGCCTGTCGGTTCCGGAAGTGGGAATCTATGAATGGCGCTCGAATGCCTGCGGACCCTGGAAAGTGGCCGGAGCGTTGCGCGAACGCCTCGGGAGTCGCTCGGACCAGTCCCCGGGGGGCCTCTGGCACCGCATGTCCGGCCCCATCGCCCAGGCGCTGCGCTCGGACGAACCGGCGCGGCTCGACGCCGGGGAACTCGGATTCACCAGCGGTTTTGTCGCGGTCTGCGCGGTGCCCCTGCCCGGCGACAGCCAGTATTTCCTGATGATCCACGATCCCCGCCATCGCCGCCTGACCCCGACCGTTTCATCGGCGCTTCAGGACGGATCGGCGATGCTGGCCGTCCTGATCCCGGAGATCCTCGGTCGGCGCGGGATACGCCAGACGCCCTCGATTCTGCTTCGGCGCGATGGCAGCTTTCCCAAGGTCGCGGCCCTGCGGGAAGTCGAGGCGGCCCTGAGGGATTTGCCCGATGCGACCACTCTCTACATGATCGATCTCGACCGGTTCCGCTCGATCAACGAGGCCCTCGGCGTCACGGCGGGCGATGCCATTCTCGCGGCGACCTCCGCGCGCCTCATCGAAGGGCTGGGGGAGAACGACCGCTTTGTCCGGCTGGAAGGCGACCGGTTCCTGATCCTCGCCGCCGACCGATCGAGGGAGCCGCGGGCAATGGCCCGCGCGTTTCAGGAAATCGTCGAGCAGCCTCACGTCATGGGCGGTCGCGCGGTGGCCCTGCAATGCAGCATCGGGATCGCTCCGGCGGGCGGGACCAACGGCAATGCCCGGCAATTGCTGGTTCAGGCCGACAGCGCCATGCGCCGCGCAAAGACCGAGGGACGAAACCGCAGCGTCCTGCACGAGAAACGCTTCGATGTCGCCAGCCATGACAAGAGCCAGCTGGAACTCGACCTGTCCAATGCGACCGGCACCGGCCAGATGAACATCGCCTTCCAACCCTTCGTCGATCTCTCCTCCGGGGAGGTCAGCGGCTTCGAGGCGCTTTTGCGCTGGCGGCACCCGACGCGGGGCGAGGTGCCGCCGAATGTCTTCATCCCGCTCGCGGAATCGACCGGCCGGATTCTGGCCCTCGGCATGTGGACACTGGAAACCGCCTGTCGACGCGCCGCGCGCTGGCCCCGGCCCATGACCCTCGCGGTCAATATCTCGGCACTGCAATTCCATCAGGCCGGATTCACGTCGCAGGTCGACGCGGTCCTCGCCCGGACCGGCTTTCCCGCCCATCGGCTGGAGCTGGAAATCACCGAGACCGTCCTGATGCGCGACAATCCCGACACGATCATCCAGCTCGAAACCCTGATCCGCAAGGGCATCCGCATCGCCCTCGACGATTTTGGAACCGGCTATAGCGCGCTCGCCTATCTGGCGCGGTTGCCGCATCACCGGATCAAGCTCGACAAGAGCTTCGTGCAGGATCTGACCAATCCCGGAACGGCGGAACTGATCCGCGCCATCATCTCACAGGCGCGCTCCAGCGGGATCAGCATCACCGCGGAAGGGGTCGAGGGGCCCGAACTGCTGCATCAGGTGCGCACGATGGGCTTTACCCACGCGCAGGGCTATGCCACCGGCCACCCGACCGAGGATCCGAGCCCGATCTTCCAGCGACAGCAGGGCCTCAGGCCCGGACTTCACAACACCTGCCCCACTATCGCCGCGACCGTCTGAATCTTCCGGCCCCGCCCGCCGGCTTGCATATCCGGCGCGCGGACCGCAAGGTGGGGCAGGTCCCGGTTCCGGAGGGTTCGTTTTGGCCGACAGTCCGCGTCAACTCTCGCTCAGCCCCGCGACCCGGGCGGCGCAGGCCCTGCGCCATATCGATCCGGTGACGGGCGCGGTCACGCCGGGCATCGACCTGTCCAGCACCTATGCCCGGGACGAAGACTATGCTCCGCGCCAGAGCTATATCTATGCGCGCGACGGCGGCCCGACGGTGGCGCTCGCCGAGGAGATCCTCGCCGATCTCGATGGCGCGGCCGCGGCGCTCGTCTTCAACAGCGGCATGGCGGCGATGGTGGCCCTGCTCGAAACGCTGCGCACCGGCGATCATGTCGCAGCCCCCCGGATCATGTATCACGGCGGCCTCGCCTGGCTCAGGCGGATATCGGAGCGGCGCGGCATCGAGGTGACATTTTTCGATGCGACCGAGCCCGGCGCCCTGGAAGCCGCGCTGCGCCCGGGCCGGACCCGCCTGCTCTGGATCGAGAGCCCGACCAATCCGACCTGGGACATCATCGACATCCGCGCCGCCGCCGACGCCGCCCACGCGGCGGGCGCCCGTCTCGCGGTCGATTGCCCCGCGGCGCCGCCCTGCACCACCCTCGCCCTCGCGCTCGGGGCCGATCTCGTGTTTCATTCGGCGACGAAATACATGGCCGGCCATTCCGACATCACGGCGGGCGTGCTCGGCACCGCCCGGCGGGACGCACTGTGGGAGGAAATCACCCAGGTGCGCACGCTTCAGGGCGGCGTGATCGCCGCCTTCGAGGCCTGGCTGCTGATCCGGGGCATCCGGACCCTGTTCCTGCGCTATGAGCGGGCGAGCTCCAACGCCCTCGCCCTCGCCGAACATTTCGCGAGGGCGAGGGGTGTGGCCCGCGTGCGTTATCCCGGCCTGCCCAACCATCCCGGCCACGCGGTCGCCGCGCGCCAGATGACCGGAGGCTTTGGCGGGATGCTCTCGATCGAGACCCGCGGCACCTATGAACAGGCGCAGAAAGTTGCGCGCTCCACGCAGGTCTTCATCCCCGCCACCTCGCTCGGCGGCATCGAGAGCCTGATCGAACATCGCAAGGCGATCGAAGGCCCCGCCTCCGCCGTGCCGGAGACATTGCTGCGGATCTCGACGGGCATCGAGGCCGCGCAGGATCTGATCGCCGATCTCGAACAGGCTCTGGAGCGTGCCGGGTGCAACGGCTGAGCCAATCCCCCCGCGATCCGGCCTTCGTCCAGGATCCCTATCCGTTCTATGCCCGTGCCCGCGACGCCGGGCCGCTGTTCTGGTGGGACGAATATGGCCATCCCTGCGCGGCGGGGTATGAGCGGGTCAATGCGATCCTGCGGGACCGCCGGTTCGGCCGGGAGGCGCCCGCCGACCTGAAACCCGCGCGGCCCTCCCATCTCGTGGATTTCTATGCGCTGGACGAGCTGTCGCTGCTGGATCGCGAGCCGCCCGCCCACACCCGCCGGCGCGGCTTTACCCTGCGCGCCTCCACCCCGCGCAGTATCGCGGCCCTCGGGCCGGAGATCGAACGTCTCGCGCATCGGCTGATCGACGAATTGCCCGAGGAATTCGACCTCCTGCCGGGGTTCGCCGAGAAACTGCCGGTCATCGTGATCGCGCGGCTGCTCGGGGTGCCGGAGGAGATGGCCCCGGCCCTGCTCACCTGGTCGCATGACATGGTGGCGATGTATCAGGCCCGCCGCGACCGCGCCGTCGAGGACCGCGCCAATGCCGCCGCGCGCGACTTCGCGGCCTATCTGCGCGATCATGTCGCGGAGCGGCGGACCCGGCCGGCGGACGACCTCATCACCCAGCTGATCGCGGCGGAGGCGGAGGGCGACCGCCTCTCCACCGACGAGTTGATCGCGACCTGTGTCCTCCTGTTGAACGCGGGGCACGAGGCGACGGTTCATGCCATCGGCAATGGCACGCGGGCGATCCTGGCGAGCGGCGTCGATCCGGCGGTTCTCTTTGCCTCGGCCGAAGCCACCAGCGGGACCGTCGAGGAGATCCTGAGGATCGATCCGCCGCTTCATCTCTTCACCCGGATGGCCCTGGCCGACACCGAGCTTTGGGGTCATCGATTCGCACGCGGGGAGCTGGTCGGCTGTCTGCTCGCCGCCGCCAATCATGATCCGGCGGTGTTCCCGGAGCCGGGCGTTCTCAACCCGCGCCGCGCGGGTCCGGCGCAGCTGGCCTTTGGCGCGGGCATCCATTTCTGCGTCGGAGCGCCGCTTGCGCGGCTCGAACTGGCGATCGCCCTGCCGATCCTGTTCGAACGGCTGCCAAATTTCCGGCTCATCGGGACGCCCCGCTTTGCCGATCGCTATCACTTCCGCGGTCTTGACTCTTTATGGTTGCGCAAATCCGCCTAAATGTCCGCATGACGATCCTAGACCCCATTTTGATCGCCTACGACGATGGTCGCGCCACTGCCCACGACTAAAATAAAACGATTGCGAATTATAAAAAACGGTCAATAATTTGGCCATGCGTAATTTATGCTCATTGGTGGCGGCGTGAACTTTTGGGCGGTTTCCCTCGGCCGCCCTCCGCGCCCCATGACCATTTCGCGAGTGCCCCGGTCTGGACCGGGAGTGGACGCGGCGCAGAGGTATTTTAACGAGATTGCGGACCGGGTAGCCAGAAGGGATAGCGATGGCCGAAGAGTATAGCGACAAGGACAAGCACGAGGACATGACCGTCCTCCACGGGATGGGATATGCGCAGGAGTTGCAGCGGTCGATGAGCCGCTTTTCCAACTTCGCCATTTCCTTCTCGATCATCTGCATCCTGTCGGGCGGGATCAATTCCTTTGCCCAGGGCACGTCCTCGGTCGGCGGCGCGGGCATCGGGATCGGCTGGATCGTCGGCTGCATGCTCTCGGGCTTCTTCGCGCTCGCCATGGCCCAGATCGCCTCGGCCTTTCCCACGGCCGGCGGCCTCTATCACTGGGCCTCGATCCTCGGCAACCGCTTCACCGGCTGGCTGACCGCCTGGCTGAACCTGCTGGGGCTGATCACCGTGCTCGGCGCCATCAATATCGGCACCTCGTTCTTTTTCGCGGGCACCTTCGGCGCGGCTTTCGGCTTTACCGGCACCCCGGCCCAGATCGTCGGGATGGTGACCTTCATCACCCTGCTCCAGGGGCTCTGCAATCACTTCGGCATCAAGCTGACCGCCAAGCTGACCGATGCCTCCGGCTTCCTGATCCTCGGAACCTCGGCGGCCCTGATCCTGCTCTGCCTCATTCTCGCGCCCTCGCTCGATTTCACCCGGATCTGGACCTTCACCAACAATTCCGGCCCGGCCGGCGGCGATGTGTTCCCCCAGTCGGATTCGATGGGCTACCTGTTCCTGCTGTCGCTGCTCCTGCCGGTCTATACGATCACCGGCTATGACGCCTCGGCGCATACGTCCGAGGAAACCCTGCGCGCCGCGCATTCGGTGCCCCGGGCCATCGTCTCGTCGGTGTTCTGGGCCTCGATCGTGGGATGGGCCCTGCTCATCGCCATCCTGCTCGCCATCCCGGACATGACGGTGGGGGCGAGCCAGGGCTGGGCGGTGTTCTTCGAGACCATGAATGCGATCATGCCCGCCGGCCTCAAGGCCGTGCTCTATCTGGCGATCCTGATCGCGCAGTTCATCTGCGGCCTTGCCACCGTCACCTCGGCCTCGCGCATGCTCTTTGCCTTCTCGCGCGATGGCGGCATGCCCGTTGGCTCCGCCGCGCTCGCCCGGGTCAGCCCAAGATGGCGCACCCCCGTCACCGCGATCTGGACGGCGTCCGCCCTCGAAGTCCTGTTCGTCTTCTGCGCCCAGTTCATCGTGATCGCGGGCACGAACCTCTATACCATCGTCGTCAATGCCACGCTGGTCTTCCTGTTCCTGTCCTTCACCATCCCGATCGCGCTGGGCGGACTGGCCTTCGGCACGGCGAAATGGCCCAAGGCCGGCCCCTGGGATCTCGGCGCGGGACTGTTCCGGCTGGTCTGCCTTGGCGCGGTGATCGCCATGGGGATCATCCTCTATATCGCGATTCAACCCCCGAACGACAAGGTTCTCGCCATCACCGTCGGCTTCATCCTGCTCTCCTTCGTTCTCTGGTTTTCCGTCGAGAGCCGCCGCTTCCAGGGCCCCCCGATCGGCGAGGAAATCAAGAAACGACAGGCCGCCATTCGCGCGGCGGAAAAGGCTGTTGGCGAGACCTTCTGAACAGAGTAACTCGCGCCCTGAAGTTGGGACCCTTCATCCATCCTGACGGGAAATCTGCTTCCAGATTTCCCCTTTCAGGATAAAAGGTTCCATGAGTTAACAGTTTCCTAATCTGGGGATCGCATAATCATGATCAAGAAACTCTCAGCCGAGGCACTGGGCACATTCTGGCTCGTCTTTGGCGGCTGCGGCAGCGCCGTTCTCTCCGCGACCTATCCCGAACTCGGCATCGGCTTCACGGGCGTGGCGCTGGCTTTCGGCCTGACGGTCCTGACGGGGGCCTATGCGCTCGGCACCATCTCGGGCGGCCATTTCAACCCGGCGGTTTCTTTTGGTCTCGCCATCGGCGGCCGGTTTTCCTGGTCGGAACTCCTGCCCTACTGGGTGGCCCAGGTCGTCGGCGGTTTCCTCGCCGCGCTGCTGCTTTACACGATTGCCTCCGGCAAGGCCGGCTGGGTGCCGGGCGGCTTTGCCTCGAACGGCTATGGACCCAACTCCCCCGAAGGCTATTCGATGATCTCCGCCCTCCTCATCGAGATCGTCCTGACGGCGTTCTTCCTTATCGTCATCCTTGGCGCGACCGCGACCCGCGCGGCCAGCGGTTTTGGCGGGCTTGCCATCGGGCTCTGCCTGACCCTGATTCACCTGATCTCGATTCCGGTCACCAACACCTCGGTCAATCCGGCCCGCTCGACAGCGGTTGCCTTCTTCGCACAGAATGGCGCGGCGGGTCAGCTCTGGCTGTTCTGGGTGGCTCCGCTGATCGGCGCGGCGATTGGCGCCCTCATCTACAAGTCACTGCTGGCCGATGACTGACAGGGCTCCGCACGGCGGCGGGGGGGCTCAGTCCGCCCCGCCGCCGAACGGGAGGTAAAATGCCGAAGATAACACTCTATTTCGCGCCCCAGACCCGTTCTCTCCGCGCCCTCTGGCTGCTGGAGGAGCTCGGCGTGGAATATACCCTGATCCCGATCAGCCTCGAACGCGGCGAGCACAAGACCCCTGCGATGCTCGCGCTCAATCCGATGGGCAAGCTGCCTCTGGTAACCGTCGACGGCCATGCCGTCTGGGAATCGCCGGCGATCATCGCCCATCTCTGCGACCTGTTCCCCGCGGCGGGCCTCGCTCCGGCCATCGGATCACCGGGCCGCGCCGACTTCTATCGCTGGCTCAGCTTCGGAACGGCGGTGATGGAGCCCGCCTTCATGGATATGATGAAGAAGACCGAGGTGAACCCGCGTCAGGCGGGCTGGGGGGATTTCGCTTCGATGAAAACCGCCCTCGCGGTGGGCCTCTCGAACGGCGACTGGCTCCTCGGCTCCGCCTTTTCGGGCGCGGATATCCTTGTGGGGGGAAACCTCAACTGGTTTTGCATGTGGGCGGCGGAAGCCTTCGCCGACCTGCCCGGAAGCGCGGACTATCTCGCCCGCCTCCGGGCCCGCCCGGCGCTCGTCCGGGCCAATGAGATCGACGCGGACCTCAGGGACCGCGCCACGGCGCAATCCTAAGGCGCGCCTTGGGACCCGACGGGGATCGGTCGCGCGTCTTTGTGATCCGACGCGCAACTCCCGACCCTCGTTTCCCTCCGGCCGGATTGCGCAAAGCGGCTTCCGCTCGCATTGGGCCCCGTTCACCGCATTTGAGTCGCCCTAAAGCGTTTTCCGATCTGAGTGCACCGGACCGCCCGCTCCATGACTCTGTTTTGTCCCGATTTCTCAATCGGCAGGTGAGTCCACCCGGCCGGAAATCGCTCTAGAGCTGCGCCATCACTTCGTCGGAGATTTCGAAATTGGCGGTGACGGATTGCACGTCGTCATCGTCTTCCAGCGCCTCGATCAGTTTCAAGAGGCTCTGCGCCGCTTCGAGATCGAGTTCCGTGGTGGTTTGCGGACGCCAGACCAGCTTGGTCGTTTCCGACTCGCCCAAGGCCGCTTCGAGCGCGGTCGAAACCTCGTGCAGGTCCTCGACCGCGCACCAGATCACATGCTCTTCCTCGCCGCTCTCGACATCCTCGGCTCCGGCTTCGATCGCGGCCATCATCACATCGTCGGCAGATCCCGCGCTCGCGGGATAGATGATCTGACCCATCCGGTCGAACATGAAGCTGACCGATCCGGTCTCGCCGAGATTGCCGCCGCGCTTGGTAAAGGTCGAGCGCACGTTCGAGGCGGTGCGGTTGCGGTTGTCGGTCATCGCCTCGACGATGATCGCGACCCCCTGCGGGCCATAACCCTCGTAGCGGATTTCCTCATAGGCCTCGGCGTCGCCGCCCTGGGCCTTCTTGATGGCCCGGTCGATATTCTCCTTGGGCATCGAATTGGCCCGGGCTTCCTTGACGGCCAGCCGCAACCGCGGGTTCTTGTCGGGATCAGGATCGCCGAGCTTGGCCGCCACGGTGATTTCCTTGGAGAACTTGGAAAACAGCTTCGAACGGGCGGCGTCCTGCCGCCCCTTGCGATGCTGGATATTGGCCCATTTGGAATGTCCGGCCACGAGAGGCAACTCCGTCGGATGCGCTGTTCAGGCGCGCCTTATATGCCGTGACGCAAGGAAGATTCAACCCTGCGTCAGCGGCCAGATCAAGGGTATTATCAGGCAGGAGACGATCCCCGTGATGATATTGAGCGGAACGCCGATCCGGGCATAGTCGAGAAACTTGTACCCGCCCGGCCCATAGACCATCGTGTTGGTCTGATATCCGATCGGCGTTGCAAAGGCGAGCGTCGCCGCGAACATTACCGCCACCACGAAGGGCCTGGGATCGAGCCCGAGACTGTGCGCCAGGGCAATGGCCACCGGCGTCACCACGATCGCCACCGCGTTGTTCGACAGAAGTTCCGTCAGGATCTGCGTGAAGAAATAGAGGACGAACAGCACCCCCAGAGGCGACAGGGTCGCGAGCCAGGGGGAAACCCAGTCCACCAGCACGGAAACCGCCCCGGATCGGTCGAGCGCATCGCCGACCACCAGCATCGAGAGAATGAGCACCATGAGGGAGGCGCTGACCGTGCTCCAGGCCTCCTCGGGCTCGATGGTCCGCGTGGCCAGCAGCGTCACCACGCCCAGCATCGCGAGGATCTGGATCGGCACGGTATCGAAGGCCGACATGACCACGATCGCCACCAGGACCACGAGCACCAGCGGCGCGCGCTCGCGCTTGAACGGTTTGTCGGTGGTCTCGTTGAGATTGATCAGGTCGACATCATCCGCCAGACGCCGGATATCGTCCGGAGCCCCCTCCAGCAGCAGGGTATCCCCGACCCGGACCACCACATCGTCGAGCTGCCGCCCGAGGTTCTGGTTGCGCCGATGCACGGCCAGGGGATAGACCCCGTACCGCCGCCGCAGCCGCAGCGCCCCGAGCGACCGCCCGACCAGATCGCAGTCCGGCAGGATCAGGGCCTCGACCATCGTCGTCCGCTTGGACCCGACCCGGTCGACCAGCGTGACATGGGCGCTGTCCTTCAGGCCGAGCAGCTCCTGCATCTCGGTCCGCAGCACCACCCGGTCTCCCTCGGCGAGGATCACCTCCGGGAACTGTCGGCGCAGGGATTCGTCCCCCCGGATGAGATCGATCACCCGGATCTCGTCGCGCTTGAAGATCGCGACCGACATCACGCTCTGTCCAATCAGGGGCGAGCCCTCGGGCACCACCACTTCGGTGAAGAATTTCATCCGCTTGCGATTGCCCAGCATGTCCGCCATCGAGGCCCGCGACGGAAGCAACCACGGCACCAGCAACCACATCGTCGCAAAACCGGCGAGCATCACGGGAATTCCGAGCGGTGCGATCTCGAACAGGGTGAAGTGCGCCATGCCCTGGGCCCGGGCGACGCCATCGACCAGCAGGTTGGTCGAGGTGCCGATCATGGTGATCATGCCGCCGAGCACTGTCTGGTAGGACAAGGGGATCAGCAGCTTGGACGGCGACAGCCCCATCGTGTGCGCCAACTGGATCGTCACCGGAATCATCACGGCGACCAGCGGCGTATTGTTGGTAAAGGCGGAGGTGATCGCGACGAACATCCCCACGCCGAGCAGGACCAGAACCTTGTTCTCGGCTGCGTGGCGGGACACGATTCGGGTGAATTCGCTGATCAGGCCGGTCCGGACCATACCGCCGGAGACGATGAACATCGCGGCGATTGTCCAGGGCGCGGGATTGGAAAAGGATTTCAGGACCCCGTCGAGGGGAACCACGCCCAGAATCACAACCAGCGCGGCTCCGATCATCGCCGTGACTTCCACGGGGAAAATCTCGAGCAAAAACAGGATCATCATACCCGCCAGAACGGTCAGGGTCAAAATCGCGGGAAAACCCGGGGAATGCAGGAACTCGGTCAAATTCACCTCACCAACTCACTTCTTCCCGCGGAACGGCCGGCGGGAAGATCACAGCGGAGCATCCTTGCAGGATGGATTCCTTTACGACAAGCCGATTTCAGGATGAAACCGTCCTTTGCCGCAAGCAATTCATGATTTTTTAGGCAATTCGTGCCTTGGCCGCACCAGGGTAACACCCGCCAGCATCAGGAGCAGGGCGAGCCAGACCAAGGATCCATAGCGCTCGCCCAAGAGGATCATCGACCAGATGACGCCAAACCCGGTGGAGAGATAGGCGATCTGGCTTGCAAAGACCGATCCGGCCCGCCCGACCAGCCAGATATACCCCGCATAGGCCAGCGTATTGAGAATGCCCGCCGCAAGCACCGCTCCTTCCGCCGCGCCCCAGCCCTGATCCAGCCGGGGCATCTGGCCGGTCATTTCCGCCAGCGGCCAGCTCAGGGCGATCGAGACCAGCGACGCGCCGAACAGAATCTGGAACGGGTCAAGCCCCCTTCCCCCGCGCAGGGCGAGATAATTCGCCTCGACCGCGTAGCTCAGCGGCGAGATCAGCGACAAAAGCAGCATGAGCAGGCCGACCGTGCCCGCGGCGCCCCCGCCGGGCAGCGCCAGCACGGCGATCGCAACCGTGCCAAAGGCGACGCCCAGCGCCCTGCGTCCGTTCGGCCGCTCCAGCCCGAGGAGCAGGGCCATCGGCAGGACGAACATCGGCACCGCGGCGATGACGATCGACCGGACCCCCGACGACAGATGCGCCGCTGTCAGGAAGGTAAAGTACCCAGGCAAAACCGCGCCAAATCCCGCGACCACGACAAAAAGCCCGAGATTGCGCCGGGATAGTCCAAAGGGCCGGCCTCTGAGCCACAGCGCGCCCCCCAGGATCACCGCCGTGATCACATTCTGCCAGAGCACCATGCCCAAAGGCTGATGTCCGGTCGAAACCGCTACCCGCAGCAGGGGAATGGACAGCCCCCAGAGCGCGCCCACGACAAAGAGGAAGGCGACCGGCGAAATCCGGGTCATCTCAGAGCGCTTCGGTCTGGGTCAAGCGTCCCCCGACCCGCAGCGGACGCGCAATCCTGGCCCGGCCGGTGGCATCGTCGGTCTCGATATAGACACCACAGAGCGTCGCCGGTCCCGCCGCCGGCTCGAACCGCCCCTTGGTCATGCCGGTCACAAAGCGCGAGATCGGCTCCAGCTTGTCCATGCCGATCACGCTGTCATAATCGCCGCACATCCCCGCGTCGGACTGATAGGCCGTGCCGCGCGCCAATATCTGTGTGTCCGCCGTGGGCACATGGGTATGGGTGCCCACCACCAGACTCGCCCGCCCGTCGCACCAATGGCCAAGGGCCATCTTCTCCGATGTCGCCTCGGCGTGGACATCGACGATCACCGCCGCGGCGACCCCGCCGAGCGGCATCGGCCGGAGCGCCGCGTCGATCGCCGAGAACGGATCGTCGAAGGGGCGTTTCATGAAGACCTGCCCGAGCACCTGGGCCACGAACACCTTGCGACCGCCCGGAGCATCGAACAGGCGTCCGCCATGGCCGGGCGCCCCGCGGGCATAGTTCAAGGGACGCAGGACCCGCGGCTCGGTCTCGACGAAGGCCAGCATGTCCTTCTGGTCAAAGGCGTGATCGCCGAGCGTCAGGCAATCCGCGCCCGCCGCCAGCAAATCCGTCGCATGGGCGGCGGTCAGGCCCATGCCGCCGGAGGCGTTCTCACCATTCACCACGACAAAATCGAGCCGCATGTCGCGTCGGAGCCGGGGCAGATGCTCCGCCACCGCCGCCCGGCCGGACCGGCCCATCACATCACCGAGGAAAAGTATTTTCATGATAGGGCGGCTTTAGACCCGATCGAGCCAAAGATCCAGCCCGAGGGTTCCCCTCAGGAATCGCGCGGGGCCACGGGCCGCGTCGGGCGAATGCCCGCCTCGGTCACGACCGCGTCCAGCGGCGCATCGGTCGCGCTCCGCGGGACCTCGGCCACCTTCTGCGCCTCATAGGCCAGGCCATATCCATGGATCGGACGAACGGCCCGCAAGGCCTCCAGCGTCCGGTCATAGAACCCGCCGCCATAGCCGAGCCGGTTTCCGTCCTCGTCAAAGGCCAGCAGAGGCACCAGCAACAGATCGGGCTCCAGCCAGTCGCCCTCGACCGGAACCGGAACCGCGAAAGGACCGGGCCTCAGGGCCACGGCGGGCGTCCAGGCGCGAAACAGGAGCGGCTTGTCCTTGGCCTGGATGACCGGAACGCAGATCCTGAGCCCGAGCCCATGGAGCGCCAGCATCGCCGGCCGGGGATCGATTTCGCTTCGGATCGGCAGATAGCCGGAGACCACCGAGACATCCCGCAGGCCGGCCACCGCCGCCAGCACATGGGCCGCCGCCCGGCGCGCCGCCCCGATTCCCGATCCGTGCGCCCGGGCCCGCGCCTCATAGGCCGACTCGCGGGCATGTTGCTTGATCGTATCGATGTCTTCCAAGGTCCGGGTCCAGCGCGTGGTACGAGGGATCATCCCCATACCTGCACAGGGGCCGGAAGGAAATCAAGAATTCAACACGATCGGGAGGGGTGGGCGGCGGGCCCGGCGCGACCGTTAGGGCGTCATATCCTTGAGAGCCTGGTTTACCAGGTGGGCACCAGATGCGATAGGCCAGGACCAGTCACAGAGCCGGCTCCCTCAAGAATGTTTACGGCCACCAGGATTTGGGCCCCTCACGGGAAGGCTAGAACCCGCCACTCCCCAATCTAGCCCCTCCGGGTCCGGTTTTGAACCCCCTCGTGCAAAGATCCCCCACACACGTCGCATCCGGCCCGGGCATGGACGGACAGGCGCCGGCTCTCGCCATAGAGCCCGTCAAAGATCAGCATCCGTTCGCGCAGCCCCTCGCCCGCCCCGGTGATCTGCTTGATCGCCTCGAGCGCCAGCATCGAGCCGATCACTCCGGGCAGGGCGCCGATCACGCCCGCCTCGGCGCAACTCGGCGCAAGGCCCGGCGCGGGGGCCTCCGGGAACAGACAGGCATAACAGGGCCCGCCCCGCGCCGGATCGAACAGGGCAACCTGTCCCTCCCATTGGCTCATCGCCGCGGACAACAGCGGCTTGCCTGCCCGGACACAGGCCGCGTTCACCAGATACCGCGTCGGGAAATTGTCGCAACCGTCCAGCACGAGGTCATAGTCCGCCAGGATCGCATCGATATTCTCCGCCCCCAGCCGCTCCTCGCGCGCCTCGACCCGCGTGCCGGGATTAAGCCGCGCCAAAGCCTCGGCCGCGCGCCGGACCTTCGGCGCATCGATGTCGGGCGTGCCATAAAGGATCTGGCGTTGCAGGTTCGAGAGGCTCACCACGTCGTCATCGACCACCCCGAGAACCCCGACCCCCGCCGCCGCGAGATAGAGCAGCACCGGGCCGCCGATCCCACCCGCGCCCACCACCAGCACCCGCGCGGCGCGGAGCCGCCGCTGTCCCACGCCCCCCACCTCGCGCAGCATGATATGGCGGGCATAGCGCTCCAGTTCCTCGGGTGTCATGGTCTCAACCCCGTCGATCCAAATCCGCCGCTGCCCCGCGCGCTCTCGCCCAGCGCCTCGACCCGGCGCAGCCGGGCCCGCGTGACCGGCGCCACCACCATCTGCGCCACCCGCGTCCCGTGCGCGATCACCACCGGCCCGGTTCCGTGATTGATGAGGATCACCCCGACCTCCCCCCGGTAATCGGCATCGATCGTGCCGGGGCTGTTCAGCAGCGTCACCCCCTGGTTCAACGCCAGTCCCGATCGCGGCCGCATCTGGACCTCGAACCCCGGCGGGATCTCCATCGCAAGGCCGGTCGGCACCAACATCCGCGCGCCGGGAGGCAGGGTCAGGCCATTGGCGCGATCCTCCGGCGCGAGATTGGCGCAGACATCCAGTCCCGCCGCCCCCTCCGTCGCATAGGCGGGCAAGGGCATGTCCGGGTCCCGACCCGGCAGAACGAGAATGCCGATCTCGACGCTCATGCCAGGGCCTTTGCGATGCGATCGACCAGCGCCTGCGCGGTCGCGGTCTTGGACATCCGCGGCCAGGGCTCGGCCCCCTCGGCGGTGATCAGGGTCACGGCATTTTCAACGCCGCCCATGATGCCGCTCGCGGGGCTCACATCATTGGCCACCAGCCAGTCACAGCCCTTGCGTTCCCGTTTCGCCAGAGCATTGGCCAGAACATCGTCGGTTTCCGCCGCGAAGCCGATCACGAGCCGCGGCCGTCCCGCCGACCGGCGCGCCACCGATTTCAGGATGTCGGGATTTTCCGCCAGTTCCAGCCGGGGCGGAGCACCGGACAGATCCTTCTTCATCTTGCTGTCCCGGGCCGAGGTCACATGCCAATCCGCCACCGCCGCCGCGAAGATCGCGCAATCGGCGGGCAGCGCCGCCTCGACCGCCGCCGCCATCTCGCGCGCGGTCTCGACCTCGATGATCTCGCAGCCGAGCGGGCGCGGGGCCTCCGCCGGGCCGGTCACGAAACTGACCCGCGCCCCGCGCGCCGCGAGGGCCTCGGCGATCGCGGTTCCCTGTCGGCCCGAGGAGCGATTCGCGATATAGCGGACCGGATCGATCGGCTCGTGGGTGGGACCGGAGGTCACCAGCACATGCCGCCCCGCCATGTCCCGCCGCGCGAGGGCCCTGGTGATCGCCGCGAAGATTTCGGGCGGCTCGGCCAGCCGTCCCGGCCCGAATTCGCCGCAGGCCATCGACCCCTCGTCCGGCCCGACGCTCAGGACACCGTCGCCGCGCAGGATTTCGAGGTTGCGCTGCGTCGCCGGATGCAGCCACATCCGCACATTCATCGCCGGGGCCAGCAGCACGCGCTTGTCGGTCGCAAGCAGGAGCGTGCTGGCCAGATCGTTGGCCAATCCATGCGCCATCCTGGCGATCAGATCCGCCGTCGCCGGGGCCACCACCACCAGATCGGCGGCGCGGGACAGTTCGATATGGCCCATCTCGGCCTCGTCGGTCAGGTCAAAGAGATCCTGATAGACCTTCTCCCCCGCGAGCGCCGAGAGTGAGAGGGGGGTGACGAACTCCCCGCCCGCCGCCGTCAGGACCGGCACGACCCGCGCATTGGCCTTTCGCAACAGGCGGACCAGTTCGAGGCTCTTGTAGGCGGCGATCCCCCCCCCGACGATCAGCAATATTCCACGACCCGTCAGCATCTTCCGTTTCTCCCCCGGGAATTCCAGAGCGATTTCCAATCGAATGGCACCCCTTCGATGACCCAAGGACCGGGGAAATTCAAATGGAGTGAGCAGGGCCCCGTGTGAACGGCCCTAGTTCCGGGGAGCGCGCAGCGGCCCGCAGCGATCCCCCTTGTTGGTGGGGGCGGAGACCATCCAGCCATCGAAATGCGACGCCTCGGCCGGAGGAACCGCGCTCTCGAACTGACCAAGGGACACCAGCTTGACCTTGGGGTCCGCGATCGCCACGGCGGCGGGCATCCCCCGCGCCTTGTCGGCATGTTCACTGCCGGTGATGACCACCACCTGTCCCCCGCCGGTCATGGTGCGCGCCCAGAGCGCCGCGTCCGCCAGGCCCGCGTCCCGGAACCGCTGTGCCTCGACCATGCCGGGCAGCACCTCGGCGGCGACGAGGCCGCAATGCGCCTCCGATTGCAGTTTCTCGCGGGCGGCCTGCTCGGCGGGCGGGAGGGGAACATCCAGGCCATAGGTGGCCGCGTCCGGACCGAAGGCTCCCGCCGCCCCCTCGATCACCGCGCGCCGCACATCGGCGGTGGGCTGGCCGCCTCCGAACACCTGCGCATGGGGGGCCGCCGCGAGAATCGCCGCGTAATAGGAAAAATCCGGCCAGCCGCTGCTGGACCAGTCCAGAGCCGCCGCGATCTCGGCCGGTTTGGCACCGCCCGCGCGCAGTTCGTTGATCTTTTCCTCGGATGCCTGGGGGAACATTTCAAAGACCAGGGCCGCCGGCCGCAGGGCGGCCACGATCGCCGCCTGATTGGCATGGTGGGCGGCGTTGTCATGGACCTCGCCCAGCACCACGATATCGGCCTTGCGCGCCAGTTGGATGAAATCGGCGATGCTGGAGGTCTCGGCCGCGACGGCGCACCATGACACGGCAAGAATCGCGACCAAGGCGAATATCCCGACCCGCATTTCGCCCCCCGATTGCCTGAGATCGGCCCACACTATTGCATGGACCAGCCCGGGGGTCACGCGGTTTTCAGGCGGTGGCGAGCGCCTCCGCCGCGGAACCGGTAACACTTTCAAGACGCTTTCGCAATTTGGTCAGCGCCTGCGCCTCGAGCTGCCGCACGCGCTCCTTGCTCAGCCCCAGTTCCAGCCCGAGGCTTTCGAGCGTCCTAGGATCGTCGCGCAATTTGCGCTCGATGATGATCATCCGTTCGCGCGCATTGAGCGAGGACAACGCATCCGCCAGCCATCCCCGCACCCGCGCGAGATCCGCGTTACGGGTCACCGTCTCGGCCGCCTGCGGTCCATCGTCGCGCAGGGTGTCGACCCATTCCCGGCCCTCTTCCCCCGCCTGCTGGGCATTGAGCGAAAAATCCGAACCAGAGAGCCGCGCATCCATCATTTCGACATCGCGCAGGGGGACGCCCACTTCCTCGGCGATCATTTCGCGCAGACGATAGGCATCGATCACCTCGCCACTCGCTCCAGCTTCGCGCTCCAGCTTGGCGCGCACCCGGCGCAGGTTGAAGAACAGCGATTTCTGCGAGGAGGTCGACCCCGTCCGCACCATCGACCAGTTCCGCATCACATAATCCTGGATCGAGGCCTTGATCCACCAGACCGCGTAGGTCGAGAACCGGACCCCCCGGTCGGGATCGAACTTCTCCGCCGCCTTCATCAGGCCGACCCCGGCCTCCTGAATCAAATCCGGCATCGGCGCCCCGTACCGCCGGTATTTCGAGGCCATGGACACGGCGAGACGCATATAGGCATTCACCAGCCGATGCAGGGCTTTCTCGTCCCCCTCGTCGCGCCAGGCACGCGCGAGCGCCAGTTCCGTTTCGGCATCCAGCATCTCGGCGCCCATGGCACGTTTTGTCACGGTCCGGGTTGCATTGTCTTCGAAGGCCATCCGCAATCCTCCAGCGCGCCGGGCCGGCTGCGCATTGACGCAAACTTCACCCATATTAACGAGTCTACGCGTGTGCGCGCGCTTTGGATCACCAGGACGCCGGGTTGAATGTGAAAGCCTTCCCCGTGATATCCGACCTCTCCCTCCTCGCGGAATTCAAGTCCTCCATTCAAAAGGCTTTTCGCTTGACTTTGGTTCCGGCCCGTTCACAAAAATTCCACCGTTCTGAACGCACTCGCACAAAATCGTGATGCGCCGCGAAAACCGCGGCATCCATCGGGGAGAAAAGCCCATGGCGCAAAATCTGCTCGTGGTCGGTGACCGCAATTATTCCAGCTGGTCGCTGCGCAGCTGGCTTTTGTTCGAGAAGTTCGGGATCGAACGTGAAACGCTCCGCGTCCATCTCGATTCCCCCGAATTCGCCAGCGAACTCGCACCCTTCGCCCCGGCGCGGACCGTCCCGATCCTGCGCCTCCCCGATGGCGCCGTCGTCTATGACACGCTCGCGATCGCCGAAACGCTGGCAAACCGCTATCCCGACCTTGCCCTCTGGCCCGCCGACGCCGCCCCCCGCGCCCGGAGCATCACCGCCGAGATGCACGCGGGCTTTTCCGCGCTGCGCAACGATTGTCCGATGAACCTGCGCCGCGCCTATGTGGGCTTTGTCCCCTCCGACCCGGTCCGCGCCGATCTCGCCCGGATCGAAACGCTCTGGTCCTGGGCCGGATATGGCGGGGCGGGCTGGCTCTTCGGGGACTATTCCATCGCCGACGCTTATTTCGCCCCGGTGGCCGCGCGCATCGCCAGTTATGACCTGCCGGTGGGACCGGAGGCCGCGGCCTATGTCGCCCTCCATCTCGCCGATCCCGCCTTTCGCCGCTGGCGTGCCATGGGGCTGGTCGAATCGTCGGTCCATGTCGATTGCGACCTCGACCTGCCCGAACGGCCCTGGCCCGGCCCCGCGCCCCTGCGCGCCGCGCCCTCCGACGGCCCCGCGATGAATTCGACCTGTCCCTTCTCCGGCCTGCCCGTCGCCCCCGACAGCATTGCCGAGATCGAAGGCACCCGGATCGGCTTCTGTAACCCCTTCTGCCGCGACAAGACCGTCGCCGATCCCGCCGCCTGGCCCGCGGTCATGGCCCTGCTCACCCTCTGTTAACCCCGACGCAATCTTTCCCACCCACCCTCGCCCCAAACGGGGACGAGACAGAATGGTGGCCTTAGCCTTTACCGTGGCCTTTCAGGGCGTCGAGGCGCGGCTGGTCGAGGTGCAATGCGCCATCACCGCCGGCCTGCCCGCCTTCAATCTCGTCGGCCTGCCGGACAAGGCGGTCTCCGAGGCCAAGGAACGCGTCCGCTCCGCCCTCACCGCCATGGGCCTCGCGCTCCCGGCCAAACGGATCACCGTCAATCTCTCGCCCGCCGACCTGCCCAAGGAAGGCTCGCATTTCGACCTGCCCATCGCCCTCGCCCTCCTCAGCGCGATGGAGATCCTGTCCCGGGACGCCGTCGCCTCGCATGTGGCGCTCGGGGAACTGGCGCTCGACGGCCGGCTGGTCGCGGTGATCGGCGCGCTGCCGGCGGCGGTCGCGGCGGCCGAGGCGGAATGCGGCCTGATCTGTCCCGCCGCCTGCGGGGCGGAGGCCGCCTGGGTCGGCGCGGTTCAGGTGATCGCCCCGAAATCCCTGATCGCCCTCGTCAATCATTTCACCGGGCGCGCGGTGCTCGATCCCGCCCTGCCCGGCAGCGTCAGCAACGCCGCCGAATACAAGGACATGCGCGACGTCAAGGGCCAGGAAAAGGCCAAGCGCGCGCTCGAAATCGCCGCCGCCGGGCGGCATCACGTCCTGATGGTCGGCCCGCCCGGCTCGGGCAAATCCATGCTCGCCGCCCGCCTGCCCGGGATCCTGCCGCCACTCGAACCGACCGAGGCGCTGGAAACCTCGATGATCCATTCCCTCGCCGGATTGCTCGACGAAGGCGGTATCTCGCGCGATCGCCCGTTCCGCGCCCCCCATCACACCGCCTCGATGGCGGCGGTGGTCGGCGGCGGCCGGGGCGCCAAGCCGGGGGAAATCAGCCTCGCCCATCACGGCGTGCTCTTTCTCGATGAATTTCCCGAATTCCCCCGCCCCGTGCTCGAAACCCTGCGCCAGCCGATCGAAACCGGCGATGTCATCGTCGCCCGCGCCAATGCCCATGTGCGTTATCCCTGCCGCTTCATGCTGGTGGCGGCGGCCAATCCCTGCCGCTGCGGCTATCTCTCCGATCCGGCCCGCGCCTGCGCGCGCGTGCCCGACTGCGGCGCGGATTACATGGGCCGCGTCTCGGGACCGCTGCTCGACCGGTTCGACCTGCGGCTGGAGGTTCCACCCGTCTCGGTCGAAGAACTTGCTCTGCCCCCGACCGGCGAGCCCTCGGCCGATATCGCGGCCCGGGTCGCCGCCGCCCGCGCCCTGCAACGCGAGCGGTTCGAGGGGGTCGAGGGGATCAGCGTGAATGCCGAAGCCGAGGGCGATCTGCTCGACACGATCTGCGAGGCGGAACCGGACGCCCTCGCCCTGTTGCGCGACATTGCCGAACGGTTCCGGATGAGCGCGCGCGGATATCACCGGGTCCTGCGCGTCGCCCGCACCATCGCCGACCTCGCCGAGAGCGACACGATCCAGCGCCCCCATATCGCCGAGGCCATCGGCTACCGCCTGACCTTCTGATCCATGGCTTTGCCCCGGCGAAGGGGCGCTTTATCGCGGAGCCGGACCGAGGGTGTCAGTCGAGGCCCACTTCCGAGACCAGCACCGGATCGGCGCGATAGAGATCGGGAAACATTTCCCGCAGCCGCTCGATCTTTGGCAGGTCGTTGTAAACGATATAAGGCGCATCGGGATTCAGGGTCAGGTAATCCTGGTGATAGCTTTCCGCCGGAAAGAAGGATCGCCCCGGCTCGATCGTCGTCGCAACGGGGGCCGCGAAGACGCCCGACTGGTTGATCTGGGCGATATAGGCCCGCGCGACCGCCGCCTGCGCCGGATCCCGTGGAAAGATCGCCGAGCGATATTGCGGACCTTCGTCGGGCCCCTGTCGGTTCACCTGGGTCGGATCATGCGCCACCGCGAAGAATATCCGCAACAGGGTGCCATAGCTGATCCTTGTCGGATCGAAGGTGATTTCCACCGACTCCGCATGGCCGGTCGTTCCTGTCCCGACATTGAGATAATGCGCATCCGAAGCCGCGCCCCCCGCGTAGCCCGAGACCGCGCTGCGCACGCCTTCGACATGCTGGAACACGCCCTGTGTCCCCCAGAAACAACCACCTGCGAAAACCGCCGTCGCCTCGGTCCGCTGGTCCAGGAGCGGCGCGGGCACCATCACTCCTTCCTGCGCCGTGGCGCCCGTCCCGAGCCAGAGCCCACCGATCAGAAGCCCGATCCAGATACGTCCCATCGCCCCCTCCGCTTGCCTCGTGCGCGGTCCCTTCGGTCCGAAGCTGTCGAACGTTACAGGCCAAGGCATGAGATTCGGCCGACCCCCATCCCGGTCAACCCTGTGACCCAGTCAAACCCTGCGCCGATCTTATGAAATCCGCCGCCCGGTCCATCGCCGCGTCCGCCTCGGGCAGGCGGCCCGCGTGGAATTGCCAGACATGCGGCGTGTCGGCCCAGAGGTCGAGCGTCACCGTCCCCCCGTCCGCCTCCAGCCGCGCCGCCATCGCCACCGCGTCGTCGCGCAAAATTTCGGCGCGGCTCGCCTGGATCAGGACCGGCGGCGCGCCCCGAAACCGCCCCAGCACCGGCGAGGCGCGCGGATCGCGGCTGTCCGCTCCGCCGAGATAGGTGTCGCGCACCTCCGCCGCCCGCCAGGCCGGAAGCATCACCTCCCGCGCGGCCAGCTCCCGCAGGCTGGCCCCCGAGAGGGTCAGGTCGGTCCAGGGACTGAAGGCGATCACCGCGCCCGGCACCGGGTCCCGCGCCGCGAGGATCTGATGGAGGAGCGCGAAGGCGAGCCCCCCGCCCGCGCTGTCGCCGCCGAGCACGATCCGCGCCGGATCGACCCCCTCTGCCAGAAGCCCGCGCCAAGCGGCGAAGGCATCCTCGACCGCCGCCGGAAAGGGGTGCTCCGGTGCCAGCCGGTAATCGGGAAGCACCGCCCCCGCCCCGAGCCGCCGCGCCAGGGCCGCGACCATCGCGGCATGGGTCCGGGGCGATCCGATGCAATAGGCCCCGCCATGCATCCAGAGGATCGTCGGACCCCGCCCCGCCCCTGGCAGCCGCAGCGCCGGGATCGCGCGCGGCCCCTCCCCCAGCGCCTCGGACCGGGCGGGCACGGTCAAGGGGGGCGGCCTCGCATCGAGCCGCTGGCGCGCCTGCCGATAATCCCTGAGCCGCGCCAACCGGGGCTTGACCACGATCCGAAGCGCCAGATTGAGGGCCCTGAGCTGCCAGGAGGCCAAGGGATCAGGCCCGGCGGCGCTCGATCGCCTCCCAGATTTTCGCGGCCACGTTCGTTCCGTCGAACCGCTCCAGCTCCTGGATGCCGGTCGGAGAGGTCACGTTGATTTCCGTCAGCCAGTCCCCGATCACATCGATCCCGACGAAGATCTGGCCCTTTTCGCGCAGGAGCGGCCCGATCGCCGCGCAGATTTCCAGATCCCGCTCGGTCAGGCCGACCTTCACCGGGGTTCCGCCGGCATGCATGTTCGACCGCGTCTCGCCCTCCGCCGGGACGCGGTTGATGGCGCCGACCGGCTCGCCATCGACGAGGATCACCCGCTTGTCGCCCGCGCTGACGGCGGGGAGGAATTTCTGGGCGATCAGGGGTTCGCGATTGATGCCGGTGAAGAGTTCATAGAGCGAATTGAAATTCCGGTCGTTCGGATCGAGCCGGAAGATCCCCGCCCCGCCGTTGCCATAGAGCGGCTTGACGATGATATCCCCGTGCCGGTCCTTGAATGCGCGCAGGGTCCGGATGTCGCGCGCGATCGTCGTCGGCGGCGTCAGATGCGGGAAATCCAGCACCAGGAGTTTCTCGGGATAGTTCCGCACCCAGAACGGATCGTTCACCACCAGCGTCCCCGGCTGGATCCGCTCCAGGAGATGGGTCGTCGTGATATACCCCATGTCAAACGGCGGATCCTGGCGCAGCCAGACCACGTCCCAGTCCCCGAGGTCGATCACGGTTTCCTCACCGAGGGTGAAGTGATCGCCCTTGACCCGGCGCACCTCGACCGGCCAGCCACGCGCCGTCACCCGGCCCTCCTCATAGGCCAGCCGGTCGGGGGTATAATAAAACAGGCGGTGCCCCCGCGCCTGCGCTTCTTCCATGATCCGGAAGGTGCTGTCGGCGGCGATATTGATATTCTCGATCGGGTCCATCTGGACGGCGACACTCAGGGCCATCGGCATCTCTCCCAAGGCGTTTCGATGGCAGTCATGCCCGCCCCGCCCCGGCTGCGCAACCCCGCCTCAGGGGGCATCGAAACTCCAGGCATTCTCGATCCGCTCCGCGACTCCCGCCCGGTCGACCAGAACCACGTCGAACCGGCAGTCGACCGGGCCCGTCGCCGCCAGATACCGCTCCGCCGCCGCGCCCAGACGCCGCCACTGCGCGGGGGTGATCGCGACCCCGGCCGCCGCGTGGCTGCGCCGCGCCTTGACCTCGACGAAGACGAGCGTGCCGGCGAGATCCACGATCAGGTCGATCTCGCCCTCGGAACATTTCCAGCGCGTGGCCAGCACCCGTCCACCGTCGCGCAGATAGGTCCCGGCCGCGATCTCCTCGGCGACCAGTCCGTTGAAATAGGCGCCCCGGCCCGGCATCACTGTTCCTCCGACAGATCGAGCGCCCTCGCATAGACCCGGCGCCGCGGCAGATCGAGCGCCTCGGCCACCTCCGCCGCCGCGTCCTTGACCGACAGCCGCTCCAAAGCTTCCTCCAACGCCGCGTCCAGCGCATCCTCCGTCACCTCGACCTCCAGCGGAGGCCCGACCACGATCACGATCTCACCCCTGGGATCGGGCTCCCCCGCCTGCGCCGCCGCGAGATCGCCCAAGGGTCCGCGCCGGACCTCCTCGAACCGCTTGGTCAACTCCCGACAGACCGCCGCCGGACGCTCCGCCCCATAGGCCCCCGCCAGGGCCGCGAGGCTTTCCGACAGGCGGCGGGGGGATTCGTAAAACACCAGCGTCGCCGGAACCGCCGCGAATTCGCGCAGGAACCGCGCCCGCGCGCTCGATCGGGGCGGCAAGAACCCCGCGAACAGGAACCGGTCCGTCGGCAGCCCCGCGACGGACAGGGCCGCCAGCACCGCCGAGGCCCCCGGCGCCGCGAAGACCGGAAAACCGGCCGCGATCGCCTCCACCGCCAGCCGATACCCCGGATCGGCGACCAGGGGCGTGCCCGCGTCCGAGACGAGCGCCACCGACCGGCCCTCGGCCAGCGCCGCCAGCAGGGCCGGACGCGCCGCCGCCCCGTTGTGATCGTGATAGGGCAGAATCGTGCGCGCGGCCCGCTTGACGCCGTGGATATCGAGCAGCTTGCGCGTCTGGCGTGTATCCTCGGCGGCGAGCAGATCCGCCTGCCCGAGGATGTCGAGGGCCCGCAGGGTGATATCCCGCGCGGCCCCGATCGGGGTGGCCACGAAATAAAGCCCCGGCTCCAGCGCCCGCCCCGGCGTCCGATGACTCTCGCTCTCATTCTGATCCATTGCTCGTTGCCTTTTGGAAGGCCAGGCCGTAGCGTGCCCGACGCCGACGACCGTGAAACGTGTTGAAAAAGCTCGCTGCGAGGGACCATGCTGTCAAGCCGTATTTCAAGGGCGCGGATTCTGCGCGCAGGAGCATTCGCCCTCGCGGCGGCGGTGGCCGCGGCCTGCGCGCCCACCGCGAACCAGGGCAAGCTCCTCGATACGGGCCTCCAGGTCGATCCGAGCCAGCCGGTCAAGGTGGCCCTGCTCGTACCGCTCGGCTCCGGGGATCCCAGCCGCGAGCGGATCGGCAACAGCCTCGTCAATGCCGCGAAACTCGCCCAGACGGATATGCGCAACGCCAACATCGATCTCGTGGTCTATCCCGACCAGGGCACCTCGGCGGGCGGCGCGGCGGCGGCGCAGCAGGCCGTCAACGAAGGCGCCCAGATCATCGTCGGACCGCTGTTCTCGACCGCCACCGCCGGAGCACAGCCGATCGCGAAACAGGCGGGCCTCACGGTCCTGAGCTTCAGCAACAATACCGACGTCGCGGGGGACAATGTCTATATCCTCGGCAACACCTTCCAGAACACCGCCGACCGGCTGGTCGCCTATGGCCAGTCGCAGGGTCTGAGCCGTTTCGCGGTGGTCTATCCGAACGGCCTCGAAGGCGAGACCGCCCGCAACGCGGTCGCCGCCGCGGTCCAGGCCCGGGGCGCCACCCTGGTCGATTCCGAAGGCTACAATCTCTCGGTCGACAGCATCCAGTCCGCCGCGCCCACCATCGCCGCCGCGCTGCAATCGGCGGGGGCCGACGCGGTGATCCTGACGGATGGCCCGACCGGCGGCCTCGGCCTGATGGCGCGCGGCCTGCGCGACAACGGGACCAACGTCGTCTCCGCCCAGTTCCTCGGCCTCCAGCGCTGGGATGTCTCGGCGGAGGCCCTCGCCGAACCGGCGCTCCAAGGCGGGGTGTTCGCGGCGGCCGATCCCTCCTATCTCGCCGCCTTCAATGGCCGCTACCAGCAGACCTATGGCGAATCCCCGCATGAACTGGCGGGCTTTGCCTTCGACGGCATCGCCGCGGTCGGCGCCCTGATCGCCCAGGCGCGCGCGGATGGCGGCAATCCCTTCTCGACCGAACGCATGACCCAGGCGTCCGGCTTCGCCGGCGCCAGCGGACCCTTCCGCTTCACGACGGCCGGCACCAACCAGCGCAACCTGGCGATCCTGCAAGTCCAGGGTGGCACGGCGAGCGTATCCCAACCAGCGGCACGGACCTTTGACGCAGCCAGTTTTTGAACACAATTCGCCCTCCCAGATTCCAGCGGACTGGGGGGGACTGCTCGGGTCGCCCTTCACCATCCTCGACACGCATTCGGTCGAGACGGCCCTGAACAGGGCGGCGGTCGCGGTTTCGGGAGGAACCGAGATCCGCAAGGCCGCGATACCGGTGCTCAGCGCCGCCTTCGCCGAAGGCCGTGCCATCATCGCCGACGAGATCCGCTCGCGCCCCGCCGAGGCGCACCGCGCCATCCAGGACTATGCCTGGCTGGTCGATCAGGTGATTTTCCTGACGCTCGATTTCGTGCTGCGCTGGCTGCATCCCAACCCGAATCCGACGGCCTCCGAGCGGATATCGGCACTGGCCGTCGGCGGCTACGGCCGGGCGGAACTTGCGCCCTTCTCGGATGTCGATCTCCTGTTTCTCACCCCCTACAAACAGACGCCCTGGGGCGAGAGCGTGATCGAGAGCCTGCTTTATTGCCTGTGGGATCTCCGTCTCAAGGTCGGCCATTCGGTTCGGACCATCGAGGATTGCATAAGGCTCAGCCGCTCGGACGTGACGATCCGCACCAGCCTCTTGGAGCGGCGGTTCCTCTGGGGCGACCGGGCCCTGTCGGATCGCCTCAGTGAGCGCCTCTGGTCGGATGTCTTCGAAAACTCGGGCCCCGAATTCGTCGAGCTGAAACTCAATGAGCGCGCCGAGCGTCACAAGCGGCATGGCAGCACGCGCTATCTGCTGGAACCGAACGTCAAGGAGGGCAAGGGGGGCCTGCGCGACCTCCAGACCCTGTTCTGGATCGCAAAATACCTCAATCGCGCCGAACGTCCGGCCGATCTGGTCCAGATGGGCGTCTTCACCCCGCAGGAATACCGGGTCTTCGCCGATTCCGCCGATTTCCTGTGGATGACCCGCGTCCATCTGCACCTCCTGAGCAAACGCGCGATCGAACAGCTGACCTTCGACACCCAGGTCGAAATCGCGGCCACGCTGGGCTATTCCGCGACCAAGGGGCAGCGGTCGGTGGAACGGTTCATGCAGGACTATTTCACCAATGCCAAACATGTGGGCGACCTGACCCGCATCTTCCTCGCGGCGATCGAGGCGCAGCAGATCAAGACCCGCCCCTCGCTGGGACGGGCGATCCGGGGCGTGTTCTCCAACCGCCGCGAGGCCGCGCCGGAGGGCTATCGGCTGCGCAATGGACGGCTGGATCTCATCGACACCCAGTCCTTGCTCCGGCGGCCGGTCGAAATCCTGAAACTCTTCCAGGAGGAGCTTTCGACCGGAATACCGATCCATCCCGATGCCTTGCGGATCGTGGCGGCCAATCTCGATCTGATCGACGACCGGATGCGCGCCGACCCGGAGGCGAACCGCATCTTCCTGAGCCTGCTGCTCAGCCACGCCAATCCCGAGAAGGCCCTGCGGCTGATGAACGAGGTGGGGGTGCTCGGGGCCTTCATCCCCGAATTCGGCCGCATCGTGTCGATGATGCAGTTCAACATGTATCACCGCTATACCGTGGACGAGCATATCATCCAGACGATCTCGACCCTGTCCAAGATCGAGCGGGGAGAGCTTTCCGAAGCCCTGCCGATCAGCACCGAGATCATCGCCAAGGGCGTGAACCGGCGGGTCGTTTATGTCGCCCTTCTGCTGCATGACATCGGCAAGGGTTCGGGCCAGGACCATTCCACCGTCGGGGCCGAGATCGCCGAGACCCTGTGCCCGCGGCTCGGCCTCGACGAGGAGGAAACCGAGCAGGTGATCTGGCTCGTGCGCAATCATCTCCTGATGTCGGACACCGCGCAGAAACGCGACCTGAGCGAGCCGCGCACGGTCCGCGACTTTGCCAAGTCGGTCCAGAGCGCCACAAGGTTGAAGCTCCTGACCGTCCTCACGGTCTGCGACATCATCGGCGTGGGTCCAGGCATCTGGAACAACTGGAAGGCGACGCTGCTCCGGGGGCTCTATCACGACACGCTGGAATATCTGACCGGCGGCAGCCAGGCGCTCAGCCGCCCCGAACGCGAGGCCTCCGCCAAGGCCGCCCTGACCGCGGCCCTTGCCGACTGGTCCCCGGACCGGATCGCGGAGGAAACCGCGCGTCACTATCCGCCCTACTGGATCGGCTTCGACACCCGCACCCATGCCATTTTCGCCAATCTCGTCCAGTCGCTGCCCAATGGCGAACCTGCGATGAATTTCGAGATGGATTTCGACCGCGACGCCACCCAGGCCTGCTTTGCGATGGCCGACCATCCCGGCATCTTCGCCCGCATCGCCGGGGCGCTCGCGCTCGCGGGGGCCAATGTCGTGGATGCCCGGACCTATACCTCGACCGACGGGATCGCCACCGCCGCCTTCTGGATCCAGGATCTCGAAGGCAAGCCCTACGACGAATCGCGCCTCGACCGTCTGCGCAACAGCGTGGCCCAATCGCTCGCCGGCGGGATCAGCACACGCGCCGCCCTGCGCGAACGCGACAAGGTCAAGCGCCGGGAACGCGACTTCATCGTGCCGACCCGCATCCGCTTCGACAATCTCGGCTCGGACATCTATACGATCGTCGAGGTCGAGACCCGCGACCGGCCGGGGCTGCTCTATGACCTGGCCCGGACGCTCACCGCCAACAATATCTCGATCGCCTCGGCCATTATTGCGACCTACGGCAAGCAGGCGGTGGATGTGTTCTACATCAAGGACCTGTTCGGCCTGAAGCTCCATGCCGAATCCCGCCGCCGCACGCTCGAGACACGCCTGCGCGCCGCGATCTCCACCATCGACGGCGAGAACCGCTGATCACCGATTGAAGGACCCGCGCCGATCTGTCACTCCGGCGCGAGTTTCACCACTCCCGAGTCCAGTCATGAGTAACCGCGGCATCCGCCTGCTTCCCGCCTTCCTCCAGGTCGGCTCCTGGACCATGATCAGCCGCGTCCTCGGCCTCGCCCGCGATGTGCTGATGGCGGCCTATCTCGGCACCGGGCCGGTGGCGCAGGCCTTCCTGATCGCCTTCACCCTGCCCAACATGTTCCGCCGCTTCTTCGCCGAGGGCGCCTTCAACCTCGCCTTCGTCCCGATGTTCGCCAAGAAGGTCGAGGCGGGCGACGACGCCGAATCCTTCGCCCGCGACGCCCTCTCCGGCCTGGGCGCGGTGCTGATCGCCTTCACCCTGCTTGGACAGATCATCATGCCCTGGCTGGTGCTCGCCATGGCCAGCGGCTTCGCGGGCGACGAACGCTTCGCCCTCTCGGTCGAACATGGCCGCATCGCCTTCCCCTATATCCTGCTCATCTCCCTCACCGCCCTGCTCTCGGGCGTCCTGAATTCCCTCGGCCGCTTCGCCCTCGCCGCCGCCGCGCCGATCCTGATGAACGTGGTGATGATCGCCTTCCTGCTCCTCGGCGACTGGACCAACGGCGATATCGGCCTCTGGCAGATCTGGTCGGTCCCGATCTCTGGCCTCGCGCAACTGGCGCTGGTCTGGTGGGGCTGCGCGCGGGCGGGCTACCCCGTCCTGCCCCGCCTCCCCCGCCTCACCCCCGACATGAAGCGCCTCGTCGCCGTCGCCACCCCCGCGCTCTTCGCGGGCGGCGTCGTCCAGATCAACCTGCTCGTCGGCCGCCAGGTCGGCTCCTTCTTCGATGGCGCGGTCGCCTGGCTCTCCTATGCCGACCGGCTCTATCAACTCCCGCTCGGCGTCGTCGGCATCGCGGTCGGCGTGGTCCTGCTCCCAGACCTCTCCCGCCGCCTCAAGGCGGGCGACCTCCAGGGCGGCCGCGACGCCATCAACCGCGCCACCGAATTCACCCTCGCCCTGACCATGCCCGCCGCCTTCGCCCTGATGGTCATCCCGGTCCCCATCGTCGCGGTCCTGTTCCAGCGCGGCGCCTTCACCGCCGCCGACACCTGGCCCACCGCGCTCGCCATCGCGATCTATGGCGCGGGCCTGCCCGCCTTCGTGATGCAAAAGGTCATCTCCCCGGTCTATTACGCGCGCGAGGACACCCGGACCCCCTTCCGCTACGCCGTCCATGCGATGATCGTGAACGCCGTCGTGGCCCTCGGCCTCGCCCCCCTCATCGGCTTCTCGGCGGCGGCGCTCGGGACCACCGTGGCGGGCTGGACCATGCTCTTCCAACTCTGGCGCGGAACCCGCTCGATGGAGGGCGCGGTGGAAATCGACGCCCGCCTCGCCCGCGCCATGCCGCGGATCCTGCTCGCCTGCCTGGTGATGAGCGCGGTGCTCCTGCTCGGAACCTGGGGGCTCGCCGACTGGCTGCGGCATTCCGGCCTGCGCTACATCGCCCTGTTGCTGCTCGTGGGCGCGGGCGGGCTCAGCTACGCCCTCACCGTCCTCGGCACCGGCGGGCTCCGGATCGCGGATCTCAGGGCTGCGATGCGGCGGCGCGCGGCCTGACCACCCGGTTGACGAAGGGGCCGGGGGCGGGCAATAAGCCGCACCCACCATCGGAGATCCGGGCCATGCTCGATGCGACCCCCCGCCCCCACCGCGTGTTTTCCGGCATCCAGCCGTCGGGGAACCTCACGCTCGGCAATTACCTCGGCGCCCTGCGCCGGTTCGCCGAGGCACAGGACAAGGGCATCCAGACACTCTATTGCGTCGTGGACCAGCATGCGATCACCGTCTGGCAGGATCCGGCCAAACTCAGCCGGATGATCCGGGAACTGACCGCCGCCTTCATCGCCTGCGGCATCGACCCCGAACGCTCGATCCTCTTCAATCAGAGCCAGGTGGCGGCCCATGCGCAACTGGCCTGGATCTTCAACTGCGTCGCCCGGCTCGGCTGGATGGACCGCATGACCCAGTTCAAGGACAAGGCGGGCAAGAATGCCGAGGCCGCCTCGCTCGGGCTCTATGCCTATCCGGCGCTGATGGCCGCCGACATCCTCGCCTATCACACCAGCCACGTTCCGGTGGGCGAGGATCAGAAGCAGCATGTCGAACTGACCCGCGACATCGCCGCCAAGTTCAACCACGATTACGGCGTGGATTTCTTTCCCCTGCCCGAGCCTGTGATCGAGGGCACGGCGACCCGCGTCATGTCCCTGCGCGACGGGACCAAGAAGATGTCGAAATCCGACCCCTCGGATCAGAGCCGGATCAATCTGACCGACGATGCGGATACGATCGCGGCCAAGATCCGCAAGGCCCGCACGGATTCCGAACCCCTGCCCGAAACCTTCGCGGATCTGGCCGCGCGCCCCGAAGCGCGCAATCTGGTGAACATCTACGCCGCCCTGTCGGGGGAGACCCCGGATCAGGTGGTGGGTCAGTTCGCGGGCCGGGCCTTCTCGGAGTTCAAGCCAGCGCTGGCGGATCTCGCGGTCCATCACCTCGCCCCGATCGGCGGCCGGATGGCCGAACTGCTGGCCGACCCAGGCGAGATCGACCGCATTCTCGGCGCAGGCGCCGACAAGGCCGCGGCCATCGCCGAACCGATCCTCGCCCAGACCTACGACATCGTGGGACTGCTGCGCAGCCGGTGACACACCACCATTGGTGATAGAAAACTCGGGTCGAAATCCCGCTTCTGCCAAAATTTCGTTGAAACTTCGGTTTCAAGGAACGATATCTGGCGGAAGCGGGAGAACTCGACATGCTGTTCCGAATTGAGATCGAGAATTTTTACTCCATTAGGGATCGGCAGGTGATCGATCTGCGTGTCCGTCAATCCGTGGAGGACACGCTCGGGCGGCTATCGCCAATTTACCCTGGATCTCAGGATCGTGTTCCGAACGTGGTCGCCATTTTCGGGGCAAACGCCGCTGGCAAGTCCAATGTGCTCAAGGCGCTTACATTCGCATCCTGGTTCGTGGCGCGTAGTTTTGAACTGAAACAAGGCATAATGTTGCCGTTTCAAAAATTCGGCAGCACAGAGAGAATAGCAAAACCGACACGCCTCGCCTTCTGGATCGCCGGACCGGTCAATATTCTCGACACATCCGGCGAGGGCGGAATGTGTCCCTATATCTACGAGCTTGAAATCGCCCCTCGGACTGGCGCGGAGGAGGATCGGATTCTCCTAGAGCGCCTTTCCTACCAACCCAACCATTCCGGTCGGCCCAGCCGTATTCTTGAGCGTAGAGAGGACGGAAGGATCAAGGCCGCCAAAGGCTTTCTCTCGGCGCGGCTTGAAAAATTGCTCGAAGAGATTTTACGGCCGAGTGTCAGCGTAATATCGACTCTCGCCCGGCTCAACCACGAAGTCGCACTCGCCTATGTGACGGCGATGACCACGGTCGTCTCGAATATCTTTCTCGAAAGGATAGAGGATCACGAGAGCGATATGACCCGTTGGTACGCGAACAACCCCGGCTCCCTTGAGGAGCTTCAAAAGATATCCCGCCGGATCGATCTGGGAATCGAGGACATCTGGATCACCAACGAAAATGATCCGATCCTGGCAATTCGTCACTCCGGGCTCGACCAGATAATGACACTCCCCCAGGAAAGCCACGGGACACGACAGTTCTTCAAGATGTTCCCTTATATCTTCATGACCTTGAAACGTGGGGGCATCGCGGTGGTCGATGAGATCGACGCCGCCATTCATCCCTTGCTCCTTCCCGAAATTCTCCGCTGGTTCGGGGATACCGCGCGCAATCGGTTCAATGCACAGATCTGGATAACCTGTCACAGCGCGACCCTTCTTCAGGATCTGACGAAGGAGGAAGTGCTTTTTTGCGAGAAAGACCAGGGCGGCGCAACGCGCATCTATGGCCTGGCCGAAATTGACAAAGTCCGTCGTGACGAGAATTTCCTCGGAAAATATATGGGTGGAGAATACGGCGCTGTTCCCATGGTGGGATAATGGCTCCACGTGGAATTTCCCGCCGAACCCGATTCTTCGTTGGATGCGAGGGCGAGAGCGAGCAAGGCTATGTGGCGTTCCTGCAAACACTGTCCGACAGGCACGGACTATCGGTCCATCTCGATAATCCGGTGATCCCGAAAGCCGGAAGCCCCCTGGCCTTGGTCAATCGAGCGATACAGATCTTTCGCAGGCGCGAGGGCGGCGGCAAGCCAGCCTATCGCAGACGTTTCCTGCTTCTGGACACAGATCTGATGGGTCTGAACGCCGAACAGGACGCGGAGATGGAAAGGACCGCCGCAGAGAACAAGTTGTATCTTGTACGTCAAGTTCCCTGTTTTGAGGCGGTCCTGCTCCGACATACGGCCGCGGGACGAGATCGCCGCCCTCCTACCAGCGCCGAGGCCATGCGACACCTCAAGGCTCAATGGCCCGAATATCGTAAGGGCGGTTCCGCGCAGGACCTCGCAGGAAAATTCGGACTGGACGACGTTCGCCGCGCCGCGTCCCAGCCAATCCAGGCCGACCTCTCCGATCTTCTGCGCACCATAGGTTTGTTGTAGAGACCATCCCATCCATCAGCACTGCCCGGACTTGTGGTTTGAAACTGATGTCTCCAAGAAGGAGTCATCCGCCAAGCCGTCTCGCCCGCTGACCCGCGCATGGTGGGGTGGATGCTCGTCTGTGCGCCTCGGCTTTTGCACTCCCCGCCGCGGGAACGAAGGCCACACTCTGGACATTCCCAAAAATATGATTTGAATCATATAGTTACAGTTTGTCCGGGCACGGACACGTGTGCCTACTTGCCCTGGAGACCGTCGAACCAGCTCTTCCACTCCGGGATCGCCGTGGCAAAGGTCCCGCGATGGGTGGTCGGCCCGGTCGAGACCGCCTCGACCTTGTCATTGCCGATCGCCTGTTGATAGGTCATCGCCAGTTGCCCCAGGCCCGGCGAGATCGCCTCGTCGCTCTCTCCGAAATAGTTCCGCACCGGGGTCTGGATCACCCAGCGATAGACCTGGTTTTCGGCGATCAGCCTGCCATAGGCGGAATTGGCGAAAAACTGGGGATCGAAATACTCCGCCCGGATCAGCTTGCGCAGATCGGTCGGGATTTGCGTCGCATCCCCCGGCTCCCGCTCATAGGCCTTGCGGGCCATCTCGTAATACTCCTCGTTGATCACCGACCGCGCCAGCCCCGGCACCCGGTAGTAATTCTCGTAGGAAAAGGCCGACAGGATGAACATTGAATTCAACCAGGTCGCCGCGTTCGCCCGGGGAAAGTTCAGGTACCCCGCCAGACCGACAAAGGGATCGACCGGCGCGCTCGCCGTCGCCGCCGCCCTGGGCGCCAGTCCGGCGGCCTCCAGCCGCTCCAGGAACGCCATCGTCACATACCCGCCCTGTGACCAGCCCGCGAGAAACACATCCCCTGCCCCGAGCCCGAGATGGTCCATGACCCCGCGCCCGGCCATCAGCATGTCGAAACAGGCCTGCTGGTGGCTGCCCTTGACGATATAGCCCTCCGGCTCCGTCGAGGATCCCATCCCGAAATAATCCGCGCCGATCACCACATAGCCTTGCCCGGCGAACTGGGCGATCATCGCCTCGGTTTCCTCGGACTGCTCGGGGAAGCTCGGCACCTGCTGCTTGCCATAGACGGTCCCGTGCTGCCAGGACACGATGGGCAGGGTCTTGCCCTCCACCTCCGGCACCGCGACCAGACCCGTCGCGGTGATCGGACGGTTCCCCTGCTCCGGCACGACGGAGGGATAGGTCACGCGATACAAGCTCACCGCGTTGCGGGCGGGGGTATATTTCACCGTCACGCCCGCGAAGGCGGGCATCTCCACGTCGAGGATATGGTCGAGCCGGTCAGGCTCCCACCGGCCGATCAGTTCGTAATGGACCCCTCCGGGGATATCCTCGGCCAGGGCCGGGCCAAGGCCCAGTCCCATCACCAGAGCAGCGAACACAGCTTGCAACGATACCAATTCAATTCTCCCTGATTCTCGGACCACGAGTCCGAGCCTTACCGCCGATATGCAAATCCTTGATGTTCCACCATCCGTCTTGCACCCCCGACCGCCATACCCGATGATCGGGGAAAACGGGGGAAACCGATGCGCAAATTCCTGATCATTCTCGATGACACGCCCGAGATGCTCAATGCGATGCGATATGCCGCGATCCGCGCCTCCAAGACCGGCGGCGGGGTCAGTATGCTCGCCATCGTCTCGCCAGAGGAGTTCCAGCATTTCATGGGGGTCGCCGAGGTCATGCGGGCCGAGGCGCGCGAAAAGATCGAAGCCCATTTCCAGGTCTTCAAATCCCGCCTGGAGAAACGCGAGGGCATCACCCCCACCCTCACCATCCGCGAAGGCGACAAGATCGAGGAAGTCATCACCCATATCAAGTCCGACCCCGAAATCGGAGTGCTCGTCCTGGGCGCGGGCACCGACAAGAAGGGACCGGGGCCCCTGGTCGCCGCCCTCACCGGGCGCCGCATGGGGGATGTCCGGGTGCCCATCACCATCGTGCCGGGATCGATGAGCAAGGACGACATCATCGCCGTCAGCTGACAGCGAAATTTAGAAGCATTCCAGGAATAACTTGACTCATTCGCTCAACAGGACCAATTACCTTCCAGCGAACGGAGTTTGTCCCATGTTCATCCAGACCGAATCCACCCCGAATCCGGCCACCCTGAAATTCCTGCCCGGCCTCGCCGTCCTCGCGACGGGCACCGCCGATTTCCCCTCGCCGGAGGCGGCGCAATCCTCGCCCCTGGCACAGCGCATCTTCGCCGCCGGAGGCGTGGCGGGCGTGTTCCTCGGCCCTGATTTCGTCACCGTCACCAAGGCCGACGCCGCCGACTGGGCCCATATCAAACCGGGCATCCTCGGGGCGATCATGGAACATTTCCAGTCGGGCCAGCCGGTGATGCATGGCGAGGAAGGCGCGGTCAGCCATGCCGTCCATTCCGGCCCGGATGAGGCGATCGTCGTCCAGATCAAGGAACTGCTCGACACCCGCGTGCGTCCGGCGGTGGCGCAGGACGGCGGCGACATCACCTTCCACGGCTTTGACCGGGGGGTGGTCTATCTGCATATGCAGGGCGCCTGCGCCGGTTGCCCCTCTTCGACCATGACTCTGAAAATGGGGATCGAGAACCTGCTGCGCCACTATATCCCCGAAGTCACCGAGGTGCGCCCGGTTGCCATCTGACGCCCTGCTTCTCGCCTTCGATACATCGGCCGCGCAATGCGCGGCCGCTTTGGTTCGGGGCGACAGGATGCTCGCCCGCCGCGTTGAACCGATGCCGCGCGGCCAGTCGGAGAGGCTGGCCTCCCTGCTCGGGGAACTGCTGGCCGAGGCTGGCATCGGCTGGGGGGATCTCGATGCCCTCGCGGTCTGTACCGGTCCCGGCAATTTCACCGGCTTGCGGATCGGCGTGGCCTTCGCGCGCGGTCTCGCGCTCGGGCGCGGCCTGCCCGTGGCCGGCGTCACCTTGTTCGAGGCGCTGGCCGAAGGCCATCCGGCACCGCTTCTGGTCTCGACCGAGGACCGCCGCGGCGAGCTCTTTGTCCAGATCCTCGATGAAAATCACCGGGAGCCTTTCCTGTGCACGATGGCCGGGCTCCCGGCGCTGCCTCCGGAAACGCTCTGCCTTGGCCACCGCGCCGGCGAAATCGCGGCTCATCTCGGGTGCCGGGCGGGGTCAGAGGCCACGGCCCCCGATCCCGTCGCCATCGCCCGCGCGGCCCGGTTCGGACCCGGCACGCCGCGGCCGGCTCCGCTCTATGTCCGCCCCGCCGACGCCGCCCCGCCCAGCGAACCGCCGCTCCTGATCCTCGATGACGCCTGAGGACCTCGCCCGCCTCCACGCCCTGGCCTTTACCTTCGTGCCCCGGCCCTGGTCGGCGGCCGAATTCGCCGAATTGCTGGTTCTCGACTCGATCCTGCTCGAAACCCTGCCCGAAGGCTTCGCGCTGGGTCAGATCGCCGGGCCGGAAATCACGCTCCTGACGCTCGCGGTGCATCCCGATCACCACCGGCGCGGCCATGGCACGGCGCTGCTCGGGGCCTTCGAGCGGGCGGCGATCGGGCGCGAGGCCGATCAGGTCTATCTCGAAGTCGCCGAAACCAACCTCCCGGCACAGGCGCTCTATCTGGGGCGCGGCTATCAGGAGGTGGGCCGTCGGCCGCGGTATTATCGTCCCATCGGCGCGCCCCCCATCGACGGGCTGGTCATGCGCAAGAACCTGCTGACCCCGGGCCCCCGGGAACCCGGAAAAACCATTTGACCGGCCTGTTAGGTTAAGCATTAATCGGGCTTGGCTCCGGCCCCGCGCGCCTGTTTCCCTCGAACTCCGGCCGCCGTCGGCATGTCGCGGGACCCGCTGAATTCCCTTGGGAGGATGACGATGCTCTTGGCTAAACCTGGCGCCGCGATCGCAGCGCTGATGATGTCCGCGGCTTGCGTTTTCGCAGCCGACGCCGATCCGGCGGTCATCTTCGACCTGGGGGGAAAGTTCGACAAGTCGTTCAATCAGGCCTCCTATGAGGGCGCCGAGAAATTTAAGGCCGAAACCGGCATCGAATACCACGAGTTCGAACTTCAATCGGACGCCCAGCGCGAACAGGCGCTGCGGAAATTCGCCGAAAAGGGCTATAATCCGGTGGTGGTCGCCGGGTTCTCCAATGCCTCGGCGATGGAGGCCGTGGCACCGGATTTCCCCGATACCGATTTCGTGATCATCGACATGGTGGTCGATCTGCCGAACGTGCGCTCGGTGGTCTTCAACGAACATGAGGGCAGCTATCTCGTCGGCATGCTGGCGGCGGAGGCCTCCAAGACCGGCAAGGTCGGTTTCGTCGGCGGTATGGATATTCCCCTGATCCAGAAATTCGCCTGTGGCTATGCGCAGGGCGTCAAGGCCGCCAAGCCCGACGCGGTGATCTTTCAGGCCATGACCGGGACCACCGGCGCCGCCTGGAACGACCCGGTGCGCGGCGGAGAGCTGGCCAAGAGCCAGATCGACCAGGGCGCGGACGTGATCTATCACGCGGCGGGTGGCACCGGCATCGGCGTGCTGCAGGCGGCGGCCGACAATGGCGCGCTCGGGATCGGCGTGGATTCGAACCAGGATTACCTGCATCCGGGCAAGATGCTGACCTCGATGCTCAAGCGCGTCGATCTCGCGACCTACAAGGCGATGATGGATGTGCACAACGGCAAATGGACACCCGGCATCCAGGTGATGGGCCTGAGCGAGGACGGTGTCGGATATGCCGTTGATGAATACAACAAGGCGCTCCTGACACCGGAGATGATCGCCTCGGTGGAAGCCGCCAAGGCCAAGATCATCTCGGGCGAGATCAAGGTCCATGATTACACGACCGACAGCGCCTGCCCGGTAAAGTAGACGTGGTTTCGACGGAAACGCGAGGGCAGCCGGACGCGGCCCTCGCCATTGAACTGCTGGGTGTCTCCAAGAGCTTTGGCCCGGTCCAGGCAAACCGCGACATTCATCTCGCCGTGCGGCGCGGCACGATCCACGGCATCGTCGGCGAGAATGGCGCGGGCAAATCGACGCTGATGTCGATCCTCTATGGATTTTATACCGCGGACGCGGGCGAAATCCGGGTCAATGGCAAGCCCACTGTCATCCACGACAGCCAGGCCGCGATCCGCGCGGGCATCGGCATGGTCCATCAGCATTTCATGCTGGTCGAGCCCTTCACCGTCCTTGAGAACATCATTCTCGGCGCCGAGGATGGCCCCCTGCTCGGGCGCGCGCTCGCCAGGGCGCGCGGGGAACTGGCGCGGCTGGCGCGCGAATACGAACTCCAGGTCGATCCGGACGCGGTCGTCGGTGAGCTTTCGGTCGGATTTCAGCAACGCGTGGAGATCCTCAAGGCGCTGTACCGTCACGCCGACATCCTGATCCTCGACGAGCCGACCGGGGTTCTGACCCCCGCCGAGGCGGATCATCTGTTCCGCATCCTGCGAAGCCTGCGCGAGCAGGGCAAGACCATCATCCTCATCACCCACAAGCTCCGCGAGATCATGGCGATCACCGACGCGGTCAGCGTCATGCGCCGGGGCGAAATGGTCCGCACCCTGGCCACCGCCGAAACCACTCCTGCCGAACTCGCCGAACTGATGGTCGGCCGCCGGGTGCTTCTGCGCGTCGACAAGGCGCCCGCCACCCCCGGCGCCGCGACGCTGGAGGTCCGCGATCTCTGCCTCACCGATGCCCAGGGCGTCGAACGCCTCAGGAACGTCAGCTTCACCGTCCACGAGGGCGAAATCCTCGGGGTCGCCGGTGTCGCCGGCAACGGCCAGTCGGAACTCCTCGAAATCCTCGCCGGCATCCGGGCCGCCACCTCCGGGACCGTGCTCTTCAGGGGCCAGCCACTCGATCTCTCCCGCACGACCAACGCCGACAACCGCCGCGCCCTGGGCATCGCCCATGTGCCTGAGGACCGCCACCGGCTCGGCCTCGTCATGCCGTTCGCGCAATGGGAGAACTCCTTTCTCGGCTATCAGAGCGAAACCCGCTTCGGCGGCCCCCTGCTCAATCGGACCGCGATCCGCGACCTCGCCCGCGCAGGGATCGAACGCTTCGACATCCGCCCGCCCTCCTGCGACCTCAAGACCGCCAATTTCTCCGGCGGCAATCAACAGAAGATCGTCCTCGCCCGCGAAATCGAACGCGAACCCCTCGCACTGCTCGTCGGGCAACCCACCCGCGGCGTCGATATCGGCGCGATCGAATTCATCCACCAACAGATCGTCGCCCTGCGTGACCGTCACAAGGCGATCATCCTCGTCTCGGTCGAACTCGACGAAATCCAGGCGCTGTCGGACCGGATCATCGTCATGTTCGATGGCCGGGTCTCGGGCACCCGGGCCACCGGCGCCACCGACGAACGTGAACTGGGCCTGCTGATGGCCGGCATCGACCCCGCCGCGAAAGGCGCCGCATGACCACGCTCCCCCGCTGGGCCGATCTCGTCCTGATCCCCGCCCTCAATCTCGTGCTCGCCCTGCTCTGCGCCGGACTCGTCGTGCTCTTCATCGGCGAGGATCCGCTCCGCGCGGTCCAGATCCTCGTCACCGGCTCGCTCGGCTCCTCCTATGGCATCGGCTTCACGCTCTATTACGCCACCACCTTCGTCTTCACCGGCCTCGCCGTCGCCATCGCCTTCCATGCCAGCCTCTTCAACATCGGCGGCGAGGGACAGGCGGCGCTCGGCGGCATCGGCGTCACCCTCGTCTGCCTCACCCTCGACCAGACGCACTGGCTGATCGCCCTGCCCGCGGCCATCCTCGCCGCCGCGATCTTCGGCGGCGCCTGGGCCTTCATCCCGGGGCTTCTCCAGGCGAAACGCGGCAGCCATGTCGTCATCACCACCATCATGTTCAATTTCATCGCCTCGGCGCTGGTGGTCTATCTGCTGGTCAATGTGCTCAAGGTGCCGGGCTCCATGGCGCCGGAATCGCGCAATTTCGCCGCCGGGGCGCATCTGCCCTTCATGCATGAAATGCTGGCCCCGCTCGGGATCAAGATCTCGCGGACCCCGATGAACCTGACCTCCCTGCTGGCACTCCTCGCGGCCTTCGGGACCTGGCTGCTGATCTGGCGCACGCGCCTCGGCTACGAGATCCGCGCCTTCGGCTTCTCGGAACCGGCGGCGGTCTATGCCGGGATCGACCCGGTGCGGATCACCATCATCGTCATGCTGATCTCCGGGGCCATGTCCGGCATGATGGCCCTCAATGTCGTCATGGGCTATCAACACCGCCTCGTGCTCGATTACGTCGGCGGCGCGGGCTTCGTCGGGATCGCCGTCTCGCTGATGGGCCGCTCCCATCCGGTCGGGGTGGTGCTCGCGGCGATCCTGTTCGGCATCCTCTATCAGGGCGGCGCGGAACTCGCCTTCGAGATGCCCGCCATCAGCCGCGACATGATCGTGGTGATCCAGGCCCTCGTCATCCTCTTCACCGGTGCTCTGGAAAACCTCACCCGGGTGCCGGTCACCCGCCTGCTTGCAAGGGTCCGGAACTGATGGATCTCGCGACTGTCCTGCAACTCTCGGGATCGAGCCTGCGGCTCGCGACCCCGCTCCTGCTCGCCTGCCTCGCCGGACTCTATTCCGAACGGGCGGGCATCTTCGACATCGGTCTCGAAGGCAAGATGCTCGCCGCCGCCTTCATCGCCGCCGCCGTCGCCTCGGTCAGCGGCTCGGCCTGGATCGGCCTTTGCGCGGGCATCGGCGCCTCGCTCGTGCTCTCGGCGCTCCATGGCCTCGCCTCGATCACGCTTCGGGGCAATCAGCTGATCTCCGGCGTCGCAATCAATTTCCTGGCCTCGGGCCTGACCGCGCTCATTGGCCAGAACTGGTTCCAGATGGGCGGCCAGACCCCGCAGCTGACCACCGCCGAGCGCTTCAGCCCGATCTCCCTGCCCTTCGTCGAAACCATCGGCACCGTTCCCGTCCTCGGCCCGATCTACCAGCACCTGCTCTCGGGCAACAATATCCTCGTCTATGCCGCGCTGTTCGCGGTTCCGCTCACCTGGTTCGTGCTGTTCCGGACCCGCTTCGGCCTGCGCCTGCGCGCGGTCGGCGAGAATCCGGGCGCGGTCGACACCGCCGGTGTCTCGGTCGCGCGGCAACGCTATGCCGCCATCCTGATCTGCGGCGTGCTCTGCGGCATCGCCGGCGCCTATCTTTCCACGGCCATGTCGGCGGGGTTCGTCCGGGAAATGACCGCCGGCAAGGGCTTCATCGCGCTCGCGGCGCTCATCTTCGCCAAATGGCGTCCCTGGCCCGCCCTCATGGCCTGTCTTTTGTTTGGCCTGCTGGAGGCAATCGGCATACGATATCAGACGATTACCCTCACGGGAATCGGACAGGTGCCGGTTCAGTTCATGCAGGCCCTGCCTTACATCCTGACCGTCATAATTCTGGCGGGTTTTGTCGGCAAAGCTGTGCCGCCCAAAGCGGGCGGACGACCGTATGTCAAGGAGCGCTGATCATGAACCTGCTGGAATCGATCATAGACAAGGCCGGCGATGCCCCCGTGCGCCTGGGGTTGATCCTCGGATCGGGCCTCGGTCATCTGGCGGAAACGATCGAAGGGGTTTCCCTGAACTACTCCGACCTGCGGGGCTTTCCCTTCGCCGGGGTTTCGGGCCACAATCCGAAACTCGTCATCGGCACCCTGGGCGGGGTCCGGGTGGCGGCGCTGGGCGGGCGCGCCCATTATTATGAATCCGGCGATCCCCGGGGTATGCGCGTACCGCTGGAAATCCTGCGGGATCTCGGGGCCGAGCAGATCCTCGTGACCAACGCCGCCGGTTCCTTCCGCGCCGACATTCCGCCGGGCGACCTGATGCTGATCAACGATCACATCAATTTCTCCGGGCTCAATCCGCTGATCGGCGAGCCGTCCGAGCGCCGTTTCGTAAACATGACCGATGCCTATGATCCCGGCATCCGCGCGGGCCTGCGCGCCGCCGCCGCCGCCGAGAATATCGCGCTCTCCGAAGGGGTCTATGCCTGGTACTCCGGCCCGAGCTTCGAGACCCCCGCCGAAATCCGGGCCATCCATCGGCTGGGCGCGGACGCGGTCGGCATGTCCACCGTGCCGGAGGTGAGCCTCGCCCGCTTCCTCGGCCTGCGGGTGGGGGCGATCTCCACCATCACCAACATGGCGGCGGGCATGAGTTCGGAAGTGATCAGCCATGAGCATACCAAGGCCATGGCCCCGATCGGCGCCGCGAAGCTCGAACGTATTCTCCTCGCCTACCTGCGTTCCCTCGCTTAGAGCGCAATCCGACCGGAGTGAAACGAGGACCGCATGAATTGCGCGCCAAATCATGGGATAGAGCGCGCGACCTGACGCTGTCAGGTCGGAAAGCGCTCTAGATGTGAGCTTTCAGGAGGTTGTCCATTCGGAGCGGATCCGAAGGCCCCGGGGTCTCCCGGGGCAAGCGGGAGGCGAGCCTCGGATTCCGATTTCTCTCCACGCGGGAACTTTACCGGACGTCGTCGCGTTACTTCGCCATGCGGCCCTCGGACCGTTCGCACCCAACGCAAGGAAGCTCCGACGATGGCAATGACAACCCTGAACGATCTCTTCGTGCATTTCCTGCGAGACATCTATTATGCCGAGAAACAAATCTTGAAAACCTTGCCGAAAATGGCTCGCAAGGCAGACTCCCCCGACCTGCGTCAGGCTTTTGAGGATCATCGGACGGAAACCGAGGGCCATGTCGAAAACCTCCAGAAGATTTTCGAACTGATGGATCTCAAGGCCCGGGGCGTGACCTGCGAGGCGATCGAAGGCATTCTGTCCGAAGGTGCCGAGATCATGAGCGAAGCGACCGATCCCGATGCCTGCGATGCCGGAATGATCGCCGCGGCACAGGCCGTGGAACATTATGAAATCGCCCGCTATGGCACGCTCGCAGCCTGGGCAAAGCAGCTCGGCCAGCCCGAGGTCGAGGCTCTCCTGCGCCAGACTCTGGACCAGGAGAAGGCCGCTGACCAGAAACTGAGCAAACTCGCCGTCTCGGTTCTGAACAAGGAAGCCGCCTGATCCAGCCCCCTGCGTCATTCCGGCGCAAAGGCAAGAGACATTCGGAACATCCCCCCCGGGCGCTCAAACGTCCGGGGAATTTTTTATTTTAAATTCAATGACTTGAACGTTGTCCGCGTCCGGACAGACCTTGGATGGGCCCTGCCCGCGGGCGATATCCGGGCCATCGGGGCAAAATTGGCCTCCCCGGCCCAGGGGCGTGGATTTTTGCAGGTGAAATGCCTGAAAAGACCGGATACGTCTTGAGGAACCGGGCCGCGGGTTTCACAGGTATGCAGATTTATCTCCCCATCGCCGAGGTTTCGGTGAACGCCTTCCTTCTCCTTGGAATCGGTTCCATGGTGGGCGTCCTCTCCGGATTGTTCGGTGTCGGCGGCGGCTTCATCCTGACGCCGCTTCTCTTCTTCATCGGCATTCCGCCCGCCGTCGCGGTGGCCTCCGCCGCCAACCAGATCGCCGGCTCGTCCTTTTCGGCCTTCCTCGCCCATCTGAGGCGCAAGACCGTCGACTTCCGGATGGGCAGCATCCTGATGGTGGGCGGCCTGCTCGGCTCCTGGATCGGGGTCAATATCTTCTCCGCCCTGCGCAAGGCAGGACAGTTCGAGCTGGTCATCAATATTCTCTACGTGGTTCTGCTCGGCACGATCGGCGGCCTGATGCTGAGCGAGAGCCTCAGGGCTATCCGCCGCGCCCGCGACCCCAACGCCGCCCTCGTCTCCCGAAAACGCCACACCTGGGCCCACGGCCTGCCGCTCAAGATGCGGTTCCGGACCTCCCATCTCTATGTGAGCGCCATCCCTCCCTTCGTGATCGGGGCCATCGTCGGGATCCTCGCCGCCGTGATGGGAGTGGGCGGCGGCTTCGTCATGGTCCCGGCGATGATCTATATCATCGGCATGCCCACCAAGGTCGTGATCGGCACCTCGGTCTATCAATTCCTGTTCGTGACCAGCTTCACCACGATCCTTCAGGCCACCGAGAACAAGTCGGTGGATATCCTGCTCGCCCTGATCCTGCTCGTCGGGGGTGTGATCGGGGCCCAGATCGGCGTGGCCCTGGCCGCGCGCCTGAAGGCCGAGCAATTGCGGGTGCTGCTCGCCCTTCTCGTCCTTGGGGTCTGCGTCAAGCTGATGTTCGATCTCGTGCTGCGCCCGTCGGAACTCTATTCGATCGCGGCGGGCTGAGGTGCTGCGACTACTTCTTGGTCTGCTCCTGCTTCTCGCCGGACCCGCCCTGGCGGAGGAGAGCGTGGTCACCGGTCTCAGCACCGACAAGATCGCCCTGACCGCGAATTACAATGGCTCGGAAATCTTCGTGTTCGGGGCGATCCGGCGGGACGGCCCGATCGATCCGGAAGCGAAACCCTTGGGGATTGTCATCACCCTCAAAGGACCGGAACGGTCGGTGAAGGTCCGCCGCAAGGACCGTCGCCTCGGCATCTGGCTGAACACCGAGACCGTCCGGATCCGCAATGCCCCGACCTTCTACGCCATCGCCACGACCGGTCCGCTGGACAGGATGCTCACCGAGACGGAACGGCTGCGCTATCAGATCGGGATGGATCAGGCGGTGCGCGAGGTGGAGGGCAGCGTCGGCCTCGACGACACCAGCAGTTTCGCCGAGGCCGTCGTCCGGCTCCGAACCCGGCGCGACCTCTATCATGTGAACGAGGGCGGCGTCTCCCTGACGGAAAACACGCTGTTTCAGACCAGCTTCGACATGCCCACAAATCTCGTGGAGGGCAAATACGCGGCGGAGTTCTTTCTGGTGCGCGATGGATCGGTCATCAGCGCGGGCGAAACGACGATCATGGTGGAGAAGGCGGGACTGGAGCGGTGGCTCTACAATCTCTCGCGCAAGGAACCCCTGGCCTATGGGGTTCTCGCCGTCTTTCTCGCGCTGGTCGCGGGATGGGTGGCCAACACGGTCTTTCAACTGGTCAAACGCTGATCCCGTGACAGGGCGGCGCCCCGACTGGCCTTTGGATCGCGGCGGTCTGGCCCGAGGGAGGGGGCTTGCCCCTCCCCCCATCCGCTACTTCGGGATGTCGCCCGAAAGGCCTTCGACATAGAAGTTCATGCCGGCCAGGGTGGCATCGTCGGCGACCTCGCCTTCCTTGAGCCAGGGCGTGCCATCCTGCTTGTTCAAGGGGCCGGTAAAGGCATTCAGAGTGCCGGCGCCGATACCATCGCGGACCGCCTCGGCCTTTGCCTTGACGTCGGCTGGAACGGCGTCGGTGATTTCGCCGATCCCTACGACTCCATCGCCGATACCGGCCCAGGTCGCCGCCTGTTTGTAGCTCCCGTCGAGCAACTCACCGACCCGCTTGATATAATAGGGGCCCCAATTGTCGATGATCGATGAAACCCGGGGAGATGGCTTGTATTCGGCCATGTCCGAGGCCTGGCCAAAGCCGATGACGCCGGGCGTTTTCGCCGCCTCGGCCAGAACGGCCGTCGAGTCGGTGTGCTGGAGGATGACATCGACGCCCTGTTCGATCATCGCCTTCGCCGCGTCCGCCTCCTTGGCGGGATCAAACCAGGTATAGGCCCAGACAACGGAAAGGGTCACATTCGGATTGACCTTCTTGGCGTTGACATAGGTCGAGTTGATGCCCTGGATCACCTCCGGGATCGGAAAGGAGCCGATATAGCCGATCTTGTTGGTTTTGGTCATCAGACCGGCGATCGTGCCCATGACGGCGCGGCCCTGATAGAACCGGGCGTCATAGGTCGAGACATTCGGATGCTCGCGCTTGTAGCCGGTCGCATGCTCGAACATGACCTTGGGAAACTTGCCTGCGACGGCGTTGGTGGCATCCATGTATCCAAAGGATGTCGTGAAGATGATCTTGCAGCCCGAGAGGGCCATCTGGGTCAGAACACGAACGGCATCCGCCCCCTCGGGAACACTTTCCTGATAGACGGTTTCGACCTTGTCCCCGAATTCCTTCTCGACGGCCAGACGACCCTGGTCATGCTGATAGCTCCAGCCGCCATCCCCGATGGGGCCGACGTAAATCCAGCAGGCCTTGAGCTTGTCCGCGGCATTGGCATTGCCCGCAAGGACCAGTCCAAGGCCGAGCGCCGCGCCGGCGAGGAGAGATCGTCGTTTCATTCCAAGGCTCCCTGTTTGTAGATGACCGCGAGCCCTAGCGCGCGGCGTGGAAATTCTTGCCGAGCGAGGCGGGGGCGTTCAGCGCGGCCCGGCCCCGATCGGCGGAAATGATGACCAACACGAGGATGGTGATGATATAGGGGGACATTGCAAGATACTCGACTGGAATGGTCGATCCCGCCGCCTGAAGGTTCAGTTGCAGCACCGAAATCCCGCCGAAGAGATAGGCGCCCAGCAACACCCGCCAAGGCTTCCAGCTCGCGAAGACCACGAGCGCCAGCGCGATCCAGCCCGCGCCCGCGGTGATCCCGTCGGTCCATTGCGGCACCCGGACGAGGCTGATGTAGGCGCCCCCCAATCCCGCCAGCGCACCGCCGAACAGGATGGCCAGAAGCCGGATCCGCTGAACCTTGTAGCCGAGAGCATGAGCGGCGTCATGACTCTCGCCCACCGCGCGCAGGATGAGACCGGTCCGCGTATAGCGCAGCATGGCCCAGACCGCCGCGACGATGGCAATGGAGAGATAGACCACCGGGTCATGGTGAAAGAAGATCGTGCCCAGGACCGGAATATCCGTGAGCGGTCCGAATTCGAGGCGGGGCGTCGCAGGCGGTTTGACCCCGACATAGCCCTGGCCGATCAGGGACGACAGGCCGAGGCCAAAAAGCGTCAGTGCGAGGCCGGTGGCCACCTGATTGGCGAGAAAGACCTGGGTCAGCAGCGCAAAGATCAGCGCCAGCGCCGCGCCCCCGAGTGCCGCGGCGAGAAAACCGAGCGTCGGGCTGCCGGTTTCGGAGGCGATCGCGAGACCGCAGACCGCGCCGATGATCATCATGCCCTCGACACCGAGATTGAGCACACCGGCTTTTTCCACGACCAGTTCACCGATGGCCGCGAGCATGATCGGCACGGCGGCCACCATGAGCGAGGCGATGAGAACGGCGAGATTGATGCCTCCGATATCCATCACGCGGCTCCTTTCACGGCAAGGCGGATGCGGTAGTTCGACAGGACGTCGACGGCGAGCAGGAAGAAGAGCAACATGCCCTGAAACGCCTGGATCGCGGCCGAGGGCAGGCCGAGCATGAACTGCGCCAGTTCACCGCCGATATAGGTGAGCGCCATCAGCAGACCCGCGAGCAGGATCCCGATCGGGTTCAACCGCCCAAGGAAGGCGACAATGATCGCCGTGAAACCATAGTTCGAGGCGAAATCGATGGAGATCTGGCCCGCCGGACCCGCGACCTCGAAAACACCCGCCATGCCCGCGAGCGCGCCGGAAATGCCCATGCACAGGATGACGAGGGCGTTTGGATTGACACCGGCGAAGCGCGCGGCCCGGGGGGACTGGCCGGTCAGCCGGATCTGAAAGCCCAGCATATGCCGCTGCAGCAGGATATAGGCCGCGATCACCGCGACAAAGGCGGTCACGACCCCCCAATGCATGCCCGTATTGGGGATAAGCTCCAGATTGGCCGCCGAGGGATACTGGCTGAGGTTGCGTGAGCCGGGGAACCCGCCGCCCTCCGGATTGCGCAGGGCCCCGAGGGCCATCGAGGAGAGAAAGGCCTGCGCCACATAGACGAGCAGCAGCGACACGAGGATCTCGTTCGTTCGGAACCGCGTTCGCAGGATCGCCGGGATCATCGCCCAGAGGAACCCGCCCAAGGCCCCCATGACCACCATCAACGGCAGGATCAGCCGCGATTCCATCGGATAGAGGGCCAGCCCCGTCGCGGCGCCGAAGATCGCGCCCATGATATACTGCCCCTCCGCCCCGATGTTCCAGATCCCGGCCCGAAAGCCGAGCGAGAGGCCAACGGCGATCAGGATCAGGGGAGCCGCCTTCACCAACAACTGGGGCCGGGAATATTCAGCGAAATCCGGGTTGAACAGCGGGTCCCAGAAGATCGTCCGGATCGCCTCGAACGGGTTCTTGCCGAGGATGGCGAACATGATCCCGCCGGCGATCATCGTCAGGAGAACCGCGAGAATCGGGGTCGCGGCCGTCCAGAATTTCGAGGGAGAAGGGCGTTTTTCAAGCGTGAGCATGGGCAACTTCCATTCCATGGGCGCCGCCCATCATCATGCCGATTTCATCCACCGTCAGGCCCTGCGTCGGCCTCGGGACAGTCATCCGCCCTCCATTGAGAGCGGCGAAATTATCTGCGATCTCAAGGAGCTCATCTAGATCCTGACTGATGACGACCACGGCGGCGCCCTCGGTGGCGCGGTCGATGATCGCCTGCCGGATCGAGGCGGCGGCCGAGGCATCCACCCCCCAGGTCGGCTGGTTCACCACCACCACCCCGGGCTTTTGCGACAGTTCGCGGCCGATTACGAATTTCTGGAGGTTCCCGCCGGAGAGAGCCCGCGCGGCGACCTCGATCCCGGGGGTCCGCACGTCGTAATCCTTCACGATCTGGCTCGCGAAGGCCCGGGTCGCCCCCCAGTCAATGAAACCGCCCCTGGCCAGGTTCTTGCGCAGGAAACCGGAGAGCAGGGCGTTTTCGGTCAGGCTCATGTCCGGGGCGGCTGCGTGGCCGAGACGCTCCTCCGGGGCCGCGACCAGCGCCGCGCGACGCCGCTCGTTGGGACCGAGATCGCCGACCCCCTTGCCATCGATCCTCACATCGTCGCGGGCGGTGCGCAATTCGCCCGAAAGGGCCAGCAGCAACTCGTCCTGACCATTGCCCGCCACCCCGGCGATCCCGAGGATTTCCCCCTTGCGCACGGAGAAGCTGATGTTCCGCAAGCCCATTCCAAACGGATTGGGCGATTTGACCGTAAGGTTGGTCACTTCCAGTGCCAGCGGCCCCTTGGGTTTCTCGCTCCGCTCGGGCGGGGTCAGGGTCTCGCCGACCATCATTTCCGCCAGCTCACGCGCGGTTCTCTCGCGCGGCGTACAGGTGGCCACCACCTTGCCGCGGCGCAGGACCGTCGCCCCGTCGCAGATCGCGCGAATCTCTTCGAGCTTGTGGCTGATATAGAGGATCGCGGTGCCTTCGGCGCTCAACTTGCGCAGGGTCTGGAACAGGATCTCGACCTCCTGCGGGGTCAGCACGCTGGTCGGCTCGTCCATGATCAGGAGCTTTGGATCCTGCAACAGGCAGCGGACGATCTCGACCCGCTGGCGTTCCCCGGCGGAAAGATCGCCGACCAGACGCTCGGGATCGAGCGGCAGGCCGTATTCCTCGCTGACCTGACGGATCCGCTGGCTCAACTCCCGCATCGGCGGCGGATTTTCCATGCCGAGCGTGACGTTCTCCGCGACATTCAACGCCTCGAACAGCGAAAAATGCTGGAAAACCATGGCGACCCCGAGGGCGCGGGCGACACCGGGCTTGGGTGGCGCATAGGCCTGGCCCCGCAGCAGCATCGAACCGCTGTCGGGACGCACAAGCCCGTAGATCATCTTGACCAGCGTCGACTTTCCGGCGCCGTTTTCCCCCAGCAGCGCATGAACCTCGCCGGGCTGGACGGTGAAACTGATATCCTGGTTTGCCTTCACGCCGGGATAGGATTTGGACAGGCCCTCGACTTGCAGCAGTGCGGTCATGCGTTCAGGACCCTTGTCTCTGTGGCGGCTTCTGAAAGGCGGTAAAGTTCGGTGACCACCCCGAGCGCGATCGCGGCGGGGAGCTTGCCCAGGGCGCGGTCGCCGATCGGGCAGCGCAGGCGCGACAGCGCCGCTTCGGAATGGCCAAGATCGCGCAGGCGCGACAGAAACCGCGCCCGCTTGGACGCGGAGCCGATCAGCCCGAGATGGCGGAACGGCCGACCCAGCACGGCATGGCAGATATCGAGATCGAGCGCATGGGAATAGGTCAGCACGAGATGCACGGCTTCGTCCGGCGCATGGGCCGCGGCGCGGGCGGGATTGGCGGCCACCAGCGGATCGGCATGGGCCGGGATCACCTCGGGGAACCGGTCGCGGGACGTATCCACCCAGGTGATGGCAAACGGCAGTCCCTCCGCCACGCGAACGATCGCCCGGCCGACATGGCCCGCGCCATAGAGCCAGACCGGAGTCGCGGCCTGGGCAAAGGGCTCCACCATCAGATCGCCGGAGAGGCCCGAATATCCCTCCCCCGACCGCGCGGCCCGCAGGTGACGGCTGACGGCGAGGCTGGCCTCGGGGGCAATTCCGGTTCGGGTGGAGCGGGGAAAGGCCTCCCCACCCAGCGCCGCGAGGGTCGCGCATTCCACCAGGGTGAACCGCTCCAGGAGCAAGGTCACATGCCCCCCGCAACATTGGCCGAGCGCCGGGCCCAGGGGAAGCCGCATGACCCGACGCGCCCAGGGTCCGGCCTCCCGCAGCAGGCGCCGGGCGGCCTCGGTCGCTTCCAGTTCCAGGGCGCCCCCTCCGATGGTGCCGGATTGGCCGCCGCCCCAGACCAGCATCGCGGCACCGGTTTCGCGCGGTGTCGAGCCCCGGAACCCGGCGATGACGACGCGGACAACGGCGCCATGCCGCTCGACGGCGGCGGAAATGCCTGCGCGGTCGAAGCCCACGCTCACCATTCCAGGCCTCGCTGCGCATCGACGGCGCGCAGGATGCGTTCCGCCGTCGCCGGAGCGTCGAGAGCGACATACCGCGAGCCATCTCCACAGGCCGCGACCGCGTCCGACAGCGCATAAAAGGCAGACACCCCCAGCATCAGGGGCGGCTCGCCCACCGCCTTGGAGCGATGGATCGTGTCCTCGGCATTGCGGCCATCCCAGAGCGAAACGTTGAAGATGCCGGGTCGATCCGAGGCACAGGGGATCTTGTAGGTGGAGGGCGCATGGGTGGCGAGACGCCCCTTCCCGTCCCAAACCAGTTCCTCCATCGTCAGCCAGCCCGCGCCCTGAACATAGCCGCCTTCGATCTGACCGATATCGAGCGCGGGATTGAGGCTGGCGCCCGCGTCATGCAGGATATCGGTGCGCAGGATCCGGTTCTCGCCGGTCAGTGTGTCGATGGCGACCTCGGTCACCGCCGCGCCATAGGCGAAATAGAGAAACGGACGGCCCCTGCCCGCCCGTCGGTCCCACTGGATTTTCGGCGTGGCATAGTACCCGGTGGCGGAAAGCTGGATCCGCGCCTGATAGGCGGCCCAGACCAGTTCGCGGAACGAAACGCGGGTTCCCCCGATCACCGCTTCCCCGGACTCGAAGGACACCGCGTCGGGACGGACCTGCCAGCGCTCGGCGGCGAACTCCCGCAGGCGGGTCGCGATCGTCTCGCAGGCGGCCTTGACCGCCATCCCGTTGAGATCCGTGCCCGAGGAGGCGGCGGTGGCCGAGGTATTGGGCACCTTGCCGGTGTCGGTGGCGGTGATCTTCACGGCGGAGAGCGGTTGGCCGAAGACCTGGGCCGCGACCTGCGCCACCTTGGTGTTCAGCCCCTGCCCCATTTCGGTACCGCCATGGTTCAGCTTGATCGAGCCATCGGTATAGACATGGACCAGCGCGCCCGCCTGATTGAGGTGGGTGAGCGTGAAGGAAATACCGAACTTGACGGGCGTCAGGGCGATGCCGCGCTTCAGGACACGCGAGGTCGCATTGAAATCGGCGATCTCGGCCCGGCGCCGGGCATAGTCCGAGGTTTCGGCAAGCCTCGTGACCAGTTCGGTGATGATATTGTCCTCGACCTCCATATGATAGGGCGTGACCGTGCGGGGACCGGTCTTGTCATAGAAATTCGCCCGCCGCACCGCCAGCGGATCGAGGCCGAGATGCGCCGCGATATGATCCATCACCCGTTCGATGCCGATCAGTCCCTGAGGCCCCCCGAACCCGCGAAAGGCGGTGAAGGAACAGAGGTTGGTTCTCAGCCGGTGGCTGACGATGCGCACCAGAGGCAGGTAATAGGCATTGTCGGCATGGAGCATGGCGCGATCGGCCACCGGGATCGAGAGATCCTGGCTCCAGCCGCAATTGGCGAACTGGTCGAAATGGACCCCGGCGAGGCGCCCGGTCTCGTCGAAGCCCGCCCGGTACGAGACCCGGAACGGATGGCGTTTGCCGGTGATCGCCATGTCGTCGTCCCGGTCATAGCGCATCTTGACCGGCCGACCGGTCCGGGCGGCGGCGATGGCGCAGGAGATGGCCAGCGCATTGCCCTGGCTTTCCTTGCCGCCAAAGGCGCCGCCCATGCGGCGGACCTCGACCCGAACCGCGTTCATCGGCAGGCCGAGCGCGTCGGCGACCTTGTGCTGAATCTCCGATGGATGCTGCGTCGAGGAATGGACGACGATGTCGCCGCCCTCCCCGGGCATGGCCCAGGCGGCCTGACCTTCCAGGTAGAAATGTTCCTGTCCGCCGATCTCGAACGTGCCCTCGATCCGGTGCGGGGCGGCGGCGATGGCGGGATCGGGATCCCCGCGGCCATATTCGACGGGAAGTTCGATCCGGCTGTCCACCGCGAGGGCCGCGTCGATGGTCAGGAGCGCGGGCAGATCCTCATAGCTGACCTCTGCCAGCCGCGCCGCCCGCCGGGCCGCGAGATGGCTGGTCGCGATCACGAGAAAGATCGGCTGCCCATGGAAATGCACCACTCCCCTGGCGAGCAGCGGCTCGTCATGCGCGGAGGGCGAAGTGTCGCACTCGCTGGGCAGATCCTCCGCCAGCAGCACATCGACCACGCCGGGGGCCGCGCGAACGGCGGAGACATCGACCGCCTCGATCCGCGCGTGGGCCCGGTCCGATGTACCGAAGGCCAGATGCAGGACACCCGGTGGCAGCGCCACGTCATCCGTGTAGCGCGCAAGTCCTGCGACATGGAGCGGGCCGCTGTCATGGGGGAGGGAGGTATGGACGGTCATAGCGTGGCCCGACGGTCAAGGCGCAGGGGCGCCGTTTCACAGGTCTCCAGGAGCAGCCGCGTCAACAGATTGCCGGCGGTGCGCAAACGATAGGCGGCACTGGCCCGCATGTCCGAGATCGGCTGGTAATCCGTTGCAAAGGCCGACTGGGCGGCGCGCACCGTGGCCTCGGTCCAGGGTTGTCCGATCAGAGCGGCCTCCACCGCGCGCGCCCGTTTCGGGGTCGCCGCCATGCCACCGAAGGCAATCCGGGCGGAGGTCACGACATTGTCCTTGATCGCGACATTGAAGCAGCCGCAGAGCGCGGAGATATCCTGATCGAACCGCTTCGAGATCTTGTAGCAATGGAGAGTGTCGGACTGGGCCGGGATGAACAGGCTCTCGACGAACTCTCCCGGGGCGCGGTCCTGCTTGCCATAGGCGATGAAGAAATCCTCCAGCGGCAGCTCCCGCCGGTCCGGCCCGCGCCGCAGGGTCACTCTCGCATCCAGCGCGATCAAGGCGGGCGGACCGTCGCCAATCGGCGAGCCGTTGGCGATATTGCCCCCGATGGTCGCGGCATTGCGCACCTGAACCGAGCCATACCGGCGGATCAGCTCGGCCAGATCGGGATGCCGCTCCCGCACCGCCTCGCGCAGCCGCGACAGCGTCACCCCCGCCCCGACCCTGAGGCCGTCGGGACGGATGTCGATCTTGCGCAGGGCCTCCAGCCGATGGAGGAACGCAAGCTTCGGCAGGCTGCGCAGCGCCTTGGTCACCCACAGGCCGACATCCGTCGCCCCGCCGACCAAGACCGCGTCGGGATTGGCCGCGTACCAGTCGGCGAAGCGGTCGAGATCGTCCGGAACATAGGCCCCCGGAATGTCCACCTCGCCCGCCGCCAGACCCTTGAGCGCCGCGCGCTCGTCGATCTCCCAGGGGGCCGTGGCCGCCGCCGCGGTGTCCGCCGCCCTCAGGATCGGGGCATAGCCGGTACAGCGGCAGAGATTGCCCGCCAGCACATCATTGTAATCCTTTCGCCCCACCCGATGCGCGGTATAGAGCGACATGACGATCCCCGGCGTGCAGAATCCGCACTGGCTGCCGTGCTCGTCGATCATCGCCTTCTGGACCGGATGCGGCTCGCCCTCGGGGCTGGCGATGCCCTCGACCGTTCGCACCGCCTTGCCGTGGAGCTGCGGCAGGAACAGGATGCAGGCGTTCTGCGCGGAATGGGTCAGCCCCCCGCTCTCGGAGGTCGTGACCGTCACGGTGCAGGCGCCGCAATCGCCCTCGTTGCAGCCCTCCTTGGTCCCGGTCAGGTGACGCTCCTCGCGCAGCCAGTCGAGAAGACTCGCTGTCGGATCGGGGTCGGTCAGGGTCACGGTCTCGCCGTTCAGAAGAAACGTAATCTGGCCCATGGCGAAGAACCCTTCGGTTGCGGGGGCGGTGACTTTGACCGCTCCGATGCCTTGCGTTGCAATATCAGGCACGGAACTCTTTGGCTTTGCAAGCAGGCTGTGCAGTTTCCACATGCCTGCCATGTGTTTAGGTGTTTCGCCTATTTGTTGATAGTTCCCTGCCCGTATCTTGTGCATCATGCCTTGCGGAGGCGCGACTGGCTGATACCCTGCCGCCATGACAGACCCGCGATTCATTCATCTCCGCCTGCACTCGCCCTATTCGCTGCTCGAGGGGGCAATCGGTTTCGACCAGCTCGCAAAGCTCTGCGAGAAGGCCGACATGCCCGCCGTGGCCCTGACCGACACCGGCAATCTCTTCGGGGCGCTGGAGTTTTCCGAAGCGATGGCCAAGAAGGGAGTTCAACCCATTCTGGGCGGCCAGTTCGATCTCGCCCCGGCCGAGGCGGCGCATCTGGGCGAGCGAATGCCCCCGCCCCGCCCCATCGTGATTCTGGCGCAATCCGAGACGGGATTTGCCAATCTCATGAAACTCACCTCGATCAACTATCTCGACTGTGGTTCGGCGGAACCGCATATCCCGCTCGCGGCGCTGGAACGCCATGCCGAGGGGTTGATCTGCCTGACCGGGGGCGCGGGGGGCGCGGTCGGGCAACTGATCGAAGCGCGGCAACCCGCCAAGGCGCGGGCGCTGGTGGAACGGCTGATGCTGAGCTTCCCCGACCGCCTCTATGTCGAGATCGAGCGGCATCCTGAAAATGGCACCCGGCGCACCAGGCTGGAAACCGCGACGGAACCGGGACTGGTCGCCATCGCCTATGATCTCGGCTTGCCGCTCGTCGCCACCAACAATGTGTATTTTCCCTATGCCGACATGTACGACGCCCATGATGCGCTGCTGTGCATCGCCGATGGCGCCTATGTCGATCAACAGGCCCCTCGCCGGCGCCTGACGCCCGAGCATCATTTCAAGTCTCAGGACGAGATGGTCCGGCTCTTCGACGACCTGCCCGAGGCGGTGGAGAACACCATCGAAATCGCCCGTCGCTGTGCCTGCCGCGCCCGCAAGCGCAAACCGATCCTGCCGAAGTTCGCCGATGACGAGGTGGAGGAACTGCGGGCCCAGGCCCGCGCCGGCCTCGAGGCGCGGCTCGCGGTCATCCCCCATGCCACCAGCGTCGAGGACTACCGGGCGCGGCTGGAATTCGAACTCAGCGTGATCGAGGGCATGGGATTTCCCGGCTATTTCCTGATCGTCGCCGATTTCATCAAATGGGCCAAGGAACGAAACATACCGGTCGGCCCCGGCCGCGGGTCGGGGGCGGGATCGCTGGTGGCCTATGCCCTGACCATCACCGATCTCGACCCCCTGCGCTTTGGCCTGCTGTTCGAGCGGTTCCTGAACCCCGAGCGCATCTCGATGCCCGACTTCGATATCGACTTCTGCATGGACCGCCGCGAAGAGGTCATCGCCTATGTGCAGGACCGCTATGGCCGGGACCGGGTCGCACAGATCATCACCTTCGGCGCCCTTCTCTCCAAGGCGGCGGTCCGCGATGTCGGCCGGGTGCTCCAGATGCCCTATGGACAGGTCGATCGCCTCTCCAAGCTGATCCCGGTCGAAGGGGTGAAGCCGGTCTCGATCGAAAAGGCCCTGACCGAGGAACCGCGGCTGCGCGAGGAGGCGAGGAACGAGCCCCAGGTCGAGCGCCTGCTCCGGATCGCGCAACAGGTCGAGGGTCTGTTGCGCAATGCCTCGACCCACGCGGCGGGCGTGGTGATCGGGGACCGGCCGCTGGACGAACTGGTGCCGCTCTATCGCGATCCGCGCTCGGACATGCCCGCGACCCAGTACAACATGAAATGGGTCGAGGCCGCCGGTCTGGTCAAGTTCGACTTTCTCGGGCTGAAGACCCTGACGGTGATCCAGAACGCGCTCGACCTGCTCAGGATGCGGGGGCTGGAAATCGACATCTCCGCGATCCCGCTCGACGATGCCAGAACGTACGACCTCTATGCCTCGGCGCAGTCGGTCGCGGTCTTCCAGGTCGAGAGCTCGGGGATGCGCGATGCCCTGCGCCAGCTCCGGCCGAACTGCATCGAGGATATCATCGCGCTCGTGGCGCTCTATCGGCCGGGTCCGATGGAGAATATCCCGAAGTTCTGCAATGTGAAGAACGGGCGCGAGCCGCGGGAGTCGCTACATCCCAGCATCGACGGCATCCTGGACGAGACCCAGGGCATCATCGTCTATCAGGAACAGGTGATGGAAATCGCCCGCAAGATGGCGGGCTATTCCCTCGGAGGCGCCGATCTGTTGCGCCGCGCGATGGGCAAGAAGGTCCAGGCCGAGATGGACGCGCAAAAGCCGCTGTTCCTCAAGGGCGCCGCAGAGAACGGGGTCGGCAAGGCCAAGGCCGAGGAAGTCTGGAACCTGCTCGACAAGTTCGCGAACTACGGCTTCAACAAGTCCCACGCGGCGGCCTACGCGGTGGTCAGCTACCAGACCGCCTGGCTGAAGGCCAATCATCCGGTCGAATTCATGGCCGCGGTGATGAACTGCGATATCCATCTGACCGACAAGCTCGGCGCCTACAAGCAGGAGGTCGACCGGCTGGGGATCGAGATCGTCCCGCCTTGCGTGAACCGGTCGGACGCGACCTTCACCGTGTCGGACGGCCGGGTGGTCTATGCGCTCGGCGCCTTGAAGAATGTCGGCGTCGAGGCGATGCGGCTGATCACCGCCGCGCGGGCCGAGGGGGGCAGCTTCACCGATCTCTTCGATTTCGCCGCCCGCGTCGATCTCAAGCGCGTCGGCAAGCGGCCCCTGGAGATGCTGGCGCGGGCCGGTGCCTTCGATGTCCTCGAGACCAACCGGCGCAGGGTCTTCGACAGCCTGGAGGCGTTGGTCTCCTATTCCGCCGCCGCCCATGCCGAGCGCGCCTCCGCGCAGGTCAGCCTGTTTGGCGAGGGAAACACCGCCCTCCCCGCCCCACGCCTGCCCCGTCCGGACGACTGGACCCCGGTGGAGCGTCTCGGCCAGGAGCATCAGGCGGTCGGATTCTATCTGTCCGGCCATCCCCTGGACGATTATGCCGGCGCCCTGCGGCGCAAGGGTGTGCTGACCTTCGAGGAGCTGACCCGGAAAATCCGCGAGGTCAGCGCGATATCGGCCCGCATCGCCGGAACCGTCGCCGTCAAGGAGGAACGCAAGTCCGCGCGCGGCAACCGCTTCGCCTTCGTCCGCCTGAGCGATCCCACCGGGCTTTTCGAGACCCGGGTCTTTTCGGACGTTCTCGACACCGCCCGCGCGCATCTCGAACCGGGGTCCAACGTGGTGCTGACCGTCGAGGCGACGCTGGAAGGGGACGAGCTGCGGCTGCTGGCCAAGGCGGCCCAGCCGGTCGACCTCGCCGTGGCGGGGGCGGCGAGCGCGGGACTGCGGATCCATCTGAACGCGGCGGAGGCGGCCCCCTCGCTCGCCGCCCGTCTTCTGGCGATCGGACGCGACACCGCCGCCCAGCGGCGCGGACCGATCGAGATCGTGGTGCGGGCGCCGGACCTCCCCGGCGAGGCCGTCATCGCCCTCTCCGAGCATTATCCGATGTCCCCGCGGGTCATCGGCAATCTGAAAACCGTCCAGGGGGTCTCGCATATCGAGGAGTTTTAAGGTCCTCGTCCCAAAACGATCATCTGCACCCAAATTCAACAATCTATGGTCGAGAGTCTCACCGGTATTTGCAATGGCCCGGACGAAGGGCTACATGACGGGATCATGCTGTCGGGAGAGCCTGCCTTGGAAGGGTATTTACCAAGCCGCCTGAACAAGGACGGTATCCGCATCCATAACCCCGAGGATTTCGAGGGAATGCGCGCGGCGGGACGGTTGGTCGCCGACATTCTGGACCGGGTGCGCCCTTTGGTGGCCGCGAGCGTGACCACCCTCGACCTTGACGCGGCCATCGAACGGATGGTGGTCGACTCCGGCGCGGTCTCGGCCACGATCGGATACAAGGGCTACAAGCATGCCTCCTGCATCTCGATCAACGAGGTGGTCTGCCATGGCATTCCCTCGGATCGAAAGCTCGCGGACCGCGATATCCTGAACATCGACGTCACGGTGATCCTGGACGGCTGGTATGGCGATTCGAGCCGGATGTATGTCGTCGGCACCCCGAAACCCTTCGCCGCCCGCCTGATGGATGTGACCCACCAGGCGCTGCTCGAAGGGATCGCGCAGGTTCGCCCGGGACAGACCTTCGGCGACATCGGCGCTGCGATCCAACGCTATGCCGAGGCGCACCGCTGCTCCGTGGTCCGGGATTTCTGCGGGCATGGGCTGGGCCGGGTCTTCCACGCCGCGCCGAACGTGCTCCATTACGGCCGCTGGGGAACCGGGCCGGTGCTGGAGCCGGGCATGTTCTTCACGATCGAGCCGATGATCAATCTCGGGGGGCCGGAAACCAAGGTTCTCAAGGATGACTGGACGGCGGTGACCCGGGACGGCAAGCTGAGCGCCCAGTTCGAGCATTCGGTCGGGGTGACCGAGACCGGGGTCGAAATCTTCACCCTCTCTCCCGAGGGCCGCTTCCATCCGACCTGGGACCGGGCCGACTGAGCCTCTGGTTCCGTCCGCATCCGGACAGTATTTAACCACTTGAAGTTAAACGGAAATCCGGAAATGCCCACTCCGGACATCCGCCCCCCCGGCGCAAAACGGACGGAGCCCGGGGACCGATGCCCCGGAACGGGCGGGCTCGGGTTCCGGCACAGAGACCGGGTCCGTTGGACCGGAATGCGCGCCTTTGGCCTCCATGCCTGGCCGGTGGAGATCGCACGCGCCCTCCCGGCCCCCATCCGGGGAACGGCGGCCTTTTCGCAGACATGGCGATCGTGAAGGGAGGTGCTTCTCCGGAGCAGTGCCCGTTCGCACTGCCCCCCGTCCACCGCTCCAGAGCGCTTTCCGACCTGACAGGGTCAGGTCGCGCGCGCTCTCCATGATCTGACGCGCAATTCACCCGATCCTCGCTCCGCTCCGGTCGGATTGCGCTTCAGCGCCCCCAGGGCGGACGGACATCGCCCTACTCTCCCGACGGCTCCCCTTTCGGAAGGGCGTTGGCCAGATGCCGCTCGCCGCGCTCCGCCGCCAGATCCACCTGACGCTGGCGCTCGCGGAACCGGGCGCGGCGGTCGGCATCATATTCCCCGATACAGGCCGGGCAACTGACCCCCTCCTCGAAGGCGGGATGCGCGCGATCCCCCGCCCCGACGGGCCGACCGCAGGCATGGCACCGGCCATACTGGCCGAGCCGCAGCCCGTGCCCGACCGACACCCGGTCGTCGAACACGAAACATTCCCCCCGCCACAGACTCTCCTCCTCCGGAACCTCCTCCAGATATTTGAGAATCCCGCCGCGCAGGTGGAACACCTCCCGCACCCCCTCGGCCAGCAGAAAGCTCGACGCCTTCTCGCAGCGGATGCCGCCCGTGCAGAACATCGCCACCGGCCGATCGCCCAGCGCCGCCCGATTCGCCCGCCACCAGTCGGGAAAGGCTCCAAAGCTCTTGGTCCCCGGATCGATCGCCCCCTCGAAACTGCCGATCGCGACCTCGTAATCATTGCGCGTATCGATCAGGACCACGTCCTGTCCCTCGATCAGCGCGTTCCAGTCCTTGGGCGCGACATAGGTGCCCACCCGCCGCGTCGGATCCGCCGAACGCTGGCCAAGGGTGACGATCTCCTTCTTCACCCGCACCTTGAGCCGGGCAAAGGGCATGCTGTCCGCGTGGCTGAACTTCACGTCGAGCCCGGCGCAGCCCGGCAGATTCCGGACATGGCTCAGCACCGTCGCGATCGCGTCCGGCGCACCGGCGATGGTGCCGTTGATCCCCTCCCGCGCCAGGAGCAGGGTCCCGCGGATTCCGGCCCGCGCACAGGCCCGCACCAACGGACCCCGCGCCCCATGCGGGTCCTCGAAGGGGGTGAAATGATAAAGCGCTGCGACGGTGATCTCTGACATGCGCCGCATTTAGCAACGAGGCCGCCGCCTGCCAAGACGCGCGATCCCGCGAATTTCGTCAAATCAATTCACCGCCGCCTTGACCCGGGGTCCCGATCGGGGTATGGCCCGCGTTGATTTTCGGAAGTTGTCACAAGCTTCCGGTCCTGTCCCGCGTGGGAGGATCGCCGTCGGTCAGCGCGTTGCGCCCACCGGCGCGTTTTTCCATTCCGGGATGTCCAGCGAGGGGCCCCGCCCATGTTCGAGAATCTGTCCGACCGGCTGTCCGACGTCTTCGGCAAGCTCACCCGTCAGGGCGCCTTGACCGACGAGGATGTCGGCACCGCCCTGCGCGAGGTCCGGGTCGCCCTGCTCGAAGCGGACGTCTCCCTCCCCGTCGCCCGCGATTTCGTCAAATCCGTCCAGGACAAGGCCAAGGGCCAGGCCGTCACCAAATCCGTCACCCCCGGCCAGCAGGTGGTGAAGATCGTCCATGACGAACTCGTGCGCGTGCTCGCCGGCGATGCCCGCGTCGCCGACCTGCGCATCGACAACCCGCCCGCGCCGATCCTGATGGTCGGCCTCCAGGGCTCGGGCAAGACCACCACCACCGCCAAGCTCGCCAAGCGCCTGATGGAGCGCGAGGGCAAGCGCGTCCTGATGGCCAGCCTCGACACCCGCCGCCCCGCCGCGATGGAACAGCTCGCCGTGCTGGGCCGCCAGATCGGCGTGGACACCCTGCCCATCGTCGCAGGCCAGGACCCGGTCGCCATCGCCAAACGCGCCAAGCAACAGGCGAGTTTCGGCGGTTATGACGTGGTGATGCTCGACACCTCCGGCCGCATGCATGTCGACGAGGAACTGATGGCCGAGGTCATCGCCGTCCGCGACATCGCCGCCCCGCGCGAGACGCTGCTCGTCGTCGACGGCCTGACCGGCCAGGACGCCGTGAATGTGGCCGAACAGTTCGACAGCCGGGTCAATCTGACGGGCGTCGTCCTGACCCGCATGGACGGCGATGGCCGGGGCGGCGCCGCGCTCTCGATGCGCGCCGTCACCGGCAAGCCGATCCGCTTCGTCGGCCTCGGCGAGAAGATGGACGCGCTGGAGGAATTCCATCCCGAGCGCGTCGCGGGCCGCATCCTCGGCATGGGCGACATCGTCAGCCTCGTCGAGAAGGCGCAGGAGACCTTCGAGGCCGAAGCCGCCGAACGGATGATGAAGCGGTTCCAGAAGGGTCAGTTCAACATGAACGATCTCAAGGACCAGCTGGAACAGATGATCAAGATGGGCGGCATGCAGGGCCTGATGGGCATGATGCCCGGCATGGGCAAGATGGCCAAGCAGCTCGACGAGGCCGGGATGGACGACAAGGTCCTGCGCCGCCAGATCGCCCTGATCAATTCGATGACCAAGAAGGAACGCCGCAACCCCGACCTGCTTCAGGCCAGCCGCAAACGGCGGGTGGCGGCGGGCGCGGGGCTGGAGGTCTCGGACCTGAACAAGCTGCTGAAAATGCACCGCCAGATGGCCGACATGATGAAGAAGATGGGGGGCATGGGCAAGAAGGGCCTGCTCCGCGGTGGCCTCGGCGCGCTTCTGGGCAAGGGTGCCTCGGGCATGACCATGCCCGGCGGACCGCTGGGCGGCCCCGGAGGGGCTCCCGGCGGGACGCTCCCCCCCGGACTGGCGCTGCCGCCGGGCCTGAGCGGGCTCACCCGGAAGAAATGACCGATGCGCCGACGATCGAAACCGAACGGCTGCGCCTGCGTCCGCAGCGGGCCGGGGATTTTCCGTCCTTCGCCGCGTTTTATGCGTCCGACCGGTCCCGGTTCGCGGGCGGTCCGCTCGATCGCGCCTGGAGCTGGCTCGCCTTCGCCGCGGATGTCGGCAACTGGAGCCTGCTCGGCTTCGGTGGCCTCATGATCGAAGAACGCGCCAATGGTCTGCCGGTGGGTCAGATCGGCTTCAACAAGCCCCCGCATTCGCCGGAACATGAACTGGCCTGGCTGGTCTTTGCCGAAGCCGAGGGACGGGGCTTCGCCTTCGAGGCCGCCCGCGCCGCCCGGGCCTATGCCTTCGAAACCCTCGGATGGAAGACGATGGTCAGCTTCATCTCACCCGACAATGTCCGCTCCCTCGCCTTGGCGCAGCGCCTGGGCGCGATCTACGACCCCTTCGCCGTCAGCATCGCCGAGGATCGCGGCGTCTTTCGCCATCCCGCCCCGAGGGCTGCCCAATGACCGACACCGACGTTTCCCGCGCCGCCGCGATCCTGCGCGAGCATCGCTCCTCGATCGACCGGCTCGATGCGATCCTCGTCTATACCCTGGCCGAGCGGTTCAAGCACACCCAGGCGGTGGGCGTGCTCAAGGCGCGCCACGATCTGCCGCCCTCCGATCCCGCGCGCGAAGCCGACCAGATCGCCCGGCTGGAGCGGCTCGCGGCGGAGGCGGATCTCGATCCCGAATTCGCCCGGAAATTCCTGACCTTCATCATCTCGGAAGTGATCAGGCATCACGAGAGTCATCTCGAAAACGGGTCGTCGCACACCGACGCCCATCCCCAACCCCGACCCTAGAACAGGAGAACACCATGGCCATGAAGATCAGGCTCGCCCGCGGCGGGTCCAAGAAGCGCCCCCATTATTCGATCGTCGCCGCCGACAGCCGGATGGCCCGCGACGGCCGTTTCATCGAAAAGCTGGGGACCTATGACCCGCTCCTGCCCAAGGACAACGAGAATCGTCTCAAGATGGATGTCGAGCGCGTGAAGCACTGGCTGTCCCAGGGCGCGCAGGCGACCGACCGCGTGAGCCGTTTCCTGGAGGCCGCCGGCCTGCTCGACAAGAAGACGCGCAACAATGCCAAGGCCGGCCTGCCGGGCAAGGCCGCCGTCGCCCGCGCCAAGGAGCGCGCCGACAAGGCCGCCGCCGCCGAAGCCGCCGAATAAATCCCGGAGCAGCGGATGCCCGAGCCCGAGGAGGGGCCAACCGATCTCGTCTGCCTCGGTGCCCTCGCGGGGGCCTTTGGCGTGAAGGGCGAGGTGCGGCTCAAATCCTTCTGCGCCGATCCGGCCGCGATCGCCGATTACGCGCCCCTCGTCACCGAGGACGGGCGCTCCTTCGGCGTGACGCTGCTGCGTCCCCTGACCGGCGCCTTTTCCGCGCGCCTGACCGGGGTCACGACCCGCGAACAGGCCGAGGCGCTCAAGGGCACCCGCCTCTATGCCCCGCGCGACCGTCTGCCCGATCTCGGGGACGACGAATATTACCATGCCGACCTGATCGGCCTGACCGTGCTCGACACCGGCGGGGCCATTCTGGGCCGGGTCAAGGCCGTGCTCGACCATGGCGCGGGCGATATCCTCGAAATCGCCCGGCCCGGTCAGTCCGACCTGCTGCTGCCCTTCACCCGCGCCGCGGTTCCAACCGTCGACCTCGCCGCCCGCCGGATCATCGCCGATCCGCCCGCCGATGACTGACCCCACGCCCTGGACCGCCCGCGTCCTCACCCTCTATCCCGAGATGTTCCCCGGACCCCTCGGGCTCTCCCTCACGGGGCGCGCCCTGACGGATGGACTCTGGCGTCTTGACCCTCGCAATATCCGCGACCATGCCCATGACCGCCACCGCACCGTGGATGATACCCCCTCGGGGGGCGGAGCGGGAATGGTGCTGCGCGCCGATATCGTCGCAGCCTGCCTCGACGCCGCCGATACCGGCCTCTCCCGCGCCGACTGGCCGGTGATCCTGCTCTCGCCCCGGGGACGGCCCTTCACGCAATCCACCGCCCGCCGCCTGTCCCGGGCCGCCGGAATAACCCTGCTCTGCGGCCGGTTCGAAGGCGTCGACCAGCGGGTGATCGATGCGCGCGCCATCGAGGAAATCTCGATGGGGGATTTTGTCGTCACAGGTGGAGAAATCCCCGCCATGGCCTTGATCGACGCCTGCGTTCGCCTTATACCGCGCGTGCTTGGGAACGCCGACTCGTCGGTTGAAGAATCATTTTCGACCGGATTGCTGGAATACCCGCAATACACCCGCCCGACCGAATGGGAAGGTCTGAGGATACCCGAGGTTCTCCTCTCGGGCCATCACGGACGCATCGCCGCCTGGCGACAGACCCAATCGGAACGGTTGACTGAACAGCGTCGTCCCGATCTCTGGCGGGCCCATGTCGCATCCGCGACATCGCACCCGGCGGGAGACACAGAGCTCTCGGACGCCAAGACCATCGCCGCCCAAGGCGAGACCCATAAGGACGACTGACATGAACCTGCTGCAACAGATCGAGGCGGAGCAGATCGCCGCCCTCGGCAAGACCATCCCCGATTTCGCCGCCGGCGACACGATCCGGGTCGGCTACAAGGTGACCGAGGGCACCCGCTCCCGCGTCCAGGCCTACGAGGGCGTCTGCATCGCCCGCAACGGCGGTGGCATCGGCGCGAGCTTCACGGTCCGCAAGATCAGCTTCGGCGAAGGTGTCGAGCGCGTTTTCCCGCTCCACTCCCCGAACATCGACTCGATCGCCGTCGTCCGCCGCGGCAAGGTGCGTCGGGCGAAACTATACTACCTGCGCGACCGTCGCGGCAAATCCGCCCGCATCGTCGAAAAGACGAACTACCGCGAAAAATCCACCGCCGCCGCGAAGGCCTGAGGGACACGACCATGAAAAAGGGCATCCACCCCGACTATCACACCATCCAGGTCAAGCTGACCGACGGCACCACCTACACCACCCGGTCGACCTATGGCACCGAGGGCTCGGTGCTGGCGCTCGAAATCGATCCGTCCGCGCATCCGGCCTGGACCGGCGGTTCGGCCAAGCTGATGGACGCCGGCGGCCGCGTCACCAAGTTCAAGAACAAATACGCGGGCCTCGGCTTCTGATCTTTTCGCCACGCCGGCGATCCGTTAATGAATTCCGGCGCGCTCCTTCGGGGCGCGCCTTTTTGGTACCGGTCCGGGAACGTCCCATGCCCCATGTCATCGTGATGGGAAATGAAAAGGGCGGTTCGGGCAAATCCACCACCGCGATGCATCTGATCACCGCGCTGGCCCGGGCGGGGCACCGGGTCGGGGCGATGGATCTCGACCTGCGTCAACAGAGCCTGTTCCGCTATCTCGACAACCGCGCCGATTACATGCGCCGCCGGGACATCGTCCTGCCGCTGCCGGTGCGCGCCCAACCCCAGCCCAGCGATCACGACAGCCGCGCGGCCGCCGAGGCCGAGGATCGGGTCCGGTTCGAGGCGGCGCTGGCGGACCTCGCGGACTGCGATTTCATCCTGATCGATTGCCCCGGCTCGCACACCGGTTTCGCGCGGATGGCCCATGCCAGCGCCGATACGCTGATTACCCCGATGAACGACAGCTTGGTGGATTTCGACCTGCTCGCCCGGCTCGATCCCGAAACCGGGCGGATCAAGGGGCCCTCGATCTATGCCGAAATGGTCTGGAAGGCGCGACAGGCCCGCGCGGCGGCGGGCAAACCCGCGATGGACTGGGTGGTGCTGCGCAACCGCATGGCCGCCTTCGAGGCCCGCAACAAGCGCCGGGTCGGGCTGGCACTCACCGAGCTGGCCGCCCGCGTCGGCTTCCGCCTCGTCCCCGGCTTTTCCGAACGGGTGGTGTTCCGGGAACTGTTCCTCTCGGGGCTGACGCTGCTCGATCTCAAGGAGACCGATCCCGCCGCGCTCAGCCTGTCCAACATCGCCGCCCGTCAGGAACTGCGCGAGCTTCTGCGCGCGCTCTCCCTGCCAGGACTCGCCGGGATCTAGATCCCCGGCGCCAAAGGCATGCAGTCCGTGTTGCGCCGCGCGAGGCTCGCACAGGCGCCGAGCGCGCTCTCCTGGCTCAATCCGACGAACTGCGCCCGGAACACGGTGACGCCCTGAACCTTGGCGGCTTCCACCCGCCGCAGCCCGCCGTTCAGCTCCGGCACATCCTGCAAGGCGGTGGTCAGCAATTCCCGCTCCGCGTCGCCCTTGGACCGGAAGGCGCCGATCTGCACGCCCCAGTCATTGCCTCCGGTGGATCCGGTGCCCGCGTCCGCCACGGCGACCGATTCGGACCTTTCCACCGCCCGAGCCGTCGGGGCGGAAATCACCGCCGAGGCGGCGGCGAAGGTCGAGGGCGAGCCGGGATTGACGGGGGCCGGGGCCGGCGCCTCGGCCGCCTCCGCCAACTGGACGGGCGCCGGGCGCGGCAGGGGACGCCCGGCCTCCGCCCGCGCATCGGCATCCTCCACCGCCGCCGCCAGTTCGGAATTCACCTCGGCGATGGCGGCGGCGATCGTGGCGCTGTTGCGGGTCAGTTCGGCATCGGCGCTGATGATCCGCGGCATCGGCCTCAGGATCGATCCATCCACGCTGGCCACCACCGCGTCGGCGCTCTCCGCCACCGGCTCCCGCGGCGCCGGGGCCGCGACGACCGGCATCGAGGGGGCCGCGTCGGCCAGCGTCTTGGAGTTTGCGACGGCCAGCGTCGAAGGGGTCTGGCGCGCGGCCGCGGGCGCCGCCGCCGCGACCGCCGTCGGGGCGGATTTCGCGACGACCACGTTGGCGAGATTGAGCGGCGGCGGCGGCGTCACCCGGACCTGGCTCGGCATCTTGGCAAAGCCGAGATCCATCAGCCGGGCGACCTCCGCGTTGCGCGAGGCGCTCGACTTGGCCCCCAGGACCGCGACGATCACCCGCTCGTTCCCATGCTGGGCCGAGGAGACGAGGTTGAAGCCCGCCTGCCGCGTGTAACCGGTCTTGATCCCGTCCGCGCCGGGATAGGCATCGAGCAGCCGGCGATTGGTATTCTTGACCGTCTTCAATCCCGCCGAGGTGGCCTCGCGGCTGAAGATATTGTAATATTGCGGGAAGTCGTAATAGAGCCTGCGCCCGATCTCGGCCATGTCATGGGCGGTCGACATATGACCCTCGCGCGGCAGGCCATTGGCATTCACGAAGGTCGTGTTCCTCAGACCCATGGCGCGGGCATATTGGTTCATGATGGCGGCGAATCCGGCTTCGGATCCCCCGACCGCCTCGCCCATCGCGGTCGCCGCGTCGTTCGCCGACTTGATCGCCGCCGCGCGGATCAGATAGCGCAACTCGATCTGCTGCCCCGGCCTGAGCCCGAGCTTGGACGGCGGCTCGGCGGCGGCGTAGGGCGAGATGGTGATCTTCTGGTCGAGCGACATCCGGCCATGCTTGATCTGATCGAAGACGATATAGAGCGTCATCATCTTGGTCAGCGATGCCGGATAGACCCGGGTTTCGGCATTGATCGCCTGGATCACCTTGCCGGTCCGGGCGTCCATCACATAGGACGCATATTGTTGCGCCTGAGCCAGACTCGCGGAAAAAGCGAGCCCGACAGCGAGAATCAACCCGCGCGAAAGGGTTCCCATTATCTCTGCCTCCAGCGCGAATCGCGCCCACTGCCTCTGGATTCTTTGGCAAACGCTATGTGCGGATGCTTTATTTTCTATTAACCTAGCATGAGTCGTTGGGGGAGAAAACACATTTGTTTCAATGACTGCCAGAGCAACGTTCATGCTGGTTAAAGCGCGTTAACAAATTGCTGCGCTGCAACACGACCTCTTGACGCAACGCAGCATGCTCGCTATAAGGTTGTGGTAGCGGAACGAATTTAGACTTCAGGAGTTAGAACCATGGCCACGCGCGCATCTGCCTCGAAGACTGCCCCCGCGGAAGAATTGACCGACGAAATCACCGAAGCCGCCGCTTCCGTCGAATCCAAGGTCGCCGAAGTTTCCCAAGTCGAATTGCCCACTCCCGTTGCCGTCTCTGAAATCACAAGTGAGTTTAAAAACGTCATGCAGGACACCACCACCAAGGTAGAGACCCTCGTCGCCGAGACCCAGAAGACCGTCTCCGAGCAGATGGAAAAGTTCACCAAGAGCTTTGAAGGCCTGACCGCTTTCAGCCAGGACAATCTCGACGCGGTCGTGAAGTCCTCCGAGATCGCCGCCAAGGCCGCCGAGGGCATCGGCAGCGAAATCAGCGCCTATTCCAAGAAGGCGTTCGAGGATGGCGTCGCCGCCGCTCAGGAACTGGCCCAGGCCAAGACCATGACCGAGCTGTTCGAGAAGCAGACCGCCTATGCGCAGAGCGCCTTCGAGGGCCTGATGCACCAGGCGACCAAGATGAACGAAATCTACGTCGCCGCCGCCAAGGACATCACCGCCCCGATCGGCGCGCGTGTGACCGCCGCGACCGAAAAGATGAAGAGCTTCAGCCTCTGAGCCAAGGCTCGACTGAACTCTGGAAAAGGGGGCCTCGGCCCCCTTTTCTATTCTGGTCGATCCCCTATACTGAGGCCGACATCTCTTCACAGCGTTTGCCCAAAGCCCGGATCATGACAGCGTCGGACCAGAAAACCCCTGGCGGAGAAGCAGGTCTCCTTACAAAGACCCGCGCCAAGACCCAGCGTCCTCCCCTCTACAAGGTGATGCTGCTCAATGACGACTACACTCCGATGGAATTCGTGGTGCACGTCCTCGAGCGGTTTTTCGGGATCAACCATCAGCAGGCCGTTGAAATCATGTTGACCGTCCATCGCAAGGGACTCGCGGTGGTCGGGGTGTTCTCCTTCGAGATCGCCGAGACCAAGGTCACTCAGGTGATGGATTACGCCCGGCGGAACCAGCATCCGCTCCAATGCACGATGGAAAGGGAATAGGGCTTCGGCCCGTCTTGCATGGCCCAGTCAGACCGCCTGGCGACCGCGATCCTGTCGCATGAACTGGCATTGCCCGGGGATGGCACCATCCTTGTGATTCGGGCCCAGCCCGGTCAGGCGCTCCCCCTCCTCCCCCCGGATCAACTGCTCTGCGAACAGGGCTTCCGCCCGACGCAGGATATCCTGATCGAGCAGGGGTTCACGGTTGAACCCCTGGTGACGGCCCCGGCGGCGATGGCGATCGTGGTCCTGACCCGCTCGCGTCCCGAAAACCTCGGCAATGTCGCCCGCGCCCTCACGCTCCTGCCGCCCGGCGGGCTGCTCGCGGTCGATGGCGCCAAGACCGACGGCGTCGACAGCCTCGCCAAGCTGATCGCCTCGGTGATCCCGCTCGAGGGCCAGATGACCAAGGCCCACGGCCGCGTGTTCTGGCTGCGCCGTCCCGCCACCCTGCCGCCGGTCGTCGCGGACTGGCAGGCGGCGAGCACGCTCCGGGCCAATCCCGAAGGCTTCGTCACCGCCCCCGGCATGTTCTCCCCCGACGCGGTCGATCCCGGCAGTCAGCGCCTCGCCCGCGCCTTCGCCGGCCGGCTCAAGGGGCGGGTGGCGGACTTGGGCGCCGGCTGGGGCTGGCTCTCGCTCCGTGCGCTCGAAGAACCCGGCGTCACCCAGATCGACCTCTACGAGGCCGAATTCCACGCCGTCGAGGCCGCGCGCCGGAATATCGACGACCCGCGCGCCAGCTTCTTCTGGTCCGATGTAACCAGCCTACGCCGGGGAACGCCCCCCTACGATTCGGTGATCTCCAATCCCCCCTTCCATCAGGGCCGGGCGGCGGAACCCGACCTCGGCATCGGCTTCATCGCCGCCGCCGCCCGGATCCTCAAACCCTCCGGCCAGTTCCTGATGGTCGCCAACCGCCAGCTCCCCTACGAGGCCGCGCTCGACGCCCGCTTCAAGCATTGGGAGAGATTGAGCGAGGATGGTGCCTACAAGGTGATCCTCGCCCAACGCCCCCGCCGCGACTGACCCTTGCTCCCCCGGCCCCCCGCGTGGCAAATTGCCGCCAAACGTGAGGGTCCCCCGATGACCGACGAACCGTGCCAACGCGACAGGCTCCGCGCCAACCTGCGGATGGTCGCCTCCCTGAACGCCACCGTCACCTATCACGACGCCGCCCGCGGCATCGGCCTGACCCCGCCCCATGTCATCCACTCCGTCTCGACCCTCCTGGAGGAGCTGATGGAGGAGGACGCCGCCGCCGGTCATCCCTTCATCGCCGCCCTCGTCACCAGCCGCGGCCGCGACGGGGTGCCCGCCCCGGGCTTCTTCGAGGCCGCCAACCGGCTCGGCCGCTTCACCGGCGATCCCTGGAGCGAGGAAGCCGTCGCCTGGCACGCGGCCGAACTGGCCCTCGCCCACGCCTTCCACGCGCTCGAGCCCTGATCCTTGCCGTCCCCCCTCCGCCGCGCTATGCCAGCCCGCAACCCATGGAGGCAGCGCCTTGACCGATCCCGTCCAACTCACCGCCGATCTGATCCGCTGCCCCTCGGTCACACCGGACGAAGGCGGCGCCATCACGCTCCTCCAGGATCTGCTGACCCGGGCGGGCTTTGCGACCACCCGCGTCGACCGGGGCGGCATCGCCAATCTCTTCGCCCGCTGGGGCACCGCGGGCCCGGTCCTCGGCTTCAACGGCCATACCGATGTCGTCCCCCCCGGCGACCCTCACGCCTGGCGCCACCCGCCCTTCTCCGCCGCGATCGAGGGCGGGACGATGTTCGGCCGGGGCGCCGTCGACATGAAATCCGGCGTCGCCTGCTTCGTCGCCGCCGCCATCGATTTCGTCGCCGCGACCCCGCCCGAGGGAAGCGTCATCCTGACCATCACCGGCGATGAAGAAGGCGAGGGTGTCGACGGCACGCTGGCCCTGCTCGACTGGATGGCGGCCAACGATCATCGGATGGACCATTGCCTGGTCGGCGAGCCGACCTGTCCCACCCGCATGGGCGAGATGATGAAGATCGGCCGCCGCGGCTCGATGAACGTCTATCTGACCGCCTATGGCACGCAAGGGCACGCCGCCTATCCGCATCGGGCCCGGAACCCCCTGCCCGCCCTGGTCCGCCTGCTCGATGTCCTGGCCTCGCATACGCTCGACGAGGGCACGGCGCATTTCGACCCCTCCACGCTGGCCATTACGACGATCGACACCGGCAATCCGGCGAGCAACGTGATCCCGGCCGAATCCCGGGCGACCCTGAACATCCGCTTCAACGACGCGCATACGGCGGAGAGTCTCTCCACCTGGATCGAGGCCGAGGCTGACCGGATCGCCGCCGAATTCGGCGTCGGCATCGCGGCGCGGGTCAGCGTTTCGGGCGACAGCTTCCTGACCCCGCCGGGTGCCTTTTCGGATCTGATCGCGGGCGCGGTCTTCGCGGAAACCGGCATCCGCCCGACCCTCTCGACCTCGGGCGGCACTTCGGACGCGCGTTTCATCAAGAACCACTGCCCGGTGGCGGAATTCGGTCTGGTGGGTGCGACGATGCATCAGACGAACGAGAGCGTGGAGATCGAGCACATCCACCAGCTCAAATCCATCTACACCCGCCTCCTCACCACCTATTTCGCCCAACCCCCGGCGGGCCCGTCCTGACCGAAGCCGCTTTCTCCCCCGGCGAATATTCGCGCCACCTGCAACTCTGCATGCTGACTGGCGAGGGATTATAATACCTTAAAATTCGTCGGAGCTACGAGTAGATATCGACGGCTTGGCGTGTACCACCACAGCGCCAAAATTGCTCGCTTCTTATCTCATAAGATGCACGGACCAATCATGAAAAAGACAATCGTGCCCCCCGCTTAAAATCTCTACCATTGGCCCCAGGCGTCCACTGAGCTTTTGCTAACTTTTGCGATGCCCAATTTCTTGCTTGGCAAAAACAAAAATTAATGCACAACTCTAACTCGTACGTATGACTCCGTGCACCGACGGCTGAGTCCATCATACGCTATATGTAATTTGAGACTTCTAAGCCTAAAATTGAGAACCTATGTGTAGAGCAAAATGTTCGAGACAAAAACCTATGATAATTTAGATGTATTGCCAGAAATTGCTCGTAATTATTGGCAGTTTCTTGAGACTAATTCAGCTGCTGCCGTCATGAAGGCAGTTTGCCCTTGTGAATGGGCAGATATCGTTTCTGTTTTAAGCACTTATCGGCTGAATGCTTCCACTTGGCTGCGCAAGGGAGGCAATCGTGGTGATATTGCGAAACAAATTGATAAGCACTTCCAAGACAGAGGTTGGCAAGAGGCCCGTCTTGATTTGGAAACAAAAGGCATTCTGTATTCTAAAGAGAAAACTAAAATTGGCGAACTCCTACCTGTCTATCAAGAAGGATATTTAGTAGATAATTTTAAGGGTCGCGTTGTTCTTGACGTTGAGTGGAACGCGAAGGATGGCAACCTTGACCGTGACTTGGCATCCTATCGATCTTGGTATGAAGCGGGGGTGATCTCAGCCGGAGTAATCATCACTAAAGATCGGCTTTCTCTTTTGAAACTTGCCCGCCAAATTTGGCAAACCTACCAAGAAACACTACTTGAAGACGAGCGCGTTAAAGAATTGCCGATAGATCTAGAAACGTCCACAACGACCACGTTCGATAAGGCTGAAATGCGTGTTAGGCGCGGCGTAATGGGAACTTGTCCAGTTCTTATTATTGCAGCAACAGCGGATACTTGGGACGGACAGAAATTTGAGATTAATCTTCTCTAGTCCTGCCACGCGGCCTCATCAGTGTTTTGGCTTTTGCCAGCAAGGCGCGAACACGCTGAATAGAATACCCCGTATCCTCGGCTAATTGCCGAACACTTTGCCCTTCGGCATAGCGTTGCGATAGTTCAAACGCGAGGCTTTCAGCAGCGTTACTGGTCAATTGCTCATATGGCAGAAGCTTTGGCAACAAAACGCCACCTTCGTACCCTTTATGGACCTTGCCACGTGGGGTCACTTCGGAATGGGATTCGTCTCCCCACACGGTCCAACCGGGCTGTGGATACCGTGCAAACATTTCAAGATAGGGGCCTGGAGAACAGGCACGGATCAGATCATACTGTTCGTCGGGTTTGCGCGAATGTTCGCGTTTGCGTGTTTCAATCATGTTGACCTGTGATCGACCGGGACCCAAAGTCCGCATAGAACCGCGAACACCGAACAGCAGCAATTCGGTAACATTACGAAAATAAAAACCGACACCCCGCCCATCCGGTCCGCCATCTTTCCTTCGCTTGGCCCAAACGATATTGCTGACATATCGGAAGCCCCATGCCTCCATAACTTCGAGGCCCTCGGGCAAAAGTGCGTTGGGCACCCAAAGATATAGATGTGAATTCGGCGCTGTGGCTGTGCGGAGTGGCAGTGCCTTGATTGCATCCAGGGACATTGTGGAATAGCGATCAAGCCGCCGGTGCTCCGGGGCCACTTTTCCAGTTCGATTTGCAAACCGCCACGGTGGGTCTGCCAAGACAGTTGAAAACCCACCTGCAATCCTAGGAAGGGGAGCCGGTTCAAATTCAGGGCGAAGCGGGAAGGGAGAAGAATCATTCATATTCTGATTCTACCCTAAAATAGATCTTATGATAGATCTTTTTATTCGATTGGGTGACAAATAGTGATCCCCTTTAAAACCCCGACGCAAGCCCCGGCTATGTCGGGCGACCGTCCACCCCTGTCAGAAGGAACGGCCTGCCGGACCTGACCCCGCGCACCGGGTTAACAGGGGGTGAAGGGTTTTGGGATGCGCCGTGATTTCAATATCTTAGGTGAGTGCGCACGCGTGCGCACCCTAGGGATCAGCTGCTGAACAGGAAATGCAGGACGTCGCCGTCGGCGACCTTGTAGGTCTTGCCCTCGGCCCGCATCTTGCCCGCCTCCTTCGCCCCCTGCTCGCCGCCATGGGACACGAAATCGTCGAAGGCGATGGTTTCGGCCCGGATGAAGCCCTTCTCGAAGTCGCCGTGGATCACTCCCGCCGCCTGCGGCGCGCTCGCCCCCGAGGGGATCGTCCAGGCCCGCGCCTCCTTCGGCCCCACTGTGAAATAGGTCCGAAGCCCGAGCAGGGCATAGCCCGCCGTGATCAGCCGGTCGAGCCCCGCCTCATGCAGGCCGAGCGATTCCAGGAATTCCGCCCGCTCCGTATCGTCGAGCTGGGCGATCTCCTCCTCGATCGCGGCCGAGATCACCACGCTCGCCGATCCCTCCTGGGCCGCCATCCGGGCCACCGCCTCGGAATGGGCGTTCCCGGTCGCCGCCGCGCTCTCCTCGACATTGCAGACATAGAGCACCGGTTTGGAGGTCAGGAGCTGGAGCAGCCGCCAGGTCCGCCGGTCCTCCTCATCCACCTTGACTGTCCGCGCGGGCCGCCCGGCCTCCAGCGCCACCCGGGCGGCGTTCAGCAGCCGCTCCTGGTCCGCCGCCTCCTTGTCCCCGCCGCGCAGTTTCCGTCCCAGCCCCTGGAGCCGTTTCTCGACGCTCTCGAGATCGGCGAGCATCAGTTCGGTCTCGACCGTCTGGGCATCCGCGACCGGATCGACGCGGCCCTCGACATGGGTCACGTCCGGATCCTCGAAGCAGCGCAGGACATGGGCGATCGCGTCGCATTCCCGGATGTTGGCGAGGAACTGGTTGCCGAGACCCTCGCCCTTGGAGGCGCCGCGCACCAGTCCCGCGATATCGACGAAGGTCATGCGGGTGGGGATGATCTGCTTGGATTTCGCGATGGCGGCCAGTTTGGTGAGCCTCGCATCGGGGACGGAGACCTCGCCCACGTTCGGCTCGATCGTGCAGAAGGGGAAGTTCGCCGCCTGCGCCGCCGCCGTCCGGGTCAGCGCATTGAACAAGGTCGATTTGCCGACATTCGGCAGTCCCACGATCCCGGTCTTGAACCCCATCCGCCCCATCCTCGATTTCGATGCCGCGCATCTACGGCCCCGAGGGTCGCCGGGTCAAGCCGCGAGCCCCACCCAGGCCGCCGCCATCAGCAATCCCACCCCGAGCGGCGCGCTGATCCGCCGTCCCCAGGGCATATTCTTTTCCACCGCCATGACGAGCCCGAGCGCCAGCATCCACCCCAGCCCGCCGGTGCCGACCACGAACATCAGGAGCATCAGCGCCCAGCAGCAGCCGAGGCAATGGAGCCCATGCCGCCAGCCTAGCCGGAACGCGGATCCGGAGCGCGCCCGCCAATGCTCGACGACGAACCCCATCGGCATCCGGCAGCGATCCAGACACCGCCGCTTCAGTTCGAAGAACTGGAAGGCACCCGCCAGTGCCAGCAGCCCCGCCGCCAGGACGCGCCCCCGAAGGAGCACCCATTCGACCGGCACCAGCCGCGCCAGACCCTGCGCCACCGCCCCGAACCCGATCCAGACCAGCAGGTAGCCCACGATGACCCAGGCCACCAGCCACCAGCGCCGCCCGGCCAGCCGGCTCTGGATCATCAGGATCGGCAGGATCGTGGGCAGCATCATCGCGGTGATCATCGTGGCCCATCCGACCGCCGCCGTCGGGCCATCGGCCGAGGGCCCGCAGATCCCCGCCCAGGGTCGCCCCGGCGCCATCTGTTCCGTCCAGAGCACGGTCCAGGCCAGAGCCGCCAGCAGCAGCCCGGTGCTCAGAAACACCCGCCGATGCAGCCGTCGGTCGAGCATCAACCCTGGAACCGGAAACTGCCCTGGATCGCGTTATGCCCCTCCAGCACCAGATCGAGCCCCAGCGCGGGCAGGGTCATCCGGAAATGCTCCGCCTTGGCGATATAGGCCGGAGTGCCGGGGATCGTGGAAAAGGCGCTGTCGCTCAGGGTGGTCACGCGTCCGCCCATCCCGGTGTAAGGCCGCATCGAGGCTTCCGCGACCGTGCCGATGGCAAAACGGCCGCGCCCCTGATCGAGGTCGAACAGGATCGCCGCCCGCTCTACCGGCAAATCCTCGGCGATCAGGGCCGCCAGATCGACCAGGGGACCGCCCAGGGTGCCGGTCAGGGCGGCGATGACGACCCGCTCCTGTTCGGGACTGGCGGCGAAATCGACATAGAGCTGCCGCCGCCATCCCCCGGCGAAGACATTGCCCGGAATGCGCACGATCGAGGCCACCACCAGGCCGCTTACGTCGATCCCTTCGATCGTCCCCTCCCGGATGCGATAGGCGAGCGCGCTGTCGCAGGTTCCATTGTCCGGATCCTCGCCGATCCAGCAGGGACAGAGCACCCGGCAATCGCAGACCTCCAGCATGTCGCCCTGAAAATCATAGGTCATCCGATCCCCTCCGCCGCTTTCGGGACGGAGCAAACCACCGCGTCCCTCGCCGCGCAAGAACCCGCCGGGGACGCCCCGCGTCAAAGGGCGCATCAACGGGTGCCCCATTGATCTTCGCGCGGCTTTCTCGCAGACAGAGGGCGCACCAAGGGGGAGATGGATCGTGACGCGGATCGAGAAGCGCTTTGCAAGCCTGCGGGCCTCCAATGCCAAGGCCTTCGTCGCCTTCGTAATGGCCGGGGATCCGGATTACGACTCATCGCTCGCCCTTATCCGCGGCCTGCCCTCGGCGGGGGTCGATATCATCGAACTAGGGATGCCCTTCACCGATCCGATGGCCGATGGCGCCGCGATCCAGCTCGCGGGTCAAAGGGCGCTCGCGGCCGGACAGACCATGGCACGCACCTTCGAAATGGTCCGGGCCTTTCGCGAGAACGATCTCGATACCCCCATCGTTTTGATGGGCTACTACAATCCGATCTATTCGATGGGTGTTCCGCGGTTCCTCGACGAAGCCAAGGCCGCCGGCGTGGACGGGCTGATCATCGTGGATCTCCCCCCTGAGGAGGATGAGGAACTGTGCCTGCCCGCGCAGGCGGCCGGTCTGAATTTCATCCGGCTGGCGACCCCCACCACCGATGAACAGCGCCTGCCGAAGGTGCTGACCAACACGTCGGGCTTTGTCTATTACGTTTCGATCACCGGCATCACCGGCTCGGCCAATGCCAGCGCCGCGAAGGTCGGGCCAGAAGTCGCGCGGATCAAGGCCCATACCCCGCTGCCCGTCTGTATCGGCTTCGGGATCAAGACCCCCGAGGCCGCCGGCGAAATCGCCAGCGTCGGCGACGGCGCCGTCGTCGGCTCGGCGATCGTGGACCGCATCGGCCGGGGGGACCGCGCCGAGGACGTGCTCGCCTTTGTCAAATCCCTCGCCGCCGGCGCCCACGCCTGACCCCGCGCGGGGAAATCGCTCTCATGCGTTTGAGAGGCAAGGGCGTTCGCGGGTTAGACAGCGCCGCCATCTCCCCGCCGAAGGCAATCAGCCGGATGATTTCGAATGTCCGGGGGCATCCCCACTCTTCCGGAACGCCCACCTCACCGGAAACGAGGCATCGCAGCGAGGGCCGCTGACGGGACAACAGGCCAATTCAGTGTCCCGGTCGGCTCCCGGATCCGAGCTTCGGACAGCTGTGCGCAGACCTTGCCCGTGACAGCTTCCTCCCGAGGGAAACCTGACATTTTTTGCCATCCTCAGGCTTTGAGTACGTGGTCTTTTTGAAGGAGGTGGGCCTCGACCTCGATCGACGGGGTGGACGATTGTCCTATTCGCCCAGGGACGCGGACCTCCCGCCGGGCGGGAAGAGATTCCGCCCCTTGGGAAGACGTCCGGCTCTTAAGAACGAGCCCTGTCAGAAGGGCTTGAAGATGAAGCCCGCGCCCAGAGCGATGAGGGCGAATCCGATGGCATGGTTCCAGCGGATGGCCTCGCCCAGATAGGTGACGGAGAAAATCACAAAAACCGTCAGGGTAATGACTTCCTGGATGGTCTTGAGCTGCGCCGCGTTGAATGTCCCGTACCCGATTCGGTTTGCCGGAACCTGCAGGACATATTCAAAGAAGGCGATGCCCCAACTGACCAGGATCACCACATAGAGCGGCTTGTCGGTGAAGCGGAGATGTCCATACCAGGCAAAGGTCATGAAGACATTGGACAGGATGAGCAGACCGATCGTCACGACCGGAACGGGTAGACCAAACATGGGAGCCTCTGGGTTTTCATTTGCAACCGGAGCTCACAGGACGCTCCTCGGCTGGCAATACCGTTTTGCCACCGCTCCGGAAAGCCGCTTGAATCAGGGCCCGCCCATCTGACAGGGTGGCGCGACCAACGCCGGGAGTTTCCAATGCGCCGCAACCTGTTTCTGATCCTCGCCTTGGGTGCGCTGCTCGGGGGATGCGCGGGCGGCGGAGGCGGGACGACCCCTTCCGCGACGCGCCCCGGTCAGGTCAAGCAGGTCTCCTGCGACGATGGCGGATCGGGTGGCGTGATGATCGACGGCGTCTGCCTTTGATCCCAAGGTGATCGACAGGGTGTCGGTAAAGATCCGGGCACCGGAGCAAGCAGGAACAGAATGCGCGGAAAATTGAACCTCGGGCAATTGGCCCAGGCGGTGGCGGAAGGTGCGATCGACACGGTCGTCGTCGCTTTTATCGACATGCAGGGCCGATTGCTCGGCAAGCGCTTCCAGGCCGAGTTCTTTCTCGACGGCGGGCACCGGAGCACCCATGGCTGCAATTATTTGCTGGCGACGGATCTCGAGATGGAGGATGTGCCGGGCTATGCCTCCGCCGGCTTCCAGACGGGCTACCGCGATTTCGCGCTGATCCCCGACCTTGCGACGCTGCGCGTCACCCCCTGGCTGCCTGGAACCGCGCTGGTGCTCTGCGATGTCGAGGACCCGGAAACCGGGGCCGCCGTTCCGCATTCCCCGCGCGCGATGCTCCGCCACCAGATCGCCCGGCTGGAAGCGATGGGCCTCCGGGCGATGATGGCCTCGGAGCTGGAGTTCTATCTCTTCAGCCAGAGCTATGCCGAAGCCATGGCCCAGGGCTATCACGGCCTCACGACCCTCGGATCCTATGTCGCCGACTACCATATCTTTCAGACCTCCAAGGAAGAGGAGGTCATCCGCGCCATCCGGACCGGCCTGAACGCGGCCGGCATCCCCGTCGAAGGCTCCCGCGGCGAAGGCAGCGCGGGCCAGGGCGAAATCAACGTCCGCTATGCCGAGGCGCTGGAGGCGGCCGACAACCACGCGATCACCAAGAACGGTGCCAAGGAAATCGCTTTCGCCAAAGGTCGCGCCCTTACCTTTCTCGCCAAGGTCAGCGATCAGTCCGCCGGCTCCTCCAGCCATGTCCATCAATCGCTCTGGACCCTCGACGGGACACCGGCCTTCTTCGATCCGGCCGCGCCTGAGGGCATGTCCTCCCTGATGCGGCATTTCCTCGCCGGGCAATTGGCGCACGCGGCCGAGACGACGCTCTTTCTGGCGCCTTATATCAACAGCTACAAGCGCTTCACCTCCGGCAGCTTCGCTCCGACCAAGCTGCTCTGGTCCACCGACAACCGGACCGCGGGCTTTCGTGTGCTCGGGCGCGGCACCCGGGCGGCGCGGGTGGAATGCCGCATCGGCGGCGCGGATCTCACTCCGCATCTGGCCTACGCGGCCCTGCTCGCGGCGGGGATCGACGGCATCACCCGCGCGCTCGACCTCGAACCGGAACAGCGCGGCGATGCCTATGGCGCGGATGGCCGGGAAATCCCGAAAACCCTGCGCGCCGCCGTCGAGAAAACCCGGGCCTCCCGCTTCCTGCGCGAGGCCTTTGGCGACGCCACGGTGGACCATTACTGTCACGCCGCCGATTGGGAGCAGTCCGAATACGACCGGCGGGTCACCGACTGGGAAATCGCGCGGGGGTTCGAGCGTGGATGACCGCCGCCCTTGCCAATCGGCGGGCGAAGGGCGCATGAGGGAAGGCAAGACCTGAGGACACCGCGGGATGAGAAGCGCCGACTGGACCTATCCGACCAACGTGCATTTCGGCGCCGGCCGCGCGCGGGATCTGGGCGCGATCTGCGCCGCGGCTGGCATCACCCGTCCTCTTCTGGTGACCGACAGCCACATGGCGGATCGCGTGCCGACCGAGCGCGCCCTGGAGGTCCTGCGCACCGCCGGCCTCGGGGTCGCCCTCTTCTCCGGTGTCCGGACCAATCCGACCGAGGCGCATGTCTCCGCCGGCCGCGTCCTCCTGCGCGAGGGCGGACATGATGGGGTGGTGGCACTGGGCGGCGGCTCGGCGCTCGATTGCGGCAAGCTGATCGCGCTGCCGGGCGACTCGATCTGGGAGATCGCCGGACCCGGTCTGCCCGTGATCGCGGTTCCGACCACCTCGGGCTCCGGCGCCGAGGTGGCGCGCACGGCGACCCTCATCGACCCCGCGGGCGGTACGAAGCGGATGCTCTCGCATCCCGCGCTGATGCCGACGGCGGCGCTCTGCGATCCCGAACTGACGCTGGATGTGCCACCGCAGCTGACCGCCGGGGCGGGCATGGACGCGCTCACCCACTGCCTCGAAGCCTATTGCGCCCCGCGCTATCATCCCATGGCCGACGGCATAGCGGTCGAAGGCATCCGCCTCGTCAAGGATTATCTCGCGCGGGCCTATCACGACGGGGACGATATAGAGGCGCGCGCGGGAATGATGACAGCCGCCATCCTCGGTGGTGTCGCGAGTGAAAAGGGTCTTGGCGCGATCCACGCCCTGTCCCATCCCATCGGTGCCCGGCACGACACCCACCATGGCCTGACCAACGGTGTCATCCTGCCCTATGTTCTCGATTTCAATCGGGAATCGGTTTATGACAGGATCGAGCGGCTTGCCGACTGGCTCGGCCTCGCCGATGGATTTTCCGGCTTCTTCGACTTTATCCTGCGCCTGCGCCGTGACCTTGGCGTTCCCCACACGCTGAACCGGATCGGCGTCGTCGAGGACGGGTTCGAAGCCCTGTCCCGTCTGGCAGCCTCCGACCCCGCCGCCACCGGCAACCCCCGCTTCCTGCAACCCGAGGATGCGATGGAACTCTACCACCGCGCCTACGATGGCCGACTCGGCTAGGGCGCAGTCTGATCGGAGGCGAACGAAGATCGGTAAAAATTCGTTTAAATTCAAATGTATAGCGCGACGAACGTGAGCCAATGCGAACGGGCATCGCTATTCCCCGCGCTGGTCAGTGGGGCGATGCGCCGATCGTCTCTTCCTGGCTTGACGGCCATTCAGGCGAGGTTGAGCCAGGCCAAGGCTCAGGCATATACCGCTCGGGCGATCATCCGGTCGGCGATTTCCTCATAGGCCGCGCGCCAGGCGGCATGCACGGCGGGTGTAAAATCCGCGCCCAGCGTTTCCCCCAATGTCACCATCAAGGCGGAGCCGATCGGTTTGAAATGCGCCTTGTGCACGCCAAAAGCGGCATGGGCGAAGGACAGGTCCCTCAGCTCCATCTCGAAGGCTTCCGGATCATCGAGAATGTCGGCGATGGTCACGAGGGTCGACATGAAGCGCATCCCCTGCCCCGCCAGATCGGGGCGGAACATCGACCGCAGCTCTGGCGCCAGGGTGAAGAGATTGACGTAGAACTGCTCGGAGGCCGGTTCGAGATGTTCGCGCACCAGCGGCAGCGTTTCCGAAATGATGGCCAGATCTATGTCGCTGATCGGCATGATATCTCCCCCTCCTTCGTCTCCATGTCAAACAGAGACCACCGGGACGACGGAGCGGCCTTGATCTGGCGCAAGGCCGCGGGGGGAATTCAGGCGGGCAAGGCCACCGCCGGGCGCTCGCGGACGGGCAGATGCACGAGCGCGGAAAAGGCGCCAACTCCCACGCCAACCCACCAGACCACGGTGTAGGTGCCATAGAGATCATAAAGCCGGCCACCGAGCCAGACCCCGAGGAAGGCGCCGAGCTGGTGGCTCAGGAACACGATCCCATAGAGCGTGCCCATGTAGCGCAGCCCCCAGATCTGGGCGACGAGGCCAGAGGTCAGCGGCACCGTCGCAAGCCAGAGCGCGCCCATGATGAGCGAGAAGAGCACCACCGTCGCAGGTGTCATCGGCGTCAGGATAAAGGCGGCGGCGACGATCGTGCGCGCGGCATAGATTTGGGCGAGCAGATATTTCTTGCGGTAATGCTTGCCGAGCGCCCCGGCGAGCAGTGTCCCGCCGATATTGGCGAAACCGATCAGCGCAATCGACAGGGCCCCGAGGGCGGAGGTGGTGCCGATCCCAAGGGCGGAGAGCCACGAGCCCTGTGGGATCGGAGCGCAGACCTCGGTGATGAAGGCGGGGAAATGCGCGGTGATGAAGCCGAGTTGATAGCCGCAGGAGAAGAAACCGATGAAGATCAGGATGAAGCTCGGATCCCGCACGGCCCGGCCGACGATTGTCCCCATGCTGGCCTCGCCCGGGACGACGACCCGCGGTTCATGCGCGGTGATGAAGGGCAGGAGCAGCAGGGTCGCGAGGATCAGGACCGCGAAGACGAGAAAGACGCCGGTCCAAGGCATGAGCGTCAGCAGACGCTCGGCGAGCAGCGGGCCGAAGGCCTGGCCGGCGGACCCCATCGCGGTGACAATCCCGAGCACGAGCGAGCGGTGCTCCGGCGCCGCCGCCCGGCCGACCACGGCGAGCAGCACGCCAAAGCCGGTGCCCGCGATCCCGAACCCGATCAGGATATTGAGGAGCTGATGCGCCTCCGGGCTCGTCGCCTGGGACGAGAAGACCAGCCCGATCGCATACATCACGGCGCCGAGCGCGATGGCCTTGCGGTCGCCGAACCGTTCCGCGATCGCGCCGAAGATCGGCTGTCCGATGCCCCAGGCGAGGTTCTGGATGGCGATGGCCAGCGAGAAATCCGCGCGCGGCCAACCGAATTCGGCGGCGATCGGGATCTGGAACAGGCCGAAGCTGGCCCGGATGCCGAAGCTGATCAGAAGGATGGCGCAGGAAGCGATCAGGACCGTCGTGAAGATCGGTGCCTTGGCTTGGGTCTCGGTCATGGGAACACTCGCCGGAAGGGAAGAGTGATCTTCCCCGCCGGGTGCCCGGAGGTCAATTCAGTTTATGTGACGGCCCACCTCACCAAAATCGATGGGGTGCCTCGGGCATCAATGCTCAGGCATCATCATCGACCATCGATTCGTCGATCTCTTCCTCGGCCACGTCTCCGAGGATCGCGGTGTAGTACCGCGGAAACTCCGGATTGGTGGTAAAGCCGAACGGGCCATCGCTGGTCTCGCTCACTTCCAGCAAAGGCTCGCGGTGGTCGGAACTCAGCGAAGCGAGCACAACCTGCTGTTCGGACCAGTGCCGGGAAGCCAGACGCTGCAACAGGGCCTTCACATCGCTCTCGGCGATGGAATCGACGGATACGACCTCGCTGAACACCATGACGCCGTTGTCATAGCCTGCGATCGTCCAGTTCCGTTCCGACATGTGCTGTTTTCTCCGATCCGCGCCGCCAATTCGGCCTCTGGCCAAGGCATACCGTGATTCGATCGAGGATTCAAACCGGCTTCTCCCCGCCAGGGCGTTGACCCCCGGGACTCACCTGTTAGGGAGGGTCCAGCAAAGAATGGGCCGGGCCATGACCGATTATCTGTTTCGCGAAGAAAGCTATCGCCAGACCTGCGAGGCCGTGGTCACGGGCAATCCTGGCCCGGAGGGACTCGAGTTCGACCGAACCGTCTTTTATGCCAGCTCCGGTGGCCAGCCCGGCGATACCGGCCGGGTCACCTGGGAGGGGGGAAGTTGCGCCCTCACCGGCGCGGTGCATCCGGAGGGGGATCGGACACGCATCCTGCATCTGGCCGAACCGGGGGCGGCGCTTCCGGCGGCGGGAACCCTGGTCCAACTGGAACTCGACTGGCCGCGGCGCCATCGGTTGATGCGGATGCACAGCGCGCTGCATCTGTTGTCGGTGGCGATGCCGTTCGGGGTGACGGGCGGATCGATCGGGGAGGACAAGGGGCGGCTCGATTTCGACATGCCGGAACCGCCGTCGGATCTGGCCGCGATCGAACGCGCGCTCAATGAATTCGTGGCGGCCGACCTGCCGATCCAGGCGGAATGGATCACCGAGGCGGAACTCGACGCCCGTCCGGAAATGGTGAAGACGATGAAGGTCCAGCCGCCGCGCGGTCAGGGCCGGGTACGCCTGGTCCGGATCGGAGAGATCGATCTGCAACCCTGTGGCGGCACGCATGTGCGATCCACCGGGGAAATCGGTGCGCTTCGGATCGGCAAGATCGAGAAAAAAGGGCGGGAAAACCGCCGCGTCAACCTGCATTTCGTCGAATAGATATGGCGGACGGCATCGGACCCATGGCGCTCTATCGCGCCCGCGTCGCCCAAGGAGCGCTGGTCGCCGATCCGGCGCAGCGGCTCGCGATCGAGAAGCTGCAATTGCTGGCGATGCGGCTGGCCGATTACAACCCGGCCCGGCCCAAGAGCGTCGGCTTTGGCCTGTTCGGCTGGGGCCGGGAGCGGATGGAGCAGAAGGCGGTTCCGGGCCTCTATCTCTATGGCGGTGTCGGGCGGGGGAAATCCATGCTGATGGATCTGTTCTTCCAGTCCGCGCCGATCCAGCCGAAACGTCGGGTCCATTTCCATGCCTTCATGCAGGAGATGCACCGGGGGATCACGGCGGCGCGCGCCAAGGGGACGACCGACCCGATCCTGCCCGTGGCGGACGCGGTGGCGGACAGCGCGACCCTGCTCTGTTTCGACGAGATGCAGATCACCGACATCACCGATGCAATGCTGGTCGGTCGCCTGTTCGAACGCCTGTTTCAGCGCGGAGTGGTGCTGGTCACCACCTCGAACCGGCCGCCGGACGATCTCTACAAGGACGGGCTGAACCGCGATCTGTTCCTGCCGTTCATCGCAATGATCAAGGAGCGGCTGGAGGTCCTGGAACTGGCCGGCGCCACCGATCACCGGCTGGAGTTCGAGAGCGGGAAGCCGGTTTATCTCTATCCCCTCGGACCAGAGGCGACAGCCGCGCTCGATGCGGAATGGGCACGGATGGAGGCGGGCCCGGGGGCGCCGCTCATTCTCCGGGTACAGGGACGCGAAGTCGCGCTGCCCAGCCATGTCGGGCGGGTGGCGCGTGCCAGCTTTGGCGATCTCTGCGGGCGGCCGCTCGGTCCCGCCGATTACCTCGCACTGGCCGAGGCGGTGGATGTGCTGTTTCTCGATGACATCCCGCAACTCTCCCCCGCCCGGAACAACGAGGCGAAGCGGTTCGTCACCCTGATCGACGCGCTCTATGAGGCACATACCCGGCTGATCTGCTCGGCGGCGGCGGCGCCGGAGGAATTGTACCTCGAAGGCGCCGGGGCTTTCGAATTTGCCCGAACCGTATCACGCCTGCGGGAAATGCAGGGCGCGGAATGGGGTCGGACAGAAGGAGCCCCCGGAAGATGAGCGAACGGTGGAAAGCGAGGGCGGTTGTGGGAGCATGTCCCCCTTGATATCCTGACCACGAAGGTAACATTCCCCCTTTAGGGAAAAAGTCCATGAGGACGATATTGTGCCAAAAGCGGAAACCAACATAGCGAGCCTCGATCCGGTCTGGTCGATGATCCGCAAGGAGGGCGAGGATGTCGCCCGGAACGAGCCGCTGATGGCGAGCCTCGTCCATTCCGGTGTGCTCCACCATCGGAGCCTTGAACGGGCGTTGAGCTATCGGATCGCCCAGAAGCTGGCCTCGCCGGAAATGAGCGAACTGATCCTGCGCGAAATCGCGGACGAGGCCTACGCGGCGGACCATATGCTCGGGCTCGCGGCGCGGGCCGATATCCTGGCGGTTTACGAGCGTGATCCGGCCTGCCACCGCTATATCCAGCCGTTGCTGTTCTTCAAGGGATTTCAGGCGCTTCAATGCTACCGGATCGCGCATTGGGTCTGGACCCAGCGGCGGATCGACATGGCCTATTTCATCCAGATGCGCACATCGGAGGTGTTCGGTGTGGACATCCACCCCAATGCGCGGATGGGCAATGGCATCCTGATCGACCATGCGCATTCCATCGTGATCGGTGAAACCGCGGTGGTCGGCGACAATGTGTCGATGCTGCATTCGGTAACGCTTGGCGGGACCGGCAAGGAGGACGGCGATCGGCATCCCAAGATCGGGAATGGTGTGCTGATCGGGGCCGGGGCGGCGGTCCTGGGCAATATCACCATCGGCCATTGCAGCCGAATCGCCGCGGGCTCGGTGGTTCTGGAGGCGGTTCCGCCCTGCAAGACCGTGGCCGGGGTACCCGCGCGGATCGTCGGCGAAGCGGGATGCGCCGAGCCCTCCAAGAACATGGATCAGCTGCTGGGCCGCCCTCACCAGAATTAGGCAGATGTCCGATCGCGGGATACCATTCGATTGAACATCGCGGAAAACGGGGCGGCGCGCTCGGCAACCACCCCGGAGCGCTTTGCAACCCTCAAGGACCCGGGTCCCGCGCTCACTCGATTGGAGTTGGCACAAGATCTCCGTGCTTCCCCCCCGATTGGAAAGCATCCGAGACGGATTTCCATGATCCCCGGTTCATGAAAATCCCTCTCGTCCTCTGATATTGCGCATTTTCGCGTCGCGAAACCGAATTCACTTTTGCTGAAGATGCTCTAACGCAGTTTCTGGAGCAGGGCGGAGGAAGCATAGCCATCCGGCGTCATGCCCTGTGACAGCTGAAAGCCGCGGATCGCCTCTATCGTATTCGGGCCGATCACACCATCGGTCGCGCCGGTGTCATAGCCGCGCGCCGTCAGCCGTTCCTGTAGCTCGATCTTCTCGGACCGGCTCAATTCCCGTTCGTCCCGCGGCCAGGGCGCGATGAAATCCCCCCCGCCCCGGATCCGGTCGCCAAGATGCCCCACCCCCATCGCATAGGCGGTGGCATTGTTGTAGCGCTTGATGACATAGAAGTTCTGGAAGACCACGAAGGTCGGACCGCGCACGCCAGCGGGGGCAATGATCGCCGCCGAGCCATGGTTGGGAATGGGTCGGCCGTCCATCAGGGTCACCCCAAGATTGTTCCAATAGGATACCGGCTTGCGATTGCCCTGATCGGCGGCGGCAAAGCTGAAGCCGGGGGGCATGTGGACTTCGAGCCCCCAGGGCTGGTCCAATTGCCACCCTGCCTTTGCGAGGTAATGGGCCGTCGAGGCCAAGGAGTCCGTCGGATCGTCGGACCAGACATCGCGCCGTCCGTCCCCGGTGAAGTCGACCGCGTAGGTGAGATAGCTGGTCGGGATGAACTGGGTGTGGCCCATCGCCCCCGCCCAGGACCCGACCATCGCCTCGGGAGAGACATCTCCCGATTGCAGGATGCGCAGGGCCCCGATCAACTGTTCCTCGGCAAAGCCCTGCCGCCGGCCGTCATAGGCGAGCGTCGCGAGGCTTTCGATGACCGGGATCGTCCCGCGGTTGGCACCGAAGTTGCTCTCCATTCCCCAGATCGCCAGCACCACCTCGCTGTCGACGCCATAACGGGCTTCGATGGCCCGGAGTGTCGGCGCCAGCGCCCGGGCCTTTTCGCGCCCGGTGGCCACCCGGGTCGGCGAGGCGGCGCTGTCGAGATATTCCCAGATCGGTTTGGTGAACTCCGCCTGTCGGCCATCGAGCCGGACCACCTCGGCATTGACCCCGACCCCCTGGAATGCGCGGTCAAAGACCCCGGGGCTGATGCCCTGTGCGATCGCGCGGGTGCGGAACTGTGCCTGCCAGGCCTTGAAACTCTCCGGCTGGGGGCTGGGGGAAGCGCTCGCCGCCGGCGATCTGCTCGCTTCGGCCTGCTGATTGGCGCCCGCCCCACAACCGGCGGTTCCCAATGCCAGCACCAATACACCCAGGGTGATCCGATCCAATGCCTGCCTCCAACACGACGCCTTTTGTTTTTCGCGATGCTAGCGGCAACAGGTGTCGAACAAAAGGCCAATGGATCGCTTGCCGATCGAATTCACGGGGACCTGCCATCGGTTTCCTGGAGAACCCGCGGGCCCTCGGCCTCGGCTTCAAAAGCCTTGCCTCGTGTTCCGGTGCTCCCCGATAATACAGGATGACCGGCGTGCGACTTCGGAAACCTACATAAACGAAAGTTGCATTTTGTCGCGGAACCCATAAGTCTCGCTTATGGAAATCACTCTGCGCCAACTCCGCTATCTGATCGCCCTCGGAGAGGAGCGCCAGTTCGGCCGCGCCGCCGCCTCGGTGAACATCAGCCAACCCGCGCTGTCGGTCCAGATCCGCGATCTGGAAACCGCGCTCGGCACCCAGTTAATCGAACGGGGATCGCGGGAGGTCGTCGTCACCCCGGCGGGCCGCGAAGCGCTCTGGCATGCGCGGCGAATCATGGAGGAACTGCGGGAATTGCGCGAGGCGGCGCGCTGGCGGCGTGGCCTCGGGGGGCGGCTGCGGCTGGGAATGATTCCCACGGTCGCGCCCTATCTGTTGCCGGGAGCGCTGCCGATCCTGCGCAGCCGCAACCTGACGCTCGATCTCGGCCTGCGCGAAGGCCAGACGCAGGCGCTGCTGGAGGAACTGCGCCACGGAACCCTCGATGCGATCGTGGTGGCGCTGCCCTCGGGAATACCCGACCTGATCGAGGTGCCGCTGTTCGAGGATCGTTTCCTGCTCGCCGGCTCGACCGCCCAGATCGCGTCGCTCAAGACCCGCCAGCCGAGGCCCGATGACATGCGGGCGGACCGGCTGCTTCTGCTGGAGGACGGCCATTGCCTGACCGACCAGGCCATGGCCGCCTGTTCGCTCGATCGCGACCACACCCGGCTCGACCTGCGCGCCTCCAGTCTCTCCACCCTCTGCCGCCTCGTCGGCGAAGGATTTGGCCTGACCTTCCTGCCGGAACTCGCGGTGGCCTCCGAAATGGCCTCGGCGCCCAGAATGGCCCTGATGCGGTTCCGGACACCGGAGCCGATGCGCCTGATCGGACTGGCCCGGCGGCGCGGCTCGGTCGATGACGGCTGGTTCACGGAACTGGCCGAAGTCCTGTCGCGGGCGGGCAAAGAACAGGTCCGCCATGCGGAAAGTGCAATCCCGCCCTCCTTGGGCGAAATATGGCGGGACAAGTCCGGGGCACCGGAGTAAAACCCAAGCCCAGGAGGAGCCATGTCAGACCGAGATCTCAGCGACCGCGCACAGCGGCATCCCGAAAAGGCACATCGCGAGGATACGCCGATCCTGCGCAAACCCGACTGGATTCGCGTCAAGGCGCCCACCTCCGAGGGCTATCGCAAAACCCGCGAGATCATGCGGGACAATCGGCTGGTCACAGTCTGCGAGGAAGCGGGCTGCCCCAATGTCGGGGAATGCTGGTCGCAGGGCCATGCGACCATGATGATCATGGGCGACATCTGCACGCGCGGATGCACCTTCTGCAATATCGCCACCGGCAAGCCCCGGGCGCTCGATGCGTTCGAGCCGGTCCGGGTGGCGGTCGCGGTCGAGAAGCTGGGCCTCAATCACGTGGTGATCACCTCGGTCGACCGGGACGATCTGGACGATGGCGGGGCGGAGCATATCGCCCAGACGATTCGCGCGGTCCGGCGCAAGAATCCCGAGACGACGATCGAAGTCCTGACTCCGGACTTCCTGAAATGCCCGCCGAGCGCGCTGGAGGCGGTGGTCGCGGCCCGTCCCGATGTGTTCAACCACAATCTCGAAACGGTGCCGGGGCTCTATCCCGAGGTTCGGCCCGGTGCGCGCTATTTCCATTCCCTGCGGCTGTTGCAGCGGGTGAAGGAACTGGACCCGACCATGTTCACCAAATCCGGGATCATGGTGGGCCTCGGCGAGGACCGTCAGGCCGTGGCACAGGTGATGGACGATCTGCGCTCCGCCGATGTCGATTTCCTGACGATGGGCCAATATCTTCAGCCGACCCCCAAGCATCACGCGGTCAAGCGCTTCGTGACGCCGGAGGAGTTCGCCTCCTACGAGACGGCGGCGGTCGGCAAGGGCTTCCTGATGGTGTCGGCCACGCCCCTGACCCGGTCGAGCTATCATGCCGGATCCGATTTCGCCCGTCTGCGCGCGGCGCGTCTGGCGAAATTCGGCAAGGCCTGATCCGCGCCACAACGCAATCGACCCGGATCGGAAGGCGCCCTGAAAAGCGATTCTCCGATCCACCTCCGGTCGGATTGTATGCCGTTCGATTGACGCGCAATCTGTCCGATCCTCGGCGCCCTCCGGCCGCGAACCGCCTCAGCAGGCGCCCTTGCCGGTCAGGACGGCGACGGGGGTGCGCAACAGGATCGCAATGTCCCGGCGCAGGCTGGGGTTCATCGCATAATCGATGTCGAGCTTCACCCGGGTCGCATAACTGGTGTCGCTGCGACCGCTGATCTGCCACGGGCCGGTCAGGCCGGGCCGCGTCGAGAGATACCAGTGCAGGCTCAATTCATAATGCTGGAGTTCGGAGCGCACCACAGGCCGCGGTCCGACCAGACTCATATGACCCCGCACCACATTCAGGAGCTGCGGCAATTCGTCCAGGCTGCTCTGGCGGAGGAATCGGCCAATGGATCCGAGGACGCGGGGATCGTCGCGCAGCTTCTGGGTGAGCGCCCATTCCGCCCGTGCCTTCGGCGAGGAGGCCAGCAACCGGCTCAGCGCCTCGCCCGCGTCCGGAACCATCGTGCGGAACTTGAGGCAGGCAAAAGCCTGTCCGTTCCGGCCGACGCGCTCGTGCGCAAAAAAGATCGGCCGCCCGCCCTGTATCCAGATCAGGGCGGCGATGGACAGCATCAAAGGCAGGACAGCCAGCAAGAGCACAAGCGCCACGACAAGGTCGAACGTCCGTTTCAATGCGCGGCGCGCGCGATCCCGCCGCGCATAGCCCCGATAACCGCTCGGACCCATTTGAATCGAAGTTTCTTCTTTCAGGTCTGCGAGCACACGCGCCTCCTCCCGGCAATGATGAGTTCGGCACCCGGACAGGTATCCGAAGACGAACTGGCGCGCGCTTCGGAACCAACTGCCAGGACATCGGTCAATATCCACCCGGAAACTAGTCCAATAAATTTTAAAAGAAAGTTACCAAAAATATCAACAAACTCTAATAAAATGTAAATATTAATACCAATATATAAAAATATATTGTATTAATTATTGTAAATATCTGGTTATCGTCATCGATATAATTTGAACGGAAGTATAAATTCTTGAGACTTTGCAATGACGCCGTTTTATGGCACTTGTTCCCCTGACAAATGCTCACGGGGACAAGCGTCCGCCTTGGGCGGTCCACAAAAAGAAAGCGCGGCTCCGGAGGGCCGCGCCGATATCTCCCAGAAGGGACAGGGCTACTCGCCGTCGATGACCCGGAATTTCGGCTGTCCCTGACGCGTTTTCACCGGGGCGTTCGGATTGCCCTCGATTGCGCGCAGCTTGGGTCCGGTCGGCGCGGGGCCAAAGCTCGGCTGCTCCTCGGCGAATCCCGGCATGGCCGATTTGGGCTCCGCCGCCGCGTTCGGCTCGATCGGCGTCACCGCCACGTCGCGGATGGTAAAGGCCAGGGGCGGCGCATAGAGATCGCCATCGCCACTGGTGCAGCCCAGCACCCGGTTGATCTCGCCAAAATCGCTCCGGAGCGGCATCAGCAGCATCGTCGCCCGATAGGTCCCGGCGCGATTGCGCGCTTCGAGCTTGAGCTCGACCACGGCGGGTTCGCTCATGACGACATTCAGGAGACGGTCGAAGCGGAGGCGATCGGTTTCGTCGATGAAATAGCCTGGCTGCATGCCACGCACCTCCATCCCCATCATCTCGCAGACCTTCATCCCCGCGAGGCGAATCCGCATGTTGTCGGCGCTCACCTTTTCCAGGATGAACATGTTTTCCAAAGCGGATTCGAACTGCCGGGGATCGATTTCGGCCCGATAGGGGGCGATCCGCCCCGCCCGGAGACGTTCCCAGTAGGATTTCAGCGAAGTGAGCATGAGATCGTTCATTTCAAAACTTGACCCAGTAGGTGGTGCCTGATTACCTCCGGCCGCGCTCTGACCCGGCTATTGGTAAATCTATTGTTCATAGGCTACCCTAGGAATGCTCCGAAGTCGTGGGTTATGCGCGGTCTACGTTAATTTGCCGCAAATTTGGTGGAAAGTTAAGTGCAGTTTCAGTCCAAGCGCGAAATCAGGGCCGCATGAGCCCCAGCTCCATGACAGGGTTCGCCGATCTGACGGGCATGACACAGGGCCTTTCCTGGACCTGGGAGGCCCGCGGCGTCAATGGCCGGGGCCTCGACCTGCGAACCCGTCTGCCCGAGGGCTTCGAAGCCCTGGACACGGCAATCCGCGAGGCTTTTTCGAAACTGGTGCATCGTGGCTCGATCACCGTCGGCCTCAGGGTCGTCCATTCCGCTGGCGACTCCGTGGCCCGAATCAACCAGGCGGCGCTCGAAGCGGCGATTCGGGCGGCCAAGGCGGCGGGCGACCGTGCGATCAGCATGGGGCTCGACCTCACGCCGCTGACCACCGCCGATCTTTTTGCCGTGCGCGGCGTTCTGGAAACCGATCCGCCGCCCTCCCTGGAGACCGCGCCGGTACGTGAGGCGATTTTGGCGGATATCCCGATCCTGGCCAGCCGTTTTTGCGCCGCCCGCGCCGCCGAGGGCGAGGCGCTGGCGCGCGTGATCTCCGCCCAGATCGACCAGATCGAATCACTCACCCGTGCCGCCCGCGCGACCGCCGAGGCCCGCGCCGCGCGCACGGGCGCCCTGCTCCGGACGCGCCTCGAAGCCATCCTCGGGACGAAGGCCCCCATCGACGAAGGCCGCCTCGCCCAGGAACTGGCCCTGATCGCCATGAAGGCGGATGTGACCGAGGAACTGGACCGCATCCAGGCCCATGCCGACGCCGCCCGCCTCCTGCTCGTCTCCAGCGGCCCCATCGGCCGCAAGCTCGATTTCCTCACCCAGGAATTCAACCGCGAGGCCAATACGCTCTGTTCCAAGGCGGGCGCGGCCGACCTGACCGCGATCGGGCTTGCGATCAAGGCCGCGATAGACCAGATGCGCGAGCAAGTGCAGAATGTGGAATAGACCAATGACGGAAACGGCGAGGCGGCGGGGCCTGCTCATCATCCTGTCCTCTCCCTCCGGCGCGGGGAAATCGACCCTGTCGCGGCGCCTGCTGGAATCCGACCCCGAGGTCCGGTTCTCGGTCTCGGCGACGACAAGGCCCCCGCGTCCCGGCGAACAGGAGGGGTTGCATTATTTCTTCAAGAGCCGCCGCGAGTTCGAGGCGATGGCGGCGGCGGATCAAATGCTGGAACATGCCGAGGTCTTCGGCCATCTCTATGGAACCCCGCGTCAGCCCGTCGAGGCGGCGATGCGGATGGGCCACGACGTGCTCTTCGATGTCGACTGGCAGGGCGGGCAGCAGATCCGCAATTCCAACCTGCGCGAGTCGGTGGTCTCGATCTTCATCCTGCCGCCCTCGATCGCGGAACTGGAGGGCCGCCTCAGGGTGCGCGGACAGGATTCGGATGGGGTGGTCGCGGAACGCATGTCGAAATCGCGCGATGAAATCAGCCATTGGGCGGAATATGACTATGTGCTGGTGAACGAGAACCTGGTGCAATGCGAGGCGGAACTCGGCTCGATCATCCGCGCCGAACGCCTGCGCCGGGACCGCCGCCCGGATCTGATGGCACTGGTCACCCGCCTCAATCGAGAATTCGAGGAACGTATCAAATGAGCCTGTATTCCCTGAACGGCATTTCCCCGGCCCTGCCCGAGGATGGCGACTGCTGGATCGCCCCCGGCGCCCACCTGATGGGCCGGGTCCGGCTGAGCAAGGGCGCCTCGGTCTGGTTCAACGCGGTCCTGCGCGGCGACAACGAGGAAATCCTGGTGGGCGAGGACAGCAACGTCCAGGACGGCTGCGTCCTGCACACCGACCTCGGCCTGCCACTTACGATCGGCGCGCGCTGCACCATCGGCCACACCGCCATCCTGCACAGCTGCGTGATCGGCGATGGCAGCCTGATCGGCATGGGGGCCACCATCCTCAATGGCGCGGTGATCGGCAAGGGCGTGCTCGTCGGCGCCGGCGCCCTCGTGACCGAGGGCAAGATCATCCCCGACGGCGCGCTCGTCGTGGGACGGCCGGGCAAGGTCGCACGGATGCTGTCCGAGGAGGAAATCGCAAGGCTCCTGCGATCGGCCGCGACCTATCGCGCCAATATGGAGCGGTTCCGGTCGGGGCTGGTCGCGCTCGACTGAACGCTCAGCCCGGTTCGGACAGCCAGAGCGTGCCGCCCACCTCGGAAAACTCGGTGCGCGCCATCTGCCCGCCCGCGATCATCGCCAGACGCAGGAGCGCGAACTGCACATTGTCCGACTTGAAGGCGACATCCTCGGTTCCCTCGGTCACATGCGCCCAAAGCTCCGCCGGGGCCGCGACACGCGAACCCTCGACGCTCAGCGTGACCTTGTTGTCGGCGACGTTCACCTCGGCCACGCCGCCGGTCGGCAGGCTCTTCTCGAAACAGAGGATCGCCAGATAGCTCAGTTTCGCCAAGGGCCGCGCCATCGAGGTTTCCCGCGCCCGCCATCGCACCGAAAAGCGCCCCTGGAAAACCGCGTCGGACACCTGCTGGGCCTCCTCGAAGGAGAGCCGCCCCTGCGGATCGGCGGGACCGAAGGCAACCCGGTAGAAGCGCAACTTGCCCAGGGCATTGGCCAGACTGTCATTGACCAGATCGAGCTCGGCGGCTCCCCGCCCCTCGGACATCTGCAACAGTTCGAGACCGTTGCCGATCGCCCCCATCGGGCTTATCAGATCATGGCAGAGGCGGGCGCTGACCAGGGCGCTGAGTTCAGGCATCTTCAGTTTCCCATCTCTTGCCGAGGATAACAGACGTTGAACGAATTTCTTGAACCCGGCAATCTTGTACGACACCCGAACCAGCCCGACTGGGGACTGGGCCAGGTGCAGTCGGTGATCGGCGACAAGATCACCGTCAACTTCGAACATGCGGGAAAAGTTGTCATCGATGGTTCCCGGATCCAGCTCTGGCCGGAATTCGGCCCCATTCCGCCAGAAAACGCAGCCAAAAGTTAAGGGTCGATGAACGCGCGCCGCAAGGTCGCGCCGATGTTTGCCTATCCCGACCCGAGAGGCTAAACGAAGCGGCGGGCGCGGACGCCTCTCCTGCTCAGGAAGACCATGAAGATCGACATCGCGCGCTATCGGGTGAAACTCGCGGAAACCGACGACGAGCGCGCCGGAGCGCAACGCCTGCGCTATCGGGTCTTTGTCGAGGAAATGGGCGCGGACGCGGGTCCGGCCGAACATCTGGCCCGCCGGGAATGGGACCGGTTCGATCCCTATTTCGATCATCTCATTCTCGTCGATCTCGATCCGCGCATCATCGATCCCTTGGACCGGGTGGTGGGGGTCTATCGCCTGATGCGCGACACGGCGGCGCGGGAGGGCCTCGGCTTCTATGGCGCCTCGGAATACGATCTCGGTCCGATCCTGAATTCCGGCCGGGCGAGCGTGGAGCTGGGCCGCTCCTGTGTCGCGCCCGAGCATCGGGGGGGGCCCGCGATGCATCTGCTCTGGAACGGGCTTGCCGAATATGTGCTGACCCGCGAGATCGAAATCCTGTTCGGCGTCGCGAGCTTTCACGGCACCGATCCCGAACCCTTGTCCGAGGCCCTGAGCTATCTGCATCACACCCATCTCGCGCCCGAGGATCTGCGGGTGCGCGCCCATCCGGACCATTTCCTGCGGATGGACCGGATGCCTTTGTCCGAGATCGAGCCCACCCGCGCGGTCCAGGCGATCCCCTCCCTGATCAAGGCCTATCTGCGCGCCGGCGGCTCCGTCGGCGAGGGGGCCTATCTCGATCATGCCTTCAATACGATCGATGTCTGCGTGGTGATGGACACGACCCGGATGACGCAGAAATATCTCCAGTTCTATCAGCGCAACCGGGGACGGGGCGCTTGACCGCGGGTTGGAACGGGGCCGAGCCGCCGGAACCCGCCGCCTGGAGCCTCCTCGACCGGCTGAGGCTCGGCCTGCGGGCCGTGACGACGATCCTCGTCACGGCGGTGCTCTTCGGGGTGTTCCTGATCGCGCGCGCGCTCGACCGGCTCCGGGGGGGCGGACGGATGGCGCCGCGCGTGGTGCAAAGCTGGGCGGTGATCGCGATGGCGCTTCTGGGCCTGCGCTTTCGCCGGATCGGCACGCCGATGCGCGAGGCCGGGGCCATCGTCGCCAATCACGCGAGCTGGATCGATATCGTCGCCCTCTCCCGCGCGGATCCGGTCTGTTTTGTATCGAAGTCGGAGGTGGCGGGCTGGCCGGTGATCGGCTTTATCGGCAAGTCGATCGGAACGGAATTCATCGAACGACGCGCGGTGGAATCCAGGCGGCAGACGGAGGTCCTGTCGGCGCGGCTCCGGGCGGGCGACCGGCTTTGCCTGTTCCCGGAAGGCACCAGCACCGACGGACAGCGGGTCCTGCCCTTCAATTCGACCTTGTTTCAGGTGTTCTATCCGTGCGACCCGGACAATCCGCTGTGGGTGCAACCGGTCAGCGTCCATTATCGCCCCCGCCGGGGATTGCCCCCGGCCTTCTACGGCTGGTGGGGGGATATGGATTTCGCCACCCATCTCGGCGCGGTCCTGGCCCTGTCGCGGGGCGGACGGGCGACGGTCCAGTTCCACCCCCCTCTCCGGGTGGCGGATTATCCCGACCGCAAGAGCCTCGCCGCCGCGGCCTTCCGGAGCGTTGGCCAAGGCTTCGAGGCGATCCGGACCCCTGAGGAAAGCCCCGCCGCGGACACGATTGGAAAAATCAATATGATTCAATAGATTATCTTTTGTCCGGGCACGGACAACCGAGGCTCTCGGGGAAATTTCCCACTCCTTCGGGATCCCCGGTTGTCAGAAAGCGCGGCGCGCGTAATATTGAGCGGCCCCGGAGAGGGCATGAGGAAACTCCCGGATCAGAGGTCGGACAGGCCAGCCATGAAACTTCACCCCGGCATCGCCCGCGAAATCAGTTACGCGAGTTCCGCCAGCACCCGGGCGGGACGCGCCGTCATCCGGTCGGTCGAGAACCTGACCGGGCGGTTGAAGCTGATCCGCATGGCCGGGGATTATTCCCGCGAGATCGCCGCCGGCCGGGATTTCTGGTCGGTCATGACCGACCGCTATGGCCTCACCCTCGATATCCGGCGCGGCTCGCTCGACAATATTCCGGCGACGGGCCCGGTCGTGGTGATTTCGAACCATCCCTATGGCATTCTCGACGGGCTGATGCTCGGCAATATCCTGGCCCGGACCCGGGGCGATTTCCGGATCCTCGCCAACCGGGTGTTCCGCAAGGCCGAGGAACTGGACCGGGTCATCCTGCCGATCAGCTTCGACGAGACCCCGGAGGCGATCAAGACCAACCTCGCCACCCGCAAGGCCGCCCTCGCCTATCTCGCGCAAGGCGGCTGTATCGGGATTTTCCCAGGGGGTACGGTTTCCACCGCCCTCAAGCCGTTCGGACGGCCGATGGACCCGAGCTGGCGCCGCTTCACCGCCCGGCTGATCGTGAAGTCCGGCGCCACGGTGGTGCCGGTTTTCTTCGAGGGCCACAACAGCCGACTCTTTCAGATCGCAAGCCACCTGCATCAGACGCTGCGGCTGGCCCTCCTGGTGAACGAATTCAAGTCACGGGTCGGGGCCCCGGTTCGCGTCGTGATCGGCAAGCCGCTCGATCCGGCGGCGCTCCGGTCCCTCGCGGGCGATGCCCATGCGATGATGGATTACCTGCGGGCCGAGACCTACCGGCTGTCTCCGACGCCGATCGCCGATCTCAGCTATGGATTTGAATTCGAGGATTCGCGCCCGGCGCGCTAAGAGGCGGTATCATGCCCATCGGAATTTTCGACAGCGGCCTTGGTGGGCTGACCATTCTCGACGCCTTGGCGCGTGCCCTGCCGGATCAGGACTTCGTCTATCTCGGGGACAATGCCAACGCCCCCTATGGACCGCGCCCGGCGTCGGAAATCCATGCCCTGACCCGGGCGGGGGTGCGGCGGCTGTTCGACGAGGGGTGTCGGCTGGTCATTCTCGCCTGCAACACCGCCTCCGCCGTCGCCCTGCATGACCTTCAGGTGGACTGGCTCGATCCCTCCCGCCACCGGGTTCTCGGGGTGTTCGTGCCGGTGATCGAGCATCTCACCCGGCGCGACTGGGGGGACAATACGCCGCCCACCCACACCGGGCTGCGAGACGTCGCCCTTTTCGCCACCGCCGCGACCGTCGCAAGCGGCGCCTTCCCGCGCGAACTCAGGTTCCGGGCCCGCGATGTCAGGGTGGAGGCGCGCGCCTGCCCGGGGCTCGTCGAGGCGATCGAGGCGGGAGAGCTGGATCGTGCCGGCGAGATTGCGCGCGACCATGTCACGGCCCTTCTCGACAGGCTTCCGTCTCCGCAGTCCGCCGTCCTCGGCTGCACGCATTATCCCCTGGTCGAGGCCGCCTTTCGCGCGGCGCTGCCCGCTTCGACGACGCTGGTCTCCCAGCCGACCCTGATCGCGGCGAGCCTCGCGGATTACCTCGGCCGGCATCCGGAGTTTCGCGGGCGCGGGGGCCTGGTCGATTATCTGACCAGCGGCGATCCCGTGGCCGTGGGGGCACGGGCGCGGGTCTTTACCGGCGTGCCCAAGCCCTTTCGCCCCGCGTGATTGATCCTCGTCCCGCAATGTTCTAAGGGGCCCGTAGAGGTATTGTGGGGGCGGGTATGACAGAGTTTTATCGCGTGGCCATCCTTGGCGCGAGCGGCTACACCGGGGCCGAGCTGGTCCGGTTGATCGCCACCCATCCGCGCCTGCGCATCGCCGCCCTGACCGCCGACCGCAAGGCCGGGCAGACCATGGGCGATGTCTTTCCCCATCTGCGGCACCTCGACCTGCCGGTCCTGACCACCATCGACGCGGTGGATTTCTCGCAGATCGACCTCGCCTTCTGCGCGCTGCCGCATGCGACGAGCCAGGAAGTCATTGCGAAGCTTCCCCGTGATCTGAAGATCGTCGATCTCTCGGCGGATTTCCGGCTGCGGGATCCGCAAGTCTATGCCCAATGGTATGGGCACGAGCATCTGGCGCTCGATCTTCAGGAAGAGGCGGTCTATGGCCTGACCGAATTCTACCGGGAGGACATCAAGTCGGCCCGGCTGGTCGCGGGCACCGGCTGCAACGCGGCGACGGGCATCTATGCGATCCTGCCGCTGCTGCGCGCGGGCGTGATCGACCCGGACATGATTCTGATCGACCTTGCCACCGGCGTCTCGGGCGCGGGCCGCTCCCCCAAGGAAGGCACCCTGCATTCGGAAGTCTCCGAGGGGTTCCACGCCTATAATGTCGCCAAGCACCGCCATCTGGCGGAGTTCGACCAGGAATTCTCCAAGGCCGCCGGTCGCAAGGTCGAAGTGACGTTCGTCCCGCATCTGCTGCCCCAGAACCGCGGGATCCTCGCGACCGTCTATGTCCGCGGAGAACCGGCGGCGATCCACCAGGCCTTGACCTCCACCTATGCGGACGAGCCCTTCATCGTAGTCCTGCCCCTGGGAGAAGCCCCGGCGACGCGGGCGGTGCGGGGCTCGAACTTCGTGCATCTGGGGGTGATCGCGGATCGGCGTCCGGGATGGGTGATGGTATTCTCGACCCTCGACAATCTGACCAAGGGATCGTCGGGTCAGGCGTTGCAGAACGCCAATCTCATGCTTGGATTGCCTGAGACGACGGGGCTTATGGCAGCTCCGATGTTTCCTTGAAACGTGTCAGGCATGGCGCCTGGTTCATCTGGCGGGTGATCGAGCGCTTCAATCGCAACGACGGCTCGGCCATGGCGGGATATATCGCCTTTTCCGGGCTTCTTTCGATCTTCCCCTTCCTGATCTTCGCCGCGACCCTGATCGGCATGCTGGTCGGCAATGGCCGGTCGGAAGGCATCATCGATGCCCTGTTTCAGATCGCTCCCCAGCATGTCGCGCGCACGCTGGAACCGGTCGTCGAGGAAGTGCTGAGCAAACAGAGCAGCGAGATCCTGACCTTGTCGGCGGTCTTTGCCATCTGGGTGGCGTCCAACGCGGTCGAGGCGTTCCGGATTGCCTTCGACCGCGCCTATGGTGTCAAGGACCCCAGGAGCTTCTTCGAAAACCGCGCCATGGCCATTGCCATCGTGTTCCTCGGCGCGATCGTGGCAGCCCTGCTCGGCGTCTCGATCCTGTTCAGCCCGATCATCCAGCAACTGATCGAACGCTTTGCCCAGATGCCGGTGCCCGCGATCGCCGGATATATCGCCTATGGGTTCGGAATTCTGGTCTTCATGGGTTTCGTGATGCTGATGCATCTCTGGCTTCCCGGTCAACGGCTCGGGGACACGCCCCGCTGGCCGGGAGTCCTGGTGACGACGGTCATCTGGCTCGCGGCGGCGGGAGCCTTTACACTCTATCTCAGCTTCACGCCCAGCTATACCGTCACCTATGGGACCCTCGCGGGTGTGATCATCACGCTGTTGTTTTTCTATCTCACAGGCGCCACCATCATCTTCGGGGCAGAGCTGAACGCCGAACTTGGGCAATCGACCGAGCATCACACTTAAGAAGAACTGCAATCGGGGAAACGCGGTCATGGCCATTGGTTTGAAAAAGCGGCGGCGTATCCAGCTTGTGGTGATCGGCGCCGCGATGCTTGCCTTGTCGACGGCCCTTGTAGGTTATGGCATGCGGGATGGAATCGAGTTCTTTCGCAGCCCGGCTCAACTGGCCGAGCATCCCGCGCGCCCAGGCGAGCGCTTCCGGCTGGGTGGCCTGGTGGAAACCGGTTCGCTGAAGCGGGACGCGGGTGAGGTCATCCGCTTCAAGATCACCGATGGCAAAGCCAGCCAGGCCGTGACCTTCGCAGGCATTCCCCCCGATCTTTTTCGGGAGGGTCAAGGCGTGATCGCCACCGGCAGCCTTGAAAACGGGACCTTCGTAGCCAGCGAGATCCTCGCCAAGCACGATGAAAAATATATGCCCAAGGAAGTCACGGACGCCCTACGAGACCAGGGGGTGTATCGGCCCGAGCCGACTGTGGCAGGAAAACCCGAAAGTTGATCAAAACACGATTGTAGGCGGATTTTCGCCTAGCACATTGCTTCACGTTAATGCTATCGTTAGGTGCGCGGCGGGCAGTGCCCTCCCGGCAAGCGGCGCCAATTCTCCATACAACGGATTGCACTGAACAATCCGGGTCGCACAGGATCCAACCGTCAGGCGCACTCGCGTCGACGGCCCAGAAAAGTCAGGGTAAAGATTATGAAAACACAGGCAATCTCCGCACTGGTCGGCGCTCTGGCCATGCTTGCCGCCACGACGATGCCGGGATCGGCGGCGACCTTGTCCGGCCTTTCCCTTTCCGACATGAACCCGGCGGCGGCTGCTTTCGGCAAACTGTCGGGCGATCAGGATGTGGCCTTTCTGCGCCTCAACCTTGCCACGAAACAGACGAGCCAGGTCTCGTTCGAGACCTTCTCCTACGCGGGGGGCAAGATGTCGAATGGCACGGTCGTCGGGCGCGGCGGCTTTGATCCCATCGTGACGGTTTTCGATCACACCGGACGCATGATTGGCTTTAACGACGACAACCGTGCCACGAACCGGCGTGATTCGCTGAACGGCGGACCAGGCGATTCGCTTCTCCAGCTGCGGCTTGATCCCGGCAAATACACGGTCGCGATTTCGCAATTCGCCAATTTCCCGAATTACTCCGTGGATGGCCCCTACAGCGAAACAGAGGGCAATTATTCCGGCCGGTTTGGTTGCTCGAACGGCCAGTTCTGCGATGCGACCGGATTGAACCGCACTTCGGACTATGCGCTGGACGTAAAGGTCGCCCCCATCCCCGTTCCCCCGGCCCTTCCCTTGATGGCGGCGGGCATCGGCGCGCTGATGACCCTCCGGATACGGCGTCGCGCCTGACAATAAGGATCGGAGCGCATCATTCGGTGCGCTCCGGATCAATCGTATTTTATCCTATTTCTGTATTTATGCGGTCTTGGGCGATGCCTGACTGTCGGAATTGATTCTGACTGGTCGGGTACGCCCTATTCTTGATTGATCCAGGCATCGGGCCAGGACGTTTGCGTCCAACCCGGGCAGATCCAGCTGATAGTACAGGAGCGGCAGACATGCACTCGGTAGAGAGCATCGCGGCGGATATTGTCCGTCGCGAAGGCGGCTATGTGAATGACCCGGCGGACCCGGGCGGCGCGACAAATTACGGCGTGACCTTGCAGACAATGCGTGGGCTCAGGCTCGACCTGAACCAGGACGGCAAAGTCGACACGACCGATGTCAGAGCACTGAGCGCGGAAAAGGCGCGTGATATCTTCATAAAGACGTATTTCGAGGGGCCCCGCCTCACACTACTTCCCGTTCCCCTGCAGGCCACGGTTTTCGACATGCAGGTGAACGCGGGAAAAACGGCCATCCGGCTGTTGCAAATTCTACTCGCCGCCTTTGGAACGAAGGTGACGGCGGACGGAGTTCTGGGCCCCGAAACGGCGCGCGCAGTCGAGGAGGTCCTGAAAATCGCTCCCGATCACCTCGTGGACGCCTATGGCATCGAGCGGCGCAACTTTTACTACCGGCTCGCCGACGGCCGTCCCGCCAGCCGGAAATTTGCCCGGGCCAGGGATGGCGGCAAAGGCGGATGGATCCTGCGCGCAGAGGAATTCATTTCGGAGCGATTCCATTTCAGCCGCGCACAGCATGACGAACGGGTACGCGCATGGGGATGATGGGACAAATTCTCGGGGCAGGCAAAATTCTGGGCGAAGTCCGGCAGGCGACCGAAATCTTTGCCGGCAATCGCGCGGAGCGAGAGGCAGCGGACTCACGACAGATGCTCGCCGCGCTGGAGCAATATGGCCTGGAATATTCCCAAGGCCCCACTGGCTGGTTTGACAGCTTCATGAACGGGCTGAACCGCCTGCCGCGGCCGCTCCTGGTCATTGGAACGCTGGGACTGTTCACCTATTCAATGATCGCACCGGACGGCTTTGCCGTGCGGATGCGGGGCCTTGCCCTGGTTCCGGAACCACTGTGGTGGTTGCTCGGTGCGATTGTGTCCTTCTATTTCGGAGCGCGCGAGTTGCATTATTCACGAACCTCGGCCAAGCCCAAGCTGACCGCCGTCGCAACCCGACAAACCGATGGCACGGTTGAAACCGTGGCTCTTCGGGAGACAGCGCCCGCGTCGGCATCGGATGCCTCCGGCCCCGATTACAACGCGGCCGTCGTCGAATGGCGCGCGCAACAGGAATGAATCCTCGGCTGTAATTCAAATCCCGCGATCCGTCGCGGGATTTTGTGTATCGCGCCCCCGGAACGCTCTTGGTCCACGACAATCCCGAGTAAAGCTCAGGGTAGGATTGCACCGGCTCTTCCGCTCTATGATTTTTTCCCATGATTTCTGAATTGGCAGATGATTCCACTTGGCCGGAAATCGCCCTAAGCGCTGTCTGTGATCAATCTATCCAGATCATGGCGCACGCGAGATGGACGAAGCCCATGAAAGCGGGGAGCGTCTTCTCGCAGCGCAGCACGATCCGGCGGAAGCGATTGAGATTGTTGAAGAAACACTCGACCTGATGGCGCTCCTTGTAGAGCCTCGAGTCGATGGGAGGTTTTCCCGTTTGGCCGGGATTGGCCTTGATCTGCGCGGCGGCGCCAAGCTCATCGATGAAAACACGCAGCCGATCGGCGTCGTAGGCGGCATCGGCGATGACATGGCCGACACCCTGCAAGCCAGCCAGAAGTCTTTGGGCCTGTGGCGCGTCGCCGTGTTGCCCAGGCGTCAGATGGATGCGGACCGGCAGGCCGATCGCATCCACCGCGGCATGCAACTTGGTCGTCAGACCACCGCGAGACCGGCCGATCGCGGCAGCCTCAGCCCCCCTTTTGCGCCCGTCGCATCGGCATGGACCTTGGAGATCGTGCTGTCGATCAGGACGTACTCGAAGTCCGGCGTGTCGGCCAAGCTGTTGAAAAGCCTCTCCCCGACACCGGCATGCGACCAGCGCCGGAACCGCGCATGCACCCCTGTCCATTTGCCGAACACCTCCGGCAGGTCACGCCAGCGCGCCGCGTTGCCGGCCATCCACAGGATCGCATCCACGAACAGCCGGTTGTCCACGCCGCTGCGCCCCCGGGTTCCTTCTCGGCCGGGCAGATGGCCTTTGATCCGATCCCATTGCTCGTCCGTCAGGGTGCGTCCGCTCATGGCCTGGCTCCTTCACCGCCATTGAACCAGAACTTCCCCCGAAACAAAATCCTCTAAATGCAGACACCGCCTAGGCCTGGAACTCAAAAACCCGGTCGAAGGCACGGCCAAGGGCGAGGTCGAGATCGGAGAGCGTCACCGGCAGGCCGAGGTCCACGAGGCTGGTCACGCCATAGCCGCGGATCCCGCAGGGCACGATGCCGGAGAAATGCTCCAGATCCGGGTCGACATTGATCGCAACCCCGTGGAAGGCGACCCAGCGGCGGATGCGCACACCGATCGCGGCGATCTTGTCCTCGGCCGGGGTGCCGTCGGGGAGTGGGGGCTTGTCGGGGCGGCGCACCCAGACGCCAACGCGGCCGGCGCGGCGCTCGGCGGTCACGTTGAATTCGGCCAGCGCTTGGATCACCCATTCCTCCAGCCGCCAGACATAGGCCCGCAGATCCCGTCCGCGCCGGTTGAGGTCGAGCATGGCATATGCCACCCGTTGTCCCGGCCCGTGATAGGTGTATTCGCCGCCCCGGCGCGAGGGATAGACCGGGAACCGGTCCGGCCGCAGCAGATCCGCCGCCCGCGCCGATGTGCCCGCCGTATAGAGAGGCGGATGTTCGAGCAGCCAGACAAGCTCCGGCGCGCGTTCCGCCAGGATATCCTCGACCCGCGTCTCCATCGCCGCCAAGGCCTCGGGATAGGGCACCGCCCTGTCGGACGTAAGCCACTCCACGGGTCGCGGTGTCAGGGCAAGAACAGCTTCATTCATCGGCAAAGTCTTCGTTTCAAGCTGCGAATCAGATAGCATGTCGCCGCAAGGCATCCAACGCGATTTGTTTATCGATGAAAGGCCGGCGAAATGAAATATCGTGACATATTATATCCCGTGATTTCCGTTGCCCTGATTGGCGGGGCGCCGGGTGGGGCGATGGCCAATGACGCGGTCTCCGGCCTCGCGGGATTTATCGCGGGCGCGGTGGTCGGCAATGCGATCTCCAATGCCAACAATGCCAACCATCCACGCCGGGTCTATGTCCAGGAACGGACCGTGGTGCATCGGGCCCCCGCGGTCAGCGGCTATCAGCGCGAACAGAACCGGCAGGTCCAGACCGCCCTGAATTATTTCGGCTTTCCGGCAGGCGTGGCGGATGGGGTGATGGGGCAAAATTCGCGCAATGCCATCGCCCAGTACCAGGCCTTCATGGGGGTCCCGCCATCGGGGGCCCTGACCGACTATGACCGGGCGTTCCTGACCAGCTCCTATGATCGCGCCATCGTCGGTGGCCCCGCGACCAGCCAGATCATCGCCGCCAACGGCCAGGGGCCGCGCGGATTGCTCATCGCCTATCGGCAGGAGCAATATGGTGTTCCCCAAACGCCGGTGGTCCCACAGCTCCCGGTCGTTGCACCACCGCCGGTCATTGTCGCGCCGGTGCCGGTCGTAGCGGCGCCCACCACTGCCCCCGAACCCGCGGCGCCGGTCGTCGAGGTTTCAACCAGGCCCGCGGCCTTGCCGAACTTTGTCACCGGGGGGGCGTCGAATTCGATGGCCAGCGAATGCAACCGGGTCAATATCGCGACCAGTTCGCATGGCGGCTATATAACCGTCGCCGACATGACCAACCCGAACCAGGCGATCGATGAACAGTTCTGCCTCGCGCGGACCTACGCGATCGATCAGGGCGACAGCCTCGCCGGAACCGTACAGGGCTTCTCGATGGCCGAGATCGAGGAACAATGCGCGGCCTTCGCGCCGACCATGCGGGAATATCAGGCGCGTCTCGCCTCGCAGAGCCCGGCCGAGGCAGGCGCCGCCTTCCGGGACTTCGTGGTGGGCACGGGCCTGCAACCGGCGCAATTGAGCGCCAATGCCCGGATCTGTCTGGGGATCGGCTACAAGACCGACAACAGCGATCTCGCGGTCGCCTCGGCCATGGTGCTGGTGGGCTTGGGCGAACAGGCTTATGGCGAACTGCTGGCCTATCACCTGATGAACGGCTTCGGGGTGCCGAGGCGGCCGGATCTCGGGGTCGCCTGGCTCTCGCAGGCGGTCGATGCGCTCGGCGGGGGGGCGACCCCGCTGGTAGCGACCGGCGGGTCCGACCGGGTCGCACTGCTCCGACAGGCGCTGGTCAGCCTGAACGGCCCAAAACCGGGTCAGGCCGTGGTCCAGGACGCCGCCGCCAAGACCGGCGGATTCGTCATGCCCACCGCGAAACCCGCGTCGAACTGAGCGATTTCAAATCGAATACCCGCATTCAATGCCTCGGAAATCGCGGCACCTTAAAAATATAGAGCGAGCGATCTGACCCTGTCAGGTCGCGCGCTCCAAAAGGGGAGGCCTCCGGGTCGCCCTACCCTTCGGCGCGCATTCATGCCAGAACCGGCGGACCATCGGCGGGGGTCTGGCAGGATCCATGCCGTCAAGAAGGGGGCCAGCGATTGATCCGGTTCATCCATTCCTCGGACCTTCACCTCGGGAAACCCTTCGGCCGATTTCCTGAGGATGTGCGCGCCCGGTTGCGGCGCGCCCGGGCGGAGGCCCTGCCGAAGCTCGCGGCCCTCGCAAGGCAGGCGGGCGCGAGCCATATCCTTCTGGCGGGCGATACGTTCGACCAGACGACACCCGCGCCCACCGTCATCCGACAGGCGATGAACGCCATGCGCACGGCCGAGACCGTCCAGTGGGTGGTGATGCCTGGCAACCATGACCATGCCAATGCCACCGAACTCTGGGCACGGGTCGCGGCGGATGCGCCGCCAAATGTGCTGGTGGCGTTAAGGCCCGCGCCGGTCGAGATCGGCGGCGCGGTGATCCTGCCCGCGCCGCCGACCGAGCGGCATCCCGGGCGCGACCTGACCGACTGGTTCGACACGGCCGCCACCGGCGAGGCGATCCGGATCGGCCTCGCCCATGGTTCGATCACAGATTTCGGCAGCACCGAGGAGGGCGGCTCGTCGATCATTCCGGCGGATCGGGCCCGCCGCGCGGACCTGGCCTATCTCGCCCTTGGGGACTGGCATGGCCAGATGCGGGTAGGACCGGCCACCTGGTATTCCGGCACACCGGAGGCGGACGGATTTAAACATGCGCGCGCGCCCAGTGCCCTGCGGGTCGAAATCGCCGGGCGCGGGGCCGAGGCTGTGGTGACGCCGGTTGTGACCGGAACCCTCGGCTGGCAGCGGGTCATGCTCGACATCAACGGGGCGGAGGATAGTCTGTCCTTGCACGCGGCCGCGCTGCCAGCCCTTTCCCTTCGGGCTGAGACGCTGTTCGATTTGCAGGTGACGGGCCGGGCACCGGCGCTGGCGCGGGTGGCGCTGGAACAGGCGGTGGCGGCGGTCGCGCCCGATTTCCTCTGGCATGGGGCGGATTTCAGCGGGCTCGGGCTCCTGCCCGATACCGGGGATCTCGATGCGATCGACCGGCAGGGCGCGATGCGCGCCGCCGCCGAAAAGCTGGCGCGCGAGGCGGAGGACCCCGCCCTGTCGCCCGAGGCGCGGGCAACCGCCGCCGCCGCCTTGTCGCAGCTTTTCAGCTATGCCCTGGAGCCGTGATGAAACTGTTGTCCCTGCGTTTGACCAATGTGCGCAAGTTTTCGGGCCGATGCGCCGCGATCACCGGCTTTGGCCCCGGCATCACCGTGGTGTCGGAAGCCAATGAATTCGGCAAATCCACTTTCTTCGACGCGCTGCACGCGGTCTGTTTCGAACGGTTCGGCTCGACCGCCAAGCCAGTCCGATCGCTTCGGCCCTATGCCGGAGGTCCGGTCGAGATCGAGGCCGAGATCGAGACGGGCGGGGCCGGGTTCCGTGTCACCAAGCGGTTCCTGTCGCGACCGATGGCGCGGATCGCGCGGCTGTCGGACGGGATGGTGATCGCGCAGGATGACGAGGCGGAGCGCTGGCTCGGGGAGGAACTCGGAGCCTCGGGCGCGGGTCCGGCCGGGCTGCTCTGGGTGCGGCAGGGGATGGCGGCGCTAGATTCGGAAGGAACAAAGGGGTCGCTGTTGACCGAGACGCGGCGCGACCTTCTCTCCTCGGTCGCGGGAGAGATCGATGCGATGACCGGCGGGCGGCGGATGGACCGGGTGTTACGGCGGCTGGCCGAGGATCTGGGGCAGATCACGACGAAAACTGGGCGCAAGGCCGGTCCCTGGAAGGTCGCCTCCGACGAGGTCGAGGCGCTGGAGGCCAGCCTTGCCCGGCTGGAGGAGGAAGTGGGGCAGCTCGAAGGGGCGCTGGCCGAGCGCAGGGATCTGGAGGCCCGGCGCGCGCGGCTCCATCACCCCGAGGCGGAGGAGCGGCGGCGTCTGGCAGCCGAGGCGGCAGGGATCGCCCTGGAGGCGGCGAAGGCCCATGCGGGGCTGGTCCTGGTCGCGCAACGGGAATGTGAGATCGCGACGCTCCGGGCCAGGGGAGCGCGGGAGGCGTTGGGCGGGTTCCTGACGGGGATCGAGACTCTGGCGAGCGCCGAGGCCGCGCGGGGGGCCGCGGCGGAGCGGCTGGCCCTTGCCGCGCAGGAGGAGGCAGGGACGCGGATCGCGGCCGAGGCGACGCGGTCGGCGCAGGAGGCGGCGCGGGCGACGGCGGGTCAGGCTCGCAAGGCGCTGGAGACCGCGCGGCAGCGGCTGGAGGCCCGGCGCGCGCGTGACGAGGCGGCGCGGTTGGCCGATCAGATCGCGCGGGCGGCGGTGGCGCAGGCGGAGCGGGAGGCGGCGGAGGCGAAGGTCCGGGCCTCGCGCGCCACCGCCGACTGGCTGGCGGCGGCGGAGGCGGCGGAGAGCGAGGTCGCGCGGCTGGAGGCTGGGGCGCGGGCCAAGGGTGCAACGCTCCGGATGATCTATTCGGGTGTCGCGCGGGCACGGATGAACGGCGCGCCGATCACTGGGGAGGTGACGGTCGAGGGCGAGGCGCGGATCGATCTGCCCGGGATCGGCGAGATGGTTCTGCGCACGCAAGGGCCGTCGGCGGACGGGGCGCGCCGTCTGGCCGAAGCGCGGACGCGGCGGGACGCGGTCCTGGCCGAGGCAGGGATGGAAGCGATCGAGGCGGCGCGCCTATGCGCGCGCGACCGTGCCGAGGCGGCGCAGGCGGCGGAATTGGCGCGGGCGATGCTGGCGACGCTGGCGCCGGAGGGGATCGATGCGCTGCGTGCGCGTAAGGCAGAGGCGGATCTGGCGGCCGGAGCGGCGGATGAGGCGCCCCTGCCTGCGACGGATGTGCTGATCGCCGGGGTAGCAGCGGCGGAGGAGGCAGAGGCGTTGCTGGCGGAGCGGCTGCGCGCGGCGGAGGAGGAGACCGCGGGCAGCCGGGACCGGGCGGCACAGGCGCGGGCAGCGGACGAGGCAGCGGCGGCGGATCTCGCGCGCGCCGCCGCCGCGTCGGGGCCGGTTGAAACGCGGGAGGCGCGCCGGTCCGAACTGCTGAGCCGGGAGGCGGTGGCGGCGGAGGCTCTGGAGCGGGCGGAGGTGGCGCTGGCCGAGGTCACGGCGGCGGCCCCCGACCTCGACAGTGCCGAGGCGGAGAATCGCCGGGCGCTGGAGGCGGAGGTCTCGGCACGTGGCGAGCGGGCGCAGGTGGCGGAGCGTCTGGCGGCCCTGTCGGCACAGATCCGGACGCTGGCGGGGAACGGCATCGAGGAGCGGCGTGACGAGGTCCGGGGGCAGTTGGAGACCGCCCGGGCGCGCGAGGCCCGGTTCGCGGACAAGGCCGCCGCTCTGATCCGGCTGCGCGCGGCGCTGGAGGCGGAGCGGGACGCGGCGCGGGAGACCTACTTTGGTCCGGTACAGGAGGAATTGCGCCCCCTGCTGGCAATCCTGCATCGGGATGCCGCGCTGACCTTCGACAGCGAGAGCCTGTTGCCAGCCGGCCTGACCCGGGGACAGGAGCGGGAGCTGCTCGACGATCTGTCGGGAGGTACACGCGAGCAGATCGCGATCCTGACCCGGCTGGCCTTTGCCCGGCTGTTCGTCCGGCGGGGGCGGCATATGCCGATCGTGCTCGATGACGCGCTGGTGCATTCCGACGACGACCGGATCATCAAGATGTTCACCGCCCTGACCCGAGTGGCGCGGGACCAGCAGATCATTGTCTTCTCCTGTCGGCAACTTGCCTTCCAGGATCTGGGCGGCGCGCGGCCAGAGGTCACGATTTCCGAAGTCTGAGGTGATTTCGATAACTCAAGAACGCGGTCATTCGAACGGAGGAAGAGGAGACCGCTCTGACGGTCAGGGATTCGCAGGCGACCGCTCCAGGGCCGCGCGGAGTTCCCCCATCCGGGCCTCGACCGGCACGACCAGAGCCACGTCGCCGCCCGTGTGCTCCTTGCCGATGGCGGAGACCACCGCGACCACCCGCCGCTCGTCCCCCTCGCCCATGACCACCGGCGCGCCCGAGGCGCCGAAGGTCACCGCGCAGTTCAAAATACCGATCCGGGGCGCAAAGGTTACCACCGGACACGGCCCTTGGATCGATGGCTCGTAAGGGCGGTCGCGGGCGTAGGAGATGATGTCGAGATCGGCCCCCGGGCTCGGGCCCGCGACCGGGATCGGGGCTACGGTGGCGTGGTCGATCGGCTCGGACAGCTCCAGGAGTGCCAGATCGTCGCCGACATTACGCAAACTCGCCGGCGGGTCGAAACTGAACCCCGGCAGCCGTGCGATCCGGCCAACCCGGCGCACGGCGGCTTCGCTTTCGTGCCTTTGTCCCGCAACGAAGCGGAAGGCGCCGGGGGGCAGTTGCCGCTTGCTCACCGGATGAAACAGGCAATGCGCGGCGGTCAGGACCAGACGCTCGGAAATCAGGGTCGCGGAGCAGAAGCGATTGCCCGAGATATTGAGCTTGCCTACCGCCCGCGCGCCCCGCGCCTCGGCCTCGCTCATCATGCGCCGCTCCTCCGCGCCCCAGGCCACAGAGGCGAGGAGCAGCGCGGCCCCCGCGATCAGCCGCCACATGTCAGGCCGGACCGAGCGCCGAAGGCCGGGGCCCGCCCGTCGCCCAGTCCAGAAGCTCGACCGTATGCACCACCGGAACCCGGGTGCCGGAGCCGATCTGCATCATGCAGCCGATATTTCCCGCCGCGATCACGTCAGGAGATTTCTCCTCCAGCGTGGCGACCTTGCGGGAGCGCAATTGCCCGGAAATCTCCGGCTGGAGCAGGTTGTAGGTCCCGGCGGAACCACAGCACAGATGACTGTCGCGCGGCTCGACCACTTCGAACCCCGCCGCCTTGAGCAGAGCCTTGGGGTGGGTCCGGATCTTCTGACCATGTTGCAGGGAACAGGCGGCGTGATAGGCGACCCGCATCTCGGGCGCCTCGGCCTTGGCCAGACCGAGGTCGGCCATGATCTCGGTCACATCCCGGGCCAGGGCCGCGACCGTGGCCGCCTCCTTGGCCAGGGGCTCGCCCGCGAACATATGGCCGTAATCCTTGATCGTCGTCCCACAGCCGGAGGTGTTGATCACGATCGCATCCAGCCCCTGCCCCCGGATCTCGCGCATCCAGGCCTCGATCGTCCGGGCGGCGGTGGCCCGGCTCTCGGCGGCCTTGCCCATGTGATGGGTCAGGGCCCCGCAGCAGCCCATGCCGTCCGCGATCACCACCTCGCAGCCATGCCGGGTCAAGAGACGGATCGTCGCGGCATTGATATCGGTGTTGAGGGCGCGCTGGGCACAGCCGGTCAGAAGGGCCACCCGCTTGCGCCGCAGACCGATGGCGGGAAAGGTCTGGGGGTCGTCCATCCGGCTCGGGCCGGGCAGGTTGCGTGGCGCAATGTCGAGCATCGCCCGGATTTGCCGGGGCAACAGCGGCGCGAAGGGCCGCGCGATCCCGGCCCCAAGCAGGGCTAGCCGGAACCGTCCCGGATAGGGCAGCACCTTTGCCAGTGCCCAGCGCAGCGCCCGCTCCATCGGCGGACGCCGATAGGTTTCCTCGACATGGACGCGGGCATGGTCGATCAGATGCATGTAATCCACGCCCGAGGGACAGGTCGTCACGCAGGCGAGACAGCCCAGACAGCGGTCGAGATGCTGGACGGTTTTCTCATCCGCCGGACGGGCGTTTTCGAGCATGTCCTTGATCAGATAGATCCGGCCCCGGGGCGAATCGAGTTCGTCTCCCAGCACCTGATAGGTCGGACAGGTCGCGGTGCAGAAACCGCAATGCACGCAGCTGCGCAGGATCGAATTGGCCTCCGCCGTCGCCGGATCGAGGAGTTGCTCAGGAGTGAAGTTGGTCCGCATCAGGCAAGGGTCCGGGCTGGCTCGGCCATGAGGCCGGTATTGAAAATGCCGCTGGGATCGAATCTGTTCCGCAGTCCCGCGCTGATCGCAGCCAAGGGCGCGGGTTCGGGAGGGAAGACGCCCCAGCGCGCCTTGGCCGCCTCGGAGGCGCGAACCAGGGTGGCATGGCCGGGCGTGCCCGCCATCGCGGCGCGCAGGTCGAACGCCTCCGGCATCAGGGCCCAGATCAGGCCGCCGGACCAGTCATAGAGGATTTCCGCCGGGGCGAGCCGCGCGCCGAGGCCGGGGCCGTCGGACGGTTTGACCGAGATCCGCCAGAGCGCGCCCGGTTTGCCCGCGAAGCCCGCGAGATCGCGCAGCCAGTCCCAGTCGCCCGGACCATCGACGCGGCGCGCGGTGCCGAATTCGGCGAGCGCCTGCGAGAGCCCCTTCGCCCGATGCTCGACCGCGCCGGAAAACCCTTCTAGCCGGAGCAGGGTGACCGGCCCCTCCCCCAGACCGGCGGGCACATGGGCGGCGCCGGTCACATCGAAGGGCGTGGTCATGGCAAGCCGCATCGCCCGGCCCGCCGTTTCCGGATCGAGCCTATCGAGCACCAGGGTCGCGGTCGCCTCGGCCCGGGGCAGGACCTTGAAGCCGACCTCGGTCAGGATGCCGAGAGTGCCATGGCTGCCCGCCATCAGCTTGACCAGATCGAGGCCGGTGACATTCTTCATCACCCGGCCGCCGTTCTTGACCACGGCGCCGGTGCCATCGACGAAGCGCACGCCGATCATGCTGTCGCGACAGGCACCAGCCTGAATCCGACGCGGTCCCGAGGCATTGGTCGCGACCATGCCGCCGATCGTCGGGGCCCCGTTGGCGCCGGTCAGGCGCCGGGGGTCGGGCGGCTCGAACGGCAGGCGTTGGCCCTCCGCCGCCAGCAGCGCCTCGACCTCCGCCACCGGGGTTCCGGCGCGCACGACGAGCGTCAGCGCGCCCGGCTCGTAGAGCGTCACCCCGGTCAGCCCGTCCGTGCGCAGCATATCGCCCGGGATCGCGGGGCCGATCCCGCGGGTTCCCCCGCCCCGGATCGCAAGACAGCGGGCCCGGGCGGCGGCGTCGCGGACAAGATCGGCCAGTTGGTCCTCGGTATCGGGGCGGTATTCATGCATCATTCATTCTCCGCCGGTCCGGCCGGCGTTCAGGGGGGATCAGGCCGCGCGGCGGCCCTGGGTACTGGCGAGCGGAAACACCTTGGCGGGATTGAGCAGCCAGCGTGGATCGAAGACGTCCTTGACCCGCAACTGTGCCTCCAGGTCGGCGGGGGCATATTGCACGGTCATCAGGTCGCGTTTCTCAACCCCCACGCCATGGTCCCCGGTCAGGCAGCCGCCCACCTCGACGCAGAGTTTGAGGATATCGGCGCCGAGCTCCTCGGCCTTGTCGAGATCGCCCGGCTTGTTGGCATCATAGAGAATCAGCGGATGCATGTTGCCATCGCCCGCGTGAAAGACATTCGCCACCGCGAGGCCGTAATCCGCCGTCAATTCGCCGATCCGGCGCAGCACGAAGGGCAGTTCGCTGACCGGGATCGTGCCATCGAGGCAGATGTAATCCGCGATCTGGCCCATCGCGCCAAAGGCCGACTTGCGGCCCTTCCAGATCAGCGCGGATTCCTCGGCCGAGCGGCTCTCGCGGATAACTTCTGGTTGATGACGGCGGGCGATTTCGATGATCTTGGCCAGTTGCTCGTCGATCTCGGCCTCCGCGCCCTCGACCTCGACGATCAGCAGCGCCTCGACATCGGGATAGCCCGCGTGGGCGAAATCCTCACAGGCGCGGATGCAGGGCCGGTCCATGAATTCGATCGCCACCGGCAGGACCCCGGCGCGGATGATGTCGGAGACGCAGGCCCCCGCCACCTCGTTCGAGCCAAAGCCCATCAGGACCGGCCGCGCCCCCTCCGGCTTGCGCAGGATCCGCAAGGTTGCCTCGGTCACGACTCCGAGTTGTCCTTCCGAGCCGCAGATCACCCCGAGCAGGTCGAAGCCGGGGGCATCGAGATGCGCCCCGCCGATTTCGACCACGGTCCCGTCCATCATGACCATGGTGACGCCGAGCAGGTTGTTGGTGGTGACGCCATACTTCAGGCAATGCGCGCCACCCGAATTCATCCCGATATTGCCCGCGATGGCACAGGCGAGCTGGCTGGAGGGATCCGGCGCATAGAAGAAGTCCAGATCCTCGACCGCCGCCGTGACGCTCAGGTTGGTGCGGCCAGTCTGAACCCGGATGAAGCGGTTGTCTGTGTCGATTTCGAGTACCTGATTCAAGCGTGCGACACCGAGGATCACCCCGTCCGCCGTCGGCAGCGCCCCCCCGGCGAGGCTGGTGCCCGATCCGCGTGGCACCACCGGCACGCCTTCCTCGAAACAGATCCGCATCACCGCCGCCACCTCCTCGGTTGAGCACGGCAGGACGGCGGCGAGGGGAGGACAGCGATAGGCGGTCAGAGCATCGCATTCATAGGCCCGGACTTCGGCTGGGTCCGAAATCACCCCGCCGGGCGCGAGGGCGGCTTCGAGACGCGCGACAATCCGCGGCTTGCGGGCGATGATAGATTGGTCCGGGTCGGGCATCTGCATGGCGGTCTCCCTGGCCGAGGCGAGCGGGAGACGGATGCTAAGCTTTGCCGACGCCGATTCCAAACTCTTTCCGTGGTCCGAAGAGAGGAGAACATGGGGCACGCCGCTCGCGTCTGAGGAGCAGTTCTGATTGACGACCTAAGCCCTATGCGATAATTGCATACGATAAGTTCCATAGATTCAGCGCTATCCCAGAGAGCAGCGCCGCACTGAGAGCAAGTCGATCCCAATGGACAGGAAGACCAAACTCATGGACATGGACATTTCCAAATAATTTGCGTCGGAAGGGTGACAGTTTCCCCGGTGCCTGCTCGACATAAAGTCCGATTTATTTTCATTTTTGTTGATTTCGATCAAAGCGAAATTGAATCCGCTACGAAATACAACCCTCAATGCATGATTTTTAAGTGTTTTTCGATATATGTGCTTCCATTCATTTTAGGTTAACGTATTCTCCCGGCGCCGCTCCTCGCGGCCATAAAATTTGGAGACACATATGAAAATCGCACTGATTGCCGTATCCATCGCCGCCGCCCTGTCCGTCCCCGCCTTCGCGCAGGAAAAGGCCGCCGAAGCGCTGGTCTGCTCGGAATACGAGGCTCTGGACAATGCCGGGAAGAACGCCGTCGCCGCCGAGCTTCAGTCCGAGGCGAGTGGCATGGGTCTGAGGCAGGACATCACGGCGGATGAAATCTTCAACGGCCTCGCGACCGGCTGCAAGGGCGCGCCGGAAATCATGATTGTCGAAGTCGTCAAGAAGATGTGATCTTCTGACACTTTCCCGCGGGGCCGCCGAAGGCCAGGCCCCGCGTTTGGCAAGCGTACCGGACGGGCGCGAACGTCAGATACGAAGATCAAGCCTTTCCAGGCTGATCAAGGGGCGAGGCGGCTTGTTGAAGACCGCGACGGCGCAACAGACCCCGGCGAGCTGAAGCGTTACTCCGATTGCCTCGACGACGGAGGGAAGCCGACCCTCGAACAGCAAGCCATAGCCGAGGCCGAAGATCGTTTCGGCGACGATGAGCTGCGCTGCGAGCGCGAGGGGCAGGCGGCGGGAGGCGATGACCCAGCACCAGGTCGCGAACCAGGATCCTGCCAGTCCCATTGCCACGGCCCATGCAATGAAGCGCGCGGTTTCCGCGAAGGAAGCCGTCCCCACGAAATCGAACGAAGCCAGCGGCAGGAGCAAGACGCTTCCCATCGCCGCGCCGATGCCTTGCAGGCCTGTCCATCGCAGGGCGTCCGGCGCGTCGGCGGATTTCAGGATCGCCGCGTTCACCAGACCATAGACGATCCAGATCGCCAGCGCCGCCACACTGGCGAGAACCCTGAACCAGACCGACGGCATCGAAGCCCCGTCGGCCGCGACGATTGTCGCGCCATTTACGATTCCTACGCCCAAGGCGATTAGAGAGAGAGGTACCGCCAGGGCCTTCCAAGAGACGGAGCGGTCGCGAAGATTGGCAAAGATCGCCAGGAACACCGGCAGGGTGCCGATGATGACGGGCGGGACGACCGCTCCGGCGCACTGGACGGCAAAGGCCGCGCTGACGAAATAACCGACATATCCAGCCCCGCCGAGCAGCAGGCCGATCATGATCCGCGAGGGGGCCATGCCGCCCGGCCGGAACCGGCGGTCGGTCATCAAGAGCAGGCAGGCCAGACCGAAGATGCCATAACGGGCAATCGTCAAATCCCAGGCGGTAAAGGGCGCGACGGCGCGCGGGGCGATGAAGGTCAGTCCCCAAAGGGCGCATGTGGCAAGGCCAGCGGCGATCCCGAGTATCATGATGTCCTCCTGTCGGAAGCATCATCCGATCTTTTCAGAGAGAATTATATGGAAGGACAGAGGGTAATCCTGTATTCCACACCTCATGTCAAAGGCAGGAAGGTCCCGGAACCTTCAAACAGCGAAATCGACGCTGACGCCGTGGATGGGCGGATTCTGACCGAACTCGAGTCCGATGCCCGCCTCTCGATCAGCGAACTGGCCCGGCTGGTCGGCCTGTCCGCGCCGAGCGTATCGGAGCGCGTGCGAAAGCTCGAAGCCGCCGGTGTCATCAAGGGGTTCACCCTCGACGTGGACACGCGGGCGCTTGGCTATCAGATCAGGGCGATGGTGCGTATAAGGCCGCTGCCCGGCAAGCTCCATCTTGTCGAACGGCTGATCCAGGAGCGTCCGGAGTTCGTCGAATGCGACAAGATCACCGGCGACGATCCTTTCCTCGCCCGCCTCGTGGTCCAGACGATCGAGCAGATGGACGATGTTCTCGAAGCCCTCTCGGACCATGCCGTCACCAGCACCGCCGTCATCAAGGGCACATCCGTCAAACGCCGCCTGCCGCCCCTGTGACAGCCTGCGGAGTTCGGGCGAGAAAAGAAAGGCGCTGCTATCGTTCGGCCTCGGAGCGGTTTCCGACCTGGCGAGTTAAGGTCGAAAATCGCTCTAGCGTCCCTCGATGCGCCAGGCGGCGAAGATCAGGGAGGCCGAGAGCAGGAGCATCAGCCAGCCCGGCGCCAGTTCCACCTCGCGGATGTCGCGCAACTGATAGGCCTCGCGGTCGGCAAGCCCGATCCAGCCGCGTCCCTCCGCGACCCGTTCCATGTGAACCATCCGCAGATCCGGGATGCCGTCCTCCAGCCGCTTGACCCCGCCCCGCGTCGCCGCGGCCAACGGCGAGAGGATATCGCCCGTCGAAACCGGATCGCGGAATTCATTGGGCGAAGGCGGCCCTACCACCGCCACCGTCGAAAGGTCGCCGTTGCGCAGATGCCAGGCGCCGTTTTCGGCATCGGCGATCCGGCCCTCCCAGCGGCCCGGAGCGACTTCCTTCATTGCCACTTCGGAGGAGACATTGGAGGGGCTGGTGGCGGTCACCGCCGGAATCGTGTCGGCCAGCGTGCGGCGCGTGACCAGGACGGAACCTTCGTCGCCAGTGCCGAGCAGTACCTCCTCCTCCAGCTCCGGCTCCTGCATCAGCCAATGCGCGAGACGCCGCAGCAACTCCAGTTGCGGACCGCCGCCCTCGAAGCCCCGGCTCCAGAGCCAGGCCTCATCGGAGGTCAGAACCGCGACCCGGCCCTTGCCTTCGCGTTGCAGCACCAGGAGCGGGGACTGGTCCGGCCCCTCCATTACGGTCTGACCCTCGGGCACCGTCACCTGGACCGAGCGGAACCAGCGGCCCCATCCGGGCGTACCATCCGCCGCCGGAGGACGCGGCGCATGGTCGGCCAGACCCGCCGTGACCGGATGCCGGTCGCCGATTTTGGAGATGCGGGGGGTAAACCCTTCCTCCATCACCCGGCCGGTCGGCTCCACCGGCAGGACCTCGCGCAGCGGCGAGCGATAGAGGCTCTCGGCCCCGGCGAAATCCGATCCGCTGGCGATCAGCAGGGCGCCACCGTCCCGGACATAGCGGGCGATGTTCTCGAAATATGTGTTGGGCAGGATGCCCCGGCGCTTGTAGCGATCGAAGATGATCAGGTCGAACTGATCGACCTTCTCCATGAACAGTTCCTGCGTCGGAAAGGCGATCAGCGAAAGCTCGAAGACCGGCACGAAATCCTGTTTGTCGGGCGGGCGCAGGATGGTGAAATGCACGAGATCGACGGAACTGTCGGACTTGAGCAGGTTCCGCCAGGTCCGCTCGCCGGGATAGGGCTCACCCGAGACCAGAAGCACCCGGAGCCGGTCGCGCACGCCATTGACCGAGACGATCTGTGCATTGTTGCGGTCGGTCAGTTCCCCCGCCACGGTGGGCGTGGAGATTTGCAGGACATTCATCCCGCCGCGTCGCAGGGTCACCGGCAGGGTGACGCTCTGGTTCAAGGGAATGTCGAATTTCTGAGCCGGGATGCCGTCGAGTGAGATTTCAAGCGGCGCGGTGCCACCCTTGACCGGCGCCGCGCCCAGATCCTCGATCCGCAGGACCAGGCTGACCGGCTCGCCGACAATGGCAAAGGCCGGGGCGGTCTCGACCACCACCCGCCGGTCCCAGTCGGCTGCCGAGCCGGTCAGCAGAACCTGGACCGGCGCCGGAAAGGCCTTGAGCGCCTCGGCGTCGTGAATCTGGCCGTCAGTGAGCAGGATCGCCCCAGCGATCCGGTCCATCGGCAGTTCCGACACGGCGGTGTTGAGAGCGGTCAGGAGCTGTGTGCCCTCTGCCCCGATATCGGTGACATGCACATCCCGGACCTCGATCGGCATGGTCTGGCCCAGCCGGTCCAGCCGCGCCCGTATGCCTGCCAGCGCCGAGGCCAGTTGTTCGGATCGGTTCGCGAGGTGATTGCTCGCGCTGTCGTCGGAGACGACCAGAACGATATTGGGAACCATCGTCCGGTCTTCCTGGCGCAGCGCCGGTCCCGCGAGGGCGATCAGAAGGACGACTGCCGCGAGCGCACGCAGCCACCATCCGGTCAAGCCGCGCCAGAGCGCGAGCCCGAGGGTCAGAACCGCGAGCCCTGCCAGACCCGCGATCAGGCCGAGGGGCAACTGGGGGTCGAAACTGATCGACTGAAACATCTACTGACCCAACCGATCGAGCAGCGCCGGAACATGGACCTGGTCGGACTTGTAGTTGCCGGTCATGACATACATGATCAGATTTACTCCAAACCGCAGGGCCAGCTCGCGCTGTCGTTCCCCGGATATACCACGTCCGACCGGGAACATCGCCTGGCCATTGTCGCGCATCGCCCAGGCCGAGGCCCAGTCATTGCCGCCGATCACCACCGGTGTCACCCCGTCATTGAGATTGCGGAACGGCATCCCTTCGACCTGCTGCGCATCCGGCGAGGCCTCGACCCAGACCTGGCCCGCGTCCCAGCGACCGGGAAAATCCTGAAGCAGATAGAAGGTCCGGGTCAGGACATGATCGGCCGGAAGCGGTTCGAGCGGCGGGATATCCAGCTTCGCCGCGATCCGACGCAGGACGCGGCCGTTGGGGGTGGTGCCGCCCATGCTCGATCCGAGGTCGGAATCGCGGGTATCAAACAGGATCATCCCCCCGAACCGCAGGTAATCGTTCAGGCGCGCATAGGCCGCCTCGGACGGCGCGGCCTGTCCTTCGGAAATTGGCCAATAGATGAAGGGATAAAGCGACAATTCGTCGGATTCGACATCGATGGCCACCGGTTCGGCGGGCTCGATCGCGGTGCGGTCGATCAGGGTCTGGCTGAGGCCGCGCAGTCCCGCCCGGCTGATCTCGTCGACCCGGGCGTCGCCCGTGCGCACATAGGCGAGGACCGTCTCGTTCGCCGCGTATTGCGCCGCTGCGTCGGGTCCAGCGCCGGGACCGGGCGCGGCCTTCATCTGGGAAAGACCCTGCGCCTGCGCCCCGCTGGTTCCGGCCAGAAGCGCGCCCGCCAGCAGCAGGACCAGCGCGACTTGCGCGCCCCGCCGTGCGCCGCCCCCGAGGCGACCGGAGACGCGCAAGGTCGCGAGGATGTCCGCCGCGAGCAGAGCCAGCGCCGCCGCGAGCAGCCAGGGACCCAGGCGTTGCTCGCGCGGGCGTTCCATCTTTTCGTAGGTTACACCGGTGGGCAACGCGCCGAGCGGTTCGAGTGCGTCGCCCGCCCGCGTCACATTCACCGCCACCCGCCGCTCGCCGCTGGCATAAATGCCGGGTGGCATGTTGGCGGAGGGGCGATCCTTGGTCAGAAGCTCGCCCGGCACCCCCGCCACCAGCGTCGGAGTTTCGAGATCCCCAAAGCCGTTCAGAACCTTGGTCGGGGTCCAGACCGTCCCCGCAAGGGTTTCCGTCAGATCCGCGAGCCCGCCCGCGCTCTGGGTCAGCCGTTCGAGCATCTGGACAAAGAGGCCTGAGAGCGGAAGGTTCGACCAGTCGGCATTGGCGGTCACATGAAAGAGCACGACCCGTCCCTCGCCAAGGTTATGGCCGGTGACCAGCGGTGTGCCGTCCTCCAGCGTCGCCATCACCCGGTTCGGAAGGTCCGGGTCGGGTTGGGCCATGACCTGCGAGGTGATTTCCACCTCTCCCGGAACCGGCAGGCCGGCAAAGATGCTCTCCTCGGCGAAGGGGCGAAGGCGGCGCGGCGCGCCCCAGGACATCGCCCCGCCGACCGAGCGTCCCCCGGCACGGAGCCGGACGGGCAGGAGCGGATCCTCCTCAAGCTGACCCGCCCCCGATTGCGCAAGGCGGGGACCGGCGAAACGCAGGAGCAGGCCGCCCTTTTCGACCCAATCCGAAATCGCCTTCCGCTCAGCCTCGTTCATCGCCCCGACATCGGCGAGCACCAGAACATCGGGCCCGGCGTTCAGCATTTCCGGCAGCGGCGCCTCGATCACCTCGGCGAATGGCTCCAATGCCTTGCGTAGATAATGGAGCGGATCGACCAGATCCTGTGCCTCGCCGGCCGCCCCGCCAACCATCAACCCGACCTTGCGGCGGCGCACGGAATCGTCGGCCAGCACGACGCCCCCCGCCGATCGGCCCTCGGTCAGGGCAATCCGCGAGACCCGGTTGCGCAATTCGACCGGCAGGGCAAGGGCGAGTTCCACCGTCTTTTCCCCCGCGGCGATCGTCCCCGTCGCCGTCCCGAGCATCCGGTCCACGCCGGACGGATCGGGCCCGAGGGCCGTGACCCCGACGGTCCGTGCCTCGGCCGGATCGGCGCGCAGCACCTCGACCTTGAGCGCTCCGCCATCGAGGCGGGGTGGCGTCAGGGCCAGCGCGGGATGCGCGGGTCCGGTCAGGGTCACCGCCCCATGCGCCAGCAGGGCGGAGGCGAGCGCACTTTCCGCGCCATCGCTGATCCCATCGGTCAGCCAGAGGGTTTCGAACCGCTCCTGTCGCGCCGCGATCCAAGAAGCCCAGGCGGCCCGATCCGGAGCCCAGCCGCGCGGGGCAAACCCGGGCAGCCGTTCGGACCAGTCCCCCGCCGCGCGCAAGGGGAGCGCATCCTCGGCCGGGGGCGGCAGCGCCATGTTCAACACCGCGACCGAGCGTCCCGCCCGTCGCGCATCGTCGAGGGCGGTTTCGACCCGGCTCATCCGCGCCGCCCAGTCCGGGGCATCGGCCCAGCCCCCGTCGAGCAGCACCAGGAGCGGGCCGCTGCCGGTCTGGGGCCGCGGATTCAGGACAGGGCCGGCGAAGGCGAGGATCGCCGCCGCCACCGCCGCTATGCGCAGCAGGAGCAGCCACCAGGGGGTGCGCTCCGGCATCTTCTCGGGATCTTCGAGACCGAGCAGCAGCCGCACCCCTGGGAATTCCCGCCGCCCCGGCGACGGCGGCACCGCGCGCAGGAGCCACCAGAGCACCGGCAGGGCAACGAGTCCCAGCAGGAGCCATGGCGCGAGGAAGGCGACGGAACCGATCATCATGATCTCAAATCCGCTCCCCGACGGCCATATAGAGCCACAAAAGCGCCTTTCGCGGCGGAACGCTCGTCGAATGGAACAGGCAGCGCCAGCCAAGACCCCGGGCGAGGTCGGTCAACCGCGCCCGCCGCTCGGCCAGACGGCCGGCATAGGCCTCCCGCAGGGCCCGGGCGCGCTGGGTCTCGAACTCGGTGCCTCCGGCCATGCTGTGAAAGACCATCCGGCCGTCGAAGGGAAAGGACTCCTCGGTTTCATCCAGCACTTGAACAAAACAGCCGCGCACACCCTGATCGGCGGCATGGGACAGGACCGGGATCATCGCTTCCGGATCGCCGAGGAAATCCGAGAGAAACACCGCCCGCCCCCCGCGCGCCATCCGGTCGGGCGGCGGCGTTCCGTAATCGGGACGACCCGCGCGCTCCGAGTCCGACCCTGCGAGGGCCAGCGCCATCCGGTTCAACTGCGCCCGGCCGCCCCGCGGCTGCGCGGCGGCGGTGCCCATCAGGGCGACGCGCTCACCGCCATTGACGAGCAATACCGACAGGGCCAGGGCGAGCAGACGGGCGCGCTCCGCCTTGCTGCGGCGGCTGTCAGAGCCGCGGTAATCCATCGATTGCGCGTCATCGACCCAAAGGCTAACGGTCTGCGCGGCCTCCCATTCCATTTCCCGGATGAATTGCTGATCCGACCGGCCGGACCGGCGCCAGTCGATCATGCCACGCGCATCCCCCGGCACCGCCTGACGATATTGCCAGAAATTCTCGCCATGCCCCGCGCGCCGCCGCCCATGGACCCCCATGGAAACCGTCGCCGCCAACAATTCCGCCTCGGCCAGGAGCGGCGGCAGGGCACCCGCGATCTTTTCCGCATCTCTGCGCAGGCCAACCGGCCCCTGCGGCTTGTTCCGCCCCCGAAGGACGGTATCGTTCACGCCGCCGCCTCCAGGCCCATCACATCGGCCACCAGACGGTCGATCAGACCATCGAGTGTCTGACCCTCGGCCCGCGCCGCGAAGCCGAGCGCCATGCGGTGGATCAAGACCGGCCGCGCCAGCGCCGCCACATCGTCGAGATCGGGCACCAGCCGCCCGTGCAACAGCGACCGCGCCCGGATCGCCAGCATCAGTGCCTGCGCCGCGCGGGGCCCCGGACCCCAGCTCACCGCCTGGGTGACGGCGGGATGCGCATCGGGCGTCCCGGGCCGCGCGGCCCGCACCAGATCGAGGATCCGGTCCACGACCGCCTCGCCCACCGGCAACCGCCGGATCAGCCGCTGCGCCGCGATCAGGCCGGGGGCATCGAGCACCGGCTCCGCCCGCGCATCCTCGGTCCCGGTGGTGGACAGGATGATCGCCCGCTCGGATTCGCGGTCGGGATAATCGAGGTCGATCTGCAACAGGAACCGGTCGAGCTGCGCCTCCGGCAAGGGATAGGTCCCCTCCTGTTCGATCGGATTCTGCGTCGCCAGCACATGGAAGGGACGTGGCAGCACCCGCCTCTGGCCCGCCACGGAGACCTCATGCTCCTGCATGGCCTGCAACAGGGCGGACTGGGTGCGCGGGCTGGCGCGGTTGATCTCGTCACCCATCAGGAGCTGACAGAAGATCGGACCGTCGATGAACCGGAAGGCCCGGGTTCCGTCCGCCCCGGTCTCCAGCACCTCGGCCCCGAGGATATCCGCCGGCATCAGGTCGGGCGTGAACTGGATCCGGTGCGCATTGAGGCCGAGCACCGTGCCGAGCGTCTCGACCAGCCGCGTCTTGGCCAGCCCCGGCACCCCGACCAGCAGCCCATGGCCGCCGCAGAGAATCGAGATCAGGACCTGTTCGACCGCCTGCTCCTGACCAACAATGCGTCTTGCGATCATTTCGCGCACGCGAATCAACTTCTGGCCAGTGTCCTCGATTTCCCGCATCAGGTCCTGGGAGTCCGTCATATTTACGCCGCCTTCCCGCGCTCATCGCGCATCCGTCGTTGCCTGTCCGGTCTTTCGCTCCATAATAAGGGCAGAATAACGTGGCATTGGCGCGGGGCAATGGGCAAACCGGATCACAAAACGGACAGTGCCGCTTCGGCGGAAGGGATTGCCGACGCCGCGCGGCGCGCGGCGCGCAAAGGTCCGCCGCCGGTTCACCTCTGGAATCCGCCGTTTTGCGGCGATCTCGATATCCGGATCGCCCGGGACGGGACATGGTTCTATCTCGGCACACCAATCGGGCGCAAACCTCTGGTCAAGCTCTTCTCCTCGATCCTCAGGCGCGAGGAGAAGAGCTATTATCTTGTCACACCTGTCGAAAAGGTGGGCATCACCGTCGAGGACGCGCCCTTCGTGGCCGTCGATTTCACCGTCGAGGATCCGGGCCGTGACCAGAAGATCACTTTCGTCACCCAGGTCGAGGACGAAGTCACCGCCGGCCCCGAGCATCCGATCCGGGTCGCGCTCGACTCTTCCGCGGAACCCTCACCCTATGTGATGATCCGCCGCGGGCTCGAAGCGCTGATCGATCGCAAAAGCTTTTATCGACTCGTCGACCTTGGGACCGAGGAGGAGGTAGAGGGAGTTCGCCAGTTCGGAGTCTGGTCGGACGGCTGTTTCTTTCCGTTTCAATCCGCCGCCGCCCTCGAAGCGTGAGACGGACGTGACGCGTCCGTGACGGGGGCGGTTTCGGCCCCTGTCCCCGATTGTTCGACTCGCCCGCTCCGATTAAGCCATCCCGACACTGGAGCGATTTCCAGGCAGGTGGACTCACCTGCCGATTAAGAAATCGCGACAAAACAAAGCCATAGAGCGGACGATCCGGCGCAGTCAGATCATCCGCTCTGCAACGAAACGGGCCTCGGCCCCGATATTTCAAGGGATTTCGCTTATGTCTCTCTCCAAATTCTGTCTTTCGATCGCGGCTCTCTGTGCCATTGGCGGCATGTCGCTCGGCATTCGCATGGGGATCGCCCAGGATTTCACCCTCGCCCCGGCGCATGCGCATCTGAACCTGCTCGGCTGGGTGACGATGGCGCTTTATGGCCTGTGGCACCGGACCGGGGACCGGGTCGCGGGCGCGCTCGCCTGGACCCAGAGCGTGCTCGGCGCGCTCGGCGCGGTCCTGATGGCCGGCGGATTGGGTATCGAACTTCAGACGGGCAACAGCGCCGTGCTGCCGGTCATCATCGCAGGCTCGCTCTGCGCCTTCGCCGGGATGTTCCTGTTCTTCGTACTGGTCGTGACCGAACCCGCCCGCGATGCCCGAGGCGTCTCCAAGACGACCGGCCGACCCCTGACCGCCTGAGAGGAGCGAGGAACGAAGGCTCGCCTCACGGGTTATCTCCAGGGCTCACACGGAGAAACCGGAGCAATCATGCGGTCCTCTCGCCTTTCACTGTTTCTCTGTCTGGTCCTTCTCGCTACTCCCGCCCTGGCCACCGAAATTTCCCTCAGCCTCGGGCGGAACGATATCCTCGACCGGAACGAGGACAGCTCCTCCGCGATCGGCCTAGGCATAGCCTCCGACCCGCTGACACATCTTGGTCCGGTGAACCTCGCCGTCGGGGCCGGGATCGAGGCGGGGGATAAGGGCGAGCTCTGGGGCGGGGCCGGACCGGTCCTCTTTGTGCCCTTCGCCGAAAAATACCGGATCAGCGCCAGCGTGATGATCGGGGTCTATGAGGAAGGAAAGGGCGTGGACCTCGGGTCGCCCACCGAATTCCGCTCCCGGCTCGGCATCAGCCGGGCCATCGGGGAAGACTGGCGCCTCGGGCTTGCCATCGAACACAAGTCGAACGCCAGCATCGGGGAAACCAATCCGGGCATCGAAACCCTGTTCCTGACCGTCGCCCGCCGGTTCTGACCGCGGCCAGAGCCCGGCTCACATCTGGTCGCGGAAGGCCTCGAAGACCTGCTCATAGGTCGCGCGTTTGAACGGCACGATCTTTTCGATCAGCGTGTCGGGGGGCAGCCAGGCCCATTCGCTGAATTCCGGATGCGGCAGGTCGATCCGGATCTCCTCGTCCTGCCCGAGGAACCGCAGCAGGAACCAGCGCTGGCGCTGACCCCGGAAGCGGCCTTTCCAGATCCGGGGTACCATTTCGAACGGCAGATCATAAGTGATCCAGTCCGGCGTCTTGGCGAGGATCTCGACCGAGCCGGCCGCGATCCCGGTTTCCTCGGCCAGTTCCCGCAAGGCCGCCTCGCGCGGCTTCTCGCCCGGATCGATCCCGCCCTGCGGCATCTGCCAGGCCTCGCCGGGATTGTCGATCCGCTTGCCCGCGAAAACGAGACCCTCGCGATTGAGCAGCACCAGCCCAACGCAGGGCCGGTAGGGCAAGGCGAGGATCTCGGCCTCGGTCATCTCACTGCGCCGAATCGAGATAGGAGGTTCCGCGCAGAATATCGATGGCATAGCTCAGCTGGTAATCCTCGGCCCGAAGACGCGCGGTTTCCTCCTGATGCTTCTTGGCCGCCTCAAGCGCCTTCTTCTCGTCCTCGGTCAGCGAATCGTTGGTCAGCGATCCGCGCAGGTCGGCTTCGCTGCGCAATTGCTCGCCCGGGGGGGTCGGCGTGGGCTCGACGGCCTTCGGATCCTTGGGGAGGGGCTGTTCCACCACGATATCCGGCGAGACGCCCAGCGCCTGGATCGAACGACCCGACGGGGTATAGTAGCGCGCCGTCGTCAGACGCAGCGCGCCGTCGTCCTGGACCGGCATGATGGTCTGGACCGATCCCTTGCCGAAGCTCTGGGTGCCGAGGATGAGCGCCCGGTGATGATCCTGCAACGCCCCCGCCACGATTTCCGAGGCACTGGCCGATCCGCCGTTCACCAGCACCACCATCGGCTTGCCGTCGGTCAGATCGCCCGGAGTCGCGTTATAGCGTTCGCTGTCGCGCGGGTCGCGGCCGCGGGTCGAGACGATCTCGCCGGAATCCAGGAACGCATCCACCACGGAAATCGCCTGATTGAGCAACCCGCCCGGATCGTTGCGCAGGTCGAGCACGAAGCCCGTCACCTTGTCCATGCCACCGGCTTCCTTGACCTTCTCCTTGAGCTGTTTCTCCAGGTTGGGATAGGTCTGCTCGTTGAAGGTGCTGACCCGGAGCACGACCACGTTATCCTCGAGCTGCGACTTCACCGGCGAAACCGTGATCGTCTCCCGGGTGATCTTGACGTCGAACGGGTCGGGCGTGCCTTCGCGCTGGATGGTGATGGTGATTTCCGAACCCACCGGCCCGCGCATCATGTCCACCGCGTCATTGAGGTTGAGGCCGACGACGCTCTCGCCGTTCACCTGGGTGATCAGGTCGCCCGGTTTGATCCCGGCCTTGTCGGCGGGCGTGTCCTCGATCGGCGAGACCACCTTCACGACGCCGTTTTCCTGCGTCACCTCGATGCCGAGACCGCCGAATTCGCCCTTGGTCTGCACCTGCATGTCGTCGAAGTCGTCCTTCGGCAGATAGCTCGAATGCGGATCGAGCGAGGCCAGCATGCCGTTGATGGCAGCGGCGATCAGCTTCTTCTCGTCCACCGGCTCGACATAGGACGTCCGGATCCGTTCAAAGACATCGCCGAACAGGTCGAGCTGTTCATAGACCGTCTTCTCCTTCTCGGTTTCCTGCGCCACGATCGGGCCGGCGAACTGAGTGCTGACCACCAGGCCCAGGACCGCTCCAGCGGCACCCGCCAGCAAGATCTTTTTCATATGGCGTTTCCTATCCCTTATCGCCCGAGAACAGGGGGAGCGGATCGACCGGTCCCTGTCCATGCCTGACTTCTACATAGAGTGTCTCGTCGGCGCCAGATGTCGAGGCCGCGTCGGCCCCGCCCGCGCCCGGATCGGGATCGACGACGGGCCCCCCCAGCAAACCGAGCAGATCTCCCGCGCGCACCGCGTCACCGGTGCTGACCTGTACCTGTGCCAATCCCGCGAGCACGATCAAGGTATCGCCATCCGACTCCAGTACCACGACGTAGCCATATTCCAGAAATGGCCCGGCGTAACGCACGATCGCGTCAGCGGGTGCCTTGACCAGCGACAGGGGCGGCGCGGCGAAAACCACGCCGGGGCGGCGCACCCCCGCCGCGTCGGGCTGATCATAGGCTCTCAGGACCTCTCCCGCGACGGGTGGGCGCAGCGTGGGCATCGGCGCATCGGACGACGACGCCGAGGTGCGCGCGAGCTTCCCCGCGAGGGTCGTCAATGTGTCGCTGTCGCGCACCATCATGCCGAGCGCCGGATCCTCTGTGCCGCGCGGTTGCGGCGGAGCATGGCGGGCGACGGTCTCCGCCAGCTCGGACCGGGCCGCGCCAAGCGCCGCGATCCCTTCCCTCAGCTCCTGCTCGCCCTGGAGGCGCAGGGTCCGCACGGCGGCAATATTGTCATATTCCGACCTCAGCTGATCGGCCTCCGCGCGCAGGGCGGGCGTGATCCGCGCCATCATCGCCGCCGCCCGCGCCGCGCCGAGCGGTCCCTGCGGATGCAGCGCCTGCGCCGGGGGCGGGGTCCGGCTCATCGCCTCCAGCGCCGCGATCAGATGCTGGATATCGACCCGCTGGGTTTCGAGGGCCAGCGTCAGGTCGCGCTCGCGCGAACCCGCGCCCCGCACGCCCGCGCGAATGACATCGAGCGCGGATTGATAGGCGGCGATCGCCTCGCCCAGCGCACCGATCCGGCCAGCCGGGTCTGACGCCTCCGCCAGCGCCTGGCGCGCCTGGTCGATGCGCGCCGCGGCGTCGGACATATCCCTGGGCGCCTCCGCGAACGCCTGCGCCGAGAGGCAACACCCCAGGGCGATCAGGGCAGCGCGCACACCGGTCACGGCATCTCGATCAGGCTGTGCCCGGTCATCTCGACCGGTTGCTCCACCCCCATCAGCGCCAGCAGCGAGGGCGCCAGATCGGCCAGCCGGCCATTGCGCAACCGGGCCCCCTCGGGTCCACCCACCAGAATGACGGGAACCGGATTGAGGGTATGCGCGGTATGAGGCCCCTTGGTCACCGGATCGATCATGGTCTCGCAATTGCCATGGTCGGCGGTGACGATCATCGCCCCCCCGACCTCGGCCAGCGCATCGAGCGCCATCCCGAGGCCCTGGTCGACCGCCTCGACCGCCTTGATCCCCGCCTCGACCACGCCGGTATGACCAACCATGTCCGGATTGGCGAAATTCACCACGATCAACGCGTATTTTCCCGACCGGATCGCAGCGGCCAGATGCTCGGCCACCTCCGGTTCCGACATCTCGGGCTGAAGGTCATAGGTCCGGACCTTGGGGCTCGGCGCCATATGCCGCGCCTCGCCCTCCGCCGGAACCTCGACCCCGCCGTTCAGAAAGAACGTCACATGCGGATATTTCTCGGTCTCGGCCAGACGGAACTGACCCAGTCCCCTGCCCGCCACCCAGGCCCCCAGCGTGTTCACGATGGCGCCGCTGGGGAACATGGCGGGAATGAACGGATTCAACGCCTCCGAATATTCCACCATGCCGAGGGTCGCCGCGAAATTCGGACGCGGACCCACCTCATAGCCGGCAAATCCGGGATCGATCAGGGCAGAGAGGATCTCGCGCGCCCGGTCGGCGCGGAAATTGGCAAAGACCAGACCGTCGCCATCCCGCGCTCCGGCATAATCCCCGATCGCGGTCGGCACCACGAATTCATCCGTCTCGCCCTTGGCATAGGAGGTGGCGATGGCCTCCGCCGCCGAGGCCGCGTGCCCGCCCTTGGCCCGCAGCATCACATCCACCGCCGCGCCGACCCGTTCCCAGCGGTTGTCGCGGTCCATCGCATAGAACCGCCCGGAAACCGTCGCGATCCGCGCACCGGCGGGCAGGGCCGCCTCGAATTCCGCGACCTGACCGGCGGCGGAGCTTGGGCTCACGTCCCGACCGTCGAGGAAACAATGCACTGCGACCGGCACACCCGCCGCCGCGATCACCTGCGCCAACGCCACCATATGCCGCTGATGCGCATGAACGCCGCCGGGCGAGGTCAGACCGGCGAGATGCGCGGTGCCGCCCGAGCGCCGCAGCGCCTCGATAAAGCCGAGAAGTTCGGGATTGGTGGCAAAACTGCCATCCTGGATCGCATTGTCAATCCGGGGCAGATCCATCCAGACGATCCGGCCCGCGCCGATATTCATATGGCCGACTTCGGAATTGCCCATCTGGCCGTCCGGCAGGCCGACATCCGGGCCATGCGCGGCGAGTTGCGCATGCGGACAGGTGTCCCAGATCCGCTGAAAATTCGGCTTGTGGGCCAAGGCGACCGCGTTGCCCTCGGTCTCGTCCCGCAACCCCCAGCCATCGAGAATGCACAATACGACAGGTTTTACACCAGTCACCACGGGCCTGCCTTTCTGCTCTTTTCCGCCATCTTTACCGCGCGCGGGTCGCCTTGGCAAACATCCATGCAACAGGATCGGGGCTCGAACCGGCTTTTGCGCAGGACTTCCTTGTGTCGCCCCCCTCGCAGCGGCACACTCGGCCTCCTCCACGACCGTATGGAAGGCTTTATGATCCAGGCCCTGACGCTTCTCTTTCTCTGCCAACTCGCCGGCGAGGTGCTGGTGCGCGCCTCCGGCCTCGTCTTTCCGGGACCGGTGCTCGGCATGGGCCTCTTGTTTCTCGGGCTGACGCTGTTCGGCCGCGCCGGTCCCGCGCTCGAAGGCGTGGCCGACACGATCCTGAAAAACCTCTCGCTGCTCTTCGTGCCCGCCGCCGTCGGCGTGGTGGAACAGATCGGACTGATCCGCGCGAACTGGCTGGCGATCTCGGTGGCGCTGGTCGTCTCGACCTTTCTGACCCTGACCGTGACGGTCCTCACCTTCCGCGCCGTTGCCCAGCTCCAGGGGCGGCCATGAATTCGGGACCGGATCTCTATCGCATCTGGGTCTATCTCGCCCAGACGCCGCTGCTCTGGCTGACGACGACGCTCGTCGCCTTCGTGATCGGGGATTTCATTTCGGCCCGGCTGCGGCGCCATCCGCTCGCCAATCCCGTCGTCATCGCGGCGGGCCTGATCATCCTGGTCCTGACCACCACCGGCACCAACTACCGCGCCTATTTCGAGGGCGCGCAGTTCGTGCATTTCCTGCTTGGTCCCGCCACGGTGGCGCTCGCCGTCCCGCTCTGGCGCAACCGCGTCCAGGTCCGTCGCAACCTCGCCCCGATGTGCGCGGCACTGGTCGCGGGCTCCCTCACCGCGATCCTCAGCGCGGCCACCATCGGCTGGGCTTTGGGGGCGCCCTTGCCGGTCATCGCCTCGCTCGCCGCAAAATCCACCACCGCGCCGATTGCCATGGCGCTGACCGAGACGATCGGGGGCATCCCGGCGCTGGCGGCGGTTCTGGTGGTCCTGACCGGCATCCTCGGTTCGGTCATCGTGACGCCCCTGATGAATGCGATGAAGATCAAGGACTATGCCGCCCGCGGTTTCGCCGTCGGCGTGTCCAGCCACGGGATCGGCACGGCGCGGGCGTTTCAGGTCTCCGAGGAGGCGGGCACCTTCGCCGGCATCGCGATGGGCCTGAATGGCGCGCTGACCTCCATCGTCTTCCTGCTCATCGCCATGTTCCTCTGACGCTTCGCGCCAGGCCCGCGTGATCGTCCGCCCTCAGGCGATTTTTGATCTCCTGGGGGCGCAACTGGCCCGCGCCTCGCGCTCCAGCGCCGGTCTCACCCGTTCCAGCGACGCGGGGCGATAGCTCGCATCCGCCCGCCAGCGGCGGATCGTCGCCTCGGACAAATCCTCGATCCGCGCCGGACCATGGCGATCCCGCGGATGGACCTCCAGCGCCCGGTCCAGCATCCCGCGCGGATGCTGGCTCGATCGCAGGGAGCCGAGGCAGTTCCTTTCGCGCCGCCAGTGCGCGAGCAGATCCGTATCGAGGGCCAGACCGGCGGCCATCGCCCCCTCCGCGATCCAGATCAGGGCGTCGTTGGACAGGCTCGTCACCTCGCCACCGCCGCCGACCGAGCCATGATCGCCGGGGAACCATTTCTGCTGATAGCGCTCCTGCCCCGTCCTCCCGTTCAGGACATCGAGATTGTCCCAGAGCGCGGGCCGGAACCCGCGGCGCCGCTCGTCGATCGCCACCGCGTGCCGCGCCGCGCCCACTGACCGGGACAGGCTGGTGTCGTGAAACTGGAACGGCCGGTTGAGGATATCCGAGAAGCGCATGTCCCGCGGCACGCCCAGGGCTCCGACGGTATCCCACACCCCGAGATAGCTCAGCCCCAACCGTACGCCGATCCCGCCCAGATGCCGCTCCCGCCAGGAGGCGTCGGCCGCGCTGATCCATATACTTTGCCCATACCGGGTCCGAAAGGCGCAGGCGGCCGGGCTGTCGGGATGGGACTGCGGCCCGCGCCTCTGATAAAGCGACAGGGCCTCCGGGATCGCCGCCGCCTGACCGCGCTCCAGGATGCCGCAATTGCGAATCAGCCCCGCGAGACTGCGCGCCGTATAGGCCCCGCGCGAAAAGCCGAAGAGATAGATTTCATCGCCCGGCGCATGGTTGAAGATCAGGAAGCGATAGGCCGCCTCGACCGTCGACATCAGGCCATGACCGAACATGCCCCCCAGAACCCGGTCCATTTCCTGTGCGACCCGCCCGGTACCCCGCCCGGTCCCAACCCCGTCGAGATGGAAGGTCACCTGTTCGGTGCCGTCGGCTCCCCGGGGCCGGACCGCCTGGGCCAGGCGCACCACATTGGTCGGCTGCGTCTCGTCCAGCCGTCTCCAGGTTCCATCGCAACAAATGACAATGCGTTTCATGTTTCCCGCTCCGGATCGCCCCGGCGCACGGGACGCCCAAAGGGCGATCTTGAAAAAATTGTCTCTGGAAAAAAGCTGGCCCCCCGGACAGCGCGGGCCCAGACCTAACAGGAACTTCTTTACAAACCTGTTTCCAAACTTGCGAAAATTCCGTCGAAAAAGCGCTTGACCTCGAGTGCGCTCGAAGCCCTAGCCTCCCTTGCGTCGTAACGAGAGGAACGGCCATGAAGATCGGCGAACTCGCCAGGCGCTCCGGCCTGACCGCCCATACGCTGCGCTACTACGAGCGGATCGGGCTCTTGCCCCGCGCGGACCGCGACGCGGGAGGACAGCGGGACTATGACGCATCGATCCTGTTCTGGATCGCCTTCCTCGGTCGGCTCAGGACCACGGGGATGCCGATCCGGGACATGCTGCGTTATGCCCGGCTGCGCGAACAGGGCGCCGTCACCGAACCCGACCGCCGCGCCTTGCTCGAAGCGCATCGGGAAACGGTGCGGACCCGTGTCGCGGATCTCCAGGCCTGCCTTCTCGTCCTCGATACCAAGATCGCCGGTTATGCCGGCCCCCCGGAGAGGACCAACCATGACGCATCCAACCACCGAGAGCCGCCTCGACCGCGGCAAACGCGCGCTCGCTGAGATCGACGGCGAAGCGGGCGAACGGGTCATCGCCTCGCTCGCCGATATCGCTCCGGACTTTGCGACTTATCTGCTGGAATATCCATTCGGCGACATCTATTCGCGCCCGGGCCTTTCGCCACGCGACCGCGAGATTGCGACCATCGCCGCCCTGACCGCCCTGGGCAACGCGGCGCCCCAGCTTCGGGTGCATCTCCAGGCGGGCCTGAACGTCGGCCTGACCCGGCCGGAAATCGTCGAGATTCTGATGCAGATGTCGGTCTACGCGGGCTTTCCCGCCGCCTTGAACGGTCTCGCCGCGGCGCGGGAGGTGTTCGCCGATTGAACCGGCCGACGGCGGAACACCCGACCCGCCGCCATTTGCAAATTGTTAACATTCTCCCGGCACGCTTCCATCTTCCCCGGCGAACCGATCCTGGTCGCCGGGGATGCGTCAAGGGCTCCTTCGGAATCCATCCTGCCTTTGCACGCAAGCGGAAGAAGGACATTGGTCAATGACGACACTGAACATGCTCCTCGCCCTGTCGCTCGGCCTCTCCGGCATCGGCGGCTTTCTCTCGGGCCTCTGCGCGCACAGCCTGACCCGGGTTTGCATGTGGGCAATGCTGTTCGGCATGTCCGAGGCGATGCTGCTTCTGGTCCTCTCGCCGGAGGCGCGGTTCAACCCGATCTTCCTCGGGATTGCGCTGTTCTGGGCGCTGGTGGGCTGGTTCGTCTTCGGCCGGATCGACCCCCGGGAGGCGTCGGACACCCCCGCCTCGCGTTTCCAGAACGATTTCTGAACCGGCAGGTGAGTCCACCTGCCTCGAAATCGCTTCATGACCTTATGTTTGTCGCGATTTCTGAACCGGCAGGTGATCCCACCTGCTTCGAAATCGCTCCGGGCCCTCAATCCTGCCAGCGCCGCGGCTTGTGCTTGTCGAGCGCGGTCACGTTATGCTTCTTGCGGTCCTTGTAGGGATTCTCCCCCGCCCTCAGATGCAAGCGGATCGGCGTGCCGGGCATCTCGAAATCCCGCCGCAATCCGTTCACCAGGAAACGCTTGTAATCCTCCGGCACCATGTCAGGATGCGAACAGAACAACACGAACGTCGGCGGCCGGGTCTTGACCTGGGTCATGTAGCGCAGCCGGATCCGTCGCCCCCCCGGCGCGGGCGGCGGATGGTCCGCGATCTGGATCGCCAGCCACCGGTTCAACCGCGCCGTCGAAATCCGGGTGTTCCACACCGAATGCGCCTTGACGATCGCATCGCGCAACCGATCCAGCCCCGCCCCGGTCAGGGCCGATACCATCACCATCGGCGCTCCGCGCAATTGCGGCAGCAACCGCCCGAACGCCTCGCGCAATTCGTTCAGCTTCTGGGACTTCGCTTCTTCCAGATCCCATTTGTTCACCGCGACGACCACGGCCCGGCCCTCGCGCTCGGCCAGATCGGCGATGCGCAGATCCTGACTCTCGAACGGGATCTGCACGTCGAGCAGGACCACCACCACTTCCGCGAACTTGACCGCGCGCAGGCCATCGGACACCGAGAGCTTTTCCAGCTTCTCCTGAACCTTCGCCTTCTTGCGCATCCCGGCGGTGTCGAAAATCCGGAAGGGCACCCCCTGCCAGTCCAGGGTCACCGCGATGGCATCGCGCGTAATCCCGGCCTCCGGCCCGGTCAGCAATCGATCCTCGCCGAGAATCGCATTGACCAGCGTCGATTTCCCCGCGTTCGGCCGACCCACCACCGCGATCTGGATCGGACGGCCCGGCGGCAGGGGAACCGCCTCGCCCTCCTCGTCGACATCGTCGCTGATCGCATCGAGATCGACATCGACGATGGCGGAGGCATCCTCGAATTCCGCCGCGACCGGCTCCAGCGCCCGGAGCAGCTCGTCCTGACCGATGCCATGTTCCGCCGACAAGGCGATCGGCTCGCCGAGGCCCAGCTCATAGGCGTCGTAATAGCCCTGTTCCGCCGCCCGGCCCTCGGATTTGTTGGCACAGAGAATCACCCGCGCCGCCCGCTTGCGCAGGAGTTCCGCGAGGATCCGGTCCACCGGCGTCACCCCGACCCGGGCATCGATCATGAAAAGACAGACATCCGCCATATCGACCGCCCTCTCGGTCAGGGCGCGCATCCGGCCCTGAAGGCTGTCGTCGGTGACTTCCTCAAGCCCCGCCGTATCGATGACGGTAAAGCGCAGCGGCCCCAGCCGCCCGTCGCCCTCGCGCAGATCGCGGGTCACGCCCGGCTGGTCATCGACCAGGGCCAGCCGTCGCCCGACGAGCCGGTTGAACAGGGTCGATTTCCCGACATTGGGACGTCCGACGATGGCAAGCGTAAAGGACATGGACATTCTTCCCCGCCGGTTCCCCACGAACCGGCGGCGCGATCCATAGCCCTTTGGCTGCCTATTGGAAAGCGAGAAGGTCGCCGTCCTGGTTGACGATATACATCACGCCCCCCGCGATGGCCGGCGGCGCCCCCGCGCCACCCGGCAAGGGCACCGATCCGAGCGGCGTGCCCCGGGACGGATCGAACGCGCGCAACAGGCCATCGGCGCTCGCAACCCAGAGGCGCGAACCGGCGAGAATGGGTCCATAATGCGGGATCGCCTGGGTCTTTTCGCCCGGACCGAACCAGCCGCCCTTGGGCACATATTCCGGAAGCCGCTGCTCCCAGACCAGTGCGCCGGTCGCGGCCTCGACCCGAATCAGGGCGCCCTCGTCGGACAACAGGAACACCGAACCGCCGACCGGCCAGGCCGGACCATAGGAGCCTTCGGAGATCGTCCAGTTCCGCTCGCCGGTTTCCCGGTTCAGGGAAATCGTGCGCCCGCTCTGGTTCGAGGCATAGACGGTGCCGCCGTCGATCACCGGATCACCGCTGATATCGTTGATGCTGTTGCGCACCAGGCCGCGGCGTCCGCCAGTGATCGCCGTGCCCCAGACCTGAAGCCCGTTCCGCGTCACCAGCCCCAGCACCTCGCCCGAGGAGAAGGGGATCACGACCAGCGATCCGTCCACCGCCGGGCTTGCCCCGCCGAAGAGGCCGACGCCGCCGACCCCCTGGGCCTCCCAGAGTGTGTTTCCGGTCTTGGCATCGAGGGCAAAGGCATTGTCATCGCGCGAGACGACAAAGACCCGCCCGTCCGCGACCGTCGGGGCACCAGTGATCGGCCCGTCGAAGGTCTTGGTCCAATAGAGGTTGCCGGTCCTCGGATCCATGGCGCGCACTTCGCCGAATCCGGTGGTGACATAGAGCACGCCCCCGCTCGCCGAGAGGCCGCCGCCTGGACCGGAGTCGCGGGCATGGCGCGGCGGGACGAGGCTCTGCGTCCAGGCCAGTTGACCCGCCGTCGTCACCGCCGAGAGCTGGCCTCCGGCGTCGATGGTAAAGATGAGACCGCCATCCACGATGGGTCCGGTCAGGATCCGGCGGCGTTTCGCATCCCCCATCCCGATGTTCAGCGACCAGCGCAATTGCGGGCTCGGGCTGAAGGCGGGGTTGAGCAGCCGTCCCGCCGCCGAGCCGTTGCGATGGCTCCAGGAGGCATTGACGACCGGACCGGGCAGGGCCACTGGCCGGATCGCCCGCGCATCGGTTTCGCTGAGGGGCTTTTCCTCGGGCCGGATCGGGATGCGCATCCCCTGCAACGGCGGATCGCTCTGCGTACAGGCGGCGAGGGCGAGAAGCAGGGCACATCCGGCCAGTCGGCGGGGAGGCATCGGGAAACGCGGCATCAATTCTGTCCTCTTCGCCCCTTGCGCCTCAGCCGGCGTTCGCCGGGGTGCCACCCGCCGCGATGATCATCTGCCGGGCCCGTCCGGCCAATTGCTCCGGCACGCCCGGGATGTCGAGGATCGTCTGGAAATCCTTGATCGCCGCCGCCTTGTCGCCGGTTTCCAGCGCCATCAGCGCCCGCTGCTCCAGCGCCAGCGGCCGGAACGGCGCCTCCTCGGCGACCAGCGTCTCGATCGTGGCCTTGCGTTCCCCCGGCTCCATCCGAGACCCGAGCAACATGACGCGTTGCAGGCTCGCCATCTGCCGATAGAGATCGGGCTGGGCCGCGTCATCCGCGATGGCCGCCAGCACCGCCGCCGCCTTGTCGTCCAGCCCGGCCTCGCGCAGGCTCCCGGCCTCGGCCAGCCGCGCGATCACCAGGCTCGGTCCCGTCAGCGCCGCGAGCCTGGCCGCCCTCGCCTCGGGATCGCGTTCGAGATTGGCCGCGCGGATGGCATCGCCCGCCGCCTCGGCCTCGGCCTGCGATCCGGCCTTGCGCCATTCGAGAAAACCCGCCGTGCCGACGATGGCGACCAGACCCAGCGCCACCAGCCAGCCATAGCGCCGCGTGAAATGATAGAGCCGGTCGCGCCGAACCTCGTCGCTGACCTCTTGGATAAAGGAATCACTCTGCCCCAAGCCCGCACTCCCGTCATTCAGGCGCGCGGTATAGCCCCCGGCCCCGACGCTGCCAAGCCCGATCAGGCCGCGTCGATCTCGTCGAAATCCGGATCGGTCTGCTGACGCGTCCACATCCGGGCATAGCGGCCGCCGCGGGCCAGCAAATCCGCATGCGTGCCCTGCTCGGTGATCCGGCCATGCTCCAGCACCAGGATCAGATCCGCGTCCACCACCGTCGAGAGCCGATGCGCGATGGTGATCACGCTGCGCCCCTCGCCCATCGCGCGCAACTCGTCCTGAATGTCGCGCTCCGTCTCGGTATCGAGCGCGCTCGTCGCCTCGTCCAGCAACAGGATCGGCGGATCCTTCAACAGGGTCCGCGCAATCCCGACCCGCTGCTTCTCGCCGCCCGAGAGCTTCAACCCCCGCTCGCCCACCGTCGTCTCATAGCCCCGCGGCAGGCGCGTGATGAACTCATGGATCGAGGCCGCCCGCGCCGCCCCCTCGACCTCCTCGCGGGTCGCATCGGGCCGCCCATAGGCGATGTTGTAATAGATCGTATCGTTGAACAGCACCGTATCCTGCGGCACGATCCCGATCGCGGCCCGCAGGCTCGCCTGTGTCACCTCGCGCACGTCCTGACCGTCGATCAGGACCGCGCCCCCGGTCACGTCATAGAACCGGAACAACAACCGCCCCACCGTGGATTTGCCCGACCCCGACGGCCCGACCAGGGCCACCGTCCGCCCCGGTTCGACGACCAGATCAAATCCCCTGAGGATGCCCCGCTCCGCCTCATAGGAAAAACTCACGTCGCGAAACTCGATCCGCCCCGGCCCCACCTTCAAATCCGGCGCCCCGGGCCGATCCACGATCTCCGCCGGCTGCTCCAACAGATCGAACATCGCCCCCATGTCGACCAGGCTCTGGCGGATCTCGCGATAGACCGTGCCGAGAAACCCCAGAGGCAGCGTCAGCTGGATCATATAGGCATTGACCATCACGAAATCCCCGACGGTCAGCGTCCCCGCCTGAACCTCGACCGCCGCCATCGCCATCACGATCACCAGCCCCACGGTGATGATCAGCGTCTGGCCGAAGTTCAGCCAGGTCAGGCTCACCGCCGTCTCGGTCGCGGCCGCCTCGTAACCCGCCATCGAGCCGTCATACCGCCGCGCCTCGCGCTCCTCGGCGCTGAAATATTTGACCGTCTCGAAATTCAGGAGCGAATCGATGGCCTTCTGATTGGCATCGGTATCGCGCTCGTTCATCCGCGCCCGGATCTTCACCCGCATCTCGGTGACGGAGAAGGTGAACCAGACATAGGCCGCGATGGTGATCGACACCACCACCAGATAGCGCCAGTCGAACACGAAGAACAGAATCCCCGCCACCAGCGCCAGCTCCAGGATCAGCGGCACGATCGAGAAAAGCAGGAACCGGAGCAGGAAATCGACGCCCTTCACCCCGCGCTCGATGATCCGGCTCAATCCGCCGGTCTTGCGGGTGATGTGATAGCGCAGGCTCAGGGCATGGATATGCCGGAAGGTTTCGAGCGCGATCGCCCGCAAGGCACTCTGTCCCACCCGCGCGAATATCCCGTCGCGCAACTGCGTGAACCCGACCCCGGCCAGCCGCATGAGACCATAGAACACCGTCAGGGCCACCGGCCCCGCCATCACCAGATACCCCGCGTGGAGCTCCGGCGAACTTGGCGCCAATCCATCGACCGCCGCCTTGAAGAAGAAGGGCGTGATCACCGTCGCCACCCGCGACAGGACCAGGGCCACCATCGACCAGACGACCCGGCGCCGCGCGGCGGCATTGTCGCGGGGCCAGAGATAGGGCGCCAGCTTGCGGATGATCGCAAGGCTCGTCTCGCGGTCCTCCGCCCCGAATGGATTCTTCATGCGCGCCGCTTCCTTCGGGCGATTCCCCCGGCGGGGCCACCCCCGCCCATCGGGAAACCGCGGCAAAACAAGGTCCCGGAGCCAAGGGGCCGACATAACCGGCCCCGCGCTCCGAGGTGTCCCTTCGCGATAAATCAGATCCCGGCCCGGGGATCAAATCCGTTCGCCATCGGGACGGGCACCCCACGCGCACTGGCTCACCGGCGAACGACCTGCTAGGACGGGACGCCGTACCAGAACCAGTACGATGTAGCCCCAGATCAGACCCGGAGCCTGCCATGCCCGTCGCGGAACTGAAATCCGTCTGTGTTTTCTGTGGATCGCGCCCCGGCGGTAATCCCGCCTATGCCGAGGCCGCCGCCGAACTGGGGGGGGCGCTGGCCGGGGCCGGGCTGCGTCTGGTCTATGGCGCGGGGGATGTCGGGCTGATGGGCATCGTCGCGCGCGCGGCGCAGGCGGCGGGGGGCGAGACCTTTGGCGTGATCCCGGAGCATCTGATGCGCCGCGAGGTCGGACGGCGCGATCTCTCGACCTTCGTGGTCACCGAGACCATGCACGAGCGCAAGAAGGTGATGTTCATGAACGCCGATGCGATCGTCACCCTGCCCGGCGGTCCGGGCAGTCTCGATGAACTGTTCGAGGTCCTGACCTGGCGGCAACTGGCCCTGCATTCCAAGCCGGTGTTCCTGTTGAACACCGCCGGATACTGGGATCCGCTGGTGCGCCTGCTCGATCATATCGTCGAACAGGGATTCGCCGACCCCTCCTTCCTCGGTTTCCTTCAGGTCAAGGACAGCGTCCCCGACCTGATCGCGGCCCTTCGGGCCTGAGGGCGCCTTAGATCCGCGGGGCGCGGCGCGGCGGCAGCACCGTCGCGCGATAGAGATGCCATGTGGCATGGCCGAGAATCGGCAGCACCACGATCAGCCCGAGAAACACCGGGATCGATCCGAGCACGAGCCCCCCGGTCACGATCAGGCCCCAGACCGCGATCGGGACCGGATTGAGTTCGGCGACCCGGATCGAGGTCAGGACCGCCACCGGCAATCCGACCGGCCGGTCGAGCAGCAAAGTGAAGGACACGGCGCTGGTCGCGAGCACAAGGGCCGCGAAGATGAAGCCGACGGCGGTGCCGATCACGATCATCGCCCATCCGGGTCCGGTGGTCAGGACATCGCGGAAAAAGGCGCCGACGGAATCGGGCCGTTCCCGGCCCAGCGTCGCCCCGTAAATTCCATTGGCCGCCAGCAGCCAGATCAGGAACAGCGCCCCGAGCATCAGTCCGAGCACGAAGATCGCCCCGAACGAGGGGGATTTCACGACATTGAAGGCATCCCCCCAGCTCGTCGGCTGTCCCAGTTCGCGGCGCCGGCTGATTTCATAGAGCCCGACCGCCGCGACCGGCCCGATCAGCGCAAAGCCGGAGATCACCGGAAAGAGCAGGGGCACCAGATCCCGATCGAAGCCGATCCAGGTCAGGGTGATCCCGATGACCGGATAGAGCAGACAGAGAAAGATCACATCCGTCCGCGATTCGGCGAAATCCTCCACTCCCTTGCGCAGACAGGTCCGCAGGTCGGATATTTCGATCCGTCGTACTTCCGGCAGCACATACTCCTCGGCTTTTTCACCGCCGATCGTACCCGCGACGGCTCCCAGATGTTCGCCCGCCGCTTTCGCGGCATCGACGCTCCAGGACAGCGGGTTGCCAATGGTCGTTGTCATCGCACATTCCCCAGCAATTCGAACCCGGTCACGGCCGGAGGGCTCCGGGAGCGGAGCCCCGCGACAGCGTGTCGCAAGACGATACCAGAGATTGTGGCCTTCGTCTGTCACAACCTCGCGTGGAGTCGAAAGATTATTGCTTTGCCGACGCCATGATTTTCGCGTCGTTTCCCCAAGAAACCCGGGAGTTTACAGAAAGCGCGGGATGGGCGCGGTCCGGACAAGACGTCCGGGATAGGCTTTTCTGAATTATCTTTTATTTTCAATATCTTGTCAGGCCGCCGCGCTCGGACGGCCCGCGGGAGAGGTCCGGGCGGCGACCCGCCACCCGGACCGTCGCGGGATCAGAGGCGGGACGCCACGTTTTCCCAGTTCACCAGATTGTCGAGGAAGTTGGTGAGATAGGCCGGCCGCTTGTTCCGGAAATCGATGTAGTAGGAATGCTCCCAGACATCGACCCCGAGCAGGGCGGTCTGATCGAAGCAGAGCGGATTGACCCCGTTCTCGGTCTTGGTGACCTTGAGCGCGCCCGAGGCGTCCTTGACGAGCCAGGCCCAGCCCGATCCGAACTGGCCCGCGCCGGCGGCGGCGAAGTCTTCCTTGAACTTGTCGAACGAGCCGAAGGATTCGGTGATCGCCTTTTCCAGTTCCGACGGGACCGACTGTTTGGTCGGGCTGAGCCAGGTCCAGAACTGGGTGTGGTTCCAGTGCTGGCTCGCATTGTTGAAGAGCCCGGACTGGGCCACGGCGCCGGACTGATAGCTCTCCTTGACGATCTCTTCGAGAGTCTTGTCCTTCAGCGGGCTTTCGGCCAGCAGCTTGTTTCCATTATCCACATAGGCCTTGTGATGGATGTCATGATGAAACTTCAGGGTTTCCTCCGACATTCCGTTCGCAGCCAGCGCATCGTGGGCATAGGGAAGGTCGGGAAGTTCGAAAGCCATTTGACTACCTCGCTTTTGTCATCACGGATCGACTGTCCCCGTATCTATACGGGTTGACGGTCACGGGAAAGGGTCGGACCGCCGGATCGGCATCAGGGCCGCGGCGATGCGCCGTCCCTCGGTCAACAGGACATTGTAGGTTCGGCAGGCGGAGGGCGTCGTCATGACCTCCACCCCGATCCCCGCGCTCTCCAGCCGTTGCCTCACGCCCTTGTCCAATATTGCAATCTCGGCGCCCATTCCCACGAACAGAACGTCGATCCGGTCGCATCGTTCCAGGAAACACCCGACCTCCGGCAATCCCGGCCAGTCCACCGGTCCCTCGGGGACCAGCGCGAGCGGTCCGGTCAGAACCTCGCCCGCGACCCGGAAGAACCCCGGTCCATAGCTGTCGATCGGAACGCCGTTCGGAAAATGCGCCTCGCTGATCCGCACGTCCCTCAGGCCTTTTCCTGCCCGAAGGTGGTGCCGGCGGCGGATGGCTTGGTCCCCGTGTCACGGTTCACGCCAAACCAGAGCACGACGGCCGAGGCGACATAGATCGAGGAATAGCTCCCGATCAGGATCCCGAAGATGACGGCGAAAGCAAAGCCGGACACCGTCGGCCCGCCAAAGAAGTAGATTGCGAGCAGAGCCAGCATCGTCGTCATCACCGTCATGATCGTCCGGCTGAGCGTTTCGTTGAAGGCAAGGTTCAGGACGTCGCGCAGGGGCATCTTCTTGTACTTGCGCAGGACCTCCCGCACGCGGTCGAACACCACGACGGTGTCATTGATCGAATAGCCGATCACGGTCAGAACCGCCGCCACGATCGTCAGGTTGAATTCGAGCTGGAACAGGCTGAACATGCCCACCACCACGATCGCGTCATGCAGGAGCGAGGCGGCGGCCCCCAACCCGAACTGCCATTCGAACCGCAGCCAGATATAGAACATGATGCCGAGCACGGAGATCAGGACCGCGAGGATTCCGTTGGTCACCAGTTCGCTGGAAACCTTGGCCCCGACGCTGTCGACCTGAAGATATTTGATGCCGGGGAAGGCCGCGTTGAGGGCGGTCTGGACCTTTTCGATGACGGCGCGCTGGCTGTCGGGATTGTCGCCGGTCACGCCGATCCGCATCATCACGACATTTCCGGCCCGGTCCTCGGTATCGGAGGCGGAGGTGACACCCACCTCGCCGACGTCCAGCCCCTCCAGCAGGCCCCGGAACTGGCCGACGTCATGCGCCTCCGGCGTGGAGGCCATGATGAGGGTACCGCCCCGGAAATCCACGCCGTAATTCAGCCCGAAAACCGCGAGCGACGCGAACGAGGCCACCACGCCGAGGATCGACACAGCCAGCCAGAACCGCGTGTACCGAAAGAAATTGAAGTTCGTGACATCGGGAACGAGTCTCAGGCGCATGGATTTCGGTCCCTTCAGACAGTGATGGTCTTGGGCCGACGCAGGTCGAACCAGGCGGCGACGATCAGTTGGGTGACATAGACGGCGGTGAAGACCGAGCAGGCGATGCCGAGGCCGAGGGTCACGGCGAACCCGCGCACCGGACCCGAGCCAAGCAGATAGAGGGTGGCCGCCACGATCAGGGTCGTGACATTGGCATCGATGATCGTCACGAACGCCCGCTCGAACCCGAGGGAAATCGCCCGCGATGGCCCGCGCGCCGTCTTCAGCTCCTCGCGGATGCGCTCGAAGATCAGGACGTTGGCATCGACCGCCATGCCGATGGTCAGAACGATACCCGCGATGCCTGGCATGGTCAGGGTCGCCCCGATCAGGGTCATCAAAGCAAAGATCAGCACGATATTCATAAGCAGCGCCACATTGGCGAACAGCCCGAACTGACCATAGACCAGCACCATGAAGACCGCGACCGCGACCAGCGCCACGACCCCCGACAGCATCCCGGCATTGACGGAATCCTGGCCCAGCTCCGGCCCGATGGTCCTTTGCTCCAGCACCGTGATTTCCGCGGGCAAGGCCCCCGCGCGCAGCAGGATCGCAAGCTGCGTCGATTCCTCGGGGCTGAAATTGCCGGTGATGATCCCGGAACCGCCGGCGATATGGCTCTGGATCACCGGGGCGGAAATCACCTGGCCGTCGAGGACGATCGCGAAGGGCTTGCCGATATTCTCGGCCGTGTAGGTGCCGAACGCTGCGCCGCCGCTGGGATCGAAACGGAAGTTCACGGCGGGCTGGCCGTTCTGGTCAAAGGCGGGCTGGCTGTCGACCAGCTGATCGCCGGTCACCACCGCCCGCTTTTCGAGAATGTAATAGACGCCCTTCTCGTTCATCGAAGGGTAGATGACATTGTCGAGGCCGGGCTGCGCATTCGCATCCGTGGTTCGGTTCACGACCGGATGGAACGAGAGCCGCGCCGTCTTGCCGATGATCGTAAGCAATTCCTCGGCCGATCCGATGCCGGGCACCTGGATCAGGATGCGGTCCGCCCCCTGTCGCTGGATCGAGGGCTCGCGGGTGCCGGTCTCGTCCACGCGCCGCCGGATGATTTCCAGCGACTGCTGCATGGTCCGCTCATCCATCGCCGCCTTTTCGGCGTCCGAGAGCGTCACCACCAGAACGTCGCCCTCGGCGCTGGCCTGAAAATCGCGGCTGCCCGCGCTGGTCAGGGAGAACACCGGCTGGGACGCCGCCCGCGCGGCCTCCAGCGCCGCCTCCATTCCGGCGGGATTGCCGATCCGGATCCGCAGCTGCTCCGGGTTCCCCTCAAGCCTGCGGATCGATCCGACCGTGTCGCGCTGTTCGCGCAGCTTGTCGCGCAGGAGCGGCCAGAGCCCTTCGAGCCGCTCGGCATGCACGGACTGCGTCTTGACCTCGACCAGGACATAGGCGCCGCCCCGCAGATCGAGACCGAGATTGATCAGGTCATGCGGCAGAAACCGCGGCCATCCCGCCAGATCCGCCTGAAGCTCCGGCGTCATCGCGGCGCCCCTGGCGATCGCGGCGGCGGCGTCGTTCGATTTCTCGACCCGGTCATAGAAAAGGTTGGGCAAGGCGATCAACAGGCCGATCACGCAGAGTGCGATCACGGTCAGCTTCTTCCAGAGCGGAAACTGCGACATTTCGGGTCTAATCTCTTGGACGGGCCAGCGGGGCCCTCTGCGTCATGCCTCGGCGGGGGCGGTCTTGCTCAGAACCTGGCTGACGGTGCCGCGGATCACGCGGACCTTCACGTTCGGGGCGATCTCCAGCTCAAGCTCGCCGTCGGCGACCTTGACGACCTTGCCGATGATCCCGCCGGAGGTCACCACCTGATCGCCGCGGCGAAGCGCCTCGATCATGGCCTTGTGCTCCTTGAGCTTCTTCTGCTGCGGCCGGATCATCAGCATGTACATGATGGCGAAGATCAGCAGAATCGGGGCGAAACCGATCAGCGTGCTCGCCGTGGTCCCTTGGGCGGCGGCCTGCGCGAAGGCTGGCGTTGCAAACATGGGCTCTGTCCTCCTGAAAGCACGGGATGCCCCACCCCCGGGGCCCGGCCTGAATTGCGGGCGGACACTATCCTCGCCCCCCCGACATTGCAAGGCGACCCGGCTTTCGGGTAATCTGACCCGGAATTCCGCTTCGCAGCGGGGCCCCGTCCCTGGGCGTCCGGACGCGGACATTCTTTAAACTATTGATATTTATGATTTTAATCCACGAAGGCCTCCGGACACCCCCCGGAAACGGGCGGGATTTCGGGCGCCGTCGCGGGTTGCACGGGAGCGGGGCAACTGCGACTGTCCGGCACAGTCGTTCATCCTTGGGAGAAGAAAATGGCGCGCACCAGGGTACCGGCGGGCAGACTGGACGACGCGGCCCGGGCCGGATGGCTCTATTATATCGCCGGCAAGACCCAGGACGAGATCGCGGCCCAGATGGCGATTTCACGCCAGGCCGCGCAAAGGCTGGTGTCGCTCGCGATTTCCGAAGGGCTGATCCGGGTCTGGATGGACCATCCGATCGCAAGATGCCTCGACCTCGCGGCACAGCTTCGCGACCGGCTCGGCTTGATTCACGCCGAGGTCGTGCCAACTGATCCGGGGTCGGAGGGGGGAACCGTGGGACTGGCCGAGGCGGGCGCCGCCGAAATCCACAGATGGCTGCGCAGCGAACGCCCCATCGTCATGGCGGTGGGGACGGGGCGCACGCTCAAGGCCGCCATCGACCATCTGCCCCCGATCAAATGCCCCCGGCACCGCATCGTCTCGCTGACCGGGAATATCGGGCCGGACGGATCGGCCGCCTATTATAATGTCATCTTCTCGATGGCCGAGGCGGTCGAGGCCCGGCATTTCCCGATGCCCCTGCCGGTCTTCGTCGCCACCCCCCGTGAGCGGGAGCTGATGCATGGTCAGAGCCTGATCCGCTCCACGCTCGAAATCGCCGCCGCCGCCGATGTCGTCTTTGTCGGGATCGGCGAGATGGACGACCGCGCGCCGCTGTTTCTGGACGGATTCCTGAGACAGGAGGAATTGGGCGAGATGCGGGCGGCGGGCGCGGTCGGCGAGATCTGCGGCTGGGTCTATGATGCCAGCGGCGCGTTGATCCTGGGCGGATCGAACGACCGCACCGCCAGCGCCCCCCTGCCCCGCCGCGACCGGGCCACGGTGATCGCCCTGGCCAAGGGCAAACGCAAGCTCCTGCCCATCGCCGCCGCCATCCGGGGCAGGATGATCAATGGCCTCATCACCGATGAAGCCACCGCCGAGGCGCTGCTCGCCGAGGACTGAGGTCCCCGGCGCCGCCGCGCATCCGCGCCGTCGCGCCAGCGGCGGCGGCGGGTGCTGCGTAGGTTATTTGCCCGGTTGATGGGCGAATGCTCATTTTTATTTGACACACGCCAAGATTGTTGTGCATATTCCCATCCAAGAACAACACTTGCCCAGTTTGGGCGCCAAGGGAGGAACTATGCGACACTTCTCGCTTCTCATGGGAGCGGCGTCCGTTTGCGCATTCGCCGCCACGGCCTTCGCCGAAGACATAACGATCGCCACCGTGAACAACGGCGACATGATCCGGATGCAGGCCCTGACCCCCGAATTCAACAAGCTGCATCCCGACATCAACGTGAACTGGGTGACGCTTGAGGAAAACATCCTGCGCGAGCGTGTGACCACCGATATCGCGACCAAGGGCGGCCAGTACGACATCCTGACCATCGGCACCTACGAGGTTCCGATCTGGGGCAAGAAGGACTGGCTCCTGCCGCTGGAATTCAGCGAGGCCTATGACACCGCCGACCTGCTGACCCCGATCAAGGACGGCCTGTCGGTGGACGGCAAGCTCTTCGCCGCGCCCTTTTATGGCGAGAGCTCCTTTACCATGTACCGCAAGGATCTGTTCCAGGCGGCCGGCATCGAGATGCCGAAGGAGCCCTCCTGGGATCTGGTCGCGGATGCCGCGCGCAAGCTGACCGACCGGTCCAAGGACCAGAGCGGCATCTGCCTGCGCGGCAAGCCGGGCTGGGGCGAGAACATGGCCTTCATCGACTCGCTGGCCAATTCCTTCGGCGCGCGCTGGTTCGACGAGAACTGGGTGCCGCAGTTCGATTCGCCGGAATGGAAGGAAACGCTGACCTTCTATATCGACTTGATGAAGGACGCGGGACCCACGGGCGCTTCCTCCAACGGCTTCAACGAGAATCTCGCGCTGTTCCAGCAGGGCAAATGCGCGATGTGGATCGATGCGACCTCGGCGGGGTCGTTCGTCTCCGATCCCAAGGTTTCGCAGGTCGCGGCCGATGTCGGTTTCGCGCTGGCCCCCGACAAGGGTCTCGGCAAGCGGGCGAACTGGCTCTGGGCCTGGAGCCTCGCGATCCCGGCCGGAACCAAGAAGGCCGAGGCCGCCAAGACCTTCATCGAATGGGCGACCAGCAAGGAATATCTCGATCTCGTCGCCTCCAAGGAAGGCTGGGCGAACGTGCCCCCGGGGACCCGCACCTCGCTCTATACCAATCCGAAATATCTTGAGGCGGCCTCCTTCGCCCAGATCACCCTCGATTCGATCAATGCCGCCGACCCCCTGCATCCGAGCGTGAAGCCGGTGCCCTATACCGGGGTCCAGTTCGTCGCGATCCCGGAATTCCAGGGTCTCGGCACCACGGTCGGACAGCTCTTCTCGGCGGTTCTGGCCGGGCAATCGACCGTCGACGATGCGCTGGCGCAGGCCCAGAGCACCGCGACCCGGGTCATGAAGAAAGCCCGCTACATCAAATAGGCCCCTCCCGGCGCCTCTTGCCGCCCGGTTGCCGGGCGGCCTTTTCCAAACGATGGGGGAGACCGCGATGGCCACGCGCCAAACCAAGACTCTTGCGCGCCTGATGGTCGCGCCCTCGGTGATCGTCCTGCTGATCTGGATGATCGTGCCACTGGCGATGACGCTGTGGTTCTCATTGCTCAACTACACCCTGACCGACCCGGAAACGAGTTTCGCCGGTTGGGACAATTACACCTATTTCCTCACCGACCCCGCGTTCTTTCAGGCGATCGGCAATACCCTGATGCTGGTGGGCGGGGTACTTGTCATCACCATCGTCGGCGGGGTGGCGCTCGCCCTCCTGATCGACCAGCCGATGTTCGGCCAGGGGATCGTGCGCATCCTGGTGATCTCGCCGTTCTTCGTGATGCCCCCGGTGGCGGCATTGGTCTGGAAGAACATGATCATGCATCCGAGCTATGGCGTGACCGCCGATTTCGCGCGCTTCCTCGGGCTCCAGCCGGTGGACTGGTTCGCGCAATATCCGCTCGCCTCGATCATCGTGATCGTCGCCTGGCAATGGCTGCCGTTTGCGACATTGATCCTGCTGACCTCGCTGCAATCGCTCGATGGCGAGCAGATGGAAGCCGCCGAGATGGACGGCGCCAGCTTCGTCAGCCGGTTCATCTATCTGATCCTGCCGCATATGGCGCGGGCGATGACGGTGGTGATCCTGATCCAGACGATCTTCCTGCTCGGGGTCTATGCCGAGATCCTCGTCACCACCAATGGCGGACCGGGCTATGCCTCGACCAACCTGCCGTTCCTCGTCTATCGCACCGCCCTGCTCGATCAGGACGTGGGCGGCGCCGCCGCGGGCGGGATCGTCGCCGTGGTCCTCGCAAATATCGTCGCGATCTTCCTGATGCGCGCCGTCGGCAAGAACCTCGACAAATAGGAGCATCCCATGGCCCGTGCGATCACGACGCAAAGGAAGATCGGCTTTACCGTGGCGGCCTGGTTCGTCGCCCTCGTGATCTTCTTTCCGATCCTTTACACGATCATCACCAGCCTCAAGACCGAGCAGGAGGCCATCGAAGGCTTCGCCCTGATCCCCTCCTTCTCGCTCGAAAGCTATCAGGCGGTCCAGAGCCAGCAGAACTACTTCAAGCCCTTCATGAATTCGGTGGTGATCTCGGTCGGCTCCACCATCCTCGCCCTGATCGTGGCGATCCCCGCCGCCTGGGCCATGGCCTTCTCGCCGGGCAAACGGACGAAGGATCTGCTGATGTGGATGCTCTCGACCAAGATGATGCCGGCGGTGGCGGTGTTGATGCCGATCTATCTGATCTTCCTGCGCACCGGGCTGATCGACACGCGGGTGGGGCTGACGGTGATGCTGATGCTCATCAACCTGCCGATCGTGGTCTGGATGCTCTATACCTATTTCCGCGAGATCCCGGGCGAGATCCTGGAGGCATCGAGGATGGACGGCGCCTCGCTCTGGAACGAGATCATCCATGTGCTGACGCCGATGGCCATCCCGGGGATCGCCTCGACGCTGCTGCTCAACATCATCCTGGCCTGGAACGAGAGCTTCTGGACCATCCGCCTTACGACGACCAACGCGGCGCCTCTGACCGCCTTTATCGCGTCGTTTTCCAGTCCGCAGGGGCTGTTCTGGGCGAAACTCTCGGCGGCGTCCACGATGGCGATCGCGCCGATCCTGATCATGGGCTGGTTCAGCCAGAAACAACTCGTGCGCGGACTGACGTTCGGCGCGGTGAAATAGGGGGCCGTCATGGGACGCATTCAACTGCGCGACGTCAATAAATCCTTCGGGGCGACCAATGTGATCCCGAAGATCAATCTCGATATCGAAAATGGCGAGTTCGTCGTCTTCGTCGGACCCTCGGGCTGCGGGAAATCCACTTTGCTGCGGCTGATCGCGGGGCTCGAGGATACCACCGGCGGGCATATCGTCATCGACGGACGCGATGTCACCGGCGAGGCCCCGGCCAAGCGCCAGCTGGCGATGGTCTTTCAATCCTATGCGCTCTATCCGCATATGACGGTGGCCAAGAACATCGCCTTCCCGCTCAAGATGGCGGGCGAGGATCAGGCCACCATCGACAAGAAGGTGGCGAATGCCGCGCGCATCCTGAACCTGACCAACTATCTCGAACGCCGCCCCGGCCAGCTCTCCGGCGGCCAGCGCCAGAGGGTCGCGATCGGCCGGGCCATCGTGCGCAACCCCGCCGCCTTCCTGTTCGATGAACCGCTCTCAAATCTCGACGCGGCGCTGCGCGGAACCATGCGGCTGGAGATTTCCGAACTGCACCAGCAGCTCGGCAAGACGATGATCTATGTGACCCACGACCAGGTCGAGGCGATGACCATGGCCGACAAGATCGTGGTGCTGAATGCCGGGAATATCGAACAGGTGGGCAGCCCGCTCGAACTCTACAAATCGCCGAAGAATCTCTTCGTGGCGGGCTTCATCGGCAGCCCGAAGATGAACCTCGTCGAAGGGACGGCGGCGGCGCGTTATGGCGCCAAGACCGTGGGCTTCCGCCCGGAGCATATCCGGATCTCGACCGAGGGCGGCGATTTCAAGGGCACCGTCGGGGTTGCCGAACATCTCGGTTCGGACACCTTCCTGCATGTCCATACCGAAGCCATCGGCACCATCAATGTGCGGGCCGACGGCGAAATCGGGGTGAACCATGGCGATACCGTCTGGCTGACCCCCGATCCGGCCAAGATTCATAAATTCGATGCCAATGGAAAGGCGATCTGAGAATGCGACTTCAGGGGAAATCCGCCCTCGTCACCGGCGCCGCGCGCGGCATTGGCGCGGGCTTTGCCCGGGCTTTCGCCGCCGAGGGGGCGACGGTCGCCATCGGCGATATCGATATGAAACGCGCCGAGGCGACGGCGGCGGAGATCGGACCCGCCGCCTATGCCGTGCGGCTCGATGTCACCGATCAGGCCTCGATCGATGAAGCCATGGCGGCGGTGGTGGCCAAGGCCGGGGGCATCGACATCCTGGTGAACAATGCCGCCGTCTTTGACATGGCGCCGATCGTCGAGATCACCCGCGAGAGCTATGACCGGCTGTTTGCGATCAATGTCGCGGGATCGCTCTTCACTCTCCAGGCGGCGGCGAAACAGATGATCGCGCAGGGGCGCGGCGGCAAGATCATCAATATGGCGAGCCAGGCGGGCCGCCGGGGCGAGAGCCTCGTTGCGATTTATTGCGCCACCAAGGCCGCGATCATCAGCCTGACGCAATCGGCGGGCCTGAACCTGATCCAGCATGGGATCAATGTGAATGCCATCGCGCCCGGCGTGGTGGATGGCGAGCATTGGGATCATGTCGATTCCATGTTCGCAAAATACGAAGGCCTCGCGCCCGGCGAAAAGAAACGTCAGGTCGCGGCGGGGGTTCCCGCGGGCCGGTTCGCGACACCCGACGACCTGACCGGCATGGCGGTTTTCCTCGCAAGCCCGGAATCGGATTACATCCTCGCCCAGACGTACAACGTCGACGGCGGACAATGGATGAGCTGAGATCATGGATCTGGGTCTGAGGGACAAGATCGCCGTCGTCACCGGCGGCAGCGTGGGCATCGGACTGGGCGTGGCCCGGGCCTTTGCCCGCGAAGGCGCGCAGGTGATGATCGCGGCGCGCGACGCAACCCGCGCGCGGGACGCGGCGTCGGAGATCGCTTCGGAATTCGGTGTCACGGTCAAGGCCTGTGCCTGCGACGTGGCCACGGCGGACGGATGCGCCGCTCTGGTCGAGGCGGTGCGGAGCGACTTCGGCGGCGCCGATATTCTGGTGAACAATGCCGGGACCGGCTCGAACGAGACGATCCTCGAAGCGCCGGACGAAAAATGGCAGGCCTATTGGGATCTGCATGTGATGGCCGCCGTCCGGCTCGCCCGCGGTCTGGTGCCGATGATGCAGGCGCGCGGCGGCGGGGCGATCCTGAACAACGGCTCGATCTGCGCGGCGCAACCGCTCTGGTATGAACCCATCTATAATGTCACCAAGGCGGCTCTGGTGATGCTGTCCAAGACCATGTCCACCGAATTCATCGGATCGAACATCCGGGTGAATGCGATCAATCCCGGACTGGTGCTGACGCCCGACTGGAAGAAGACCGCGACCCTTCTGGCAAAGGATGGCGACTGGGAGGGCTATCTGCAATCGGTCGCGGACGAACATGCGCCGATCAAGCGGTTCGGCACGGTCGAGGAACTGGCGGATTTCTTCGTCTTCCTCTGTTCGGACCGGGCGAGCTATTCGACCGGCTCCACCTATTTCGTCGATGGCGGAATGCTGAAAGGCCTGTGAGGCCCCCCCGGGGGGCCCACCGATTTCAACGACGAGAGCCCGAAGCGCGCTCTCGGGCAAAAGGCGAGAACCATGAGCAAGAAGCTGTCGCTGGCGGGCCTGTCCGACCTGGTGCAAGGCGTTGGCCGACCCTCCTATGCACGCTCCGACCTGCGGGCCGGTATCCTGCATTTCGGCATCGGGAATTTCCACCGCGCGCATCTTCAGGTCTATCTCGACCGGCTGTTCAATCAGGGCCGTGATCTCGACTGGGCGGTGATCGGCGCGGGCGTGACGCCCTATGATGTCAGGATGCGCGATGCCCTGGCCGGACAGGACTGGCTGACCACGGTGGTCGAGCAATCGGCGGAACGCTCGGCCGCGCATGTGACCGGCGTGATGACCGACTTCCTGCCGCCGATGGACGGCGCGGCGATCCTCGCGGCCCTGTCCGACCCCGCGATCCGGATCGTGTCGCTGACCGTGACCGAGGGCGGTTATTTCATCGACCCGGCCACCGGCGCCTTCGATCCCACCCATCCCGCGATCGTGGCGGATGCCGCGGCGCCGGACGCGCCCAAGACGGTCTTCGGCCTGATCCTTCAGGGCCTGCGCGCCCGGCGGGCGGCGGGCGTCATGCCCTTCACCGTCATGTCCTGTGACAATATCCCCCACAACGGCAAGGTCACGATGAACACCGTGGCCGGGCTGGCCGATGCGCAGGACCGGGCGCTCGCGGACTGGGTCCGGACCGAGGTCGCCTTTCCAAACGCCATGGTGGACCGGATCGCGCCCGCGACCGGGGACCGGGAACGCGCGATCTGCCGCGAGATGGGGGTGGAGGACGCCTGGCCGGTCTTTTGCGAGGATTTCATCCAATGGGTGATCGAGGATCATTTCCCCGCCGGACGTCCCGCCTGGGAAACGGTCGGCGCGCAATTCGTCCCGGACGTGACACCGTTCGAACATATGAAGATCCGCATCCTGAACGGCGGCCATGCGATCATCGCCTATCCGTCCGGCCTGATGGATATCCATTTTGTCCATGAGGGGATGGAGAATCCGCTGGTCCGGGCCTTCCTCGAAAAGATCGAGCGCGAGGAAATCCTGCCCATCCTGCCCCCGGTGCCCGACACCGATCTCGGCGATTACTTCCAGCTGATCGACCGGCGGTTCAGCAATCCCAAGATCGGCGACACCATCCGGCGGCTCTGCCTGGACGGATCGAACCGTCAGCCGAAGTTCATCGTGCCCTCGATCGCCGACCGGATCGGCCTGGGATTGCCGGTCGAGGGGCTGGCGCTGGAGAGCGCGCTCTGGTGCCGCTATTGTTACGGCACGACCGATTCGGGCGCGGCGATCGAGCCGAACGATCCCAACTGGGACCGGCTGACCGCGCAGGCGCGGCTTGCAAAGGACGATCCGATGGCCTGGCTCGACATGCGCGACATCTATGGCGAGGTGGCCGATGCCCCCGCTTTCCGCGAGCCCTTCGCCGCCTGGCTGCGCGCGCTCTGGTCCGAGGGCACCGAGGCCGTCCTGCGGCGTTACCTCGGATGAGGCAAGGACCCGAACTGGTCATCTTCGATTGCGACGGGGTCCTGGTGGACAGCGAGCCCCTGGCGATGCGGGTCCTGCTGGACACCATCCGGGCCCAGGGGCTCAGCCTCGATCCCGAGGTGGGCTATGACCTGTTCCTCGGGCGCAGCCTCGAAAGCATCGGCAAGACCCTGGCCGAGGATTTCGGCATCCTCCTCGACGACGCCGCCCTGGCGGAAATGCGCCAGCGGCTCTACGCGGTGTTCCAGGCGGAACTGAAACCGATCCCGGGCATCGCCGAGGTGCTGGAGGCGATGCCGGTTCCGTTCTGCGTCGCCTCCTCCAGCCAGCCGGAGCGGGTGGAGCTGAGCCTGCGCCTCGCCGGCCTCTGGAAATGGTTCGAAGGACGCATGTTCAGCGCGACGATGGTCGCCCGGGGCAAACCGGCGCCCGATCTGTTCCTGTTCGCGGCGGACTGCATGGGCCATGCGCCCTCGGCCTGCCTCGTGATCGAGGACAGTCCGGCCGGGGTGCGCGCCGCCCACGCGGCCCGGATGCGGGTGGTCGGTTTCGTCGGCGGTGGCCATGCGCGCTCGGCTCAGCATGGCGCGCGGCTGGCGGCGGTGGGTCCGGACCGGCTGGTGGAAGACATGCGGGATCTCGTGAGTATCGTGCGTCACTGGGACTGAGGGATGGGACAGCTGCTGGCCGCGGTCGATGTCGGCACCGGAAGCGCGCGCGCCGGGATTTTCGACGCGCGCGGCCGGATGCTGGCCCGGGCCGAGAGTCCCATCGCCCTGCGCCGCCCCGCCCCCGATCACGTGGTCCAGAACAGCGGCGACATCTGGCGGGCCTGCTGCGCGGCGGTGCGCGAGGCCCGGCGGCTGGCGGAGGCCGCGCCCGCCGATATCGCCGGGATCGGGTTCGATGCGACCTGTTCGCTGGTGGTGCGCGACCGGGCGGGCGATCCGGTGACGGTCTCGATCGAGGGCGGCGACGATTGGGATACGGTGGTCTGGATGGATCACCGCGCGCAAGGCGAGGCGGCGGAATGCACCGCATCGGGCCATCCGGTGCTCGATCATCTCGGCGGGGGGATGTCGCCGGAAATGGCGGTGCCCAAGCTGATGTGGCTCAAACGCCATCTGCCCCAGAGCTGGCGCCGGGCGGGGATGATCTTCGACCTCACCGATTTCCTGACCTGGCGGGCGAGCGGCAATCCGGCGCGCTCGCAATGCACCCTGACCAGCAAATGGACCTATCTCGCCCATCGCGATCCCGGCTGGCGGATGGATTTCCTGGAGGCGATGGATCTCGGCGACCTGGCGCGGCGCACGGGTGTACCGGCGCGGGCCACCCCGATCGGAAGCGATCTCGGCGGATTGACGGCCGACGCGGCCGAGGCGCTCGGACTGACCCGCGAAACGCGGGTGGCGGTGGGGCTGATCGATGCCCATGCCGGGGCGCTGGGGGCCTTGGGGCAATTCGCGGGCGATCCGGGTATCGAGCGGCATCTGGCGCTGATCGCGGGCACGTCGAGCTGCGTGATGGGGTTTTCGCGCCAGCCCAGGGCCGCGGCGGGGATCTGGGGCCCCTATCTCGGCGTGGCTTTCCCCGATCTGTGGATGTGCGAGGGCGGGCAATCCGCCTCGGGCGGCCTGCTCGATCATATCTGCCGGGTCTGGGGCGGCGGGGTGGAGCCCTCGGCGGCGCTGCACGCCCGAATCGCCGCGCGGATTGCCGAACTGCGCGGGATCGAGGGCCCGGCCTTTGCCGGGCGGCTGCATGTCCTGCCCGATTTTCACGGCAACCGCTCGCCGCTCGGGGATCCGTCGGCACTGGGGGTGATTTCGGGGCTCTCGATGGAGGGCACCTTCGATGGCCTCTGCCGGCTCTATTGGCGCACGGCGGTCGGCCTCGCGCTCGGCCTGCGCGACATTCTCGAACGGCTTCGCGAAAACGGTCTCGAGGTCGAGGCGCTGCATGTCACGGGCGGCCAGACCCGGACGGCGATGCTGATGGAGCTTTACGCGGATGCGACCGGGCACCGGATCGTCCTTCCCGCCACACCGGACGCGGTCCTGCTCGGGACCGCGATGACGGCGGCGGCGGGCGCGGGCCTTTACCCTGGATTGGACAGCGCGGCGCGCGGCATGAGCCAGCCCGGCACGATCCGGGAGCCCGACCCCGCCGCGCCCTATGAGCGGGACTGGCGGATATTTCATGCGCTCCGGCGGCAACGGGCCGAGATCGACGCCCTCCTGGCCGAATAACCGTGGCTCAAGCCCGGAGCGCCGGGGGACAAGGGCGTCCTCAGCCCAGAGGCCCGGGAAACCGGCGGCCTGTCATGAAAAACCGCGCCAACGGGGGGCCCGTGGCGCGGAGTTTCGGTCAGTCCGACGGCAAAAGGTCTCAGGCGGCGACGCGTCCGCCGAGAGCTTCGTCGACATGCGCCTGGGCCTTGCCCTCCTCGATGCCGTTGACAGCGGCGACTTCGCGGGTCAGGCGTTCCAACGCGGCCTCGTAGAGCTGACGCTCCGAATAGGACTGCTCGCGCTGGTCGTCGGACCGATGCAGGTCACGCACCACCTCGGCGATCGAGATCAGGTCGCCGGAATTGATCTTCTGTTCGTATTCCTGAGCACGGCGCGACCACATGGCGCGCTTCACGCGGGCGCGCCCCTTGAGGGTTTCCATCGCCTTGCCCACGATATCGACGGAGCTGAGCGGTCGCATCCCGACGGAGCTGGCCTTGGCGGTCGGAACCCGCAAGGTCATCTTGTCCTTCTCGAACGAAATAACGAACATTTCCAGATGAAGGCCGGCGACTTCCTGTTCGTCTATCGAGACGATCCTGCCAACGCCATGGGCGGGATAGACAACAAAATCATTCGGACGGAACTCCGTGGCCTTCTTGCTCTTGCTCATGTGCGCGTCTTGTCCTTAGCTGACTGAGGCCGGGTTACGCCAAAGACAGTGGAGCGACAAACAGTCCCCTCTCGTTGCCATCGCAACCAGATTGGACTGTTGGACATCCCGCTGACTTGGAGGCCGTGGTGTTGGCCTTCTTCCCTGGCTGTATCTTAGGAGAAAAGATATATCAGAAAAACCACCAGAATGGAAGACACAGCTACGTTTCCGGGAGCGTGCTTTCACCCGAATCGTTTAAATGGTTTTACCGCGCGCTGGGGAACGGCCCCTTGACCCGGGGCCGCGCGCGTCGACTCGGTCTCAGCCGCCCTCGCCGGGTGCCTCCGAGAAGTATTTTTCCATCTTCCCGGCCTCGCCATCGCGCTCTTCCGCCTCTGGCAGCGAATCACGCCGTGTCACCAGGACGGGCCAGAGTTCCGAATATTTGCGGTTGAACTCGACCCACTTTTCCATGTGCGGCTCAGTATCGGGACGAATAGCGTCGGCCGGGCATTCCGGTTCGCACACACCACAGTCGATGCATTCGTCGGGATGGATCACCAGCATGTTCTCGCCCTCGTAGAAACAATCCACTGGGCACACTTCCACGCAATCGGTGTATTTGCAGGCTATGCAGTTTTCAGTCACGACATAAGTCACGGCTTTTGGCCTCGATCTGTCCGGTTGTCCGCAAAGCCTGTCACACTTCGCAGGCGTTATTTAACAGGCTGGGGGTCGGGATCAAGGGCAAGTGGCCGCCCTTCGCCCTCCTTTGGTGGATCGAGGTCATCATAAAGGGTGATTGCCTCGGACGCCGGCCCCCGGCGCTCCCCCAAGGCCCGGATCCGGATGACGCGCACCCGGCCGCCCTGGGCAAAGCTGAGCCCATCGCCGACCCGGACCGACGTCGACGGTTTGGTGACCCGGACCGCGTTGATCCGGACCGCCCCCGCCGCGACGAACTGCGCCGCCACACTGCGCGATTTGCAGAACCGCGCCTGCCAGAGCCATTTGTCGAGACGAATCGTCGGGCCGACGCTCATCGCCCGGCGATCAGTTGCGCAGTTTCAGCGCCATCAGGGCTGCGAACGGATTGTCGGGATCGATCGGCTTTTCCACCCGGGGCGGGCGGGGATTGTTGCGGGGCGCCTGGGCCTCGGCGGGTGCCTCGCGGTCGCGTTTCGGACCGGGCTTGCCCTTGTTGCCCTTGGAGCGGGGACCATCGTCCCGCGGCCGGTGCTTCTGCCGATTCGCATCGGACTCGGGCCGGGGCTCGGCACCCTCCGCGCGAACGGACTCGGGCCGGGGCCGCGTTCCCTCGGGGCGCGGCCGATGACGCTCGCCCTGCTCCCGCGATTTCGGCTCGGGCCGGGACGACCGCTCCGGCCGGACCCTCGGCGCGCGCACAAAGGTATAGAACGTCTCCATCTCGACCGGCTCCTCCGGAACCGGCGCGGCGGCCTCCTCCGGAACCGGATCGGCGATGCTCTCCGCGACCGGCTCCACCGCCACCGGCTCGGCGACGCTCTCCTCCGTCGCCACCGGCGCGGCGGCGTTCTCCGCGACCGGCTCCACGGGAACCGGCGCAGCGGCCTCCTCCACAACCGGCTCGGCGGCGCTTTCCTCTACCGCCACCGACTCGTCCGGCACCGCAGCGGAAACCGCCTCCGCCGGAGCCGCGCTTTCCAGGGCACCTTCGCCCTCGACCGGAGCCTCCACCGGAGCCTCGGCACTCGCCTCCGCCGGCTTCGCGGTGGCGGCCGGGACGGGACGGCGCTTGGGGCGGGTGCCCTGGGTCGCCTGATATCCCATTCCCCGCATCAGACCGCAGAACTGCTCCAGCGTCAGGCCGGTGATCGACAGCATCTCGGGCGCGGCCTCGAACCCCTCGCGTGAATCGCGGTTGCGAATCATGTCGGCGAGGCGCTCCAGCATGTCGATGCGAATCGCCCGCTCCCCCGCCAGCCGATAGCCGGCGCGCGGATAATATCCATGCGGCGCCCCCTGTACCGCCGGAACGGTCACCAGACCGGCGGGCGGCGCCTCGGGAAACACCTCCAGCCCCGCCTTCAAAGACCAGAGCACCAGACGCAGACGCGTCGGCGCGGGCTTGAGCATCAAGGGCTGAAACACGGTATACTGGCCGAACCGCACGCCATGCTTGCGCAGGCCCGCCCGCTGATCCTGGTCCAAAGCCTTCACGTCATCGGCGATCTCATTGCGGGGCAGCACGCCCAGCGCCTCGACCAGCCGGAAGGCGATCCCGCGCGCCATCCCGGTCAGCGTCTCGTCGTCGCGCAGCGCGATCAGCGGCTGAAACAGCGCGGCGATCTTGCGATCGATCCAATGGCCGAGCCTGCGACGCACCTTCTCGGCCACATCGGGGCCCGCGTCCTCGTCCACGAAGGGCTGGACCTGGGGGGCCAGAACATCGGCCCCGGCGACGAGCTTGCCCACGGCATGCTCGCCCCACATCAACCCGCCCTGTTCGGTCACGTCGATCTCGGTGTCGGGCGCGTTGTAGAACTTGTCCGCGCGCAGACTGAGCGCCGGGGCCAGCGCGGCGATGCCGGCGGCCCGCAGCGTCTTGATCTCCTCGGCGCTGGCAGAGGGGTCAAGCTGGAAGCGAAAGCCCTCCAGCCGGCCAATGAACTGATCGTCGATCGTAACTTCGCCGTTTTCGGTCACGGTGGCCACGAGGCCCTCCTTCTGCTTCAACCGCCGCATCAGGACGCTGGTCCGGCGGTCGACAAATCTTTGGGTCAGGCGCGCATGCAGTGCGTCCGACAGACGGTCTTCTACAGCACGGGTCTCTTCGCGCCAATGGTCGGCTTCGTCAACCCAGGCCTTTCGTTGCGCCACGTAGGTCCATGTGCGGATATAAGCCAATCTCTTGGACAAGGCGTCGATATCGCCGTCGCTCCGGTCGATGCGCCGGATCTGGGTGGAGAGCCAGTCCGTCGGAATTCCCCCGCCGTCATGCAGGAAATCGAACAGCCGCGCACAGAGCGCGGCATGTTCCGCCGCCGAGACCTTGCGGAAATCGGGAACCTGACAGACATCCCAGAGCAGGCGCACATCCGGACCGCCCCGCACCCGCTTGCGCACATCGGGCAGGTCGCTCAGCGCCTTCAATGTCGCCAGATCGTCCGCCTCGCGCGCCCGTTGCAGGTCGACATGGCCGGAAGGGGCCTCCAGACTGGCGATCAGGGCCGCCGTCGTGCCGAATTCCAGCCGTCCGTTGCGCCATTGCAGGCGGCGCAGCGGCTCGAATTCATGGTTCTCGATAGCCTCGACCACGTCCGGATCGAGGGGACTGGCCTCGCCGGTGACGCCGAACGTGCCATCCTCGGTAAAGCGGCCCGCCCGTCCCGCGATCTGGGCCAGCTCGGCGGGGGCGAGATGCCGATGCCGCCGCCCGTCGAATTTCACCAGGCTCGAAAAGGCGACATGGGTGATGTCGAGATTGAGCCCCATCCCGATCGCATCGGTGGCGACCAGATAATCCACGTCGCCGTTCTGATAGAGCGCGACCTGCGCATTGCGGGTCCGGGGCGAGAGCGCGCCCATCACCACCGCCGCCCCGCCCTTCTGGCGGCGAATCAGTTCGGCGATGGCATAGACGTCCTCGACCGAGAATCCGACGATCGCGGCCCGGGGCGGCATCCGGCTGATCTTGCGCACGCCCGTATAGCTCAGCCGTGAAAATCGCTCGCGGCTCAGGAACCGCGTGCCGGGCACCAGACTGCCGATCCGGCCGCGCATCGTGTCCGACCCGAGCAGCAAAGTTTCATGCAGGCCGCGCGCGTTCAGGAGCCGGTCGGTGAAGATATGCCCGCGGTCGGGATCGCCGCAGAGCTGGATCTCGTCCACCGCGAGGAAATCGGCGCCGAGATCGACCGGCATCGCCTCGACCGTGCAGACCCAGTAGGCGGCGCGGTTGGGGACGATGCGCTCCTCTCCGGTCAGGAGGGCCACCACCGACGGACCGCGCAAGGCCACGATCCGGTCATAGACCTCGCGCGCCAGAAGCCGGAGCGGCAGGCCGATCACCCCGGTTCGATGCGCCAGCATCCGCTCGATGGCATAATGTGTCTTGCCGGTGTTGGTTGGCCCCAGAACCGCCGTTACCCGGGGATCGCCGTCGAATGCCATTCCGTCCCTTCCCCGCGCCCGCCGGAGCGGTGTCCGTTCGCCCTGGACCCTGTTCCGGCGCTCACTCGGTGGATCACATCCACCGCTCTACCCGGTTTTGATAACCGTGCAATATGTCCGATCCCCTTTCCGGCGCGCCCCGGTCAGAGCTCGGCCGCGCCCGTCACCCGTTCCAGCCGCTTGACCGTGTCGTTGGTCTTGGGATTGTTGGGGTTGAGATGCTGGACCGCCTTCCAGGCATCGAGCGCGCGTTTCGGGTCTCCCAATTCCTCCAGCATCACCGCCACCCCCTGGAGCGCGCCGAAATGCCGCGGATTGAGGGCCAGCACATGTTCGATATCCGACATCGACAGGCTGTATTCCCCCATCAGGAAATAGGTGGTCGCCCGTGCGTTCCAGCCTTCGGCGAAATCGGGGGCATGGTCGATCAGGGCGGAATAATGGTCCAGGGCAAGGGGATAATCCTGGGCGGCGTTTGCCTCGGCCCCCCGGGCGAGCAACAGATCCATCGCGGGAGAACCGGATTTTGCCCAGATATGCGCGATATCGTTCTCGATGCTCTGCCAGTCGGCGCGTCCCGGCTCCGCCAGCTCGGCAAAGAGGCTGTCGAGCCGCTCGGCATCCGTTTGGGGCGTGGAGTTTTCCCTTGGGACCGGAAGGCGGTCGGGAAGCGTGTCGCCGGGCGCGGTCGTTCCCGGCATCTGGCCAGGCATCTGGCCAGGTATCTGGCCGGGCAGCCCGGGATCGGGGGTCTGCGACCAGGACGGCGCAACTATGCCGATCACCGACAAGCAGATCCAGAGACTTGACAAATGATGCTTTATTCCGTGGCTCATGGGCTTTAGATAGCGATCCATTACCAGAATTCGAGGGCGAGCGCGCCAGTTTCCGGAGACATCAATGAGCAACGTCGTCGAGGCCGCCGTCAAGGCCCTGAACGCCAAATTGGACGGTGAGGGCATGGATGGTTCGGTTAAATTCGTCATCGAGGGGGAAGGTTCCGTCCGGATCGACGAAAACGGCGCCTCCGCCGATGACGCGGATGCCGATTGCACCCTGACCGCCGACCGGGAGACCTTCGAAGGGATGCTGACCGGCGATGTCAATCCCACCGCCGCCTTCATGTCGGGTCGGCTCAGGATCGAGGGCGACATGGGCCTTGCGATGAAACTGGGCAGCATCCTGGCGTGATCGAGACAGCCCCTTTTTACGCGGATGTCGCCGATGCCCCGGAGGGAGCCGAGGCGTGCTTTCTGCGGACCTCCGATGGCACGCGCCTGCGGGTCGCGGTCTGGTCCGGAGGGACGCGGGGCACCGCCATTCTGTTTCCGGGCCGCACCGAATATATCGAGAAATACGGACGGGTGGTCGGGCATCTGGTCCGGCGCGGCTTTTCGGTGCTGGTGCTCGACTGGCGGGGGCAGGGTCTTTCGGAACGGCATCCCTCGATCCCGATGCTGGGGCATGTCGCGGATTTCCAGAGCTATCAGATCGATGTCGAAACCATCCTGCGCCATGTGGCGGAAATCGGATTGCCACGTCCGTTGCGGCTGTTCGCCCATTCGATGGGCGGCTGCATCGGCCTGCGCTCGGTGATCGAATTCGACGATTTCGCCTCGGTGGTGTTGAGCGCGCCGATGTGGGATCTGCCGCTCGGCCGGGCGACCCGGGATCTGGCGATGCGCGTGACGCGGGTGGCGAGCCTGATCGGCCTTGGCACGCGCTCGATGCCGGGGACGGACGGCGCCCCGATGACGCTCGACAGCGCGTTCGAGGACAATAGCCTGACTTCCGACCGCGAACAGTTCGTCTGGGCGCTGCGCCAGATCAACCTCCATCCCGATCTGTCGCTGGGGGGTCCGAGCGTGCTCTGGACCCGCGCCGCCCTGACCGAGATGACCCGGCTGCGGCCCGCGCTGACCAGCCTGCCCGCGCTCGGTTTCATGGGAACGCGGGAGCGGGTGGTGAGCAAGCCCGCGATCCGCGAGAAATTCGCCCTCCTGCCGCAAGGCGAACTGACCATCCTGAAACAGGCCCGGCACGAAATCTTTCAGGAGAACGCGGTGTTCGAGGAGATGGTCTGGGCCCGGATCGACGCCTTCCTCACCCGGCTGGAGGCCCCGGCCCCCTCCTGAGGGCCTGGAGCGTTTTCTAATCGAATAAACTCATTCGATGACCCGAGGAAGAGCGGCGATGCGAACGGCCGGAGCGGTGACTGGAAACCGCCCTATGGCTCCGGAACCGCCGCCAGAAGCTCCAGCGCCGCCGCGTGCACCCGCGCGTCCCCCGCCGCGAGGATGCGCCCGCCCTGGTGCGCGGGACGGCCACGCCAGTCGGTGACCCTGCCCCCGGCGGCCTCGATCACCGCCTGCGGCCCCTGCACGTCATAGGGCTTCAGACCCGCCTCGATCACCAGATCGATCTGGCCCAGCGCGATCAACATATAGCCATAGCAGTCACAGCCATAGCGGGTCAGGCGCGCCCGGTCCCGGACCGCCTCGAACCCCGCGCGCTCCACCGCCGTGCCCACTTCCGGAAAGGTCGAATAGAGAACCGCGTCCGACAGGCCCGCGCAGTCCCGTACGCCCAGCGGCCGCGAGACGTCGGCGCGCACCATCTCGGCCCGGCCGAGCCCGCCCATGAACCGCTCGCCCACATAGGGCTGATCCACCAGACCGAGCACCGGCCCCTCGCCCGCGTCGACGGCGATCAGCGTCCCCCAGGTGACCGCCCCGCTCAGAAACGCCCGTGTCCCGTCGATCGGATCGAGCACCCAGGTCAGACCGGACGTCCCGGCCCGGGGCGGGAACTCTTCGCCCAGCACCGCGTCCCCGGGCCGGTGCATCGCCAGATGGGCGCGCATCGCCGCCTCCGCGTCGCGATCAGCCTGCGTGACCGGATCGAACCCCCCCGCGTCCTTGTTCTCCGCCCGCAGGGACGGATCGCGAAACAGCGGCAGCGACTTGCCCGCGGCCAGATCGGCCAGATCCATTGCGATACGCCACAGGTCCCCGGCCAGCTCCGGGTCAAGGCTGGTTTCTTTTCTCATTTACGCCGCACGATGATGTGATCGGACAACAGTTTGGATTTTTGTGTGCCAATGTCCGTTCCGGCGCCACATCCCGGTCGCGAAGATCAACCAGCAACCCCTATGACAAGACAGGGCCGGCGGTTCCCCTCGAAACCGCCGGCCACGTCGATCCGTCCGCGAACGCCGTCTCAGGCGACTTCGCTCAACACCCGCGCCAGGTCGAACAAACGGCGGCGCTGGGCTTCGGGGATGGAGTAATAGGAGCGCACCAGTTCCAGTGCCTCCTTGTCCGCGAGGAGATCGCCCCGCTGGATCTCCATTCCGACGACCGGCGCTTCCTTGACTTTACCTTCGGTTTCAAAGCCTTCAAAGAAAAAGCTGATGCTGACATCCAGAGCTTGCGCGATATCCCAGAGCCGAGACGCACTGATGCGGTTCATGCCGGTTTCGTATTTCTGGATCTGCTGGAACTTGATCCCGACGATGTCGCCAAGCTGCTGCTGCGTCATCCCGACCATCCAGCGCCGATGCCGGACCCGCCGCCCCACATGTACGTCCACAGGATGCTTCATGCTCACCACTCCCCAAATTACAAGTCTCGACCTGTAAGATGCAATTATCGTGCCAACACCTCCTGCACAAGATGCCGGCGCTCGGGAGCACTCAATCAGGAGTTTTCCCGCTCCCTGAGCGCAAACGCTGCCACAATCAGAACGCGAAAAGTTCCGTGATTGCGAAAACGCACATGCAACTTATGCGTGATTTGCAAAGATCTTTGCAAAACGCAAATCTCAGCTTCAAACCGGTCAATTCAGGAGCCGGACTGACGCGCGTGCCGCTTGCGTTCATGGGGATCGAGATGGCGCTTGCGCAACCGGATGTTGAGCGGCGTGACCTCGACCAGCTCGTCTTCCTCGATATAGGCAATCGCCTGTTCCAGCGTCATCCGCACCGGAGTGGTCAGGCGCACGGCCTCGTCGGTGCCGGAGGCGCGGACGTTGGTCAGCTTCTTGCCCTTCAGCGGATTCACTTCCAGATCATTGTCCCGGTTGTGCTCGCCGAGGATCATCCCCGAATAGACCTGCTCGCCCGCCCCGATGAAGAACTTGCCGCGATCCTCGAGGTTGAAGATGGCATAGGGCACCGAGGTGCCGTCCTCGATCGAGATCAGGACCCCGTTGCGCCGCCCCGGAATCGGTCCGCGATAGGCCGACCATTCATGAAACACCCGGTTCAACACGCCCGTGCCCCGGGTGTCTGTCAGGAATTCGCCGTGATACCCGATCAGACCCCGCGACGGCACATGCGCCACGATCCGGGTCTTGCCCCCGGCCCCGGTCCGCATCTCGACCAGCTCGCCCTTGCGCTGGCTCAGCTTGTCGACGACCACGCCGGAATAATCCTCGTCAACATCGATCGTGACTTCCTCGATCGGCTCCATCCGCGTGCCCTCTTCCTGACGGAAGAGCACCTGCGGCCGCGAGATCGACAGCTCGAACCCCTCGCGGCGCATGTTCTCGATCAGGACGCCCATCTGCAATTCGCCCCGTCCCGCGACTTCGAACGCATCGCCGCCGGGGGTGTCGGTCACCTTGATCGCCACATTGCTCTCGGCCTCGCGCATCAGACGCTCGCGGATGACCCGGCTCTGGACCTTGTCGCCATCGCGACCGGCCAGCGGAGAATCATTGATGCCGAAGGTCACGCTGATGGTCGGCGGATCGATCGGCTGCGACGGGATCGCGTCATTGATGGAAAGGTCACAGATCGTATCGGCCACCGTCGCCTTGGACATGCCCGAGAGGCTGACGATATCGCCCGCTTCCGCCTCGTCCACCGGCGCACGGCCGAGACCGCGAAAGGCCAGAACCTTGGACACGCGGAACCGTTCGATCTCCTTGCCCTCGCGCGACAGGGCCTTGACCATCTGGCCGGTCTTGACCGTCCCGGTCTCGATCCGGCCCGTCAGCAACCGGCCGAGGAACGGATCGGCGGCGAGCGTCGTGACCAGCATCGAGAAGGGCTCGGCCATGCGCGCCTGCTGCGCGGGCGCGGGCACCCGGTCGAGGATCAACTGATAGAGCGCGTCGAGATTCTGCCGCGGCCCGTCCATTTCCTCATCCGCCCAGCCGCTGCGGCCGGAGGCATAGAGCACCGGGAAATCGAGCTGCTCCTCGTTGGCATCGAGCGTCACGAACAGATCGAAGACCTCGTTCAGCGCCCGGTCCGGCTCCGCGTCCGGCTTGTCGACCTTGTTCAGCACCACGATCGGCTTGAGGCCGAGCCGCAGCGCCTTGGACAGAACGAATTTCGTCTGCGGCATCGGCCCCTCGGCCGCGTCGACCAGCAGGACCACGCTGTCGACCATGCTCAGGATGCGCTCGACCTCGCCGCCGAAATCGGCGTGGCCGGGGGTGTCGACGATATTGATCCGGTGCCCGTGCCATTCGACCGAGGTCGCCTTGGCGAGGATGGTGATCCCGCGCTCGCGCTCCAGATCGTTCGAATCGAGCGCCCGTTCGACGGTGGCCTGATTGTCGCGGTACGTCCCCGACTGTTTCAGCAACGCATCGACAAGTGTTGTCTTGCCATGATCGACATGCGCGATGATCGCGATGTTCCGCAGGTCCATACCCAATAATCCCAGAATCGGCGCAGTGCGCCCCAACATCAGCGGAGCAACTGCCGCCGTTCGCGACTGCATTAGGGCGAGCCCCCGCAAAAGGCAACAAGGCCGCGCCGATTTCGAATCGGACCGCGAACCCTGACGCTCTGGCCTTATCGCATCCCGCGTCGGACCGCCACGCCCCACGCGCGGTCCTTTTCCGGGGAACCCTTGGGCTGGAAGGGGGTTCGCATTCACAAGCAAGGAGAAATGACGATGAAACACCTCAACCTCGCCGTGTGCGCGGTGGTGGGGGCCAGTTTTGGCCCGTCCTTCGCCGGCGCCCAGACCGCTCCGTCGGTCACCGATCCGGCCGAGTTCGCCGCCCGCGCCGCTTCCTCGAACCAGTTCGAGATCGAATCGAGTCAGATCGTTCTGGAGAACGGCCGGATCGACACCGTCCGCGCCTTTGCCGAAAAGATGGTTCAGGACCATACGGCGGCCGGTGAAAAGATGAAGGCGGCCGCCGGGCAGGACGGCGTCGCGCCGCCCACCGAGATGGCCCCGGAGCAGCAAGCCAAGATCGATCAGCTCAAGGCCGTCGAGGCTCCGCAGGTCGATGAGGTCTACCTGACCATGCAGGTTATCGCGCATGACGAGGCGGTCGCCCTTTTCGCCTCCTTCGCCGATCAGGGATCGGAGGGTGCCCTGCGGACCTTTGCCGAGGAAACCCTGCCGACTCTACGTGAGCATCAGGCCGCCGTTCACACCCTCGTCGAGGTCAAGTAAGAGAACAGGAGGTCATCATGACCGTCACAGAAAATCCGACACGACCGAAGGCGGTCGGCAACCCCGATCCGCTGCGCGAGGCCATCGAC
>JBMDWT010000067.1:0-46677 GCA_048594665.1 Amaricoccus sp. | reverse complement strand
TCAAGGGCCGCCTGATGCATGTCTTCACCTACGCTTCGATGACCGCGCCCTTCGCAAGCGGCGCGGGTGATCCGAGCTGGGGCATCCTGCCCGCCGACGCCATGGGGGCGACGGTGCGCAAAATCAGCGGGCCAGACGGCGGCCTTGTTCCTATGACAAGGCACTCCTTTGCCAGCGCTCCAAAATCGAGATCCCTTCCTAAACTCAAGGATTTGTGGCGGATCGCAAGGCGATACGGTCAATGCTCACACCTTCTTCTCATATGCATCGCGACCACCGTCATCTTCCGGCTCTGGAACGGTTTCCAGGCGGGTGGAATCACTTGCCGATCAAGAAATCGAGGCTCCTCAAACGGGGAGGCAAACGTCTTGCTCCGGACGATGGGCCGGATCGTCCTGTATCAGCGCAGGCCATAGTCCCCGGGGGACGCGACCCCACTGGACACCGATCATCCCGGAAACGGGGGCAAATTTCACACAGAGCCGCATGCAAGGCCGCGTTGGCCTCTCGTGCGACGAGCGGTCATCTGGGAAGGAGTGCAAAAACATCTTGATAACTTCACGGTTTTCAGTTAATTTGTGAATTAAGCAAAAGATTGGTGTCCCGATGTCCTCCATTACCCGCTTCGCTACACGGCTCAACTCGTTCGCCTCGGCGGCGCATGACTACTGGCCCGATCTGAAGGGCAAGCCCTCCATGATGCAGATGGTCGAACGGGCGGCGACGGCCCGGGGGCTGACGGACCTCGATCTGAACTATCCGGACCATCTCGGCGAGGATCCCGCCCAGGTGGGGCGGCGGATCGGCGACATCGGGCTCAGGGTCAACGGGCTTGCGATGCGTTATTACACCAACCCCGCCTACAAGCTTGGCGCCTTTACAAATCCGGACGAAGCCGTGAGGCGCGAAGCCATCGACCTGACCAAACGAGGGATTGACGCAGGCCTGGCCATGGGGTCGAACCTGATGACGATCTGGCTGGGCCAAGACGGGTTCGACTACAATTTCCAGGTCGATTACGCGCAAGTCTGGGACTGGGAGATCGAAGGCATTCGCGAGGTCGCGGCGCATGACCCAGATTGCCTGATCTCGATCGAGTACAAGCCGAACGAGCCGCGGTCCCACAGCCTCCTGCCGAACGCCGCGATGACGCTGCTCGCGATCGCGGAGGCGGGATCGCCCAATCTCGGCGTCACCCTCGACTTCGCCCATGTCCTTTACGCGGATGAACAACCGGCCTTCGTCGCCTCGCTGATCCATCGCAAGAGCCGGCTGCTTGGTGTGCATCTCAACGACGGCTATGCCAAGCGCGACGATGGATTGATGGTGGGCGCGGTTCATCTGCGCGCGACGCTCGAACTGCTGCGCCAGATCCGGCATGACGGATATGAGGGCGCCCTCTATTTCGACACCTTCCCCGATGCCAGCGGCCTCGATCCGGTGGCGGAATGCGAGGCCAATATCGCAACCGTGCATCAGCTGCTCGCAGCCGCGGACCGGCTCGACAAGGACAACGGCCTCGGCGAGGCGATCTCCCGGCAGGATGCCGTGGCGAGCCAGAGGATCGTGAACACGGCGCTGCTCGGCGGCGCCTGATCAAGGAACCGCGAGCCGGACCGCGGAAGAGGCCGGTACCCCCTGGAGGAAACAATGAAATTCACTGCAAAGGCGGCCTTGGCCGGTTGTGTCTTCACGTTCGTCGCCGGCATGGCCATGGCGCAGGAACTTGCGCCGCTGAACTCCGATACCGAAACCGATCGCATCGTCTGGTCGGATCTCGAAGCGAAGTTCGGCCCGGTTCCGGCCTTGCCCGAAGGCACGAAGGTTGGCGGCGTGTCCAAGACATTGACCAACGAATACTGGCGCACGCTGGGCGAAGGCTACGCGGATTTCGCGAAGAAGGCCGGTGTCGGGCTGGTCTATCAGGCGGCGCAGAGCGAGGGCGATCAGCTCGGCCAGCTGTCGATCGCGGAGACGCTGATCTCGCAGGGGTTCAACGCGCTCCTGCTTTCGCCGCAGACCGACAACAATCTCCAGCCGGCGCTGGAGAGCGCGGAGGCCGCTGGCATCGTGGTGGTAAACGTCAATGACGCCGTCATTCCGGGTGCCCGCCATTATGTCGGCAATGTGCAGCGCGACAATGGTGTGCGTGTGGCGCAGTGGTTCCTCGACAACCGTCCCGAAGGCGGCAAGGTCGCGGTCATCGAAGGCCAAGCCGGTGTCTTCGCCGCCGGTCAGCGGACCAAGGGCTTTACCGAGACCATCACCGAAGGCGGCAAGTTCACCGTCGTGGCCAGCGTCCCCGGCAACTGGGATCGCCAGCTCGCCTATGACAACGCGGCGACGATCCTCCAGCAGAACCCCGATCTCATCGGCTTCTATGCCAACAACGACGGCATGGCGCTCGGCGTGGTGGAAGCCGTGAAGGCCGCCGGTCTTCAGGACAAGGTCGTGGTCTTCGGCACCGACGGAATTTCCGACGCCTATGCCTCGATCCGCGCCGGCGAGCTGACCGGAACCGTGGATTCCTTTCCCAAGCTGACGGGAGAGGTCGCGATGGAAGTGGGGCTTCGCCTCGTCGGGGGGCAGCCTCTGCCGCGGGTGGTCTCGACGCCGCAGGCGCTGATCACCAAGGACAACGTCGAAACCTATTCGGTAACCGGCGACGCGCTTCGCGCTGTCCTGACGGCTCCGACCAACTGAGCCGAGCGCTCTCGACCGGGCTTTTCGCGGAGCCCGGTCCTTTCATGAATCGGGAGGAGTTTCCGCGATGACGACGACTGTCGATCGCTTGCTGCTGTCGGACGTCGGCAAGAGCTTTGGACCGATCCGTGCGCTCGATGGCGTGACGATGTCGGTGCCCCCCGGCACGGTGCATGGGCTCCTGGGGGAGAACGGGGCTGGAAAGTCGACGCTGCTGCGTATTCTTTCCGGGCTTTTCGAGCCCTCCCAGGGCCATGTCGAGATCGACGGACGCCGCATCGCCGGACGGGGCACCGTCGCCGCGCGGCAAGCCGGCATCGCGATGATCCACCAGGAACTCCAGCATGTCGCCGAACTGACGGTCGCGCAAAACATGTTCCTGGGGCGCCCGCTCCGCCGCGCGGGCGGTCTCCTCGTCGACCGGGCGGCCCAGGAACGCGCCGCCGCCGCGGCCCTGCGGCCGCTCGATCCCGGCATCGACCCCTCCGTCCCGATCAGGACCCTCAAGGTCGCGCAGCGCCAGATCGTCGAGATCGCCCGCGCGATCATGGAGGACGCCCGCGTCATCGCAATGGACGAGCCGACCTCCAGCCTGACACCGGCCGAATTCGACCGGCTCGCGGTGCTGATCGAGGAACTGGCCGCGCGCGGCGTCACGGTGATCTATGTCTCGCACAAGATGGACGAGGTCTTCCGCGTCTGCCGCACTGCGACGATCCTGCGCGACGGACGCAAGGTTGATGATATCGTCCTGGCCGAGACGAGCGAATCCGCCGTGGTCGCCCGGATGGTGGGTCGTGAGCTCGCCACCGCCGGACACAGGACCTTCGCCACCGACGAGATCATGCTCGACGTCGCAGGTCTCTCCCGGGGCACCGCCGTGCGGGACGCGACCTTCCAGCTCCGCAAGGGCGAGGTCCTCGGTGTGTCGGGTCTCGTGGGCGCCGGGCGAACCGAGCTTTTGCGGCTGATCGCGGGGGTGGACCGGCCCACGGCCGGCGAAATCCGCGTCGATGGCAAGCCTCTGCGGACCGGTAACCCGCGAGCGGCCATTTCCGCCGGCCTCGGCCTGCTGCCCGAGGAGCGCAAGCGTGACGGAATTCTGGCCCGGCGCTCGATCATTTCGAACATCGGCCTGTCCTCGATGCGGCGCTTTTCGCGTTTTGGCTTTATCCGCAAGCGGGCCCTGCGCGCCGAGAGCGAAAGGCTGATGCGGGAAATGAACCTGCGCCCGCTGATGATCGATCGCCCGATCGGCCAGTTCAGCGGTGGCAACCAGCAGAAGGCGATCATCGGTCGCTGGATCGCCGCGGGTGCGCGCATTCTGTTGTTCGACGAGCCGACCCGCGGCATCGATGTCGGCGCCAAGGCCGAGATCTATGCGCTGATCGAACGCCTCGCCGCCGAGGGGCGGTCGGTGATCGTGGTTTCCTCCGAGATGCCCGAGATCCTGCGCGTTTCCGACCGTGTCCTCGTAATGCGAGAGGGCAGGGTCGTCGTCGCCCTCGGGCGCGACGAACTGTCCGAAGAGACGCTCGTCGCCCATGCCATTCCGCAATCGCGCGACACATCCGCGCCCCAGATCCGGAAATCCTGAACCCATGTCCAGCACGGCCATTCCCGCCCGTCGCCCCTTCGCCCTGAATTTCGGTCTGCGAGACCTCGGCACGCTCTTCGGCCTCATCGTCATTGTCGCGGTTTTCTCGGTTCTGTCGCCGATCTTCCTGACGCAGGCGAACCTTGCCAACATCCTGCAGCAATCCTCGATCAACGCCTGCGTCGCTCTGGGAATGACCCTGGTCATCATCGCCGGAGGCATCGACCTTTCGGTTGGACCGATCGCCGCGATGTCGGCGGTGGTCGCCGCCACCCTGATGGCGCTCGGCGTTCCGATCGCTCTTGCAATACCCGTCGCGATCCTGTTCGGAGCCGCGGCGGGCTCGATCAACGGCCTGCTTGTCGCCTTCGGTGGTCTGCAACCGTTCATCGTGACGCTGGGCACCCTCTCGCTCTACCGGGCGAGCGCGCTGATCTATACCGGCGGCAATCCGATTTTCGGGATCCCGCCGGCGTTCCGGGCCCTCTTCAATACGACCACCCTCGGCATTCCCAATCCGGTGCTGATTGTCGCCGTCCTGGCGGCTCTGGTCTGGGTGGTTCTCAACAAGACACCTCTGGGCGAGTATTTCCTCGCGGTTGGCGGCAACGAGGAGGCCGCGCATATCGCAGGCGTCCCGGTCGCTTTGACCAAGATCGCGAGCTATACGATCTCCGGCGCCCTCGCCGCCGTCGCCGCGTTGATCCTTGTCGGACGCCTGGGCGCCGCCGACCCGACCATGGGCAATCTCTGGGAACTCGATGCGATCGCCGCGGCGGCGATCGGTGGCGCCTCGCTGATGGGTGGCAAGGGATCCGTGGTCGGCACGCTGCTCGGCGCGATCATCCTCGGCGCGCTGCGCAACGGGCTGACGCTGTTGAACGTGCAGGCCTTCTACCAACTTTTCGCAACCGGCCTTATCATTCTCGTTGCAATGCTGATCGATCGTGCAACGAGGGGACGGGGGTAACATGAGCTACGGCGATCCGAGGACGGTGGGGCCACGCATCCGGATGATGATGCCGCATCTGACCCCGCTGGAGGGGCGCGTGGTCGATGCCATCCTCGGACGCCGGGATTTCGATGAAACCACTCCGTTGAAGAGCGTCGCCGAGGATGCCGGCGTCTCGGAGGCCATGGTCGTGAAGATCGCCAAGAAGCTCGGCTTCTCAGGGTTTCGAGAGTTCCGTGGCGGCATCGCGGGCTACAATCGTCTTCCAAGCGCGGATTTGCATCAGGATCTTTCCCCAGATGACACCGACGCGGAGATCACGCGGAAGGTGTTCAAGACCTCCATCCATGCGATCGAGGAAACCCTGTCGATCCTTGATCCGGTGGCCTTTGAACGGGCCGCCGACCTGATCTTCGCCGCCCGCCAGCGCGATTTCTACGGCATCGGCGGCTCGGCCCAGATCGCAAGGGATGTCTCGCACAAGTTCCTGCGCATCGGCATCCGCGTCAGCATGTTCGACGACGCGCATATGATGCTCATGTCGGCGTCGCTGCTGGGTCCGAACGATGTCGTGGTCGCATTTTCGCATTCCGGGGCAACGACGGCGGTGCTCGATGCCACGCAACTGGCGCGCACGCAGGGTGCCCGGACCATTGCCTTGACGAATTATGCCAGCTCCCCTCTCGGCGAGATGGCCGATGTCGTCCTGTGCTCCACGTCGCAGGGCTCCCCCCTGCTCGGTGAAAACGCTGCGGCCCGCATTGCGCAACTGGCACTCTGCGATGCCGTGTTCGCAGCGGTCGCCAAGCGCGATCTATCCGCGGCCGAACGCAATCTTTCCGCAACCATGAAGGCCGTCACGGCCAAGAGGCGCAACACATGACCGCCCCCATCCTCGTCGTCGTCGGCAGCCTGCATTATGACATCATGGTGGATGCGCCCCACCATCCCCGCAAGGGCGAGACGGTCACCGGACAGGCCTGGCGACCGAAGTTCGGCGGCAAGGGCGGCAACCAGGCGATCGCGGCCGCGCGCGCGGGTGGCGTCGCGCGGATGGTGGGCGCGGTCGGGGATGATGACTTCGGCCGCTTTCTGCTCGATGGCCTCGACGCTGGCGGGGTCGATCGCTCGCATGTAACGGTCCTGGCCGGAGCGGGCTCCGGAATGAGCGTGGCCATTTCCGACGCCGAGGGCGATTACGGGGCGGTGATCGTATCCGGCGCAAATCGCGCGATTGCGCCGGATGGGATCCTCGACGCCTCGTTATGGCGCGATGCCCGCGCCCTGATCCTTCAGAACGAGGTACCGGAGGAAGTCAACCTTGTCGCGGCACGGGCCGCGCGGGACCATGGTGCGATTGTCTGTCTCAACGCCGCCCCGGCCCGCCCCTTGTCCCCGGCCCTCGCCGCGCTCGTCGATGTTCTGATCGTCAATGCGATCGAAGCGGAGGATCTGTGCGGGCTCACGGTCGATACGCTGGCCGGGGCGGGAGCAGCGGCTCGCAAGCTTGCCGAACACTTCCCGATCGTTGTGGTCACAGCGGGCGGTGACGGCGTCGCCAGCGTCCAGGCCGATGGCACTCCCCTCCTGATCCCCGCGTTGCCCGTGCAACTCGTCAGCACCCACGGCGCCGGAGACGTTTTCGTCGGCGCCCTGACGGTATCGCTCGCTGCCTCGGCTTCTCTCTCCGACGCTCTCGACAGGGCCAATCGCGCGGCGGCGGATCATGTATCCGCGCGTTCAGGTGCATGAGGTGGCGATCCTGATCTCAGTCGACTCCTATGATAACCGAGCCGGCGACGATGCTTCGAGCTATGGCTGAATCCACGTGATGCGGCTCGTCAGGCAGCGCGGCTCTCGATGTGACGCATTAGTCTTTGATTCCAAAATTTTCGAAGAGATGAGGCAAGTGGCGTCGCCCTTGCGTCCGCGCCCCTTCCCAGCATGAAGACCATCAGCGGCCTCGATCCATGGATCGAGCTCATCGGCGTCACCACCCCGGATCAGGCGGTGAGAGCGGTTGATGAGGTCGTATCCCTTCACCCCATCCGGCACGGACCGCCGGTCGTCTCGTCGCGCCGGCGGCGGGTCGTCCATTCACCTATAACCCGCCGGGATCCCGAAAGACCTTGGCCTCGCAACCGCCACCAGAGTTTCGCGCCATTGTGGAGGCCGACCCCCTGATCCGTATCAAGTCGATGGAGCCAAGGCTCGGGCGGACTTGCGCACGGGGGAAATGGCGCGGTGGCCCCGAACGATGTCGCGCCTGACCCTCCGAACGCTGCCGGTGCGCCGGCCGATTGCCTTGTTGGCGGCGCCTTCATTTCGCAGTGCCACCGCGTCAGTCTCGGCGCCGGTTTTCCTGTTGGAGACGTTCGACCGCTGTCAGAGCCGACGGATCGACCGGGCCTTGGCCGAGTCCGGCGCGATTGGAACAGCCTTTCCGATGCAGCTTGAAGGCCATGTTCAGCTCAGGCCTCCTCCCGGGTCCTCAGGTCAAAGGTCATCAGGGATACGTGTTCAGCCGGTCCGAAGAAGAGCACGAATTTCGAGAGCGTCGGGCCGGCGATGGCGCGGGCATAGACGTTCTCGGCCCCGTTGATCGGGACGGACAGGAAGCCGTCACCGTCGCCGAGAATCAGATCGCCGGCATCGACGACGATCACGGCCGAGAATGCCATCGACTCTGTTTTGGGAAGTGTCGTGGGAAACTCGATCGGATCGGCTCAGGCCGGGCACCTGGACGCGGCGATGGTCGCGCAGCACGGCGCCTTTCCATCCCCGCGGTCTTCCTTCTCGAACCTCTGTTTCTTGTCGCCCCGCGCGTCAGCCAGCGGCGGGTGCGCACGCGTGCGCACCCCGTTATCTAATTGAATTAAAACGATTTTCAAAACGCATTAACCTTCTGGAAAGAAGCCACCCCTGGTCCCGATCGGCCGAGCGCGCCCGTCTTTCGAAAATGCGCCCCCGCCGATGCCCCCCGGACAGCGCTTTCCCGCGACGCGCGGAAGGCCCCGGCACCCATCCGCTCGCAATGCCCGCGAGGGCCAACCGGCGCCGGTGATCCGCCCGGAGGGCCGTGAAAACATCGAGCGCCAGACAGGTTGACGATGGAACGGAATGGATCGCCGGGCGTTACAAAGCAGCCTCGCCACAGGGTTCCAGAAACGAATGGCGTGACGAGGCCGAACCCCGGCGGGCTCCAGGGACAGGGCATTGCCGAGCCAGCCGGGAAGAACGGAGAATGATCATCGCGCATAAGATCCGTCGAACCTTTCGGTCAATCGGGCCGGGCGATCATGCCCTCGCCCGCTTCCGGACGACCCCGCCGACACGAACCGGGGGGCAAAGATGACCCTGGCCCCGCGACCCGCCCCGGTCGGCGGCCCCGCGCTCTCGGCGGGCGGCGCGGGGGGCGTCGCATTGATCGTGGTCGTGATCGCCGCGCTCTATTTTGCCCGGGATGTCCTGTTGCCGCTCGCCCTCGCGGGCCTGCTCAGTTTCGCCCTCGCCCCGCTCGTGTCGGTGCTGCGGCGGCGATCCATCCCGCGAACGATCGCCGTCGGGGCGGTGGTGCTGTCCGCTTTCCTCTGCATCGGAGTGTTCGGGCTCATCGTGACCGGACAGGTCACGCAACTCGGCGCGAACCTGCCCACCTATGAGCAGAACATCCAGGACAAGATCCAGTCGCTCAAATCAAGCTCGGCCAGCGACGGCCTGTTCGAACGGGCCGCCGAAACCCTGCGCCATCTGCGGCGGGATATCGACGAGGCGGCCATGGCACCGCCCGACGCCGCCCCGGCCCCCACGAGCGAACAGACCACGCGACAGCCGATCCCGGTTCAGATCACACAACCCGATCCCGCCCCCCTGCAATTGCTGCAAACGATCGTTGGCCCGCTGATCGAGCCTCTGGCCACCACCGGCATCGTCGTGGTCTTTGTCGTCTTTATGCTGCTCCAGAAAGAAGACCTGCGCGACCGGTTCATCCGCCTCGCCGGCAGCCGCGATCTCCACCGCACGACCCGTGCCCTCGACGACGCCGCCCGGCGCGTCGGGCGGTACCTGCTGATGCAGCTCGTGGTCAACACGACCTATGGCGTTCCGATCGGGATCGGGCTCTGGCTGATCGGCGTGCCAAATCCATTGCTCTGGGGCATGCTGGCGATGATGCTGCGTTTCGTGCCCTTCATTGGTCCGGTGATCGCGGCGGTCTTTCCCCTGGTCCTCGCGGTGGCGGTCGATCCCGGCTGGACGATGCTGTTCTGGACGGCGGCGCTCTTCATTGTCGCGGAGCTGATCTGTGGCAATGTGCTCGAACCCTGGCTCTATGGCGCCAGTACCGGATTGTCGCCGCTCGCGGTCCTCGCCACCGCGATCTTCTGGACCTGGCTCTGGGGGCCGGTCGGGCTTTTGCTGTCGACGCCGCTCACCGTCTGCCTCGTCGTGCTCGGGCAACATGCGCCACAATTCGCGTTCCTGAATATCCTGCTCGGCAATGAACCGGTTCTGACACCGGAGGAAAGTCTCTATCAGCGCCTGCTGGCGGGCGATCCGGACGAGGCGACCGAACGGGCCGAGGACTATCTGCGCACGCATGATCCGCTGGAGTATTATCAGGATGTCGCGCTGCCCGCGCTGGCCATGGTCGAGGCCGATCGCGCGCGCGGTGTCCTGACGGACGAGCGGCGGGAGATCGTGGCGGCGGGTGCGACCCTGCTTGTGGAAAATCTCGGGGCCCTGGACGAGCCCGGGGATGCGGAAACGCCGCGAGAGCCGTCGGCTCAGGGCGCGGGGCCCGTCCTTTGCATCGGAGGGCGCGGAAATCTCGACGATGTCGCGGCCCTGATCCTCGCCCAGATGCTGGAGCGGCGGGGCATCGAGGCCAAGGGGATCTCCTTCGCCGATATAGCTGGCATCGGACAATCGCGACCCGATTTTGGCGCGGCCCGGCTGATCTGTCTGTCCTATCTGAACCCCGGCTCGGTCGCCCATGCCCGCTATGCCATCCGGCGCCTGAGGAAACACACCGGCCTCCCGATCGTGCCCGCCTTCTGGTCCGCGTCCGGCGAGGACCAGACGGCGGAGGGGCTCGCGGAGGCCACAGGTTCCAGTTTCGTGGTCACGCGCCTGGGCGAGGCGCTCGAAGAGATCGGGGATCGCCTCGCCGATCGTTCGGCGCTCGATATCGCCAAGGACGTTCCGCCATCGGAACTGGAACGCGCCTAGGGCGACGGAGGATCCGGCGCGGTCGGATCGTCCGCGCTATCGCTATCGGGTGGCGAAGCGGCGGTGGCCCGACACCACGGCGCCCGCGTCGCGTGGCAGCCCGAGGAAGATGAAGGCCGAGAGCCCCGACAGGATCGCGACCCCGAAAAATGCGATATGGAAATCGCCGATCGCGATCCCGCCGCCGTGGAACTGGCCCGCGATGTCCAGAATCCCCCCGGCGAGCGCGACGCCGGTTGCCAGGGACAGCTGTTGTGCCACCGCGTTGATCGCCGTGGCCTGAGCGGAATCGGCATCGTCGATATCGGCGAACACCATCGCATTTATCCCGGTAAAGCAGATCGAGCGCAGGGAGCCGCCGACGAGCAGGAACCCCATCATCACCCAGGGAAGGGTGGTCGGCGTGAAGAGACCATAGATGGCGGTGAACAGGGCGGAGCAGAGCGCCCCGACGCCGAGGACGGTCCGGAAGCCGAACATCCGGAATACCCGTTGCGCCAGGAACTTCGACGTCAGCGCGCCAACCGCGGTCACGAAGGTGATCATGCCGGACTGGAACGGATTCAACCCGAAACCAAGCTGGAGCATCAGGGGGAGAAGGAAGGGGATGGCGCCGATCCCGATCCGAAAGACCGAGCCGCCGACGATGCCCGCGCGAAACAGCCTGAACCGCAGCAGGCGCGGATCGAGCAGCGGGACCGTCGTGCGCCGCGCATGGCGCAGATAAGCCGCCCCCGCCACGATCCCGATGGTTATGCCGACATAGCCAAGGGAGATCGGCACGGCGGGAAGGCTGATCACCGACATGCCGAAAACCAGTCCGGTGAAGGAAATGCTGGTGAGCAGGAAGCCCGGCAGGTCCAGGGGGCCCGGGGATCTCGGCTCGCCGGCGGGCAGGTATCGTGTCACGAGGGCAAGACCCAGGAGGCCGATCGGCACATTGATCCAGAACACCCAGTGCCAGCTGAGATATGTGGTGAGCAGCCCGCCGAGCGGCGGTCCCATGATCGGTCCGACCAGCGCCGGAATCGTCAGCCAGGCCATCGCGGAGACCAGTTCGGTGCGCGGCGTGGCGCGCACGAGCAGCAGGCGGCCCACCGGCGTCATCATCGAGCCGCCGATGCCCTGCAGAAACCGCGACAGCACGAACGCCTGAAGCGAGCCGGAGAAGGCGCAGGCGACGGAGCCGACCATGAAGACCAGGATGGCCAGGCGAAAGATGGTCTTTGCGCCGAACCGGTCGGACATCCAGCCGCTGATCGGGATGAAGATCGAGAGCGCCACGAAATAGGAGGTGATCGCGAGCTTGAGCGCCACCGGCGAGGTACCGATATCGGACGCGATGGCTGGCAGCGATGTCGCGATGACGGTGGAGTCCATCTGCTCCATGAACAGGGCGACGGCGAGAATCAGGGGAACGATCGGGATCACGGCACGTCCGGAAGCGAGGTCTGCGCCGCGATCACCGGAGGGAGATCCTCCGCGTCCTCGGCAGGGGATGATGTTTCCCAACCGGATGATTTTTCAAGGGACCTCGCGGATTTGGGAGAGGCGGGGCGGTTTCCGATGGCCCCGCCTTCGTCCAAAGTCGCGGCATCCGGCGGGAACCCGTCCCGTTGGCCCGGGGACCGGACGCGGATGCGCCGTGTCGCCCTGAGGTCCCATCCCCGCAAAGGGTCGCGATGCTCTCCGTGGACGGCGTCAGCGGAGGGCGCCGCTCCGGAGCATGGGGGCGGGTGGGACATTCCCCGGGACCGGATCCGGCAGAGGCGGGTCGGAGTAGGGCTCTGGCTCCGGTGGCGGTGGAAGGTCGGGGTCGGTGGGAACGGGCGCCTCGGTGGGAATGTCGCCGGGCAGTTCCTCGGGAACCTGTCCGGGTCCCGGATCCGACAGCACCGCCGCCCTGTCCCAGATCAACGTCATCATCGGCGCCTCCCTCAAAAACCACTTGTCCCCAACCGGATCGCTGCGAGATGGTTCCTCCCCCGGGACTAAAGATCGGACGCGCCGCCAAAAGGGTGGCCACCTCGGCTCCGTATCCCTCCTGATGCCCAAGGGGGGCGCCCCCTTATCCGATGATGCGCGAAGACAAGGGATCCCGCGCGGTCGGAACGGTTCCGCGACGATGCCATCCCCTCCCGCGGGAGATATCCGGCCGCTGTCCGAACCGACGGAACAAATGGGCCTGGGCGCGGATGGCGCCGTCTGCGCGCCTAGGCCCGGACGGCGACCGCGATGACAGACCGGGGAAAGCGGAAACCCTTCGGGCTGATCCTCACCGATCACGAGAGGCCCCTTTGGACGCTCCTTGCACTCCGCTCGGATCGCGCCCCGGTCCAGCTCGTATCAACGACACTGCCCCCCGGTCAGGCGGACCGGAACATCCGGGGGAGCCGCGGGATGGCGTGGGCTCAGGTGGCGATGACCTCGACGCGGGGGGAGCCGGAAAGGGCGAGGCGCAGGAGGCCCCGGCCGGCTCGTTCGATCCGCACCGGCGCGCTCTTTTCCTCCAGCCGCTGGCGCAACAACAGAAGTCGTGTCTCCAGATTGTCCTTGTAGTCGGGCAGGCGGAGTTCCGGCGCGAGGCGGATCTCGCGGTTGGAGAATTCCGTCCGCCCCTCGGTCTCGTACCGGCCCAGCAGATAGGCCAGCAGCCGCCCCGCGACACCCCGGATCAGATACTGGTCGTCGATGAAGACGCTGTCATCGAAACTGTAATGCACGACCCTGAACCCGTTGCCGGGCTGGAAGGCCGGTCGCGCCGCGGTCATCGGCGAGGCCGCCGGCCCCTCCGCGGCCAATGCCTCGGCGAGCAGAAGCGTCGACGCGGCATGATCGGCAAAGACGCGCAGGGCCAGCTCATCCTCCGACCGAAAGAGAAAACGCTCCTCGCTCTCCGCGAAGATCGCCCCCCAGAGCTGGCCCCTGACGACAAGCGGCGCCGCGATCCGGCTTTGCGCCCCTTCGAGGCCGGGGAGGGGGATGGCGGGCGTGATATCCTCCGCCCCGGTCGAGGCCCGGATCGCCGCCGCGAACCGATAGACGCGGCTCGCATCCGACACCCTTTGCACCTGTCCGGACGCGGCCGCGGCGCCCGCCACCCCCTCGCCCAGGGCCAGTTCCGATCCCGCGCCCGATGCCGGATAGCCGCGGCTTGCGACGGTGAAGAGCGTGCCCCGGGCCGGATCATGCTGGAACAGGACCGCCGCCGGGCAGTTCAGCAAGGCGCAGGTCTGCGACAGCGCCGCCTCTACCACGCCGGCGCTCTCGGTCTGCGAACCTATGGCCGCGATCGCCGCCGCGAGCCGGGGCAGGATGGGATCGCGCGGCGCGGGCGGGGGCGGTTCCTCTCCGGACGGATGGGGCAGGGGATGAATTCCATCGACCCGGAACAGACCGACACTGGTCAGGCGCATGACGTCCGCCATGCCGATCTGCGCGCTCGAAGCATTGAGCGCGGCCGAGATCCGCTCGAACACCGGCCCCTCGGAGTCCTCGCGCAGCCAGACGACATCGAGCCGGTACTGCCGTCCGATGGCACCGTCCACCACGAGCACCTCCGCCCGGGGATTGGCCCGCAGATTGGCCATGGTCTTGCCGAAGAACTGGTTGGACAGGGCGATATGCCGGTCATCGACCCGCGCGACATGGCTGAGATAGGATATGTTCGGAACGCCCTCCTCCGAGGCGGTGGCGAGAATGGAGGGGATCACGCCCTCGAAGCAATCGTCCAGGGCGGAGAGATTCATGGGATCGCACGACCGGCGCGGGGCCCGGGTGTCTGTTCGAAGGCGCGCTCGATCCCGCAATCGGCGGCGACCACGTCCCGCGCCGTCAGCCACCAGTCCACCATCGACCCCGGCACACCCAGCGATACGAGAAAGGCGCGGCTCATCAGGACATAGTCCCGCGCCTGCGCAAGCTCGTCGTCCCGGACCGCGCGGACCAAGGCATGGCCCTTGACCTGGAAGGCGCGATAACTGTCCGGCCGGACGAACGTCGCGGCCACCCTGCCATTGTCGCGCAGATTGGCAATGCAGTCGGGCCAGAGAAATTCCGAAATCAGGATCGTCGCACAGGTTCCATCCTGGGAGAGAGCGACGCCGGAACCCCTCGCCACCGTCGGACGCCCCTCGGCATCGCGGGTCCCGATGGTCATCAGGATCGGTCCCCGGAGGAAGGTTGCGATTTCTGACCCGAGATGCACCCCTGGACCTCCCTTAGTCAAAATTTAGCAAAAGCGGGACGCGCTTAGCAAGCACTTAGGAAGCGTTTGCGATCCGCCCGGAGTATACCGATCCGCACCGGACGTTTTGTCCGAGACCCATCGGCACCGGACCTTTTGTCCGACCAGATCGAAACCCGAAACAAACCCCCGACGCGACAGCGGGCGCTCCGCTGCTCCGTGTCCAGAGCGAGGATAATCCGATGCTTTCCACGATACGTCCCCAGGACCGCGACCTGTGGTTCGGCGATACCCGCGTTTCCATCCGCGTGGCCGCGGAAGACGGAGCGGACCAGACCTGCGTCATCGAACACTGGATGCCGTTTGGCGAGGCGCCGCCCCTGCATGCGCATCTGAACGAGGACGAGATCTTTCATGTGCTCGAAGGCGCGATGCACTTTTCCCTCGAAGGCGCGGAGCGTGTCGCACGCCCCGGTGAAACCATCTTCATTCCCAAGGGCGCCCGCCATGGTTTCCGCGTCATCAGCCCGGCGGGGGCGCGCTGTCTGACCGTCACGCGGGGGCATGATTTCATCGGCCTCGTGCGGGCGGCGAGCCGACCGGCGGAGGGTCCGGGCCTTCCCGCGTATGTGGGCGCCACCCCCGAGCGTGTCGCCCGCCTCGGTCGGCTCTGCGCCGAGCATTCCATCGACATTGTCGGCGCCCCCCTCGCCGCCTGATCCCCCTGAACGACCTCGACAGGAGACCCATCATGTCCGTCACGATCCATCGTCGCCGCCGCGCCCGGAATGGCTATGCCGCCGCCATCGCCCTTTGCCTGATCGCAGCCACCTTCGGGATCGGTCACGCGGGAGAGGCGCCCGACCGGTCGATGCTTCCAGCGCCCGCCGGCCTCTATGTGACCGACCCGGCCCATACCCAGGTGATCTGGAGCCTCGATCACTCCGGGCTCTCGCACTGGAGCGCCCGCTTCGTCGCGGCGAAGGCGACCCTTGACTGGCGCCCCGATGCGCCCGCCGACTCCAGGCTCGAGGTCGAAATCGATCCGGCGAGTCTTCGGACCGACTTTCCCCATCCCGAGGAGACCAACTTCGACCAGATGATCGCGGAGGATCCGGATTTTCTCGCCGGGGCGCCGATCCGCTTCGTCTCGCGTGAAATCGAGCTGACCGGCGCGCGCACCGGCATCGTGCGTGGCGATCTCACCTTCCGGGGGCAGACACACCCCGCCGAACTCGCGGTCACCTTCAACGGATCGATGGCGGAGCATCCGTTCGCAAAGACCGCGAAGCTTGGATTCTCCGCCGTGACGCGGTTCGATCGATCCGACTGGGGTCTGAACATCCTGGTTCCGATGATCGGCGACGAGATCACGCTCTCGGTGGAAACCCAGATGACGCCCGCCGACGGCTGAGCCTGCCGGCATGACCGGCGGCCGTGGCACAAGGGCCGCCGCCCGATGGTTCCGCCTGTGTTTCGGGCCGGGCGGAGGGGGAAGCCGATCGTGTCGCCGCTCTCGTCGGCGGCTCGGCCCCGACAGGCCCATGCGCCCTTTCCCCGGATGGGGCTCGTCGCCGCGCGGGCCCATCAGCCTTGTCTGGGGGCGGATGTTGATTGACGGGGAATGAGCGTGGGGGCCGCGACCCGGATCTGGTCCAGCGCATTCGTCGGCCCCCGCAGGAGCAGATCGAGCGCGGAACTCGCGATCTGGTCGAAGGGAACGCGCACGGTGGTCAATGGCGTCCCCAGCCGGCTGACAATGGGAATGTCGTTGTAGCCCACGAGCGATATGTCGCGCGGCAGATACAGGTCGCGCCGTCTGAGCGCGGACATGGCTCCGATCGCGGTATTGTCGTTCACTGCGAAAATCGCGGTGGGGGGCGCCGGAAGATTCAGCAAGGCCTCGGCCCCCTCCACGCCCGCGTCGATTGAAAAGCTCGCGCCAGTGATCAGGCTGGGGTCGAGCTCGATGCCCGCCTCGGCCATCGCCCGCCGGTACCCCGAGACTCTGCCCCTGCTGCTCGAGGCATAGGAGGGGCCGGGGATGACCCCGATCCGGCGATGACCGAGATCAAGCAGATGACGGGTCGCGAGATACCCGCCGAGGGAGTCGTCGCCCACCGACGAGAGGCTCTGGTCATCCGTGCGCAGCGCCAGGACGAATGGAACCCCGCGCGCGGTCAGCACCGCCGGGAAATCATCCCCGTCGCGCGCGGTGCAAAGGACCAGGGCATCCACGCCCCGCCTGAGAAGTGTCTCCGCCGCGACGCGATCGGCGCGCGGCGCGTCGTCGGTGGTCGCGACGATGGCGAATTGACCCGCGCGCGCGCAGGCGTGTGCGAGAGCCTCGTAAAGCATGGCCATGACGGTGTCGGTGAGGCGCGGCACGACCACGCCGATCGTCATCGTCTTGCCCCGGCGAAGGCTCGCCGCCGCCACGTCCCGCATGTAGCCAAGTTCATTTGCAATCCGGCGCACCTTTTGCGCCGTTTCACTGTCCGAGCGTGGCAATCGCTCGTCGAGGATCCGCGACACGGTTGACTTGGACACGCCCGACGCGGCCGCCACGTCATGCAGGGTGACACGGCCCTGCGTCTCCCTGGCCTGGCTGTTTTGCTCATCGGTCACGATACCGACATCCTTCCCACTGCTTTGTTTCGACGTGACACGCAAAGCAGGGTTGACGCAAGAGCATGATTCAGGCATGAAATGGGAACGTTCCCGCAAACGATCCGAATCAAACACGAACAGGATCGACCCAGAGCCGGGCACTCCTGATACCGCTTCTCAAGAAAGGAAACGAACCATGGCTATCGACTGGAAGGGCCTCAATCCCGCTCCCGTGACGCTGTTCAAGGACAATGGCGACGTCGATTTCAAGGCAAACGCGAAACTCGCCCAATGGCTGGCCTCGATCGACGGCGTGAAGAGCCTCGTCATTCTCGGTCACGCGGGCGAGGGCACCTTCCTCACCCATGACGAGCAGCTTGAACTCATCCGCGTCTACAGGGACGCGACCGATCTGCCGGTCGTGGCGGGCATCACCGGCGAGGGCACCAAGGTCGCCGAACGCGAAGCCGTCGAGAAGTTCGACGCGGGCGCGACCGGTGCTCTGGTTTATCCCAACCACGGCTGGCTGCGCTTTGGTTACCAGAAGGGCGCCCCGCAGGACCGCTACAAGGCGATCGCTCAGTCGGGACTGGAATGCATCCTGTTCCAGTATCCGGCCGTCACCAAGGCGAATTACGACCTCGACACCCAACTCGAAATCTGCGCCATCAAGGGCGTAACGGCGACGAAGAACGGCGTGCGTGACATGAAGCGCTGGTACAACGAGATCCCCGCGATCAAAAACGCCTTCCCCGAGATCGCGATCATGTCCTGTCATGACGAGTGGCTGCTGCCGACGATGTTCGACATCGATGGCCTGCTGGTCGGCTATGGCAACATGGCGCCCGAACTGCTGATCGAATACCTCAAGGCTGGCAAGGCGCAGGATTATCCCCTCGCCCGCAAGTATCACGAGCAACTGCTTCCCATCACGCGCGCGGTCTATCACCGCGGCTCGCACATGGAGGGCTCTGTGGCGTTGAAGCATGCGCTCCGGGCCCGCGGCCTCGTCGACAATGTCAATGTCCGCGAACCGCTGAAGCCGCTTGGCGACGGGGCGGACGAGGAAATCCGCGCCGCGGTGAAGGCTTCCGGCCTGACCTTCGTGGGCGAGGCCGTCGCGGCTTGATCCACACGCCGCCGAACCACCGAGGGGGCCGGCCAGGTCCGCTCCCCTCGACGGAATGCGCGGTTCGCTCCGCGCGGCGGGGATACCTCCGCCGACCCGCGTCGCGGACAGGGTCCGCGCAACAAACCGGGGGCGTGTCTCGTCACCGGAACCAAACAAGAGCAAAGCTCGACATCAACGGAGGATATCATGCTCATGGCGTCGGCAGCCCGAACGCTGCCCAGACTTGATCCAGAGGTTTCCGAGGGAACCGCGCGTCCCTTCGACGGACAGGCCGATATCAGCGCCCGGATCGAGCGGCTGCCGATTACCCGGCGCGTGTTCTGGACGCGAAACATCATAGGCGCGGCCACCTTCTTCGACGGCTATACGGTGATTGCGATCGCCTATGCGATGCCGGTGCTGGTGCGTGAATGGGGGCTCAATCCCCAGCAGACCGGCATGATCCTCTCGATGGGTTATCTCGGCCAACTCTTCGGCGCGGTGCTCTTCGGCTGGCTCGCCGAGCGGCTCGGTCGGCTCAGGGTCCTGCTCTTCACCATCCTGCTGTTCGTCTCGATGGATGTCGCCTGCCTCTTTGCGACCGGCGCGGCGATGATGATATTGTTCCGCTTCGTTCAGGGCATCGGCACCGGCGGCGAGGTGCCCGTCGCCTCCGCCTATATCAACGAATATATCGGCTCGAAGGGCAGGGGGCGCTTCTTCCTGCTTTACGAGGTGATGTTCCTGCTCGGGCTGGTGGGCGCGGGTCTCATCGCGCGTGCGCTGGTTCCGACCTATGGCTGGCAGGCGATGTTTCTGGTCGGCCTTATTCCGGCGCTTGTCCTGCTGCCCTTGCGGTTCTTCATGAAGGAAAGCCCGCGCTGGCTCGCCTCCAAGGGCCGCTACGCCGAGGCCGACAGGATCGTGACGCAGCTTGAGCAGAGCGCCCGCGCCGCCGGTCAACCCCTGCCCGAGCCGACACCGCTGCCCGTCAAACCGAGGACGGAAACGGAGTCGAACTGGCGCGAACTCTTCGAAGGGGTCTACCGCCAGCGGACACTGACGATCTGGGGAATGTGGTTCTGCTCCTACGTGGTTGCGAACGGCATGATCACCTGGCTGCCGACCCTTTACCGCCAGACCTTCAACCTGCCGATCGAGACCGCCCTGCTCTATGGACTGCTGACCTCGGTCGGAGGCGTGGTCGCCGCCATCGCCTGCGCGCTCCTGATCGACAAGGTCGGCCGCAAGCGCTGGTACACCGCCGCTTTCCTGCTGGCTCCGGTGCCGCTGATCGCGCTCGCCCTGCTCGGTGCGACCACGCCTCTGCAGGTGCTGGTTCTGGCGGGTCTCGCCTATGCGATCGTGCAGACGATCACCTTCTCGCTTTACCTTTACTCCGCCGAGATTTACCCGACCCGGCTGCGGGCTCTCGGAACCGGCCTCGGCTCCGCCTGGCTCCGCCTCGGCTCCTTCGCGGGACCATTGGTGGTGGGTTTCACGATGGCGCATTTCGGCATCCAGTATGTCTTCGCGATATTCGCAGGCTTCCTTCTGCTCGGTGCCGTGATTACCGCGCTCTGCGCGATAGAGACCAAGGGAAGGACACTGGAAGAAATCGCTCCTTGAATGTCCCGACCGAGCCTCGAAGGGGCGGCGCGAGAGAAATCTCCCGCCGCCGTCGTCATGATCTGTCGAAAATGATGGCTTTTGGGGAACGGGAGTGGCCGGAAGCGGTTGTCCCCGGGACTGGCCGCCAGAGCGCCTTACCCGATATGTCGATCCATGCGTCGGTATTCCCTGGCACCCTGGCTCGGGGAAATCCGCGAGGGGTACCGGAGCCCCGGAAGGACGACGGGACGGTCGCTGTTTCGCTCCAGCGCCAGCGCCGGCGAATTGGCCCGACGGAGTGGATATATGAACAGGGATAACCTCGCCGCGCTCTACCGCCGGTATATAGACTGCCTGAACCGCCAGGATTGGGAGACTCTCGGTCGCTATGTCGGAGAGACTGTCAGCTACAATGGGAAACTCATCGGACTGACCGGTTATCGATCGATGCTCGAGGGCGATTTTCGAGCGATCCCGGACCTCGCTTTTGACGTCGCGCTGCTCGTCATCGACCCTCCACACATCGCGAGTCGCCTGAGGTTCGACTGTGCTCCCAAAGGCAGCCTGTTCGACATTCCCGTCAACGGCAAGCGCGTGCGGTTCGAGGAGAATGTCTTCTACACGATCAAGGATGGCAGGATCGACGCGGTTTGGTCGATCATCGACAAGACTTCGATCGCCGCGCAGGTGTAACGACGATCCATGTGACCCTCGGGCGGTCCTTGCGAGTGTGATCGCGTCCGTCGAATGGCGATCGTCCACAGATCCAGCGAGGGAGCTTGCCCCGTGGGGTCTGCTTCCCTCGGGACCCGCGTTTCCTGTTCAGCGGCGGCGGACCTGGCCGCGGGCCCAGTCGGAGAAGAGTTCAATCAAAGGCCCGCGCGGACCCTCGTCCGGCGTTACGATGTAATAGGCCGTGCTCGAGATCAAGGCCGGCGCGTCCAGCGCCACGAGTTCCGCCTTGGCCAGCTCGGCCTCGATCAGATAGTCGGGCAGCAGGGCAAGCCCCATCCCGGCGATCGCGGCCGAGATGGCGGTGGCGAATGTATCGAACCGCGGTCCGCGCAGGCTGAGGTCCCGTTCCAGCCCCGCGTGCGTCAGCCAGTCCTGCCATTGCAGCGGTCTGGCGGCGTTCTGCAGGAGCGGCAGGCGCGCCAGCAGTACCTCGACGGGTTCGTCGGACAAGAGGCTCGGGGCGCCAACCGCGATCACCTGCTCGCCGCAGAGATAACGGCATTCCCCCCGCGGCCAGAACGGTTCGCCAAAATGAAAGGCCAGGTCGCACTGATCGTGGGCGAGCGGAAAGGGATCGGCATAGGTCATCAAATCGATCTGGACCCCCGGATGCGCGGCGCAGAATTCCGGCAGGCGCGGGACAAGCCAGCGGCTGGCGAAGGTCGGCGGCGCGGCGATGCGCAGGGTCTCTGTCCGGTCCCCGCCATGCAGCGCCCGCATCATCATTTCGCGGCTGCTCCGCAGCAGACGCGTCACCTCGCGATGGAACTGTGCCCCGGCGGGCGTCAACACCACCCGCCGCCGCACCCGGTTGAAGAGCGCAACCCCGAGCTGCTCTTCGAGATCCCGCACATGTCGCGACACGGAGCTCTGCGTGAGGTGGAGCTCCTCGGCCGCGCGGGTGAAGTTCAGATGCCGCGCCGCGCTGTCGAACGACTGCAGCATCATCATGTCGGGATTCATCCGGCGACGAAGATCCATGCGCTCTTTGCATCGTTTCATTGGAATCGAACAGGTTCCATTCCGTGATCCATGCCTTAGGGAGATGCAAGATCCGATCAGCTCTCAGGACTTCCGCAATGGCATCCTCCGCTTTCCTCGCTCCCGACCAGATCCGGGCACGCTTCTCCGCCGCCCTTTCGGCGATGTACCGCGCCGAGGTGCCGGCCTATGGCACGCTGCTCGATCTCGTGGCGCAGGTGAACGACCGCGTGCTGGACGAGGATACCGCGCTTCGCGATCAGTTGAGGCGCAACGGGACCCTCGACCGCGTCTCGGTCGAGCGGCACGGCGCGATCCGGCTGGGCACGGCCCGGGAACTCTTCGACATGCGGCGCATCTTCGGGGTGATGGGGATGATGCCGGTCGGCTATTACGACCTTTCGCCCGCGGGCGTGCCGGTGCATTCGACCGCCTTCCGCCCGGTGGGCGCCGAGGCATTGTCGGTGAACCCGTTCCGCGTCTTCACCTCCCTTCTGCGGCTCGACCTGATCGGGGACGCCGACCTGCGCGACACCGCCGCCGGGGTGCTGGCCGGGCGGCGGATCTTCACGGCCGAGGCGCTCGCGCTGACCGCGAAGGCCGAGGCGCGGGGCGGCCTGACCGAGGACGAGGCGGATCGGTTCGTGGAGTCGGTGCTGGAGACTTTCCGCTGGCACGCCGAGGCCAAGGTCGATGCCGGGACCTACGGGCGCCTGCGGGACGCCCATCCTCTGCTCGCCGACGTGGTCTCCTTCAAGGGCCCGCATATCAACCATCTGACGCCGCGCACGCTCGATATCGACGCGGCGCAGAGGTTGATGCCCGAACATGGCATCGTGCCCAAGGCGGTGGTCGAGGGGCCACCCCGCCGCGCCTGCCCGATCCTGCTGCGCCAGACGTCCTTCAAGGCGCTGGGGGAGGCGGTGGCTTTCCCCGATGCCTCGGGCCGGCTGGTCCCGGGCCAGCACACGGCGCGCTTCGGCGAGATCGAGCAGCGCGGCATTGCCCTGACCCCCAGGGGCCGGGCGCTCTATGACCGTCTGTTGAACGATGCCCGTGCCATCACCCGCCCGGCCGCCGACGGCTCGAACGCGGCGGAGTATATGGCGGCGCTGGAGGCGACCTTCACCGCTTTCCCCGACGATTGGGACAGCATCCGCCGCGAGGGTCTCGGCTATTTCACCTATGCCCCGGTGCCGGGCCGCGAGATCGACCCTGGAGCCGATATCGACAGCCTGCTGGCGCAAGGCGCGATCACCGCGACGCCGCTGGTCTACGAGGACTTCCTGCCGGTCTCGGCCGCCGGGATTTTCCAGTCAAACCTCGGCGATCACGCGGCCCAGGCCTTTCAGGCCAGCCCGAACCAGCGGATCTTCGAAACCGCGCTGGGTGCTTCCGTGCTGGACGAATTCGCCCATTATGCCGCGACCGAGGCCGCTTCGCTGCGCGCCTGCCGCGTCCATGCCTCCGCTTGACGAAAAGGACCACGACATGACCGACTTGACCCAGACCATCGCCGAGATCTTTTCCCGCCTGGGCCTGTTGCCCGACCTGCTGTCGGGAGGCGATCTGGCCACCTTCTCGCCGCTCACCGGAGAGCAGGTGGCGAAGATTGCCACCCATGATCTGGCGGCGACGGATCGCGTCATCGCCGCCGCCCATGCCGCCTTTCTCGAATGGCGCACCGTGCCCGCCCCCCGCCGGGGGGAACTCGTGCGTCTGCTGGGCGAGGAACTGCGCGCGGCCAAGACCGATCTGGGCACGCTCGTTTCGATCGAGGCGGGCAAGTCCAGCTCGGAAGGGCTCGGCGAGGTTCAGGAGATGATCGACATCTGCGACTTCGCCGTCGGTCTCTCGCGTCAGCTTTACGGCCTGACCATCGCCACCGAGCGCCCCGGTCACCGCATGATGGAGACCTGGCACCCGCTGGGCGTCGTCGGCGTCATCTCGGCCTTCAACTTCCCGGTCGCGGTCTGGTCCTGGAATGCCGCGCTGGCGATGGTCTGCGGCGACTCCGTCGTCTGGAAGCCGTCCGAAAAGACCCCTCTGACCGCGCTCGCCTGTCAGGCGATCCTGGAGCGGGCATTGGCCCGTTTCGGCGATGCGCCCGCGAACCTGTCGCAGGTGCTGGTTGGCGGCCCGGAGGTCGGCGCCGCGCTGGTCGGGGATCGCCGCGTGCCGCTGATTTCGGCCACCGGTTCGACCCGGATGGGCCGCGTCGTCGGGCCGAAGGTCGCGGAGCGGTTCGGCCGCGCCATTCTCGAACTCGGCGGCAATAACGCGGGGATCGTCACGCCCTCGGCCGATCTCGACATGGCCCTGCGCGCGGTGGCCTTTGGCGCCATGGGCACGGCGGGCCAGCGCTGCACGACCCTGCGGCGGCTCTTCGTGCAGGACAGTGTCTATGACCAGATCGTGCCGAAACTGATCAAGGTCTATGAGCGGGTCAGCATCGGCAACCCGCTGGAAACCAATGCCCTGGTCGGGCCGCTGATCGACAAGACCGCCTTCGATGCGATGCAGGCCGCGCTCGGGGCGGCGCGCGCGGCCGGTGGCGTTGTCCATGGCGGCGAGCGTGTGCCCGTGGGGCAGGGCGGCTATTACGCGCGGCCCGCGCTCGTGGAGATGCCCGCCCAGACTGGCCCGGTGCTGGAAGAGACCTTCGCGCCGATCCTCTATGTCATGCGGTATTCCGAGCTTTCGGAGGCGATCAGCCAGCACAACGCGGTCGGGGCAGGGCTCAGTTCGTCGATTTTCACCCTCGACATGCGCGAGATGGAGACGTTTCTTTCGGCCTCGGGCTCGGATTGCGGCATTGCGAATGTCAATATCGGCACCTCGGGCGCCGAGATCGGCGGCGCCTTCGGCGGTGAGAAGGAGACCGGCGGGGGTCGCGAGAGCGGCTCGGACGCGTGGAAGGGCTATATGCGGCGCGCCACCAACACGGTGAATTATTCGACCGCCCTGCCGCTGGCCCAAGGCGTCACGTTCGACATCTGAGGCTGATGGTCCGCGCCAGCCGCCGCCGAGCTTTCGCCCGGCGGATCGGGCTGTCCGAACCTCTCTGGACCGGGGGGACCGGGGCGCGGGCAAGCCTGATGTCGACACGCCGAAGGCGGTGAGGCAGCACTTCCCCCGCGACCAGACAGATACACCGCGCGCGACGGCCCCCTGGAGCGCGAGGCCACCATTCGCGCCAGGGTCGCCCGCGGCAACGCCCGCGCCCCGGAGCGGTGCCCGTTCGGAGTGGCACCGCCCCCCGTCCCTCCGTTTGATTGACGTGATCCCTCTCGTCCTCGAATAAATCCCTTCGATTGGAAATCGCTTCGGGTCGAAGATCACTCATCTGTTCGAAGAGTATTCAGCACAGAGCGCAATGGAGCCGGAGCCACGGAAAGGTCCGCGATTCCTGCCCGATGGCGGATCGACCGCCTCTCACCGACGCTCCGGAACCGCTCGCCTGGGTGCGTGCGCGGTTCTGAATATCCGGTTAGGGTATTTTTATTTATAAGCGATATCAATATGATATTCTTTGCGCACGCGTGCGCGGGGTTGGCTGCCCGAGGCGCGAGGGCAGGGAGAGGGACAGGGCCCCTCCGATCGGCACCCCCTTCTCCCAGGCATGAACCGGGTATGGCTCCCGCGGGGGCAGGGGGGTCGCGCGGGGGCCTCTTTCGGGAGGCCTCAGTGGGGTCTGAGGACCACCTTGGTCCATTCGTTCTGGTTGTCCTTGAAGTTCCCGTAGCCCGTCGCGGCCTCCTCAAGCGGCAGGCGATGGCTGATCAGGAAGGTCGTGTCGATCTCCCCCTCCCCGATCCGGCGGAGCAGATCGGCCGAATACCGCTGGACATGGGTCTGGCCCGTCCTGAGCTGGAGGCCCTTTTCCATCAGGGCACCGAGCGGAAACTTGTCGAGGAAGCCGCCGTAAACCCCAGGGATCGACAGGCGTCCCCCTTTGCGGCAGGCCAGGATCGCCTCGCGCAGCGCATGGCCCATGTCGGCCCCCATGCCAATCGTCTGCTTCAGCCCGTCCAGCAGGTTATCGACCCCGAATCCATGCGATTCCATGCCCACGGCATCGATCACCGCGTCCGGTCCGATCCCCCCGGTCATGTCCATCAGGGCTTCGAGCACGCCGGTCTGCTTGAAGTCGATGACCTCGGCGCCCAGCCCGCGCGCCAGATCGAGCCGGCGCGGATAATGATCGATGGCAATCACCCGCTCCGCCCCCATCAGAAAGGCCGACTGGATGGCAAAGAGACCGACCGGGCCGCAGCCCCAGACGGCGATCGTATCGCCCGGCTCGATGCCCGCGTTCTCCGCCGCCATCCAGCCGGTGGGCAGGATATCGGAAAGAAACAGCACCTTTTCGTCTTCCAGACCGTCGTCGGGAATGACGATCGGCCCGATGTCCGAGAAGGGCACCCGTACATATTCCGCCTGTCCCCCCGGATAGCCGCCGGTCAGATGCGAATATCCGAACAAGCCGCTGACCGCGTGCCCATAGAGAGTTTCGGTCATTTCCTGCTTTTCGACCGGGTTTGAATTGTCGCAGGCGGAGAATTGCTGCTTTTCGCAGAAGAAGCATTTGCCGCAGGAGATGGTGAAAGGCACCACCACGCGTTGCCCCTTGCGCAGGGTGCTGTCCGGGCCGGTCTCCACCACCCGGCCCATGAATTCATGGCCGAGGATATCCCCCGGCAGGAGACCCGGGATCACCGCGTCATAGAGATGCAGGTCCGAGCCGCAGATCGCGGTCGCGGTCACCTCGATGATGGCATCGCGGGGATTGACGATCGTGGGGTCGGGCATGGTTTCGACGCGGACATCATGTTTGCCGTGCCAGGTCAGTGCGCGCATGGGAGTCTCCCCTTTTTCAGCTCGCAATGCTCCGATTGCGGGAGGTGGCGATTTCGCCGGTTTCCATCAGCATCTTGAAGCGTTTCAATTCATGCCGGGCCCGAATATCGGGGAAGCGTTGAAGGAGCCGGGAAATCGGGCCCGCCGGAGACCGGGACGCCATGGTGAATTCCACGATGGTTCCGCGTCCGGCCGGGGCATCGCGGAAAGTGACAGCGCCCTCCAGCGCGAGGGGCGATCCTTCCACCGAACGCCAGAGGAGGCTCTCATTCTCCCGCTCTTCGGTGATCTCGGTCTCGAGATCGAAAGTCGCGCCACCCGGCAGGGAAAAGGTCCAGGTTGCCCCCTTCTCCGTTGGGGTCACTTTTTCGACGCTTTCGAGAAAGGAGGGCATGTTCCGGATGTCGCGCCAGAAGGCATAGAGATCGGCACGCGGCCGGTTGATCGTGATCGAGCGGCCCAGTTCGATGCGTTCGCTCACCCGCCGCGCGGCGGGTGGCGCATCATCGGGATGAGCCATGATCCTTTCGCGCTGGTGGGCGCGGCGTTGACCAGCGACCAGACTCCCCGCGAGCATCGCACCGATCCCCAGCGCAAGCATCATCGCCGGGCCGCCGGAGGCAGGTCGGTCGCGAGATATTCCCCTCTTTCGAACCATGCGCATTTTCATTGTCTGGCTCCCTTTGTCAGGAAGGGAACGTCGCCTGGACGGTCTGGTTCCCCGGCAAAGCCGCCGCATTCTCTCGTCAGGGGAAACTTGCAAGGTCCCGCCCGTTATCGGCACGGGTTCAGAGTGCTGAAGCCCGCATGAGGTCATGGCTTCCGGGCACAGAAAAGAACCGGCGCAAAATGCCAGACGTCTGTTGCAAGCTTTTAAAGCTAGAACAAGAAAACAGCTTGGCCGGGCAGGGCTGGGCCACGAATTGCTGAAAGGGGGATTTCCCCAGCATCGTGCACTGGCGCTCGTGGATCAGTGGATCCTATGCGCCCCTCGATGCCTGCCAAAGCCAAGGCGCTTTGCCGAGCGGCGGCGCGAGGACTTGCCTCAGCGCCGTCGGTTCAAAGTTCGGGGCGGGCCAGGGCCGCGTTTCGGCGCGCGCGCGCGGCCAGTTGCGCGACCGCGGCGATGGCGCCAAAGGCGATGCCGAATACCGAGACTGCGAGCCAGCCCCCGACATTCCAGGCAGCGCTTCCGGTGACCGAGCCAAGCGATCCGCCTAGAAACATCGTGCCCATCAGGATAGTGTTCAGCCGTGCGCGCGCCTCGGGTCGCAGGGCAAAGACAATGTGCTGGTTCGAAACCAGAGCGATCTGGGTGGCAAAGTCGAGCAGGATCACCCCCACCACCAACCCCGCCAGCGCGGTCCAGAGTCCGAACACCAGCCACGAGACAAGCGTCAGCACCGCCCCGACCGTCACCGCCGGCGTCGGACCATGCCTGTCAGCGAAATGGCCTGCCAGCGGAGCCGCGAGGATCCCCGTCGCCCCCACAATCCCAAAAAGCCCCGCCATGTCCGCCCCCAGTCCGAAGGGCGGCGCCTGGAGCCGGAAGGCCAGCACCGTCCAGAAGCAGGAGAAGGCGGCGAAGATCATCGCCTGCGTCACCGCTGCCAGCCGCAGCGCCGGAAATTCACGCCACAGCCCCCCGAGCGATCCCAGCAGCGCCGGATAGTTCATATGCGCCTCGGGATGGGCGCGGGGCAGGACCAACCGCATCAACAGACCCGCCCCAAGTGCAATCGGCAGGCCCAGCCAGAACATCTCGCGCCATCCGGCCTGGGTGGCGACAAAGCCGGCCAGCGTCCGGCTGAGCAGGATACCGGTCAGGATCCCCGCCAGGACCGTGCCAGCCGTTGACCCGCGATGCGCGGGCGCGGCCAGATGCGCGGCAAAGGGCACGATCTGCTGGGCGACACTGGCGGCGAGGCCGAGCAGCAGGGAGGCGAGCACGAGCATCGTGGCGTTCGGCGCGGTGGCGGCCAGACCGAGCGCGACCGCGAGCAGGACAAACTGCCCGACGATCAGACGCCTGCGCTCGGTGATATCTCCCAGCGGCACGAGCAGAAACAGCCCCGCGGCATAGCCGAGCTGCGTTGCCGTGGGCACGAGTCCCGCGCCCTCGCCGGGAAGATCCGCCTCGATCAATGCCAGCATCGGCTGGTTGTAATAGATATTGGCGACCGCGAGGCCCGCCGCCGCCGCCATGGCAAAGACCGTTCCGCGTGTCAGGCCGACTGACTCTTGCATCCTCGAACTCCCGGGAGAAAAGGCGGGGGGCGAACCCCGCCGAAGGCAAAGACCTCAGCTCTCGACGAAGGCGAGCAGGTCGGGGTTCAGGATATCCGCGTTGACGGTAAGCATGCCATGCGAAAATCCCGGATAGATCTTGAGCGTCCCGTTCCGAAGCAGCTTGACGCTCAGGAGGCTGGCATCCTCATAGGGCACGATCTGGTCGTCGTCGCCATGCATCACCAGCACGGGGACCGAAATCGCCTTCAGATCCTCGGTCTGGTCGGTCTCGGAAAACGCCTTGATCCCCTCATAATGCGCCTTTGCACTCCCGATCATGCCCTGCCGCCACCAATTGTCGATCACGCCCTGCGAGACCTTCGCACCGTCGCGGTTGAAGCCGTAGAACGGACCCGCCGGCAGATCCACGAAGAATTGCGCACGGTTGGCGGCCAGTGCCGCGCGCAGGCCATCAAAAACCTCGATCGGCAGGCCGCCGGGATTGGAAGCGGTCCGGGCCATGATCGGCGGCACCGCGCTGACCAGCACCGCCTTGGCGACACGGCCCCTCGGCTCGCCATAGCGCGCAACATACCGCGCGACCTCGCCGCCCCCGGTGGAATGGCCGATATGGACGGCGTTGCGCAGGTCGAGATGCTCCATCACGGCGGCGGCGTCGGCGGCGTAGGTATCCATATCGTGACCCTCGGACACCTGTGCCGAGCGGCCATGGCCCCGCCGGTCATGAGCGATGACGCGGTAACCCTTGCCGACGAAGAACAGCATCTGCGCGTCCCAATCGTCGGAACTGAGCGGCCAGCCATGATGAAACACGATCGGCTGTGCCTCCCTCGGGCCCCAGTCCTTGTAATAAAGCTCCGTTCCGTCCTCTGTGGTAATCGTCGGCATGTCCCGCTCCTCTGCTGGCTTGTCTGAACCCGCCCCGAGATTGCCCGGATTCATGTCCGCCGGACATCCTACGCTTGGTGAGGCAACCTATACCAAGGTTTGCCCCCCGGCCCGGCGGCCAGCGCCGCGGCAAGGCACTCCGCGATCCTGTCACCATCCGCGGGCTTTTCGAGCAGGCAGAAGGCCCCGGCCCTGATCAACCGGGCGCGCACGGCGTCCGAGGCAAAGGCGCTCAGGAAGATGATGGGAAACCGCCGCCCCTCGGCGATCAGCCGCGCCTGCAGCGCATTGCCATCGAGCCCCGGCATCTGGATATCGCTGATCAGGCAATCGGGATCGCCGGTCCCGGCGTTCAGAAAGGCATCACCGGAGGCATAGAGCCGCGCCTCATGCCCCAGCGAGCGCACAAGGCTCGCGAGCGCGGCGCGAACCGCGCCGTCATCCTCCACGATGGCAATCACCCGCGTCATCCAAAGCCATCCCCGCGCGCCCGACGCACCAGGACGGCGCCCCATGCGCGGCGACGACCATGCTAGTGGACAGGCGCGCCCCGCGGAAATCATACGCAGGTTTGCCCGGCCTCATCCCCGGGGCGTGGAAATCCCCAGCGCCTCGGCCTGACGCACCAGATCGGCCAGCGTGCGCACCCCCATCTTGCGCATCATGCTGCCCCGATGGATCTTCACCGTGATCTCGCTCAGGCCGATCAGGCCCGCGACCTGCTTGTTCATCAGGCCGGCGACCACATGCCCCATCACCTCGCGTTCGCGCAGGGTCAGCGTCTCATGACGCGCGCGCAGATCGCCGAGCACCGCCTCGGCCGCCCGCCGCTCCCGGTCCCGCCCGATCGCGGCCATCACCGCGTCCAGCATGTCCTGATCGCGGAACGGCTTGGCCAGGAAATCGACGGCGCCCGCCTTCATCGCCCGGACGGTCATCGGAATGTCGCCATGCCCGGTCATGAAAATGATCGGCAGGCCGATGCCGAGATCCGCCAGCCGCCCCTGAAAATCGAGCCCGCTCAGACCCGGCAACCGCACGTCGAGAATGAGACAGCCAAGGATGTCCGGCGGCGGCGATGCCAGCAGATCGGCGGGCGATGCGAACAGGCGCGTGTCAAGATCGATCGACCGGAACAGACTGTCGAGCGACTCCCGGATGCCCGCATCATCATCCACCACCGTTACGATCGGCCGATCTTTCGCCGCTGGTCCCGTCATGCCGCGCCCTCCTCCCGCGCCACCGGCAGGATCAGCCGGAAGAGCGCCCCTCCGCCAGGCTGGTTCTCGGCCAGGAGCTGACCGCCATGAGCCTCCATGGTCGTGCGGCAAATCGCAAGCCCCATCCCCATGCCCTCCGCCTTGGTGGTGAAAAACGGATCGAACAGCCGCGCGAGATCCCCCTCCGCGAGGCCCGGCCCGGTATCGAGAACCTCGACCGCGATCTGGTCCTCGCCCGCGCGGCGTACCCTGATCGTCAGGCGGCGCACTCCGTCGATCCCGGCCATCGCCTGACCCGCGTTCACCATCAGATTGACCAGCACCTGCGTCAGCCGCACCCGGTCGCCACGCACCGGGGCCACGTCGGGGGCGCTCTCGATCACCACCGTCACCCGGGCCCGTGCCAGTTCGCGGGCGACGATCCGATGCGCCTCCTCGACGAGGCCCGCGAGGCTGAGTGACTCCGTCACCGCCGGGGCCTTTCGGAGAAAGGACCGGATCCGTGTGACGATCCCCGCCGCCCGTTGCCCCTCCGAGACGATCCGCCCGAGCAGGGTCTCGACCTCCCTCGCATTCGGCGGGTCGCGGCGCAGCCAGCGCAAGGCCGCCTCGCCGCTTGTCACCACGGCCGTCAGCGGCTGATTGACCTCATGCGCGATCGAGGCCGTCAACTCTCCCAGCGTCGCGACCCGCGCCGCGTGCGCGAGCTCCGATTGCGCGGCCAGCAGCGCATCCTGCGCCCGCCGCCGCTCGCTCAGATCGACGACGAAGACGAATACACCCTCGTCATCCGCGCCGGGCGAGGGGAAGGTGATGGCAAACATCACCGGCACCCGGCGGCCATCGCAGCCGATGATCTCGGTTTCGCCCTCCAGAAAGGCCTCGCCTTCGGCGAAGGCGGCGATGGCCCCGACGAAACTTGTCTCGCTCTCCTCCAGAATTTCATCGACCGACACGCCGGGGGCGACCCCGGCCATCGCCCGGAAGGCCGGATTGACGCCGACCACCCTGACCATATGCCGCGCCCGTCGCGTGAATCCCGGTTCACGCTCCAGATGGGCGCGCAGGGTCACCCCGTCCCTGATCCCCAGCCGGCCCAGTTCGCCGCGCAGGTCGCTCCAATCCTCCTCGACGACGCCGAGCGTGGTGGCATCGAACATCCGGCGATACCGCCGCTCGCTGCGCTCCAGGGCCGCGTGGGCGGCGGTGCGCACAGTGATGTCGGTATGGGTTTCAAGCACCCCGACCGGTTTGCCCAAGGGATCGCATTGTACCGCCCAGCGGCTTTCGAGCACCAGCCGCCCGCCCGCCCGGGTCCGTTGTTCGAGAGTTCCCTCCCAGCGGCCAGCGGCCATCAGCTCCGCCTCGATCGCCGCGCGCGGGCCTGGATAGCGCGTGCGCAACAGATCATCCGATCGCCGCCCCACGGCCTCGGCGGCGGTCCAGCCATAGATTTCCTCGGCGGCGCGATTCCAGAAGGTGACGACCCCGGCAAGATCGCGCGCAAAGATCATGTCGTGCGACAGGTCGATCAGCCGCGCCTGCGCCACGAGCCTCTGGGTCACGGCCTGGTTGCGCAGCGCAAGGCCGGTGGTGATCCCGATGGCCGCCAGACTGACGAAGGCGCGCAGAGTCGAGGCATTGACCTGTTCAAAGCCATGCGACGCGACATAGGCGATCAGAGTGAAGGTGATCCCGACCCCGCCCGCGACCAGAATATCACGCCGGCGCCCGGTCCAGGCGGCGATCAGGACCACTGCCCCATAGAGCACCGCCACCGCGCTCTGGAGTGGCGTCAGCACATCGACCGAGAGGATCAGCACGGCCAGCAGGCCGGCGAGGAGCCTCAGCCCCCGCCGTGATCCGGCCTCCGGAAGGCCCTGTCGGTCGACGAGGTCGGAACGGGTCATCGACATGGCGCGGCTCCCGGTGGCGAAGCACTCAAGGCTGGACAACGGGACTTCGTCGGAAAAGGCCCCGTCGCCGAAGCACGGCCCGGGCGCGGGCCATGACCTGCGTTAACTAATTTTCCCATCAAAAACAACAGGATTCGCCTTGCCCGGGTCCGGACAGGGGAAGGGAGGCCGTCGGGGACATAAACCGATGTATGAGGCGGACAAACCGGCGGCCGATTCAGGAACCGGTCCAAGGGGCGTTATGTTTGCTTTCATCGGGAGCATCGCACTTCTCCCGATCAGATCCGAAGGAGACCCGCCATGACCAACCCCGCCCTCCGCGCCCCCACCGATCTTGGAGACAATGCCCGTCGCGACATCTCCGCCGCCCTGACCGGCTTGCTGTCGGACATGTTCGCGCTGTATCTCAAGACCAAGAATTTTCACTGGCACATGTCTGGACCCCATTTCCGGGACTATCACCTGATGCTGGACGAACAGGCCGATCAGATTTTCGCCACGACCGACCCGATCGCCGAACGGGCCCGCAAGGTCGGGGGCACCACGCTGCGCTCGATCGGAGATATCAGCCGACGGCAAAGGCTGCTCGACAACGACGCGGATTTCGTGACGGCGAAGGACATGCTGGCCGAACTGGCCGACGACAACTCCCGTCTGGTCGGGTTCCTGCGGGCAGCCCACGGGGTTTGCGAGGAGCACGGCGATGTCGGCTCCACCAGCCTGATCGAAGTCTGGATCGACGAAGCGGAGCGCCGCGCCTGGTTCCTGTTCGAGTCCATCCGCGCCGACCGTTGAACCCACGGCCCAAATCCGTGGCGAGGGGAACGCGGGGTGCCATGATCCTTCTTTTGCGCGATCGAGGGCGGAGCCGCGGTCCCTCCCTGGTGTCTAAAGGCCCGGCAGGCCAAGGCTGAGTTGCTGCTCGACGGGCCCGCCGGTCGCCGGCTCCAACGAGGAAAGCGTCACGCCCAGCAGACGCACACCTTTCTCGACAGGGAACAGCGTCTCCATCAGAGCGGTGGCGATCGTGGCCAGTTCCTTTTCCCCCTCGACACCGCGTTCGATGGTCCGGCCGCGGGTGATCTGCTGGAAGTCGGTGAACTTGACCTTGAGCGTCACGGTGCGCCCGGTCAGCGTCTTGCCCTCACAACTGCGCCAGACCCGGCGCGCGAGCGCTTCGATCTCCTGCCTGGCGGATTGGAAATCGAAAACATCCTCGGCGAAGGTGTCCTCTGCCCCGATGGACTTGCGCTCCCGATGCGGTTCCACCGGGCGATGATCGATCCCGCGCGAGATGCGGTAATACCAGCCGCCTGACTTTCCGAAATGCTCGCGCAGGAAGTCGGCCGATTTCGCACGCAGATCGGCGCCGGTCTGGATACCGAGGCGTTCCATCTTCGCCGCCGTCGCAGGGCCGATGCCGTGGAATTTCCTCACGGGCAGATCAAGCACGAACGCCGCGCCACGCGCCGGGGGGATGACTGCCTGCCCGTTGGGCTTGTTCAGATCGCTCGCCATCTTGGCGAGGAACTTGCAGTAGCTGATGCCCGCCGAGGCATTGAGACCGGTGACCTCCCTGATCCGATTTCGGATGATCGTCGCCACCTCGGTCGCGATGGGAATGCCCTGCTTGTTCCGCGTGACATCAAGGTAGGCTTCGTCCAGCGACAGCGGCTCGATCAGATCGGTATGTTCCGCGAAGACCTCCCGGATCTGCGCCGAGACTGCGCGATAGACCTCGAAGCGCGGTTTCACGAAAATCAGTTCGGGGCAGCGACGTTTCGCGGTGACCGAGGGTAGGGCCGAGCGTACCCCGAAGGCGCGTGCCTCATAGCTGGCCGCGGCCACGACACCGCGGGCGGTCGAGCCGCCAACCGCGACCGGTTTGCCTCGCAATTGGGGATTGTCGCGTTGTTCGACCGAGGCATAGAACGCATCCATATCGACATGAATGATCTTGCGGATTTTTCCGTCCGGACCCTCTGTTTCCCCGATCTGTTCCGTTTGCCCCGACATGGATAACGCTCAGCCGACTGGAAATGCCGGTTTCCCGACGCGTTCAGGCAGGTCGTCATCGAGCGAGCACCGCGGGGCGCTTGCCTCGCGCCAGTCCTTCGTTAGCCAGGTCTTCCGGACCTCGCGGTTCCTGAGACGCACAGGCATGGGATTGACGTGGATCGCTTTCACGAAATTCCTGAAGTCCGCAGTGACAAAGGCGGACAATTCATGCGGGCTAGGCCTCGGAGCGCGGGTCGGGCCGCGCGTTTCGTCCCATCGCATCCAGAAGAAAAGAGGTCGCCTCTGGTCAAGAGCGAACCAATTGAGCGGCTTGCGCTTGGTCACCGGATCAGACGCTTGCCCATGTTTAAAGAAGGCTTTCGCCGGCATAGGGTAGCGGTGTTCTCCACCCAGCCACTGTGACCACTGCCGTATCCGGGTCTGGCACATATCGATGATGCTGGTATCGAGCGCCTCCGGCAATTTCGGAGGCTTGAGGGATTGGGGGATGGCAGCCCGCTCGCAGGTGCCATAAATGTTCCTCACGATTAGCGCGGGTCGGTTAGGATAGACGTTCGGTAAAGGTTCGAGATGGCAGAGCCCATCGTGAGGGAACGCGACAGACTCCCGGATCGCCCGCTGGTTGGTGGTCAGACCGCAGAGGTCGCACAAATCCGCTTCTCCAAATTTATCCCCATCCTACGTCGGCCTTGGCCAAGACTCCTGATCACATCTTTCAGGGCTCAGCTTGGCGCTTTCCAGAACAAAAAAAGAACATAACAGCGGATTTGGGTGCTGTCAGCTTGTTTAAGTGACCCAGCTGTCTGCCTGACCCTCGGTGAGGGTTATCCGGCTCAGTTCCGGGTGGAAATCAATAGCCCGCGGACTGGTCGTTTGCGGGAGGTCTTTGGTCGTACCTCCCCGCGGCCCCGAGCGCAGCCCGCTGCGCGGCATTTAGAAGTGGTGGCCGATCAGGTGCCTTGCGTTCAAGGAGGCCATGAGGGCCCTTGGATCTAAAAGTGTGCGCGTCGGCTCCGGGCAGAAAAGCGTCCTGCGGGCAACCTGCCTGCGACTTGGGTGGTCAGAATGGGCGATGGCCAGTGCCGGAAAGATTTGTATCGGATAGACGTTTCACCGGAGAATTTCGATCCAAAATCGGCTAAAACGTTGGAATGGACGGCGCCAGGATAACATGCAATATCCGACCAGCAAAGTCGTGATAAGAAAGCCAATCATGTCGTCCGTTCGTTTTGTCGGTCTGCCTGGCAATATCAGACAACCGTTCCGTGATCCATCAACTCGTGGAAATGGCTCTGGAGTTCATTCGAGAAAGATGCGGTGTAACCCCGCAGCTTGCTGAAATCACTGATTTTCAGTCGGGCTCTTCGAAGCACGGAAGGTCGGGGATTGCCTGGTGCAGCACGTGCCATGGATGATGTGATCATCAAGGCCGATGCGCTGGTCGCCGCGCCTCCGATCTAAAAAGGTAGCTACCCGGAACCCCTAAAGCTCCTGCTCAATCCGAGCGTACTGGCGGGAAAGCCAGTACTGATCGCCACCGCCACAGGTAAGAAAAACACATCCTTGTGGCCGAGCACCAGCTTCGACGGTTCTTCGGTCTTTTCGAAGCGCGGACGTCGCCGTTCACGTTTCACACAAGAACCTCCAAAGCGGCGCACTCCGCGGGTTGCGGCAATCAAGCTGTTGCACCGCGCCATTCCGCAATTCGATGACCGCTTCGGCGAAAACACCCGCCGTATCCCCGCAGCAGGATGAGAAAGCAATAGAAATGACCAATCGCAATGAACCCGTGAAGTTCGCCTACTGGGTGCCGAACGTCTCTGGTGGCCTCGTGATCTCAGACATCGAGCAACGAACCAGCTGGGATATCGACTATAACGTGAAACTTGCCCAGCTGGCGGAGGAGGCCGGGTTTGACTATGCGCTGAGCCAGATTCGATTTACGGCGGGCTATGGCGCGGACAACCAGCATGAGTCGGTGTCCTTCAGCCAAGCGCTGCTGGGGGCGACGAAGAAGCTCAAGGTGATCGCGGCGATCCTGCCTGGACCCTGGACGCCGTCGGTCGTGGCCAAACAGATCGCAACCATCAATATCATCAGCAAGGGCCGCGTCGCGGTGAACATCGTTTCAGGCTGGTTCCGGGGCGAATTCGCAGCGATCGGCGAGCCTTGGCTGGATCATGACGAGCGGTACCGGCGGTCGGAGGAGTTCATTCGCGCGTTGCAGGGCATCTGGCGCGAGGACGATTTTACGTTCCGCGGGGATTTTTACCGGTTCAAAAATTACACGATGCGTCCAAAGCCGGTCGAGCCTCTGCCAGAGGTGTTCCAGGGCGGGTCCTCGCGCGCGGCCCGCGATATGGCCGCGCGGGTGTCGGACTGGTACTTCACCAATGGGAATACACCCGATGGCCTGACCGCGCAGGTCGAGGATATTCGCGACAAGGCAGAGGGACGCCGTGTGAAGGTCGGCATCAACGCCTTTGCGATCGTCCGGGAAACCGAGGCGGAGGCGCGGCGGGTTCTGAATGAGATCATCGAGAAGGCCAATCCGGAAGCTGTGCAGGGTTTTGCCCATGAGGTAAAGAACGCGGGCAAGGCCAGTCCCGAAGGCGAGGGCAACTGGGCCGGGTCGAGCTTTGAGGACCTGGTGCAATACAACGATGGGTTTCGCTCGAACCTGATCGGAACACCGGAACAGGTGGCGCGGCGGATCCTCGATTTGAAGGATGCCGGAGCGGATCTGGTGCTGCTTGGGTTTCTGCATTTCCAGGAAGAAGTCGAGTTCTTCGGCAAGCATGTGATCCCGCTGGTTCGCAAGTTGGAAGCCGAGCGCGCAGAGGCGGCGGTGGCGGCCGAATAAGGCCGCGCCTGTCCTAACCATCGTCGGAGAATGCCATGAATGTCGTCGAGCGGGACCCGGTGGAAGCTGTTCGTCCGCGAGGGAAATCCGCTCCCCTGTCCGAGGTGCTGGCGGTCGAGAGTATCTGGCTGGCCTTCGACGGTATCCGGGCGCTGAGCGATGTGTCGTTCAGCGTCGCCGAGGGTGAAATCCGTGCGGTGATCGGACCGAACGGAGCGGGAAAGTCCTCGGTGCTGAATGTCATCAGCGGGCTTTACCACGCCGAGAGAGGGTCTGTGCGGATCGGTGGCGAGTCCTTCGCGGCGGTGCCGGCACGGCGTCTGGCGGCGCTCGGGGTGGCGCGGACGTTCCAGAATCTTGCGCTGTTTCCAACGCTGACGGTGGCGGAGAATATCGCAACCGGGCTGGTGTTCGAGCGGCGGGCGGGACTTTTGCGGCAACTGGTGCCGACGCCGTTGGCCCGGGCGGAGAATGCGCGGGTTCGGGAACGCGTCGCGCTGGTGGCCGAGGAGCTTCATCTGACGGCGGAGCTGGGGCGGCTGGTCGGAACCTTGCCCTATGGACTGCGCAAGCGGGTGGAATTGGCACGCGCCCTGGTGTCACGGCCTCGTGCGCTGTTACTCGATGAGCCGATGGCTGGGATGACCGCGACGGAAAAGGCCGAGATGGCCGAGGCGGTGCGCGCGGCCCGCGATCGGGGAGGATTGTCCGTGGTCCTGATCGAGCATGACATCGGGGTGGTGATGGGGCTGTCGGACCGGATCCTGGTGCTCGACCATGGGGTGAGGGTCGCGGATGGTACTCCCTCCGAGGTGCGGCGCGATCCGGAGGTGATCCGCGCCTATCTTGGGGCGGAGGCCGCGTGATGGACTGGTATGCGTTCCTGTTCGTCATCGAAGTGGCGATTGGCGGTCTGCTGTCCGGAGTCATGTATGCGCTCGTAGCGATCGGCTTCGTGCTGATCTACAAGACCTCCGGCGTGTTGAATTTCGCGCAAGGCGCGATGGTGCTGTTCGCGGCGCTGACCTTTGTGAGCCTGACCGAGCGCGGCATTCCGTTCGTCGGCGCTCTGGCGATCACGCTCGGGATCATGATCGCGCTGGGGTTCGCGGTGGAGCGGACGGTGCTGAGGCCGCTGGCGAACCGGTCGCCGATGACGCTGTTCATGGCGACGCTGGGGCTGTCCTACATTCTGGAAGGGGCGGCGCAGCTGATCTGGGGCACACAGGTGCATCGGCTCGACCTCGGGATTTCGGACGATCCGTTCGAGGTCGCAGGGGTGTATATTTCGAATTTCGACCTGGTGGCGGCCCTGATCGCCGGGGCGATGGTCGCCGCGCTGACGGTCTTTTTCAGCTTTACGCGCCTCGGCCTGGCGTTTCGGGCGGTGGCGGATGATCAGTTCGCCGCCTTGGCGGTGGGGCTGCGACTGGACCGCATCTGGGCCGCGGTCTGGGCTGCGGCGGGCGCGGTGGCTCTGGTCGCGGGGCTGCTCTGGGGCGCACGGCTGGGTGTGCAGTTTTCGCTGTCGCTGATCGTGCTGAAGGCGCTGCCGGTGCTGGTGCTGGGCGGGTTCGATTCAATCCTTGGTGCCATCGTCGCGGCTTTGCTGATCGGGATGAGTGAGAAGCTGGCGGAAGTCTATCTTGGGCCGTTCATCGGAGGAGGCATCGAGGGTTGGTTCGCCTACGCGGTCGCGCTTGTGGTGCTGTTGGTCCGGCCCTCGGGGCTGTTCGGACAGAAGCTGGTGGAGAGGTTCTAGGTCATGGCGCTCGCAGTCGATATCGAGGCGCCACAGGTCAGAGGGCGGGCGCTTGCGCTGGCCGGGCTTTTACTGGTCGCCTTCGTCGGGGTGCCGCTGTTTGCGACGGATTACGTCATCGAGGCGGTGCTCCTGCCGTTCCTGACGCTGTCGCTGGCGGGGTTGGGACTCAACCTTCTGACTGGCTACGCGGGGCAGGTGTCGCTTGGCTCCTCGGCCTTCATGGCGGTCGGGGCCTTCGCGGCCTTCAATTTCCAGTACCGGCTGGACTGGATGCCGCTGCCGGTGAGTCTGGCGCTGGCGGGGGCGACGGCCGCGGGGATCGGGCTGGTGTTCGGGCTGCCGAGCCTGCGGCTTCGGGGGTTTTATCTCGCGGTTTCAACGCTCGCCGCGCAGTTCTTCGTGCAATGGGCGCTGACGAAATTCAGCTGGTTTTCCAACAATTCCGCCTCGGGAGTGATCTCGGCGCCGCATCTGGAAATCGCGGGCCTGTCACTCGACGGGCGCAACGGGCGGTATCTGTTCGCGCTGACGGTTGTGACGGTCGTGACGTTCCTGATCCACCGGATCGTGACCGGCCCGGTGGGAGTGAACCTGATCGCGGTCCGCGACAATGAAACGGCGGCGCGGGTGATCGGTATCCCGGTCTTGCGCACGAAACTCACCGCTTTCGCGATATCCTCCGGGATCATCGGGATCGCGGGGATGATCTGGGCCTTTGCCTATCTGCGGACAGTGGAGCCCGCGGGCTTCGATCTCGACCGGTCGTTCCAGATCCTCTTCATCGTCATCATCGGCGGGATGGCGACGGTCCGGGGGGCGTTTCTGGGCGCGGGGCTGATCGTGGCCTTTCCGCTGGTGCTGTCACGGCTGTCGGGGCCGCTTCTGGGCGGGATGGCGGATCCGGGCATGCTGGAACTGGTCGAGCGGATCCTGCTCGGGGTCATCATTATCGCCTTTCTCATCGCAGAGCCGAACGGTTTGTCCGCCCTGCTGGACCGCCTCGGCCGATCTCTGAAGGCCGCGCTGCGCGGCTGACATCCATATACAAATAAACGGAGTCATCGAATGTCGTTCTTCAAGCGTTTCGCACCAGCTTTGCTGGCGGCGACGGTTCTCACGGCCGGGGGCGCCTTCGCCGATGAGCAATACTTCCCGTTGCAATCCTACCGTGTCGGGCCCTATGCCGCTGGCGGAACCGGGTTTTTCGGTGGGTTCATCGACTATATGAACCTGATCAACATTCGCGATGGCGGTGTCAACGGAGTCAAGCTGACCTGGGATGAATGCGAGACCGAATACGCGGTCGAGAAGGGGGTTGAATGCTATCAGCGGCAGAAATCCCATCCCGATCTGGCTGCCTGGAACCCGCTCTCGGTCGGTATCGCCTATGCGATGATCGACGGGGTGACGGCGGACAAGGTGCCGCTGATCACGGTGAACCATGGCCGGACGGACACGACCGATGGTCGCGTGTTCCCTTATGTGTTCCCGCTCCTGCTGAACCCCTATTCCGAGACCTCAGGCATCGTGAACTATATCGCCGGCAAGGAAGGCGGGTTGGAGGCCCTGAAGGGCAAGAAGATCGTAGTGCTCTATCATGGCTCACCCTACGGCAAGGAAACCATCCCGATCTATGAGCTTCTGGCCAAGAAATACGGGTTCGAAGTCACACAGATCGAGGTACCGCATCCGGGCAACGAACAGACGGCGCAATGGCTCCAGATCCGGCGCGAGCGGCCGGACTATGTCGTATTGCGCGGCTGGGGGGTGATGAATCCGGTGGCTCTGACCACTGCGAAGCGGAATGGTTTTCCGATCGATCATATCATCGGCAATGTCTGGTCAAATTCCGAGGAGGACGTGCGTCCGGCGGGGGACGCGGCCATCGGTTACACGGCGATCACGACGCAGGCTTCCGGGAACCAGTATCCGGTGCTCCAGGAGATCATCAAGACGGTCTATGGCGCGGGCAAGGGCAATCTCGATGATCCAGCGCGGATTGGCTCGGTCTATCACAACCTCGGAATCGTCAACGGCATCCTGAATGTCGAGGCGATCCGCACCGCGCAGGCAAAGTTTGGCAACCATACCCTGACCGGCGACCAGGTGCGCTGGGGCTTCGAACATCTCCAGCTCTCGCCCGAGCGGGTCAAGGAACTGGGGGCGGAGAACCTGTTCCACTCGATCAATGTCACCTACGACAATCACGAGGGCGACGGCTACGTGACCTTCCAGCAGTGGGATGGCTCGAAGTGGAATGTCGTCTCGGACTGGATCGCGCCGGACTGGGCCTTGCTGCGTCCGATCATCGAGGCCTCGTCGGAGGCCTATGCCAAGGAGAAAGGTCTGCCGATCCGCACCTCCGAGGATGCCGAGGCGCTGTTGCAATAATCTGATGAGCCGTTTGCCCCGGGGGGGAACATGTCCGACGTCATCCTCAAGTTCGACGCGGTACGCGCCTCCTACAATGGCGCGATCCAGGCTCTGCATGGCGTCAGCCTTTCGGCGCGGGCGGGGGAGATCACGGCGCTGCTCGGGGCCAATGGCGCGGGCAAGACGACGTTGCTCAAGGCGGCGTCCAATCTGCTGCCGGCGGAGCGGGGCAGGGTGACGTCGGGTCAGATCCTCTTTCGCGGCGCGAACGTGACTCTGATGCCGCCTTCCGAACATATCCGGGCGGGGCTGGTCCCGGTTCTGGAAGGGAGGCGCTGTTTCCGATCCTTGACCGTGGAGGAGAACCTTCGGACCGGGGCGGTCGGGCGCGGCCTGACACGACGCCAGACGGCGGAGACCCTCGCGCAGGTCTATGACCTGTTCCCCCGGTTGAAGGCGCGGCGCGCGTCGGTGGCCGGGCTGACCTCCGGCGGCGAGCAGCAGATGGCGGCGATCGGGCGCGGCCTGATGGCGCGGCCGGAAGTGTTTCTGCTGGACGAGCCGTCGATGGGGTTGGCTCCCCTCGTCGTGGCCGAGATTTTCGAAGCCCTGGCGCGCCTGAACCGAGAGACCGGCCTCACCATTCTGCTGGCGGAGCAGAATTCCTCGATCGCGTTCCGCTACGCCCATCATGCAACGGTGATCGAGAACGGGAGATCGGTGCTCGACGGTCCGGCTCCCGAACTCGCCCGCCGCGACGATATCCGCGCGCTCTATCTGGGCGGCGCTTCCCATTGACAGGAGTTTTCGAATGACCATCCAGACACCCGTGAAGGGCCAGCCAGTCCCGCCGGTCGTCAGACCCGCGGCCCATGCCCATGTTATTTCGTCCGATACGGAAGCGATCGAAATTGCCCGCGGGCTCGCCGCCGAATTCGCGAAAGGCGCCTCCGAGCGTGACCGGAACCGCGTTTGGCCCCTGGCCGAACTGGATGCCTTCTCGCAGAGCGGGCTTTGGTCGATCAATGTTCCCAAGGCCTTTGGCGGACCTGAACTCTCCTATGTCACGCTGAACCGGGTCATCACCATCATCGCCGAGGCGGATCCAAGCCTCGGGCAGATCCCGCAGAACCATCTTGGCGTCGTGGCTGCGATCCGCACTGTTTCGGACCCGGCGCAGCAAGAACTGCTGTTTGGCGAGGTGCTGAGGGGCACAAGGTTCGGCAATGCCTTTTCGGAATTCGGCTCAAAGCGGGCGGCGGACTTCGACACAAAATTTGTCGATGCCGGCGATCATGTCGTGGTCACGGGGCGTAAGTTCTATGCCACCGGCGCGCTGCTCGCGCATCTGGTGCCGATCGTGGCGCTCGATGACGAGGGCCGTGCCTGGTATGCGATCGCTGATCGCGGGGCCGAGGGGCTGAGCGTGATCGACGATTGGTCCAGCTTTGGCCAGCGCACCACCCTGTCGGGGACGGTAACGCTGGAAGGGGTAAAGGTGCCCAAGACGCATCTGGTCCCGGGCTGGAAGGGATATGCCGAACCGACGGCGGACGGGGCGATCTTCCAGGTGATCCAGGCGGCCGTCGATCTCGGAATTGCACGCGCGGCGATCCGCGATACGGTGGAGTTCGTGCGGCATCGCTCGCGCCCCTGGATCGATTCCGGCCTCGATCATGCCACACAGGATCCCTATACGATCCAGGCCATCGGCGATCTGACACTTCGTGCCAACGCGGCGCAGGCGCTGCTCGATATCGCGGGTCTTGCCATCGACGCGGCCGTTGTCAGCCCCTCGACCGAGTCCGTCGCAAAGGCGCAGATCGCGACAGCCGAGGCCAAGGTTCTGACGACGGAGATCGCAATCAATGCAACAAACCGGCTGTTTGAACTCGCAGGCACCCGTTCGACCTTGGGCGAACATAATCTTGATCGGCATTGGCGGAATGCGCGAACGCATACATTGCACGACCCGGTACGCTGGAAATATGCGATCCTCGGCAACTATTATCTGAACGGCGTGAACCCGCCGCTGCATGCCTGGAGCTGACCCGATGACAGTGCCCGAAAAAATCAATGCCTTCTGGTTCATTCCGACGCATGGGGAAAGCCGCTATCTCGGCACCTCCGAGGGGGGGCGGCCGGTTGATCTCGACTATCTGACCCAGGTTGCAAAGGCCGCAGATTCGCTTGGATTTTACGGAGCACTTCTCCCCACGGGGAGAAGTTGCGAGGACAGCTGGGTCGTGGCCTCGGCCCTCGCGCCACAGACCCGGAACCTTCGCTTTCTCGTCGCCGTGCGTCCGGGTCTGCAATCCCCGACACTCGCCGCGCGGATGACTGCCACGCTCGATCGGATCTCCAACGGTCGGCTGCTCATCAACGTGGTGACCGGCGGCGATCCGCTGGAGAACAAGGGCGACGGCATTCATCTGAGCCATGCCGAGCGCTATGAGGTGACCGACGAGTTTCTGGACATCTACCGCGCGCTGCTGCGGGGCGAGACGGTTGATTACCGCTCCAAGCATTTCCAGATCGAAGATGGCCGTCTGCTCTATCCACCGGCCCAGACGCCCTATCCGGCGCTCTATTTCGGCGGGTCGTCGGAGGCGGGTCATATTGTCGCCGCCAAGCATGTCGACAAATACCTGACCTGGGGCGAGCCACCCGCGCAGGTGGCCGACAAGATCGCGGAAGCACGGCGTCATGCTGAAAAGGCGGGGCGGGAGCTGAGCTTCGGCATCCGGCTGCATGTCATCGTGCGCGAGACCGAGACCGAGGCCTGGGCGGCGGCTGATCGGCTGATCAGCCGGCTGAGCGACGAGACCATTGCCGAGGCGCAGAAGGTCTTCGCGCGAATGGATTCGGTTGGACAGAAAAGAATGTCCGCCCTGCATGGCGGCCATCGTGACAAGCTCGAGATCAGCCCCAATCTCTGGGCCGGCGTCGGACTTGTCCGGGGCGGCGCGGGCACCGCGCTGGTGGGAGACCCGGCGACGGTGGCTGAACGGATCGACGAATATCGCCGCCTTGGCATCGACAGCTTCATCTTTTCCGGATACCCACATCTTGAGGAAGCCTATTCCTTTGGTGAACTGGTGCTGCCACTGCTGCCGCTGGCAAATCCCATCCGTCCACGTGAGGTGCAGGCAAACATGGGACCCTTCGGCGAAACCGTGGCCGGCGATCACAAGCCGAAGCTCCAGGTCGCATTGTGATGGATGGCTTTGACGCGCCAGGACGGACTATCGCCATCCTCGGCGGTGGACTTTCCGGCGCGGCCGTCGCCTATCATCTCGCCCGCGCCAACATTGGGGCGCGGATTGTCGTCGTCGAGCCGCGCGCGGAAATCGGGCGCGGGGTCGCCTACTCGGCGACCGACCCTGACCATCGTCTGAATGTGCCCGACAGCAAGATGACGATACGGACAGATATCCTCGATGACTATGCGCGTTGGCTTCGGAGGGACGGATCTCCGCCGATCCCCAGCGACGCGGTCGCGCCATCCGGGGCGATCTTCACGTCGCGCCTGATGTTCGGAGACTATGTCGTCGATCATCTCAGGCCCTTTCTTGACAGCGGAGTCATCGTACATCGGCGATGCGCGGCGACGGATGTGATCCGGCGTGGTCGGACCTATCTGATCTCCCTTTCAGATGGGACCAGCATCGGGGCGGATATCCTCGTGCTGGCGCTCACGCATCCCCGACCCGCGATTCCGGCCGCGCTTCGCACCGTGGCGGAGGATCCCCGCTTCATCGCCGACCCGCTGGCGGCCGGAGCACTCGACGCGGTGCGTCCGGAGGATCGGGCCGTGATCGTGGGATCTGGTCTGACCTCGGCCGATGTAATTGCGACCCTCTTTCGACGCGGCGTCAAGGGGAAGATCACCTGCCTGTCACGCCATGGATGGCGCTCTATGCCACATGGGCCGATCCAGTCAGAGACCCGCGCGGATTTCGCCAACGATCCCTCCGCTTCCGCGCGCGCGCTGCTCGCCCGGGTTCGCGCTTCCCTCGCGGAAGATCTCAGGGCCGGCCTGACCTGGCACGCGATTTTTGATCGGCTGCGATCGCAGGGGCCGGCAATCTGGGCGGCCCTTCCCGAGATCGAGAAACGTCGGCTTCTCAGGCACCTGCGAAGCCTCTGGGATGTGCATCGCTTCCGCATCGCCCCCCAGACCAGAAACGCGCAGGACCTGCTGATCGATGCTGGGCGCCTAGACTATGTCGCGGCCTCGCTGGTGTCCTCTCGAAGGGAGGCCGAGCTTGTTTTGACCGTCCGGCCGCGCGGCACAGCGGAGCGGCGGATGCTCCGGGCCGACCATGTCATCCTTGCCACGGGCCCCGCGCATGCGACGGTGATCGAAAGCTGTCCACCCCTCAGAGCGCTCGCTCAGGCGGGCCTGATCGAGCCTGACGGATTGGGGCTTGGTATCCGTGTCGGTTCGGAGGGCTTTGTTGAAACCCGCGCCGGAGGGTCCGGCGACAACATCCTTGTCGCCGGACCACTGGCACGCGGCACAGTGGGTGAACTCATGGGTGTTCCGGAAGTCTCGGCTTGGTCGGAGCACGTGGCAAACAGGGTATACAAGATCCTGGCAATCTCTCCAAAATTGTCCATCGCGCAGTAAGGATTCAGGTCTCCACCGATGCTGTCCCTGAGCGTTCTCTAATCGCGGTGGTCAAGGTTTCTTATTCGGGGTTTGGGGATGCGTACCGGGCTTTAAGATTCTCTCCGCGGTCGTCTCGTTGGGCGCCGCATTTTTGCGTTCAGGGTTGGAAGGATCGAAATGGTGTGCGGTCTTG
>JBMDWT010000066.1:0-26679 GCA_048594665.1 Amaricoccus sp. | reverse complement strand
TGGCGGTGGAAAGGGGAGGGTCGTGGTATCGCCTGTCATAGGCGTATCGCTCCATTGGAGGTTCTGACAGGCTTCAAACACCCCCCACGATAACCCCGTCTTCTCAGACCACCATCACACAATTTCCCCCCATAGCTCCTTTGTTGTAAAGGGCGGTGCCTTACTGGATGGACTGCCCGCGGCTGGCCCTGCCCAAGACACGGAGATTGATCTTTGGGTCGGTAGGGGCGTCGAGGAATCCATTGCTTGTCATAGGCCTCTGTCGGCGATCAGAACCTTGGCATTTGGCAGAGCCGGCATGAAGGTGCCAGCACGGTGAGGGTCGCGGATCTGGCCTCAGGCTCACGGCGAGGGGGCAAAGATCGGTCTGACAGCCCGATCGGGAATCGCGTTTAGGCGTCCTGAGCCTCTAAACTTCAAGACGGACAATCGCTGCCTTTTAGAGCGTGTTTGAGAAGGGCATTCCCGACTTGGCTCGGGTGTGATTCATGGGCTGTCAATTTCTCTGACCGAGTTCGACACCTATGCCTCGCCGCGCCTATCCAAGCGACCTAACCGACGCCCAGTGGGCTGCGGTCGCACCGATGCTCCCCGACGCGACGCCCGGTGGTCGGCCGCGCAAAGCCGACAAGCGCGAGATCATGGATGCGATCCTCTACGTCCTGCGAGCGGGATGCGCCTGGCGGCTTCTGCCGCACGATTTCCCGCCCTGGCAGACCGTCTACTACTACCTGCGCCGCTGGCAGCGGGAAGGTGCGTGGGCCCGTATCCACCACAGGCTGGTGATGGCCGACCGCGAGAGAGAAGGCCGCGACGCCTCGCCTCCGCCCGCCATCCTCGACAGCCAGACCGTCCGGACGGCGGATCAAAAGGGGGATTTCGAGGCTACGACGCCAGAAAGCGGATCAAAGGCCGCAAGCGGCATATCCTGACCGACACCGACGGCCGCCTGCTCGCCGTCGAGGTCCATGCCGCCGACGTGCAAGACCGGGACGTCGCCAAGGGGGTTCTGAAGCGCTCGCGCCGCCGTTTCCCCTTCGTCGACAAAGTCTACGCCGACGGCGGATACGCCGGCCGTCTCGTGAAATGGGCTCAGGACAAGACCCATGTCGCCTTGGAGATCGTAAAGCGCCCGCGCGGGATCAACGGCTTCGTCGTGATCCGGCGGCGCTGGATCGTCGAGCGCACCTTCGCCTGGATCATGAAGTGCCGCCGCCTCGCCCGCGACCACGAGCAACTCACCGACGTCGCCGAAACCCTCATCATCATCGCCGCCATCGCCACACTCGTCAGACGGGTGGCGTGAAGCTTCTCAAACACGCTCTTAGTCACGCTGCCGATGCGCCTTTGCACTGGGATAAAGAGCAGGGCCTCTTCCATGCGGCAATGTGGAATCAAATCCTTGGCGGAACAGGTCTTGGAGCAACTCCAGGACCGTTCCGAAAAATATGCAATTCGCTCGGGAACCGCTTCAGTGATCTTGAGGCGACGACATTAATTTGCATATAAATTGAGCAAATTTTCGAACAAACTGAAAATTTGCGAAAGAAAAGCGACTCGGCAGTTGACTATGCTGCGGCGCGGCATAAAACTGTAATTGTGATGCGTTGCATCATACACGCCCTACGGGCGTTTCCTCCCTAAACTTGGGCCGTGCCTAGCGCACGGCCTCTTTTTTGCAAAACAATTCAATAGCTTACCAGTCTGACTCACAAACACGGCTTTTCTCGTACCAATTTGTGTCAGTGCCAAGATCGCCGCAGCGTGATCAGCAACTTCGTTCGGGCATATACCTGAAAAATGCGAGCGGGTCTCATCATTCTTCCATGTTCCCACTGCTTTGGGGACATCCCCCACCTCCGGAGCGCCTTCGCAAATGCGTGGCACCCAGACTGGTATGTCCCCGAATAGGTTGAACACCAATCTCTCCGCAGACACGGCATGGCTGTGCTGTGCGCCGGTCCAGAACTGTTTGCGAATTGCGCGGCCAAATGATGGCGTCTTCAAAATGGACGAAGCCCATGAAGACAAAGATGGTTTTGTCTCATCACAAGGCAATGCGTCGAAAGCGCTCGAGCCCGTTGCAGAAGCACTCGACCTGATGGTGACCCTTGTAGAAACGCCAGTTGATCGGCGGCTTTTTTGACACCGCTGGGATTGGTCTTGATCTGCGCGATTGCGCCGGGCTCATCAGCGATGATGGGGCGCAGCGGATCGGTGAGCCGGTGGCATCCATGACGACGCGCGGCTTGGTCATCAACCCGCCTCACGAACGCCCAATCGCGGCGCCCTCCTCTTGGGCCGGTCGCATCGGCATGCACGAGCGCTGTCGATCAGAAGGGACTCGACGCCGGCGTGTCTGCCAAGCCGGGGAACAGCCTCTCTCAGACAGCAGCGGCGAAACCGTAGGGGCACCCGCTCCACGTGCCAAACACCCCCGGCAAGTCACGCAAGCCCCAAACCTCATCCGTCAGCCCGCATCCGCTCATGGTCTGGCTTCCTCGCCAGCCTTGAAGCAGAATCCACCGACAAACGGAATCCTTCGAACCCGGACAGGGCCGGACCGAAAGTCAGGCTCACGCAGATCCTGAACCCTCTCAGTCGTCCGGGCCATCGCGCGCGGCTTGCCGTCTTCCGTAGGCGCCTCGGGGGGGCGGAGATGGAAAAGACCTCCCCTCTGACACTCCACGCAAACCCCATCGACCCGGCATATCCGACCGCGACCCTGATCAGCGGAAACGGGATGCGATTGGGATCGCCCTCCAGAACCGGCCATGCCTCTCGAAAGACGATCTTTGCCGAACCCGTCGCCTCGGCCCGGAAGACCTTCGCAGAGGAGCCGGAGAGGGCAAGGCGATCCCGGAAAGACGCCCCTCGCACCGGATCGCCCGGCCTCCCGACCAAGGCCGAATCCTTTGGAAAAAACCTCCCGCGATCGGCGGAAATGGCGGGCGCGCACGCGTGCGCACCTATCTATCCAATTGATTTCAAAACATTATTCAAAAAACGGTCATCTTCCGTTAACCTCTGAGGCACGCGCGCCCCGCCTCACTTGTACTCGATCAGGCGGACCCGGCGGCCAGCGAGGGAGGACCAGCGCTGCTCGACCACGCCGAGCATCTCGGGGAACTTTCCCAATACCGCGAAAACCGCGCGCTCCCATGCGCCGCGATCCGACAAACCCTCACGGGCCGCGAGACGCAAGACCTGCGCCGGATAGGCCAGCAATACCGCCAGGAACCAGGGATGCATCATCCCGAGGACCACCGCCGCCCCCGGCAGAGCCAGACCCCAGACCAAAGCCCGCCGCGTCTCGCGCCGCCAGTGACGCTCGGGCGCCGCGCCATGCAGCTCCGCCCCCCGCGCATAGGCGAAACCCGCCCGGCGGGTCCGGCGCCACCATTGGCCAAAACGCGTCATCGCCGCGTCATGCCATGTCATCTCCGCGTCCAGACGCCAGATCCGCCAGCCCGCCCGGCGCAGACGCAGACAAAGCTCCGGCTCCTCCCCCGCGATCAGATCGGCGCGGTATCCGCCCACCGCCTCGAACGCGGCCCGGCGAATCAACGCATCGCCGCCACAGGCCGTGGCCTCGCCGACCAGAGTGTCCCATTCGTGATCGCAAAGCCGATTATAGACCGAAACCTCCGGGAACCGCTCCCGCCGACGACCACAGACCACCGCCACCTCGGGATGCGCCGCGAGGAACGCCGCCGCCGCCGGAAGCCAGCCATCCCGGATCACACAATCGCCGTCGAGGAATTGCACATAAGGCGCGCCCCCCTCCAGCGCGGCATATCCCGCGTTGCGGGCGCGGGCGGCGGTGAAGGGCTCCGCCAGGTCGAGGGCCACGACCAATGCCCCCGCCGCCCGGGCCGCCGCCACGCTGTCGTCGGTCGAACCCGAATCGACATAGACCATCCGGTCGACCCGCGGTCCCAGGGCGGCGAGACAGGCCACCAGCCGCGCGCCCTCGTTGCGCCCGATCACCACGGCATCGATTCCGGTCATGAAGGGTCTTTCCGCTGGCGCCTCGGGGAACGGCGCCCGGTCTTAATCCGCTGGTCACCGCGAAGTGACAACCTAAAAGCGAGTTCCCGATTCGACCACCCCCTTGTTCCCCCCCGGGCGCAGTCCGCTCCGGATCCGACCCGGAGACGGCCCAGAGGATGCCCAACGCCCTTGCCTATCTGATGCTGCTGATCTGGCCGCTGATCGCGGCGGGCCTGTTTTTGCGCCTGTCGGTCGAGCGGGCGGTGATCTGGTCGATCCTCGGCGCCTATCTCGTCCTGCCGCCCATCGCCAATTTCGACTTTCCGCTGGTGCCGCCGCTCGACAAGGTCTCGATCCCCAATCTGCTCGCCTATCTCTGTCCGGTGGTCCTGCTGGGCCTCAGGGTCGGTTTCCTGCCCGCCTCGCCGGTGGCACGGGTCCTGATGGCGATGTTCGTGCTCTGCCCGATCCCGACCATGATGACCAACACCGATCCGATCTTCTATGCCGTCGGCGGATTGCCGGGGCTCGCGGTCAATGACGCGATCTCGACCCTGATCAGCCAGGTCATCACCCTCCTGCCCTTCGTGCTCGCCCGCCGGTTCCTCGCGACCGAGGCCGCGCAACAGGAAATCGCGCGCGCCCTCCTGATCGCCGGTCTGGCCTATTCGATCCCGATGCTGATCGAAATCCGCATGAGCCCGCAGATCAACGTCTGGGTCTATGGGTTTTTCCAGCATGATTTCATCCAGATGATGCGGCAGGGCGGCTATCGCCCGATCGTCTTTCTGCCGCATGGGCTCTGGGTCGCGTTCTTTGCCTTCATGGCGACGATCGCCGCCATCGCGCTCTGGCGCCATGGTCCGGCGGCGCGGCGGGGGGCGTATCTCATCGGGGCGGGATATCTCTGGCTCATGCTGTTCCTGTGCAAGAGTGCCGCGGCCCTGATCTATTCCGTGGCGCTGGGGCCGGTCGTGGCATTGGCGGGCGCGCGGCTTCAGATCCGGATCGCGGTGGCGCTGGCCCTCGTCGCCCTGCTCTTTCCGTTCCTGCGCGGCGCCGATCTGGTGCCGGCCAAGGCCATGGTCGCGATGGCCTCGTCCTTCAGCGAGGACCGCGCCGATTCCCTCGCCTTTCGCTTTGGCAACGAGGACAAGCTCCTGACCCTCGCGCGTCAGCGCCCCTGGTTCGGCTGGGGCGGCTGGGGCCGCAGCCGCGTGCATGATCCGGTGACAGGCGAGGATATATCGACCACCGATGGCCGCTGGATCATCCTGATCGGCGCCTATGGCTGGTTCGGCTATGTCGCCGAATTCGGATTGCTCGCCTGGCCGATCCTGCTCGTCGCGCGACGGGCGGGGCGGCGGGGCATCGCGGAGATCTCGCCCTGGCTCGGGCCGCTGGTCCTGATCCTCGGCGCCAACATGATCGACATGCTGCCGAACGCGACGCTCATTCCCTTCACCTGGCTGCTCGCGGGGGCGATCCTCGGCCATGCCGAGGCGCTGGCGCGGGGCCCTGTCCCCGCCGGTCCCGACCCCGCCGGTCCCGCCGCCGCCGCGACCGAGCCGCGCCGAAGAACCATCCTGTGAGGACATCCCCCGTGAGCCTGGACCAGACCGACCTTCCTTTGCGCCCGCGCGTCCTCGTGATCGCGGAGGCGGCCAATCCGGAATGGGTCAGCGTGCCGCTGGTCGGCTGGTCGCTGGCCAATGCGCTGCGCGCGGTGGCGGATGTGCATATCGTGACCCAGATCCGCAACCGCGATGCGATCCTGCGTCAGGGGCTGGTCGAGGGGCGCGATTTCACCGCCATCGATTCCGAGGCGCTGGCGCGGCCGCTCTGGGCGCTGGCGCGGGCGCTGCGGATGGGCGAGGGCAAGGGCTGGACCATGGTTCAGGCGATCGGGGCGGTGTCCTATCCCTATTTCGAGCATCTGGTCTGGCAGAAATTCGGCCCGATGATCCGGGCGGGGGCGTTCGATATCGTGCATCGGGTGACGCCCCTGAGCCCGACGGTGGCCAGTCCCATCGCCGACAAATGCCGGGCGGCGGGGGTGGCCTTCATGCTGGGGCCGTTGAACGGCGGCGTGCCCTGGCCCGCCGCCTTTGACGCGGAGCGGCGGCGGGAGCGGGAGTGGCTCTCCTATGTGCGGGGCGCCTATCGGTTCCTGCCCGCGCGGCGGGGGACGATGAAGGCGGCGGCGATCCTGGTGGGGTCGCGTCACACCGAGAGCGAGATCCCGAAGGGTCGGCGGGACCGCTGTGTCTATCTGCCGGAGAACGCGGTCGATCCGGCGCGGTTTTCCCTGTCGGCCAGTTACGATGCCCGGCCGCTCCGCGCCTGTTTCATCGGGCGGATGGTGCCCTACAAGGGGCCGGACATGCTGCTGGAGGCGGCGGCGCCGTTGCTGCGCGAGGGGCTTCTGAGGCTTGAGATGATCGGCGACGGTCCGATGCTGCCGGAGCTGCGCGCCTGGGCGGGGCGGCATGGGGTGGGAACGGCGGCGCGGTTTCACGGCTGGCTCGATCATGCGCGGGTGCAGGATATCGCCTCGGACTGCGCGGTGCTGGCCTTTCCCTCGATCCGGGAATTCGGCGGGGGCGTGGTGCTGGAGGCGATGGCGCTGGGGCTGGTGCCTCTGATCGTCGATTACGCGGGGCCGGGCGAATTGGTGACGGCGGAGACGGGGTTCAAGGTTCCGCTGGGCACGCGGGCGGAGATCGTCGCGCGGTTCGGCGATGCGTTGCGGAGGATCGTGGAGGATCCCGCGCCTCTACCCGCGATGGGGGCAGCGGCGCGGGCGCGGGTCGATGCGCTCTTCACCTGGGAGCGCAAGGCCGCGCAGGTGGCGCGGGTCTATGACTGGGTGCTCGGGCGCGCGCGGGAGCGGCCGACGTTTTTTGTCTGAGGGGGTCGGGGGGGCGGATTAACGGGTTGTTCGGGATCTCCCCCTTAGGTGGAGGCTGGGGAAACATGTGAGATATCCGTAAAGATGGCTGATTCAGGGACTTCGACGCCGCCGAATCCAAACGACATTGCCATCGTCGGAATGGCCGCGCATCTGCCCGGGGCGGCGACGGTCGAGCAGTATTGGCGGAACCTGCGGGACGGCATCGAATCCATTCGCCGATTGAGCGAGGAGGAGCTGATCGCCCATGGCGAGACGCCCGACCGGATGCGCGACCGCAATTATGTCCCGGCGGCGGCGATGCTCGACGGGACCGAGATGTTCGACGGCGAATTCTTCGGGTTCGGTCCGAAGGAATCCGCGATCCTCGACCCGCAGCACCGGCATTTCCTGGAGGTGGCCTGGGAGGCGTTGGAGAGCGCCGGTCATCCGCCCGAGCGTTTCGCGGGGCCGATCGGGGTCTATGCCGGTTGCGGGATGGGGACCTATTACTGGGTGAACATCTGCTCGAACCCGGATCTGGTGGAGGGGACGGGGACCTTCCTGTTGCGCCATACCGGCAACGACAAGGATTTCCTGAGCACCCGGGTCAGCCATATCTTCGATCTCAAGGGGCCGAGCATCAATCTGCAGACGGCCTGCTCCACCTCGCTCGTCGCCACGCACTTCGCCTGTCAGGCGCTGCTCAGCGGCGAATGCGACATGGCGCTGGCGGGCGGTGTCACGATCGAACTGCCGCGAGGACGGGGCTATGTCTTCAAGGACGGCGAGATCCTCTCGCCCGACGGCCATTGCCACGCCTTCGACCATCGCGCGCAAGGCACCGTGTTCGGAAGCGGCGCGGGCGTGGTCGTGTTGCGAAGGCTCGCGGACGCGATCGCGGATGGCGACCATATCTGGGCGGTGATCAAGGGGACGGCGGTCAACAACGACGGCGCGGCCAAGGCGGGCTATCTCGCCCCCAGCGTCGACGGTCAGGCCCGCGCCATCGCCGAGGCCCATGCCATCGCCCAGGTCCCCGCCGAGACCATCGGATATGTCGAATGCCACGGCACCGGCACCTATCTCGGCGATCCGATCGAGATCGCGGCCCTCACGGCCGCCTTTCGCGAGACGACCGACGCGCGGGGCTTCTGCCGCGTCGGCTCGGTCAAGACCAACATCGGCCATCTCGACACCGCCGCCGGGGTCGCGAGCCTGATCAAGGCCGCGCTCGCCCTCAAACACCGCCAGATCCCGCCGAGCCTCGGGTTCGAAGCCCCCAACCCCTCGATCGATTTCGAAACCAGCCCCTTCGCGGTCAACAGCCGGCTGATCGACTGGACCTCGGACAAGGGGCCGCTCAGGGCGGGGGTCAATTCGCTCGGGGTCGGGGGCACCAATGCCCACGCGGTGCTGGAGGAGGCGCCCGCGCCGCCGCCCTCCGATCCGTCCGACTGGCCGTTCCAGATCCTCACCCTCTCGGCCCGGAACCGCGCGGCGCTCGATGCCAACGCGGCGGCCCTGGCCGCGCATCTGCGCGCGCATCCCGAACTGTCGCTCGCGGACGTGGCCTTCACCCTCAAGGACGGGCGGCGGGCCTTCCCGCGCCGCCGAGTTCTCGTCGCCGAAACCCGCGAGGAAGCGATCCACCTGCTCGAAACCAACGAGCCCCGGCGCGTCTTCAATCACACGGTCCTCGGCGACGACCCCGAAACGGTCTTCATGTTACCCGGCGGGGGCGCGCAATATGCCGGAATGGCGCGCGATCTCTATGAGACCGAGCCGGTCTTCGCGACCTGGATGGACCGCGGCCTCGATGCCCTCTCGCCCCGGCTCGATTACGATATCCGTTCGATCTGGCTGCCCGACCCCGCCGACAAGGCCGAGGCCGACCGGCGCCTGAAACAGCCCTCGACGCAATTGCCGCTGATCATGATCGTCGAATATGCGCTGGCACAGCTCTGGATGTCCTGGGGGCTCAGACCCGCCGCCCTCGTCGGCCATTCGATGGGCGAGAATACCGCCGCCTGCCTCGCCGGGGTCATGTCCTTCGAGGATTGCGTCGGGCTCGTGCATCTGCGCGGAACCCTGTTCGACAGCGTGCCCGCCGGGGGAATGCTCAGCGTCGCCCTGCCGGCCGGGGAGCTTGAACAGTATCTCGGGGACGACCTCGATCTTGCCAGCGTCAATGCCCCCGAACTCAGCGTGGCCTCCGGTCCCCGGTCGGCGCTCGACGCGCTGGAGGCACGCCTCCAGGCCAGGGGCGTCGAGACCCAGCGGATCGGCATCGATATCGCCGCCCATTCCCGGATGCTCGACCCGATCCTCGACCGGTTCCGGACCTATCTGCGCGCGATCGACCTCAGGGCCCCGACGATCCCCTTCGTCTCGAACCGGAGCGGCGTCTTCATCACCGCGGCCGAGGCGACCGATCCCGATTACTGGGTGGCCCATCTGCGCGGAACCGTGCGCTTCGCCGATTGTATCACCACCCTCTCGCAGGAGCCGAACCGGATCTATCTCGAAGTGGGCCCCGGCAAGGCGCTGAGCTCCCTGACCCAGGCGCATGGCGGCGTTCCGGGCAATCAGGTGCTCAGCTCGCTGCGCCATCCCGAGGAAAAGATCGCCGACGACGCCTATTTCCTCCAGATCGTCGGACGGCTCTGGGCGGTGGGGGTCGAACTCGACTGGGATCCGATCTGGGGCGATGCGCGGCGGCGGCGGGTGCCGCTTCCGACCTATGCCTTTCAACGTTCCCCCTATTACATCCAGCCGGGCACGAGGGCGCTGGCCGCGCCCGTGACCCGTCCGACCCGGATCCCGGACATCGCCGATTGGGGATGGCGGCCGGTCTGGCGGCCGCGGCTCGCCGAATGTCCGGTCGATATCGAAACCGGACTCGGCTGGACCAGCCCGCGGACCTGGCTCGTCTTCGTCGATGAGACCGGCCTCGGGGCGCGGGTGGCCGCGCGGCTCCGCGACGCCGGTCATCGGGTGATCGAAGTCGCCGCCGGCGACGCCTTTGCCCGCGCGGGCGAGGATCGCTATATCCTGCCGCCCGAGCGGGGCCGGGAGGGGTATGATCTGCTGTTGCGCGATCTGGTGGCACGCGGGGCCGCGCCTTCGCGCATCGCGCATTTCTGGCTGGTGACGCAAGGCGAGAGCTTCCGGCCCGGCAGCAGTTTCTTTCACCGCAATCAGGAATGCGGCTTCTTCAGCCTGCTTTTTCTCGCCCAGGCGATCAGCGCCGAAAATCTCGCCCTGCCCCTGCATCTCTCCGTCCTGACCTCGGGCGCGGCGCAGGTGCGCACCGAACCCCTGCCCTATCCGGACAAGGCCACGGTCGCGGGTCCGGCGCTGGTGATCCCCAGGGAAATGCCGGGCGTGACCTGCGGATTGCTGGATGTCGACCTGCCCGCCCCGGCGGCCCATGGCTGGCTCCCGTCCGGGGCGGCGGCCCGGCGGGCGGCCGGGCTCGCGCTCGACCGGCTCGCGACCCGCGTGCTGGAGGATCTGCTGGCCGAGCCCGGGAATGTCGTCGCGGCCCTGCGCGGAGAGCGGCGGTATGAGCAGGCGTTCCTGCCCGAACCCCTGCCCGCCACCGATGCGCCGATCCTGCGCGAAGGCGGGGTCTGCATGATCACCGGCGGTTTCGGCGGCATCGGACTCAGCGTCGCCGAGGAACTGGCGCGCAGCCGCAAGGCGCGGCTGGTCCTGCTCTCGCGCACGGGCTTTCCGCCGCGCGAGCGCTGGGAGGCGCATCTGCGCGGCCACGGGCCGCTGAATGCGACCTCGCGCCGGATCCGCGCCATGCAGCGGCTGGAATCGCTCGGGGCCGAGGTGCTGGTGGCCGAGGCCGATGTCTGCAATGTCGAACAGATGCGCGAGGCGCTGGCGCTGGCGACGGCCCGGTTCGGCGGAGTGAACGCGGTGGTGCACGCGGCGGGCATCGTCCAGGACGGCCCGCTCCTGAGCAAGAGCCCGTCGGCGGTCGAGGATGTGTTCACCCCCAAGATCCACGGCACCCAGGTGCTGCATGATCTGTTCCCCGACGGCACGCTCGACTGGATGGTGCTGTTTTCCTCGACCAGCACGGTGACGGCCCCGGCCGGACAGGTCGATTACGTCGCCGCGAACGAATATCTCAACGCCTATGCCAAGGGCCGCCGGGGCGACCGGACGCGGGTGATCGCGATCGACTGGGGCATCTGGAATGAGGTCGGCATGGCGGCGCGGACCTTCGCCGCCCGCGTCGGCAAACCCGCCCCCGTCGAGCCCGCCGGGATGCCGCTGCTCGACAAGGCCACCTTCGACGCGGCGGGCCACCGGCTCTTTACCGCGACGCTCTCGACGGAAGGGATGTGGCTGCTCGACGGGCATCGCACGCTGGCGGGGGAGGCGTTGGTGCCGGGCACCGGCTATCTCGAACTCGCCGCCGAGGCGCTGCGCGCGCAAGGGGAGCGGGAGGTGTTCGAGATCCGCGATCTCTATTTCCTGCGCGCCCTGTCGGTTCCGGAGGGCAAGCCCACCGATATCCGGGTGCGCCTGAGCCGGACCAGCGAGGGATACGGGTTCGAGGTCCGGAGCGCCTGCGTCGTCGATGGCCGCCGGGCCTTTGCCCTGAACGCGCAGGCGGCGTTGCGTCTCGCGCCGGTCGAGGCGCCGGGGCGGATCAATCCAGCGGGGATCCTGGCGCGCTGTCCGGATCGGCGGGTCGCGGGTCCGGAGGGAAGTTTGCGCTCGCCGCAGGAGGATCATCTGCGGTTCGGCGAGCGCTGGCGTGTGCTGCGCTCCATCGCCTATGGCCCGCGGGAGGGCATTGCCGAGCTGAGCCTGCCGGAGGCGTTCGGCGCGGATCTGGCGGAGGGGTATCTGCTGCATCCGGCGCTGCTCGATCTGGCGACCGGCTGGGCGATGGAGCTGATCGAAGGCTATGCGCCCCGTCATCTCTGGGTGCCGGTGTCCTATCGGTTGGCGCGGGTTCATGCGAGCCTGCCCGCCCGGATCGTGAGTTGGGTCCGGACCGCCGCCGACACCCACGCCGATGGATCGTTCGCGACCTTCGACGTGACCCTGAGCGATCCCGAGGGCCGGGTGATCGTCGATATCGCCGGTTTCACCATCCGCCGTCTGGAGGCCGGTCTGGGAGCGGAACGTCGTCCGGCGCCGAGCGAGATCGAGTTCGCCGACACGCCCGAGGGTCCGCGTCAGCCGTTGTCGCAGGCGGAGGAGCGGTTGCTCTCGAACCTGTCGCAGGGGATCGAGCCGCGCGAAGGGGCCGATGCGTTCGCCCGCGCGCTGGCGCGGGGTCTGCCGCAGATCGTGGTCTCCTCGCTCGATCTTTCGTCCCTGGTGGCGCAGGCGCGGGAGAGCGAGCGGACCGAGGCCGCGTCGGGTCAGAAGTTCAAGCGCCCCGAGTTGAACAGCGGCTATGTCGCGCCCCGCAACGATGTGGAGCGGATGCTGGCCGGGTTCTGGGAGGAGTTGCTGGGGATCCAGCAGGTGGGGGTGGAGGACAGTTTCTTCGATCTCGGCGGGCATTCTTTGATCGCGGTGCGTCTGTTCGTGATGGTGCGGAAGGCCTATGAGATCGACCTGCCGATTTCCGTCCTGTTCGAGGCGCCGACCATCGCCAAATGCGCCGCCCTGATCGCGGAGCGGGGCGGGTTCAAGGCGGGCGAGGCCGATCCAGCCGCGCGGCCGAAGGCGGTGGCCCGGCGGTTCACCCATCTCGTCGCGATGCACGATGGCGAGGGGGGGCCGCGGACGCCGTTCTTTCTGGTCGCCGGAATGTTCGGGAATGTGTTGAACCTGCGCCATCTCGCGCATCTGATCGGGGCGGATCGACCGTTCTATGGGCTGCAGGCGCGCGGGCTCTATGGCGACGATGCGCCCCATGCGACGCTGGCGGAGGCCGCGACCGATTATATCGCCGAGATGCGGGCGGTTCAGCCCAAGGGTCCCTATCTGCTCGGCGGTTTCTCGGGGGGTGGGCTCACCGCCTATGAGATGGCGCATCAACTGGAGGCGGCGGGGGAACAGGTCGCGCTGGTCGTGATGCTGGACACGCCTCTGCCGATGCGCCCGGTTCTGACGCGTCTCGACCGGGCGCTGGTGAAATGGCAGCAGATCCGGGCCAGGGGTCCGGCCTATTTCGCGGAATGGGCGCGCAACCGGGTCGCCTGGGAGATCGAAAAACGCCGCTCCCCCCTGCCCTCGGCGCCGGAGCATCAGTTCCACAATGCCGAAATCGAGGCGGCCTTCCGCGCCGCCCTGCCGCTCTATGACCTCCGGGGCTGGACGGGCAATCTCGTCCTGTTCCGTCCGGCGCTCGACAGGCTCTGGAAGGTCTCGGGCAATGCCTGGGTCGATGGCGAGCGTGAATATGTCTACGAGGACAATGACTGGACCCGGTGGGCACCGGCCACGCGAGTGTTCGAGGTGCCGGGGGATCACGATTCCATGGTGCTGGAACCCAATGTCCGGGTGCTCGCGACCCGGATGCGCCGCATCCTCAATGAGGCCGAGGCGCGGCCGGATCAGGCCGGGGCCTTTCTCGCCACGGCGGCGGAGTAGATCATGTCGACACCAACCCTTCTGACCGTGATCCTGAACTACCGGACAGCGGAGATGACGCTCGACTCCATCGCCGCCGCCCTGCGCGGGATGGAGGGGATCGATGGCGAAATCACCGTGGTCGATAACGATTCCCGTGATGGCTCCTTCGAGAGGATCTCGGCCGCCGTCGCGGAGGCGGGATGGACGCGGGTCCGGGTCCTCTGCTCGCCACGCAATGGTGGATATGGCGCGGGCAACAATTTCGGGATCCATGCCGGGCTTTCGGACGGGCGGGTGCCGAAATATGTCTATGTCCTGAATTCCGACGCCTTCCCCCGCGCGGGCGCGATCCGCGCCCTGCTCGACTATCTCGAAGCCCATCCGGACTGCGGCTTTGCCGGAAGCCGGATCGTGGGCGCGGATGACGCGCCGCACCGGACCGCCTTTCGCTTCCCCTCGATCCTCGGCGAGTTCGAGGCGGCGGCGCGGATCGGGCCGGTCACGCGGCTCCTTCGAAACAGCGTCGTCGCCATGCCGATCCCCGAGAGCACCACCCCCGTCGACTGGCTCGCCGGGGCGAGCGTCATGATCCGGCGGCGGGCCCTCGACACGATCGGCTTCTTCGACGAGCGGTTCTTTCTCTATTTCGAGGAAACCGACCTCTGCCGCCGCGCCCGCCGCGCGGGCTGGCCGATCGTCTATGTGCCCGACAGCCTCGTCACCCATATCGGATCCGTCTCGACCGGGGCGCAGGGCTGGCGGCGGACGCCGGGCTACTGGTTCGATTCCCGCATGTATTACTTCACCAAGAACCACGGCCGCCTCTATGCGCTGCTGGCGACCGCGGCCAGCCTCGCCGGTGGCCTGATCTGGCGCCTGCGCCGCCTGATCCAGCGCCAGCCCAATACCGATCCGAAATATTTCCTCAGGGATCTGGCCCTCCACGCGCTGCGCGGCCTCGGGCCATCCCCCCGGCGGACCGCCCCGCAAGGCCAACCGGCCCCCGCCGCCGAATGAATCCGAACCCGGAGACCATCTTGAGCCCGATATCCTGCGTCGTCATCGGAAATGAATCCCTCGTCATCCAGTGCGGGGATATCGCCCTGGCGCGGGGGCACCGGATCGCGGCGGTCGTCACCCGCAACGCGGATGTCCGGGACTGGGCCTTGTCGAAGAACCTGACGGTTTTTGCACCGGGGCGGGATCTCGCCGACCATCTGCGGCCCCTGAGTTTTGACTGGCTGTTCAGCATCGCCAATCTCTCGGTCCTGCCGCGGGAGGTCACCGCCCTCGCGCGCAAGGGCGCGGTCAATTTCCATGATGGCCCGCTGCCCGCCTATGCCGGGCTCAATGCGCCGGTCTGGGCGCTCCTCAACCGCGAGCCGAGCCATGGGGTGACATGGCATCTGATCGGGGACGGCATCGACGACGGCGATATCCTGGAACAGCGCCGCTTCGAGATCGCGCCCCGGGACACCGCCCTCACCCTTAACATGAAATGCTACGCGGCGGCGATCGAGAGCTTCGGTGCCCTGCTCGGGCAGCTCGCGGCGGGAGAACCGAGGCGCGAGACACAGGATCTCTCGCGGCGCAGCTATTTTGCCCGGGCGGATCGTCCCCGCGCCGCCGGCCGTCTCGATTTCCGACGCGATGCCGAGGATCTGGTGGCACAGGTCCAGGCGCTCGACCATGGCGCCTACTGGAATCCGCTGACCACGGCCAAGATCGAGGCGGCGGGCCGGGTCGTCACCGTCGGATCGGCCGAGATATCGGGGCGCGATCCGGGGCCCGCCCCCGGCACCGTTCTCGATGTGACGCCCGACCGGATGACCGTGGCGACCGGCACCCGGCCGGTGAATCTCGGCCGGTTTCGCGATCAGGACGGGCGGGAGATCCCCGTCCCGGCGCTGGCCTCGATCGGGGACTGGCTGCCGGGGCTCTCGCCCGATCAGGCACACTCCCTGACCCAGGCGCTCGCGACGACGGTCGCGGCGGAAGCCCGGTGGCGGCCGATCCTGCGGCAATTCGATCCCGTCATCCTGCCGAACGCGCGGGCGGGTCGGGGGTCGGGCGCGGTCGAACGCCTCTCGGCCCCCCTGCCGGACCTGCCGCGCGACCGGCTGCTCGCGGGCATCGCGGCCTGGATCGCCCGGGTTTCGGGACAGGCCCGGTTCGATTTCGGCTTTCGGGACGAGGGCATCGCCGCGCGCGCGGGACTCGCGCCCGGCTATGTCTTCCCTTGGGTTCCGCTGCGGTTCGAGTCGGCGGAGAGCTTCGGGGCGGCGGCCGGACGGCTCGACGCCACGATGCGCGCGACCCTTGAACGCGGCGCCTTTGCCCAGGATCTGCTGTTGCGCGATCCGACGATTCCGTCCCTCGTCGCCCCGGATATCTGCCTCGTCCTCGGCGCGCCCGAGCCGGTCGCGGGCGCGGCCCTGACCATCGCGGTGTCGGATCGGGAGATCGCGTTCCTGCATGATCCGGAGCGCCTGCCGGCGGCGGAGGCGGAGCTTCTGCGCGACCGGCTCGGGGTTCTGCTCGGCGCTCTCGATGACGAGACGCCGGTCTCGCGCCTGCCGATCATGCCCGCGTCCGAGCGGCGACGGGTTCTTCATGACTGGAACGCCACCGAGGTCGATTATGACCGCCAGCGCTGCATGCACCAGCAATTCGAGGCGCAGGTCGACCGTTCGCCCGATGCGACCGCGCTGGTCTGCGACGGGGAGGCGCTGAGCTATGCCGAGGTCGATGCGCGGGCGAACCGGATCGCGCATGTGCTGATCGGGCTCGGGGTCGGACCCGACGCGCTCGTGGGGCTGGCGATGCCGCGCTCGCTCGATCTGGTGGTGGGGGCGATTGCGATCCACAAGGCGGGCGGGGCCTATGTGCCCATCGATCCCGCCTATCCCGCCGACCGGATCGCGCTCTATATCGCCGACAGCGAGGCGAGTGTGCTTCTGACGCGGTCGGAGATGTCGGACAGCCTGCCCGCGCATGGCGCGCGGGTTCTGTTGATCGACCGCGATCCGCGCATCGCGGCGGCCCCCGCGACGCGGCCCGGGACGGCGGTCGTGCCGGAAAATCTGGCCTATGTGATCTATACCTCGGGCTCGACCGGACGGCCCAAGGGGGTGATGATCGAGCATCGCCATGTGTCGAATTTCTTCACCGGGATGGATGCGCGGCTGGGGACCGATCCGGGGACATGGCTCGCGGTCACCAGCCTGTCGTTCGATATTTCGGTGCTGGAACTGTTCTGGACCCTGACCCGCGGTTTCAAGGTCGTGCTCTCCAGCGACGAGAACCGCGCGCTGGTCTCGGCGGGTCGGCTGGCGATCACCGACCGCCGGTTGGATTTCAGCCTGTTCTACTGGGGCAACGACGACGGGGCGGGGCCGAAGAAATATGAGCTGCTGCTGGAGGGGGCGCGGTTCGCCGACCAGCATGGGTTCTGTGCCGTCTGGACCCCGGAGCGGCATTTCCATGCCTTTGGCGGGCCCTATCCGAACCCCTCGATCACCGGCGCCGCCGTCGCGGCCGTCACGCGCACCCTCGCCGTGCGGGCGGGCAGCTGCGTCGCACCGCTGCATCATCCCGCGCGCATCGCCGAGGAATGGGCGGTCATCGACAATCTGACGAACGGGCGGGTGGGGCTGGCCATCGCCTCCGGCTGGCAGCCGGACGATTTTGTGCTCCGGCCCGAGAATACGCCGCCCGCCAACAAGGCGGCGATGTTTGAGTCGATCGAGGTGTTGCGCAGGCTCTGGCGCGGCGAGGCGGTGGCGTTTCCGACGAAATCCGGCAAGCCCTTCGCGGTCGTCACCCAGCCGCGCCCCGTCTCGAAGGAGCTGCCGGTCTGGGTCACGACCGCCGGCAATCCGGAGACCTGGCGGGAGGCGGGTGCGATCGGCGCGCATGTCCTGACGCATCTGCTGGGCCAGAGCATCGAGGAGGTCGCGGACAAGATCCTGATCTATCACGCGGCCTTGCGGCAGGCGGGTCATGACCCGGCCGATTTCAAGGTGACCTTGATGCTGCATACCTTCCTTGGCGCGGATCGCGAGGAAGTTCGGGCCATCGCCCGCGCGCCGATGAAGGAGTATCTGCGCAGCGCCGCCGCCCTGATCAAGCAATATGCCTGGGCGTTTCCGGCCTTCAAGAGGCCCGCGGGTGTCAGCACTCCCATGCAGCTCGATCTCCAGACCCTGACGGAGGAGGAACTCGATGGCATCCTCGAATTCGCCTTCCGCCGATATTTCGAGGAGTCCGGGCTGTTCGGGACCGTCGAGGATGCGCTGGCGCGGGTCGAGCAGCTCAAGCGCATCGGCGTGGACGAGATCGCCTGTCTGATCGACTATGGCATTCCTTCCGCGCAGGTGATGGACGGGCTGAGACCGCTCGCCGAGGTCCTGCGCCGCGCCAATGCCCCGACCCGCGTCGCCGAGGATGATTTTTCCATCGCGGCGCAGATCCTGCGTCACGAGGTCAGCCATCTGCAATGCACGCCCAGCATGGCCCGGATGATCGTCATGAACGACGAGGCCCGTTTCGCCCTGTCGCGCGTGCGCCGGTTGATGGTGGGCGGCGAGGCCCTGCCGGGGACGCTGGTGGCGGATTTCAACCGGGCGACCCGGGCAAAGGTCGAGAATATGTATGGGCCGACCGAAACCACGATCTGGTCCTCGACGGAGACCGCGACCCCGGAGGCCGGCATCGTGAATATCGGACGGCCGATTGCCAACACCCGGATGTATGTGCTCGACGAGGAAGGCGAGCCGGTTCCGGTCGGTGTCGCGGGCGAGCTTTATATCGGCGGCGAAGGGGTGGCGCGGGGCTATTGGAAACGGGCGGACCTTACCGACGAGCGTTTCCTCCCCGATCCGTTCGCAGGCGGCGGGGCGCGGATGTATCGGACCGGGGATCTGGTGCGCTGGCGGTCTGATGGCCGGATCGATTTTCTGGGCCGGGCCGACCATCAGGTGAAAATCCGCGGGCATCGGATCGAACTGGGGGAGATCGAGGCCTGTCTCGAAGCCGTGTCCGGAGTGACCCAGGCCGTGGTCGTCGCGCGCGAGGATATGCCGGGCAATGTGCGCCTCGTCGCCTATCTTTGCGTCGGGACCGATCCGGGCGACGCGGCCTTGCGCGCGTGCCTCGGCGCCGCCCTGCCGGAGCATATGATCCCGAGCCATTTCGTCCGGCTCGACTCCTTCCCGCTCACGCCCAACAAGAAGGTCGATCGCAAGGCCCTGCCCGCTCCGGCCGAGGCCGCGCCCGCGCGGACGGAGGAATTCATCGCCCCCGATAACGACATCGAACGGCGGATCGCGGAGATCTGGAAGCGGATCCTCGGCGTCTCCCAGGTCGGATCAAGGGACAGCTTCTTCGCGCTCGGTGGCCACTCCCTGCTCGCGGTGCAGGCGCATCGGGAAATTCGCACGGAGCTGGGAGCGGAGCGGCTGGCCATCACCGATATCTTCCGCTTTCCCACCCTCGCGGCCCTCGCGGCGCATCTGTCGGAGCGTCCCGGAACCGAGGCAGCGGCGCCGATCGACACCGCCCGCCTCGCGGAACGATCGATGGCACGGGCCGAGAACATGTCCCGCCGCCGGGAAATGCGCGCCGCGCGGCGCGTGCTGGGAGAGTGACGGACCCCCTGCTCTCCCGCCTCCTGCCCGGGGGGATTGCCCTTGCCCTTTCCGATCCCGAGGCTGAGCATGGTCTCGATCCGGTCGAGGCCGTCTCCCTCGGGCGGGCGGTTCCCCGGCGGCGGCGGGAGTTCGCGGCCGGGCGGGCGGCGGCGCGGCGGGCGATGGTCGCGCTCGGAGCACGGCCCTGCCCGATTCCGATGGGTCCGGACCGCGCCCCGGTCTGGCCCCCGCCCCTGGTCGGGAGCATTTCCCACATGCGCGGGCTCTGCGCCGCCGTGGTGGGCCCTCGCACGAGGCTCAGGGCGGTGGGGCTCGATCTGGAACCGGACGAGCCTCTGGCCGCGGAGATGATCGCAGCCATTTGCCTGCCCTCGGAACGCCGCTGGCTCGACCGTCTGCCCGAAGCGGCGCGGGGCCGGGCGGCCTGCCTGATCTTCAGTGCCAAGGAGGCGACTTACAAGTGCCAGTTTCCCCTCACCGGCCTGCTCTTCGGGTTCGAGCGGATTGAAATCCAACCCGATCCGGCAACCGCGAGCTTTCGGGCGGTGTTTCAGGAAAGGACCGGCGCCATTCCGGCGGGAACGTCCTGGCGGGGAGCCTATCGGATCGCCGGAGGGGTTGTCATGACGGCGATCCTGCTGGGAGCGGCGCATCGAGGATCCGGGGGCCAAGGGCCAGAGCCCGCATATGGCTCCGCTTCGCCGCCCGGTCGCGAAACAGATCGCGCAGGACCAGAGCCGTGCGCTCGACCGGGGTCTTCTTCTCCCACGCCAGAAAGGCCGCGCGGACGGGGCCGTTCAGAACCCCGCGCCAGCGGTCCAGAACCCGCGCCGTCGTGAATTCGGTGGCGCGGGTCCGGCCATTGGCAATCATGGCGCGATAAAGCTCGGGTCGCGCGCGCAAGGCCCGGACCGCCGCCAGAACATCGTCCGGCCCGCGAATTTCGATATAATCAAGTTCCGTCCGCCGCTGCTCGCGAAACGCCGGTTCCGGCCCCAGCAGGGCGGGAACACCGGCGGCCCAGGCATTCACCAGCTTGCTCGCCGGTTTGCCGGCCGCGTCCTCGGGCGAGAGATTGCGCGCCGCGATCACCAGATCGGCGGTGGAATAATCGTGCCAATCAAAGACTGTCCGGGGACCGGTCGGCGTCTCGGTCACGCCCGCGAACACGTCGAGCCGCAGGGACACGCCGAGCTGGCGCAAATCCTCCAGAAACGCCGGATCACGAAAGCGCGCGTCGAAATTCAGCGCCTCGCCCTTGAAGACCAGCGTTTCGATAAGCGCGCCGCGCGCGGCGTCCCGCGGGATCAGGCCGGGCTGGGGCCAGTGCGGCACCCAGGAATTGCGATGCGTCTCGCCCCGCGCGCCATTCTGCTCCAGCCAGAAGTTCGCCGACCAGGGGCGATGGGCATCGGCGCGGCAGGCCAGAAGAAACGCCCGCGTGCCCCGGTCCCGCAGGCCGAAGAAGAAAGGATGCACGACATTGACGAACCCCGGCCGGGGCATCGGCGCACGCTCGACCGCGAACCCACCCTGTCGCATGAGGACATAGGTCTGGAGAATCCAGCTCGAAAAACCGTCGTTACAGCGGGCGCGCAGATCGGCGGGGCCGATGTCCGCGACCCGGTCCTCGAGAATTTCGGGCCAGATCTCGCGCCCCTTCATCACGAAATTCAGCGGAACCCGGAGGCTGTCGGACGTATTCATGGCGCGGCCTCCCCCGGTGCCCCGTCAGGGCGCGGGAGCTTCATCGATTTGATGAGCGCGCCGCGATGGTGAAAGACCGACCGCTCGTCGAAGGGCGCGCCGTCCCGCGCCGCCGCCGCCATCCGGCGGGCAAGGTCGGCGCGATCGGACGCGAGACCCGCGAGGGCGTCGGTCAGGGCCGGGATATCGTTCAGGGGGGTCAGGAGCCCGCCCCCGTGCCCGGCGATCAGGTCGCGGGCGAAGGCCCCGTCATAACCGACGATCGGACAGCCGCTGATCAGCGCCTCGATCAGGCAGCGCGGCGATTCCGGCGTCTTGTGACAGAAGAGAAAGACCTGGGCGGTCCGCATCGTCGTCCGCACCTGGTCGCGTGTCACCAGCCCGGGAAGCTCGACACGGTCCGCCAGCCCCGCCTCCGCCAGACGGCGCCGCATTTCCGCCCGCTCGGTCCCCTCGCCCAGCCAGACGGCGGTGAATTCCACCGACCGCGCCGCCAGCAGGCGCAGGATCTCGACCCAGTCGAGCGCGCCCTTCATCGCATCCGCCCGCCCGGCATAGCAGATCCGCAAGGGACCGGTCCCAGCCCCGGCAACCTTGGCCGCCAGCTCCGCCGCCGGTATATGATCGCTGTGCGATATGTGGATGTCATGCACCAGATGTGCCGCGGTGCAATAGGGCGCATAGGCCTCGAAGGTTTCGCGCCCGTGGAAAAGGCCGATCGCCGCGCGCCGGATCACCGCCTGTTCGAGCCGGGCCATCGGCGCATATGTCAGATAGGACCGCAGACGCTCGCGAAAGCTGCCCTGGTTCCGGCCCTGCCGGACCACTTCGGATTCCACCCGGTCGGTCCAGACGGCATAGGGTCGCCCGAGCCTGCGCGCCTCGAACGAGGCTACCGCGCCCCAGTCCCCGAACAGGCCGCCGATGGCAAAGGAGAGATAATCGGCGCGCCCGATCTCGGCCGCGATGCGTCGGCGGGCCTTTGGCAGGCTCCGCAGGAATCGATCCGGGCGATAGGCGGTGGGCAGGGTTGTCAGGGTGACGCGCCCGAGATTGGGCCCCACCGCGTCGAGGGAGACCCAGTTCGGCGGCGGTGGGCTGTCGTCCGAGGGCAGCATCACGGTGACATGCGCGAAATTCTCGGCCCAGAGCCGCAGGCCGTTGCAGGCCTGCTCCTCCAGGACCGGCCGACCGTCGCGCCGCAGCAGGGGCACGGGTATATAGATCAGCAGGCTGTCCCCGGTCATGTCAGGAGCCATGGCGAAACCGGGTCACCGGGGTGTCGGAGGCCATGTCCGACACGATCCGGTCCGCGACCCGCAGCGCGTTGGCCGCGATCATGAGGCTGGGGTTGATCCCGGTCGAGGTCGGCATGAAGCAGGAATCCGTCACATGCAGGTTGCGCAGCGAATGGGCCCGGCAGAAGGGATCGAGCACACTGGTCGCCGGATCAGTGCCGAACCGGAGCGTGCCGCAGGCGTGCGACAGGCTGAGATCCGGGGTCCGGGTCAGGAAGAACGAACGCATGCCGCCCAGGCCCGCCCGGATCATCCGGCGGAACTTCCGGCGCCGCTCCAGCAGTTCGGGGGCGAGGTGATATTCGAAGGCGAGCCGTTCCGGCCGTCGCGAGTCATAGATCACGCGGTTTTCGGGATAGGGCAAATCCTCCAGCAACCCCTGGAAAATCCGCGCGTTTCCTAAGTAGCGCGCGGCGGCGAAGGCGGGGAGGCGGACCAGTCCACGCAGGGGCCTCAGCGCCCGCGGCACCACCTGGTCGAATTTCGAGGCGAGGAAATGGACGATGTCTCCATAGCTCGCCTCCAGCCCCATGGATTGAAGATGGCCATAGCGCACGCCGTCCCTCTGGTAGAAATCCCGGATCGAGATCGTATTGACCGGTCCGCGAAAATCCCCGCGGCGTTCGGGCCAGATCGCGATGCGTTCATAGAGTTTTGCCATCAGATTGCGCCCGACGAGGCCGGATTCGTTGGCGCAGCCGTCCGGCCAATCCTCGGACGCCGAGGCGAGCAGGAGGCGCGGCGATCCGAAGGCGCCGGCGGCGATCACATAGCGGCGGGCGGAGAGTTTGAGCCGGATGCCGTCGCGCCGCGCTTCGAGATGGGTGACATAGCCGGGTTTGCCACGCACCGCCGTCACCTCGCACCGGTCGAGAAGCGCCGCCCGTCCAGTGGAGAGGGCCGGCTCGACCCCGGCGGAGCGTCCGTCCATCTTGCAGGGCCGCGGACATTTGCTGCCGAAACATTCCGCGCAGCCGGGCAGATAACGCACGCCGACATGTTTGCGATAGGGGTGCAGTCCGATCCGGCGAAACGAGGCCATCATTTCGGCATCGCCCGGCGACAGGGGCGGCGCGAGACGCAGGCCCGCCGAGGGCTCCCGGCTGAGCGGATCGTCCTCGCCGCAGATATCGAGCAGCGCCTCCGCCAGTTCGAGATAGGGGCGAAAGCCGCCGTAGGAAACGGGCCAGCCGCCGAGGGGGTGGGGAATTTCGGGAGAATGGTCGAGGTCGTGCGGCTCGGGGCGTTCCAGCGTGGCGGCATAGAAGGCGGAGCTGCCGCCCACGCCGGTTCCGATCGGCCCATAGAAGGTGGAGGCGCGTCCATCGATCAGCGCATGGACCGGTTCGGGCCAATAGCCCTTGGCACGGCGCTCGACGGGATCGACGATTTCGCCCTCCCAGAGGCTGCGATCCGCGCGGGGCGTGTCAGGTCCGCATTCGACAAAGAGGATGCGCAGGCCGCGTTCCGCCAGCCGGCGTCCGACGATGCCACCGCCCATGCCGGCGCCCACGACGATCACGTCCCAGTCGCGGTTCAACAGATCCTGGATCATTCACGCGCTCCACCGGTCGGTTCCGAGCGTGGGCCAACACGGGCTGTCGCAAAGCGGCATACCGGCACTCAACGCTCCCGATCCGATCGCGCCCAAGGTGAAATCCAAAGGTTACGGTCGGATGAAGACAGGGGTGAATATCCGCGGGTCCGTCCGCGGAGTGGATTTACCCTCGCCTGTTATGGGCAAGGAGCCGCGCCGCGAGGCGGCTGGCGCTGTGGCAGTACAAGGGTTCCCGCGATGGGTGAGTATTCATTGGCCGACGACGTGCTGTTCGTGGGTCACAGCCTGGTGGGAACCGAGATCCCCGTGATGCTGGAGGATGTCGTTCAGGCCCAGGGCGGCGGCGGAAAGGTGGTGTTCCAAGTGATCGACGGGGCGCCGCTCGTCTGGAACTGGGAGCATTCGCGGGAGGCGCAGGGGGTGGATGCCCGCGCCGTTCTGCCCAGGGGTCAGACCGAGGTGGTGGTGATGACCGAGGCCATCCCGCTCGAAAACCACACGACCTGGAGCGACACCGATGAATATGCCTACAGGTTCTTTCATCTGGCAGAGAAATCGCATCCCGGGGCACGGGTGTTTCTCTATGAAACCTGGCACAGCCTGAAGGGCGGGACCGGGGTCGAAGTGCCCTATGACGAGCATGGGGACATTCCCTGGCGCAAGCGGCTCGATCGGGAATTGCCGCGCTGGCAGGGGATCGTCGACGCGGTGAATGCGCGCAAGGGCGCGGGCGATCCGAAGATGCGGCTGATCCCCGCCGGTCAGGCCATGGCGCGCATGGATGACGAGATCCGCGCGGGCCGCGTGCCGGGCCTCAAACGCATCAATGACCTGTTCGACGACGATATCCATCCGAACGACCTCGGCAATTATTTCGTGACCATGGTCCAGTACGCGGCGATCTATGGCCGCGATCCGCGCGGGCTGCCGCGCGCGCTCAGGAATGCCTGGGGCGATGCCTTCGTGGCGCCTTCGCGAGAGCTCGCGGCGAAGATGCAGGAGATCGCCTGGGACGTGGTCCGGGGATATCATCCGAAACAGGCGGCGCTGGAGGAAGAGGCGCGTGTGACCAGGGTCAGTCTCGATCACGCGGCGGCGGAGCCTCTGAACCCCTCGCTCGCCATGGGGCTGGACGGGATCACCGACTGGTCGACCGAGCATCCCTTCATCGATCTCATGAAGACCGCGCGCGGCTGGATCGGCCATCTGCCTGGAAAATGGGGCGGTTGGGACAGCGAGGCGCTCAGGACGGCGGGCTATCTCGACAGGGAGGGCTGGCCGACCGCGATCCCGCCGGAACTGGAAGCCATCGCCACCATCATCCTGACCGATCAGCCGGTGGAGGCGAAGGCGCTCGCCGGACGCTACCGCGTGACCTATGAGGGCAAGGGACGGCTCGAACTCTCGGGCCGGGTCGAGAACCTGCGCTATGGCAAGGGAGAAATCTGGTTCGACTATGCGCCCGCCAAGGATGGCAGCCTGGTGATCCTGACGCTCCGGGAGACGGATCGGGCCGATCCGATCCGCCACATCGCCGTGGTGCGGGACAAGGATATTCCACTCTTCGAAGCCGGGGCGATCTTCAACCCCGACTGGCTTTCGCGCATCCAGACCCTGCGATCCGTGCGCTTCATGGACTGGATGCAGACCAACAATTCAACCCAGTCGCAGTGGCAGGATCGCCCCCTCGCGACCGATTTCAGCTATGCGCCCAAGGGCGCGCCCGTTGAAATCATGGTGGCCCTGGCCAACGAGGCGGGCGTCGATCCCTGGTTCAACATGCCGCATCGGGCGACCGACGATTATGTCCGGTCCTTTGCCACCTATGTGCGCGATCACCTCGACCCCCGCCGCAAGGTCCATGTCGAATATTCCAACGAAATCTGGAACTGGCAGTTCGATCAGACGCATTGGGCCCAGGATCAGGCACGGGTGCGCTGGGGCCGGGGCGCGCCGGACGATGCCTGGATGCAATTCGCCGGACTGCGCGCGGCCGAGGTCGCCGCGATCTGGACCGAGGTCTTCGGACCGGAGGCGGACCGGCGGCTCGACCGGGTGATTGCGACCCAGACCGGCTGGCTCGGCCTTGAGCAGCCGCTCCTCGATGCGCCGCTCTGGGTGGCGGAGGATCCGGAGCGCAACCGCGCGCCCTCGACCTATTTCGACAGCTATGCCGTGACCGGCTATTTCAATGCCAGCCTCGGCGAGGATGCCAAGGCTCCGCTGGTCAAGCAATGGATCGCCCGGAGCCTTGCCACCGCCGAAGCCGCGACGAAACCCATGACGCCCGCCGCGCGTCGGGCCTTCCTCGAAGATCACCGCTATGACGGGGCCGTGGCCCTGGCGGCGGCGGAATTGCGGGACGGCTCGATCACCGGCCAGAAGCAGAACTCCCTGGCCGAGCTTCTCGGCCAGACCCTGCCCTATCAGGCCAAGGTCGCGCGCGATCACGGGCTCGGGCTCATCATGTACGAGGGCGGGACCCATGTCGTCGGCACCGGCCCTTGGATGGACGATCCCGAGCTGACGGCCTTCTTTACCTATCTCAATTACACGCCGGCGATGGGCGATCTCTATCGGACCCTGCTGACGGGCTGGAAAGATCTGGGCGGGACGGAGTTCAATGCCTTCGTCGATTACGGGGCGCCCGGCAAATGGGGAAGCTGGGGGGCCTTGCGCTATCCCGGCGATGACAATCCCCGCTGGGACGCGCTCGCGGCCTTCAATCGCGACACGCCCGCCTGGTGGGAGACGCGGGCCCCCGGTGATTTCGCCCATGGCGTGATCCTGAGCGGGAGCGATGGAGACGATACGCTGCGCGGAACCGGCGAACGCGATATCCTGATCGGCGGCGCGGGCGAGGATCTGTTGATCGGTCAGGGACAGTCCGACCGACTGGATGGCGGCGCGGGACTGGACAGGGCCGAATTGCCGGGACGGGCCGCCGATTATCAATTCACGCGGGAGGCGGGCGCGCTCCTGGCCCGGGGGCACGATGCGACGACGGCGCTGCGGCGGATC
>JBMDWT010000065.1:0-12335 GCA_048594665.1 Amaricoccus sp. | reverse complement strand
AGAGTGATTGTCTGGTCGTGGACGGACAGAAACCGCTGCGCCTGGCGCGGGGATTTGAAACGTCCCATGATTTTCTCTCGTCATCGCGTGTGTCTGTGTGAAGTCTCGGAGCGGTTGTTTAACCGCTTGTGCGAGCGATGGCCGCCGACGGACGGTCGCGCCGGATCCTGGCGGCGATCTGATTTCCAAACCGCTTGCACCAGACCCGGATGCTTTCGTAGGAGACGATCACGCCCGCTCCTCCAAAAGGTCTTCGACATCGCGCAGGCTCAACGCGAACTGATGGACCGCCCAGATGGCATAGGCGATGATGGACCGAGGAAAGCGGAAGCCCTTCAAGCGGGCTTGTGAAACCTGGCTGATCATCACCGATCGCTATGCACGCGCCTCAGGCACGTCGATAACCTGACAGTGCCTCCCGGGCTCTTGCTCGATGCACAGGAACTCTCGGCCGCGCCGCAGGCACTCGTCAACGCACTTTCTGCCTCGCTGGAGAGTGCCCTAGCGCCGGAATGGTGAGCGTGCTCTCACCACGACGCGACAATGCATACGCTGTCTTCTTCTACGTCCGTTGCGCCGTCTCTTATCACTATCTAGAGGAGCTCATGGCAGAGCGCAGAGCGATTGTTAATCACGCGACACTCAACCTTTGGGTGGTAAAATATGCGCTACTGGTCGCCGTCGCGGCACAGAAACGAAAGGCCCCGACCGGCGGATCGGGGCGGGCCGATGAGACCTATATCAAGGCGAAAGGTCGTGGGAGCTATCTCCACCGCGCCGTCGATCGGGACGGAAACACGCTTGATTTCATGCTGTCCGCGCACAGGGACGAGGCGGCTGCGACAGCCTTCTTCGCCCGCGCAGTTCGCGCCAACGGCTGGCCCGACAAGGTGGTGACCGACAGGAGCAGGGTTAATCTGGCCAGACTGGAGAACATGAACATCCTTCTCTTGCTGAGCGGCTGGTTTTGGCTGATCAAAATTTCGCAGATGAAATACCTCAATATCCTGATCGAGCGGCAGAAACTTGGTAGGTCACGACCGACGAGGGAGGCGACCTTCAGCGAAATCATCGCCTTGAGAGACTAGCAGAGATCCGCGCTGACTTCCAAAGTCTTGTTAAGTGGTCGCGGACGTTCACCCCTCGTAGGACAGAATTTGTTCAGTACGCTACGCCGACTTGGGCCCTATGGCGGGTCGGGTGTTCGATCTCGTCGAGTACGGCACAGGCATAGTCGACACCGCTGATCGCCGATCGGCCGTTCTCGTCGAACAGGGCAACCTCGTCGCCAACCCGATAACGGCCCAGATCTTCGCCCGGCTGCCACGCCGAGAATTCCAGACCCGGCGAGACAAACAGCCAGTCAACACCGGTGGTATCGGCGAGCAGGTTGTTCAGAACATCCAGATTTTCCTGCGCCTCGGCGACAACTTTGGGCGGAACCTCTTCCGGGAAGCTCTCTGCCTCCAGCATGCGCGGTGCGCCGACCGTGCGCCGCAGGCAGGAGAACCCACCGACCAGAACAAGACGCACGCCCTCGGCGATGGCCCTTTCCACAAGTCCAGCGTAGACCTGCGCGAGGGCCCCCCTTGTTTGCTCCACGCGGGGAAAAGGCACCGATGATGATATCGGCGCCAGCGAACGACGCGCCCGCATCCTCGACGCTTGACGCAACATAGGAGACACGCGAGATCGGGTCGGCCGGGGCGGACCGGCTGACCGACGTCACGGCATGGCCGCGCTTCGCGGCCTCACGCGCGATCACCGAGCCCGCATAGCCGGTGCCACCGATGATGGTGATCTTTTTTGCTTCATTCATGGTGAATTCTCTTTTCTATTATGTGTATCGAAACGGGTGAGAGCTTTGGCTCTCTGGGAACTGGACGCCTCTCAGACCGTTTGAAGCCGGCCCATTTGGCCCGACTGAAAAAGGTGATAGGCCCTGCGAATGCTGGCTGCGTCGTTCATGATAAAAGGACCTTCGGCAACCACCGGCTCATCAAGCGCCGGTCCGGTCAGCAGAAGCGCATGCGCCACGCCGCTGACCACGCTGAGCCGCACGTCAACGGAGCCGGACAGCGCGATCCCACTCTCCGCCGACAACTGGTGCACCTTGTCGTCGACTATGACCGTGAGTTCGCCTTCGATCACATAGATGACGCTGTTTTCACCACGGCCGAGGGGAAAGTCGATGCCGCCCACAAGAAACGTATCGAGGATCGTGTAGGGCTCGACTGGGTCGACCGTGGAAACCACATTCCCAAATCCGCCAACCAGAACGCGGATCCGGTCCCCGGCCTTATTCCGCCATTCCGCAATCTGACTGGAGAGCCTGTACATGGTCTTCGGGTCCGCAGACTTATTGCGCATGCTGAGGTTGACGTAAATCTGGGCGCCGTGCAGTTCGGCACCGCGCTCCGCCGGCATTTCCTGGTACTGGGCCCCGCTTCCGGCCTGAAGCCAGACGATCCCGCCAGGACCGATCTTGAGATCATTGCCCAGAGAGTCACGGCTGCGCAACGCGACGCGCGAATCCTCGAACACATAGGTGATAGCCGAGAAACCGGCGTGGGGATGCGACCCGAAAGGCTGGCCGGACACTCGGAAATTGTCCAGTAGGGCCAGCGGCGACGAGAGATCCAGCATCCGCGCAAGGTCGATGGTGTTGACTGAGAATATTCCGCAGCTACTGTGACGGTGTGCATGGAAAATTTCGGGAACACGCGTGGTCTGGACTCACCTCTATATTTGTGAGGCCATTGTCCCACACTCCACATCATCGGAATATCCTATATGTCTTGATACAATATATCGGATAATCCGTTAGCATCTTCCTTCCGTGGCGTGGAAATCGAGTGTCCTGTCGGATCATCACGCCCGCGGTACTGTCCGCGCCTCCTGCCACCAGCGCTCGGTCCGGTCCAGCTCAGAAAAAAGCCACAGGCGGAAGTCGGCGACCTTGGGCGTGGGGCTCTTTGATCGCAGCGTGATGAAGGCATGCCCGCGCACAGTCATCGCGGTTTCGGGAAGCACGACGACGAGCTGCCCGGATCGAAGCTCCTGCTCGGCCAGGAGCATGCTGTCGAGGCAGACCCCGAGGCCATCGACGGCGGCCCGGATCCCCATGAAGGAGCGATCAAAGCGCGGTCCGCGGTCAAGGTTGAGGCGGGCGCGGCGGTTCCGCCGGCTCCAGTCACGCCAGCCGAGGATGTTGATCTCACCGTGGATCAACGTGTGGCCGGCAAGATCCGCGACGGTGTGGATTGGGCGCGGGCCTTCAAAGAGGCGGGGCGCGCACATTGGCACAATCACATCGTCGGGGAACGGATAGATGATTGCGCCAGCTGGCGCCGGGCCGGGGTTATAGCGGATGTCGATATCGACAATACCCTGGCCGAGGTCGATCCGGTTGACCGATGACTGGAGACGCAGGTCGATCTCGGGATGCGCCTCGCCATAGAGCGGCAGACGGCGCATCAGCCACTGGGTTGCGATGCTCGGCGTTGAGTGAATGATAAGAGCCTTCGAGCCACTGGCGGTTCCGGCGGTGCGAGTCGCTGCCTCGAGTTTCGCAAAGGCCTCGATGACCTCGGCGGCATATTCGCGGCCAGTCTCGGTCGGGATGATCGACCTATGCACCCTATGGAAGAGTGGGACGCCTATCTGTTCTTCAAGAAGGCGAATCTGATGGCTGATTGCAGAGGGAGTCACCGCCAGTTCGTCCGCCGCGAGCGCGAAGGAACCAAGGCGTGCAGCGGCCTCAAAGGCTTGAATTGCTTTGATTGATACACGCATCCGACCTCCGAAATAGATGATTTCAGTTCATCTATAGAAGGTTTTATTCATTTGTGAAATTTTTGACAAGCAGATATGCATCCAGAACAATACGGATGCGGACAAAGCCGCTCCAAAGGGTGGAAGAAACGAGCGGCTCATGGGGCGCTCGCATCAAGCAAAATCAGAGCGTTACAAGGGGGAAAGCAACATGCTTCTCGCAGAGAAAATCTGTGTCGTTACAGGTGCGGCCTCGCCGCGCGGCATTGGCCGGGCGACAGCGCGGCTCTTCGCCGAGCAGGGCGGAACGGTGATCATCCTCGACCTCGACGGGGATGCGGCCGCAGCGGCTGCGAGCGACCTTGGCGCGGGTCACCGCGGTTATGCGGCGAATGTCGCCGACAAGGCTGCCTGCGAGGCCGTCGTTGCCAAGGTCGTGGACGAATTTGGCCGGGTGGACGTCCTGATCAACAACGCGGGCATCACCCAGCCGGTCAAGACGCTGCAGATCGACGACGCCGGCTATGACCGCATCCTCGACGTGAACCTGCGCGGCACGCTCTACATGAGCCAGCTGGTCATCCCCTCGATGCAGGCCCAGAAGTCGGGCTCGATTGTCTGCATGTCGTCGGTCTCGGCGCAGCGCGGCGGCGGGATCTTCGGCGGGCCGCACTATTCGGCGGCGAAGGCGGGCGTGCTCGGCCTCGCGAAGGCGATGGCGCGCGAGTTCGGCCCGGACAACATTCGGGTGAACTCAGTGACCCCCGGCCTCATCCAGACCGACATCACGGCCGGCAAGCTCGACGATCCGATGCGCGAGAAGATCCTCGAGGGCATCCCGATGAAGCGTCTCGGCGACGCGCAGGACGTCGCGCGGGCCTGCCTGTTCCTGGCGTCGGATCTTGCCTCCTACACCACCGGTGCCGTTATCGACGTCAACGGCGGCATGCTGATCCACTGATAACTGGAGGAAACCCCGTGACAAAAACGATCGGACATAACGTCGATCTCGCCGAACGGGCCTATCGCGTCCGGCGAAACGCCCTGCTCATGGGCGAGGTCCAGGGTCAGGGCTACATCGCCCAGGCGCTCGACATCGCCGACGTGCTGGCGACCGCGTACTTTCACGTGATGAACTACCGCCCCGAGGATCCGCACTGGGAAGGGCGCGACCGCTTCCTGCTCTCGAACGGCCACTACGCGATCGCGCTCTACGCCGCGCTGATCGAGGCGGACATCATCCCCGAGGACGAGCTCGAGACCTACGGCGCCGATGGCTCGCGCCTGCCGATGTCGGGGATGGCGGCCTACACGCCGGGAATGGAGATGTCAGGCGGCTCGCTCGGGATCGGTCTCTCGATCGGCGTCGGCATGGCCATGGGGCTGAAGCGCAAGAATTCCGCCTCCCGGGTCTATGTGCTGTTCTCGGACGGGGAACTCGACGAGGGCTCGGTCTGGGAGGCAATCATGTCGGCCGCCCACCACGGGCTCGACAACCTCGTCGCCGTCGTCGACGTGAACAACCAGCAGGCCGATGGGCCGTCCTCCGAGATGATGGGCTTCGAGCCGCTCAAGGACAAGATGGAGGCGTTCGGCTGGTTCACCCAGCGCGTGGACGGCAACGATCTTGACTCCGTTGTCGCGGCCTTCGACGCCGCCAAGGACGGCAACGGCGGCAAGCCGTCGATGATCATCGCCGACACCCTGATGGGCAAAGGCGTGCCCTTCCTTGAGGCCCGCGAGAAGAACCACTTCATCCGCGTCGACGAGCACGAATGGCAGCTCGCCCTCGACGCTCTCGACGCCGGGAGGACCGCACGATGAGCACGACCGACACCAAGAACCCCGCGCCGAAGAAGGTGAAGCTGACCACTTCGTCGATGATCGCCTCGATCGCCGCCGAGGGCCAGGCGACCAAGCCCGCGCCCTTCGGGTACGCGCTGGTGGAAGCGGCCCGGGAAAACCCAAAGATCCTCGGCATGACCGCAGACCTCGGGAAGTACACCGACCTGCACATCTTCAAAAAGGCCTTCCCTGACCGCTTCATCCAGATGGGCATGGCCGAGCAGCTGCTGTTCGGCGCTGCGGCCGGTCTGGCGCACGAGGGGTTCATTCCCTTCGCCACCACCTATGCGGTCTTCGCCTCCCGCCGCGCCTATGACTTTATTCACCAGACGATCGCCGAGGAAAATCTCCCTGTGAAAATCGCGGCGGCGCTCCCCGGCCTCACCTCGGGTTACGGCCCGAGCCATCAGGCGGCGGAGGACCTCGCGCTGTTCCGGGCCATGCCCAACATGACGGTGCTCGACCCCTGCGACGCGCTGGAGACGGAACAGGCGGTGCCGGCGATGATTGCGCACAACGGCCCCGTCTACATGCGGCTCCTGCGCGGCAAGGTGCCGCTCGTGCTCGACGAGTACGGCTACAAGTTCGAGCTCGGCAAAGCGAAGATGATCCGCGACGGGTCGGACGTGCTCTTCATCTCGACCGGCCTCGCCACCATGCGCGCGCTGGAGACGGCCAAGGCGCTGGAGGCCGACAAGGTTTCCATCGGCGTCCTGCACGTGCCGACGATCAAGCCGCTCGATGTCAAGACGATCCTACGCGAGTCCGATCGCACCGGCCGCATGGTCGTCGTGGCCGAGAACCACACGGTGATCGGCGGCCTCGGCGAGGCGGTCGCGGGCGTCCTGCTGCGCGCGGGAGTGGCGCCGAAGTTCCGCCATATCGGCCTGCCGGACGAGTTCCTCGCCGCCGGCGCCCTGCCGACGCTGCACGATCGTTACGGCATCTCCACCGCGGCCATGGGCGCCAGCATCAAAGGCTGGCTCTGAGATCGGGGGGCCGGGCGACCGGCCCCCCGATCTAACCACAAGAGCGCCACGCCTCGGCGGCCGGGTTTCGGTCGCCGACAGGAAACGTGTGACGAGGGAGGACCCGCATGCAACACATCGCCTTCATCGGGCTCGGCGCGATGGGCCAACCGATGGCCCGTAACCTCGCCGCCGCCGGGTTCGCCGTGCACGGCTTCGACCTCGACGCCGCGGCGCTTTCCGATCTTGCCTCAGCGGGCGGTCGGCCCGCCGCCTCGGTGCGCGAGGCCTGTGCCGGGGCCGACGCCATCGTACTCATGGTGGTGAACGCAGCCCAGGCCGAGGCGGTGCTGTTCGAGGACGGCGCTCTCGAGGCCGCGCCGGCCGACGCGATCGTCTGCCTCATGGCCACCTGCCCCCCGCGGCGGGTGGCCAGCATCGCAGGCCGCGTCGCCGCGACCGGCCGGCGCTTCGTCGACTGCCCGGTTTCAGGCGGTGTCGTGGGGGCAACGGCCGGCAGCTTGACGATCATGGCCGCGGCACCCCTCGCGGTGTTCGAGGCCGTGCGACCCATCCTCCTAGCGATGGGCCGCCGCGCGCTGCATATCGGCGATCAGCCGGGGCAGGGCGCCACCGTCAAGACGGTGAACCAGCTTCTCTGTGGGGTCCATATCGTCGTCGCCGCGGAGGCTCTGTCGCTCGCCGAGCAGATCGGCGTCGACACCGGAAAGCTGCTCGAAATCCTGACCGATACTTCAGCGGGCAGCTGGATGCTCCGCGACCGCGGCCCGCGGATGCTCGAGTCCGACCCCGGCGTTACCAGCGCCATCGACATCTTCGTCAAGGACCTCGGCATCGTCCTCGAAGCGGGGCGCGAGACCAAGGCCGCGCTGCCGATGACCGCCCTCGCCTTCCAGCTCTTCAATGCGACCTCGGGGTGGGGCGATGGCGCCGCCGACGACAGCCAGGTCATCCGGGCCTACCGGGCCCTCAACGGCGCCTGAGAACGCGCCAGAACTACAGAAGGAGGACACACGCCTTGAACAGCTCCCTGCTACAGCCCAGCCGCCGCGCCTTCCTCGCTGGCGCCGCCGCTTTCCCGCTGGTCTCGATCCTGAGCCGGCCAGCCAACGCCGCCGAATTCCGGCTCAAGTACGCCACGGGCCAGGCGGTGACCCACCCAGTCAATATCCGCGCCCAGGAGGCCATCGACCGCATTCGTGAAGCAACGTCCGGCCGCGTGGACATCCGGCTTTTCCCGGCGAACCAGCTCGGCTCGGATACCGACCTGCTGGCGCAGGTGCGCAGCGGCGCCGTCGAGTTCTTCAACGTCTCGTCGCTGATCCTCGCGACCTTTGTTCCGCTGTCCGGCATGACCAGCCTCGGCTTCGCCTTCAAAAACTACGATCAGGTCTGGCAAGCGATGGACGGCCCCTTCGGCGACCATATTCGCGCCGAAATCGCCAAGCGGCCCATCTTTGCAATGAACCGCATCTGGGACAACGGTTTCCGCCAGGTCACATCCTCCGCTCACGAAATCCACAAGCCCGAGGATCTCGAAGGCTTCCGCATCCGCGTGCCGGCCGCCCCGGCGCTGACCTCGCTCTTCCAGGCGCTCGGCGCCGGGCCGTCGCCGATCAACTTCAACGAGCTCTACACCGCGCTGCAGACGCACGTCGTCGAGGGGCAGGAGAACCCGCTCGCGATCATCGCGACCGGCCGACTCTACGAGGTGCAGAAAAGCTGTTCGCTCACCGGCCACGTCTGGGACGGGTACTGGGTGCTCGCCAACAGGCGGCTTTTCGAGATGCTGCCCGAAGATCTGCAAGAGATCGTCCGCACCGAGATCGACCGCTCGGCACTCGACCAGCGCGCCGACATCGCGACGCTCAGCCAGACCCTGCGCGCCGATCTCGGGGCCAAGGGCCTGTCCTTCATCGACGTCGACCAGGAGGCGTTCCGCACCGCCCTCGGCAAGACGGACTTCTACGCGAAGTGGCGCGCCAAGTACGGCGATGAGGCTTGGCAACTGTTGGAGCATGTCTCCGGCAAGCTCGGCTGACGCTCACCCCAAAATAACCAGAACAAGGAGGAACCCGCCGTGAACATTCCAAGCGAAACCACCGCCATCGACGAACTCGGCGCAGAGACCGAACGTCGCACGCCAATCCCCTGGCTCGAACAATTGAACGACATCTTCGGCCGGGTCGTCGAACTCCCGGCGGCTGTGCTCGTGGCCGTCGAGGTCGGCGTCCTGCTCGCGGGCGTGATCTGGCGTTACGCATTGCACCACCCGCTGGTCTGGTCCGACGAACTTGCCTCGATCCTCTTTGTCTGGCTGGCCATGCTCGGCTCGGTCATCGCTCTGCGCCGCGGCGAACACATGCGGATGACGGCCTTCGTCGGCATGATGAAGCCGAGGAAACGCGCGATGCTCGACCTTATTGCCATCGCGGCGACGCTGACCTTCCTCGTCCTCATCGTCTTCCCGTCGTTCATCTACGCCGAGGAAGAGGCCTGGGTCATCACCCCGGCGCTCGGTATCGCGAACAGCTGGCGCGCCGCCGCGCTCCCCGTCGGATTCGCGCTGATGATCGTCACCGGCTTCATCCAGATTTTCCGCGTCGGCCCCCCCCGCGACGCGCTGGTCGCCCTCGGCATCATGGCGGTCATCGTCGGTGTGGGCCTGCTGCTGTGGCCGGTGCTGATGCCGCTCGACAACCTCAACTTGCTGCTCTTCTTTCTCTTCGGGGTCGGCACCATGGTGCTGCTCGGCGTGCCAATCGCCTTTTCCTTCGCGCTCGCGACGCTCGGCTATCTCGGACTGACCACCCACACCTCTACGCTGGTCGTCGCCGGCCGGATGGACGAGGGCATGAGCCACCTCATCCTCCTCGCTGTGCCGCTTTTCGTGCTGCTCGGCCTGCTGATCGAGATGACAGGCATGGCCCGCGCCATGGTCGGCTTTCTCGCCAGCCTGCTCGGCCACGTGCGCGGCGGCCTGTCCTACGTGCTGATCGGCGCGATGTACCTCGTCTCCGGCATCTCCGGGTCCAAGGCCGCCGACATGGCCGCCGTCGCCCCGGCGCTCTTCCCCGAAATGCGCAAGCGTGGAGCCAAGCCCGGCGATCTCGTCGCCCTGCTCTCGGCGACGGGCGCTCAGACCGAGACCATCCCGCCCTCGCTCGTGCTCATCACCATCGGCTCCGTCACCGGCGTCTCGATTGCGGCCCTCTTCACCGGCGGTCTACTGCCGGCGGTCGTCCTCGGCCTCACCCTCGCGGCGCTTGTCTGGTGGCGCTACCGTCACGAAGATCTCTCCGGCGTCCGCCGGGCCTCCGCGCGCGAGATCGGCAAGGCGTTTCTCATCGCCATCCCGGCGCTGGCACTCCCCTTCATCATCCGCGCCGCGGTGATCGAGGGTATCGCGACCGCCACCGAGGTCTCGACCATCGGCATCGCCTACACCGTGGTGGCCGGGCTCCTGATCTACCGCCAGTTTGACTGGAAGCGGGTCTATCCGATGCTGGTCGACACCGCGGCACTCTCGGGCTCGATCCTGCTCATCATCGGCGCGGCGACCGGCATGGCCTGGGCACTCACCCAGTCGGGCTTCTCGCAGAATCTCGCCAACGCGATGAAGGCGATGCCGGGTGGCGTGCCGGTCTTCCTCGCGGTCTCGATCGTCGCCTTCATCGTCCTCGGCTCGGTACTCGAAGGCATCCCCGCGATCGTCCTCTTCGGCCCGCTGCTCTTCCCGATCGCCAAGGCGGTGGGGGTCCACGAAGTGCACTATGCGATGGTCGTCTGCCTCGCCATGGGCCTCGGCCTCTTCGCCCCGCCTTTCGGCGTCGGCTACTACGCCGCCTGCGCGATCAGCCGCATCCACCCGGACGAGGGCATGCGACCGATCGTCGGCTACATGATCGCGCTGCTGGTCGGCCTGATCATCGTCGCGGCCTTCCCGTGGATCTCGATCGGCTTCCTCTGAGGCGCCGCATATCAAGCAAAACGGCGCGGTCCCCCAAAGGGATCGCGCCGACAAACCAAGGGCCTACTTGTTCGGAAAACGATCAGAGAAGAGACTTTCCGGCGAACACATGCCGAAAGATTCTATCCCGCGAAAGCCCCATGCGGGCCAAGTCCTCATTAGTCATTCTGGAAAGCCTTTCGGTTTCCATTGCGTAGTATAGTCCTGCAGAGTTTCTGGAAAATCCCGCTATGAATTCCCCAATACGCCCTATAATACCGCCAGCCATCTCATACTCTCCAACCGGCGTCGCCTTACTAAAGACAGCCGTTCTGCGTACAAGTATGGTGGCTCTTTCTTTTGGCACAATCTCCTCTTTTGGCAAGGCTGCTATGATCAGAACCGTTGGCACGGCGGCTCACACGCCGCCTGTCCCGCGCTGATCCACCGCCGAGGCCATGCTCGCTGTGGCTGCATCAACGCGTCACAGTCACCAAACCGGGGCGACAAGGCTCCTCCGAGAGCGAAAAGCGGATGGCGATGCCCCAGCCCGCGCCAGCCTTCAAAACATCAAAAGCAGGCTTTCATGGATCGCAGACGGCTCCGTGACGATCGGGGATCCGCGCCAGCCTGCGGCACCCTTATCCTCTTTTCCGCCGCAGGTCGAAAGCTCGGCCGGGCTCAGTCGGTGGTCAGCCAGACTCTCGCCAATCTCGAAAGCCTGATCGGTGTGACCCTGTTCAACCGAAGTGGCCGTTACCCGGTTCTGACCGAACAAGGCCGCGCGCTGCTGGAGCAGGCGCGGGCGCGGGGGTTGGCCGACGGCCTTGAGCCGGAGCTCGGCGTCGTGGTCAACGTCCTCTTTCCAACTCCCATCCTCACTCAAGCGATCTCCGGCCTTCAGGCACGCTTCCCTGACACGCCGCTGCGCATTTCGGTCGAAGGGTTGGGCGCCGTCCTAAAACTGGTGCTGGACAAGACATGCGCCTTCGGCATTCGCGGCCCGCTCGGCGGCGCTCATCCCGATCTCAGCAGTGAATACCTGTTGGGGATCGGCTATCAGATGGTGGCGGCTCCCAGTCATCCACTCGCGCATTTTCGCGGACCCATTCCGACAAAGACGCTCGCACACTATGTGCAGTTGGTCCTATCGGATCGCTCCAAGCTCACGGAGGACAAGGATCACCGCGTGTTTTCACCCAAAACCTGGCGACTTTACGATCTGGGTGCCAAACACACCCTGCTGAAAGCGGGGCTTGGCTGGGGTGGCATGCCGGTCGATGTCATTCGTGAGGATCTTGACCGCGGCCTTCTGGTCCCTGTGGAAATTGCCGACATGACAATCGCCACGACAATTACCATGTCCGCAATATACAGAACAGATACCCCGCCTGGTCCTGCCGGGCGAGGCTTCTGCGGGAGGCTAAAAGTCTGATGTTATCTCGCTTTCGCGGACACGGGTTTAGACCATCTGTAGTTCGGCCTGTTCGGGAGTTCTGTATACGAGAGCAGAGTGGATCCGGCGTCGGTTAGAGTATCCCTGATATACGCGAACAGGTCTCGTCTTGCCTTCTCGCGGGTTTTCCATCTCCGCTGGTGGACGAGTTCGATATTGAGCGTATGGAAGAAGCTCTCCATGGGGCACTGTCAGGTTATCGACGTGCCTGAGGCGCGTGCACAGCGATCGGTGATGATCAGCCAGGTTTCACAAGCCCGCTTGAAGGGCTTCCGCTTTCCTCGGTCCATCATCGCCTATGCCATCTGGGCGGTCCATCGGT
>JBMDWT010000064.1:0-56491 GCA_048594665.1 Amaricoccus sp. | reverse complement strand
CGCCAATCGTAGGGCGGACCTCGGTCCGCCCGGTTCCCATCCGGACGCGCGCCTCAGAGCGCTTTCCGACCTGACAGGGCCAGGTCGCGCGCGCTCTCCATGATCCGGCGCGCAATTTGTCCGATCCTCGTTCCCCTCCGGTCGGATTGCGCTTCTACCCCATCCGCTCGGAGGCATGGCTGCCCGGGCTCGCCGGAAAGACGATCGTGCGGGTGCCGTTCAGGAATGTCCGGCGGTGAATGTAGGCATGCACCGCGCGGGCCAGGACCTGCGCCTCGACATCGCGGCCGAGGCTCACGTAATCCTCGGCGCTCTGGGCATGGGTCACGCGGACCACGTCCTGCTCGATGATCGGACCCTCGTCGAGATCGGCGGTCACGAAATGCGCGGTCGCCCCGATCAGCTTCACCCCCCGCTCATAGGCCTGCTTATAGGGATTGGCTCCCTTGAAGCTCGGCAGGAACGAATGGTGGATGTTGATGATCCGCCCCGACATCTCGCGGCACAGCGCATCCGACAGCACCTGCATGTAGCGGGCGAGCACGATCAGCTCCGCCCCGCTTTCCTCCACCAGCGTCCGCAGCCGCGCCTCCGCCTCGGGCTTGTTCGCCTTGGTCACCTTGATCAGATGGAAGGGGATATCGTGGTTCACCACCAGCTTCTGATAATCGAAATGGTTCGAGACCACCCCGACGATATCGATGGGCAGCGCCCCGATCCGCCAGCGATAGAGCAGATCGTTCAGGCAATGGCCGAAGCGCGAGACCATCAGCAGGACCTTGACCCGCTCCGCCGCGTCATGGATCGCCACCTCCATCGCAAAGGCGGCGGCGACGGGCACGAGCCCCAGGCGCAGATCCTCGAGCGTCACCCCCTCCTCGGAGAGGAAACTGACCCGCATGAAGAACCGCCCGTTCTCGATATCGTCGAACTGCGAACTGTCGAGGATGTTGCAGCCCTGCGCCGCGAGATAGCCCGAGACCGCCGCGACGATCCCGCGCGCGGTCGGACAGGCGACGGTGAGAATATATCTGTTCATGTTGCTTGCCTGCGCGGCGCGCAGGTCCCCTTTGGAAAATGATCGCCCAGAGCGATGTCCAGGCGGATGGAAACATCAACCGATCAGGAAATCGCACCGGAACAGAATCATGGAACGCACGATCCGGTGCAACCAGATCGGAAACCGCCCCATGATGTGACGCGCAATCTGTCCGATCCTCGCTTCGCTCCGGTCGGATTGCATGGCCTTTGATGACGCGCAATTTGTCCGATCCTCGCTTCGCTCCGGTCGGATTGCGCTTGGACACCCAAACCAAAGACCGCCCGTCCGTGCCCCGCTCCCAGAGCGGTTTCCGAGCCATCGAATGACGACATTCGATGGGAGATCGCTCTCAGATGTCGAGCGTGGTCTCATGCTCCCAGGGCGTGAACTGGGCGCAATAGCTGTTCCACTCCTGATGCTTGAGCTTGAGGAACGCCGCCGAGAATTCCTCCCCCAGCGCCGCCCGCAGGCCCGCGTCCGCCTCGAAGGCCCTGAGGGCGTCGAGCAGATTGAGCGGCAGCTTCGGCGCGTCGGTGATCGTATGCCCTTCGCGGTACATGTCGATATCGGAATGCGGCCCCGGATCGGCCTGGGTGCGTATGCCGCTGAGCCCCGCCGCGATGAGGATCGCCTGAAGCAGATAGGGGTTGGCCGCCCCGTCCGGCAGGCGCAGCTCGAACCGCCCCGGGCCGGGCACGCGCACCATATGGGTGCGGTTGTTGCCGGTCCAGGTGACGGAATTCGGCGCCCAGGTCGCCCCGGAGATGGTGCGCGGCGCATTGATCCGCTTGTAGGAATTCACCGTCGGATTGGTCACCGCCGCGAGCGCGGAGGCATGTTTCATGATGCCGCCGAGGAAGGTCCGCCCCTGATCCGAGAGGCCGAAGGGCTTGCCCTTGTCGGCGAAGGCATTGCGTTCCCCCGCCCGGTCCCAGACCGAGACATGGACATGACAGCCATTGCCGGTCAGGCCCTTGAAGGGCTTGGGCATGAAGGTCGCCCGCATCCCGTGCTTTTCGGCGACGGATTTGACCATGAACTTGAAGAAGGAATGTTTGTCCGCCGTCGAGAGGGCGTCGTCATATTCCCAGTTCATCTCGAACTGGCCGTTCGCATCCTCATGGTCGTTCTGATAGGGCTTCCAGCCCAGTTCCAGCATGTAATCGCAGATCTCGGCGATCACGTCATAGCGCCGCATCAGCGCCTGCTGGTCATAGCAGGGCTTTTCCGCCGTATCGGCCGGGTCGGAGATCAGCGTTCCATCCGGGCTGATGAGAAAGAATTCCGCCTCGACGCCGGTCTTGACCCTGAGCCCCTCGGCCGCCGCTTCCTCTACCAGCCGCTTGAGCACCACCCGGGGGGCCTGTGCGATCGGCTTGTCCTCCATCACGCAGTCGGCGGCGACCCAGGCGACATCCCGCTTCCAGGGCAGCTGGATGACCGAGGCCGGGTCGGGCAGGGCGAACACATCCGGATGGGCCGGCGTCAGGTCGAGCCAGGTGGCAAAGCCTGCGAACCCCGCGCCGTTCTGTTCCATCTCCGCGATCGCCTGCGTCGGCACCAGCTTCGCGCGCTGGCCGCCGAAGAGGTCGGTGTAAGAGATCATGAAATATTTCACACCGCGGTCGGCGGCGAACTGCGAGAGATCCTGTGCCATTGTCGTTTCCCCGTTGGGTCTGGCCGCCGTGGCGGCATGTCAGGCCGGCTCGCACCGGATATCGGTGCGCACCGAATTGGCGATGAAGCACTCCTCGTGCGCGAGGTGGTGCAGATGCGATTCCGTGGCGCGATCAGGCGCCCGGCCTTCCCCCCAGGTCACGCGTGGCCGCGGGATGACAACCGCCACCCAGAACCGTCCCGCGTCGTTTTTTTCCATCAATCCTTCCGCGGTGTCCTCATATCGGCCCACCACGAGGCGCGCCTTCGCCGCCACATAAAGAAAGCTCAGCATATGGCAGGAGGAGAGGCTTGCAACAAATGCCTCTTCCGGATCGATCCCGGCCGGATCCGAATAGCGCGGCACCACATGGGGCGAGGAGGAGGCGCGACACCGCGCGCCTCCGTCAAAGTGCCATTCGTGCCCGCGACCGTAACGGTTGTCGGTGAAGGCCTCGCCCTCGCCGCGTTCCCAGATGACCGTCGCGGTATGGCTCATCAGAAGCCCGTCTTGCCCGGATACCATTCGGTCCCGGCCAGCGGCACCCTGGCCATCGCCGCGGCCTCCAGGGTCAGGGCGCAGAGATCCTCGGGTTCCAGATTATGCAGGTTGTTGTGCCCGCAGGCCCGGGCGATCGTCTGGGCCTCCAGCGTCATCACCTTGAGATAATTGGCCAGCCTGCGCCCCGCCGCCACCGGATCGAGCCGTTTGGCCAGTTCCGGGTCCTGCGTGGTGATGCCGGCGGGGTCGCGTCCCTCGTGCCAGTCGTCATAGGCGCCCGCCGTGGTGCCGAGGGCGTTGTATTCCGCCTCCAGCGCCGGGTCATTGTCGCCGAGCGCCACCAGCGCCGCCGTCCCGATCGCCACCGCGTCGGCCCCCAGCGCCATGGCCTTGGCCACGTCCGCGCCCGAGCGGATCCCGCCCGACACGATCAGCTGCACCTTGCGATGCATCCCCAGATCCTGGAGCGCCTGAACCGCCGGACGGATGCAGGCGAGCGTCGGCATGCCGACATTCTCGATGAACACATCCTGCGTCGCCGCCGTTCCGCCCTGCATCCCGTCGAGCACCACCACATCGGCGCCCGCCTTCACCGCCAGCGCGGTGTCGTAATAGGGCCGCGCGCCACCGATCTTGATGTAGATCGGCTTCTCCCATCCGGTGATCTCGCGCAGTTCCAGGATCTTGATCTCCAGATCGTCCGGCCCGGTCCAGTCGGGATGCCGACAGGCGGACCGCTGGTCGATGCCCTTGGGTAGGGTGCGCATCTCGGCCACCCGGTCGGAAATCTTCTGGCCGAGCAGCATGCCGCCGCCGCCGGGCTTGGCGCCCTGTCCCACCACCACCTCGATCGCATCCGCCCGGCGCAGGTCGCGCGGGTTCATGCCATAGCGCGAGGGCAGGTATTGATAGACCAGCGTCTGGCTGTGCCCGCGCTCCTCGTCCGTCATGCCGCCGTCGCCCGTCGTCGTCGAGGTCCCGGCGAGCGTCGCCCCGCGGCCCAGGGCCTCCTTGGCCGCGCCCGAAAGGGCGCCGAAGCTCATGCCCGCGATGGTGACCGGAGTCCTGAGCACGATCGGCTTCTTTGCGAACCGGGTGCCGAGGGTCACGGTCGTGTCGCATTTCTCGCGATAGCCTTCGAGCGGATAGCGGCTGATCGAGGCCCCGAGAAACAGCAGGTCGTCGAAATGCGGCACCCGGCGCTTGGCCCCGCCGCCCCGGATGTCATAGATGCCGGTCGCCGCCGCCCGCCGGATTTCCGCGAGGGTATGGTCGTCGAAGGTCGCCGACTTGCGCGGCGGTGTGCTCGGGTTGTGATAGCTCATCTCGCCCTCAATACGCGTCGGCGTTGTCGATGTTGAAGTTATAGAGCGTGCGGGCCGAACCGTACCGCTTGAACTCGCCCGGTTTCGCATCCGCCCCGGCCCGGGCCAGCAGATCCGCGAGGATTTCCAGATGCTCCGGCCGCATTTCCTTCTCGATGCAATCCGCGCCGAGGCTCTTGACCGAGCCGCGCACGAACAGGCGCGCCTCATAGAGGCTGTCACCCAAGGCATCGCCCGCGTCGCCGAGCACCACGAGATTGCCCGACTGCGCCATGAAGGCCGACATATGGCCGATCGAGCCATGCACGACGATATTGATGCCCTTCATCGAAATGCCGCAGCGCGAGGCCGCGTTGCCCTTGATGACCAGCAATCCGCCCCGGCCCGTGGCCCCCGCGTATTGGCTGGCATCGCCCTCGATCACCACGGTTCCGGCCATCATGTTCTCGGCAACCCCCGGACCGGCGGAGCCATGCACGGTGACATGGCCACCGTCGTTCATGCCGGCGCAGTAATAGCCGACCGAGCCGCGCACATCGACGGTCACCGGTTTGTCGATCCCCACGGCCAGGGCATGGCTGCCGCGGGGGTTCACTACCTCGAAGGCGGTGTCGTTGTCACCCGGGGCGACGCCCTGAAGCGCGGAATTGAAGTCGCGCAGCGGGAGGAGGGAGAGATCGAAGGTGGGCATGATGGTTCCTTGACGCGAAGGGCTCAGGCGGCCTTTTCGTGGTCCCAGAAATAGACGGTGGCGGGTTCCGGCTCCCAGACCCGGGCGGTCTCGATCCCCGGAAGGTTCACAAGCGCGCGGTATTCGGAGCCGAAGGCGATATACTGGTCGGTTTCGGCCATCACCGCCGGCTTGCAGGCGATCGGATCACGCACGACCCCGAAACCGCTCTTGGTGCCGACGACGAAGGTGAAGAACCCGTCGAGATCGTCGAGCGCGCCGGTCAGCGCCTCGCCCAGATCCTTGCCCCCCGCCATCGCGGCCGACAGGTACGCGGCGGCGACCTCGGAGTCGTTCTGGGTCTCGAAGGTCATCCCGGCCTGGACCAGCTCGCGACGCAGGTTGTTGTGATTGGAGAGCGAGCCATTGTGCACCAGGCACTGGTCCGGCCCGGTCGAGAACGGATGCGCGCCCAGCGTCGTCACCGCCGATTCCGTCGCCATCCGCGTATGGCCGATGCCATGGCTGCCCGCCATCGCGGCGATGTCGAAACGCGCCACCACATCCTTCGGCAGGCCGACTTCCTTGTAGATCTCGACGCTCTCGCCCGCGCCCATCACCCTGAGCGCCGGACGCGCGCGCAGGAGCGCCGCGCGGGCTTCGTCGACCGCCCCGGCGGCCAGCTCGATCACCGCATGGGTGCTGCGCGCCGTCACGGAGGCCTCGACGCCGGCCTCGGCGAGAACCGCGTCGAGCCCGGCGAAATCGCGGACCGGATCGGCCGACTGGACGGTGATCTTGGCCCGGCCCGGCTCGGTCTTGCCATAGATCGCAATGCCCGCGCTGTCAGGGCCGCGATCGGTCATGGTGATCAGCATGTCCGACAGCAATGCCCCCAGCCGGGGCTCCAGCGCCTTGTCCTTCAGGAACAGTCCGACAATCCCACACATGGCCCGATACCTCCGCTCGCCGTTGATCTGGTATACCAACGCCCGCGCGAGGAGTCAACAAAAAGAATAAAATATTCCTGTCTAGAATATGAGCAATCCCTGGAGGGATTCCCATGAGGCCCGATTCCTGGAAATCCCTCTATCCATTTGATTTTGCACATTTTCGAGCTGCAAAACCGGATACACCCCTGCCGAAAATGCCCTATCCCGCGCCATTGCGCTTGCCATAGCTGATGATCGAGAGATAGCGCGCGGGCAGGGAGACCAGCCGTTCCGGCCCATGCGGCGCGTCGGCGTCGAAGAACAGGCTGTCGCCCGGGCGCATGGTGAAAAGCTGGTCCGCGTGGCGATAGACCACCTCGCCCTCCAGCATATAGAGAAACTCCAGCCCCTCGTGCTGGAAGGTCGGAAACACATCCGACTCGGTGCTGAGCGTGATGAGATAGGGCTCGACCGAGACGCCGCTTCCCGTCGCGGCGATATGGCCGAGCAGGTTGTATTGATGCCCCGCCCGCGTGCCACGCCGCTCCAGCTCCACCCCTTCGCCCGCCTTGACGAAGACCGCTCCGCGTTCCTCCTCGAAACGGCGGAAGAAGCCGGTGACCGGCACGCCGAGCGCCCGCGACAAAGCCTGAAGAGTGGTGAGCGAGGGCGAGATATTGCCGTTTTCGATCTTGGACAGCATGCCGACCGAAATCCTGGTCGAGGCGGCGATATCGGTGACGGTCAATCCCAGTTGCTTGCGCAAGGCCCGGACCTCGTGCCCGATCGCCTGTTCGAGATTGTTCTCCTTGGGCTCGCGGACCGCGTGGGGATTCTGTCCCCCCTCGGTCGGCGGTTTCGAACCCTGCTCCATCGACGCTGCCCTCCCGTATTCCGAAGCTCAAGATATTCCCCGGAGTGAAACTTACAACCGCGGGGAATATGGATTGTGCCAGAAGCGCGCGGGAAGGGGGTATCAGAGCCGATGCTGGAAGATCTGGAAAACAGGGCAAGACGGGCCGGTGCCTCTTTGCGTCTTGTTCGAGACGGTCAGAGCCGTTTCCGTTCGCACTGGCTGACGTCCACCCTCTATCTTTTTGAATTTACCCATTTTCCTGCGAAAGGATCTTTCCTGAGCAGGACGAAGGCAAGCGCGCAGCCGGGGGGCCACCGGTTTGAGGGCCCAGACACCTGACCGAACCCTCTCGTCCGCCAGAGGTCTGGGTGTCGACCAGAGCCGGGTCCGAGGGAAGGTATTTTGGATTATATAGTTGTATCAATAGGTTGACGCTATGTCCGCGTCCGGACGGGCTTGCCTGTCCGGACGCCTGGCCCAAGGCCTCAGGCGCCGTATTCCGCCGCCATCTCGCCCAGATCGTGCCACAGGCTCTCCGCGAAGCCGCGTAGGACCATAAGTTCGAACGCCGCCTCGCCGGTCCGGGTCAGATGCACCCCGATCGGCCCGACCAGCGTCTGGGCCGAGGCCCCGACCGCCATCCGCTCCAGATCGACCGCCGTGCCCTTGGCCAGCATCGCCGCCGCCCGCGGCCCCTCGACCGCGATCCGGACCCGGCCATGCCCCTGATCGCAGACCGCGACATCGGGCAAGCGCGCGGCGAGCGCCGCGATATCGACCGGCGCATCGCTGACCAGCAGCCATTGCCCCGGACCCGCGGGACGCAGGCCCGCGAGATCGGGCGCGGGCGCTCCGGCCCGGCCCAGCAGAAGGACGACGCCCCCCTCGGGCAGCGCCGTGATCCGGGCACCGACTCCGGTCTGGCCGGACAGCGCGGGCCGGTGCGACGGGGCGCCGGGATCAGACATGGAGCTTCTCATTTTCGGGATCCACAAAACAGGGGGCACAGAGGAGGGCGGGCGTCATCTCATTGCGCAGACCGTCCCAGACCAGCACTTCCTCGCCATGCCGCGTCGCACCGCGGATGACCAGGGCAAGCCCGATGGTCGAGCCCACATGCGGCGACCAGGCCGATGAGCTGACATAGCCCTGATCGTTCGCGAGAGTCGCCTCGGCGCCCTTGGCGAGAATATGCGCCCCGGTCCGGAAGCTTGCCTTGGGATCGAGCGGCCGCACCCCGACCAGCGCCGGCCGATCCGGATCGCAGAGGCCCGGCCGGGTCAACATGGCCTTGCCCACGAAATCCGCCTTGGCCGCCGACACCATCCTGCCCATGCCGAGATCGGCCGGCGTCACCGTGCCGTTGATTTCGGCGTGGGTCACATGCCCTTTCTCGATGCGCAGCACGCCGAGTGTCTCCGCGCCGTAGGGGGTGATCCCGAACGGCGCACCCGCCGACATGATCGCATCCGCGACGCTCTCGCCATAGCCCGCCGGGACCGCCAGTTCATAGGCGAGTTCGCCGGAGAAGGAGATCCGGAAGAGGCGTCCCCGGAGCCCGCCGAAGAGCGAAACCTCGCGCGCCGCGAGGTAAGGAAAGGCCTCGTTCGACAGATCCGCGTCCACGACCTTCGCCAGGACGTCGCGCGCGCGGGGCCCCGCCACCGCCATCTGTGCCCATTGATCCGTGGCGGAGGCGAGTCGCACATCGAGATCCGGCCACAGGGCCTGCGCACAGAATTCGAGGTGGGTCATCACCCCGGCGGCGAGCGCCGTGGTCGTCGTCATGAAGTAATGCTGTTCCCCCAGCCGGCTGGTGGTGCCGTCGTCATAGACGCAGCCATCCTCGCGCAGCATCAGCCCATAGCGTGCCCGGCCGACGGGCAGCTTGAGAAAGGCGTTGCAATAGACCCGGTTCAGGAACTCCGCCGCGTCCGCCCCGAAGATTTCGATCTTGCCCAGCATCGAGACATCGCAGATCCCGACGCCCGCGCGCACGACCCGTGCCTCGCGATCCACGCTCTCGCGCCACCCGGTTTCCCCCGGTCGCGGGAAATAGGAGGAGCGGTACCAGAGGCCGGTTTCCACGAACCGCGCGCCGTTGCGTTCCGCCCATCCATGCAGCGGCGAGCGACGGACCGGCTGGAAATGTCGGCCGCGATGCATGCCGGTCAGCGCCCCGAAGGAGACCGGTGTGAAGAACGGACGGAAGGTCGTCGTTCCCACCTCGGCCGGGGACAGGCCCCGCGCCTCGGCCAGGATGCCGATCGCATTGACATTGGACATCTTGCCCTGGTCGGTCGCCATGCCGCTGGTGGTGTAGCGTTTGGCCAGCTCGACATGTCCATAACCCTCGGCATGGGCGAGCCGCAGATCCTTCAGATGCACGTCATTCTGGAAATCCACGAAGGCCTTGCCCTCGGGATCCTTCACCGCCCAGAGCGGCGCACCGACACCGACCTCCGCCGCGCCCTCGACGACCGGGATTGTCGCCGCCGGATAGCCGAGCCGCGCCGCCACCGCCGCGCCATCGGCGAAGCATTCCGCGAGGCCGGCGACACCCGCCGCCGCCCCCGCGGGCACCAGCCCCTCGACCTCGGGGGCGAGAAACACCCCCCGCGCCTCGGACCAGACCGGCCGCCCGCCGCGATGACAGGCAAGCGCGATTACCGGATTGAACCCGCCCGACATGGCCAGCGCATCGGAGGCGATCGTTTCCTCGCCGCCCGTCCAGCGCACGGTGACCCCGGTGAGGCTCTTGCCCCCTCTGGTTCCCGCGACCACCGCGCCCCGCATCACCCGCGCCCGGCCCGACCAGTCCAGGCCCCGGGGTCGGGGATCGACGATGGCCGCGACGGAAACCCCCGCCGCTTCCAGATCGGTGGCCAGCGCATAGCCCGCGTCGGTGTTGGTGAACACCACCGGCCTCTGTCCCGGCGCCACGCCCCAGCGGTTGAGATAGGCGCGCATCGCGCCCGCCATCATCACGCCCGGCCGATCGTTGCCCCCGAAGACCAGCGGACGTTCCTCCGCGCCCGTCGCCATCACCGCGGCCTTGGCCACGATCCGCCAGAGCCGTTCCACGGGGCGCGCCGGATCGGGATGGGCCAGATGCTTGCCCACCCGCTCGACCGCGCCGAACACGTTTGAATCGTACCAGCCGAACACCGTCGTGCGCGTCATCACCCGAGCATTGGGCAGAGCCGCCAGCTCCGCCACCGCCCGCGCGGCGAAATCCGGCGCGGCGAGGCCCCCGATCCGCGCGGTCTCCGAGAGCAGCGTGCCCCCGGCCACCGGACTCTCGTCGACCAGGATCACCCTGGCCCCCGCCCGCCCCGCGCTCAGCGCCGCGGCCAGACCCGCCGGACCCGCGCCAATCACCAGCAGGTCACAATGCGCCCAGGATTTGTCATAACCATCCGGATCCGCGTCGTAACTCGCCTTGCCGAGGCCCGCCGCCTTGCGGATGAACGGCTCATAGACCTTTTCCCAGAATCCCTTGGGCCACATGAAGGTCTTGTAATAGAAGCCCGCCCCGAGGAAGGGCGACAGCAGTCCGTTCAACGCCCCGACATCATGTTCCAGTGTCGGCCAGCGGTTCTGGCTCACCGCCTCCAGCCCGTCATAAAGCTCCTGAACCGTCGCCCGCGTGTTCGGCTCCCTCCGCCCCCCGCGCCCGATGGTGACCAGCGCATTCGGCTCCGCCGATCCGGCGGTCAGGATACCCCGCGGCCGATGATATTTGAACCCGCGCGCCACCAGCCTCCGCCCGGATCCCAGAAGCGCCGAGGCCAGCGTATCGCCCGCGAACCCGGTCAGTGGTGCCCCGTCGAAGGTAAAGCGCAGCGGCGCGGACCGGTCGATCCGCCCACCGGTTGCCAGACGATAGGAACTCATGGCCGCGCCCCCGCCGCGTCCTGAACGCTCTCGACCGCGTGGGTGGCGGTGTCGCGCACCACCACCAGCCAGCGGCGGCAGCCGCCCGCGTGATGCCAGTATTCGGCGTAGCCCCCGCGGGGATTCTCGCGCAGATAGACATACTCCATCCAGGCCTCGGGGCTTGCCTCCGCCGAAGGCCGCGGCAGGACCGCGCCCTTGATCCCGAATTCTTCCTTGGGTCTAAGCCCGCAGTGCGGGCACTCAATCAAACTGGCCATATCTCACTCCCGCGGGTCGTAGGGCGGACCTTGGTCCGCCATGCTCTCACCCTGCTCAATGCAAATTCGCCTGGGCGCCCGCGCCCTTTTCATCCAGCACATACCCCTGGGCGAACCGGTCGAGCCGGAAGGCCGCCGCCTCCGCCTTCGGACTCCCCTTCGCAATCAGATGCGCGAAACAGAAGCCGGAGGCGGGCGTGGCCTTGAAGCCGCCATAACACCAGCCGGCGTTCAGATAGAGATTTTCTCCGACCCGGTCGATGATCGGCGATCCGTCCATCGACATGTCCATGATGCCCCCCCAGCTTCGAAGCACCCGCACCCGGCTGAGGCCGGGGATCAGGGCCACCCCGGCCTCAGCCACATGCTCGACCAGGGCGAGATTGCCCCGCTGCGCATAGGAATTGTATCCGTCGATATCGCCCCCGAAGACCAGCCCGCCCTTGTCCGACTGGCTGATGTAGAAATGCCCCGCCCCGAAGGTCACCACCGTGTCGATGAAGGGCTTCAATCCCTCGGATACGAAGGCTTGCAACACATGGCTCTCGATCGGCAGCCGAAGGCCTGCCATCTCCGCCACCCGGCTCGAATTCCCCGCCGCCGCGAGCGCCAGCTTGCCGCAGCCGATGAAGCCGCGTGTCGTCTCCACACCCTCGACCGCGCCATTCGGGCCGCGCCGGATCCCGGTGACCTCGCAGCCCTGGATCACATCGACCCCGCGGGTGTCCGCCCCGCGCGCATAGCCCCAGGCCACCGCGTCATGCCGCACCGTGCCCCCCGCCCGGTGCAGCAGCGCCCCCTGGATCGGAAAGCGCGCCTGATCGAAATTCAGGAACGGCAGACGCGCGCGCACCCCCGCCTGATCCAGAAGCTCCGCGTCCACCCCATGCAGCCGCATGGCATTGCCCCGACGCGCATAGGCATCGCGCTGCGCATCCGAATGATAGAGGTTCAGGATCCCGCGCTGCGACACCATCGCATTGAAGTTGAAATCCTGTTCCAGCCCGCCCCACAGGTCCATCGAGAGCTGATAGAACGGGTTGTTCCCCGGCAGCAGATAATTGGCCCGGATGATCGTCGTGTTCCGCCCGACATTGCCCGATCCGATATAGTTCTTCTCCAGCACCGCCACATTGGCGATGCCGAATTCCTTGGCGAGGTAATAGGCGGTGGCGAGGCCATGCCCTCCGCCCCCGACGATGATCACATCATACCGGGCCTTCGGCTCTGGCGACCGCCAGGCCGGCATCCAGCCCTTGTTGCCACGCAGGCCATTGAGAAAGACGGACAAGGCGGAATATCGCATCGGCTTCAGCTCCAGGGGACCCGTTCTGCATAGGCCACCCTTCGCCAATTTTGTTGCATTCATAGGCTGATTCATATCACAAGCAGGACATGGATTCTTCGAGCACTGTTCAGCGGATCGGCTTCCTGCTCCTTCCGAACTTCGCCATCATGTCCTTCGCCGCCGCGACCGAGCCCTTGCGCGCGGCGAACCTGCTGGCGGGGACCGAGCTGTACCGGATCGCCCTGCTGTCGGCCGATGGCGGGCCGGTCACCGCCTCCTCCGGCCTCGCCGTTCCTTGCGCGCCCTTGCGCGGCGCCGAGTCCCATACGCTCTTCGTCTGCGCGGGCGGGGGGCCGCGGGATTGGCGGCTCCCTGAACTGTTGCCCGTCCTGCGCCAGTTCGCCCGGACCGGAACCCGCATGGGTGGCATTTCCGGCGGGCCGTTCCTGTTGGCCGCCGCCGGATTGCTCGCGGGGCGGGATTTCACCATTCACTGGGAGCATGCGGCGGCCTTGGTCGAAGCCTTTCCCGATCTCGCTCCCCGGCCCGCCCGCTTTGTCATCGACCGCGATCGGATCACCTGTGGCGGCGGTATCGCGCCGCTGGACATGATGCATGCTCTCATCGCCGAGCGCATGGGCCCGGACTTTGCCCGACGGGTCAGCGATTGGTATCTGCATACTGCCATTTCCGAACCGGGCGACCCCCAGCGTGCCTCGGTCGCGGAACGTCACGGCACCCACCATCCCGCGCTGATCGCCGCTCTCGAAAAGATGGAAGCCGCGATCGAAACGCCCTTGTCCCGGTCCGTCATCGCCCGCGCGGCCGGGGTTGGCGTGCGTCATCTCGATCGGCTGTTCGCCTCCGAACTCGGGACGAGCTGGAGCGCCACCTACCGCGCCCTGCGTCTGGGACAGGCGGCCCGCCTGCTCCGCCAGAGTCCTCTCTCCTTGTCGCAGATCGCCTATGCCACCGGTTTCTCTAGTCCCGGCCATTTCTCGCGCGCCTTCCGGCAGGTTTACGGCACGACGCCCAAGGCCTGGCGGAGCGCGCAGGGGAAGGACGGCACGCCTCGATCCCCGTTGTCCGCTTGAGCGGAGAGCCATGGGGAAGGGTGGGAGGGTGCCCTCTGTCCGCGGTCATCGGCGATGTGATAGGGTAAGCGGGAAAGCATCGCTCCGCCCGATGCCGGACGCGGGAACACCTGAGAGGAGATGCCGTGTGAGGATCATGATCCTGGCGACCCTGGCCTTCGCAGGGCCATGGGCGGCGAATGCCGCGGCGATTGCTCCGCTGTCCGCTGAGGCGCGGGCGGCGATGACCGGGATATCCTGGCATCCGGGCTGTCCCGTCGGGCTCGACGATCTGGCCGCCGTCGAGGTCATCTTCACCGGCTTCGATGGCGCCGACCACCAGGGGACGATCGTCGTCCACAAACAGCTGGCCCCCGAGGTCGCCGACATCTTCGACGCGCTCCACGCCGCGAAATTTCCGATCGCGGCGGTGGCGCCCTGGGAGGAATATGGCCCTCGCGTCTATGCCGAGAAGAACGTCACGACCGGATTCTATTGCGAAACGGCGCAGGACGATCCTGGCGAATGGAGTTCACACGCCTACGGTTATGCGATCGACCTCAATCCTCTGCTCAATCCCTTCCATGACCCTAAGACCGGCTGGTGGCCGCCGGGGGACGGCGCCAATGTCGCGCGGGATGATGCGCCCGGCAAGGTCTCGCCCACGTCCGCGGCTTTTGGAATTTTCACCGGGCACGGCTGGGCCTGGGGAGGGTTCGAGACCGGCGACGAGGATTACATGCATTTCATCAAGGTCACCTATGGCACGGAAGACGGCTATCCGGACCGCCCCTACGCGGCGACTGGCCTGCGCTATCGCTTGCCAGACTAGGGAACCCTTGGCGCGCGCCTGGCCGGCTCTTGGGCCGAGACTCAGGCGTGGGCCATGCCCGGGACCGCGGCGACTAGCGCTTGTGCATAGGGGGTACGGGGGGTGCGCAGAACCTCGGCGGCGCTGCCGAATTCGACAAGCTGACCCGAGCGCATGACAGCCACACTATCGCAAATCTGGCTTGCCACCCGCAAATCGTGGGTGATGAAGATCATCGCAACGCGGGTCTCGCGCCGGATCTCGTCCAGAAGCTCCAGGATTTGTGCCTGGATCGACACATCGAGCGCCGAGACCGCCTCGTCGGCGATGAGCAGGACGGGATCGAACATCAGCGCCCGGGCGATGCCCACCCGCTGACGCTGGCCGCCGGAGAATTCATGAGGGTAGCGGTCATAGGCGCCGGGCCGCAGGCCGACGCGATCTAGCAGGCGCCTTGCCCGCGTCCGTGCCTCGGCGACCGGCATGCCGAGGGCGACGGGACCCACGGTCAGAATGCGCCCGATGGTCTGCCGGGGATTGAGCGAAGCGAAGGGATCCTGGAAAATCATCTGGATGCGGGAGCGTTTTTCGCGAAACCGCGCCTCCGGCATCGGCGCGATATCCTCGCCTTCAAAGACGATGCGGCCGGAATCGCTGTCGAGCAGCTTCATCAACAGCCGCCCCAGCGTCGACTTGCCGGAACCGGATTCGCCGACGACGCCGACCGTTTCTCCCTGATGAACACTGAAGCTCACACCATCGACGGCGCGCACCGCCCGGCCCTTTCCGAAAAGGCCGCCCGAGGCGGAATAGGTCTTGGTCAGGCCCTCGATCGAGAGGACGACCGGGGCGTCGGCGGAGCGGGCCTCCCGCGCGGTGCCGTCGCGCATCCGGGGCACAGCGGCCAGCAGGCGCCGTGTATAAGCCGCGGCGGGGTAAACGAGAACTTTCGCGGCGGGACCCTGCTCGACCAGATGACCCTTTTCCATGACGATGACATGATCGGCGATGTCGGCGACGACCCCGAAGTCATGGGTGATAAACATCACCGCCATGTGCTTGCGTCGTTGGAGGCGGTGGATGAGATCGAGGATCTGCGCCTGGGTGGTGACGTCGAGCGCCGTGGTCGGCTCGTCGGCGATAAGAACGTCGGGATCGAGGGCGAGTGCCATGGCGATCATCACCCGCTGGCGCTGGCCGCCCGAGAGACGGAAGGGATACTGGTCCGCCATCATCTCCGGATCGGGTAGGCCGACCTCGGTCAGAAGGCCGACCACGCGGGCGCGACGATCCTTGGGCGCGGCGGCGGGATGGGCCTCCATCACCTCCGCGATCTGATCGCCGACCGTCATCAGGGGATTGAGCGCCGAAAGCGGGTCCTGGAAGATGATCGAGACAACACGGCCATAAAGGCCGCGACGTTCGGTCGGCGACAGGCTGAGCAGATCACGCCCACGAAGCCGGATCGCGCCCGAGGTGATGGCGAGCGCCGAGGGCAGAAGACCCATGATCGCATTGGCGGTCACCGACTTGCCCGAACCCGACTCGCCGACGATGCAAAGCACCTTGCCAGCTTCGAGCGCGAAGGAGATGTTCTCGACCGCGTGGGCACGGTCCATTTCCCGGGGCAGGGCGACGGTCAGGTTTTCGACGGTGAGGACCGGATCCTCCATGGGTCTGTCCCTCTCAGGCGTGGGGCGGAAGCGGCGAGCCGCTGATCTTCGCGGCGAGCCAGTCCTTGGCGCGGAAATAGCGGAGCGTCAGTTTCGGGCCATAGTCCATGTACAAGGGCGCCGCCCGCAGGGGTTCGACCGGCAGCGAGAGATCCTTCTCCGGCAGGCCAAGCGCCCATTCCGAGAGGATGCCGCCCAGCATCGAGCCGGTTGGAACGCCGCGGCCCGAAAGGCCGGTCATGGCCGCGACACCGGGGGCGAGCCCATAGAGCCGGGGAATGGTCTTTTGCTGCATGTCAAGCTCGCCCCACCAGAAGAACTCCCAGCGGATGTCCTCGCGGATCTGGGGATGGAGCCATTTCAGCCGGTCGGTCATCACCTGGGCGGTGTGGGCGACATCGACGCCGCGGCGACCCATCGGGAACATCGAAGCGACGATCCGGCCTTCACGATTGTATTTGTAGACATAAATGTCGCCGCGACCATCATGCAGGGTGGTGTTGCGCGGCAGGACGGTCCGGCGGGTCTCGGGATCGAGCGGCTGGGTGGCGCAGACGAAGACCCGCAGGATGCGGAAGGTCTGATCGAGCTTCGGCCAGCCGCCGACCGTATAGGCCCCGGTGGTGAAGATCACCTTGTCGGCGAGCACCGCGCCCTTGCCGGTCTCGACGCGCCAGCGGGTGCCGTCCCGGCGGCAGCCGGTGACCGGCGAGCGGGCATAGAGCTTCACGCCTTCCTGCATCACCGCCCGGGCCAGGCCGCGGGCATAACCGAGCGGATTGAGATGGCCCCCCTCCTCATGCAGCCAGCCGCCGAGGAACCGGGGGGAGCCGGTGATCGCCTCGGCCTCGTCCGGTTCCACGAAACGGGTACGCGCGCCCACGGCATTGTAGGTCTCGACCTTGGCCTTGATGTCGCCGATATGGCCGGGGGTGAGCGCCCCCATGAAGTAGCCGTTCTGTTGCCACTCGCAATTGATCTGATAGTCGCGGATCATCGTCGAGACCCGGTCATTGGCGCGGGTCTGGCGCTCGATCAGCCGTTCGGCCCAGGGCTCGCCGAGCATCCGGCGCAAATGGGGCAGGGTGTAGTGGGTGAAGGTGGGGGTGCAATGACCGGCGTTCCGGCCCGATCCGCCGAAACCGGGTTCCTGTGCTTCGACCAGGGCGACCGACACGCCCTTGCGCGCCAGTTCCAGCGCCGTGGTCATCCCGCTGTAGCCGGCTCCGACCACGCAGACATCGGCGGAGACGATCTCTTCGAGCTCCGTGTAGGCCGGGGCAGGATCGGCGGTGGCAAACCAGAGGGTCTGGTCAAAGGGGGAGAAACGGGTGGTGGGAAAATTCTGCATGGTGTCTCAGCTCATGTCGCCGCGGGCATCGAGGGCATCGCGCAGGCCATCGCCCACGAAGTTGAAACCGGTGACCGCGAGGGTGATGGCAACGCCCGGAACGATCGCAAGCCAGGGGGCCGTTGCCAGATATTGCTGCGCGCCGTTCAGCATGTTGCCCCAGGAGGGCAGGGGCGGCTGGATGCCGTAGCCGAGGAACGAGATATAGGCCTCGAGCAGGATTGCATTGGCGATGGTCAGTGTTGCCGAAACGATGATCGGCCCCGCGATGTTGGGCAGGATCTCGCGGAACATGATATGCCCGGAGGACAGGCCCAGCATCCGGGCGGCGAGGATGAAGTCGCGCTCGCGCAGGGAGCGCACCTCGGCCTCGACCACGCGGGCGACCTGCATCCAGCTCGTGATCGCGATGATGACGGTGATCATGAGGGGGCTTGGCTTGACGAAGGCGGCGAGGGTAAGCAACAGGAAGATGCTCGGGAAGGACAGGAACCCGTCGACAATCCGCATGAGCACCATCCCGAGCCGCCCCCCCCGGTAGCCGGCGACGAGGCCGACCACGGTGCCGATGATTGTCGAGATAAGCATCGCCGACAGGCCGACCATCAGCGACACCCGGCCCGCCATGAACAGCCGCGCCGCGAGGTCGCGTCCCAGCGGGTCGGTGCCGAAGATATGCGCGCCGGTCATCGGCGGGGCGAAGCGGGCGCGCAGGTCGATATAGAGTTGATCGAAGGGCAGGAGCCAGGGGCCGATCACGCAGGCGAGCGTCAGGGCCGTGATGATGACCAGCCCGACGACGGCGAGCCGATGCCGCAGGAAGCGGCGCAGCGTCCGGTTGCGGGGCGGAATGTCATGCGCGGTGGCGAGGGGCAGGTCGGTCATCTCCCTCCCCTCACGCGAGCCGGATCCGGGGATCGACGAAGGCGGTGACCAGATCGGCGATGAGGTTTCCCAGGATGACGAGGATGGCCGAGAACATCAGCAGTCCCATGATGACCGGATAATCGGAATAGCCCAGGCTGTCGAGAAAGAGCCGCCCCATTCCCGGCCAGGTGAACACGGTTTCGGTGACCAGGGCGCCGCCGAGCAGGGTGGGAAGCTGGAGCCCCGCGAGGGTGATCATCGGAATGAGGGCGTTGCCGACGACATGTTTCATCAGAACCCGGCGCGGCGCGAGGCCCTTGGCCCGGGCGGTCTTGACGAAATCCTGGTTGATGACTTCGAGCGTCGCCGTGCGCATGTAGCGGCTCCAGATCGCGACATTGACCAGGGCGAGCACCATCGAGGGCATGATCAGATGGTGCAGATAGTCGAGGAGGGATTGATCGCCGATCGTGTACATATTGCCCGCCGGAAGCCAGCCGAGGCGGAGCGAGAAGATATAGATCGCGACGAGGCCGAACCAGAAGGTCGGGATCGAAAGTGCGACCATCGCGCCCACGGTGGTGGCATAGTCGAAGATCGAATAGCGCTTCACCGCCCCCCGGATGCCGATCCAGGTTCCCAGGGCGATGGCGACGGCGGTGGAGCTGCCCATCAGCAGGAGCGTGGCGAAGAGATGCCCACCGATGATCCCGAGCACCGGCCGCCCGTCCCGGAAGGAGTGGCCCCAGTCCCCGCGGATGAGCCCCCAGAGCCAGTCGGCATATTGCACGAGGATCGGCCGGTCGAGGCCCATCTGCGCGGCGATCTTGTCAAGCTCGGCCTTGCTGATGCCGGGGGTGAGGGCGAATTGCGACATCGGGCCACCCGGTGCCAGCAACAGGACCGAGAAGCCGATGAGCGAGACGATGAAGAGCAGGACCAGACTCTGGCCAAGGCGGCCGAGAAGGAAGCGGAGCATTTTCGAAACTCCCGTGCGAGGGGGACCGGGCGATGCGCGCCCTGCCCGAGACAGGGATCAGACCCAGCGCCAGGCGCCGACGTTCCAGTCGTCGATACGGACATTCACATTGGGCTCGAAGCCCTCGAAGCCCGCCTTGGTCCCGCGCAGATCGGTGTATTGGAAGATCGGCAGGAAGGGGAGTTCCTCCCGGGCGAGTTCCTGAAGCTTCATGTAGGGAACCTTGCGCTCCTCGGGGACGAAGATCTTCGCGCCGTCGGCGAGCAAGGCGTCTACTTCGGGATTGACCCACTGGAAGGTGTTCTGCCCGCCGCCGCCCTGGGCCGGGATCGATTTCGAGCTGAAATAGTCGGCCGTGTCCGGATCGGGTCCGGTGAGGAAAGCGATGCCGGCGATGGCGCTGTCATATTGCGACATCATCCAGTGATCGCCCCACATGACGGCGGGCGGCAGGTTGTTGATGGTCATCTCGATGCCGGCCTCGGCGAAGGTCTGCTGCATGAATTGCTGCGCTTGCTCACGCAGGTGATTGCCCGCAGTGGTCGAATTGGCAAAGGAGAGCCGCGTGCCGTCCTTTTCCCGGATGCCGTCCGCGCCCTTGACCCAGCCCGCCGCGTCGAGGATGGCATTGGCTTTCTCGATCGAGAACTCATGTTTCGGCAGGTCTGGATTGTAGTAGTAGGATTGCTGCGGCATGTAGCTCTCGGTCGCCACTGGCAGACCATAGTAGAGCGCATCGATCAAAGTCTGCTTGTCGAGCGCGGCATAGATCGCCTGGCGCACCGCCTTGTCCTGGAACTGCGGCTTGCCGAGATTAAGCGAAAAGGTTTCGACCGGGCTGCCCGGCGCCTTGATCACCTTGCGGTCGGCGAGACCCTGGGCCTCCTCGAAATGGTCGGCGGTGATGCCCTGAAGCCCGATGACATCGATATCGCCGGTCTTGAACTGGGTATAGAGCACGGTCAGGTCGGGAATGTACTTGACGATGAACTTCCCGACATGCGGACCTTCGCCAAAATAGCCGGTGTTCGCGGCCAGCTCGATATAGTCGCCCGCGACGCGGTTCACCCATTTGAACGGGCCGGTGCCGATGGGCGCGTTGTTGAAGGGCGTCGCATTCAGGTCGGCCTGACCGTCGAAGGCATGTTTCGGCACGATGAAGGTCGAGGCCAGGATCGAGGCATAGGGCGCGTAAGGCGCGGCCATCTTCCAGGTGATCTCGGTCGGGGAAACCACCGTCAAATCGCGCACCATCTCGTGACCCGCGCGCCGCCAGCTGCGGAAGTCGGGATTGACGAGAAGTTCGAGGGTGAATTTCACATCCTCGGCGGTGAAGGGTGTGCCATCGTGCCAGGTCACGCCTTCGCGCAGCTTGATTTTCCAGTTCAGGCCGTCGGGGGAGATGCCGCCATTCTCGACCGTCGGAACCTCGGCTGCCAGCAGCGGGTAGAATTCTCCCTTGGCATCCACCCCGAAAAGCGGATCGAAGATCGCGAAATAGACCCCCTCGTCTACCTCGATATGCAAAAGATGCGGGTTGAACACCGTCGGCTCCTGCGACAGGCCGAGCACGATCTGGCCAGTCGGATTGGCGTTCGCGGCGAAGGCGCGACCCGCGAGGGTCTGGGGGATCACCAGTCCGGCGGCGCCGAGACCGAGGAGACCAAGGGTCTGGCGGCGGGTGGGGCGGAGGGAGGAAGGCACGTCGGTCATAGGAAGTCTCCCGTCGTTGCTGGGGGAATGCGCTCTCAATAGCCGCTGATGATCTCGATCTTCGAGCCATCGCTGAACCGGCTGAGCCGGAAGTCCTTCGGGTCGACCAGCGGCGTCGCTCCCGTCACGAGGTCCGCTGTGAGCTTTCCCGCCGCCGGGCCGATGCCAAAGCCATGCCCCGAAAAGCCGGTGGCGATGAAAAAACCCGGGATTGCCTCGACCGGCGAGATGACGGGGACGGCGTCCGGCGTCACGTCGATACAGCCCGCCCAAGTCTGGGCGATCACCGCCTTCTCGAAAACCGGATAGGTCTCGCGCACCGCCCGGAGCACCTTGGCCCGGATCGCCTTCGAAGGTTTTGGATCGAGGACGCGCGTATATTCGAACGGCGAGGCCTCATCCATGTCCCAATGGCGGGGGATGCGCATCTCGTCGAAGAAGCGCCCGCCAAGCCGGAAGGAGAGCGAGCGCCATTCGCTGCGCAGCGCCGGCAGGAAGGCCTTGGCATAGCGGAAAGAGGCGGGAACGATGTCGACGACGTTCTCGTGTCCCGAGGCGATGGTATAGCCACCATCGCGGCGTTTGCGGATCGCCACGTCATCGGCCCAGATCGCCTGCTCGGGCCCACCCTCGAGCGGTTCGGTCCGCATGACGGTATTCAGGACCTTGAGCTGGGGCAGGTCGATTCCGAAACGGCCGGAAAAAAGGCTCGACCAAGCCCCGCCCGCCAGCACCACCGAGGAACAGGCGATCGGTCCGCGCTCGGTCACGACACCGCTGATGGCGCCCGCGCTGGTCTCGATCCCGCGTACCGCGCATTCGGTCAGCACATGGGCGCCCAGTTCGCGGGCCCGTTCCGCGACGGCGGGCGCTGCCTTCTGCGGTTCGGCCCGGCCATCCACCGGCGTATAGAGCGCGCCTTTGATATCGAGATTGGCATTCGGGACCAGATCGTGGAATTCCTTCGCCGAGAGCATCCGGTGCTCGATCTGGTAGCCTTCCAGATTGCGCCCCCAGCGTTCGTGCTGGGCAAAGGAGTTATCCGTGTCGCAGGTAAAGATGATCCCGGCGCGCGTGTAACCCGTGGCGCGGCCGAGCCGGGCGTCCATGCCCTTCCAGAGGCGCAGGGATTCCGCCATCAGCGGGACCTCGCGCGGATCCCGGCGGGAGATCCGCACCCAGCCCCAGTTGCGGCTGGATTGCTCGTGGCCGATCCCCCCCTTTTCGCAGAGGGCGACGCTCAGCCCGCGTTCGACCAGTTCGAGCGCGGTGGATGTACCAATGATACCACCGCCGATGACGACCACGTCCACTTTCGCGGGCAGGTCGGGATCGCCATGGAACGGATCGACGCGGGGACCGGGCATGTCAGTAAAGCTCCTCCGCCTGGCAGTTGACCGCGAGCTCGGCGAGACTGGCGGTGTTGGGAAGATCGATGGCCATCGCCACGAGACGGGCGACATCGGCGGGGTCGGTCATCGTCGCGGCCTCGCGATCGGTTAGCCCGCGCGCCATGTCGGTGGCGACAAAACCCGGACAGACGGCGGTGGCGCGGATGCCCTGGTCGAAGCCGGTCTGGCGCAGGGCATGGGCGAGGGCCACGGCGGCGTGTTTGGTCACGGCATAGAGACCCGAGGCGGGAGATTTTACCCGCTTGCCGGAGAGAGAGGCGACAATGACGATCCGCCCGCGTCCCGAGGCGGCGAGTGCGGGAAAAGCTGCCTGCGCGAGTCGGCGCGGGGCCTTGACGTTCACTTCCCACATGGCATCGAGCTCTTCGTCGGTGCCCTCGATCACCGTCTTCGGGACGATGATCCCGGCATTGGCGATCACCGCGTCGATCCGTCCAAAGCGTTTGAGCGCCGCCTCTGCCCAATATTCCTCAGCGCCGGTGCGCGCATCATAATCGACGATCTGCGCGCGGTCGTCCTCGACAGCGTCATGGTGCGCACCGCGCAACCCGAGCGACAATCGCCAGCCATCGGCGCGCAGACGCTCGGCAATGGCGCGGCCGATCCCCCGGCCGGCACCCGAGATCAGGGCGACCCGTTCCTCCATCACCCCATCTCCGCGGCATTGGCGCCCGATTTGGCCACAAGCCGCCAGTACAGCGCACGCAGCGGCGTAATAACGGCGCGATATTCCTCTTCGCTTAGGTCCTCAAAGAAACCGCGGGATTCACGGATGCGCTTGCGGACTTCGTCGGCCATCCGTTCCCCCTCCTCGGTCAAAAACAGTGCCCGGGCGCGGGAATCCGTTGAATCGACACGCCGGGTCAGCAAGCCATTGGCCTCCAGCCCGTTCAGGGTGCGCCCGATCTCCGACCGGTTCTTCATTGCGATCTGTGCAATGACCGAGGGGCGAATGCCCGGGTGCCTGCTGATCAGGAGAAGCGCGGTCACCTTGCCGACCCCCTGGATCGGGGCGAGATCAGCGACACGCTCATCCCAATCCCGGCTGACGGCGATATTGAGCGAACGGATGAAAAAACTGAGTGTGTTCTCCAACGCATCGAGATCAATCACATCTGCCAGCGCAGGGATTACCTCGTCATCGGCCAGTGTCTCTTCCATGTTCTGGATATTCATATGCCCCGTCCCGGCGATCTCATGAGGAAGCTTTGTCCAGATAGTAACCTTAGTCTATCATTTTTTTCACAGATCGGGTCACCTGCGCGGTAAATTGTCTATTCGATGAACATTCGCCCGGTGATCTGAGCATCGGTTGTGCTCCCGGGACGCCAAGCGTCGGCGGGGACATCAATCAAGCTCGGAAGCAGGTGGCTCCTCGGCAAGGAAGCTACCTTTCCCGCTGGCTTTTTCGAATAGGCAGGCGCATCTTGCAATGAAAATTGCAGGACTCCGATCATGAGCAAACACGTTGCACCAGCGGATTATGAGGAATTGATCCGCGTGATCCATGAGCGCTATGACGCGATGAGCAAGGGCTATCAGACGATCGCGCTCTATCTGACGCAGAATCCCAACGATGTCGCCGTGCGCCCTGTGAATGCCATCGCGGAGAGCTGCGGAATTCACGCCTCGAACTTCGTGCGGTTCGCGCAGGCGCTCGGCTATCGGGGTTTCAAGGATCTTCAGGAGCTGTTCCAGCGGCGGTTGTCCACGGCGGCGCCGGGGTTCGAGGCGCGGGTGAAAGCGCTGGAAGGCGAGTTGGGCGCGCGCGGGGATCGGGGGGACTATGCATTCCTGCGCGATCTGGTGGTTCGCGATGTCGCCTCGCTCGAGGCCTTGCTCGCCGACATCCGGCCCGAGGATCTGGCACAGGCGGCTGATCGTCTGGAGAAGGCGGATATCGTCTATCTGCTGGGGCAACTGCGGTCAGCGCCGGTGGTGGAATTGCTGCGCTATATGCTGACGATGCTCGGCAAGCGATGTGTGCTGCTCGATGCGAGCGGCGGGCTGGCCACGCACATGGCCCGGACCATGCGCAAGACCGACGTGCTTGTGGCGGTCTCGTTCCGGTTCTATGCCAACGAGGTGGTGAATGTGGTAGAGGAAGCCGCCGCGCGGGGCGTTGGCATCATCGCTCTTTCGGACAGCACCCTGTCGCCGATCGCCAAGGGCGCGGACGTGCTCTTTTCGGTCCCCGAGCATGCCTACAGCTTTTCGCGCTCCCTCGCGGCACCCATGTGCCTTGCTCAGGCCCTCACCGTCATGCTCGCGGCGCGGCTTCAGGACAATGCCGAGGATCCGCGCATCCCCACCGTGACCCGGCGCTGAGGTCAGAGGGACAGAAGACCGTCCGGTGCCGGAGCCTGGCCGGGATAGGCGCCCCGGATCGACTGGTCGTAATCGATCACCGCGCCGGTCATCAGGCCCGCGTCGTCGGAGGCCAGATAATTCACCGCGCGGGCAACCTCCTCCGGATCGACCAGGCGCCCGAACGGCAAACGGGCCCTGGCCTTGGTCTCCCAGTCCGGATCGCCTGATTCCGCCAGCTGGAGTGCGCGTTCATGGTCCGAGGACATCCAGCCGATGTCGAGCTGGTTGACCCGGATCCGGTTGCCCGCCACTGCGAAGGCTGTATTGCGGGTGAGAGTCGCGAGAGCACCCTTTGAGGCGCAATAGGCGCTGATGAAGGGTTGTCCAGCATATCGGGACATCGAACCGATATTGACGATGGCGCCTTGCACGCCATCGCGGATCATAAGCCGGATCGTGTCCTGCATCAGAAAGTAGGGCGCGCGGACATTGACCGCGAACATTCGGTCGAAGAGTTCCGGTGTCGTGTCGAGAATCGTTCCGCGGTCGGTCAATGCGCCCACGTTCACCAGCGCATCGATGCGCCCGAACGTGGCATCCGTCCCGGCGATGATGGCGCGGCAATCCTCGACGCGCCCGAGATCCGCGGTGATGAAATGCGTGCGTACCCCGGTGAATTCGGTGATCGCGGCGGCGACCGCTTCGCCCTTTATCGTATCGCGGCCAAGCGTGACGATACCCGCCGCGCCCGCCTCGGCCAAGCGCCGGGCGATGGCGGCGCCCAGACCCTGCGTCGAGCCGGTCACGACGCAGATCTTTCCATCCATGCGGTTCATCTCAACGCTCCACTTCATATCCGGCGGCGGCCATGACGCGCAGCAACTCGCGATGCCCGACCTTTGCCATCTCAAGCGGCGGGTTTTTGACCGGATCCTGTTCCGCCTCCACCACGAACCAGCCCTCATATCCATGATGCGCGAGCCGCCTCACGATCCCCTCGAAATCGAGATCGCCGTCGCCCGGCACGGTGAAGGCGCCCTTGACCACCGCGTCGAGGAAGCTCTCCCGCGTCCGGTCAAGGCCGTCGATTACCTTTCGCCGGATGTCCTTGGTGTGCACATGGCTGATCCGGGTGTGATGGGCGTCGATGACCCGGATCACGTCGCCGCCGGCGAAGGCCATGTGGCCCGCGTCGAACAGGAGCGGAATCCCGGCGCCGGAATGTCGCATGAAGAGATCGAGCTCCGGCTCGGTCTCGATCGCCGCCGCCATGTGGTGATGATAGCTGAGCGGCATTCCCTGGCCGGCGCACCATTCGCCAAAGGCGGTCATCTTGCGGGCATAGGTCCGGATGTCTTCCTCGGAGAGGCGGGGCTTGGCTGCGAGCGGCCGGGAGCGGTCGCCCTGAATCGAGCGGGCGGTTTCGCCATAGACGATGCAAGGCGCGCCGGCGGCCTTGAAAAACGCCATCTGCTCCGCGATCCGGTCCTTCTCGGCCTCGATCTCGCCGTCGAGCAGCAGGCCGGAGAACCAGCCACCGCAGACCGAGATGCCATGTTTCGCAAGGATCGGGCCGAGGATCGCCATATCCATCGGAAACCGCCGACCGGTCTCCATGCCGGTGAAACCCGCGGCGCTGGCCTGGGACAAGCACTCCTCAAGGCTCACATCATCGGAAAGTTCCGCTAGATCGTCGTTCCACCAGGCGATCGGGGCGATGCCGAGTTTCGCTTTCATCTCAGACCCCCACTCGTTGTTTGGCGCGGATTTCGATCTGTTTCGCATGGGCCTCGCGCACGGTCTCGCGGTCCGACACCTCCGGGACCCCCACATCCCAGTCCGCGTCGCCCGGCACCCAGGAGAAGGCGTCCGTGACAATACTGATCACCGTGGTCCGGTCAGTGCCCCGCGCCCATTTCAGGGCATCGTCGAGATCGGCCAGGCTCTCGCACCGGCGGGCCAGCGCCCCCATGGATTCCGCATGTTTGACGAAATCCACCGCGAATGGCTCGACCACCCGGCAATCGCGGATGAGATTGTTGAACCCCGGCGTGCCCTTGGCATTCTGGAGGCGGTTGATGACGCCATAGCCACCATTGTCGCAGAGGATGAGAATGAATTTATGCCCCGACAGGACGGAGGAATAGATGTCGGAATTCATCATCATGTAGGTGCCGTCGCCCACCATTACGAAGGGTGTAGTCCCCGGCCGGGCCATCACATATCCCCAGCCCGCCGCGATCTCGTAGCCCATGCAGGAATAGCCGAACTCGCAGTCGAAGGTGTTAGGCGCCTTCACCCGCCATCCCTTGACCAGTTCGCCCGGAAGCCCGCCGGCGGCGGTGATGATCGGATCGGCCGGTTCCGCGGAGGCCTGGACCCTGGCGATGACCTGGGCATAGGTCGGCACCGGCGCATTGGTCGGTTTCTGATAGTCGTCGACGAGCTTGTCCCATTCGCGCATCAGGACCCGGGCCTTGGAGGTCCAGCTCTCCGGAGCCTTCCAGTCCCCGAGGCCCGCGTCGAGTTCCGCCACGGTTTCGCGTGCATCGCCGACAACCGCGAGGGAACGGTGCTTTGTGGCATCCCAGCGCGCGGTATTGATGCCAATGAGTCGGGCATTGTGAGAGAAGACGGTCCAGGAGCCGGTGGTGAAATCCATCAGCCGGGTGCCGATCGCCAGCACCACATCGGCCTCGGCGGCCAAGGCATTGGCGGAGGTGGAGCCGAGGATGCCGATCGGACCGACATGCGCCGGATGGTCATGCACCAAGGCGCCCTTGCCGGCGATGGTTTCCGATACCGGAATCCCGCGGTCGAGGGCGAATTGCGCAATCGTCTCCTCGGCCAGGGAATAACGCGCGCCGCCGCCGGAAATGATAAGGGGTTTTTTCGCCGATTTCAGCAGGTCGATCGCCTGCGCCAGCCGGTCGCGGTCGGGACGCGGGCGCGGGATCGACCAGAGCGTGGGAGAGAAGAAGGCGGCGGGATAATCGAACGCGACCTCCTGCGTATCCTGACAGAGCGCGAGGAAGGCCGGACCGCAATCGGCGGGATCGAGCATGGCCGCCACCACCTGCGGCAGCGAGCCGATGATCTGCTCAGGCAATGTGATCCGGTCCCAATACCGGCAGACCGACCGGAAGGCGTCGTTCACGGTGATGGTCGGATTGCCGTAATGTTCGACCTGCTGCATCACCGGATCGGGGCGGCGGTTGGCGAAAGTATCCCCCGCCAGCAGCAGAACCGGCAACCGGTTGGAGTGCGCCAGTCCCGCCGCCGTGACCATGTTGGTGGCGCCGGGTCCGATGGAAGAGGCCGCGACCATGATCTGGCGGCGCCGTTTCGCCTTGGCATAGCCGATCGCGGCCAGCGCCATCGATTGCTCGTTCTGGCCGCGCCAGGTGGGCAGGCTGTCCTGAACCGCCTCCAGCGCCTCGGACAGACAGGTGACGTTTCCATGGCCAAAGATCGCGAACACACCGGCGAACAGGGGAACCCGCTCGCCGTCGATCTCGGTAAACTGGTTGCACAGGTAGCGCACCAGGGCCTGCGCCATGGTCAGGCGGACGGTCGGCAGGGTCATCTGATTCCTCCCCCTTGGTTTTATCGTTGGCTCCTGTCTACGAAATGCGGATTGACGAATCAAGTTAATCGCAACAAACGTTGCGCAACAATCGGGGAGGAAGAAAATGTTGCAAATCTCTGGCCCGAGCCACGCTCGGACGGAACGCGGGTCCAAGGCGTCTTTCGCCAGGGTCGGCGCACGGCCGCCGATTGTCGGCGGGATCGCATAGGATCATGTACCGCGATTTCGGATTGTTCATCGGCGGGGCCTGGACGAGCGCCGAACAGGACGCGACCGCTCCCGTCATCAGCCCCGTCACCGAGAGACCGCTGGGCGAGGTCCCGGTCGCCAGCGCCGCTGACACGGATGCGGCGATCGCCGCGGCCGAGCGCGGCCTCGACGCCTGGCGCGTCAGGACCGCGTTCGAGCGGGCGGATGCACTCCATGCCATTGCCGACGAGATGATCCGCCGCGCGGATGAGGCGGCGCGAATGATCTCGACCGAGACCGGCAAGCCGATCGCCCAGAGCGCGCGGGAATGGGCTTTGTCCTGCGACCAGTTCCGTTGGTACGCGGAGGAAGCCCGCCGTGTCCATGGTCGGATCATCGAGAGCCGTGTCCCCGGCGGTCGCTTCGAAGTTACCCGCGAACCTATCGGCATCGTCGCCGCCTTCACCGCCTGGAATTTCCCGGCGGCGCTGCTGGCGCGCAAGATCGCCCCCGCGCTCGCCGCCGGATGCTCGGTCATCGCCCGGCCATCGAGCCAGACCCCTGGAACGGCGATGGTGCTGGTCGATTGCTGCCGGGCCGGGAACCTGCCCGACGGTGTGGTCAATCTGGTGCTCGGCCCCACCTCGACCACCTATGCGCCGCTGATGACCTCGCCCGCCGTGCGCAAGGTTTCGCTGACCGGCTCCACACGCGTCGGCCAGCGGATGATCCGCGACGCCGCGGACACGATGAAAAGGGTGACGATGGAACTCGGCGGCAATGCGCCGTTGATCCTGCACGACGACGCCGATCTGGAAGCGGCGTTGAACGTCGCGGTGCCGACCAAGTTTGCCAACGCGGGACAGGTCTGTGTCACCCCCGACCGGTTCTTTGTCCATGAGAGTCTGCATGACGCGTTCGTGGAGGGTTTCGCCACCCGGGCTCGGGCGCTGCGTCTGGGGGATGGCCTCGATCCCGCGGTCCAGATGGGTCCGGTTATCAATGGCACCCGCCGCGCCGAACTCGAAGCCACTGTCGCGGAGGCGATCCAGGCCGGTGCGCGGCTGGTCACGGGGGGTGGCCGGGCCACGGGCTTCAACGCGGGGTTCTTCCTGGAGCCGACCGTGGTTGTGGATGTCACCGACGACATGAGGGTCTTCGCCGAGGAAAATTTTGGCCCCATTGCCGCGATCACCCGCTTCCGGGACGAGGAGGAGGTGCTCGCCCGCGCGAACACCGGCGACATGGGCCTGTCCGCTTATGTCTTCACCCGCTCGCCCTTGCGTGCCCGCCGCGCCGTCGCCGCCCTGAGGGTCGGCATGATCGGCGTCAACAGTTTCGCCCTGGCCGCCTCCGAAGCCCCCTTTGGCGGCAGCCGCTTTTCCGGCATGGGCCGTGAGGGCGGCGCGGAGGGTCTCGCCGATTATCTTGAAACCAAACTCGCGCAAGTCGTGTTCTGAGGGAGCGCCGATGATCAGGAATCGCTTGAAGACGCTCTGGGCCGAGGGCAAGCCGACGATCAACGGCTGGCTCTCCATCGGCAATGCTTTCACCGCCGAGATCATGGCGGGCCAAGGCTATGACAGCCTCACCATCGATCTCCAGCATGGCGCGCTCGATTATGCGCATGCGCTGGCGATGCTCCAGGCGATGCGCGCCTCGGGCGCGGTGCTGATGGCCCGCGTGCCCTGGTGCGAGCCCGGCATCGTCATGAAGGTGCTCGACGCGGGCGCGCAGGGTGTGATCTGTCCGATGGTGAACACCGCCGAACAGGCCGCCGAATTCGTGAGTTTCCTGCGCTATCCGCCGCTCGGCCAGCGCAGCTTTGGCCCGACGCGGGCCATCCATGCGCTCGGCGCCGATTATGCCACCGAGGCGAACGGCGAAATTCTCGCCTTCGCGATGATCGAAACCGCCGAGGCCATGGCCAATCTCGATGCCATCGCCGCCACGCCTGGACTCGACGGTGTCTATGTCGGTCCGGCGGACCTGTCGCTCAGCCTCTCGGATGGCCGTCTCGTCCCTGCCTTCGACCGCGAGGAGCCGGAGATGATCGAGGCGCTGAAAACCATCCGCGCCGCCTCCGCCGCCCAGGGCTTGCGCGCCGGGTTGCATTGCGGAACTCCGGACTATGCGGCGCGGGCGATCGGCTGGGGCTATGACATGACCACCGTCGGCGGCGACAGCCGTATCCTCGCCGCCGGGGCCGCGGCCAGTGTCGCCCGGTTCCGCGCCCTCACCGCCAGGGAGGAGCGCTGATGCCGCATGTCCTCGTCGCGGGCAAAATCCACTCCAGCGGCATCGCCTTGCTGGAGGCCACACCCGGCGTTACCTTCGACCATATCCCGGAAGTCTCGGAGCCCTCCTATGCGCCCTTGATCGGCAAGGCCGACGGGGTCGTCATCCGCACTCAACCGCTCTCCGCCGCCACGGTCGCGCGCGCCGACCGGCTCCGCATCGTCTCCCGGCATGGCGTTGGATATGATTCCGTCGACCTCGATGCGCTGAACCGGCGGGGTATCGCGCTCGCGGTCTGTGGCGATGTCAATTCCGTCTCCGTGGCCGAACAGGCAATGATGCTGCTGCTCGCCGCCGCCAAGCGCGCCATCGCGGCCGACCGCTCGGTCCGAAGCGGCGATTGGGGGTGGCGCGACCGGCTCGCGCCGTCCGAACTCGGCGGCAAACGGCTCCTCATCATCGGCTATGGCCGCGGGGGCCGGCATCTCGCCCGGATGGCGGCGGGCTTTGGCATGATGATCCGCGCCTTCGACCCGATCCTCGCACGGAACGGCTGGCCCGAAGGACCGGTCGAACCCGTGCGCGACCTTGGGGAAGGACTCGCCTGGGCCGACGCCGTCTCGGTCCATGCGCCGAAATCCGACCGGCCGATCATCGCCGCCCCCGAACTCATGATGATGAAATCCTCCGCCATCCTTATCAATACCGCCCGGGGCGGCGTGGTGGACGAGGCCGCGCTGGTGGCGAGCCTGCGCGAAGGGCGCCTCGCCGCCGCCGGTCTCGATGTCTTCGAGGACGAGCCTCCCGCGACCGACAACCCGCTGCTCTCGCTGGAGCAGGTCATCCTGTCGCCCCATGTCGCCGGAGTCACGGCCGAGAGCGCCGAACGCATGGCGATCGCCTCCGTGCGGAACGTCCTCGATTTCTTCGCCGGCCGCCTCGACCCGGCGCTCGTCGTCAATGGAGAGCATATCCATGCCAGATAACAAGCCCACCCTGCGCGTCGGCGTGATCGGCACCGGCTTCATGGGCAAGACCCATGTCTTCGGGTTCGCCGCCGCCGCCCGCGTCTTCGACCTGCCCTATGAGGTCCGGCTCCACACCGTCGCCGACCGGGACGCGGAGCTGGGCCGCGCCGCCGCCGCGCGCCTGGGCTTCGAGAAGGGCACCGGCGACTGGCGCGAGCTTGTCGCCGACCCGGAGATCGACCTCGTCGATATCACCACGCCGAATGCCCTGCACAAGGAAATGGCCCTCGCCGCCATCGCCGCCGGCAAGCATGTCTATTGCGAGAAACCGCTCGCCCCCCTCGCCGCCGATGCGCGAGAAATGACCGAGGCGGCGGAGGCGGCGGGCATCCGCACCCAGGTCGGGTTCAACTATCTCTGCAATCCGATGCTGGGCCTGGCGCGCGAGATGATCGCGGCGGGGGAACTCGGCGAGATCCGGAGCTATCGCGGCGTCCATGCCGAGGATTACATGTCGGACGCCTCCAATCCGTTCAGCTTCCGCAACGATCCGGTCGGGGGTGGCGCGCTCGCCGATATCGGCAGCCATGCGCTGGCGACGGCGGAATATCTGCTCGGTCCGATCGCGGAACTCTTCGGAGACTGCGCGACCGTCATCCGCGAGCGTCCCGATGGCCAGGGAGGGCGGCGTCCCGTCGAGACCGACGATATCGGGCGGGCGTTCCTTCGGTTCGAGAACGGCGCCTCCGGCTCGGTCGAGGCCAACTGGATCGCCATGGGCCGCAAGATGCAGCATGATTTCGAGATCTATGGATCGAAGGGGGCGCTGCTCTTCAGCCAGGAACGGCTCAACGAGCTTCATTTCTATTCCGCGACCGATGCCCGCGGCCGGCAGGGGTTCCGTCGGATCGAGGCGGGGCCGGATCATGCGCCCTATGGACTGTTCTGCGTGGCGCCGGGGCATCAGCTCGGGTTCAACGACCTCAAGGCCATCGAGGTCGCCCGCTTTCTCGACGCGGTGGCGGGCAAGACGGCGGAGCCCTTCAATTTCCGGGCGGGCCTGCGCATCCAGGAACTGGTCGAGGCGATCCAGCTCTCCTCGCGCGAGGGGCGCTGGCGGGCGGTTCCCTAAGCCGCCCGGACCTCTGTCCGGGCTCTGTGTCCGCGCCCGGACGCGCTGTAAGTGATTGCTTTTAAATCGGAAATAAAAACGAGCGGTGTTTTGTCCGCGCGGACACCGGAACCACGACGAAGCCTTTCCCGAACGGGGAGGGGACCCGCAAGACGCTTGCTCAGCATTCATTGCCAGTGTACGTCTTGGGGAACAAAAATTGCCAAAAACGGGCAATCAAAAAAACCGCCAATGCGGAAAACACAATCCCGGGGGGGAAGCATGGGTCGACTGGGCAACGGACAGGGATGGTGTCATCGCGAGCACAGGGACCCCGGACGCCCCCATCCCCACCGCGCCGGGGCGTGCACGGCATGAGCCTGCTCTCACTGCGCAATATCGCCAAGAGCTTTGGCGCGATCGAGGCCCTGCGCGGGGTCGATCTCGATATCCAGCCCGGCGAGGTCGTCGGGCTGATGGGCGACAATGGCGCGGGCAAGTCCACGCTCGTCAAGATCATCGCCGGCAACTTTCCGCAGACCTCCGGCGATATCGCGATCGAGGGCAGGCCCGTTCATTTCCATCGTCCCATCGATGCGCGGGGCGTCGGGATCGAGGTGGTCTATCAGGATCTGGCACTCGCGGACAATCTGACGGCGGCGGACAATGTCTTTCTCGGGCGCGAATTGCGCAAGGGACGCTGGCCCTTCGACACGCTCGACAAGCAGGCGATGATCGACCGCTCCGCCGCGCTCTTCGAGGAGCTGAAATCCGAAACCCGGCCCCGGGATCTGGTGCGCAAGATGTCGGGCGGCCAGCGTCAGGCCGTGGCCATCGCCCGCACGCGCCTGTCCAACGCCAAGCTCGTGCTGATGGACGAGCCGACGGCGGCGATCTCGGTCCGGCAGGTGGCGGAGGTCCTCAATCTCATCCGCCGGATGCAGGCGCAGGGCGTCGCGATCATCCTGATCAGCCACCGCATGCCCGATGTCTTCAGCGTCTGCGACCGGGTGGTGGTCATGCGCCGGGGCACCAAGGTCGCCGACAAAACGGTCGGAACGACCAGCCCCGAGGAAATCACCGGCCTTATCACGGGAGCGATCCATGCCGCCTGACGCCGAAACCAGGGTCGACCCCGCCCGCGGGGGGACCGGGGAAAAAGTCGATCACGCGCGCATCGCCGATGTCACCGGGATCGCCGAGCGCACCCTCTGGCAGGGGCTGGTCAAGAGCCAGCCGTTCTGGGTGACGCTCGCCCTGATCGCGCTCTGCGTCCTGATCGGGCTCTATCAGCCCTCCTTCAACTCGGTCGCGAACATCGCCAATGTCACCCGCAATTTCGCGCCCTTCGGGATCATGGCGCTGGGGATGACCTGTGTCATCATCACGGGGGGGATCGATCTGTCGGTCGGCTCGATCATGGGGCTGGTGGCGATCGTCGCGGGGCTGTTCCTGACCTGGGAATATCCCTGGTACGTGGCCTTCGCGGCGGGGATGCTGGCGGGGCTGGCCTGCGGCGCGATCAATGGGTTCTTCGTCGCCTATGTCGGGATGTCCTCCTTCGTGGTGACGCTCGGCATGATGTCGATCGCGCGCTCCTTCGCGGTGGTCCTGTCAGGCAACCAGATGCTCTACAAGTTCGGCCCCGATGCCCCGATCGTGAAGGCGATCGGTCAGGCGAAATTCCCGAGCGGCCATCCCGACAGTATTTTTCCGCACTGGATCCCGGCCTTCTCCTCACATTTCTGGGTGATGATCCTGCTCGCGCTGGCCGTCGGCTATGTGCTGAACCGCAAGCCCTGGGGCAAGCATCTCTATGCCATCGGCGGCAACGAACAGGCGGCCCGGATGACCGGGGTGAATGTCGACCGGATCAAGTTCCAGGCCTATCTCTTCTCGGCCTTCTGCGCCTCGGTCGCCTCGCTCCTGATCCTCGGCTACAGCGGATCGGCGATCAATGCGCTCGGCCAGTCCTATGAGTTGCGCGTGATCGCGGCCTCGGTGATCGGGGGCGCCAACCTGATCGGCGGCGCGGGGACCGCCTATGGCGCGATCATCGGCTCGGCGCTGCTCGAAGTCATCCGCAACGCCCTTCTGATGGCGGGCATCGATTCCAACTGGCAGGGCGCGTTCGTCGGGGCCTTCATCATCCTCGCGGTCCTGATCGGGATGGAACAGCGCGGCCTGAGCCTGATGGAGATCCTGCGCGACATGGTCCGGTCGAGCCGGAGCCGCTGAGCGTTCGGGGCCTTGGCCCCTTGGGTTTTCAAAAAGACCACCGGCGGAACCAGCCGCCGGGCAAGATCAAAAAAAGGGAGGAAAATCATGAAAAGACTGCTGACATCCTCGGCGATCGCGCTGGCTGCGATGAGCATCGGCTCGACCGCCTTTGCCCAGAACATCTTTGCGCTGGTGCCAAAGAACATGAACAACCCGTTCTTCGACCAGGCCCGCGACGGCTGCATGAAAGCGGCCGCGGAATCGGGGGGCAAGTTCACCTGCGAATATATCGGCCCCGGCGAGCATGGCGGCGGCGACGAGCAGGTGCAGATCGTCCAGGATCTGATCGCACGCGGCGATGTGAAGGGTATCGGCATCTCGCCCGCGAACGCCGCCGCCATGGCCGTGGCGGCGCAGGCGGCGAAGGACGCCGGAATTCCGATCATCACCTGGGATTCGGATTTGCTGCCCGAAAACAAGGATCTGCGCGTCGCTTATATCGGCACCCACAATTACGAGATCGGGGTCAATCTCGCCAAGCGGGTGATGGAGATCAAACCCAAGGGCGGCACGGTCTGCATCCAGTCGGGCGGCGCGGCGGCGGCCAACCACAACGAACGGATGCAGGGGATCCGCGACACGCTCGGCGGTGAAACCGGGACCACGAGCCCGGGCAACCGCCTGACCGGCCAGAACGGCTGGACCGAGGCGGAGGGTTGTCCGCTCTATACCAACGACGACTTCCCGCTGGCGGTTCAGCAGTTCCAGGACTTCATGGCGGCGAATCCCAGCGTCGATGCCTTTGTGCCGACGGGAGGGTTCCCGCAGTTCGTGCCGGATGCGAACCGCGCCGCCGTCGAGCCCTACAAGGCGGCGATCGCCGATGGCTCGCTGGCGCTTGTCGTCGCGGACACGCTGCCGACCCAGATCGAGCAGATGAAGGAGGGCTATTCGGCGGGACAGGTCGGGCAGCGTCCGTTCGAGATGGGTTACAAGGTGATGCAGGCCTTTGAACAGATGGCCGAGGGCGGCGCGGCACCGGCGGATCCGACCTATACCGGGCTCGATGTCTGCACGCCGGCGACCGCCGACACCTGCATCGCAAAATAGCGTCGCGGCTGGGAGGCGGGTCGGTCCGCCTCCCCTTCGCGAGAGGAGGATGAGATGAGTTTGCGGGTCGGGGTGATCGGAACCGGCGTGATGGGGGCGGAGCATGCCCGGATCCTGCGCGAGGAGACCCGGGGCGCCCATCTGGCGGCGGTGGCGGATGCCGATCGCGCGCGGGCCGAGGCAACGGGGGCGGAGGTCTTTGTCGATCCGCTGGAGCTGATCGCCGCCGTCGACGCGGTGGTGATCGCGACGCCGGATGCGACGCATGGTCCACTGGCGCTGGCCTGTCTGGCGCAGGGCAAGCCGGTGCTCTGCGAGAAGCCGCTGGCGGGGACGGTGCAGGAAGCGCGCGCGGTGGTGGAGGCCGAAGCCGCGCTGGGGCGCCGGTTGATCCAGGTGGGCTATATGCGGCGCTTCGATCCGGCCTATGCCGAGATGCGCGCGGCGCGGCTGTCGGGGCGGATCGGCGAGGTGGCGCTGCTCCACAATGTGCATCGCAATGTCCAGGCGCCGGACTGGTTCACCGGGGAGATGGCCCTGACGAATTCGTTCGTGCATGAGATCGACATCAGCCGCTGGCTGCTCGGCTCCGAGATGGCGCGGGCGCGGGTGGTGGCGGGGCCGGGGGGTGAGCCCTTGATGGTCACGATGATCACCGACAGAGGTGAGATCGTGTCGACGGAAGTCTTCGTCAATGCCGCCTATGGGTATCACGTGCATGCGGAGCTGGTCGGGCGGGCTGGGACGATCGCGATGGCGGCCCCCAGCCTGACCGAGACGAATATCGCGGGGGCGCATGGCCACGACTGGCCGGAAAACTGGGTGCCGCGCTTTGCCGATGCCTATCGCCGGCAGATGGCGGCCTGGGTCCGGTCCTGCGCGGGGGCGCCGCCGGCGGGGGCGAGTGCCTGGGATGGATATGTCGCCTCCGCCATCGCCGGACAACTGGCGGCGGCGCTTGCCAGCGGCGCGGCGGTGGAGATCGCGCTGCCTGTCCGTCCGGCGCTTTATCAATAGGAAGATCCCATGATCAGATACGCAGTGGTCGGCGCCGGATGGATTTCACAGGAGGCTTTCTTCCCCGGTGCCGCGCAGTCCGGCAATTCACGCGTCACGGCGATTGTCACCGGGGATCCGGACAAGGCGGAAAAGCTGGCGCGGTTTCATGACATTCCGCGGGTGGTCCCTTATGCGCAGTACGATGCGCTCCTGGCCACGGACGAGATCGACGCGGTCTATGTCGCCTTGCCGAATTCGATGCATGCCGATTACGCGATCCGGGCGGCGCGGGCGGGCAAGCATGTGATGGTCGAAAAACCGCTCGCCCGGACGCTCGGAGAGGCGGAGGCGATGATCGCCGCGGCCGAGGCGGCGGGGGTGTTCCTGATGACCGCCTATCGGCTGCACAACGAGCCGGGCACGCTGGCGCTGCTGGAGAAAATCCGGCAGGGCGCCATCGGCCGACCGGTCCTCTTTCAGTCGGTCTTCGGGTTTCAGTCGGATCCCGGCAATCACCGCCTGAAGGCCGAGCATTGGGGCGGGCCGCTTCAGGATATCGGGGTCTATTGCGTCAATGCCGCGCGTCATGTCTTTGCAGAGGAGCCGGTCGAGGTGATCGCCACCCTGCATCGACCGACCGACGATCCCCGCTTCACCGAGGTCGAATCCTCGATCGCCGCCACCCTGCGGTTCCCCTCCGGCGGCCTTGCACAATTCATTGCAAGCTTCGGAACCGCGCCCATCGACAGCTACCGCGTGATCGGCACATCGGGCGAACTCGAACTCGATCCCGGCTACCGGTTCGAGACCGCCACGCATCTGCGCCTGCGCCGGGACGGGGCCGTCGAGGAGACAGCCTTCGAGCGCGTCGATCAGTTCGCGGGCCAGATCGCCTATTTCTCGGACTGCGTCGGGACCGGACAGCCGCCGGAAGCGGATGGCGTCGAAGGACTCGCGGACATGCGCGTTCTTCTGGCGATCGAGGAGGCGGCGCGGTCGGGCCGCTCAGTCGCGCTTTCCCCCATGACCCGCCCCCGGCATCCCGAGCCGGACATGGAGCGCAGGTGCCCTGTCACCGACCACCGTCTGGTGCTTTAGACACGAGGCGGATTCAGGGGCAAAAGCGCCGGATGCCCGGCGCGGCTTCCGGCTTCTGTCGCGCAGGGCTGGAACCATACGGTTGTCCGGACGCTTACTTCGAACGAAATCAAATGCTCGGAGGCTTCATGGCACCCCACGACACCAATACCCCCAAGGAAGTGCGGCGCCACGCTGTGCCGCTCATCGGCATCGTGGCCGTCGTCCTTCTTGTTCTGGTCGGATTTGTCTGGTGGGTCGGCGTCGCCACTCAGGGGCCGGATCAGACAGAAGCCAATCCGGTCGAACAGAATTCCACCGGTCCCGCCACCAATTGATCCCCCGGCCTCCTGGCGAACCACTTCGATCCGTCAGGAGGCCCGGAACCGAGCCAAAGGATCAATAGCGGATCTTGGCCACCTCGCGAAGAGCGTCGGCGGTGGTGCTGGGATAGCCGAAGAATTCGAGATAGGCCGGGATCTGTTCGAAGAGCATGTCCGTGCCGATCTGGAAATCGCATCCCCGCGCGCGGGCGGCCGCGAGGAAGGGTGTGATCTCCGTCTTCATCACCACCTCGCCGACGAAGGTCGACGGTGCGATACGCTCCACATCCATCGGCAGGGGATCGCTCTCCTTCATCCCGAGCGGCGTCCCGTTGACCACAATGTCATAGCCCGCCGGATCGTTCGAGCCGACCGCGAGTTCGAGATCCGGATAATGGGCGCGCACCCGGTCGGCGAGGCCGTTCATCATCGGCGCATAGCCGTCATAAAGCCCAAGCCGCGCCACCCCCGCCTTGGCCAGCGAGGCCGCGATCGCCGAGCCGACGCCGCCATTGCCCACCACCAGCGCCTTCGCCCCCGCGAGCTGTCGGCCCTTGCGCAGGACGCCGCGCACGAATCCCTCGCCATCGAACATGTCGCCGACAAGCTGACCCTCCGGTCCCGGCCGGACCGCGTTGCAGGAGCCCGCGACACGCACGGTGGTCGAAGCCTCGTCGAGCAGCCCGACCGTGGTGACCTTGTGCGGCATGGTCACGAGCGCGCCCTGAATGTTCGAGAGCCGGAAGAGGAGCTTGAGGAAGTCGGGATAGTCCTCCGGTTTCGATCCCATCGGCACGACGACCGCGTCGATGCCATTGGCCTCGAACCAGGGATTGTAGATCATCGGCGCCTTGAAGGATTCTGTGGGATAGCCGAGATGGGCGATGAGCCGGGTCTTGCCAGAAATCATGATGCTGCTCCGTGGGGGCGAGAGTTTCGGGGAGGGCCGCCGTCAGTCGCGGGGCAGGCCCGCCGGGCGGAGATGGCGCTTCTGAGCCGCGATCCGGAACAGCGCATTGGGCGCGCCATAACCGCGATATCCGCCCCGGCGCTCGATGATCTCGAAGAAGAAGCCCTCGCCGAAATTCGGGCTGTAGAGCTGAAAATATTCTCCGTGATCGTCGCGGTCATAAAGCACATTGGCCGCGCGCAGACGGTCCGCGAAGTCCGGATCGAGCCCGAAGCGCGCCTCGACATCGTCGAAATAGTTCTGGGAGATGCGCAGGGTTTCGAAACCGTTCTCGGCCAGCGCCTCGGCGGCGGCGAAGATATCCCCGGTGGCAAAGGCCAGATGCTGGACGCTCGACCCGAAGTTCTGGGCGATGAACCGGCCGGCGAGGGTTCGGGCGTTCTCGGCACCGTTCAGCGTCAGGCGCAACTGACCGTCCTCGCTCTCGATCGCCTGGCTGCGCACCACGCCGGAGGGATCGATGATATCGAGCATCGGGCTTTTGCCGGTACGGAAGATCGAGGTGTAGAACAGGATCCAGGACAGCATCTCGTCATAGGGCATGGTCTGGGCGATATGATCGATGCCCGTCAGGCCCGCCGGGGTGGCGGCGCTGTCATCTTCGACGGGGATGAATTCCGTTTCCCAGACGGCGGCGAGGTCGGGCGTCTGGTCGATGAAATAGATTACCCCGCCGCCGACGCCCCGGATTGCCGGGATGGTCAGCTCGTCCGGGCCGACAGGCTGTTCGAAGACGCTGGCCCCGAGGGCGCGGGCCCGGGCCATGGTCGCCGCCGCGTCCGCGACCCAGAGCCCGATCGCGCAGACCGAGGTGCCATGCACGACCTAGGCCGAATGGGCGAAGCCCTTGCGCTCGGTATTGATCACCAGATTGATGGCGCCCTGGCGATAGCGTGTGACCTGTTTGGAGACATGCTGGCCGACCTTGCGAAAGCCCATGCCGCGAAAGAAGGCGGCGAGCTGGGCCGCGTCGCCGTCGTCGGCGGTGAATTCGACGAAGGCCGCGCCCTGGGTCGCGATCCGGTCCGGCATCGGGGGCAGGGTGGGGGCCACGCTGGGTTCGGAGCGGCGGACCTGGTCCATCAGATAGATCAGCGAGCGATGGCCATCGACCGAGATCGATTGCGCCGAGCCGCCGCGGAACTGGTCATTGAAGATTTCGAGCGAGAGATAGCCGTCATAGCCGGTGGCCACGACGGCGGCGAGGAAGTCGCGCACGGCCAGATCCCCCTCGCCGGGCATGTTGCGGAAATGCCGGCTCCAGTAGAGCAGATCCATGTCGATCCGGGGCGCATCGGCGAGCTGGATCAGGAAGAGCTTGTCGGCGGGGATCGAGCGGATCGAATTCGGATCGATGCCGCGCGACAGGGTGTGGAAACTGTCGAGGATCAGGCCGATGTTCGGATGATCCGCCCGGCGCACGATTTCCCAGGCGTCGCGATGGTCGTTGACATGCCGGCCCCAGGCCAGGGCCTCGTAGCCAACGCGGATGCCCCGTTCGGCGGCGAGCGCGCCGAGGTCGCGCAGATCCTGCGCCGCGCGATCGATGCCCCCCAGCGAGACGGCGGAGGTGTTGGAGCAGACCAGCATCAGATCGGCGCCGAGTTCCTCCATCAGGTCAAACTTACGCCGCGCCCGGTCGAAGGTGCGGCTGCGCTGGGGCTCCGGCATACCCTCGAAATCGCGGAACGGCTGGAACAACGTCAGCTCCAGGCCCGCGTCGCGCACCATCCGGCCGATCTCGCGGGGACTTGCGTCATAGACGAGCATGTCGTTCTCGAAAATCTCCACGCCATCGAAGCCGGCGGCGGCGATGGCGGCGAGTTTCTCGGGCAGCTCGCCGCTGATCGAGACGGTCGCGATCGAGGTCTTCATGGGACAATCCTCTGGACTGCGTTGCGGGACGGGCGAGGCTCAGGCCGGGGGCAGCCGCAGGATCGCCCGTGCCTCGGCCGGGGTGGCGACGGGGCGGTCGTATTTTGCGCAGAGATCGACGACCCGCGCCACCAGTGCCGCGTTGGAAGGCGCGAGATGGTCGCGGTCGAGGCGCAGGTTGTCCTCAAGGCCGGTGCGCGCATGGCCACCGCTCGACACGCACCATTCGTTGAGCACGATCTGGTTCGGCCCGATCCCCGCGCCGCACCATTCCGCATCGGGAGCAAGCCGCGCCAATGTCTTGATATAGAAGTCGAACACCTCGCGGTCGACCGGCATCGCATTCTTGACGCCCATCACGAACTGGACATAGAGCGGCGTCGCGAGCCGTCCGTCCCCGGACATGGCCACAGCCTGAAAGATATGGCTGAGATCAAAGGCTTCGATCTCGGGCTTCACACCATGGGTGAGCATTTCGCTGGCGAGCCAGTCCACCAGGTCGGGGCTGTTCTCATAGACGCGGGTCGGGAAGTTGTTGGAGCCGACGCTGAGCGAGGCCATGTCGGGTCTGAGCGACAGCATGCCGCCGCGCTCGCGGCCCGATCCCGACCGGCCGCCGGTGGAGAACTGTACGATCATGCCCGGACAATATTGGCGCAGCCCTTCGAGCAGCCGGGCGAAGCGATCGGGATCCGAGGAGGGGGTCTCATCCTCGTTGCGCACATGGGCATGGACGATCGAGGCACCGGCCTCGAAGGCGGCTTGCGTCGATTCAACCTGTTCGGCGACACTGATCGGCACCGCCGGATTGTGGGCCTTGCGCGGCAGGGATCCGGTGATGGCCACGCAGATGACACAGGGTTTCATTCTTGTTCCTCTCCTATCACTCCGGGGGTCATGATCGAACGTCCGCCTCCCGTGCGCCGATCTCTCCGATCGATGCGATCAATTCCGCCGCCACCCGCGACGCGGCACCTGTCGCCACCAGCATCGGCGGCAGGATCAGCCATTCCAGCGTCCAGGCCGCGCCGGACCGCTCCTGTTCATGGACCATGGCCTGATGCATTCCGCCAAGCTGGACCGCGTTGAAGCGCGCCAGCGTGACCAGAAGCTCGGCCCGGACCGGATTCTGCTTGTGGGCCATCGCCGAGGACGTCCCCCCGCCGGTCAGCCGGATCTCGTCGCCCGCCTGCGCCAGCAGGGCCACGTCCTGGCCGAACTTGCCAAGGCTCCCCGTCACCAGCGCGCACCAGCCGGCGAGATCGGCGAGCCGGTCGCGCTGGCTGTGCCAGCGGGGCGCATCGCCGAGGCCGAGCCGCCGCGCCAGATCCGCCCGCACCTCCAGCGCCGCGTCGCCGAGTTTTTCCAGCGTGCCCGCCGCCCCGCCCAGTTGAACCACCAGGGCCTCGGAGCGGAGCCGTTCGAGATGGACCCAGTGCCGGAGCAGAGGCTCGCGCCAGCTCTCGATCCGGTCTCCGGCGGTGATCGGGATCGCCGCCTGCATCCGGGTCCGCCCCATCAGGGGCCTGTCGCCAAAGCGCGTCGAGAGCGCATCGAAAGCCTCGATCAACGCCCCCAATCGCGTGGCGCAGACCGTCAGGACCGCGCGCAACCGCGTCATCAGGGCTGTGTCGATCACATCCTGGCTGGTTGCTCCGAAATGCAGCCAGTCCGCGTGCGGGGCACCGACCGCCGCCCGCGCCTGCCGGATCAGTTCGGGCACCACCACCCCGTCGCGCCCCATCCCCTCGCGCAGCGCGGCGATGTCGGGCGAAAATCCGGCCAGCGCCGTTTCGATCGCCTCCCCCGCCGCCGCCGGGATCAGACCCGCCTCGGCCTCGGCCCGTGCCAGCGCCCCCTCGAAAGCCAGCATCGCGGCGATCTCCGCTTCGGGACCGATCAGCGCCGCGATCTCCGCGTCGCCGACAAGGCCGCCCAGCCAGGGATGATCAAAGGCACCCACCATCTCAGATATCGAAAAAGACGGTTTCGCGAGGACCCTGGAGATGGATGTCGAGCACATAGGTGTCCCCCTCCCGCGCCGCGAGCAGGGTCGAGACCCGCTCCCGATGCTCGATCCGTGCGAGCAGCGGATCGACCGCGTTCGCCGCTTCCTCGTCGGCGAAATAGAGCCGCGTCTGGAGCCCGAGATTGATGCCGCGCGCGACGATCCAGAGCGACAGATGCGGCGCCATCATCCGGCCGCCGGGGCCGGGCACCGGACCGGGCTTCACGGTTTCGAACAGGATCTCGCCGGTCTCCATTCCGGTCGGGAACCGGCCCCAGCCGGTGAAATCCGGATCCGCCTCGCCCCGGATTTCGGAGGGCGAATTGTAGAGCCCCGCCGCGTCCGCCTGCCAGACCTCGACCAGGGCGTCGCGCAGCACCGCGCCGCCACCGTCGATGATGCGCAGCTTTATCTTGATCCGCTCGCCCCTGGTCTTGTCCGTGACCATCCGTGCCCCGAGATCCTCGGGGTAGACCCCCGTCATCCCGAGAAAATTCGGGGTCATGCCGATATGGACATAAGGCCCCGCCGTCTGCGACGGGCTTTCCTTCAACCGCTCCAGACTCTGTGCCATCTCAGTTCCCTTCCAGCCGGTTCTCGAACCGCGACGACCGCCGTCCGCGCAGCACGATGTCGAACTTGTAGGCGCGGGCATCCATCGGAAGGCTCGCCTCCATGTCGAGCGCCGCCACCAGCCGCTCGATGTCGGCGGCGTTCGGGATGGTCTTCACGATCGGGCATTTCCAGATCATCGGATCGCCCTCGAAATACATCTGGGTGATCAGCCGCTGGGCAAAGCCATGGCCGAAGACCGAGAAATGGATATGGGCCGGGCGCCAGTCGTTCGGCCCGTTCGGCCAGGGGTAGGGTCCGGGCTGGATCGTACGGAATTCATAACCGCCGTCCGGGTCGGTGATCGTCCGCCCGCAGCCGCCGAAATTCGGATCGAGCGCCGCCTGATAGGATTCCTTCCTGTGCCGGTAGCGGCCCCCCGCGTTGGCCTGCCAGAATTCGACCAGCACACCCGGCACGCCACGTCCCCGTTCATCCAGAACCCGGCCATGGACATAAATCTGTGGCCCGATCGCCCGTTCGCCCGGCGCCGCGAAATTCAGCATCAGGTCGTTGTCGAGCGGCCCGAGGATGTTATGCCCGAACACCGGCCCGGTGATTTCCGAGAGCGTGCCATCGAGCGAGATCAGCGCCCGTTGCGGCGAGCGCAGGACCGAGGTCTTGTAGGTCGGCGTATAGGCCGGCGGGTGCATCCCCCGGTCGCGGGCAAAGAAGGCGCCGGTTTCGGGCGCGCGGTTGCTGCGAAGCGAGGTCTCGTTCATGGCTTTTCCCCCTTGGCATCGATATCGTCGAACACCTGGCCCGCGATCTTGAAGGCATGATTGGCCGCCGGTACCCCGGCATAGATGGCGACATGCAGGAGAGCCTCGCGGATATCGTCCCGCGTGGCCCCCGTGTTGGCGGTGGCGCGGACATGCATCGCCACCTCCTCGTCCTGACCGAGCGCCGCCAGCAGGGCGATGGTCACCATCGATCGTTCCCGTTTGGACCAGTTCGGCCGGGACCAGACCCGCCCCCAGGCCGCCTCGGTGATCAATTCCTGAAAGGGCGTGTCAAAATCGCTCTTGCCCGCCTCGGCCCGGTCGACATGCGCGTCGCCCAGCACCAGGCGGCGGGTCCGCATGCCTGTTTCGAACAGATCCTCGGTCATCCTAGCACTCCGTTGCTCCGCAGAAACGCCCGGATCCGCGCGATCAGCGCCTCCGGCTGTTCGACGCAGGGAATATGTCCCGCGTCCGCGATCACCTCGAACGCGGCGCCGGGTATGAGTTCGGCCATGGAGCGCACCAGCTCCGGCGGGGTCGATCCGTCCTGATCGCCGACGATACAGAGCGTCGGCACCGCGATCGCCCCGACGATGTCCGTATGATCCGCGTCGCGCACCGCGGCACAGGTCCCGGCATAGCCCACGACCGATTGCCGGATCAGCATCTCGCGGCACCCCGCGAGCTGCTCGGGTGCGAGGCCGGGCGTGAACCAGAGCCTCAGGATCGTATCGGCGAGCGGCTCGATGCCATCGCGCCGCACCGCCTCGATCCGGGTATTCCAGCTCGCATCCGTCCCGATGCGATGCGCCGTGTCGCAAAGCACCAGCGCCCGGACGAGGTCCGGCCGCCGCGCCACCACGCCCTGCGCGATCAGCCCGCCCACCGAGAGGCCGCAGAGGATGACATCCCGCGCCCCGATAAGATCGATCAGGCCGAGCACATCCTTCACATGGGTGTCGATCGTCCAGGGCCGGTCCCCGAGACCCGACAGCCCATGCCCGCGCTTGTCATAGAGCAGGATCTGGAAATCGGCGCCGAGATCCGCCGCCACCCTGTCCCAGATCCGGAAATCCGTTCCCAGCGAATTGAGAAAGACCAGCAGAGGACGCGAGGGGTCTGGGGCGCGATGGTCGCAATGCAGCACCACGTCGCCAATCTTGTTGAACCGCATTCCTTTTCCCCCAATCTTTTTTTGCAGTGTGCTATAATCTAAGAGGGGGGTAAAATGATATCTTCAACCATATTGATAACCCTGAGGATATGGATTTGATCGACCAGCGAATCAAGTTCCGGCATCTGCGCGCCTTCGTCGAGGTCGCCCGGCGGCGCAGCGTGACCGGCGCGGCCCAGGCGCTCCATGTCAGCCAGCCGGCGGTGACCAAGACCATCCGGGAACTGGAGGAAACGCTGGGCGTCGGCCTGTTCCAGCGGGACGGGCGCGGCATCCTGATCACCAACCAGGGTGAGATCTTCCTGCGTCACGCCGGGACGGCGGTCGATTCCATCCGCAGGGGCGTGGATTCGCTGACCCATGCCGGGAACGGGGCAGGGCCGCCGATCCGGGTCGGCGCCCTGCCGACCACCTCGGCCCGGATCATGCCCGAGGCGATGCGGATGTATCTGGAGGAGAGCCAGGCCACCAGGATCAAGATCGTCACCGGCGAGAACGCGGTGCTGCTCGATCAGCTCCGGCTGGGGGAACTCGATCTGGTGGTCGGCCGGCTGGCCGCGCCCGAGAAGATGACCGGCTTCTTCTTCGAGCATCTCTATTCGGAAAGGGTGGTGTTCGTCGTCCGCCCTGGCCATCCATTGCTCTCACCAGAAACGGAGTTCTCGCAGCTTTCGAATTTTCCAGTGCTGATGCCCACGCGCGGGTCCATCATCCGCCCCTTTGTCGAGCGCTTCCTGATCACCAACGCCGCGCCGGTCGGACTGCGCGAGATCGAGACCGTCTCCGACAGCTTCGGCCGCGCCTTTACCCGATCCTGCGATGCGATCTGGGCGATCTCGGAAGGGGTGGTCGCCCAGGATCTCATCGATGGCGCGCTGATCGCCCTGCCGTTCGACACGACCGAGACCCAGGGCCCGGTCGGACTGACGATGCGCACGGATTTTGTCGCCTCGCCGGGATTCGACCTGCTCCTGGTCACGATCCGGCGCGCCGCCGAAGCCCTGCGTCGCGATCCCGCCTGATCTATCATAACGCGATTTTTGCCCTCGGACTGATCTTTGGACGCGACTCATACATCCCAGGTTATGAAAATCGGTCACAATGTCATTTTACATAACCCGATAAGCAGGGCAATGTCTTCATAACGGTCAACTCGCCCAAAGAGCGAACAGACGCCTCGCACAGGCGTTCCAGGGGGATGAATTATGATACTGGACTTCAATGTCGTTTTCGAGCGCTGGCCAGAGTTGCTCTGGGGCACGATCGCCACGATCGGGCTGGCGCTGGCCGGCATGACGCTGGCCCTCATCATCGGCGTTCTCGGCGTGGCGATCCGCCGCTCGGGTCGTCGGATCCCCTCGGCCATCGTCATCGGCTTCGTCGAGATCGTGCGCAATACACCCTTCCTTGTGCAGATCTTCTTCATCTTCTTCGTGCTGCCCAGCGTCGGCATCCGGTTGAACCCGACGACCACCGCGATCATCGCGCTCGGGATCAACGGCGGCGCCTATGCGATCGAGATCATCCGGGGCGGTGTCGAGGCAATCCACAAGGGCCAGATCGAAGCCGGTCTCGCGCTTGGCCTGCATCCCGGCCAGGTCTATCGCATGATTGTGCTGAAACCCGCGCTGCGCTCGATCTATCCCTCGCTGACCAGTCAGTTCATCCTGCTGACGCTCACCACCTCGATCTGCTCCTCGATCGCCGCCTATGAACTGACCTCGGTGGCGCAGCGTATCGAATCCGACACCTTCCGCAGTTTCGAGGTCTATTTCTCGATCACGCTCATCTATCTCGCGGTGTCCTGGCTGATGATGACCCTGTTCGCCGTCATCTCCCGCCTCGCCTTCAATTATCCCACAGCGCGCTGAGAGGAGAGACACAATGCCCTCGATCGGTACACCCGAACTGCTTTTCCTGCTCCAGGGCCTGGAATGGACCTTGTTGCTCACCTTCATCGGCTTTGTGGGCGGGATCGCCTTCGGCCTCGTCATCGCGCTCCTGCGTGTCGCGAAAAACCCCGCACTGCGCTATCCGGCCATGGGTTATATCTCGGTCTTCCAGGGTACGCCGCTTCTGATGCAGCTCTTCTTGGTTTATTTCGGCCTGCCGCTGCTCGGTTTCGATGTCGCCCCCTGGCTCGCGGTGGCCATCGCCCTGACCCTGCATGCCAGCGCCTTCCTGGGCGAAATCTGGCGCGGTGCGATCCAGGCGGTGCCCAGCGGCCAGGCCGAAGCCAGCCATGCGCTCGGCCTTCACTACCGGTCACGGATGCGGGACGTGATCCTGCCGCAGGCCTTCAGGCTGTCGCTGCCCGCCACCATCGGCTTTCTGGTACAGCTGCTCAAGGGCACCTCGCTGGCCGCGATCGTCGGCTTCATCGAACTGACCCGGGCCGGACAGATCGTCTCGAACCAGACCTATCAGCCGGTCCTGATCTTCAGCCTCGTCGGCCTGATGTACTTCGCTCTCTGCTGGCCCTTGTCGCTGCTGGGCGGGCGTATGGAGCGCCGCATGGCCCGCGGCGCCCGCTGATCCCAACAACAACAAACAACTCGGAGGAATGACATGCTTTCCCGGCTTCTCTCCCGGACCCGCGCGGGCTTTCTGGCCGCCGCCGCCATTATCGCACTCGCTCCGCTGACCGGTGGCGCGGCCTCGGCCCGGAGCCTCGAAGAGGCCAAGGCCAGCGGCGCGATCATCGTCGGCATCCAAGGCGACAACTCCCCCTGGGGCTTCATCGACTCCGCCGGGGTCCAGGACGGGTTCGACGCCGACATCGCCCGCGCCTTCGCCAAAAGCCAGGGCGTCGAGGTCAAGTTCTTTCCGCTCGCCGTCGCCAACCGCATTCCCGCCTTGACCAGCGGCAAGGTCGACGCGCTCTTCGCCTCGATGGGCATGACTCCGGAGCGGGCAAAGTCGGTCCAGTACAGCCTTCCCTATGCCGCGAACCAGCTCTATGTCGTCGCGGCCAAGGAGACAAAGATCACCAACGCCGCCGATCTCGCAGGCCTCGATGTCGGTGTGCCGCGTTCGGCGCCGATGGATACCAACCTTACCGCGATCGCGCCCGCCGACACCAATATCCTGCGCTTCGACGACGACGCGGCGAACATCCAGGCGCTGCTCTCGGGGCAGGTCGCGGCGATCGGGGCCAACCAGTTCTATCTCCAGCGGCTTGAGACGGCGCGTCCCGGCGTCTATGAAAACAAGTTCGAGATCGGCCGCCTGTTCAACGGCGCTGCGACCCGGCTTGGCGAGGCGGACTGGAACGAGGCGCTGAACGCCTTCCTCGCCGATTATATGAAAACCGACGAATACAAGGCGGTCTATCAGAAGTGGATGAGGATCGACCCGCCCGAATTTCCCGCTACGCTGGAAGGCGTGCCCTTCGTTGGCAACTGATCCGGAACACACCGGAAATCGACATTCGCAAAAAACTGCTCCAGGGAGGAAAACCCAGATGCTCACCAACCGACTTTCCCGCATGACCCGCCGCGGCCTGCTTTTCGCCGCGGCCCTCGCCGCCACGCTGCCGCTGTTCGCGGGCGCGGCCTCGGCCCGGAGCCTTGAGGAGGCCAAGGCCTCGGGCGCGATCCTCGTCGGCATTCAGGGCGACAACTCCCCATGGGGCTTCATCGACTCCTCGGGCGTCCAGCAGGGGCTCGACGCCGACATGGCAACGGCCTTCGCCAAGTCGCTCGGTGTCGAGGTGAAATTCGTACCCCTCGCCGTCGCCAACCGGATCCCGGCGCTCCAGACCGGCAAGGTCGATATCCTCTTTGCCACGATGGGCATGACCGCCGAACGCGCCAAGACGATCCAGTACAGCCAGCCCTATGCCGCCAACCAGCTCTCGGTCGTGGCACCCAAGGACATGAAGATCACCGATCCGGCCGATCTCTCGGGCAAGACCATCGGCGTGCCGCGCTCCTCGGCGATGGACACGAGCCTGACCAAGATCGCGCCCGCGGATGCCAACCTGCTGCGCTTCGACGATGACGCGGCCAACATCCAGGCGCTGCTCTCGGGCCAGGTCGAGGCGGTCGGCGCCAACCAGTTCTATCTCCAGCGGCTGGAGACGGCGCGCCCGGGCGTCTATGAGAACAAGATCCCGCTTGTCACCCTCTACAATGGCGCGGCAAGCCGTCTCGGCGAAGCGGACTGGAACGAGGCGCTGAACGGCTTCCTCGCCGCCTTCATCCCGACCGAGGAATACAAGGCGATCTATGAGAAGTGGCTGAAGCTGGCGCCGCCGACCTATCCGACCGAGCTCGCCGACATCCCTTTCAGCGCCGTCAGCAACTAAGGTCAGGGGGTCCGGCCCCGCGCCGGATCCCTCCTCCCTCCAGGACCCCGCCCATCATGTCAAACCTCATCTATGTGCTGAACGGCCCGAATCTCAATCTGCTCGGCAAGCGCCAGCCGGACATCTACGGGCACGAGACGCTCGCCGATGTCGAGCGTGACTGCGTGGTCCTGGCCGACCAGCGGGGCTTGAGCCTGCGCTTTCACCAGTCGAACGCCGAACACCGGATCATCGACTGGATCCACGAGGCCCGCGAGGAGGCCGCCGGCATCGTCATCAATCCCGGCGCCTTCACCCATACCTCGGTTGCGATCCTCGATGCTCTCAACACATTCGAGCGGCCGGTGATCGAAGTACATATCTCCAACGTCCATAAACGCGAAACCTTCCGCCATCATTCCTACGTCTCGCTGCGCGCGGACGGGATCATCGTCGGCTGCGGCACGCAGGGCTATCAACTCGCGATCCTGCGCCTCGCAAGCCTCATCACCAAGAACTGACCGGGCCCGGAATCCGGCATCACACTGGGGAGATCATCATGACCGAACAGACCGACTCGCTGATCCGCATGGAAAATGTCGAAAAGTGGTACGGCGGCTATCACGCCCTGAAATCCGTGAACCTGAACGTGCGGCGGGGCGAGAAGATCGTGCTCTGCGGTCCCTCCGGCTCGGGCAAATCGACGCTGATCCGCTGTATCAACCATCTCGAACCGATCAAGAGCGGCAAGATCACCGTCGATGGCACAGCGCTCGACGACAGCGCCACCGCCATCGATACCGTGCGTCGCGAGGTCGGCATGGTGTTTCAGAGCTTCAACCTCTTTCCCCATATGACCGTGCTGCAGAACTGCACGCTGGCGCCGATGCGGGTCCGCGGCATCTCCAAGGCCGATGCCGAGATCACCGCGCGCAAATATCTCGAACGGGTGCGCATCGCCGACCAGGCCGACAAATATCCCGCCCAGCTCTCGGGCGGCCAGCAGCAGCGCGTCGCCATCGCCCGCGCGCTCTGCATGGAACCCAAGGCCATGCTGTTTGACGAACCGACCTCGGCGCTCGACCCCGAGATGGTCAAGGAAGTGCTCGACACGATGGTGGGCCTTGCCCGCGACGGCATGACGATGATCTGCGTGACGCATGAAATGGGCTTCGCCCGTCAGGTCGCCGACCGGGTAATCTTCATGGCCTCGGGCGAGATCATCGAAGAGAACGATCCTGAGACCTTCTTCTCCAACCCCAAGCACGAGCGCACCCGCGCTTTCCTGGGGGAAATCCTCCGCGGTCACTGAGCCAGCCCAAGGAACCGGCGCCGGATTCCCGGTTGCCGGCCTTTGACCTCCGTGTTTCGCCGAAAGACCGATCCACTCCTTCTGGATCGGAATCTTGATTAACATAAGCGTTATTATGCGGAATATTTTCACGAGAGTTTGAAGCGAGCAGATTCTGGCCGTTACGGTCAAATTCCTAGATGTCCCGCATCCCTCGATGACTGTGTCGCCCGAAGCGCAACGCATGCTCTGGCAAGGAGATATCCCTTGCCATTCGAACCGAACCCGATTGACGAGAACGAGCCGCGTCAACGGCGGGTTTTGGGGCTCCCTCGCCCCTCGTTTCTGAAACGTCGGGACCTTGTGGGTCGGTGAAAACGCTTTTCGGTTGCCCGAAGATTGCGATCTGTTCCGTGTTGGACAGGCAATCCGCTTTTGCGAAGCAAAGATATCCTATCTCGGCCAGATGGTCGGTCGCACATCGAAATATCTCGGCAAGAAGAAAGCGAAGCCGAGGAAGTGAAGTTGGTGGTCCTAACCCTTTTCCTCCTGCCCACGGTGACGCCGGGTTTCACCGCGGTCTCGGTGGTGATGCCATCGGCATCCGATGAGATTCTCCTGGTCGTTCCTTGCAAGCCGGGAGCCTGTCGGTTCCCGCCGGAGTCGAAAATGGATGCCTCTCGAAACGCCACCCTGCTTCTTCAAAGGTGCGGGCGCACCAACCGATGATAACGTGACAAGGCTCGCTCCGCCTGGATCTGCGCCACGCAGGCGGGACAGTTCTTTGAACGCCTCGGCCGCCCCCCGGCTCTTGGCCGTCGGCGCGCGGTCGAGCCGATAGCTTGGGAAGCCCCCAAGGGCGCAATTCACGGCCCGAGGTCATCTCGCCCCGATGCTGATCACCAGCGGATCAGCAAGCAGGCTGCCGACCCTGCGGTTATAATCCGTCCGCGCTAATCAGATTTATTCTGGCCAAAATGTTTGATACCGGTAATTGATGGCTCGGGTGGATAATGTCGACGATAGTCTTCCGGGCAAGCCCGAAGGCGTCCCTTGTCCATATTGCCCTCGTTGCTTTCGGTGGGAATAACTGAGTCGCCGGGGTCATAGATCGGAGAAACGTTCCCGGCCGATGCCAGACGCGCAAACTCCCATCTTCACAGGATTGATCCCACGTTCACGCATCCTGAAAGACTCAAGGGCTTTGCGCGCAAATGCGGCGCGGTTGACCTCGCGCGCATCATAGCCAAGGCTATTGTTGGCTGGCAACGGCCCTCCCCGGCTTGGTCGACATTGATTCCACCTTCAACCGGATGGCCTGCCTCGCTGACACGGCACGAAACGGGCTTGCGAAGATTGTGAAATCGATACTGGCCTTTCACCAGCGCCAAGACGCCTGTGCGATGCTTTTCGTCGCCCCGACTAGGTTGAGGACTCAATTGGTCCCGGGACGACGGCGACGAGGGCGACGAGGGCGATGGCTGCGAGAAAGTTGTCGGCGTGGCGATCGTATTGGGTTGCAATATATGAGGAGGATTGCAAAACAGTCCGGGGGGCTGTTGAAGAAGACGTTTCAGCCCGATGCTCGGGTTGGCCGGGCTGGGCGATTTTCGATGATCGAGCAGACCAGCAGCATCAGGACCGCCGCCAACTTCTTGAGGTTCATTGCGATGGCGGTCAGCAGGGCCTGGATTTTCATGTTTTCGAGCCCCCTCCGGACGGCTCGTGCAAGGCCGTGGAGCGTCTTGGCGGTGCCGTGCGCGCCTTCGACCTGCCATCTGTGACGGGTGTAGATCGCGTGTTCGTCATTGCCCCAAGCGGCTCGTTTGCGCCGGGCGCGCAGGATGGCTGCGTGGTTTGTCACGATGTGCACCCGGCGGGATGGGGTGCCCCGCGGCAGACACTGTGCCTCGAGGGGACAGCAAGCGCAATCACGCCGGTCCGCGCGATACCGTCGCCCTGATTTCGTGCTGTTTCTGGCGGTCAGCCGCCTCGATGCCGGGCACCGGACCACATCGTGATGAGGATCGAACTTGAGCAAAGCCTTGCGCCCCCTGCCGGCGGAGGGAGCGAAGCGGCGGGATGACAGCCTCGATCTGGCGGTCTTCAAGGGCGGCGTAAACCCGCCCCACACCATAGATTGTGTCCGCGGTGATCCGGCCCGGAGTAACCCCGAGGGTATCTTCGATGGCGTCGAGGCGCTCCTCGAATCGGCCCGTATCGTGCTCCTGGCCAGTCACGATTTCGTCGTGCCGGAGGCACGCCTTCGGCGTGACGTCAACCACGACGCCCGCAAGGTCATCCACTGCCGTGTGCTGTTTGTAGGCCGGGCGCAACGGGGCCTTGGACGACGTCGCGTCGCCATTGTCGCTCGAACCAATGGCGCAACAATGGCAACTCGCGTCCGGGTCTGTGCGGCAGAGTTTCTTGAACTTGCCGCTGGTGCGCGTGTCCCGCTCGGCGTCGTTGGCATCCTCGACCGCATCAAGATGGCGCAAGATCAGCGCATCCATGCTGACATTCGCCCGGATCAGCGTCGCCATCGTCTCTCGGACCGATGGCGTTCCGATGGCTCCACGTCGATGTGAACAGTCTCGGCCGAAACCAGTCCGGCCAACTGGCACTGGTGCACGATACGGACAAAGACCCGGCGAAAGACATCTTCGCCCCAGCGTTGCCGGATGCGAGTCAGCGAGGAATGATCCGGCAAAGCTTCGTGCAAGGCGTAGCCCATGAACCAGCGGATCGCGAGATTGACCTCTTGCGGGCACCCCCTGGAACCAATGGCGGGGATGCCCTCACACGCATCAGTCGCCGGTCATGGAATGAGCCATGGTCCGCCATTGGTCCGAGGACCATGGCGAACGCCGAGCAGAAACCCAGCCAGCATCAGGCGCCCGTTCGTCGGGACGATGATCCACTGGATCATCGCCTTTTTCCTCCTTACCCTCGGGATCGATGCCAGGCCGGCCGTTGTCGGCGCAGTAAAGCCTGGCAACCTCGCGTGGCAGCCAGCTCAGATCAAGAACGCGATCAACCCTCACCAAAACATGGTCGTCGGGGACCAGGTCTCGCAACGACCCAGTGATGAACAACTCCAGCTAACCGCGTTCCTTCCGACCCAGCATTCCCGCCTCTCAATCACTGACAAGCAAAGTGAATCAGAGACATGAGACTTCTTCAACAGACCCCGGGGAACTGTTTTCCCGACGATTGGCCAGTTCCTAAGGCGGCGGAAGAAGCGTTCGATGACGTTGCGCTGGCGATAGGCGCGCTGGTCCAGTGGATAGGCGTGTTGCCGGATGCGGTCGAGGGGATCACTGCTTTGATACGACGCTCCTTGAGCCAGCGGCGCAGGCGGTCGGCGTCATAGGCCTTGTACGCGATCAGCCGGCGCAATGGAGCACTGCCTTCGAGCAAGAGGATGGCCATGGAAATATCGGCGACGTTGCCCGGTGTCAGCGCGAAGGCGACCGGTTGGCCTTGATCATCGGCCAGGCAGTGGATTTTCGAAGTCCGACCGCCTCGCGAGCGGTCGATGGCTTCCTGCCACTCCCCCTTTTTGAGCCCGCCGCCGAGCGGTGCGCCTTCACATGGGTGCTGTCGAGGGAAAGCTCGTCCGGGATCGCTCCGGCGGCGGCCATCTTCTCGAATAGCCGGCGCCAGACGCCCTGCGCGGACCAGCGGTTGAAGCGGTTGTAGATCGTGGTGGCCGGACCGTAGGCATCCGGCACATCCCGCCAGCGACAACCTGTCCTGAGGACATGCAGGATGCCCGAGATCGCCCGCCGATCGTCGACACGGGGTTGCCCGGCCTGCCGCGCGGCAGATGCGGCTCGATCGCCGCCCAGGCCTCCTCTGACAGCCAGAACAGATGACGCGACATAACGCCTCCCCGCCGATACCCTTAGCAGAAGGGTATCATAAAATAATATCAATGCGATATGTAGGTTCTCAACCTAGGCACCTCCAAAATTCTTACGGATTTTCCGAAGAAATCACTAGTCTCATACACCCTCTTAACGCTTTCGCCTTACAAGCACCGCTGTCGACGTATCGAGAGGGGATAAAACCCAATGACCGTCTTCCGCGTGCGCCACCTCACCACTTATCAGTACGAGTGCCCCGTGCAGCTCGGCGAGCATCGCCTGTTCTTTCGTCCACGCGACAGCTATGATCAGCGTCTCATCGAGGCTACGATCAATGTCCATCCGGCACCGGCGGCGATCCGCTGGGCGCATGATGTATTCGGGAACTGCCTCGCCACCGTGACCTTCGATAGCCCGGCGCGCGAATTGCATTTTGAAACAACGATCTGCGTGGATCATCGGCCGCACTCCCCTCATGTCCCCGCAAGCGAGGGCGCCTGCCAGCCATACCCTTTTGCCTATCTCGCCGAAGAGGCGCAGGATCTTCAGGTTCTGAGCCGCGTCCATCTTCCCAGCCGCTCCCTCGAAGCCTGGAGTCGCGGCTTCCTTCAATCTGCCAGCCCAAAGCAGCATTTCGATATCCACGCGCTGATGGCCACGCTTTGTACGGACATCCATAACTCCTTCACCTACCAACGCCGCTCTGCGCATGGAACCCAGCCGCCGGAAACCACCCTTCGGCTCCGTCGCGGTACCTGTCGAGACTTCGCGCTCCTGATGATGGAGGCAGCGCGTATGCTCGGTCTCGCGGCACGATTTGTGACCGGCTACATTTATGTGCCCAGCCGTGACGGATCAAAAACCCTCGGCGGCGGCTCGACCCATGCCTGGTGCGAAGTATACATTCCCGGTTCCGGATGGGCGGAATTCGATCCAACTAACGGTATCGTCGGTAATCGCGACCTGATCCGCGTGGCCGTCGCGCGCGAACCTCGGCAGGTCGTTCCTTTATCCGGTAGTTATGTCGGCAAGTCCTCCGATCTCAAGGATTTCGCAGTGCAGGTGAATGTCACCACAGAATCGGAAGCACTCGCGGCCTAGGGTACGGGCTCATATGGTGCGAGCCAGATAGGGGTTGCCGCGAGTTTGAGCGCAGCGAGGCAGTTTTCCGGATCGCGGTCGTATCGCGTTGCCAGACCCCGGAACTGTTTGATCTGGTTGCAGAAGCGCTCGACCAG
>JBMDWT010000063.1:0-492725 GCA_048594665.1 Amaricoccus sp. | reverse complement strand
TTGGGGCGTTTTTTTCAACCCGGGGGGGGGGGGGCTAATTTACCCCGCGCCCCCCACGTCTCCGGGGGGGGCCCGCAACAAACTCTCTCCTGATCTTCGCGGGGCCCAAGATCAGGGCGAACAGGAGGTCCGTGCCCGTTTTCGAGAACGGGCCGCGATTCCCCGCGATCCGGAACAGAATCATTTATAAGGTCTGATTTCAGATGGACTGGCAGCGCCTCCCCCCCCTGAGCAGCCTCCGTGCCTTCGCCGCCGTGGCGGACGAAGGGGGATTTTCACAGGCCGGCCGGGCCCTGAACGTCAGCCATGCCGCCGTGGGCCAGCAGGTCCATGCCCTGGAGCGTCTGCTTGGCACTGAACTGGTCTTCCGCGCGGGCAGGGGTCTTGCCCTGACGCCCGCCGGCGTGGAACTCGCCCAGACATTGAACACAGCCTTTGGCGACATATCCAGAGCAGTGAGCCGGTTGACCGGTGTCGACGCGGTCCGGCCGCTCTCGATCAGCTGCACACATGCCTTTGCGTCTGGCTGGCTGATGCCGCGCCTGCCGGACTTCCGGAAGCGTCATCCGGACATTGAACTCATGGTGAACCCGACTCCGGCGGTCGTCGATCTCGCTCCGGGAGGGGTCGATATCGCAATTCGTTTCGGCAAGGGACCCTGGCCCGGGCTCACCTCCGAACTTCTCGTCCCTTGCGACATCACCGCCGTCGCCGCTCCCTCGCTCGTCGGCCCGCGCCGTTTCGGAGAGGCCACGGCCTTGCTCGACCTGCCCTGGATTCAGGAAGACGATTCAAACGAGGTGACGACCTGGCTCAACCACCAGGGCGTCGTGACCGATAGCCGCATTTCCATCACACATCTTCCGGGATATCTGGCCATGGTGGCGGTTCGCCGGGGCGAAGGTGTCCTCGCCCTCCCGAGCATCATCTCCGAGGATGATGTATCGGCGGGACGGCTCGTGGTTTTGTTTCAGGACTCCGAGCCCGGCAGAGGGTATCATGTCGTGACCCGACCAGGAGAAAAGCGGCCCGCCTTGAAGACGTTCCTCTCGTGGCTCCTGCGTCAGCGGCGGTCCGGCGCGGATATTTCCGCCAGGCCCGCCCCGCGGGACGTGACTCGAGTGTGACCCTATTCCGAAAGGCCGCCTGATGACCGCCGCCGAGGCAGATTTTCGATGAACCAGATGAGCCCCCCCAGCGATCCGCCACCGCTCTATGCCGCGCGGGAGCCGATCTTTCCACGCCGGGTCCGTGGCTGGTTTCGCTCGCTCAAGTGGTGGATCATGGCGATCACCCTGGGCATTTACTATATCACCCCCTGGATCCGCTGGGACCGGGGGCCGAACCTGCCCAACCAGGCCGTTCTGATCGATCTTCCGAACCGCCGTTTCTATTTCTTCTTCATCGAGATCTGGCCGCAGGAATTCTATTTCGTGGCGGGGCTCCTGATCATGGCGGGTCTCGGGCTCTTCCTGTTCACCGCCGCGCTGGGCCGGGTCTGGTGCGGTTATACCTGCCCCCAGACGGTCTGGACCGATCTCTTCATTCTGGTGGAGCGCTGGATCGAGGGCGACCGGAATGCCCGGGTCCGGCTATGGAACGCGCCCTGGACCGCGACGAAAATCCGGTTGCGGGCCACCAAGTTCGCCATCTGGATTTTGATCGCCGTTGCGACGGGCGGGGCCTGGGTCTTTTATTTCGCCGATGCGCCGACCCTGCTCTGGCAACTCCTGACCTTCTCGGCTCCCGCCGCCGCCTACGCGGCCGTTGGACTTCTGACTGCCACGACCTTCGTCTTCGGCGGTCTGATGCGCGAACAGGTCTGTATCTATATGTGCCCTTGGCCCCGCATCCAGGCCGCGATGATGGACGAGCAGACCATCACCGTGGCTTACCGCGACTGGCGGGGGGAACCGAGGGGCAAGCACCGCAAACAGACCGAGGACACCCACGGGGACTGCATCGATTGCATGGCCTGCGTGAATGTCTGTCCGATGGGAATCGATATCCGGGACGGCCAGCAACTGGCCTGCATCACCTGCGCCCTCTGTATCGATGCCTGCGATGATGTGATGGACAAGATTGGCAAGCCACGGGGATTGATCGACTATATCACCCTCGACGAGGGCGAGGCCGAGCGCGCCGGCGCGGCTCCCAAGCCCGTCTGGCGGAGCATTTTCCGGCCCCGGGTGCTTCTCTATACCGCCCTTTGGTCAGGGATCGGGTTCGGCCTGATCGCGGCGCTTGTTCTGCGCAGCGATCTCGCCTTTTCGGTCGAACCCGTTCGGAATCCGATCAATGTGACCCTTTCAGACGGATCGGTGCGCAATTCCTATGAACTGCGGCTTCGGAACATGACCGGCTATGATCGAAAGTTCGTCCTCTTCACGACCTCCGACGAACCGGTCAAGCTGGAGCTCCAGGGCTTGCCCGGCACCATCGTGACTGTCCCTGCGAACCAGACCTTCCGGCAGCGGATATATCTGACGGCCGCCCCGGGCAGCGAGGCCGCGAGGCAGGAGGCGATGCCGGTCTCGATTTCCGTCGAGGACGCGGCCGAGGGTCGTCCGGTGGTTCGCGGCACGCAGTTTCATGGGAAACCGGAGAAGGGAGGCTCGGAATGAGGGTGCTGAAGGGCTGGCATGTCGCAACAATCGCGGGCGGGGCTTTCGCGGTGGTCCTCGGGGTCAATATTCTGCTCGCCGTGACGGCGGCGCGGACCTTCTCCGGGGTCGTAGTGGATGACGGCTATGTCGCGAGCCTGCATTTCAACGAGGCCCGGGATGCCCAGATCGCACTCGGCTGGACGGCGAGCCTGAGGGAAGTGGACGGCGTCCTGCATGTCGCCTTCACCGATGCCAAGGGGAGGGCGGTCCGGCCCGCGACCCTCGCCGTCACTCTGGGACGCCCTACGACCACACGGGACGATGCGACGATTTCGCTTCGGGAAACAAGTGACGGATACGTCGGCCCCGCGCATCTCGGACCGGGGGCCTGGCGGGTCGAGATCCATGCCACCGCCGCCGACGGCACTGCGTTTCGCCAGAGCCGCTCCCTGTTCGTGCGGGCTGACTCATGAGTGACGCGGCCTTTTCCTCGGCCATGGGTTGCGCCGCCTGCGCCGCCGTTCCAGAGCCCAGGGCCATCCGGGGAAAGGCCGACGCCGCCGCTACCCTGCGCCGAATCGAACTTTCCCTCCCGGCGATCCATTGCGCGGCCTGCATCGTGGGCGTGGAGAACAGCCTGGGGTCGGAGCCCGGCGTCGCGGCGGCGCGGGTCAATCTCACGCTCAAACGGGTTTCCGTGACGGTGGAGGACGCGCCCGGCGTCGAAACCCGCCTGATCGCGGCACTGGACCGGCGCGGCTTCGAGGCTCATCCCCTCGACAGTGCCATGCTCGAGGCGACCCGCGTCGATGCCGAAGGCCGCGATCTGCTGGCCCGGATCGGGGTCGCGGGCTTTGCCTCGATGAACGTCATGCTGCTGTCGGTCGCGGTCTGGGCGGGCGCAACCGATGCCACGCGGGAACTGATGTACTGGATTTCCGCCGCCATCGCCGTGCCCGTCGTGGCTTTTTCCGCCCTGCCGTTCTTCCGCTCCGGGTGGCGGGCGGCGTGGGCCGGACGGATCGACATGGATCTGCCGATCTCCGTCGCGATCCTCATGGCCCTTGTGACCAGCCTGTCGGAAACCGTGCTCTCCGGGCGGCATGCCTATTTCGAGACGGCGATCATGCTGACCTTCTTCCTGCTGGTCGGCCGCTATCTCGCGCATCTGACCCGGGCTCATGCCCGGTCGGCGGCGGCGGAGCTGGCAGCGCTCGAGGTGCGCATGGCGGATCGGGTTCTGGCCGATGGCGGTCGCGAGACCGTGCCGCTCGATGCGCTGCGCGAGGGGGATCTCGTCGCGGTCGCGCCCGGTTCGCGCATTCCCGTCGATGGCGTGATCATCACCGGCCAATCGGAGATCGATTCCTCGCTCCTGACGGGCGAGACTCTGCCACTCGCGGTGGCTCCCGGAGCGCGACCGCGGGCGGGGATGCTGAACCTGACCGGGCCGCTGCTGGTCCGGGCGGAGGGAATGGGCGAGGAAACCCTCCTGCGCCAGATCTCCCGCCTGATCGAAGCGGCGGAGCGCAGCCGGGGCCGTTATGCCTCGCTCGCCGAACGCGCCGCCCGGATCTATGGGCCCGGCGTCGCCCTGCTCTCCATCCTGGCCCTGCTGTATTGGGGGCTTTCGACCGCGGATTGGCGCCTTGCCATCAATATCGCGGCCGCTGTCCTGATCGTCACCTGCCCCTGTGGGCTCGGTCTCGCGGTTCCGGCGGTTCTGACCGCGGCTTCGGGCCGTCTCTTCCGCCAGGGGGTTCTGCTCAAGGACGGCACCGCGCTGGAAAAGCTCGCCCAGATCGATTCGGTGGTCTTCGACAAGACCGGCACACTCACCACCGGGCGCCCGGTTCTGACCAACGCCGACAGTCTCTCGCCCCGTGCCTTTGCCATCGCCGCCGCCCTCGCCGAGAGCAGTGCGCATCCCTTGTCCCGAGCCATCTATCTTGTGGCCCGGACGGACGGCTCGCGGCCGGCGCCGGTCTGTGATATCCTCGAGGCGCCGGGCCTCGGGACCGAGGGGCGCCTGGGCGATCTGCCGGTGCGGCTGGGCCGTGCCGAGTGGGTTGGGGCCAGCGAAACCCTCGACCGAACCGCCTGCTGGCTCCGGATCGGATCGGAACCGCCCATCCCCCTGACCTTCGAGGATGAAATCCGACCGGAGGCGCTCCGGACCATCACTGCCCTGCGCGCCGCCGGGCTCGATATCACGCTTCTGTCCGGGGATGCCGACCGCCCGGTGGAATTGCTGGCACAACGCCTCGGGATCGAACACTGGATCGCCCGGGCCACACCGGCCGAAAAAGTCGCATTCCTGGACGCACGCCGGGCCGAGGGTCGCCGTGTCCTGATGGTCGGCGATGGCCTGAACGACGCCGCCGCCCTCGCCGCCGCGTATGTTTCGATGTCACCCGCCTCCGCCGTCGATGCGAGCCGGGCCTCCGCCGACTTTATCATCACCGGCAATGGGATCGACCGCGTCCTGAGCAGCTGGCAACTCGCCCGGCAGGCCCGCCGCCGCATCCTTGAAAATTTCGTCTTCGCCTTCTCCTACAACATCATCACCGTTCCGGTGGCCTTCGCGGGGCTGGTGACCCCTCTGTTCGCCGCGATTGCCATGTCGGGCAGCTCGCTGATCGTCTGCCTCAATGCCATGCGCCTCAGGGGACGGTCGTGACCAGTCTTGCAATCCTCATCCCGGTGTCGCTGTTTCTCGGACTGCTGGGCCTTGGCGGCTTCCTCTGGATGTTGCGCCACAATCAGTTCGAGGATCCCGAAGGCAACGGTATGCGGATCCTGTCGGATCGGTACGATTATGAACCGGCGCCGGACCGGGAACCGGATATCTGAGGGGAAATCCAAAAAAGGACCCAGCAACCGCTTGACGCCCCCGTGTGGCGCACATAAAAGGCCCGAGTGACGCGGACAGGCGCTTCGTTCTGACCAGATCACAAAATGCGCGGTTGTAGCTCAGTCGGTTAGAGTGCCGGCCTGTCACGCCGGAGGTCGCGGGTTCGAGCCCCGTCAACCGCGCCATTTTCTCACTTTTGTGAAATCCGTTTCACTTGGCGAGACCTCCCCTTTTCTGTTAACCCTTCGCGCGGCGTAAAGCCGAGATTTGTCCGCGTGTTCGCCCGGGATACTCCCGGACGGGACCGGACGTTGGGATGGGGACGATTTCATGGGCTTCGGCGATATTCTCGGGCAGATGATGCAGAATGGCCTCGGCGGTCAGGGCCGGACGGCCAGTCGGGTCGATCGCGGAACGCAAGGCGCGGGTGGCGCGATGGAGGGCCTGCTCGCTCAGCTTCAGGGGGCTCTGGGCGGTGTCGGCGGGCAGGCAAAGGATTTTGTCGGCAACAAGCAGGTTGGGGGCCTGACCGGCGGTCAGATCGGCGGCATCGGCGCGATCGCCGGTGCCTTGCTCGGGGGGGGCGCCGGTGGCGCCGTCAAGGGGGGCGCCATGGCGGTGCTGGGCACGCTCGCCCTCAATGCCCTCAAGAATGCGCAGGCTCAGTCCTCCGCTCCCGCCGAATTGCAGGCCACGCCACAGGAGGTGGCGGCCCTTGCCAATCCCGATGCCGAACGGCTGATGGTCGTGGCGATGATCAGCGCGGCCAAGGCCGATGGCAACATCGACCAGGAAGAAATGCAGAAGATCATTGGCAAGGCCGGCGCCGACAGCATGACCGCTGAGGAAAAGCAGTTCATCCTCAGCCAGGTCCAGGCCCCGCTCGATATTCCGGCGCTCGCGGCCCAGGTGACCTCGCCCGCGCAGGCGGCGGCGGTCTACGCGGCATCTCTTTTTGCCATCACGGTCGACACGGACCAGGAGCGCGCCTATCTTGAGGAACTGGCCAAGGCCCTGCGGCTGGACGATGGCACGGTGACCCTGCTGCGCCAGACCTCCGGCCTTGGCTGAGACCAGCGGCCCAGAAATGCGATCAGCGTGGGATATGCATGACCCTTCAGGACTATCAGCCCGCGCCGTCGCATCCCGATCTCGGGGAGGCATTTTATGACGAGGTCAGGCCCGCGATCTTTCCGCGGGCCGACACGCGGTTTCGCAACGACCGCTGGGCGGAGCGCGTTGGTCTCGATTCCCTGAGCGACGCCGACTGGGCGCGGCATTTCGGGGCCTTCGAGCCCTTGCCGGACAATCTGCCCCGGCCACTCGCCCTGCGCTATCACGGGCATCAGTTCCGCTTCTACAATCCTGATCTCGGGGACGGACGCGGCTTCCTCTTCGCGCAGATGCGCGACGCGCGGGACGGTCGGCTGCTCGATCTCGGCACCAAGGGCTCGGGCACCACGCCTTGGTCGCGTCAGGGTGACGGGCGCTTGACCCTCAAGGGCGGTGTGCGGGAAATCCTTGCGACCGAAATGCTGGAGGCGCTGGGCGTCTATACCTCCAAGACCTTCAGCCTGATCGAAACCGGGGAATCGCTTCATCGCCAGGACGAGCCTTCGCCGACGCGCGCCGCCGTCCTGACGCGCCTGAGCCACAGCCATATCCGCATCGGCAGCTTTCAGCGGTGCGCGGCGTTGGGCCTTCGCGACGAGATGCGCCAGCTCGTGGAGTATTCGATCGCTCACTACTGGCCCGAGGCGGCGGGAACTCCGAACCCGGTCGTGGCTTTCTACGATCTGGTGCTGCGGGCCACGGCGCGGCTCGGGGCGGAATGGTTCGCCGCCGGCTTCGTGCATGGTGTGCTCAACACCGACAACACCAATATCACGGGCGAGAGTTTCGACTACGGACCCTGGCGATTCCTTGATCGGTTCGACCCGGCCTTCACGGCGGCCTATTTCGACCAGACGGGCCTCTATGCCTTTGCTCGCCAGCCGGAGGCGCTCAACTGGAACATCGCCCGGTTGGGGGAGTGCCTGATCCAGATTTCCGCCCAGGCGGAGATCGAGCCGGTTTTTGAAACCTTCCCCGCCCGGTTCCAGGAGGCCTTGGCGCGCCAGACGCTGGCGCGGCTGGGCCTGTTGCCCAAGGCTCCGGCGGAAACGCTGGAATGGACCCATCGCTTCTGGGGGGCGATGCAGGAGACCACGCCGCCGTTCCAGCGGGTGTTCTTCGATCTGGTGGGCCTGCGTCCGGATCGGCGGCGTGCAAGCCCGCTCCGCGACCTTTATGAGACGGCGGTCTGGGCGGAGGTTATCGCCGGCCTGTCCGAATTCCCCCCGGCGTCCGGCCTCGCGGCGGCGCTGTCCGACCCCTATGCCGATCGCGACGCGCCCGAAACGATGGTGATCGAAGAGGTGGAGGCGCTCTGGGCCCCCATCGACCGTGACGACGACTGGTCGGCCCTGGCCGGAAAGATCGAGCGCCTCAGGGATCTTGGCCGCTTCCATGGCAAGCTCGGATTGCTGACCGGCCCCAATGCCCGCCCAGGCCATGTTCCGATTGCGCCCTGACGGTTCGGATCAGGTCAGGGGCGTCATGACACCCCGCTGATAGGCGGACCGGGATTTCAGCCGATCATACCAATCCTCCAGGGCCGGAAGGTCTGGCCGCTCTATCGGCAGGGAAAACCACGCATAGGCAATGCATCCGAGCGGGATGTCCCCCATGCCGAACTCTTCCCCGGACAGCCATCGGGATCGCAGGAGTGCCGTGTCGGCCACGCCCATCAGCTGGGCACAGAGCTGCCCGCCACGCTCGATCGCCTGGGTATCCCGCTCGGGCGGTTGGCGGCGGACGAGATTCCAGAAGAGATCCCGAAACGGAACGGCGAAGGACAAGGACGTCCAATCCATCCATTTGTCCGCGGCCGCCCGCGCGCTTGGATCGGTCAAGGCAAGGGGCGGCTTCGCGTACCGGGCGATCAGGTAGCGCACGATCGCATTGGATTCCCACAGAACCAGTCCTTGATCCTCCAGACAGGGCACCAGCCCGTTCGGATTCATCGCCCGATATTCGGGCGATGCGACGATCCCGAAGTCCCCGCCAGCCGGAATATGCTCGTAATCGAGGCCGATTTCCTGGGCGCACCACAGGACCTTGCGCACATTCGTCGAGTTGTCCCGCCCCCAAATCCGCATTGTCATCACCTAGAGTTGCTTTGGCCACGACCCTATTCCCAGCGGGCACCTCGGACAATGGAGTCGACCCGCGCGACACTGCCGAGGTTCAGCGATGATCGTTCCCCGGCGATCGGGCGGGCCTTGGATGAATGTCCCATCGAATGGACACACTCGATTCAGGGGCTTCCCTAGCACCCGTCGTAATTCTTGTTGCCGCTGGCTGTGATCGTATAGGTCCCGCCTCTCGGCCCGACATGGCATGCGCTGTCGGCGGAGATCACTGTTTGAAGAGTCGGAGCGGGGCGCACCGCTTGGGCATAGGAGATTTCACGCAGTTTGGTGCCCCATTCACAGGCGTTCCCATCACCATCCCGATCAAGTCCGTAAGGATCATAGGCTGGCCCGCCGGCCGACAGGAAGAACCGCTGGGCCGAGGCCGCCGACGGGAAGTCCGAGCAGTCCTGGTCACCCGAAGAAGGCTCCGAGCGCGCGTAGGGGGAGGCGCCAACCGAGGAAATCGTCCGGGAGCCGAGATATCGGCCGTCGCTCTCAAGCTGTCCCCGGGATCCGAGTTCAGCTTCGACCAGCATCAATTCGAGGGGGTCTGGAGTCGCGGCCTGCGCGGTCCAGAGCTGCTCCGTATCGGCATTGGCGAAGGCCCAGACCAGGGGTGCTTGATTCGGCGGGGGAGGAGATGTGGGGGCGCAGGCCGCGACGATACAGACCAGACAGCAGGCACAAACCCGCATGCTCGCAACCTCCACCCCACCTTCATCGATCGTGGGGGCCAGGACTGAGTTGGTCAATGATTTTCGTGCGCTGCGCGGACCAGCCCATCAGCTTTCGGGGGGCCTCATGCAAACATGGATCCTTCCGACGACAATCGGAAGGTCTCAGAAAGATATCGAGGGATTTGGTGGAGCCAAGGGGGATCGAACCCCTGACCTCTTGCATGCCATGCAAGCGCTCTCCCAGCTGAGCTATGGCCCCTCGCGGTATCTTCCGCGCGCCACTCCTTAGGCGGCGCGCTGAAACAGTTCAAGGCCAAAATGACAATCGCACAACAGAAGCCTGCGTTCTTTGCGACGGTCGTTCCTTCGGGCCTCAGGCTTCCTCTTCGTCCGGACCGACCGTGGTGATGTCTTCCAGGTCGACGTTGTCTTCCTCGTCTTCGAGGATCTCGTCGGACAGATCGTCCTCGGTGTCGATGACATCGTCGTCATCGGTCTCCAGATCCGGCAAATCTTCCAGATCGACGGGTTCAGGCTTCACTTTTTCCGGGCGTTGCGCCTTCGCCTTGATGGCGGTCAGGCTTTCAAGAGTAAACACGGTCGCGCAGTTCGGACAGGTCATCGGGTCGGTGCGCAAGTCGTAAAACCGTATGGCACAGCTAGGGCAAACGCGTTTCACGCCCCATTCATCTTTGGGCATCATTCATCCTGTCATCATTTCCTAGGAATTCGGCTGGCCATGCCATGGTCGGTAATCTTTGTCAAAGGCTTTGCCGTTAAAGATCTGTCACATCCGCCCGTCTTCTGGGCGAATGCGCTTGATGCTTGCTGAAAACGGGCTAAGTTTCTGCGCAATAATGTTTCTCGGGGGACTTGTCGATGATGTTGTACCACGCCTATGAGATGACACACGCCGCATTCACACCGATGCGGGCGGCCGCCCGGGTGGGGCAGGGGATCATCAGCAATCCTTTCAATATCATGTCGGAAACCTACGGCAATCGCGCGGTTTCAGCGGCTCTCGATATGTTCATCAAGGCAACGCGGCGCTATGGCAAGCCCGAGTTCGGGCTCAAGACGACGCTTGTCGACGGTGTGGAAACCCCCATCGCTGAGGAATACATCCTCAGCAAGCCCTTCTGCAACCTGCTCCATTTCCGGCGGGACTCGGCCGAGGCCGCGGCGCGGAACGATCCGAAGCTTTTGATCGTCGCGCCGATGTCCGGCCATTATGCGACGCTCCTGCGCGGCACGGTCAAGGCGATGCTGCCGGAACATGACGTCTATATCACCGACTGGGTCGATGCCCGGGATGTGCCTCTCGCGATGGGGACGTTCGATCTCGACGACTACACCGATTATCTGATCGAAATGATTCGCCTCCTGTCCCGCGATGGCGAGCGAATCGCCATGATGGCGGTCTGCCAGCCCGGTATTCCCGCCATGGCCGCGGCGACCCTGATGGCGATGGACCAGGATCCGGCGCGTCCGGCCTCGCTGGTTCTCATGGGCTCGCCGATCGACACCGCCCGCAATCCCAAACAGCCGAACGAACTGGCACAGAGCCATCAGTTGAGCTGGTTTGAAAACAACGTGGTTGTCCGGGTGCCGTGGCCCAATCTCGGGGTGATGCGCCGGGTCTATCCGGGCTTCCTCCAGCTGTCCGGCTTCCTGTCGATGAACCTCGACCGCCATGTCGATGCGCATGTGACCCAGTTCCAGAATCTGGTCCGGGGCGATGGCGACAGCGCCGAGGCGCACAACCGCTTCTATGACGAATATATGGCGGTGATGGATCTGAGCGCCGAATTCTATCTTCAGACCATCGAGCGGGTTTTCCAGAAGCGTCTGATGGCAACGGGTCAATACCGCTATCGCGGCCGACTGATCGATCCGAGCCAGGTGGACGATCTCGGTCTCATGACCATCGAAGGGGAAAAGGACGATATCACCGGATTGGGCCAGACCGAGGCGGCGCAGGATCTGATGTCCAGTCTCCCGGCCGAGAATCGCTCTCACTTCGTCGCACAGGGCGTTGGCCATTACGGTGTGTTCAACGGGTCGCGCTGGCGCGGCATCATCCAGCCCAAGGTCAGGGATTTCATCGCAGCGCAGCGGCGGCCCGTCCAGGCCTGAACCTTTCCGTGGGAGGAGCGATCCTCTTCGGCAATCCTCCGATCGAGGTCCGCGTTCGCAGGAACGCGGCCGCGCGCCGGATGGTGTTGCGCGTGACCCGCGCGGGGCGCGGCACTGTCCTGACCCTGCCACAGGGCGTGCCCCTGTCCACCGCGCGGGCGTTTCTCCAGGATCATGAGAGCTGGCTGCGCCGCCAGCTCGCCGCGCAAACCGCGCTGATTCCGGTGCGGGACGGTCTGGTTCTGCCTTTTCAGGATGCCCGGTTGATGATTCGGGCGGATACCGGGCGCCGCCTCGTGCGCGAGGGTGACGTGCTCCGCGTGCCCGGTCCGGCGGCGGACGTGCCACGAAAGGTGGCCGCCTACTTGCGCAACGCTGCCCGGGACGCCTGTGTCGAGGCGAGTGATCGCCATGCCGCCCGGCTCGGTCTGCGTCCGGGCCCGATCCGGTTGCGGGACCCTGCCTCCCGCTGGGGGTCCTGCTCTTCGACTGGCGCCTTGATGTATTCCTGGCGCCTGATTCTCGCTCCGACCGCGATACTCGATTATGTCGCGGCGCATGAGGTGGCCCATCTGGTCGAGATGAATCATTCGGACCGGTTCTGGCGGCTGGTCGATCTGCTTTATCCCGACCATGCCACCGCCCGGGACTGGTTGCGTCGAGAGGGCGCGGGCCTTCACGCCTATGATTTCGGCGGGGAGGAAGCTGCTTGACGCCGCCACGCGGCCATGATCCGAAATCGAGAATGATCGAGCGCGAACGCCAGCCCACTGGGGACAGCAGCCTCCCTGCGCATGAGCGGGTTTATCGCGGATTGCGGGCGCGGGTGATGCATGGCCTGATCGATCCCGGCGCGAGCATGACCCTGCGGGGCATCGCCGCCGAATTCGATGTCTCGACCACTCCCGCCCGCGAGGCTGTCCGCCGCCTCGCCGCCGAGGGGGCGCTGAAACTCTCCGCCTCGGGGCGTGTTTCAACGCCGGAACTGACCAACGAGCGGATCGAGGAGTTGGCAAGTCTGCGGGCCCTCCTGGAGCCGGAGCTTGCGTCCCGGGCCCTGCCACGCGCCCACGTGGCCTTGATCGACCGGATGCAGGCGATCAACAATGTCATCGACGAAATGATCGTGAAGGGCGATGCGAGCGGATATGTCCGCACCAATCTCGAATTTCACCGCATCTTCTATCTACGCGCGCAGGCACCGGCGATGCTCGGTCTGGTCGAGACAGTCTGGCTTCAATCGGGCCCAACGATGCGCGCGCTTTACGAGCGGCTCCAGCGCCGTCAGGCAAGCGAAAACCACCGCAAGATCATCGCCGCCCTGAGGTCGGGCGACGAACCGGGATTACGCCTCGCGATCCGCATGGATGTCACGCAAGGGCTGCGCATGCTGGTGAGCTGATCGGCGTTTGATTCCCCATGCTCACGCATGGCGTACGATGGCGGGGATCTGATCGAGAGTAAGCTCCCAAGCCGGGCAGGGCCGCCCCGGCGCCGAATGGAACGACAAAAAGAAGCCACCAGGTGACGAGCATTCCATCGAAATCATCACGTCGGGAGCGCCCCACCGGGCCGTCCTGGCGGGTTCCCCGGCCGACCGGGGAACCCCCTTGTCATGAATGGATCGCACCGTTTCCGCAGGCAAGCGCTGCCTCATGCACCGCCTCCGACACCGTCGGATGCGCATGGCAGGTCCGGGCCAGATCCTCGGCGCTGGCGCCGAATTCCATCGCCACGCAGATTTCGTGGATCATCTCCCCGGCCGAGGGTCCGATGATATGCGCCCCGAGGATCCGGTCGGTGGCCGCGTCCGCGAGGATTTTCACGAAGCCATCGCCCAGAAACAGTGCCTTGGCGCGTGCATTCCCCATGAAGGAGAACTTGCCCACCTTGTAGGCCCGGCCCGCGGCTTTCAGCTGCTCCTCGGTCTGGCCTACGCTCGCCACCTCGGGGGTGGTATAGATCACGCCCGGGATCACGCCGTAATTCACATGGCCATGCTGCCCGGCGATGGTTTCAGCGACCGCGATACCCTCTTCCTCGGCCTTGTGCGCCAGCATCGGTCCCGCGATCGCGTCGCCGATCGCATAGATGCCGGGGACATTGGTCTGCCAATGCGCATCGGTCTTGATCTGGCCACGCTCGCTGACCGCGACACCGGCGGCGTCGAGCCCGAGCCCCTCGGTATAGGGACGCCGCCCGGTTGCGACCAGGACAACATCGGCGGCGATCTTATGCTCGCTGTCGTCCTTGCGCAGCTTGTAGGTCACGACCTGCCCCTCCTCGCCCGGGGTCACCCCCTGGACAGCGGCGCCGAGCACGAAGGTCAGCCCCTGCTTGGTCAGGGTCTTGCGCAGCGCCCGGCAGATTTCGAGGTCCATCCCCGGCGTGATCTCGTCGAGGAACTCCACCACCGTCACCTCCGAGCCGAGCCGGGCATAGACCGAGCCCATCTCCAGCCCGATGACACCGGCGCCGATGACAACCAGACGCTTCGGCGCCTCGCCCAGCACCAGCGCCCCGGTCGAGGTCACCACGGTTTTTTCATCGACCTCGATACCGGGCAGGCTGCTGGACACCGAACCGGTGGCCAACACGATGTTCTTGGCCGAATGCTCGACGCCATCGACGACGACCTTGCCATTGCCCGCGAGGCTCGCCCAGCCCTTGAGCCAGTCGATCTTGTTCTTTTTGAACAGGAACTCGATACCCTTGGTGTTGTTGTCCACCACCGACTGCTTGTAGTCCAGCATCTTGGCAAAATCGACCGAGGGCGCGGCGCCGATCAGCCCCATCTTGGCGAAATTCACTTCCGCCTCATGCAGCATCTCCGTCGCATGCAGCAATGCCTTCGACGGGATGCAGCCGATGTTGAGGCAGGTGCCGCCCAGCGTAGCCCGGCCCTCGACACAGGCGGTCCGCAGACCGAGCTGTGCGCAGCGGATCGCGCAGACATATCCACCGGGTCCCGACCCGATGACGATCACATCATAGTCCGCCATATCTACTCACCTGCCTTCATACACATACGCTCCGAGATCTCTCATTCTCAGAGATCCATCAACAGGCGCCGCGGATCCTCCAGCGCTTCCTTCACCCGCACGAGGAAGGTCACAGCCCCCTTGCCATCGACGATCCGGTGGTCATAGCTCAGCGCCAGATACATCATAGGCCGGATCACCACCTGACCCTTGATCGCCATCGGGCGGTCCTGGATCTTGTGCATGCCCAGAATACCCGACTGCGGCGGGTTCAGGATCGGCGAGGACATCAGCGAGCCATAAACGCCGCCATTCGAAATCGTGAAGGTGCCGCCCTGCATGTCGGCCATGCTCAACTTGCCGTCACGGGCGCGAACCCCGAGCTCGTTGATCTTCTTCTCGATATCGGCGAACGACATCTGGTCCGCGTCGCGCACGACTGGCACGACGAGACCCGTCGGGGTGCCGACCGCGATGCCCATATGCACGAAATTCTTGTAGACCACGTCGGTCCCGTCGATCTCGGCATTGACCTCCGGCACTTCCTTCAGGGCGTGACAGCAGGCCTTGGTGAAGAAGGACATGAAGCCGAGTTTCACCCCATGCTTCTTCTCGAACAGATCCTTGTATTCATTGCGCAGACCCATCACCCCGGACATGTCCACCTCGTTATAGGTGGTCAGCATCGCGGCGGTGTTCTGCGCTTCCTTCAGGCGCCGGGCGAGGGTCTGGCGCAGGCGCGTCATCTTGACCCGCTCCTCGCGGGCGGCGTCCTCCGCCGGAACGGCCGCGCGCGGAACGGCCGAGGGCGCGGGGGCGGGCGGCGCGACCGGGGCAGGAGCCCGCTCGACCTTCAACACATCTTCCTTCATCACCCGGCCGTCGCGACCCGTCCCCGTCACCGTGGCGGGGTCTATCCCCTTGTCGGCCATCAGCTTCCTGGCCGAGGGCGCATCCTCGACATCGCGCGCGGCGGCCGGCTCGACCGGGGCAGCCGCCGGCTTCACCGCCGACACCGCGCCGCCGCCCGCGATCACACCGAGCTTGCCGCCCGTGGCGACGGTATCCCCCGCCTTGGCCAGGATTTCGCTCAGCACGCCCGAGGCGGGGGAGGGCACTTCGACGGAAACCTTGTCGGTCTCCAGTTCGCAGAGCATCTCGTCCTGCGCCACGGCGTCGCCGACCTTCTTGAACCAGGTCGAAACCGTCGCCTCGGTCACGCTCTCGCCGAGGGTCGGAACCTTGACCTCGACCGTGCGCTCGTTGGCGGGGGCGGATTCCACCGTCTCGGACGCGGCCTTGCCGGGCACCGCCTCGGCGACGGCGGGCGCCGCCTTTGCCTTGGGCGCCGCCGCGACGGCGCCTTCCTCGATCCGGGCGAGCAGGGCGTCGACGCCGACCGTATCGCCCTCCTTGGCCACGATTTCACTCAGAATGCCCGAGGCGGTCGCCGGAACCTCGACCGTCACCTTGTCGGTTTCCAGCTCGCACAGCATTTCGTCCACGGTCACCGCTTCGCCGACCTTCTTGAACCAGGTCGCCACCGTCGCCTCGCTGACACTTTCGCCCAGCGTCGGCACACGAATATCAGACATTCTGTTGGTCCTTCCCGAGGGTCAGCGCCTCGTTGATCAGTTGTTCCTGCTGTTGCTTGTGCTGCCGGGCGAGACCCGTGGCCGGCGAAGCCGCGGCCTGCCGCCCGGCATAGGCGGCCCGGCCAAATCTGGCGCCGATCCGCCCGAGCACCCATTCGAGGTTGGGCTCGACAAAGGTCCAGCCGCCCTGGTTCTTGGGCTCTTCCTGGCACCAGACCATTTCCGCGTCCTTGAACCGGCCAAGTTCCTTGGTGAGCGACAAGGCCGGGAACGGATAGAACTGTTCGAGCCGCAGAAGATAGATATTGTCGATGCCCCGCGCCTCGCGCGCTTCCAGAAGGTCGTAATAGACCTTGCCGGAGCAGATCACGACCCGCTTGATCTCCTCGTCCGGCACCAGCTTGATCCCCGAGGATCCAGACTCGGCATCGTCCCACAGAATGCGGTGGAAGCTCGATTCCCCCGACAATTCCTCCAGCTTGCTGACGGCCAGCTTGTGGCGCAGCAGAGATTTGGGCGTCATCAGGATCAGCGGCTTGCGGAAGGTCCGGTGCAGCTGACGGCGCAGGATGTGGAAATAATTCGCGGGCGTGGTGCAATTGGCCACGATCCAGTTGTCGGCGGCGCACATCTGGAGGAAACGCTCCGGACGGGCCGAGGAATGCTCCGGCCCCTGACCCTCGTAGCCATGGGGCAGCAGCATGACCAATCCCGACATGCGCAGCCATTTCGACTCGCCCGACGAGATGAACTGGTCGATCATGATCTGGGCGCCATTGACGAAATCGCCGAACTGGCCTTCCCAGAGCACCAGCGCATTCGGCTCGGCCAGAGAATAGCCGTATTCATAGCCGAGCACCGCGTATTCCGAGAGCATCGAATCGACGACCTCGTATCCCGCCTGTCCGGCCTGGATATGGTTGAGCGGCAGATAGCGCTCCTCGGTTTCCTGGTCGATAATCCCGGAATGACGCTGGCTGAAGGTACCGCGGGTGCTGTCCTGACCGGACAGGCGCACCGGATAACCCTCGGTCAACAGGGTGCCGAAGGCGAGCGCCTCCGCCGTGGCCCAGTCGAGCCCCTGGCCGGTTTCGATCATCTCGCGCTTGGCATCGAGCATGCGCTGGACGGTGCGATGCGGCTTGTAGCCCTCGGGCAGACGGGTCAGCGCCGTGCCCACTTTCTTCAACCGCTCCATATCGACGGCGGTCTTGCCGCGCTGATAGCGTTCGTCGCGGGTGCCGAGACCCGACCAGCGGCCATCGAGCCAGTCCGCCTTGTTCGGGCGATAATCCTTGCCGACTTCGAATTCGGCGTTCAGATGCGCCTGGAACGCGGCCTTCATATCCTCGATCTCGCCCTCGGGGATCAACCCGTCGCGCACGAGACGTTCGGTATAGAGCTGGAGCGTGGTCTTGTGGCTCTTGATCGCCGTATACATCAGGGGCTGGGTGAACATCGGCTCGTCGCCTTCGTTATGCCCGAAGCGGCGATAGCAGAACATGTCGATGACCACGTCCTTGTTGAACCGCTGACGGAATTCCGTCGCGATCCGCGCGGCATGGACCACCGCCTCCGGATCGTCGCCGTTCACATGGAAGATCGGCGCTTCCACCATCAGGGCGATATCGGTCGGATAGGGCGAGGAACGCGAGAACTGCGGCGCCGTGGTGAAACCGATCTGGTTGTTCACGACGACATGGATGGTTCCGCCGGTCCGGTGGCCCTTGAGGCCCGACAGGCCGAAACATTCCGCGACCACGCCCTGGCCCGCGAAGGCCGCGTCGCCATGGAGCAGGATCGGCAGGACGCGGGTCCGCTCGGTGTCATTGATCTGATATTGCTTGGCCCGCGCCTTGCCGAGCACGACCGGATTGACGGCTTCGAGATGGCTCGGGTTCGCGGTCAGGCTGAGATGCACGCGGTTGCCGTCGAACTCCCGGTCCGAGGAGGCCCCGAGATGGTATTTCACGTCGCCCGAGCCCTCGACTTCCTCGGGCTTGAAGCTGCCGCCCTGGAATTCGTTGAAGATGGCGCGGTAGGGTTTGCTCATCACATTGGCGAGCACCGACAAACGGCCGCGGTGGGGCATGCCGATGACGATTTCCTGGACGCCCAGGGCACCGCCGCGCTTGATGATCTGTTCCATCGCGGGGATCAGGGCTTCGCCGCCATCGAGGCCGAAGCGTTTGGTGCCGGTGTATTTGACCTGGAGGAATTTCTCGAATCCCTCGGCTTCGACGAGCTTGTTCAGGATCGCCCGGCGCCCGCGCTGGGTGAAGCTGATCTCCTTGCCATAGCCTTCGATCCGCTCCTTGAGCCAGGCCGACTGGGCCGGGTCGGAGATATGCATGTACTGGAGGGCGAAGGTGCCACAATAGGTGCGCTTCAGGATCTCGATGATCTGGCGCATGCTGGCCATCTGGAGGCCGAGCACATTGTCGAGAAAGATCGGCCGGTCCATGTCGGCGGGCCCGAATCCATAGGATTCCGGTTTCAGCTCGCCATGCGGCACGGGCTCGGTCAGGCGCAGGGGATCGAGATCGGCGATCAGGTGGCCGCGGAAGCGATAGGCGCGGATGATCATCAGGGCGCGCAGGGAATCGAGCACCGCCTGCTGCGCCTGCCCCTCGGACAGGGAAACGCCTTTTTCGACGGCCTTGGCCTTGAGCTTGTCCCCGACCGTGCGCGCGGGATCGGGACCCCACTGCCCGTCGAGCGCGGAGGTCAGTTCGTCATTTGGGGTCGGCGGCCAGTCGGCACGGGCCCAGCTGGCGCCCTTGGCCTGCCGGGCGGCGTCATTGGAGGAATCACCGAGGCTCCGGAAGAACTCCTGCCAGTCCGCATCCACGCTTGTCGGATTCTCGGCATAGCGCGCATGCAGCGCCTCGATATATTCCGCGTTCTGGCCCTGCAGGAACGATGAGTTCTGAAAGACCGTGGTCTGGGACTGTTCGGTCATGTTTGCAACGGGCGCACCCGCTCCTCTCGATCAAATGGAGGCTCCGTGCCGGAGCCGCGCCTTTGAGCCCACGCGCCGCCTCCGGCGGCGCACGGGCGGTTTTTTAGCGGCCGATGGCCTTGAGCACCGCCGCGCCGAGTCCGGCCGGGCTGTCGGCGACGACGAAGCCCGCGGATTTCATCGCCTCGATCTTGTCCTCGGCGCCGCCCTTGCCGCCGGCGACGATGGCCCCGGCATGACCCATGCGACGGCCCGAGGGCGCGGTGCGGCCGGCGATGAAGCCCGCGATCGGCTTCCACCGCCCGCGCGCCTTCTCGTCCTTGATGAACTGCGCGGCTTCTTCCTCGGCCGCGCCGCCGATCTCGCCGATCATGATGATGGACTGGGTTTCGTCATCGGCCAGGAGCCATTCGAGCACATCGATGTGCTCGGTCCCCTTGATCGGATCGCCGCCGATCCCGACGCAGGTGCTCTGCCCGAGGCCCGCCGCCGTGGTCTGCGCCACCGCCTCATAGGTCAGCGTGCCCGACCGCGAGACCACGCCGACCGAGCCGCGCTTGTGGATATGGCCGGGCATGATGCCGATCTTGCAGGCGTCGGGGGTGATGACGCCGGGGCAGTTCGGACCGATCAGGATCGAGCCCGACCCCTGCAACGCGCGCTTGACCTTCATCATGTCGAGCACCGGGATGCCTTCGGTGATTGCCACGATCAATTCGATCTCGGCGTCGATCGCCTCGAGGATGGCATCCGCCGCGAACGGCGGGGGCACATAGATCGCGGTGGCATTGGCGCCGGTCACGTCGCGCGCCTCGGCCACGGTATTGAAGATCGGCAGGCCGATATGGCTGCCGCCGCCTTTGCCGGGGGTGACACCGCCGACCATCTTGGTGCCATAGGCGATGGCCTGCTCGGAATGGAAGGTGCCCTGGCTGCCGGTCAGGCCCTGACAGATGACCCGTGTGTTTTCGTCAACGAGGATGGACATGACTCAGGCGCCTTTCACGGCTTTGACGATCTTGGCGGCCGCGTCGGCGAGGTCGTCGGCGGCGATCACGGCTAGACCGGATTCGTTGAGGATCTTCTTACCGAGCTCGACATTCGTCCCTTCGAGCCGAACCACCAGCGGAACCTTGAGGCCCACCACCTTCACCGCTTCGATCACGCCCTCGGCGATCACGTCGCAGCGCATGATGCCACCGAAGATATTGACGAGGATGCCCTTCACCTGCGGGTCGGAGGTGATGATCTTGAAGGCCTCGGTCACCTTCTCCCGGGTCGCCCCGCCGCCGACATCGAGGAAGTTCGCAGGCTCGGAGCCATAGAGCTTGATGATGTCCATCGTCGCCATCGCAAGGCCCGCGCCATTGACCATGCAGCCGATCTCGCCATCGAGCGCGATATAGTTCAGGTCGAACTTCGAGGCGGCCAGCTCCTTGGGATCCTCCTCGGTCTCGTCGCGCAGGGCGAGGATCGCGGGCTGCCGGTACAGGGCGTTGGAATCGAACCCCATCTTGGCATCGAGGCACTTGAGGTCGCCGTCCTTGGTCACGATCAGCGGATTGATCTCCAGCATCTCGCAATCGCGCTCGGTGAACAGACGGTACAAACGGTTCACCAGATCCACGCATTGCTTGACCTGTTTGCCTTCGAGCCCGAGCGCGAAGGCCACGCGGCGGCCGTGGAAGCCGGAAATGCCGCTGGCCGGATCGACGGAGAAGCTGAGGATCTTCTCGGGCGTCGACGCCGCCACTTCCTCGATATCCATGCCGCCCTCGGTCGAGACGACGAAGGCGATCTGGCTGGTCGCACGGTCCACCAGCAGGGCGAGATACAATTCCCGCGCGATATCGGCGCCATCCTCGATATAGACGCGGTTGACGACCTTGCCCGCCGGGCCGGTCTGATGGGTCACCAGGGTGCGCCCCAGCATCCTCTGCGCTTCGTCGGCCGCGTCCGAGACCGAACGGGTCACGCGCACGCCACCCTTTTCGCCCGCGCTCTGTTCCTTGAAATGGCCCTTGCCGCGGCCGCCGGCGTGAATCTGCGCCTTGACGACCCAGATCGGCCCATCGATTTCGCCCGCCGCGGACTTGGCGTCCTCGGCCTTGAGCACCGCGCGTCCGTCGGAGACAGGAGCGCCATACTCCCTGAGCAATTGCTTGGCCTGGTATTCGTGAATGTTCATCCGTTGCGATCCTCGGGCCCGCCCGTTCGGGGCATTGTCGGCGCCGCGAGGCTCAAAGCCCGGCGGCACGTCGCTGTCCTAGGATCGGATTCGCTGCGTTGCAAACGAATTTAGGCGTCCGGACGGCCTTCGGCCCGAAAAGCCCGGTTTTGTGATCACACAAAAAATTTCTGTGATCACAAATTAATTATTCGTTAAAATTGCTCGCCTTGGTTGATTCGAAAATCAACCAGGCCAGACAATCCCGAGCTTATGCGAGGCTGCCGTCGATGGCCTTGCAGGCATCGACCAGGCCCCGCACGGCCGCGACCGATTTGTCGAACATCGCCTTCTCGGTCTCGTCGAGGGCGATCTCGACGACCCGCTCGATGCCACCGGCGCCGATGACCGTGGGCACGCCGACATAGATGTCCGACAGCCCATATTGCCCGTCGAGCGCCGCGGCGCAGGGCAGGACCCGCTTCTGGTCCTTGAGATAGGCCTCGGCCATTTCGATGGCGCTGGCGGCGGGCGCATAGAAGGCCGAGCCGGTCTTGAGCAGGGCCACGATCTCGGCGCCACCGTCGCGGGTGCGCTGAACGATCGAATCGAGCTTCTCCTGCGTGGTCCAGCCCATCGCGACCAGATCGGGCAGGGGGATGCCGGCAACGGTGGAATAACGCTCCAGCGGCACCATCGTGTCGCCATGACCGCCGAGGACGAAGGCGGTCACGTCCTTGACCGAGACCTTGAATTCATCGGCGAGGAAATGCCGGAAGCGCGCGCTGTCGAGCACGCCCGCCATGCCACAGACCTTGGCATGGGGCAGGCCGGAGAATTCGCGCAAGGCCCAGACCATGGCATCGAGCGGATTGGTGATACAGATCACGAAGGCGTTCGGCGCATGGGCCGAGATACCCTCGCCGACCGACTTCATGACCTTGAGATTGATGCCGAGCAGGTCGTCGCGGCTCATGCCCGGCTTGCGCGCGATCCCGGCGGTGACGATGCAGACATCCGCGCCCGCGATGTCCTGATAGCTGTTGGTGCCCTTGAGGGTCGCGTCAAATCCATCGACGGGCGCGCTTTCGGCGATATCGAGCGCCTTGCCCTGCGGCGTGCCTTCGGCGATATCGAAGAGCACGACGTCGCCGAGTTCCTTCAGCGCCGCGAGGTGGGCGAGCGTGCCCCCGATCTGCCCGGCGCCAATCAGCGCAATCTTCGGTCTTGCCATTCCCAGTCGCTCCCGTCAGGTGGAAAACTGGGTTCTGGCTAGCGGCTCAACGTCCAGTTGGCAAGATTCAAAGGTCCAGGGCGCACAGCGCATATCGGAGAGAAAAGCGTGAACATGGACGCGGGATTATATGTGTTTTTCGCGGTGGCGATCGTCGCCGTGCTGATCTCCGCGATCTCCAAGGGCGGGTTCGGCTCGGGCGCGGGATTTGTCTCGGCGCCCTTGCTCGCGATGGTGATGCCGCCCGCCCAGGCGGTGGGCCTGTTGCTGCCGCTCCTGATGCTGATGGATGTGACCAGCCTCAGGACCTATTGGGGCAAGTGGGACTGGAACCATGCGCGGCTCCTGATGCTGGGCGGAATCCCGGGAACGGTGCTCGGCTGGCTGCTGTTCCGCTCGATCAGTCCGGACGGGGTGCGGTTGATGGTGGGGGTGATGGCGGTGGGGTTCGTGCTCTTCCAGTACGCCCGGCAGTCAGGCTGGCTGCGTCCCCCCAGCCGGGCCCAGGGGCCGGTCGCGGGTGTCATCTGGGGCACCGTCACCGGCTTCACCAGTTTCGTCAGCCACGCCGGCGGGCCGCCCGCGACCATGTACCTTCTGGGGGCGGGCCTGGCCAAGACCACCTATCAGGCGACGACGGTGATCGTCTTCTGGTTCGTGAATGCGATCAAGCTGCCGTTCTATATCGCCTTGGGCATGTTCAACGGCGAGTCGGTCTGGGTCAATCTGATCCTCGCCCCCTTCGCCGTCGGCGGCGTCTTCCTCGGGGTCTGGGCGCACGACATGATCGAGGAGAAACGCTTCTTCCAGCTCACCTATGTCCTGCTCCTGCTGACCGGGAGCAAGCTGATCTATGATGCGCTGACCTGAGGTCAGATCTCCTTGCCGGGAAGGGCGATCTTCTGATGCGCCTCGGCCCAGCGGCGGCCGGCGGCGAGCAGGCAGGTCGAGCCGTCCGGCTTGGTCATCAGGATCGTCCAGGTTCCGGTGGCGGGCGAGGTGAAGATCTCCAGCAATCCGTCCGTCTGGTTGAGGCCGATGCCGCGCTGGGTCTCGCCGAACTTCTCCTGAAGACGCTGGACGACCAGATCCCGCTTGGCACAGGTCTGATGATCCTCGGCGATGGCATAGGGCGTGGCATGCAGGAGCGTGAAGGTCACGACGAGCCGGGCGATAAGGCAAAGCTTGGACATTCTTCGGCTTTCTGTGCTCGGGCGGGAAGGTTCCGCGATGGGGCTTCTGGTCCGCCGGGAGGGATCCGCTTCGGGCGTTCCAATTCGCCTAAAATGCGCATTCATTGACGAATGATCTGTTAACGCCTCGACCGCGCGACGGACGGGTTGCGCAACGCCCCCGACCTTTTTTCCTTGTGTTTCGCTCCGGGCTCGGTCATCTTTTGTGCAGTGCAGCAAAGAAATGTATACCATGGAGCACGACTTCCAGCCTTATCGTTCGGTGCTCTACATGCCCGGCTCGCGGCCGCGGGCACTGGAGCGCGCGCGGCACCTGCCCGCCGACGCCCTGATCCTCGATCTCGAGGACGCGGTGGCCCCGACCGAAAAACCGCAGGCGCGTGAACTGGTTGCCGCGGCGGTCGAGGCCGGCGGCTATGGTGCGCGCCGCCTGATCATTCGGATCAACGCGCTCGAAACGCAATGGGGCCGGGCCGATCTCGCGCGTGTCGTCGCGGCGGGCCCGCATGCGATCCTTCTACCCAAGGTCGAATCACCCGGGGATCTCCTGCGCGCCATCGATCTGATGCGCGCCCATGACGCGCCCGCTCACACCCGGATCTGGGCGATGATGGAAACGCCGCGTGCCATGCTGAACGCCCCCGCCATCGCGGCGGCGCATCCTCTGCTCCAGGGGCTGGTACTCGGCACCAACGACCTGGCCAAGGAACTCGGCGCCGCCCACACGCCCGACCGCGTCCCGCTCCTGACCAGCCTCGGCCTCTGCCTGCTGGCCGCCCGGGCCGAGGGGCTGATCTGCGTCGATGGCGTCCACAACGCCTATCAGGATCTCGACGGCCTGCGCGCCGCCTGTGTCCAGGCCCGCGACATGGGCTTCGATGGCAAGACGCTGATCCATCCCGACCAGATCGAAACCACCAACGAAATCTTCGCACCCTCGCCCGCCGACCTCACTTTGGCGCGAGCGCAGGTCGAGGCCTTTGAATCGGCGGTGGAACGCGGCGAGGGCGTGGCTGTACTCAACGGACGGATCGTGGAAAACCTGCATGTCGACGCCGCGCGCCGGTTGATCGCCCGCGCGGCGGCCATCGACGCACTCGCCGGCGGGAGCTGAAACCCCTCCACGGGAGTTGCCACATGATCCTTCTCGTCCTCGGACTCCTTCTCTGGGCGTCCGCCCATGTCTTCAAACGCGCGTTGCCCGAGCAGCGCGCCCATCTCGCCCAATCGCTCGGCGAGGGCCCGGCCAAGGCGGCCTTCGCGCTGCCCATCGCCGCCGGGCTTCTCCTGATGATCCTCGGCTACCGCTCCGCGCCCTATGTCGCGGTCTGGACCCCGCCGGCGGCCATGGTCCATCTCAACAACACCCTGATGCTGATCGCCGTCTATCTCTTCGGCGCGTCCCATTCCAAAACCTGGATCAAGACCCGGCTGCGCAATCCCATGCTGACCGCCGTGGTGGTCTGGGCGGTCGCGCATCTCCTGGTCAATGGCGATCTGGCCTCGATCCTGCTCTTCGGCGGCCTCGGTCTCTGGGCTCTTCTGGATATCCGGCTGATCGATGCCGCCTCCCCCTGGCAACGCCCCGTGGCGGGACCGCGCGCGGCGGAACTCCGCCTCGTCCTGATCACGCTCGTGGCCTTCGCCGGGATAACCGCCATCCACGCCTGGCTCGGCGTATGGCCCTTTCCGGGATGAACCCATGCTGGCATACCGTTTTCTGACGGAGGAAGACACCTCGGCTTTTTGTCACAAGGTGACACGGGCCCTCGCCTCGGGCTGGTCACTGCACGGAACCCCGACCTATGCCTTCGACGCCTCCGCGGGCGTGATGCGCTGTGGCCAGGCGGTGGTGAAGGAGGTGGACGCGGACTATGACCCCTCCCTCAGGCTGGGGGAGCTCTGATGTCGAAGATGTCGAAAACCGCCGCCGGCAATTTCTTCGAGGATTACCATATCGGCCAGGTCATCCCTCACGCGGTGCCGCGCACCGTCACCGAAGGCGACCGCGCCCTCTATACGGCGATCTATTCCAGCCGGGTCGCACTCTATTCCTCCGATGAATTCGCGCGCTCCCTCGGCCTGCCGCGCAGCCCGATCGAGGATCTCGCGGCTTTCCATATCGTCTTCGGCCGCACCGTCCCGGACATCAGCCGGAACGCGGTGGCCAACCTCGGCTATGCCGAGGCGCGGTTCCTCGCGCCGGTCTATCCCGGCGACACGCTGACCGCCTCCAGCGAGGTAATCGGCCTGCGCGAGAATTCCAACCGGACGAGCGGCGTGGTCTGGGTCCGCTCCACCGGTTTCAACCAGAACGGGACTCCGGTCCTGCGTTATGTCCGCTGGGTGATGGTGCGCAAACGCGATCCGGAGGCCGCCGTGCCCCCGGCCGTGGTGCCCGAATTGGCCAAGGCGGTCGCGCCCGCCGATCTGATCCTGCCCGCCGGACTGGATTTTTCCACCTATGACGACACGCTCGCAGGCGAATTTCATCGCTGGGACGATTACGAAATCGGGGAGAAGATCGATCATATTGATCGTTTAACGATTGAGGAGGCGGAGCATATGATGATCACCCGCCTCTGGCAGAACACCTCCAAGGTGCATTTCGATGCCACCTTGCGCGAGGACGGACGCCGCCTGATCTATGGCGGCCATATCATCAGCCTGGCGCGGGCACTCTCCTTCAACGGCCTCGCCAATGCCCAGATGATCGTCGGAATCAATGCCGGCAGCCATGCAAACCCCTGTTTCGCCGGTGAAACGGTCGGCGCCTGGTCCGAGGTGCTGGACAAGGCCGAAACCGCGATGCCCGGGATCGGCGCGCTGCGCCTGCGTCTGGTGGCGGTGACGGGCGGGGCGCAGGGCTTCGCGCTCCGGGGCGGCGAGGGCCGGTACCTGCCGCATGTCCTGCTCGATCTCGACTATTGGGCGCTCGTGCCGCGATAAAATTAACGTGTGATCACAAAATTTAACCTTGTGATCACACTTTTCTTCGCACTTGCAATCGCGAAAAAAACCATGTCAAAAGAGCGCGCGGGGTCGCATTGGCCCGGACTCAGGTCGAAATCGGCCCCTGTTCTGGGATTTGGCGTCCCCGGCGCGAGGCGATCAATTCGACGATAGGGAGAGCAGATCATGGCCGACGTCAACCGTGGCAACCGACCTCTTTCGCCCTTCATGATCGGACAGGTCTATCGACCGCAGATCACCTCCGTCCTGTCGATCCTGCACCGGATCACCGGCGTCGCCATCAGCTTCGTGGCCCTGCTCGTCGTCTGGTGGTTCCTCGCCGCCGCCACCTCTCCCCATTATTTCGGCCTCGTCGACTGGATCCTTACCTCCTGGCTCGGCACCCTGATGATGCTCGGCGCGCTCGCCGCCTTGTGGTTTCACTTCTGCAACGGCATCCGGCATCTGTTCTGGGACGCAGGCTATGGGTTCGAGATTGAAACCGTTCAAAAATCCGGCATGGCCGTGGTGGTGGCAACCGCTGTCCTGACTGTGATCACAATTCTGATCGCCCTCTGAGGAGCTTCAAGATGAGCTATCGCACCGACCGCCAACGTGTGCTCGGCCTGGGGTCGGCCAAGGAGGGCACCGGCCATTGGTGGAGCCAGCGTCTCACCTCCCTCGCGCTGATCCCGCTGACGCTGCTCTTCATCTTCCCCTTCGCCCGCGCGCTGGGACAGGACTTCGAGACCGTCCGCGCGATCTATGGCAATCCGTTCAATGCCATCGTGGCCATCCTGTTGATCCTCGTCACCTTCGCCCATGCGCAGCAGGGCCTTCAGGTGGTGATCGAGGATTATGTGCATTCCAAACCCCTGCGCACCGGTCTTCTGCTGGCCAACAGCCTGATCTGCTGGGGCGTCGCCCTGATCGGCGTGTTCTCCGTGGCCAAGATCGCGTTTTCCGCCTGAAAGGGACGTCCATGTCAGCCTATGCGTTCATCGACCACACCTATGACGTCGTCGTGGTGGGGGCTGGCGGTTCCGGCCTGCGCGCGACGCTCGGCATGGCCGAACAGGGCCTGAAAACCGCCTGCGTCACCAAGGTCTTCCCCACGCGCAGCCACACCGTCGCGGCCCAGGGCGGCATCGCCGCCTCGCTCTCGAACATGGGGCCCGACCATTGGCAGTGGCATATGTATGACACGGTCAAGGGGTCAGACTGGCTCGGCGACACCGACGCGATGGAATATCTCGCACGCGAGGCGCCGAAGGCGGTCTATGAGCTGGAACATTATGGCGTGCCGTTCAGCCGGACCGAGGATGGCCGGATCTATCAGCGTCCCTTCGGCGGCCATACCACGCAGTTCGGCGAAGGTCCGCCCGTGCAACGCACCTGCGCCGCCGCCGACCGGACGGGGCATGCGATCCTGCACACGCTCTATGGGCAATCGCTCAAGCACAATGCGCAATTCTATATCGAATATTTCGCCATCGACCTGATCATGTCCGAGGATGGCGCCTGTCAGGGCGTGCTCGCCTGGAAGCTCGACGACGGCACCCTGCATCGCTTCAATGCCAAGATGACGGTGCTGGCGACGGGGGGGTATGGCCGCGCCTATTTTTCCGCCACCTCCGCCCACACCTGCACCGGCGACGGCGCGGGCATGGTCGCCCGCCAGGGTCTGGCGCTTCAGGATATGGAGTTCGTCCAGTTCCATCCGACCGGCATCTATGGCGCGGGCTGCCTGATCACCGAGGGCGCGCGCGGCGAGGGGGGGTATCTCACCAATTCCGAGGGCGAGCGGTTCATGGAACGCTATGCGCCCACCTACAAGGATCTGGCCTCGCGCGACGTGGTGTCGCGCTGCATGACCATCGAGATCCGCGAGGGTCGCGGGGTCGGTCCGAACAAGGACCATATCCATCTGAACCTGAACCACCTGCCGCCCGAGGCTTTGCACGAGCGCCTGCCGGGCATCAGCGAATCCGCCAAGATCTTCGCCGGCGTCGATGTGACCAAGGAGCCGATCCCGGTCCTGCCCACCGTGCATTACAATATGGGCGGCATTCCGACGAATTACTGGGGCGAGGTGCTCGACCCGACCGAGGACAATCCCGACCGTATCCTGCCCGGCCTGATGGCGGTGGGCGAGGCGGGGTGCGCCTCGGTCCATGGCGCGAACCGTCTGGGGTCCAATTCGCTGATCGACCTCGTGGTCTTTGGCCGCGCCGCCGCGATCCGCGCGGCCAAGGTCGTCGATCCGGAAACCGCCAATCCGCCGCTCAACACCGCCTCGGTGGACAAGGCCGTGGCCCGGTTCGACGCCCTGCGCAACGCGGCCGGGGATATCGCGACCGCCGAGCTGCGGCTGAACATGCAAAAGACCATGCAGTCGGACGCGGCCGTCTTCCGCACCGACAAGACGCTGGCCGAGGGCGTGGTCAAGATGGCCGATGTCGCCGCCCAGATGCGCCATATCAAGGTCAGCGATCGTTCGCTGATCTGGAACTCGGACCTGATGGAGACGTTGGAACTGACCAACCTGATGCCGAACGCCCTGACCACCATCGTCGCGGCCGAGGCACGCAAGGAGAGCCGGGGCGCCCATGCCCACGAGGATTGGCCAAACCGCGACGACGCCAACTGGCGCAAGCACAGCCTCGCCGTGGTGAACGAGGACGACAGCGTGACTTTGCGCTATCGCCCGGTCCATCTCGACCCCCTGACCACCGAGGCCGAGGGCGGCATCGACCTGAAGAAGATCGCCCCCAAGGCCCGCGTCTATTGAGGAGCTGGAACAATGGCTGAATTCACCCTGCCGAAAAACAGCCGCCTGGTCACCGGCAAGACCTGGCCGAAACCGGCGGGGCCCAACGTCCGCGCCTTCAAGATCTATCGCTACAACCCCGACACGCCGGAAAATCCCCGCATCGACACCTATTACGTCGATATGGATACCTGCGGCCCGATGGTTCTGGACGCGCTGATCAAGATCAAGAACGAGATCGACCCGACCCTGACCTTCCGCCGCTCCTGCCGCGAGGGCATCTGCGGCTCCTGTGCGATGAACATCGACGGGATCAACACGCTCGCCTGTATCTATGGCATGGACCAGATCAAGGGCGACGTGAAAATCTATCCGCTGCCGCATATGCCGGTGGTCAAGGATCTGGTCGCCGACCTGACCCATTTCTATGCCCAGCATGCCAGCATCATGCCCTGGCTGGAAACCAAGACGAACCTGCCCGCGGCCGAATGGAAGCAATCGATCGACGACCGGCGCAAGCTCGACGGTCTTTATGAATGTGTGATGTGCGCCTGCTGCTCGACTTCCTGCCCGAGCTATTGGTGGAACGGCGACCGCTATCTCGGCCCGGCGGCGCTCCTGCATGCCTACCGCTGGATCATCGACAGCCGGGACGAGGCCACGGGCGAACGGCTCGATGACCTTGAGGATCCGTTCAAGCTCTACCGCTGCCACACGATCATGAACTGCGCCAAGACCTGCCCCAAGGGCCTGAACCCGGCCAAGGCGATCGCCTCGATCAAACAATTGATGGTCGAACGCCGGACCTGAAAAACGTCGCGACCCAGGGGAATGGCCACCAGCCCATCGGGGCTGGTGGCCATTTTCGTTACGGATTGGACGGCGCGGGAGCGGGGGCCGGAGCCGGTTCCGCGGGAGTGGCGGGCGCGGGCGTCGCCGGTTCGCTCGGAGCGGGAGCCGCCGGGGCAGGGGCCGCGGGTTCACTCGGCGCGGGAGCCGCGGGCTCGCTCGGCGCGGGAGCGGTCGGGGCCGGAGCAGGCGGCGTGGCCGGAGCGGCGGGTTCGGGCGCGGGCGTGGCCGGCGCGGAAACGGCCGGGGGAGGAGGGGGCGGCGGCGCGGGCGGCTTGCCGCCGATCAGGCCGGTAAACCAGCCGATCACCAGCAGGACGACGACGCCGACGACCACCCAGACCCAGACACTGGTACCTTTCGATGCCCCGGACGCATTGGGGCCTTTATAATCTGCCATCTATTTCTCCTTGAATTGCGATTGGGGGGGAGACGAGACAATGGTCCCACGCAATCCCCACGACCTGACCCATCCTCCCCGGGCTGCCTGCCACGGGCCGATGCATCGTTCTTCTGGTGTGGCGATGCTCCGATCCCCTCTCGGCCAGCGGACCCTAGCACAGGCTGGTCCCCGGACTAAACCGCCGCGACGGGATTTCGTTCCCATTTTCCCGTGATCGTCCGGGCCCGGTGCCCGCCGTTCGGGATGGCGCTCGCCGCGCGCGACAATTAGGTTAACGAAATATGACGCGCCCGGAAGCGGTCCGTCCCCCCAAGTCCAGAAAGGACCTCCATGCAAATTCGATTGGGCTGCGAGCTCGATTTCGACTTTCAGAATCCGACGCCAATGATTGTCATGTTGAATGTCCACTATACGCGGTTTGGCGACCTGCTCAGTCCGGATCATCTTCGAACCGTGCCCGCCGTTCCGATCCAGAGCTATCGCGACAGCTTCGGCAACTGGTGCTGCCGCCTCGTCGCCCCCGCCGGCCGGTTCCGGCTCGGCACCGACGCCCAATTGCGCGACAGCGGCGAATCCGATCCGGTGGCCCCGGACGCCATCCAGCATCCCGTCGAGGATCTCCCCTCCGACACGCTGCAATTCCTGCTCGGCAGTCGGTATTGCGAGACCGACCGGCTGTCGAACGAGGCCTGGACCCTCTTTGGTCACACCGAACCCGGCTGGGCGCGGGTCCAGGCGATCTGCGATTTCGTGAACCAGCATATCACCTTCGGCTATCAGAACTCCCGCCCGACGCGGACGGCGTGGGAGGCGTATCAGGAACGTGTCGGCGTCTGCCGCGACTTCGCGCATCTGGCGGTGACCTTCTGCCGCTGCATGAACATCCCGACCCGCTATTGCACCGGCTATATCAGCGACATCAACCTGCCCCCTCCCTATGCCGAAATGGATTTCGCCGCCTGGATGGAGGTCTACCTAGGCGGGCGCTGGTGGACCTTCGACCCGCGCAACAATGCCCCCCGCTGGGGCCGGGTCCTGATCGCGCAAGGGCGCGATGCCGCCGACGTCCCCCTGACCCACACCTTCGGACCCGGCAATCTCGTCGGCTTCAAGGTCTGGACCGACGAGGTCCAACCCTCCTGATCACAAGGTTGGCATCTCCGCCGGGATCGGATATGCCAACCCTCGTAAAACCAGGAGCCGGGTGCGATTCCCGGCTGGCTCTTCCGGCCGCCAATCCGCCGGACAACCGTCAGACAGCCCCTGCCCCTTCGAAACCTGTCCCAGGACCGGGGCTGCGATGGACATCCCATGATCTCACTCGAAACCTACCGCGCCCAATGGTTCGGCAACACCCGGGCCGACCTGCTCTCCGGCCTCGTCGTGGCCCTCGCCCTGATCCCCGAGGCCATCGCCTTCTCGATCATCGCGGGCGTGGACCCCAGGGTCGGCCTCTATGCCTCCTTCTCCATCGCCGTCATCACCGCCATCGCCGGCGGACGACCCGGCATGATCTCCGCCGCGACCGCCGCGACCGCCGTCCTCATGGTGACGCTGGTCAAGGAGCATGGCCTGCAATATCTGCTCGCCACCACCGTGCTCGCGGGGCTGCTCCAGATCGGCATGGGGCTCGCGCGCCTCGGCTTTGTCATGCGCTATGTCTCGCGATCGGTGATGACCGGCTTCGTCAATGCGCTGGCGATCCTGATCTTCCTCGCGCAACTGCCCGAACTCGACCCCGCCCGCGTGCCGCCGCTGACCTATCCGCTGGTCGCCCTCGGCCTCGCCATCATCTATCTCTTCCCCCGTGTCACCAGGGCGGTCCCCTCGCCCTTGGTCACCATCATCATCCTCACCGCCCTCACCCTCGCCTTCGGCTGGGACGTGCGCACCGTCGGCGACATGGGAGCGCTGCCGGACACGCTGCCGGTCTTCCTCTTGCCCGACGTGCCGCTGACCTTTGAAACGCTGCGGATCATCTTTCCCACCGCGCTCGCCATCGCCCTCGTCGGCCTGCTCGAAAGCCTGATGACCCAGAACCTCGTCGATGACCTGACCGACACAAGGTCCAGCCGCGATCAGGAATGCATCGGCCAGGGTCTCGCCAATGCCTGCACCGGCTTTATCGGCGGCATGGCGGGCTGCGCCATGATCGGCCAGAGCATGATCAATGTGAAATCCGGCGGGCGCGGCCGCCTCTCCTGCTTCTTCGCGGGGGTGATGCTGCTCATCTTCTGCGTCTCCCTCGGCGCGTGGGTCAGCCGGATTCCGATGCCCGCGCTCGTTGCGATCATGATCATGGTCAGCATCGGCACCTTCTCCTGGGCGTCGATCCTGTCGCTGCGAACGCACCCGGCCTCCTCCTCGGTGGTGATGCTGGCGACGGTGGCGGCGGTGGTCACGACCCACAATCTCGCCATCGGGGTGCTGCTCGGCGTGCTGCTCTCCGGCATCTTCTTCGCCGCCAAGATCGCGCAGCTCTTTCGCGTCACTTCGACGCTCGACCCCGATGGCCGCGTCCGCGCCTATCGGATCGAGGGCCAGATGTTCTATGGCTCGGTCGAGGATTTCCGGAATGCCTTCGATTTCCGGGAAAAGCTCGACCGGGTGATCCTGGACGTGACTCACGCCCATATCTGGGACATTTCCGCGGTGCAGGCGCTGGACCGGGTCGTGCTGAAATTCCGCCGCGAAGGGGTGGAGGTCGAGGTGATCGGCCTGAACACGGCCTCCGAAACCATCGTCGACAAGCTCGCCCTGCACGACAAACCGGGCGCGCTGGACAAGATCCTGACCCATTGATCCCCGCTCCCCCCCGGCGATACGGCCGGGGGGGCCTTCTGCCTGAAATCACCTGGATCGCGATCAACCGCCGGACAATCGAACAATTCGCCGTCCCGGCTTCCCGGCCCTGTCCAGGACACGATGCCTCAGGGGCCGCGAGCGACCTTGCCGCACGATGACACGGGGGGGCGCCCCCCGGAGCCCTTGGCCACGCTCGCTCCAGGCCAGCGGTGTCGAGATCCCCTCAATGCGCCATTTGACTTGCCACGATGTCCGAGCCATCGCATGAGTCCATTCGATTGGAAATCGCTTCGAGGGAGGACTGAGACTATGGGAGCCTGGGGCGCCGATATCAGCGAAAATGATACATTCGCCGAAATCTACGAGAGCTATTTTGATCTCTATAACAGCGGCGCGACCGCCGAGGTGGCAACACAGCGCATCAGGGTCGAATTCGCCGAAGCCTTTGTCGAGTATGATGACAAGTACGATGCGACGTTCGCGCTTGCCGATGCGCAATGGGAAACGAACGCGCTGGAGCCTGCCTTGTTGAAACAGGTCCGGGAGATGATCACCTCGGGCGCGGCCCTGAACAATTGGGTGGAGCGGGATGGCGCGCCCGAGGAGCGCCGCGCCGCCCTCGCGGCCTTTCTGGCCAGGCTGAGCCAGCCCAATCCCGCGCCCCGCCGTCGCCCCTGAGGCTCCCCCCGCCGAGCGCTGTCCGACCCACCCCCTCCGCCCCGGCGACCGTCCGATGTCGTAGGGGGGGCAGGGGCGAAGTCAGCGGAGGGCGGAGACCGGCTCACCCCTCATGATCCCCGGGGGGCTGTTTCCGACGACGACAAGGCCGCGCGGGAACCATCGTTGCGTTCCGGCCCCCCCGCGGAGGGGTTTCGAGATCCCCTGTGGCCCGAAGCCGCCCCCTGCGTGACCGTCCGGATCGACTGGATCGTCATCGAGGCCCCCCCTCTCCAGAGTTCGCGGGGCGATCTTCGAGCCCGCCTCCGAAAGCTCCTCCCCGGTGTGTCGAGCCCGCTGCCTCCGGATCAGGACCGTTGCGCCGGTGAGTTCGCGTCCTGCGGAACCGACTTCCCCTCGCGTCTTTCTCAAAGGTTAACGTTTTTGGAAAATATAGATATTTCAGTTGGATAGATGGGTGCGCACGCGTGCGCACCCGAGGCTCAGGCGGCGGCGCGGTCGTCCTTGCCCACCAGATCGACGATATCGAGCATGATCCGGTTCAATTCGAAATCCTTGGGCGTATAGACCCGGGCGACCCCCCAGCCCCGCATGGTCTCCGCATCCACGTCCGGGATGATCCCCCCGACCACGACCGGAATATCCTCCAGCCCCGCCTGGGCCATCCGGTCCATCACCTCCTGAACCAGCGGCAGGTGGCTGCCCGAGAGGATCGAGAGGCCGACCACATGGACCGATTCCTCGAGCGCCGCGTTGACGATCTGGGCGGGGGTCAGGCGGATGCCCTCATAGACCACCTCCATGCCGCTGTCCCGCGCCCGGACCGCGATCTGTTCGGCCCCGTTGGAATGGCCGTCGAGCCCGGGCTTGCCGACGAGGAACTTGATCCGGCGACCCAGTTTCTGGCTCGCGCTCTCGACCGCCTCGCGGATTTCGGCGAGGTTTCCGGTCGGGGCCGCCGCCGCCTTGCCGACCCCGGTGGGGGCCCGGTATTCGCCGAAGACCTCGCGCATCACCGAGCCCCATTCCCCGCCCGTGACCCCGGCCTTGGCCGCCGCGATCGAGGGGGGCATGATATTGCGCCCCTCCCGCGCCGCCGCCGTCAGCTCGGTGAGGGCCTTTTGCACCGCCTCCGGATCCCGCGCTGCCCGCCAGGCCCGGAGCCGTTCGATCTGCTCCGCCTCGACCGCCGGATCGACGGTCATGATCCCGCCATCGCCTGCGACCAGCGGACTGGGTTCCGCCTCGACATAGCGGTTGACCCCGACCACGGTCATGTCCCCGGATTCGATGTCGCGCAGCCGCCCGGAGTTGGAGGCGACGAGCTGGGATTTCATATAGTCGATCGCGGCCACCGCCCCGCCCATCTCGTCGATCCGGGCGAGTTCCGCGCGCGCACCCTGCTTGAGCGCTTCCACCTTGGTCTCGACCGCCGGGTTGCCGTCGAAGAGGTCGCCATATTCCAGCAGGTCGGTTTCATAGGCCATGATCTGCTGCATCCGGAGCGACCATTGCTGATCCCAGGGCCGCGGCAGACCGAGCGCCTCGTTCCAGGCGGGAAGCTGCACCGCCCGCGCCCGCGCCTTCTTCGACAGGACGACGGCCAGCATTTCGATCAGGATCCGGTAGACGTTGTTCTCCGGCTGCTGCTCGGTGAGGCCGAGCGAGTTGACCTGGACCCCATAGCGGAACCGCCGGAGTTTCGGATCCGCGACGCCGTACCGGTCACGGGCGATTTCCTCCCAGAGGTCGACGAAGGCCCGCATCTTGCACATTTCGGTGACGAAGCGGATGCCTGCGTTGACGAAGAAGGAGATGCGGCTGACGGTCTGGGGGAAGTCCTCCGGCGAGACCTGGAGGCGCACCTGATCGAGGACGGCGCAGGCGGTTGCGAGGGCGAAGGCCAGCTCCTGTTCCGGCGTCGCCCCGGCTTCCTGGAGATGATAGGAGCAGACGTTCATGGGATTCCATTTGGGAACGTCCCGGTAGCAATATTCCGCGACATCCGCGATCAGCTTGAGCGAGGGCGCGGGCGGGAAGACATAGGTGCCGCGGCTGAGATATTCCTTGATGATATCGTTCTGGACCGTGCCCTGGAGTTTCCGGATATCCGCTCCCTGCTCCTCGGCGACGGCGATATAAAGGGAGAGCAACCAAGCGGCGGTTGCGTTGATCGTCATGGAGGTGTTCATCGTTTCGAGCGGAATCGAGTCGAAGAGCATCCGCATATCGCCCAGGTGGCTGATCGGAACGCCGACCTTGCCGACCTCGCCCCGCGCCAGAACATGATCGCTGTCATAGCCGGTCTGGGTGGGCAGATCGAAGGCCACGGAGAGGCCGGTCTGACCGCGGGCAAGATTTTGGCGATAGAGAGCATTGGACTTTTGCGCGGTCGAATGTCCCGCGTATGTTCTGAACAGCCAAGGTTCGTCGCGTCTGGTTTTGCTCATCTCTACTCTGCCTGTCCGAATCAGCGATTCTGTCCGTCGACACTAGGGTGTTTTGCAATGCAGCGCAAACCGATTGAAAGAAAGTTACGCTGAATCGCCATCCTCGACACTAAACTTGCGCCTAAAGTGGCGCTTGTGACCCTTCAAAACCGGTTGCGTTGCAGCGTGGATAATGTAAATGATGATCTGCCTCGAAATTAGCAATAAAATTGCGTGACACGCTGTTTGAGTCCCGCGAGATCGAAAGGAACGACCATGGCCCCCTTGGATGCACCTACCTCCAGCCCCAGTTATGACGCGCCGCAAAAAGATCTGTACGAGGTTGGAGAGATTCCTCCGCTCGGTTACGTGCCGGCAAAAATGTATGCCTGGACGATTCGGCGTGAACGGCATGGAGAACCGGACAAATCCTTCCAGATCGAGGTTGTCGATACTCCGAAGATCGACAGTCACGAAGTCCTCGTCTTTGTCATGGCCGCGGGCGTCAATTACAACGGCGTCTGGGCGGGGCTTGGCATACCGATCAGCCCTTTCGATGTTCACAAGGCACCCTTCCATATCGCCGGATCCGACGCCTCGGGGATCGTGTGGGCTGTCGGCGACAAGGTCAAGCGCTGGAAGGTGGGAGACGAGGTCGTCATTCACTGCAACCAGGATGATGGGGATGATGAGCATTGCAACGGCGGCGATCCGATGTTCAGCCCAAGTCAGCGGATTTGGGGCTATGAAACACCGGACGGCAGTTTTGCTCAGTTCACGAATGTCCAATCTCAGCAGTTGATGCCGCGACCCCGGCATCTGACCTGGGAGGAAAGCGCATGCTATACGCTGACGCTCGCGACTGCCTATCGGATGCTTTTCGGTCATGCGCCTCATGAACTGCGGCCGGGTCAGAATGTCCTGGTCTGGGGAGCGTCCGGAGGATTGGGCTCCTATGCGATCCAGCTCGTGAACGCGGCCGGCGCGAATGCGATCGGTGTCATCTCCGAGGAAAACAAGCGCGACTTCGTGCTGGGTCTCGGCGCGAAGGGGGTCATCAACCGGAAAGAGTTCAAATGCTGGGGGCAAATGCCCACAGTAAACACCCCCGAATACAAGGAGTGGTTCAACGAGGTCAGAAAGTTTGGCAAGGCCATCTGGGACATCACCGGCAAGGGCGTGAATGTCGACATGGTGTTCGAGCACCCGGGCGAGGCGACCATTCCGGTCTCGGTCTTTGTCGTCAAGAAGGGCGGGATGGTTGTCATCTGCGCGGGAACGACCGGCTATAATCTGACAATGGACGCACGATATCTCTGGATGCATCAGAAAAGAGTTCAGGGAAGCCACTTTGCCAATCTGAAGCAGGCAAGCGCTGCCAACCAGCTGATGCTCGACCGTCGGCTGGACCCCTGCCTGTCCGAGGTGTTCACATGGGCGGAAATTCCCAAGGCGCATGTCAAGATGCGGCGCAATGAGCATAAGCCAGGCAATATGGCGACCCTGGTGAGCGCACCAAGAACAGGTCTTCGGACCTTTGCCGATACTATCGAGGCAAGCCGTTCCCAAGGCTAGGGTACTCGCCAGACTGCGTTGCGGCGAATCACGCCGCAACGCAGGGGTGATCGCCCTAAAGGTGAATCGATTCCAATGTTTTCAATATTTTGGCTCCAGCCCTCCCCACCATTTCTGGGGTATCACTAATGGCGAGTTTATTCGGGGCGCTGATTGTGCTATCCATCTATAGGATGAAATCAATCGGCGCAGAGGGAAGTAAATGAAGGCCTACTGGGTTATTGATATTCTGAAGGATATCCGGCAGTTTTCAGAAGCAAACGGTATGGTTGAGCTTGCAGAGCAGCTTGACGATGCTATCTTCACCGCCGCGAGGGAAATCAGCATGCACCTCGCTTGCGCGGGATCTGCCGATGTCGTCACGAGAAAATCTGGATCTCATCCTAGAGCGGCTGCGGACAACGAAATCCATTGAAGAGCTGCGGTCCTGGATCCACGAGCTCCGTGATGGATTGGGTGTGTCTCATGCAATTTATCACACCGCGAACATCAAGGGCGAGCAGGTCGGTGCTTTTACCTATGATATCGCCTGGGTCCGACATTACATAGAAAAGGACTACAAGTCCATTGATCCCGTCGTATTGGGAGCCCTGCGCAGGTTCCACCCGATGGATTGGAAGTCCCTGGACTGGTCCAGTGCCGTGGCGCGCCAGATGATGCGCGAGGCAACCGCGGCGGGGCTCGGGAATCAGGGGTGGTCGGTTCCGATCTGGGGGCCGAACGGCGAGTTCGCAATGTTCTCGGTGAACCACCATGGCACCGACGCGGAGTGGTCGGAATTCATCGATCAGAATGCCAAGGACCTGCTGTTGATTTCGCACCTCGTGCACCAGCAGGCAAAGCAGATCATCGACAACGAAGTCGATATCATGACGACTGACCTGTCCCCGCGTGAGCGCGAGGTCCTGTCCCGACTGGGCCAGGGAGAGAGCCGCGGGAGAGTTGCCGATATTCTCGGCATCTCCGAGAATACGCTTCGCGCCTACATCGACAGCGCTCGCCATAAGCTGGGGGCAATGAACGTCACTCACGCAGTAGCTTTGGCAACTGCGCGTGGAATGATAGCTCCAAATGGCGTGTTGCCTAAATACTGAACAGGCGCACGGTCGGCCATTATTAACCATGGATCACTATTTAACGTTCCTGTAAATACACAGGAGCCAACATGATCCGTTTTATTTATGCTGATGAGCTGCGCAACTATCCAGTTCTGGCAGAAACTATGTTCAAGGATCGTGCTGAACAGTTCAAGACCCGCCTGGGTTGGGATGTTCAGGTCAATGAATACGGTTGGGAGCGGGACGAGTACGACGCGCTGAATCCGCTCTATATTATCTGGGTCGATGCGAATGGTCGGCACGCCGGCTCGATGAGAACACTTCCGACGATTGGTCGGACCATGATTAATGAACATTTCACCCATCTCACCGATGGTGTTTCCATTGTCAGCCCGTTGATCTGGGAATGCACGCGCTTTTGTCTGTCTCCCGGTGCTTCGTCCCAGGTGGCGGCTGGTCTTTTGCTCGCCGGCCTCGAAATGGGTCTGCGCTTTGGCCTCGATCAGGCAATTGGCGTATTCGATGCACGGATGCCGCGGATCTATGGACGCCTGGGACATGTGCCCGATGTCATCGGAGCCTCGGGTGAGGGCAGGGACAGTATCTGCGTGGGTGTCTGGAACATCACCAAAGAGGCGCGCGCCGAGATTTCGCGCCGCTCCGGCATTTCGCTGGCCGAAGTGGCGAAGTGGTTTGATGCATCGTTCAATGCGCAATCGCGCGACCATGGCGACGATCTGGAGGTCATCGAGGATCGCGCTGCCTGACATTTTCTCATCTAAACGAATGGTCGCTGTGTCTGGTCCCGTCGTGTTCTCCCCGTTAACAAGGGAGCATGGCAAGGCAGGGCGATATGGAATTCTCTCCGGACCAGAACAAGGCCCGCGACCGGATCGCGGAACTGCTGAGAGGCGCGGGGGTCGATCTGGCCCAAGGCCTTGTCCTTCCGGAGGGCGAGGGCGCTCGGACGGTCCTCGCGGTGCTCGGCAAGGCCGGGTCGGGCAAGACGATGTTGCTGGCGGAACTGGTCAAATCCCTGATCGCATCCGGGGTCGAGCCAGTTTCGGCGGATTTCGAGGGGCGAAGAACGCGGGGGCGGCGGACCCTGGCCGTGCTTGCACCAACCAATAAGGCTGCGAGCGTGCTACGGTCGCGGGGCGTGCCTGCGACGACCATCCACCGTATCCTTTACACGCCTCTCTATCATCCGGACTATGAGGCCATCGCGGAATGGCTGAGCGGAAAGACGGAGCGACCGACGGTCGAAGGGATGACCGACGCGGCGCTTGACCGGGCCGAGGCATTCTATCGCCTGCACCCCTCCATCCCGGGTGCCTTGGCCAGCGCGGGTCTTCGGGGCTCCGACTTTATCAAAGGCTGGAAGCGGCGCGAGGAACCGCTCGACATCGGTTTCGTCGACGAGGCCTCGATGCTTGATGCGAGACAGTTCGAGGACCTGCGGGCTCTGTTCCAGACGCTGATCCTCTTTGGAGATCCCGCCCAGCTTGCTCCGGTCGGGGGTGGCGCACTGGTCTTCGACGAGATGCCGGAGGAGTCTCGATTCATGCTCAGCCGGATTCACCGCCAGGCCGAGGGCAATCCGATCATTGACCTCGCACATGCGATCGGGGATCCCGATCTCGATTTTGGCGCGTTCGAGGCGATGCTGCGTGACATCGCCGTCCACGATGATCGGGTGATCCTGGCTCAGCGAGCCAATTCGGATGCGATGGCCCGTTCACCCATGCTGGTCTGGCGCAATGCAACGCGTGTGCGGCTGATCCATGGGTTCCGCAATGTGCATTCCGCGCCCGAGGATGGCTTGCTCTCCGGCGAGCCGCTGATCTGCGATGGGATCGAACTGCCCCTCAAACATCGCAAGAAGCGCATCGACCTGGAGGCCCGCGGCCTGATCAAGGGAACTCAGGCGATCTATCTTGGTCCCGGACGACGGCCAGGTTTCAGCCGGCTCCATGTGCCGGGGACCGAGGATCCCGACCTGAGCGTGGCAAGCATCATCCAGATCGAAGCGCCAGGCCGTGAGGAACCCTTCATCCCGGCGGCGGCCAGCATGGGTGTGGTTTTCCTGCATGGCGCCGCTGTCACCATCCACAAGGCGCAAGGATCTCAGTGGCCGGAAGTTCAGGTCTTCGCGCCCGACCTTTACGCCGCCGCCCAATCGGGGCGAATCGAGGCCGGCATTCCCCTTTGGAAAAGATTGGCCTATGTTGCAATCACCCGGGCAGAGCACCGCCTGATCTGGGTAACGCGCTATGTGTTGTCGCGTCCGACATTCCCCTTGGGTACAGACGATCTGGAGCGACCGGCGCCTCAACTCGCGCTCGAATCATAGGCCGAGTTGCCCAAGGTGTCGTTCGTTAAGTCCCTCCCCCGGCTGTCTTCCCCACTCAGGCATCAATGGCGGTCCGTTCCCGTCGATTCCCCCAAATGAGACTTTGTAGCAAAGTCTCATTCGCGCCGCTCCTTGGACCAGTTTGAAATCCGGTGTCTCCAAACGTTCCGGCTTGTAAGCGCCGACGTGGCCACGCAATCTCGATCGAACAACCGTAACCGGAGACCGCGATGCGACTCGAAGGCAAGACAGCGCTGATTACCGGGGGGGGATCTGGCTTCGGCGCGGGCATCGCGCGAAAGTTCCGGGCCGAGGGGGCTCGCGTCGTAATCGCCGACATCAATTCCGAGGCAGTCGAGGCCATGGCCACGGTGCTGGGCGCCGATTTTGTCGTCGCGGATGTCGGAGACAATGCGCAGGTCGCCCATCTGGCCACGGCTACCTTGGGGTTTCTCGGACATGTGGACATTCTGGTCAACAACGCCGGCGTGACCCATTTGCCCGCGGCGCTGGAGGATGTCAGCGAAGAGGACTTTGATCATGTCCTGCGGGTCAATGCAAAATCGGTCTATCTGACCGCCCGCCATTTCGTGCCTGGAATGAAGGCCCGAAAGCAGGGGGTCATTCTTAATATCGCCTCCACGGCGGCACTCAGCCCGCGACCCAGACTGAACTGGTATAACGCATCCAAGGGCTGGATGGTGACGGCGACCAAGGCCATGGCCGTTGAACTGGCGCCCTATGGAATCCGGGCCAATGCGCTCTGCCCAGTGGCTGGGGAAACGCCGCTTCTCAAGTCGTTTCTGGGGGAAGACACGCCCGAGGCCAGGGCTAAGTTCCTGGCGACCATTCCGCTCGGCCGGTTCTCGACGCCGCAGGATCTGGGAAACGCCGCCGCCTTCCTCTGTTCCGAGGACGCCGCGATGCTGACCGGGGTAGCGCTGGAGGTTGATGGAGGTCGCTGCGTATGATGCGGCCAGGGCCGCGCAACCTGATCACCGATGTCGCGGGGCTCAGGGTCGGGAATGCCACAGATCGTGAATTGAAATCCGGCGTAACGGTGCTGACCGCCGAGCGTCCCTTCGTCGCCGCGGTCGATGTGCGCGGCGGGGCGCCGGGAACCCGCGAGACGGATCTTCTCGATCCCGGTCGGCTGGTCGCGGCCGTGGACGCACTCGTCCTTTCGGGCGGCTCCGCGTTCGGCCTCGACGCGGCCTCCGGGGTCATGGACCGACTGCGCACGCTTGGGCGCGGCCATCCGGCGGCGGGTCATTTCGTGCCGATCGTCCCGGCGGCGATCCTCTTTGATCTGGCAAATGGCGGGGCAAAGGACTGGTCCTCGAATCCATATCCGGCACTGGGACGACTGGCATTCGACGCGGCCACCGAGGATTTTGCGATCGGCTCGGTGGGGGCGGGAACGGGTGCGATGACGGCGACAATGATGGGCGGGCTGGGGTCTTGCTCACTGGTATTGCCGGAGGGCGCGACGGTTGGGGCCCTGGTCGCGGTCAACCCCTTCGGCACCGTCACCTATCCCGATAGTCGCGCCTTCTGGGCCACGCCCTTCGAGATCGGGGAGGAGTTCGGAGGACTGCCGGTTCCGACCCGGAAAGTGCCCGCGGCGGTTCCACATGCCCGCAAGCCTGGCCCTGTCGACACACGCAACAACACGACCCTTGCCATCGTAGCGACGGATGTCGCGCTTGATACCGCCGGTGCGCGCCGCCTCGCGGAGGCGGCGCAGGATGGCTTTGGCCGTGCAATCCACCCGGCCCATACCCCCTTCGATGGTGACCTGGTCTTCGGGGTTTCCACTGGCCAACGCCCGTTCGCGCGGAGCCCCGCGCTGGAGGCCATGGAGCTTGGCCACGCGGGCGCCCTCTGCGTCGCCCGGGCCATTGCGCGCGCTGTCCATGCGGCGCGCCCTGCGCCGGGAAACCGCCTGCCCTGCTGGTCGGAAATTTCCTGACGTTTGAGCGTTGCAAAGATCCACCTCGCGACGGTCAGACATTTCGCGACAGTGCTTTATCGCCGTGGCATGGATCAACGAACATCGGCGATCGACCAAGTGGCAACGAGGGTTCCGGACGGCAAGGCGGCCACAGGACCGAGCGTTCCAAAAGCAGTGGAAGTTCCACGGCGCACCCGAAGGACAAAATTCCAGAATCGGAGACGTCGAGATCAACCAGCATCTGCTGGCGTGTCAGGAGGTCTTGCTGGCGTTTGTCTCACCGCCAGTTGTTTTCCCTGTATTTTTCATTCACGCAAGCTGGACTATGCTCTCCAAACGGACCGCGTCGGTCGGTCCGATATTTGTATTCGCCTATAATCTCATAGCCTGCGCCGCCTGTGTGTCGTGGGGGCTCTGGCTGATCGCGCGGGGAACGGGTCCAATGCACTATCTTCCTTGCATGGGATCGGCATGACTGGCGCCGCGCGCTTCATGAAATGAACGAGGGTCAACCAGACGATCTTGGAGGCAGCGCAAGCACGGCTACGCCGCAAGCTGCTCTGCCATGGCGGGTTGCTGCGAATATCTGATTTCCGAACCGTGCAAAAGTCCGCGTATCATGCCCATCCAGCGGTCAGAGTTTGTGAATGAATGGACGAGCGGAGGTGTCAGAGATGAAGGTCTTGAAACTATCGGCCTTTTCGGAAGGCGAGGTTGGCGGCAACCCCGCCGGTGTTCTGATCGCCGACACTTTGCCCGACCCTGTCGAAATGCAACGCATCGCAGCGGAGGTCGGCTATTCCGAAACGGTGTTTGCCGCTCCGATCGAGGGAGAATGGCGCGTACGCTATTTCTCCCCTGTTTCCGAGGTACCCTTTTGCGGCCATGCTACCATCGCTCTGGGTGCCGCTTTGGCTTTACGGGAGGGCTCGGGCATATTTTCGCTGGTGCTCAATACTGCGAGGATCACGGTCGAAGGACAAAAAGCCGGGACACTTCTGACGGCGGCTCTGCAATCGCCTCCGACACACAGCAATGCTCCTTCATCGGAATTGGTGGAGGATGTGCTGGCTCTGTTTGGTTATTCGACCGACGATCTCGACCCCGCGATTCCGCCGGCTGTCATCCATGGGGGCGCTGATCATTTCGTTCTTGCCCTGAATTCCCGTGAAGCCCTGGCGGCGATGGCATATGATCTCGACGCTGGACGTAGCCTTATGGTCCGGGAGGGTTGGGTCACGATTGCGTTGATCCATGCGCGGAGCCCCCGGTTGTTTCATGCACGCAATGCATTCGCATCGGGCGGGGTTTACGAGGACGCGGCCACGGGTGCCGCAGCCGCCGCCTTCGCAGGATATTTGCGGGATATCGCCTGGCCGCATGACGGGGCCATAGACATCATACAGGGCGAGGACATGGGTATGCGCTCTCGGCTCAGTGCCGAAATTCCGCCGGAGCCGGGAAGTCCGATCCATGTTTCGGGAGAGGCGCGTCTTATCGATTGAAGGCGCCAAGAGCCGACGAAAATATCGAAGCATCCGGAATTTGGCGATCCTTCATCAACAATGGTGAACAGGATCTGAACTTCCGCAAGGCAGGATATTGTAATCGTTGTCGTTTTCCTCCGAAGCCCCGCAGGGCCGGTAACCGCTGTTTCACTCCTGCGTTGTTAACTCGTTCCGGGGTCTCGGGGGAATGGGTATGGCTGAAACCGGCAATCTTACTATTATCAAACGCAAGAAGGTCGTGGCGGGTGGCCATCACGGCGGTGCATGGAAAGTGGCTTATGCCGACTTCGTCACCGCCATGATGGCATTCTTCCTGCTCATGTGGCTTTTGAGCACAACGGATCAGGAAACGCGGCTCGGTCTCGCGGACTATTTCAGTCCGACCGTCCCGATTTTCCAGACTCGCGGCGGTGGCGATGGCCCCTTTGACGGGTCCAGCATGTTCAGTCAGGACGTCCTAACCAAGGATGAAACGGGTCAAAAGGGTGATCCGAAGATTCAGGACAAGATCGGCGTCGATCAAAGCCTGACTGAAATTCAGGAGATGTTGAGCGGTGCAACCGGCAGTAGCGGCGATGCGATGGACGCGGATCCCCTGAAGGAGCATGTGAGCACCCGTTTGACGGACGAAGGATTGATTATCGAAGTGTTCGATATCAAGAATTCTCCCTTGTTCGCGGCGGACGGGATAACCCCCAATCCGATCTTTGATCGTCTCATCAAGATGATTGGTGGCGTGGTGGAGCATACGAGCAATCCCATTGCCATCACGGGCCATCTGGCAAAGATCGATGTTGGTGGAAGCCAGCCCGACGGCTGGGCGCTCTCTTCGGATCGCGCGCAATTGGCCAGGGAAAAGCTGGTCGCCGCGGGCGTAAGGGATGCGCGCATCGCGCGGGTCACCGGGAAATCCGATCGGGATCCGGTCTCCGCGAGTGATGCTCTGCGCAACCGGCGGATCGAGGTCACGTTGCTGCGCAGCTTCCAGCCATAATCTGTCGCGCGGGCGGTTCGAGTGATCCGCCCGCGCAGGACCAAGGGATATGAATCCCGTCAATCAATCTGGCCGCGTTCGACAGAGTGTCGCAACGCGGCCAGTTCTGTCTTTCGTGCCAGGAAGACGATCTTTCCCTGAAAGAATTTCCGTTTGGGATGAGATCGCCGCCATGTTAGCTCTGCCGCCGTGAAGTGGTGGATGGATGCGTGCGTACATGTCGGACAGGAATGGACCGGACTCTCTTGCCGAGGAAATCCGACAACGCTCGACATTCAATCCGGTCGGTATCCTGCTCGCGGCGCTGTTCTTCGGCGCCTCGCTCACACCCTCGCTGATGCCGCGAGAGGCTTTCCTGCTCGGAGCGCTTGGGGGCACCGTGGCCGCTGTCGGTTATGAAATGGGCGCTTTCGCCCACTGGCTCTGGCGTTTCATGCAATTGCCCGAACCGCCAGCCGCGCGACAGCGCGTGATCTGGCTCCTCAGTCTGCTTCTGGCCTTGGCCATCGCACTTTATTGCCTTTCGAATGTCTCTGATTGGCAGAATGCTGCCCGGGCGGTCGCGGGGCTGGAACCCGTGCCCTCGGCCTTTCCCAAGACCGTGGCTGCCATAGCCTTGGGCATGTTTCTCGCTCTCTGGTTTCTGTTCCGGCTGTTCAGCTTCGTCCTGCGGCGCGTCAACCGGATGCTGTCACGTATCGTGCCGGTGCGGATTGGCCGGGTTATCGGCTTTGCGCTCGTGGTCTGGGGCTTCTGGGCGCTTCTGGACGGCCTTTTGCTGCGGGCGGCCTTTCGGGCCGCCGATGCCTCTTTCGAGGCCGCCGACGACCTCATCGAGCCGGATACACCCCGGCCCGACGACCCCATGAAAACCGGCAGCTCCGCCTCCCTCGTGGAGTGGGAGGAAATGGGCCGATGGGGCCGATCCTTCGTCGCACATGCCCCGACCCGCGCGGAGATTGCCGAATTCGATCCCGCCGCGACCCGGGAACCGATCCGGGTCTATGTTGGACGGCTGGCGGCCGATACACCGCGCGAGCGGGCGGAACTCGCCCTGCGGGAACTGATCCGGGTCGGGGGCTTTGAACGCTCGGCTCTGGTCGTCGCCGTGCCCGTTGGCACCGGCTGGATGGACCCCGGGGCCCATGACACGCTGGATTTCATGCTCGGTGGCGATGTGGCCACGGTTGCCGTGCAATATTCCTACCTGACCAGCGTCATGGCGCTGATGGCGCATCCCCAGTTCGGAGTCGAGCAATCGCGCGAACTGTTCGACGTGATCTATGGCTATTGGACACGCCTGCCGAAGGACCACCGGCCAAAACTCTATGTGCATGGATTAAGCCAAGGGGCCTATAATTCACAGGTGACGCTGCCTTTGCTCGACATGCTCGGTGATCCGATCCAGGGCGCCCTCTGGGCGGGTTCGCCGTTCTTCAGCCCCTATTGGCAAATGGTTCGGGACCGCCGCCAGAAGGACAGCCCGGCCTGGCGTCCGCGATTTGGCAATGGGTCACTGGCCCGGGTCATGAATCAGGGGGGAAGCGTCGAATCCCTGAGCACGCCCTGGGGGCCAACGCGCCTCGTCTTTCTCAATTACGGAAGCGATCCGATCGTCGTCTTCACCTCCGATGTCGGGGTGCATCCACCGGCCTGGCTGCGAGATCCGAGGGCGCCCGATGTGTCTCCGGCGCTACGCTGGTTTCCCTTCGTGACCATGTTCCAGCTTGCCATGGACATGGCCATATCGCTCGATATCCCGCGCCATGGGCATCATTACATCGCACCGGACTATATCGATGCCTGGGCCGCGGTGGTGGAGCCAGACGGTTGGACCCCCGAGCGCGCGGCCCGGCTGAAGGCGATCTTCAAGCAGCGTGACCCGTCGTTCTGATTTCAGTCCGCGAGCCGCAGCACCAATGCCTCCCACCCGGCAAGGGTGATCTCGCCCTTCAGCGGTGTCCTGACCGTTGTTCCGCGGTTCCCCAGCAGCAGCTCCACGTGACCTTCCAAGGGCGGGAGCACGAGCGGTTCTCGGCCAAAATTGATCGCGGCGACAAGCCGCTCTTCCTCCAGCGTCCTGGAAAACAACATCAACCGGGGATGATCCGGATCGAGGTCCGCGCAGGCTCCATAGACCAGCGCGGGAAACTCCCGGCGCAGCGCGATCAGGCGCTGATAATGGCGATAGATCGAGTCCTGGTTCGCCAGATCCGCCTCGACATTGATTGTTCGAAAGTCCGGATGGAGGGGGAACCACGGCTTTGGCCCGCTGGTAAAACCGGCATGCGACCCGTCACTCCATTGCATCGGTGTACGGGAATGATCGCGGCTGGTCTCGCGCAGATGCTGGATCAGTTCTTCCGCGGAGACTTTTCCGGTTTCGACCAGATCTTTCCAGAGACCCCGCGCCTCCACATCGTCAAATTGGTCGATCCGGGTAAAGGGGAAATTGGTCATGCCGATTTCCTCGCCCTGGTAGAGGAAGGGCGTCCCCCGCCGCGTCAGCATCATCGTCGCCAGGGCCTTGGCGGACGCCATGCGAAATTCTGGAGAATCGTCTCCGAAATGACTGACGGCGCGTGGATTGTCATGATTGCCAAGAAAGATCGTGTTCCATCCGTCCGGCCCGCCGGCCTGGTCCAGCCGGGTCAGCACGGCCTTCAACTCCTTCAGGCTCCAAGACTTCTTTCGCCAGCCCTCACGATCCAGTCGTACCAGATCGAAATGGAAAATCATGTTCAACTCACCGCGCTCGGCGCCGACGAAATCCGGGGCGCGCGCATCGGTCACGCCAAAAGCTTCGCCGACGGTCATCACATCATAATGCGCGAGAACCTCGCGGTTCATTTCCTGGAGATAGTCATGAACGCGGGGGCCGTCCGAATAGACATATTCCGGAGTGGCGAGTTCTTCGGGACGCAGATCAGGGAAAGAGGGATCCTTTGAAATGAACGGAATGACATCCATCCGGAAACCGGCGACGCCCTTGTCGAGCCAGAACCGCATGATGTCATGGATTTCCGCGCGGACCCGCGGATTGTCCCAGTTCAGGTCAGGTTGCTTGGTTGCGAAATAATGCAGGTAATAATCGCCCGTGGCTGCGTCTCTCTCCCACGCCGACCCTCCGAAAAAGGAAGGATAGTTGTTGGGGATCCCATATCGGCCATCGCGCCAGATATAATAATCGCGCCGAGGGTTGTCTTTTGAGCTCCGGCTTTCGACAAACCAGGCATGTTCGTCACTGGTATGATTGACCACCAGATCGATGATCAGCCGCATGCCCCGCGCGGTCATTTCTGCCAGAAGGCGGTCGAAATCCGCCATGGTTCCGAATTCGCGCATCACCTTTCGATAGTCGCGAATATCGTATCCGTTGTCCGCGTTGGGGGAATCGAAATGCGGGCTGAGCCAGATCACATCGACGCCAAGCCCGGCGATATGGTCCAGCCTGTCGATGATGCCCGGAATGTCGCCGATGCCATCGCCATTTGAATCCGCGAAGGACCGCGGATAGATCTGATAGACCACGGCTTCCTTCCACCACCGCGCCCCGGTTCCTGGCCGATCCGACATGACTGCTCTCCCGGGGATGTGATGATGTTTGCAAAGGTCGGCTGGGATCGACACAGATCCTCTGGTCGCCGCGATGTCCGCGGCGGCCCAGCGTGAGCATTATCTGGCGAGATAGGTCGAGGGATCGACGCTGGTCGTCCCTCGGAAGACATCGAACTGTAATTCCGGACGATCGCGGGCGGCGACCGTCCCGATCACCTGGCCAGCCTTGACCTGATCGCCCTTCTTGACCGTTACCCCGGAGAGGGTGGAGTAGGTGGTCATCAGATCGTCCTTGTGCCGGATCAGCACGATCGTTCCCAGACCACCGAGTTCTTCGGAAATCAGGGCGACTTCTCCCGATGCCGCGGCCTTGACCGGTGTTCCCGCGGGGACCGCGAAGCCGACGCCATTGGGATTGGCGGTATTGTAGGTCCTGCTGATCTTGCCCGCGACGGGAGGCGAGAGCCGCCCTCCCTGGGGGGTGCGATATTGTTCCAAGTTCGGCGATTCGGGTGCCGGTCCCGTCACGATATTCTCGGGCAGCGGGGCCGCCGCGCTGGGCGGGGGCGTTACATCCGTGATCTGGCCCGGTTGCGTGTCGGTGGCGCCACCGATCTGATTGGCGCCGCTGACGATCGGAATGAGCAGTTCCTGATTTTCGCGGACGGTCAGGTTCGGACCCAGCCCGTTCCAGGAGGCCAAGGCCGTCACTGAGACGCCATAAAGCCGCGCGATCGAATAGGCGGTCTCGCCCGCCTCCACCCGATGGCGAACTGGATCGATCAGTGGTTCCTTTTGACCGTTCTGGAACGGGTTCGCGGCGGGAGCGGCCGTGCCCGCGGGCGGCAGGGGGGTTGTGGAAACGGTGCTCGGATTGCCCTCGATGGCGGCTGACACACGCTCCGGGCTCCATCCCGTGGTATCCGCCGCGCCAGGCTCGGCGCGCGGGAAGCTGTCGGGCAGAAGAAGTATCTCACCGGCCCGCATCAGATAGGTGGTCGGAAGACCATTTCGTTGCGCCAGCTCCGAGGGAGCAATGCCAAGCCGATTGGCAACGGTTTCGACGGTATCTCCATCCCGTCCGACGACAACCTGATAAGTCGCATAGGTGATGACCCCGCGGGAATCCGGGGTTGCGTTTGGAACCGTCGTGGCCGCGACAGTCGATTTGTCCCCGAAAGGGATCGCATCTCCGACATTTGCGCAGGCCCCAAGGCCGAAGCCTAGCCCCAGCACTAGGACAGAGGTCAGGGCCGGACGTATCACATCTGGTTTCCGGGACGGGGTTCCGCTGGACTGGCACATGGCGACCCTCTCAAGATACCGTTTTCATTGTCATTCCAGTACATCCTCGGCAACGCCTTCGACAAGTGGCACAAACCGCACTGTGCCGAGATCGGTATAGTCCAGTCCGTTCTCACCCTTCACAATCCTGAGCAGTGTCTGGATCGTGTTGCTCTGGCCGACGGGGAGGACCATGATCCCGCCTGGACGCAACTGGTCGAGCAGCGGACGCGGGGGATCCTCGGCCGCGGCGGTAAGGATAATCCGGTCGAACGGCGCCTGCTCGGGCAGGCCAAGCGAGCCGTCGCCATGCACCACCGTGATATTGCCTGTCTGGAGATGCTGGAAAAGGGCCCTGGCGCGCAGGGCCAGGGCCCGGTGCCGCTCGATGGTATAAACCCTGCGGGCCAGCTTCGCGAGAACCGCCGCCTGATAGCCCGAGCCCGTGCCGACCTCCAGCACCTTGCATCGTTTCGTGACATCGAGCGCCTGGGTCATCAGGGCAACGACCGTCGGCTGGCTGATCGTCTGGCCGCAGGCAATCGGCAGGGGCACGTCCTCATAGGCGCGATCCTGAAAGATGCCTTCGAGGAAATCCTCCCGATGGGTCGATTCCATTACCTGGAGGATCGTGGCATTGGTGACGCCACGCGAGCGCAGAGCAAAGACGAACTGCATCTGGCGCTCGGCTGAATCCATCGGTGAGCAGTCCTCCTAGGACAGGGCGAGTGCCAGGGGATCAAGCAGATCGCGCGCCGTGAGATCGGCGCAGAGGGGAGTCACCGTGATATATCCGTCGTGGCACTCCCGCGCGTCTGATCCCGGCGCGGTTCCCGCGTTGCCATGGCCATGGGTCAACCAGAGGAATTTGCGCCCGTTCGGCGCGATCGTTGGCTCCGCGCCGAATGTATGCCCCCTGCGATGGCCTTGGACGGTGGCGCGCAGGCCCTTGACCTCCTCCGCCGCCAGCGCCGGAAAGTTCACATTGTAAAAACCGGCATAATCCGGGCGCGACCAGACCGCCTTGTCCAGAAGCCGTTGAACCACCCGCGCCCCATGCGCGCGCGCCGACGCGAACGGATCGTCCTTGGGCGCGGTCGTACCGTAATATTGTGACATGGCAATCGAGCGCACGCCATGCAGCGCACCTTCCATGGCGCCTCCGACCGTGCCGGAATACAATGTGTCCTCGGCCACGTTATGCCCGCGATTGACGCCCGACAGCACGAGATCGGGCGGTGTTCCCTTCAGGATTTCGAACAGGCCCGCCAGGACACAATCCGCCGGCGACCCTTCGACGGCAAAACGGCGCTCTTCCAGGCGTTCCAGCCGCATCGGCCGGACATAGGACACACAATGCGACACGCCGGATTGCTCGAACGCGGGCGCGACAACCCAGACCTCCCCGTCGGGCCCGGCCAGCTCGTGTGCGATCGCCTCTGCCACGGCGAGCCCGGGAGCGGTGATGCCGTCGTCATTCGTGATCAAGATGCGCATCTGGACTCCCTCTTCCCTTGCCTCGTTCTAGGGGCAAGGGGAGGCCACGTCCAGCGCGGGCGGGTATTTCTGTCGCAGGGAAGGGGGGCTTGGGCTCAGAAGCGCGCAACCAGCCCTATATAGGCGCGCGTTTCAAGATTCGGGTCCGTGGTGTCCGTGGCGACGCCGGTCATCTGGCGCGCGATTTCCGGTGTAAGGGTCAGCCAGGGCGTGACATCGATCCGCGCGCCGAACCCGACGGACCCCAGACTCTCCCAAGCCTCTCCGTCCCGGTCGATCGAGCGATCGTAGGCGGAGCCATAATCGCCGAAAACATAAAGCTCGGTCGCCGTGAACATCCCCTGGAACGCGGTCGGTCCCAGAGCACGCCGGATTTCAAGTCGGCCACCGTACCCTGAATCCCCGGTGGTATTGCCGGGCGCGAAGCCTCGGCCGATGGTGGCATCGCCCAGGGCAAACCGCTCGGCGTTGGGCAGGACCGTGCTGGCCAGTTGGCCAATGGTTTCCACATAGACCGACCAGGGCCCGGCCCCGATCCGCTGCAGTCGTGAGAGTGTCAGGGCCAGGCTTGTGAAATTGGCCTGTCCCGCCGCCGGCCCGGTTCCCCCGATCTGGGTCAGGCCGGGAACGGAAAGGCCCTGACGCAAGGTCGCATCGAACAGGGTAATTCCGCCGATACTGTCCGCCTTGTCCCAGCTCAAACGCGCTTCAAGCACCAGCAGCTTGTCCGTACTGCCTTCCTCGGTTCCGGCAAAGGCCGTGTCGCTTTCGCTTTTCTGCCAGTCGAGGGAAAGCCGCCCCAGCAGGTTCTGAGACCGGGACCGGATGAAGGGTGCGTAAAAACCGATCCGGGCATTGGTTTCATGCTGGATGATGTTCAGATCCTGCGGAGAGCCGCTTTTGGTGAGGTTCGGTCTCGCGCGGCTGCGGCTGCCCTCCAGGATCAGACGCGAGCCATTCAGAAATGTCTCCATCAGCATGGGCAGGGGTGTTTCGAGGCGCGCCTGACCATAGGCGAGGGAGCCGTTCTGCGGTGCGCCTGCGATCAGAAGATCGGTCTGTTCGTTCAATCCGAAAAGATTATAGGCGCTGACCCCGCCGCTCGCGGTCAGATCGCCATACAGCCGCGAGCCCCGGTTGTCGGCCGCGGCAAAGGCTCGCCAAGGGTCTGGATCCATCAAGACATTCAGATCAGCGGCTCCGAACGTGCTGGCCGAGGGCTCAAGGACGGTTTCCACGGTGCCCCCGAATGTGTCGCGCGCGAGAAGGACCGCGCGCTCCAAGGTCGAAAGCCGCGAGGGTCGTTCGCGGGCAACCGGCGTGAACAATTGCTCGGCATAGGCCTGTTGGTTCGCCTTGCCGCCATTCAGGGCAATTCGATCGATAAAACCCTCGATGACACGAAACCGCACGATCCCCGCCGAGACCGTCTGTTCCGGCAGGATTGCCTGGGACAACACATATCCGCGGGCGCGATAGGCGGCGGTGATGCTCTCGGCCAGGGCATCCAGTGTCGAGAGAGCGACCGGCTGGCCGAGCAGGCCTGACCACAGGGGGCGCAGTTCCGCGATCGGGACGCTCGCCGCCCCTTCGAGTTCAACCCCGCGCAGAATGAAGCCGGCCGTGCCGTCGGACGCGGGGCCAAGGCTGATATCTTGCTTTTCGGGTGCTGAGACCTCGCGCAGGGATTTGAAGCCGGCCCCGGGTTCGCGCGGCAGAAACTGCCGCGGTGACTGGGCATGGGCCGATCCGGCCGCCGCCAGCAAAAGGAGCATGACTCCGAAGGCGATTCGCGGCATCAGAACACGCCGCCGGAGATGCTCCAGAAGGACTCGGGGCTTTTGCGCAGGACGCATCCGGAGGTCGCACCGGTATTGACCGCCCCGATACAGTCGGAAGCGCCGGTGCCCAGATCCTGGTCCGGAGCCGCTATCCGCTCAGGCTCGCCACTCAGGCCCGAGGCCGGCACAAATCCCTGGTTTTGCGACGCGGCGATCTCGGTTTCGCCCTCCGCGGTCTTGTCTTCTTCCCTGGCTTCGCCCGCGGCTGGGACAAAGCCGCCGCTCGGGTTCCCGGATGCCCCAGGGCTGCTCAACTGTGCGATTTCACCCAAGGAAAACGACTGCTCGAAAACGTTGCCTTCCGCCGGTCCGGCCTCCGCCTTGGTTGTGCGGAAACCCGCGTCGCCGGGCGTATTGGGTGCAACCCCGGTTGCAAAGGCCTGTGTCACGGAATTGATCGGCGTCGTCGGCCCAAAGACGGGCTGCGTGATGGTCAGCTGGCCCGGGACGTAGCTGATATTATAGTTGCTGCTCCGAAAACCGCCGGGCGAAAGATCATAGCGTCCGGCTGGACTGTTCGCTTCCGCCCTGGTCTCGATATTCAACGCTCCCCCCAGGATAGAGCTGTCCTGACCGAGTACGAACCCCTCGAAGCGGGCGGTGAACGCGGGATCAGGCGCACCAACCAGACGGGTTGCGTCATTGGCCTTCACCGTCAGGTTGGCGCGGGCGACGCGAAGACTGCCCGCCCGATAACTGATGTCATAATTCCCGGAGGTCAGGCCGCTCGCTGCGACCCGGTAGTTTCCGACATCGCTCGCGGCGGTCGCCGTCGTCGTGAATTGCGGGGAGCCGCCCAGAACGGAGGCATCCTGACCAAGGACGAAGCCATCATATCCGACGCTGAACCCTGGATTGTCCGAACCATATGTCCGGCGGGTATCCTTGACCGATACCCGCAGCGCGGCCTTCTCGACGCGCAGGGTGCCGGGATCATAGCTGATCGCATAGTTCCGGGAGGTCAGGCCGCTGGCTGCGACGCGGTAGGTGCCGACATCGCTCGCGGCGGTCGCCGTCGTCGTGAACTTCGGGGAACCACCCAGGACGGAGGCATCCTGGCCGAGGACAAAACCATCGAAACTCGCTCCAAAGGCAGGATTGTTCGCTCCATAGGTCCGGCCGCTGTCCTTGACGCTCACCCGCAGCGCTGCCTTTTCAACCCGCAGGCTGCCAGGATCATAGCTGATCGCATAGTTCCCGGAGGTCAGGCCGCTGGCGGTGACGCGGTAGGTGCCGACGTCGCTGGCCGAACCCGCCGCCGTCGAATAGCGCGGACTACCCCCGAGCACACTTGCGTCCTGGCCAAGGACGAATCCGTCATATCCGATGGTGAACCCCGGATTGTCGGCGCCATAGGTCCGGCGGCTGTCCGCGACCGTGACACGCAGTGCCGCTTTGCCCACGCGCAGGGTGCCAGGGGCATAGCTGATCGCATAATTTCCGGAGGTCAGGCCACTCACGCCGACCTGATAGCTTCCCACGTCGCTCGCCGAGGTCGCCGCCGTGGCGAATTGAGGGGTTCCACCGAGCACCGTCGCGTCCTGGCCGAGCACGAAGCCCTCATAGCCCAGACCGAAGGTCGGATTGGCCGCCCCATAGACGCGACCGCTGTCCTTGACCGAGACGCGCAGCGCGGCCTTGTCGATCCGCAGCGTGCCGGGTGCATAGGTGATCGCATAGTTCTGGCTCGAAAATCCCCCGACGTTGAGAGCGTAATCTCCCACGTCGCTGGCCCGGGTCGCAGAGGTGCGGTACCGCGCGGCGCCGTCCAGATCGCCCGCGGTGTCGCCCGCCACCAGCCCGTCGAAGGTCACGCTGTAATTTCCCTGCGCCGCGCCATAGGTCCGGGAGCCAGTCGGCGTGATGGTCAATCCGGCACGACCGACGGTAAGGTCGCCGGTCTCGAACTCCAGGCGATAACCCTGCGCCGATGCGGTGGCCGCGATCGATGTCGTATACTGGCCCGCGTTCGCGTCCGTGACGTTCCCGGCGCTGCTGACCACGGGCGCGCCGGTGAGGGCGGTTGCAACACTGTCCCCGTCGCGCAGGCCGGCGATGCCGTATCCGAGGGTAAGAAGCGCCCCGCCATAGGTGCGCTGTCCGGAACCCGCCGTCAGGGTCAGGACCGGAGTCTCTCCATAAACGGTCCGATTGCCCGAAAACCCGGCGAGCATGACGGGAGGGGTGCTGGCATAGCTCCGCCCATAGAGATCGAAGGTTCCCGAGGCGGGCGCAGCCCCGCTCAGGGCATTGAAATTGTCCATATAGAGAAGCCACCGGCCCAATGGATCGGTTGCGCCCAGAACATCCGCGCCCGCCGCGTTGTCGAAATGTGCGCCGGCGGCGACGACCAGCGCATCTCCCGGTCCCGTCCCCCGCAGAGAGGCCGCCGTGCCGAGACTGACACGAGCCTGCGAGGTCAGCGACAGGGCGCGCGCCTGGGTGGGGGCATCGATGGAAATCCTGCCCGCGCCCAGTGTCGCGACCGAGAGGCCGGCGCCGGACAGATAGGAGGAGGATGCGCCATTCGGTGCTCTGGTGAGGAAGGTGAAATCTTCCCCGGATTTCAAGCTGAGGGTCGGAGCCCTCCCCGCGGTGATGGCCCCGGCAATCGTGACCGATCCGCCATCGGACGCGCCGGAGCCGGAGGCGACAGCGCCGTTCCAGGTCTGGCGATCCGCCCGCAGGTCGAGCGAGGCTCCGCCAAGGGCCGCGACGCGCGCGCCAGAGCCTGTGGCATGGTCCTGAACCGTGATCGCATCGCGGCCCCGGATCGAGAGGGCTCCGCCCGCGATCACCTCCGCCCCGGAGCCCGACCCCGCGCCGCCCGCGACCGAGACCTCGGCCGCTGTCAGGGAGACGGTCGCCCCCGGGCCGGAACCGCCGATCCGCACCGCCGCGCCATCGGCTGCGCCGCCCTGGGCTACGATGCGCGACCCGGCCCGCAGGGAAATATCCCCGGTTCCCGTCAAAACCCGCAGATCCGAGCGAACGCCATCCGCGCGGGACAGCAGGATCGAACCCGTGGTGGCTTCCATGAGCAGCTTGCCGGAAATGGTGGAAACCTGGACATCGGAGCCAGTCGTGCCCCCGGCGGCGATATCGGCGGAGGTGGAGGTGAGCGCCACATTCCCCGCCCCGCCGGTAATGGATTGATCGAATCGCAGCGTCCGGCCCGCGACGATGGTCACATTGCCCTCACCCTCTGACAGGATCGGCGCGCCGCTTAGGAAATCCCGGCCGGCATTGGCACGAATGTCCCCGGCGCCATACGCGGTGATCCCGGCGCGAATCCCGATATCCCGCGCCGCGATCAGGTCCAGATCGGCCGCGGTATTCCAGGTCAGCGAATCGCCCAGGGAAAGATCGTTCAGGGCCTCGACCCGGACATCGGCACCGGCATTCAAGGCTCCGGCCACGGCCTGGCGGTGGACCCGGTAGGGCGTGGCGAGGGAGGGGGCCAGGACGGCGCCCGAGCCATCCCGCGCCACCGCGCCATCCGCGATCACCGTATCCGCCGAGCCGAGCCGCCAGGAGCCCCCTTGTCCGAGGGTGATGCTGGCATTGTCCCCAACTGCGAGCGCGCCCAGTGTCAGGGTCTCGACCCTTCCGCCACTGGTGACGCCGCGCACATCGAGGCCGCCGTCAAACACCGCGTCGGTGCTCGATCCCCCGACGAAGGTTCCGCCGTCGCCAAGGCTCCCCGTGGCTGAAACATGCGAGCCCCGATCGAGGATCAGGCTCTCGGCGTGCCGCGTCGTGTCGATGCCACCCACCACGCCGCCAACACGGATCGTCCCGCCGCTGGCGCCATTCGCCATCACCGAGGCACCGGACACGATATGGACCTTGGCGCCGGTGATCGAAATCTCGCCCCCCCGCCCGCTTCCCGAGGCATCGAGGGTGCTTGCGATTCGGACGCGGCCCGTGCCCTGACCGCTCAGATGGATCCGGCCTCCGTCGCCGGTCCCGGAACTGGCGCGGATCACGCCGGTGGTGTTGATGACATTGTCCAGCGCCTGGGCGGCGTTACCGGCGGAAATCACGACCTGGCCCGCGCCGACGTCGATGGTTCCGCTATGGTTGATCGTGCCGCCCCCCACCGCGTTGCCGATCACCGCCACCCTGAAGGTGCCATCCCCGGAGAGATCGATCGTCGTGCGCCGCCCGGAAGCCAGCGCCACCGTGCCCCTGTCCGCGAGGATGACCCCGGAATTCTCGACCCGCGATCCGACGAGGGCGGCCAGGCCGGCGTCGCGGACCGTGATCTCGCCCTGATTGCGCACCTGGGCGATTATGTCCGATTCGGCGCCCATGGTGATGGAGCCGGTAGTCATGAAGGGGTCGGCATCGACCCATTGGCTGGTTGCGACGAGACCGCCTGTATCGACCTTGGCGGTGGGCGTGAACAGGACACCGGCGGAATTCTGGATGATGACGGTCCCGGGTGCGTTGATCGCCCCTTCGATCACGCTGCCCCGCGCCGAGATGACCCGGTTGAGGGTGGCGGAACTCTTGCCCGGCTGATCGAAAACCACCGTGTGATTGGGGCCGACGTCGAAACCGCTCCAGCGGATGATCGCCCGGTTGGTGGTCTGGGTGATGGTCGAGCGGGTGGAGTTCTGCGAAATCGTCGCGGTCCCTGCGATGACGCGTCCGTTTGTCGGGGACTGGGCCGCGGCCTGGCTCACCCACAGGACAAGGATTCCCCCGCCAATGAGGAAGATCGGGCCGGTTTTCTGCCAGGAGGCCGGCGGACGACGGAGGGGCGGGGCGAAACTCATGGGTAGGACCTTCTCAATGCGCAATCATAGGGCGATTATCTCGAAATCTCTAAAACATCAATTTAAATGAACTAAAATCTGAAATTTAAATGCTTGATAAGAATCGTCTAAACTCAAATCAATGTTAATAAAATGTTAAAAAGGCATTTGATGTATTCAAATTTCTCCCCGTTTTTGTTTTCGTAACCGGGGCGTTGTTAACTTCTACCGTGGCGCCAACTTTGGGGGTGGGCGTCCGGGGTGGGGGATTAACATGGGCGTCCAATCGCGGACCCCTGGCGCTGGCCTTGTGCCACGCCAGCGCCGGGACATGATCCTGGCATTGCTTTTTCTTGTCTTGGCGGTGTTTGGGCCATGGGTGGGGGCCCGCGCGGGTCAATGGCCGGCGCCGCTCGACTATCACGCGACCATCATCAACGGTCAGGTCGTCGGCTCCGGTTTCCTGATCGATGAGGGGGTGGTGGTCACCAACGCGCATGTCCTGCGGGGCCGGGATCCGGGGGACTATGTCACGCTGGTCTCGTCGGGGCCTGGGCGGGCCCGGACCGAGGCGCGGATCGTCGCGATCAGTTCGCGGATCGATCTGGGAGTGCTCGCGATCCCCGGGGGGGTGATGCCGCGGGTCTCACCGATGAACGCTCCGGTCGCGGTCGGATTGCGTGTGACCTCGGCCGGTCTGGATGCGAGCGGTCATGGAGTGCCGCGCCCGAGCGCCGCGACGGGCGTCGTCACGGAACCGGCCCTGAGCGTGCCAGCCTTTGGCCCCGGGTTCGTGGTGGACATGCCGGGGGCTCGGCCCGGCTTCTCCGGGGGGCCGATGCTGGACGGCCGGGGACGCCTCGTCGGCATGGTCTCCGCCATTCGCTCCGGCGGCCCGATGCGCCTCTCCTCCGGCGGCGCGCGTGTCGATGCGGAATCGTTCGGCGGCGTCGAGGCTTTCGCCCTCGATGCGCAATCCATCCGGAGCGAGGTGCGCCGCCTGCTCGGGGAGGGCGGCTGACCTTTCGGCGGGTTCAGAGCACTGGGGGATGCGCCGCGACCGCCCCGATCCGTTCGAGATGGGCGGCCACGCGGAGGCACAGATCCTCCCGCCATGGCGGGGCGATGACCTGAACGCCGATCGGCAGTTTGCCCGGCTGGAAGACCGGCACCGTGACCACGGGCAGTCCCACGCAGGAGAAAGGCTGTGCCATCAGTCCCAGATTGGGGCGCAGCGGAACGACTTGCCCCCCGATTTCGAGGGTCTTTTGCCCGACCAGTGGGGCGGTCACCGGGGTCGCGGGGGCGAGCAGGATATCGATGTCGCGAAACACATCCAGCATCCGGCGCAGCCACCATTTCCGGACGCGCTGCGCCCGCACCGCCCAGGTCGCCGGCAGCAAGGCTCCGGCGAGGAAACGGTCCCGCGTGTCCGGATCGAAATCCTCCGGGCGGGTGGCGAGGCGCCCTTGGTGAAAGGAGGCGCTTTCCGAATTGGTGATGACATAGGCCGCGGCGCGGCCGGCCTCGACCCCGGACAATTCGACCGGGACCACCTTCGAGACATCGCGCAGCGCGTCCGTCACCCGACAGAGCGCGGCCTGCGCGACGGGAGTGGATTTTTCGAGGAACCAGCCGCCTGCGATCCCGACCCGCAACCCTTCGGGCAGATGATCCAGGAGGGGCGCCGCCGGCTGGACCGGACGTTGGGCGCAGGCATGGTCCCGCGGATCGGGCCCCTGCATTGCATCATAGGCCAGCGCCAGATCCCGCGCGGACCGGGCGAAAGGCCCCAGATGATCGAGGCTGTCCACGAAGGGGAACGTGCCCGCCCGGGTCAGGCGCCCATAGGTCGGCTTCAGCCCGAAAATCCCGCAAAGCGAGGAGGGCACCCGGATCGACCCGTTGGTGTCGGATCCAAGCGAGACCGGCGCCAGACCCGCCGCCGTCGCCGCGCCACAGCCGGAGGAGGAACCCCCGGTCATCCGCGCCGGATCGTGCGGATTGCGGCAGGCGCCGTAATGCGCATTCTCGCCGGTGAAGTCATAGGCGTATTCGCCCATCGTCAGGGCGCCGACCAGGATCGCGCCCTGCGCCGACATCCGTTTGACCAGTTCGCCATCCTGGGCGGAGCGGGGCAGATCGCGGTTGATCTTCGATCCCGCGACCGTCGACAGCCCCTTGACGTCGAACAGATTCTTGACTGCGAACGGCACCCCCGCCAGGGGCCCCGCGACACCGTCCCGCGCGCGGGCGGCGTCGACCGCCTCCGCCTCGGCGATCGCACGCTCGGCGGTGACATGGGTAAAGGCATTGATGACGGGATCGATACGCTCGATGCGCGAGAGGGTGGCGAGAGTGACCTCACGCGCGGTCACCTCGCCCTTGGCGACGGCGGCGGCGATGTCGCCCGCCGTCGCCCATGGTCCTGTTGGATCGGTCATTCTGGACTTTCCGGCAGTGAATAGACGGGCGCGAGATCGAGTTCCGCGTCATCCAGCTCGACCGTCTCGAGCACGGCGGCCATTTCGGCGGCGATTGCCAGAAAACGGGCGACGCCGGCCCGGTATTCCGGTGCGATGACCAGGCCAACCGGCCCGGCCATCCCCTCCGCATAGGCTTCCCAGTTCGTCATTCGGCGGGCTGGGCCATGGGATCGGCCTCCATCCTCGGCTCGGCGCCGGACGCCAGCGCCAGCCGTCCGCAGAGATAGAGGAACCCGGCCATGATCGCATAGGCCAGGGCCACCAGCGGCGTGACGTTGAAGCCGATCGATTCCCCATGCATGAACCCGAAGAAGGTCATGACCGCGCCGCAGAGGGCAAAGATGGCGGCGGTCTCGAACTTCCGCTCGATGATGAAAACGGCGATCGAGGCGAGGATCAGGCCCGAGAGAATGGCGCCGCTGCCCAGGATATGCAGTCCGTTGTAGAGCACACCGTTTCCGGCCATGGCGGTGATCAATTCCGGCGTCACCTGCACGCCGGCGGAATTCAGGGCGCCATCGACCAGCGTCTTGGCCCAGCCCGCGAGATTGGGCAGAAGCGCCAGAACGATGGCCGGGGCATGCGAACTCGGCGTGGTCTGGAACGCCTGCGCCCCGATCAGCATGCCGATATAGAGCAGGATCGGCGAGATCGCCACGACCGGGACGAGGGCGAGCATCACCGCGATGATGCCGAACCAGCAGAGCGCGATCACGAGAATTCCGGTGGCAAAGGAATAGCCGATCCGCCCGCCCATCGCCTTCCAGCCGGGATGGCCGATATAGACCGCGTTGATGAAGGGATTGCCCATCAGACAGCCGATCAGGCTGACCACGCCATCGGCGGTCAGGACGCGGGTGGTCGGGTAATGGTCGCCGGCCGCCTCGGCGCTCTCGACATTGTCCATCGCCTCGACGAGGTCATAGATGCCGAACGGGATCGCGGTGACGAGGATTACGCCGAGATATTTGAACCCGTCCTGGACATGGTCGATCGCCGGGGTCGGATAGTTGAAGGAGAAGTTCGAGAAGGCCGCGCCGAGTCCCGCCGCGCTGATGCCCGCGATTTCATAACCCAGCATCGCCGCGCCCCAGACGATGAGCATCCCGAAGGCAATCGCCACCAGACCGGCCGGGATTCCGCGCGGATAGCGCACGCCACCGAACCAGGACACCAGGATGATCCCGAAACAGACCATGCCGATCACCGGATTGAGGAACATGTCGAACGCGGGCTTCATCGAGATGAAGGCGATCGACACTCCGGCGAGCGCGCCGAGCAGGGCCGCGCGCGGCGTCACACGGCGTACGAAGGGGGCGATGAAGCCACCGATCATCAGGATGAAGCTCTGGAAGAACACCCAGACGAGGCCCGCCTCCCAGCCCATGATCGGATCGCCGGTCTGGATCGAGATCGGCAGCATGATCACGAAGACCACGACGAACATATGCGGCACGCTGATCCCGGAGGGCAGGGCGCAGACATCGTTGCGTCCGGTCTTCTTGGCATAGGAATAGGCGAGCCAGGCATAATATCCGGTCGAGAGGAACATCATCAGACCGGCCGCCGGCAGGATGCGCCCGAAGATGATCTCGGTCGGCATCTTGAGAACGAACTGCAACAGGCCCGTCAGGACCAGCAGATTAACCAGGATATTGGTGCCGAAGCCGAAAAGCGCGTTCCAGTCCCCCGGCACCCAGAGTTTCACCGATTTGTCCATGTGGGTCTCCGTTTTCGCGGGGCGCTCAGGCAGCCGCCCGAGGCGCCGCGAGGGTTTCAACAAAGGCCGTGCTGTCGCTGACCCAGCCGAAAATTCCGCCTTGGGCCTTGATCATGTCGAGCCCCACGCGGTGGAACTCGGGAAAATACGAAGCGCAGGCATCCCCGATCGCGACACAGCGATAGCCGCGGTCGTTGCCCTCGCGGATCGTGGTATGAACGCAGACCTCGGTGGTGACGCCGCAGACAAAGAGCACCTCGACGCCGCGGTTGCGCAGGATCTGTTCGAGATCGGTCTGGTGAAAGGCGCCCTTGCCCGGCTTGTCGATCACGGTTTCCGAAGGGAGCGGATAGAGCGCCTCGATGATGTCGTGCCCCGGCTCGCCCCGCACCAAGATGCGCCCCATCGGACCCGCGTCCCCGATGCGCCTGGACGGCACCCCGCGCTCGACCTTGGCGGGGGGCGCGTCCGAAAGATCGGGCCGATGTCCCTCGCGGGTATGGATCACCATCATGCCGGTCGCCCGCGCGACTTCGATCGCGGCGGCGCAGGGTTCGATGGCCCGGCGCAGGAGGCTGACGTCATTGCCCAGCGTCTCGCCGAATCCGCCCGGTTCGAGGAAATCGCGCTGCATGTCGATGATGACCAGCGCGGATTTGTCCGGATCGAACTGGATGGCAAAGGGCTCCGCCGTGAGAGTGAGTTCGGCCATGGGCAATGCCTCCATTCGATGTTCCGGTTCAGGTCGTCAGAGACCAAGAATCAAAGAATGCGATGCAATTTTTGCGCCAACTTTTCGCAAGGGATTCGGTCAATGCGCAATGATTTGAAATCAGGCATTTTTTGCCCGGTTTTCCGCCAAATCCGGCGGAAACGCTTTTGCACGGAAAAAGTCTTTGCATACAATCCTGCATACGATTTAACCATATCATGACTTATTTTTGATCGACCATCCGAGGAGAGGACGCATATGGATATCAACCTGCCCACCACCGTCGCCGAAATTCAGGCCGAGTTCGACCGTTACGAGGCGGCGCTCATCGGCAATGATGTCGAGGCCTTGGCCAATTTCTTCTGGCGCGACCCGCGTGCGACGCGGCTGGCGCCGGGGGGTGGGCTCTATGGCTATGACGAGATCGAAGCCTTCCGCCGGGCAAGGGATGCGTCCGACGTGACGCGCGTGCTGGAGCGGGTGACGATCATCGGCCTTGGTGCCGATTGCGGGGTGGCCACGGCGGAATATCGCCGGACCGGCTCCGGCCGCCGTGGCGCCCAGAGCCAGACTTGGGTAAAATTCGCCGAGGGCTGGCGTATCGTCGCCGCGCATGTCAGCCTTGAGCCCGCCCAACCAAGCGAGACATGATGCGCGATCTGCCCCCTGACCAGACTTCCCCCGCGGCCGAGACCCGAACCGACCGGCTTGTCCGCGTCCTTTCGGACGAAATCGTGTCGGGACGGCTGGGGCCGGGGATCCGGCTGGACGAGCAATCGCTGGCCGATCGCTACGGCCTGTCGCGAACACCCGTGCGCGAGGCTCTGGGACAGCTCGCGGCGATGGGTCTGGTCGAGAAGCGGCCGCATCGCGGGGTCGTGGTCGCGGCCTTCACGGTCGAGCGCATGATGCATATGTTCGAACTGATGGGCGAGCTGGAGGCGCTCTGCGCCCGGCTCGCCGCCCGTCGCATGGCCCCGGATCAGAAGGAAGCGCTCCAGGGCGATCATTTCGCCTCGGAAATCTTCGCCCGCACCACCGATTTCGAAGGCTACGAGGCCGCGAACCGGGCGTTTCACCGGGCCGTCTATGATGGTTCGGGCAATCCGATCCTGGTCGAGGCCGCGGAGGACATCCGCCGCCGCCTCTCTCCCTTCCGCCGCGCCCAGTTCCATCTGGAGGGGCGGATCGCCAGGAGCTTTCACGAACACGGCCTGATCGTCGATGCGATCGTCCGGTCGGACGAGGAGGCCGCCTATGCGGCGATGCGCGATCATATGCTGATCGTCAAGGATGCCTCCGCCGCCTTCGTCACCGGGCATCTGGACCAAGACGCGCCCTAGGCCCCGTTCGCATCCGCGGCAACAGGGCGATTGTGCCCCGCCGCCCCTTCCGACTAGTCTCTGGCCAGCGCCCGCCGCCGCTTTGGCGCGCGGGAAGGTTATTGTCCGGTGTCGGGGAGAGTGTAATGGCGGTTGAAACGCATGGACCGGATCTGGCCCATGTGCTGGTGCTCCTCGGCGCCAGTGTCGTGGCGGTGCCCGTCTTCCGGCGCCTCGGGCTGGGATCGGTCCTGGGATATCTCGTCGGCGGCATGCTGGTCGGGCCGTTCGGCCTGGGCCTCTTCTCCGATCTCGAATATATCCGCGAAGTCGGCGAACTCGGGGTCGTGCTCTTTCTCTTCATCATTGGCCTTGAAATGGAGCCATCGCGGCTCTGGGGCCTGCGCCGGGAAATCTTCGGCCTCGGGCTCGCGCAGGTGGGGATCTGCGCGGCGCTCCTGTCCTGCGTCGGCCTCGCCCTCGGATTTCCGCTGGGGGTGTCCTTCGTCGCGGCGGCGGGGTTCGTGCTGACCTCCACCGCGATCGTGATGCAGTTCCTCAGCGAGCGCGGCGAACTCTCCGCGCCCAAGGGCCAGCGCGTCATCTCGGTGCTCCTCCTTGAGGATCTCGCCATCGTCCCCTTGCTCGCGGTGGTGACCTTCCTTGCGCCGGGGGGCGAGGATATGACGGCCGCCGCGCGCTGGAGTGCGATCGGCCTCGGGCTTGCCTCCATCGCCGCCCTGATCGCCGTGGGCTACTGGCTGCTCAACCCGTTCTTCCGCCTGCTGGCCAAGGCGCATACCCCGGAGATCATGACCTCCGCCGCGCTGCTCGTGGTTCTGGGCGCGGCGGTGGCGATGCAGCTCGGGGGGCTGTCGATGGCGATGGGGGCCTTTCTCGCCGGCGTCATGCTTTCGGAATCCTCGTTCCGGCATCAGCTCGAAGCGGATGTCGAACCCTTCCGCGGCATCCTGCTCGGGCTGTTCTTTCTCAGCGTCGGCATGGCGTTGGATTTCGCCGTGGTCGCGACGAACTGGGGGCTGATCCTGATCAGCGTCACGGCCTACATCGTCCTCAAGCTGATCGGCATTTATGCCGTGGCCCGGTTCTTCGGGGCGGACTGGCGCGAGGCGACGGAGCGCGCGGTCCTGATGGCACAGGGGGGCGAATTCGCCTTCGTGCTCTATACCGCCGCCGCCCAGGCCGGGCTGATCACCGGCGAGGGGAATGCCGTCCTGACGGCGATCATCATCCTGTCGATGGCGCTGACCCCTTTGCTGCTGCTGCTCTATGACCGCTTCCTGCCGCCGCCCGTGGACTCCCTCGAAGGCACGGAAACCGTGAACGGCGCTACCGCCGATGTGCTGATCATCGGCTTTGGCCGGGTGGGACAGGTGGTCAATCAATCCATGCTGGCCCGCGGCTATTCCGTCACCATCATCGAGACCAACACCGAGGCGATCCGCGCTGGCCGGACCTTCTTCGGCTTCAAGATCTATTACGGCGATGGCTCGCGCCTCGACATCCTGCACGCGGCGGGGGCGGCCAATGCCCGCGCCATCGCCGTGACGGTGGACAATCCCGAAACCACGACCCGCATTGTGGAACTGATCAAATCCGAATTCCCGCTGGTTCCGGTCTATGCCCGCGCCTTTGACCGCATCCATGCGATCCGCCTCATCAAGGCGGGCGTGGATTTCCAGGTCCGCGAAACCTTCGATTCGGCGATCACTCTGGGGCGGAGCCTGCTGATCGGACTGGGCGACGATCCCGACCGGGCGGATGAACTGATCGAGGATGTGCGCAAACGCGACGCGGAACGGCTGGAACTTCAGGTGGTGGGCGGTTTCGCCGCCGGTCGTTCGCTGGTCCAGGGCCGGGGCGAAAGCTCGACCGACTGGTCGGGCAAGGTCGGGGACTGAAGGGGCGCGGATTGCGCTCTAGAGCGATTTCCAATCGAATGGACTCATTCGATGACTCGGAAATCGCGTGAATTCAAATAGATAGAGTGGCGAACGTGAGCCAATGCGAACGGGCACCGCTCTAATCCGCGCGCAGGCTCGCCAGAAACTCCCGCATCGCAACCTCGGGCCCTTCCGCCCGGGACCAGAGTTCATCGCCCAGCGCGACGAAATCGGCGATCCCGCGCAGCTCGCGGGTGATCGCGGGGGTCAGGCCGCCCTCGGCCACCACCGGAACCTCGATCAGATCCGACCACCATTGAAACAGCTCCAGCGGCGCGGTTTCGCCATCGCCAAGGCCGGACAGCGTCAAGGGCCCGAAGCTGACATAATCCGCGTCCGCCTCGCCCGCCGTCATTCCGTCATGGCGCGACACATGGGAATAGGCCCCGACGATCGCCTCCTTGCCGAGTGCCTTGCGCGCCGCCCGGACCTGCCGCGCCCCGTCGCTCAGATGCACCCCGTCGAGGCCGAGCCTGGCCGCCAGCCGGAAGTGATCGGTCACCACCAGCGGCACGTCGCGCGCATGACAGACCTCGCGCAGGATGTCGGCGGCGCGGGCGAGCTCGTCCTCGGAGCTGGTCGCAAGGGTCAGCCGCGCGCAGGCGATCTCGAACCCGTCGAGCATCCGGGCGAGCGTTTCGGAAAAGGTGACGGGATCGAGCACCGGCGGCGTGATCAGATAGAGCCGGGCAACCTGGTCTTCGGACATGGGACTCGGGGCGGAAGGGGAAAGGGATGCGCGGGACAGCGCCGCCGGACCCGCGAGGGAGACCGGCGGCGCGCGATGGGCTCAGCGCCGCAGGATCGAGCGACCGGCGAAGATCGCGTTTTCGCCGAGATCCTCTTCCAGCCGGATCAGCTGGTTGTACTTGGCCAGCCGGTCCGACCGCGACAGCGACCCGGTCTTGATCTGGCCGCAGTTGGTCGCCACCGCCAGGTCGGCGATGGTCGCATCCTCGGTTTCGCCCGACCGGTGCGACATGACGGCGGTATAGCGCGCGCGATGCGCCATATCGACGGCGGCCAGCGTTTCGGTCAGCGAGCCGATCTGGTTCACCTTGACGAGGATCGAATTGGCGATCCCCTGCTCGATGCCCCGCGACAGGCGCTTGGTGTTGGTGACGAAGAGATCGTCGCCGACCAGCTGGCAGCGATCGCCGACCGCCTCGGTCAACAGCTTCCAGCCCTCCCAATCGTCCTCGGACATGCCGTCCTCGATCGAGATGATGGGATAGGCATCGACCAGCCCCGCCAGATAGGCGGCATTCTCGGCGGCGGAGCGTTTCTTGCCCTCGCCCTTCATGTCATAGATCCCGTCCGCGAAATATTCGGTCGCGGCACAGTCGAGCGCGAGATAGACATCCTCGCCGGGACGATATCCGGCGATCTCGATGCTCTTCATGATGAAATCGAGCGCCTCGGTCGAGGAGGAGAGGTTCGGCGCAAAGCCGCCCTCGTCGCCGACATTGGTGTTCTGGCCGGCCTTGCCGAGCTGTTTCTTCAGGGCATGGAACACTTCGGAGCCGATCCGCACCGCGTCGGCGAGATTCTCGGCCCCGACCGGCATGATCATGAATTCCTGGATATCGATCGGATTGTCGGCATGGGCGCCACCGTTGATGATGTTCATCATTGGCACCGGCAGCACGCGGGCCGAGGTTCCGCCGATATAGCGATAGAGCGGGGTGCCGAGGCTCTGGGCCGCCGCCTTGGCGGTGGCCAGGCTGACGCCGAGGATCGCATTGGCCCCGAGCTTGGCCTTGTTCGGCGTGCCGTCGAGATCGATCAGGATCTGATCGATCGAAAGCTGGTCGGTGGCGCGCAGGCCGGTCAGTTCGTCGCAGATCGGACCATTGACCGCCTCGACCGCCTTCAGGACACCTTTGCCGCCATAGCGCCGGGCATCGCCATCGCGCAGTTCCACCGCCTCATGCGCGCCGGTGGAGGCTCCCGACGGCACCGCCGCCCGGCCCATGGCGCCGTCTTCCAGCAGGACATCGACTTCCACGGTCGGATTGCCCCGACTGTCCAGTATTTCGCGCGCAACGACGTCGATGATGACCGACATTCCAATAGCTCCCCGTATTCGACAAGGTTCCGTGAATGGTCATTCGCTTAGACCAAAGAGTCGGAAGGGGGAACCGAAAAACGCCCCGGCGGTCAATTGCTGGACCCCCGCGCCGGTCGGGCTAGCTGAGCATCCAAGGCGGCGAAGGTCGCATTCACAAAGGGGGACTATGCGAAATGGGTCTGGTCTGGTTGTTCCTGGCGGTGCTGGTGGCATTTCTCGCAATCGATGCGCTGATGCTCACCTTCGTGATGATCCCACTGTTCCAGCGTCATGTGTCCGATCTGTTCCGGGAACAGATGCAGATGGGCGTCGCACTCGGATTTTATGTCTTTTACGTCGCGGGTCTTCTGTATTTCGCGGTTCTGCCGGGATTGGCCCAGCAGAGGCCCGGCCTCGCGATATTGAACGGCGCGATTCTCGGCTTTCTGGCCTATGGCACCTACGAGGCGACCAATATGGCCACATTGCGCGGCTGGTCCTGGGAGATGATGGCGACCGATGTGATCTGGGGCACGGTCCTGACGGCGGGCGTCGCGGGTCTCGGCTATGCCATCGGCCGCCATCTGCTCTGAAATCTGGCCAGGGGGGGCCGGTCGGGTCAGAGCCGCGCCAACGTCTCGGAGAGGAGGATCAGGCTGACCGTGAGGACCGTTCCACCCGCGAGGATTTGCAGCGTCGGCAGGGCCACCCGGGCGATGCGGCCACTTCCCGCGCTGAACAGGGTGGCATCGCGGCTGGCCACCGCCAGGACCGCGATCAGAACCGTGAAGGCGGCGGTCCCGAGCCCCATGGCAAAAACCGCCGCGATGCCGGCCAGCCACAATCCGAAGCTCCAGGCGAGCACCAGGACGACCAGCGCCCCGGCGCAGGGGCGCGCCGCCATGGCAAGGACGAGGGCGACGGCGTCCCGCCCGCCGGTTGCCCGGGCCACCTGATCCGGCGCGGGCCCGTGATCATGGCCATGGCAACCGGCCTCGGTCCTGCGAAGGCTCCGCAGGCCCTTCACGAGGATCGTGGCGCCCACCGCCGCGATCAGGAGATGGCCGATGGGCTGGATCCAGCCCTCCGCCGCCGCGACCGTTCCACGCGCCGTCGCCTGAAACAGCGCAAGACCGCCATAGACGATCACGATCGCGAACGCGGCCTGCGCGAGGCTGCCCGCCACCGCGATCAGGCTCATGCGGAGCGCGGTGCCCCGCGAGCCCAGCGCCGCGCCGGAGATCAGCACCTTGCCATGTCCCGGCCCGATGGCATGCAGGAAACCATAGGAGAGGCAGATCAGGATCAGGGACCAGAAGGCCGCCGATTGCCCGGAGCGCAAATTCCGGAGACTGGTCGCCAGATCCGACTGCAGGCCGTGCTGTTGCTGAGAAGCCCACCAGGCCAGCGTGGCAAAACCGCCGGTGGCCCAGACCCCCGCGAGCGCCAGGATCCCTGCCAGGACCGCGAGCCCCGCGATCAGTCGCATGCCACCAGCACCTTGTCCGCGAGCAGGGCGCCCGGCTCGCCCTCGGGATCGCCATCCACCGGGATCGCCTGAAGCTTTTCCTGGAGCGCGGCCAGGGGCCCATCGGGTTCGAACGGCACGACCCTGGTCCGGCACGAACCGGCCTTGCCCTCGATCCCCGGGGTCGCGGTGATGGCATAGGCGGTGTAATAGGACGGATCGTAGGCCTCGATCACCGTGTCCTCCAGCGCGGGGCCGGGACGAAACGGGGCCGCGACATCGCGCAGGAAACTGATCTCCACCTTGCCGTCCCGCACCCGCGCGGTCGGATCGATCGGCCCGGAGAGGCCGACCCGCGCGCCCTTGCTCCAGAGATAGCCGTCGCCCTCGAAGCCCGGCTCCCACTCTGTCTGATAGGCCGCGAGCCGTTTCTGGTCCTCCGCCCCCATCCGGTCGGCGGTATCGGCGGAAATCCCGAGGTCTTCGAGCATGAAGAGCGAGGTCAGCGGATCATAGATCCAGGTAACCCGCAGCCGGTCGAGCCGCCCCTGAGCGTCGAACACCAGATCAAAGCCCCCGTCGATGAAGATATGCGGATGGGCCAGGCCCGGACCCGCCAGCAGCGTCACGCCGAGGGCGAGGACCGGCCCCCGGATCCGGTCAATGCGCGCCATGGGCAACCGGCTGGCCCCGCCATTCGACCATCTCCGGCAGGAATTCCGCGAAGGCCGCGCGCACCTTGTCCCGTCCCGGCCCGCGGGCGATGATTACCACCCGCGTTTCGCGCCGTGCATCGGGCCAGCCCTCCAGCCTTGAGGGGGGATGCAGCACATGCTGGACCGCGTGCAGGATCACCGGCCGGTCGGGATCCTCCTCCAGACAGGCGATGGCCTTGAGCCGCAACAGATCCGGTCCCAGTTGTTCCTGAAGCGTGTCGATCACATCCTGAAGGTTCCAGGCATCGATCGGCCCCTCGCCGGTGAAGCAGAAGGCGGTGATATCCGCGCCATGCCGGTTGACGTCATGGTGGTGATGATCGTGGGACGGGGTCTCGGCCTCGAACCGCAGCCAGGCCGCGACCTCGGGCGCCTTCAACGCCGGATCGAAGGCCGCGAGGCCAAAGACCTGCTCGGGCGTCACATCCCCGGCCTCCAGGATCACCGCGTTCGGGTTCATCGCGGCCAGCCGGTCCTTGAGATCCTGCGCCGGGGCAAGGTCGGTCTTGGAGAGGAGGAGCAGGTCCGCCACCCCGGCCTGCGCCCGCGCCTCGGCGAACCGGTCGAGCGTCGCCGCGCCGTTCGTCGCATCAACCACCGTCACCACGCCGTTCAGGGCATAGCGCTCGATCACCAGATCCGTCGACATCAATGTGTTCAGGACCGGCGCCGGATCGGCCAGCCCGGTCGTCTCCACCACCAGCCGCGAAAACCGCGGACCCCGCCCCGACAGAGCCTCGTCCGCGAGCCGCAGCAGCGTCAGCCGGATATCCCCCGCCACCGTGCAGCAGAGGCATCCCGTCGTCACGGCGAGAACCGTCCCCTCGGCATGATGCACCAGATCGCCGTCGATCCCGACCGCGCCGAATTCATTCACGATCACCGCCGTATCGGCGAACCGCGGATCGGCGAGCAGGCGATTGAGCAGGCTCGTCTTGCCAGCCCCCAGAAATCCGGTCAGCAGGGTCACGGGGATACGTCTGGTCTCGGTCATGGCGGTCCCTCCGGCGAACTGCCCGATTTCCGGAGCGGTTCCCGATCCGACTGCGCCGGGTCATCCGCTCCAGGATTTTATTTTGTCGCGATTTCTTAATCGGCAGGTGATTCCACCTGCCTGGAAATCGCTTTAGCGCAACTCAACCCCAAAGGGCAAAGCCCTTGTCACCCGGTCGCCCCCCATCGCGGAAACGGATCCACAAGATCGCGCCAGATCGCGGGCTCGAAGGTCTCCTCGGCCACCAGACAGGCATCGAGCGCCGCCGTCAGCTCCGCCTGATCCAGCCCCGTGCCGATAAAGACCAGCTCCTGCCGCCGGTCGGAATAGACCGGATCCCATTTTTCCATCACGATCCGCCGCCAGTCCGGATCCTCGGGCCAGCGGGATTTCGGCACCGCCGCCCACCAGCGCCCGAGGCCCGCGGTCTGGGCCACCGCCCCGGCCAGACTGAATTCGCCGACCCAGTCGGGCCGCGTGGCGATCCAGAAATGCCCCTTGGCCCGCAACACCCCCGGCAACGGCCCGGTCAGCAGCGCCTGAATCCGTTCCGGGTGGAACGGCCGCCGCGCGCGATAGACAAAGCTGGTGATCCCGTATTCCTCGGTCTCCGGCGTGTGATGCGCGAACCCATAAAGCTCCTTCGCCCAGAGCGGATGCTCACCGGCCCGGTCGTAATCGAAGAGCCCGGTGTCCAGCACCGCGTCGAGGGCGACCTGGCCGAAATCGGTCTCGATCACCCTGGCATCGGGGTTCAGCGCCCGGATCAGCCGCCGCGCCGTCTCCCGCCGGACCGGACCCGCCGCCGTGACCTTGTTCAGAACGATCACATCGGCGAATTCGATCTGTTCGACCAGCAGATTGACGAGCGTCCGCTCGTCCCCCTCGCCGGCGGTTTCGCCCCGGTCCCTCAGGAAATCCTGGCTCGCGTAATCATGCACCAGGTTGCGCGCATCGACGACCGTCACCATGCAGTCGAGCCGCGCGATATCGGACAGGCTCTCGCCCGCCTCGTCGCGAAAGGCAAAGGTGGCGGCGATGGGCAGCGGTTCCGCGATCCCGGTCGATTCGATCAGCAGATGATCGAACCGCCCCTCCGCCGCCAGCCGCCGCGCCTCGACCAAGAGATCGTCGCGCAGGGTGCAGCAGATGCAGCCGTTGCTCATCTCGACCAACTTCTCCTCGGTGTGGCGCAGATCTCCGCCCGCCCGGATCAGGTCGGCGTCGATATTCACCTCGGACATGTCATTGACGATCACCGCGACCCGCCGCCCCTCGCGATTGCCGAGGATATGGTTCAACAGCGTCGTCTTGCCCGCCCCGAGAAACCCCGACAGCACCGTGACGGGCAGGCGGTCATCCTGTTCAACTGCGTTCATCGTGGATTTCACCTTGCGAGGCATTCGTTGAGACCCTGGGCGAGGCGCAGCAGCAGGGTCGGATAAAGCTCCGGTCCCGGCGGAAATCCGGTCACGGACTCCGGATCGAGCACGCCGGTGCGCACATCGGTCCCCTCGATCACGGTGCGCATCAGCTTCGGCTCGAATTCGGGCTCGGAAAAGGCGCAGACGACGCCTTCCTTGCGAACCCGCTCCTGGATTTCGGCCACCCGCGCGGGGGTGGGCGCCTCGCCCTCGGCCAGCGAGATGCTGCCCGCGACCGGCAGGTCGAACCGTTTTTCGAAATACTGATAGGCGTCATGGAACACGATGAACGGCTTGCCGCGCGCGGGCTCCAGATCCTTTTCGATGGCCGCCGACAGGCCCTTCATCTCGGTGGCGAAATCGGCGGCGTTGGCCTCATAGGCGGCGGCGTTGCCCGGATCGATCTCGCCCAGGGTCGCCGCCACATCATTGGCAAAGGCCACCGCGTTCCGGGGGTCGAGCCACATATGCGGATCGACCCCGCCACCTTCCTCCGCATGTCCGTGACCGTCGTGATCCTCGTGGGCGTCGGGCTCGAATGGGCCATCGGCCCGCACGGGCAACGTCTCGACTCCGCCCGCGTCCTGCATGGCCAGAACCTTCGCTCCGGCTCCGAGCGCCGCGATCGGCTGCTCCATCCAGGGGTCAAGGGCCGGTCCGACCCAGATCACCAGATCGGCGCGCTCGATCAGGGCGGCCTCGGACGGACGCAGCGAATATTCGTGCGGGGACATGCCCGGCGGCAGGACCAGACCCGGCTCGCCCACGCCCGACATGACCCGGGCCACGATCGAATGCACCGGCGAGATATCGACGGCGACCACCGGAACGGCGAGGGCGGGCGTCGTGACACAGCAGAACAGCGCACCCGAGAGCAGCGCGCCCGGGGACATCGTGCGACAGGACAGCGCGCCCGGGGACATCGGGCGACGGAACGAAAACATGGTCGATCCTTTGGCTTTCGGCGCAAGGCCGAGATTGAACTTGTGAGAGGGTCCGGGCATCGCTAAAGTCCCGGTTCCTTTATTCTGTTATAAAGTAACAAATGTCCGCGTCAAGCCGATCCGAGGTGGATGCCTTCCATCCCCATGACCATGGTCAGTGCCAGGCCCTGGCGCTCGCCACCGCCGAGGCGCTCTGCAAGGAGCGCAACCTGCGCCTGACCCCGGCGCGGGCCTTCGTGCTCGGGACCTTGCATGAATCGCACAAGGCGATGACCGCCTATGAACTGCTCGACCGGATGGCCGCCGCCGGATTGGGCAGCCAGCCGCCCGTGGTCTATCGCGCGCTCGATTTCCTGGTCGAGAACGGCTTTGTCCATCGGATCGAACGGTTGGGCGCCTTTGTCGGCTGCGTCCATGGCGGCGAGGATCACCGCGCGGCCTTCCTCGTCTGCCGCCTCTGCCGGGCGGTCGCCGAAACCCACCTGCCGCGCAGCATGAAGGGCCTCGGCGACGAAGCCGCCGCCGCCGGTTTCACCGTCGAGCAGATCGTCGTCGAGGCCGAGGGCATCTGCGCCCAGTGCCGCGTGGCCTCCGAATGAGCCGGACCCTGATCGAGACCCGGGGCCTCGGCATTGCGATGGGCGGCAACCGCGTCCTGCGGGACGTGACGATCGCGGTCCAGTCGGGCGAGATCGTGACGCTGGTCGGCCCCAATGGCGCGGGCAAGAGCACGCTCCTGCGCCTGCTCATCGGCGCGCTGCGTCCGACCGAGGGCGAGGTGATCCGCGCGCCGGGCCTCGTCTTCGGCTATGTGCCGCAGCGTCTGGCGATCGACCATACGATGCCGCTGACCGTGGCGCGGTTTCTGGCCCTCGGTGGCGGCGATGCCCGGACGCGGGGCGCGATGCTCGAACGGGTCGGGGTTCCGGGACTGGAGGGGCGCCAGATGATCGACCTCTCCGGCGGCCAGTTCCAGCGCGTCATGCTGGCCCAGGCCCTGGTGCGCCGCCCCGACATGCTGGTGCTCGACGAGGCGGCGCAGGGTCTCGATCAACCCGGCGTGGCCCGCTTCTACAAACTGATCGAGGAAGTCCGGCGGGAATTCGGCTGCGCGGTCCTGATGGTCAGCCACGATCTGCATGTGGTGATGGCCTCCTCCGACCGGGTGCTCTGCGTCAATGGCCATATCTGCTGCGCGGGCACGCCGCTGGTCGTCTCGCAGGCCCCGGAATATCGCGCGCTCTTCGGCCATGGCACCGGCGGAACCCTCGCCCTCTATCGCCATGAACACGACCATCACCATGCGAGCAGCGAGCCCGGCTCCGAAACAGACAAGGCCGCCGCCCATGCTCGATAGCTTCCTGATGCGCGCGGCCCTCGCCGGGATCGGCGTCTCCATCGCGGCCGGCCCCTTGGGCTGTTTCGTGGTCTGGCGCCGGATGGCCTATTTCGGCGATGCGACCGCGCACGCGGCCCTGCTCGGCGTGACCCTCGCCGTCGCGTTTCAGCTGCCGATGGTGCTCGGGGTGACGATCGCGGCGCTGGCGATGGCGCTGACGGTCTCGCTGGCCTCGGGGCGCACCTATGCGCTGGACACCATGCTCGGGGTCGCCTCGCACGCGGCGCTGGCCATCGGACTGGTCGCCCTCTCCTTCCTGCATGGGGTGCGGATCGACCTGATGAGCTATCTCTTCGGCGATATCCTCGCCGTGACGAGGGGCGATCTCGCGGTGATCTTCGGCGGGGCCGCGCTGGTCACGGCGCTGCTGGCCTGGCGCTGGAAACGGCTGCTCCTCTCGACCCTGAACGAGGATCTCGCCGCCGCCTCCGGCGTCGATTCCCGCCGCGAGCGCCTGATCCTGACGCTCGCCCTCGCGGTCCTGGTCGCGGTCTCGCTCAAGGTCGTCGGCGTGCTGCTGATCACCGCCATGCTGATCGTGCCCGCCGCCGCCGCGCGGGGCCTCGCCCGCGCCCCGGAATCGATGGCGCTCATCACCGTCGCCATCGGCGCGCTCTCGACGCTGGGCGGCCTCGCCGGATCCTGGAACCTCGACACCCCGACCGGTCCCTCGATCGTGGTCGCGGCGCTCCTCTGCCTGATCCTGACCAATATCGCAGCACACCTGCGCCCGAGGGAGTGACTGGAACGGTTTCCGACCCGACTGCGCCGGATCGTCCGCTCCATGGATTTGTTCCGTCGCGATTTCTTGATCGGCCAGTGATCCCGCCTGGCCAAAAATCGCTCTACTCCGTCCGGGGCTCGGCCGGTGGCTCCGGATTGTCTTCCAGATATTGCTCCAGATCGACCAGATCCTCCGGCAGCGGCAAGCCCAGGGCCCGCATCTCCATCAGTTTCTCGCGCAGAGTCTCCTGAAGCTGATGGGAATCGTCCGGGTTCTTGGCGATCTCGTCGAGCAGCATCGCAATGCCCATCCGGAATTCCTCGAAAGCCATGCCGTCCTCCTGCGTTGGGGCGCCCTTGCATTCGCCCGGGCATGGGATTGATCTATCGCATGGGAACGCGGACCGCACGGGTCTATTGTTCCCTCCGGGTGCAACGAGGAGATCAGACAATGTCATTCAAGACCATCTTCCTTGCGATGGACACGGGTCCGGACAATGGAACGGATCTCGATCAGGCGGTCGCGATCAGCGAAGGGTTTGGCGCCCATCTCAGGGTCCTCGTGCTGGGCGTCGCGACACCGCCGCCGGCCTCGCCCTATGGCGCGATGATCAGCGATGTCTGGACCACCGAAATCGATCAGGGTCAGGAAGCCGCCCGCCAGAAGGCCGCGGAAGTCACCGCCCGGCTGGAGGCCAAGGGCTGCTCCGCCAGTTCGGTCGAGACCATGTTCATCGATCGCGGCACCGTGCCGATGATCGCCGCGCGCCATGCCCGCTATGCCGACCTGACACTGATCGGCTCGGACGCGAGCTATCTTCAGGAACTGGTGCTCAGCGGCGCCCTCTTTGACTCCGGCCGTCCGGTCCTGCTCCTGCCATCGGAGGCGTCGAGCGTCCCGAAATTCGACCATGTGCTCATCGCCTGGGACGCCAGCGTCGAGGCCTCCAAGGCGGTGCGCGATTCCATCTCGCTGATGAAGGCCGCGACATCGGTCGAGGCGGTGCTGATCGACCCGGTGCCCTCCTTCGACGGGCATGGCGCGGAACCGGGCGCCGATCTCGCGGCCTATCTCGCCCGGCACGGCATCTCGACCACCGTGCATCAGCGGCCGGGCGAGGGCCAGGACGCCGGTCACGCCATCATCCGCGCGGCCACCGATCTCGGGGCGGATCTGATCGTCATGGGCGGCTTCGGCCATTCCCGCCTGCGCGAACGCATCTTCGGCGGCTGCACCACCACCATGACCAAGCAGAAACGCTTCCCCGTGCTGATGGCGCACTGACCGGGGGGCTGGCCCGCGTCCGGGACCGCGGGCCGCCTCTCTCAGAGGATGTTCTTCTCCGGGCCATAGGGGAAATGCGTGATATTCTCGGCCCGGTCGGCATGGATCACCAAGATGTCATGCTCGCGGTATCCGCCCGCGCCCGGCGTGCCCTCGGGAATGGTCAGCATCGGCTCCATCGAGATCACCATGCCGGGTTCCAGCACCGTCTCGATATCCTCGCGCAATTCCAGCCCCGCCTCGCGCCCGTAATAATGCGACAGGATGCCGAAGGAATGCCCATAGCCAAAGCTGCGATAGCGCAGCAGATCCCGCGCGGCAAAGAAATCGTTGATCTCCGCCACCACGTCGCAACAGCGCGCCCCCGGCTGGAGCAGCCGGCTCCCGAGCTCATGCGCCGCGACATTCGCCTCCCACAGACGCAGGCTCGCCGCGTCCGGCTCGCCCAGGAACAGCGTCCGCTCCAGCGCGGTATAATAGCCCGAGATCATCGGAAAGGCATTCAGGCTCAGGATATCGCCCGGCTCCAGACGCCGGCAGGTCACGGGATTATGCGCGCCGTCGGTGTTCAACCCCGACTGGAACCAGACCCAGGTGTCACGCAACTCGCTGTCGGGAAACGCCTCGGCGATCGCGCGTTCCATCGCATCGCGTCCGGCCATCGCCACGTCGATCTCGCGCACACCGACCCGGACCGCGTCGCGGATCGCCGCGCCGCCCAGATCGGCGATGCGCGCGCCCTCGCGGATCAGGGCAATCTCGGCCTGTGATTTCACCATGCGCTGGGCCATCACCGCCGTGGCGAGATCGACCACCGCCGATGGCTCCAGAAACGCCTCCAGCTTGGCCCGCGCCGCCAGCGTCAGGTGATCGCCCTCGATCCCGATCCGCGCGCCCGTCCCGGTCAGGGACCGCGCCGCCCGCCAGTAATTGTCGCGCTGCCAGTCGGTATAGGTCAGGGCCTCGCCATGACACCGCCGCCCGGGCTGGCCACCGTCGATATTGGCCGCGACCGTGACGCTGCGCGCCTCCGTTACCACCAGCGCATAGGGCCGCCCGAAGGAGCAATAGAGAAAGCCGGAATAATAGGCGATCGCCTGCATCGAGGTCAGGACGGCGGCCTCGACCCCTGTGTTGCGCATCACGGCGCGCAGGCCCGCGAGCCGGGCCTCGTATTCGGCGGGGGGGAAGGGCAGGGGGGCGGGCGCCCCATTGGGAAAGGCAAAGAATTCCGGACGGGTCATGGCACAGACTTTCGCTGGCAGCCGGTCGCGGACGTCCCGCGCCGACCGGGAAATCCCGGCGTGCAGGACGAAACGGATTTTCCATCCGGGACCAAGAGGCAACCCCCATCGGCGACGCCATCGCCCGGTCCATCCCCTGCCTAACCCGCGCGAGGCCCCCGCTCTCGCCGGTTTGCGTCAGGACTGGCCTGAATCCGACGCCTCACCCCTTTACATATTTGCGCCAGTTGTGGGCCTCGCGAAATCCCAGCACCTCGCGGATCTTCCGGTTCGAAAACAGGCACTCATATTCCCCCAACTCCCGCGTCACCGGCACGCCGGGAAAGAACCGCTCGATCAGCTCGCGCGTCGGCAGGTTGGCGGAATTGTCGTCGTTGCCCGCGTTGAACACCTGATACCCCAGCCCGTCCTTGGCCAGACACAGATCGACGATCTGCCCCAGATCGCGCGCATCGATGTAACAAAAGGCATTGCGCCGCCGCACCTCGGGATGGGCGAAATAATGCGGGAACATCTCGTATTCATGCGGCTCGATCACATTGCCGATCCGCAGCGCATAGATATCGAAGCCCGAGCGCCGCTGAAACGCCCGCGCGGTCTTCTCGTTCACCACCTTGCTCAGGCCATAGCTGTCCATCGGATCGCTGTCATACGTCTCCTCCAGCGGCAGGCTCTTCGGATCCGCCCGGCCATCGGCGAAACAGATGCCATAGGTCGTCTCGGACGAGGCCACCACGATCTTGCGGATCCCGAGCTTCACCGCCGCCGAGATCACGTTATAGGTGCCCATGGTATTGACCCGGAACGTCTCGCCATCGGGCTGGAGCAGGATCCGCGGGATCGCCGCGAAATGCACCACCGCGTCGAACCGGGGCGCGCCGGTCCCCGGCTCCAGCTCGTCGAAATCGGCATAGCCGGTCATCGCATCGAGCATCTGGCCATAATCGCAGATATCGGCCGTCAGGTTATCCACCCCCGGATGATCGAGCGGCTTCAGATCCACGTTCAACACCCGGTGCCCCCGGTCGATCAGATAGGGCACGACATGCTTGCCCGCCTTGCCGGAGCCCCCGGTAAAGAGAATGCGTTTGCCTTTGGACATGGTTTTCCCCCCGTTTCGTCCCGAACCAAAGCGCAATGCCCGGCGTGGTCAAGGGTTCCCGCCACGATCGCACTGTTTCCGACCTGCCCCCTCGGCGATCCGGCGGTCGTCGTGATAGGATGGGGGCAAAGGAGACCGGGATGCTGATAGATGGAAAATGGACCGAGGACTGGCAGCCAGTTCAGGCCAAGGACGAGAAGGGCGGCTTCGTCCGCCAGACCTCCAGCTTTCGCAACTGGGTCACGCCGGACGGCGCGCCCGGTCCGACCGGCGAGGGTGGTTTCAAGGCCGAGGCGGGCCGCTATCATCTCTATGTCGCACTGATCTGTCCCTGGGCCTCGCGCACCGTGATCGGGCGCAAGCTCAAGGGGTTGGAGGAGGTGATCTCCCTGACCGTGGTCGAGCCCGCCCTGACCGACCAGGGCTGGCGGTTCGGCGATTATCCCGGCGCGGATCGCGATTGGCTGAACGGTGCCCTCTATATGCATGAACTCTACACAAGGGCGGACCCGAGGTTCACCGGGCGGGCCACGGTGCCTGTGCTCTGGGACCGGACCCGCGGGACCATCGTCAACAACGAATCCGCCGATATCCTGCGCATGCTGAATTCGGGCTTCGGCGATCTCGCCGCGGGCCCCGACCTTTATCCCGAACCCTTGCGGGCCGAGATCGACGCGTTGAGCGCCTGGATCTATCCCAGGCTCAACAATGGCGTCTATCGCGCGGGCTTCGCCACCACCCAGATCGCCTATGACGAGGCCGTGCGCGATGTCTTCGCCGCCCTCGATGCGCTGGAGGCGCGCCTGTCGGACGGCCGCGCCTTCCTCCATGGCGATATCCTCACCGAAACCGATATCCGCGCCTTTGTGACCCTGGTCCGGTTCGACGTAGCCTATTTCGGCCTCTTCAAATGCAATTTGCGCCGGATCGCGGATTATCCCGGTCTCAGCGCCTATCTCGACCGGGTGCTGGCGATCCCCGGCCTGCGCGGGACGGTGAACATCGACCATATCAAGCGCGGCTATTATTCGATCAAGGCGCTGAACCCCACCGGCATCGTCCCCCTCGGCCCCGACCTGCCCGCGGCCTTGCGCGCCTGACCCCGGCGCGCAGGTCCGGGAGCGCCCTTGCTCTACAACACGAAATCCGCCGCCGTATAGGCCGAGGCCAGGGTCGCGCCATCCCGGATCAACAGGGCAAAGTCGTAATGTACCTCGCCGGTATTGCCCCGGATCAAGGTATCGGTCCCCGAATTCACCGCCGAGATTTCTCCCGGCCTGACCCAGCCGGACGGATGGGCGTTGAATGTAAACGCATCTTTCCCGTCAATAGCCGTGAGGGCATCGATCCCGGACAGATCGATCCGGTCCCCCGCCGCCGCCCCGGCTCCCTCGAACCCGACGATGGTATCGCTCGAGCCGACCGCCGACTCACTCGCCAGGTTGAAGACGAACAGATCCGCCCCGGTCCCACCATCGAGCCGATCCAGACCTTCGCCCCCGACCAGGATATCGGCCCCGGCACCGCCCGTCAGTCTGTCCCGCCCGGCCATTCCCTCCAGCCGGTTGGCTCCGTCATCGCCCGTCAAGGCATCGCCAAAGCCCGATCCCCTCAGGCTCTCGATCGAGCTGAGCACATCGATCCCGGCGCTGCCTGTATTCTGCCCGCCGGTCAGGGCGAGGCTGACCGTCACGCCCGCGCTCGCTCCGGCATAGCTGGCGGTATCCCCCCCGGCTCCGCCATCGATCCGATCGTTGTCATCGCCGCCCTCGATGGTGTTCTGGGCATCGTTGCCGGTCAGACGGTCGTTCAACCCCGAGCCGATCAGACTCTCGATCGAGATCAGAGTATCTCGCCCCGCCCCGAGTGTATTCTGATTTCCGGTGATGCGCAGATCGACGGAGACGGCCCCGGTGCTGTCCGCGTAACTGGCGGCATCGTTTCCCTCTCCGCCATCCAGTCTGTTGCTCCCGCCGCCCCCCTGGAGCGTATCGTTGCCGGCTTCGCCATAGAGCTTGTCCACGACACCCGATCCGCCGGAGATCATGTCATTGTCCCTTCCAGCCTCGACAAGGAGTTGGACATGGGTCGCCGGATCGAAGGTGATGGCGTCGGCCTGCCCGGAGCCCGTGAGCCGGAACAAGGGAAGATCGGCGTCGAGAAAAACATCGGCCACGCCTCCCCTAGTCAGGTTCACGGAGGCGACCCCGTCATAGTCCCAACCCACCTTGTCAAAGGTATCAAGCTGCTCGGGCGTCAGATGACCGCCGAAGGCCTCAAGCATTTCAATCCCGACAAGCTTCGCTCCGGTGATGTCGTCGCCGCCCGTGAGAAAGAGAATATCGGCGTCCCCTCCACCATCGAGCAGAACGGGCGCGCCTCCGTCGATAACCAGAACATCGTTACCGGCGTCGCCATGCGCCCTTTCCTTGGCACCGGCGTAGAGCCAGTCGTCGCCGCCGCCGCCATAGAGCGTGTCGGCCTTGTGGTCGTCGGTTTTGCCGTCGCCACCGACCAGCGTATCGTTGCCGCCACCCCCGTTGAGCCGGTCCTCGTCCGCGCCCCCGAGCAGAATGTCGTTGCCCGCCGATCCGGTTATCTTGTCCATCTCAAGTCCGGCGTCGACATAGACACTGGTGGTCTCTGCTGCGTGGAACGTGAGGGTGTCCGCTTCATCGGAGCCATAGACATCGAATGTCCGGAGAGTGTCGGAAAGGTGGACCTCCGCCCTTCCGCCCGCGGTCAGCGCCACTTCTCCACTGTCGTCCCGGGAGTTCGAGCCGGTTATGAGGCTGAAATAGCCGAGCTGATACGCATCCAGGAAGGAGTGGTCGCTGTTGAATTGCTCGATTCCAGTGATGTAAGTATTGGTGAGGTCGAAACCGAATGGCCTCAGGATATCGTAGCCGGAGCCCCCGTGGATGGTGTACGGATCATGTCCACTAACCGCGAATATGTCATTGCCATCTCCGCCTTCGGCGTAGTCACCTGTGTCGGCATAGATGAGATCGTCGCCCGCGTCACCGGAGAGGTAATCGTACCCCAGGCCGCCGATGAGTGTATCGTTGCCGCCGAACCCGTGGATAACGTCGGACTCGGCGCCGCCGCTCAGAACGTTGGGTTTTTTATTGCCGTCAATGGCCGCCAAGGGAGGATCTCCTGAAATCTCGTTAATACGTGGGAACCTTATAGCCCTGCCAGTCTCAATATGCCCTTACGGAAGCCGGGTTTTTTCGAAAGGGCAGGGCTTCCCGGCCGGGCGCGGGGGGCTTTAGAGCACGAAATCCGCCGCCGTATAGGCCGAGGCCGGGGTTGCGCCATCCGCGATCAAAACGGCGAATTCGAAATCCGCGTCCGCGTCGGTATTGCCCCGGATCAGGGTGTCGCTCCCCGACGCCACCAGCGACAGCCCCCCGGCCGTCCCCGAACCGAACACGAACGCATTGTCCCCGGCGAGCAGCGCATTGGCATCGATCCCCGACAGATCAATCCGATCCCCCGCCGCCGCCCCGGCGCCTTCGAAAGCGACGATGACATCGCTCGCCCCGACCGATGACTCGCTCGCCAGGTTGAAATCGAACAGATCCGCCCCGGCCCCGCCATCGAGCCGGTCCACGCCCGCGCCTCCGACCAGGGCATCGGCCCCGGCTCCACCCGTCAGGCTGTCGTCCCCGGCCATCCCTAACAGCCGGTTAGCTCCGTCACCGCCGGTCAAGGCATCGTCGAAGGCCGACCCCCGCAGGTTCTCGATCGAACTGAGCGTATCGATACCCGCCCCGCCCGTGTTCTGTTGTCCGGTGACACGCAGATCGACGGTGACGGCGGCAAGGCTGTTTGCGTAAAGCGCGGTGTCTCTCCCGTCTCCTCCGTCCAGTGCGTCAGTGCCGAGGCCGCCTTGAAGCGTATCGTTGCCAGCTTCGCCGTAAAGCCTGTCCGCTCCCCTCCCTCCGGAGATCATGTCATTGCCGTCTCCGGCGGTCACATTGAGGCCGGCGCGCTCCGTCGCGAGAAAAGTGATGAGATCCGCCTGATTGGAGCCTGTGAGCCGGAAGTGCCGAATAAAGTCATCAAGATCGAGATTCGCAATTCCGCCCTGAGTCAGAGTCAGTTCCGATGTGTTTTCGCCGATATTCTCGCCAGCTATGAGCTTGAAGCCGTCGAGCTGCGTCGCTGTGAGGAATGTGTTATGGCTATAAAGCCGTTCGATTCCGCTGAAAGTCAAATCGCTGATGTCAAAATTGTCGATTGTCGCCAAGGCGTCTTCGCCGGTTCCCCCATCGATCCGCGCGGGAAGACCTTCCATCAGAGAGAATAAATCATCGTCGGCGTCGCCGTTGGCAGTGTCACCGGTGCCAACTTTCAGACTATCATTGCCCGTGCCACCATTGAGCGTATCGATCCCCTCGCCGCCGTCGAGCATGTCCCAGCCGCCTCCGCCAGTCAGGGAATCGTTGCCTGCGTCGCCATATATTTCGTCCTCGCCCGCCCCTCCGATGAAGCGGTCATTGCCGCCGTTGGCATGGATCTGGAGCAGGGCGGTGGCGGTTGCGTCAAAGGTGATGATATCGGCCCCTTCCGAGCCGTAGAAAGTGGCATAGGACAGGGAATCGGCGAGATGAACATTCGCCGCGCCGCCACGGGTCAGATTCAGAAAAATCTCTGTGACGTTAGAGTCGTATCCAGAAATGAGCTTGAATGTACCGAGCTGCTCCGCGGTCAGGGAAGGGAAGTCGGCGTTGAGCTGTTCGATCCCGCTGAGTGTCATCCGCGTCAGGTTCGCGGAGATGAAGGCCAGAGTATCATATCCGGTGCCCCCGTCGATCCGCGCGGAATGATCAGCCCACATGTCGAATGTATCGTTGCCCGCGCCGCCGTTGGCTGTGTCGCCGCTGCCGACAGTGATCAGATCATTGCCCGTGCCGCCATCAAGCGTATCGCTCCCTTCGCCACCGTCGAGTGTATCATTCCCGCCGAGGCCGTTGAGGATGTCGTCGCCGGGGCCCCCCGACAGAATGTTGGGAGCGTCGTCGCCGTTAAAGATAGACAAGGAAATCTCCTGAAATCACGTTAATACGCCGAAACCTTATAGTCTTACGAAATTCAATATGCTCCTGGAAAAACCGGATTTCATGAATGCGAGGGCGGTTGGGTCGAGCCGGGTCGGTCAAAGGCAGTCCCGGGCGGGGTTTCTCAAAGGTTAATGGTTTTTGGATTGTGGTTTGATATCAATCGCTTGAGCCGGTGCGCACGCGTGCGCGGCGGTTCAGCCTCTGCTCCAGACCCCGCAGGGCCAGCGAGATGCCCACCGTCATCAGCAGGTAGAGAAAGGCCACCACATTGTAGGTCTCGAAGAACCGGAAGGAGCCGGCCGCGTAGATTTTTCCAAGCTGGGTGATGTCGGCCACCCCGAGGACCGAGACGAGCGAGCTGTCCTTGATCAGGGCGATGAAGTCGTTCCCGAAGGGGGGCAGGATCGTCCGGAAGGCCTGCGGAAACACCACCAGCCGGAACCTCCGCCAGCCGTCGAGGCCGAGCGCCTTGGCCGCGTCGATCTGTTCGGGCTCGACCGCCTGAATGCCCGCCCGGAACACCTCGGCCAGGAAGGCGGCATAGCCGAGCGAGAGGGCGATGATCGCCCGCCCCATCAGCGAGACATCCCGGGTCTGGACCGTGCCGAGGCCAAAAGTTTCGGCCAGCGCGTTCCAGCCCGCGACCGAGGCCGGCACCGCGACGAAGGCGATGTAGAAGAGAAGGACGAGGATCGGCACCCCCCGGATGATCTCGATATAGAACCGGGCGGTCTGGCGCAGGATGACCGACCGCGAGAGCACGCAGATCGCGAGGATCAGTCCGAACCCGGAGGCCAGCGCGAAGGAGACCACCGTGACGAGGATCGTGACCCCGATTCCCCTGGAGAGGGTCGCGATGATCTGGGCATAGATCGGGCTCGTCGCGATCTGCCAGGAGAGGATGCCTCCGATGATCGCCGCGGCGAGCAGCCAGTAGGGGAATTCGGAGGGCTCCCGCTCGGGTTTCATGCCCCGCTACTGGCCCATCTTGTAATCGAGGAACCATTTGGTGGTGAGCTTGTCGAAGGTCCCGTCGGCCTTCATCTCGGCGATGGCGGCGTTGACCGGGGCGACCAGATCGGAGCCCTTGGGGAAGATGAAGCCGAAGTCCTCCGCGCCCATCGGTTCGCCGACGATCTTGAAGGTGCCGGGCTCCGCCTTGACATAGCCGTTGCCGGCGGTCCCATCGGTCAGGACCACGTCGACATCCCCCGATTTCAGGGCCTGCACGCTCGCGCCGAAGGTCTCGAAGAGCTTGATCCTGGGGTTGCTCTCGTTTCCGTCGAGCAGATCATAGACCGCCACGTAGAAGGGCGTGGTTCCGGCCTGCGCGCCGACCAGCAGATCGTCCTGGGCCATGAAGCTCTCGGCGTCGTCGAACCGCTTCTCATCGGCCCGGACCAGCATGAACATTTCGGACCGCATGTAGGGGTCGGAGAAATCGACCATCGCCTTGCGGTCGTCCCGGATCGTGATGCCGGTCATCCCGATATCATACTGGCCATCGCTGACCGCCGGGATCATCGCATCCCAGCTCGAATTGGCATAGGTGACCTTCATGTTGAGCCGCCGGCCGATCTCGTTCATCGCGTCATACTCCCAGCCGATGGCCTGGCCGGTTCCCGGTTCGACGAACTGAAGCGGCGGATAGGCGTTTTCCGTCACGACCGTGATTTCCCGGCTGCCGAGGTCGGGCAGTTGCGCGAAGGCCGGCAGGGGGAGCAGGGCGAGAAGGGTCATCAGGACACGGCGCATGAGGCGGGCCTTTGTTCAAGGGAGAGGGTCACTTTGATCGCAGGGAGGTCCGGGCCAACGCGGATGGCCCGGATCAGTCGACTCAGCGCTTTCCTGTGCAGAGCTGGTTCCAGTGTGCAAGCTGGGACATATCCTGGGGCGGGGAGTCGCAATAGCCCGGGGGTTCTGATCCGGCGGACCCACCGGCCTTGACCACGCCGGGGTCGGATGCGACAGGGGCACAGGCGGTCAGGGTCAGCGCAAGCAGGCAGAGTGGAACGCGGAACTTCATGATTGTCCTTTCAGGTCAGTGAAAAAACGGCCCTTTCGAAAGTAAGGGGAAGGCTAGCGCCGCCGATGCGAAGGTTCCAGCCGAATTCTTGACCGACCGTCCGAATTGCCAGACCCGATCGCACTTGCCCCGCGGGGACGCCTCCGCCGCCGGATCACCGCTTTCCGGACGCGCGGGATCGAGCGCAACGTCGGTGCTTGGGGAAAGCCCTTCCGATCGCCGCGAAAATATCCCCAAGGTTGATCCGATCTGCTAGAACAAACCGCGGTGCGATCGAAATCTCTGAGGCGGGACAGCATGGCTTTTATCGGAACGATCGCGCGCGTGGCTCTGGCATGCCTTGCGTCGGTTGCCGCCCACGCGGGCACATTCCACACGGAGACGCTTGCGAAGGGGGATGCACCCTCCAGCCTGGATCGGACATACCAGGTCTATGTGCCCGCGGGCATCGCGAACGATGGCTCCGCGCCGCTGGTGACGGTTCTGCATGGCTGTAAACAGACCGAGGGGGACATGATCCGGGACACCGGCTTCACCGATCTGGCCGACCGGAATGGCTTTGTCCTGGCTTTTCCGTTCGTGACCAGCGTCGATCCGCTGGAACCGGGCGATACGAACTGCTGGCGCTTCTGGTATCCCAACGAGCGCACGCAAGGCTCGGGAGAAGTCGGCGATATCCGCCGGATCATTGCCAGGGTCGAGGAGACCTATCACACCGACCCGGACCGCCGCTATGTCGCCGGTCTCTCCTCGGGCGCGGCAATGGCGGTGGACGTGGCCGTCGCCTATTCCGAGGATATCGCCGCCGCCGGTTCGGTCGCTGGCCTTCCCTACGCGGAAGGATTTGGCGCGGCGACCCTGAACGGCTGCCTCGATCGCCCGGTGACAAATGACCTCGGCCGGGCCGTGTCGGCGATGGCGGAGGAACAGGCCAAACCCGGGGAACGGCGCCTCGTGCCCCTGATGGTGATCCAGAGCACCAATGACTGCAAGGTCTCGATCGAGAATGGCGCCAACCTCCGCGACTCCTGGATCAGATACTACCGCGCCAATCCCAATCCGGTGTGGGAGGCCGATTGCACCACCGACGCGGTCTGGTGCCGTCACGCCCGCTTCACCACAAACGACGGACGGCCCGTTGTCGAGACGCTGTTCTATCTGGGCGCGGAGGGGGACAACACCCATTACTGGCCGGGAGACAAGGCGGGACCCTATGCCAATCCCGCCGGTCCCTCCGCGAGCACGGCTCTCTGGAACTTCTTTTCCGACAAGACCCTCGCCCCCGACCCCGAACTCGACATCACCGTCACGGAGGCCACAATCACCGGGGGGACATTGATCCTCCGGGGAACGGCCCGCTCCAGCGAGCCGATCGCGACACTCGCCGTACGTCTCGACGGGAATTGGCCCTATCCGCCACAACCGCTCACGTTCGATGCGAACGGCGGATGGCAGGCGACGATCTCCGGGCCGCGGGACGATACCTTCTATACACCGGTTCTGACCGCCACCTTCGCCGATGGCCGGTCCGTGACTCGGTATGCTGGACGGATCGCCTCGGGCAGGCCGCGGGTGCTGGTCGATGTGGTCGCCGATGCGCTCCATCACGGGCGAGCCGGCCGAATGCGCGCCGTCCAGCCGCCGGGCTGTGCCAATCGCGGCCCCGGGGTCTGTGACGAAACCGCCCTGTCGCTTGGCCTCCGGCATGGCGCCCTGATGCCGTTCGAACTCTACACCGCCGATGGCGGCGCAAACTGGTTCGCCGATCCGCGGACGGCGATGCCCGACTGACAGGCGCCAGCCGGACATCGTCCACGAAATCCCCGGATCAGACCGACTGAGATGTTCCCAGGATGAAATCGTCCTGCGTGATCGCCGAAACGTCGGGGATATGATTGAGCAGGATCGAACTCGTCGGATGTCCTTCGAACGTTATGAGCACGTTCGAACCTGTATGGGTGATGGTGACAAAATCCGCGAAATTCTCAGCCGTGATCCCCAGAGCCGAGATATCCAGCCGGTCCTGACCCCCCGCCGGATTGGCGTCGAAATCCAGGACCCTGTCCTTGCCGAAATTCGGGGTGAAGACGAAGACATCCTCTCCGGCACCGCCGGTAAGATGATCGATCCCGATACCTCCCTCGATGCGGTCGTTGCCGGCGCCGCCCAGGATCCTGTCGTTGCCGGTGCCGCCCAGGAGCAGGTCGTTGCCGTCGCCACCGTCCAGGCTGTCATGGCCCGCGCCGCCATTGAGTGTGTCGTCGGCGCCGCCGCCCCGGATCGTATCGTTGCCGAGAAGGCCGTTCAGCGCGTTCTTGCCATCGCCGCCGGTGATGATGTCTTCCTCGGCGGTTCCGTTGAAGGTCCGGGCATTCGTCTGGAACAGGCCCGTCACATTGTTGACCTTGACTTCGATGTCCTTCGTCGCCGTGCCGCCGTAGGCATCCGAGGCTGTGACGGTGACATTATAGACATTGTCATGCCCGGCGTCCTGGGGCGCTTCGTAATTGGCGGCCTTGATGAAGCTCAGGCGCCCGTTCGAGCCCACCTGGAACAGCGCCGCGTCCGCGCCGCTCAGGCTGTAGGAGAGGGTGTCGCCATCCTCGTCGACGGCGCCGAGGGACATGATGTCCGACGCGTTTTCGGAAATGGCGGCGCTATCGGCGGCGTTGATCTCGGGCAGGGTATTGACCACCAGCGTCACGGTCGCGGTCGCCTCTCCCCCATGGCCGTCCGAGACGGTATATTCGAAGCTGTCATAGCCATGGTACCCGGGGTCCGCGCTCCATATGAAATTACCATCAGGCATAATATCGAAGAGAGAGCCGTGATCGGTTATTGTTGGATGCGCGTCGGGTATAAACAACCCATCGCCATCCTCGTCGGTGTCATTTGCGAGGACGTTGCCCGAAACCATACCACCGACATCGACCCTGAACGTATCGTCCTGTGCCACCGGGGCGTGGTTCTCGGGGACGGGGGCGAAGATCTGTGTCTTGATGCCCCGCGAAAATCCGATGTCGTTACTATTCCAGCTGATGACAAATCCGCCATTGTCCAGGGCGGCGACCGACGCATCGCCTACTGCATAGCCGTCATCTTCCAGGTAGATTTTGCTGCCCTTTGGTGTTCCCGATGAATCGAAGACCTGGGCTACGACTTGATTGTAGTATTGCCAATCCGTGGGAGCGTTCCAGACCGCTACGAAATCTCCATTCGCGAGGGCGGTGATCTGGGGCAGTTCCTGGCTGTTATGTGTGCTGTCGGTATTGATCAGGAACTCTGCCCCGACCTTTTGGGCCGATATCACCGACGTCATGGCGCCGGTTGAAAGATCATATTTGAGAGACTTTTTCTCTTCGAAGATCTGCGCCTTGATGGCCGTGCCGCTTCCGTCCTGTGCCGTGTCGGTGGTCCGCCAGGCAACGAGGAACTTCCCCTCGGCGAGGGCGGTGATCGTCGGTTGGTTCTGATCGCCCTGGGTCTTTGAATTCACTTCGAATTCGACCCCCAGCTTCTTGCCGGACGAATCAAGGATCTGGGCCCGGATCGAGGTGCCGGAAAAGTCATTGTCCGTGGTGCTGCCCGCGACGCCGACCCATCCCAGCACGACGTCGCCGGTCGAGAGTACGGCGGCCGCCGGCGAATTCTGGCTTCCGTAGGTGGAAGTATTTACCAGAAAATCGCTTACGACGGGTGAACCGAATTTGTCATAGATCGCCGCTCGAATCCCTGAGCCCGAGGAATCGCCGAAGCTGTCCTTGGCCGACCATGTCACGAGGAACCTGTCGTTTGCGAGGGATACGATGCCGGGGGTCTCCGACAGCGTGGAGCCGGTCATCGGAGTCCCCGACGACATGGAGTGATTCAGAGAAAGCAGGATCTCAGGTCCCGCCTTGGGGCCGGTGGGAAAAAAGATCTGTGCCTGGGTCGTGCTGTCCTTGCCGGTAACTTCGGAATGCCAGGCCACGACATACCCGCCATCGCCGAAGGCGGCACTGGAAGAGAAAAGCTGGTTTCCAGTTCCGGATGCCCCCGTCGAATTGACCAGGAACTCGTCCATCCAGATCGTACCGTCGGCGTTAAAAATCTGCCCCTTGATCGCCGATCCATTGCCATCCTGGGATGCATCATTCGTTGTCCAGGTTATCAGGAAACGATTGCCCGGCAGCTTGGTAATATTCGAAGCGTATTGATCGCTATCAGTATCAGAATTTGCAAAAAAACTTGATCCAAGGGCGACGTAAGGATCACTATTTGTTGGGCTTACCATTTCGTAATTCCTGTCATTTTGTTTCGACTCCTTTAAGTGTGCGGGTCACATCAAATCTAAACAGATTTGTTGTCCAGATTCTTTGCAGAATTTGAAAGAATCAATATAGGGACAGTTAACGGAAATATATTATGAGTCAATCGAAGTTTAACGCTTCGGTGTGTGAATTTTATTTTTCAAATACTTTTGCAAATATAATATAAATATCCAAGAAAACGACAAAGAATTTAAAAAAATTAAGAAAAAATTAATAATATGATCGTAATATTATTATAGTATTATTAAAATAACTTCCATATAAATGGGAACGAATTTTACAACAGGGGACACCCCATGTCTCGGTGAATACCAGACAGGCCTGGACGGCTCGGTGGTCAAGGGAGGGCAGGCGCGGGGACGGCCCAAGGCCACCCCCGGAAAATGCACGATTTTGTAAATTCCGTTTAAATTCAATATGTTGTGGTCTGTCCGCGTGCGGACAAGGCCCGGACGGGCCTTAGGCCTTGGGCATTGCCACTGTCCGCGACGCGCCCGGATCGGTCGCTCCGAAACGGCGATCGCGGCGCCGGTAGCCTTCGATGGCTTCGGCGAACTCGGAGACGGTAAAGTCGGGCCAAGCGGTCCGACGGAACTCATATTCCGCGTAAATCCCTTGCCAGAGCAGGAAATTCGAGATCCGGCATTCGCCCGAGGTCCGGATGATGAAGTCCGGATCCGGCGTTCCCCGAGTGTCGAGCGCCTTGGAAATCGTCTCCGCGCAGATCTCCCCAGGGTTGAGTGTGCCGAGAGCGACTTCCTCGCCTATGCCGCGCACCGCGCGGGTCAGCTCGTCCCGCCCGCCATAATCGATCGCGATCGAGAGATTGAGCCCCTGACAGGCCTCGGTCCTGCTTTCGAGCAGATGCATGAGTTGCCGCAGATGTGTCGGCACCCGGTGGCGCATCCCGAGGAACCGGACCCGCACATCATGGGCGCGCAGGTCTTCCATCCGGTTGAGGATATAGGTTCGGAAGATCCGCATGATCCCGTCCACCTCGGCCAGCGGACGGCGCCAGTTCTCGGTCGAGAAGGCATAGAGGGTGAGGTGGGTGACGCCCAGGTCCGGGCAGGCCTCGACCAGTTCGCTCACGCGGCGCGCGCCCCGGGCATGGCCTGCGACCCGGTTCAGTCCCCGCGCCTCGGCCCACCGCCCGTTGCCATCCATGATGACCCCGACGTGAAATGTATTGCCATTACTCAACCGCATTCAGAACCACCCACCCTCATTCAGGAAATATGCGCATATCATCGTCATTGTCACAAGATCCCCGGGGCCCGTGACCAATACGTCCGGTTCCGGGAAAGGTTGCCATCCCGCGGCCTGTCGGAGCAAAGGCGCGCGATCCTGTTCAGAGCAGCCGCGCAAGCCCCAGGGGCAGATTTGGAGCGTTGAGGGACATGACCCGATAGAGCTGTCCATAAATATAGGCGGTCAAAAAGAAGAAGGCGGCGCTGAGCGCGGCATTGTCATAGCTCAGGCAGACGAAGATCGTTGTGAGGACCGGAAGGAGCCAGGTCACGACACTGGTCGCCGAGTTGCGCAGATGAGCGGGTCCTCGCCGAACGATCCGCCGTGCATAGCGCCGGTGTGCCAGCATGTGGAAATGGACCCGGTCGGGCTGTCCGACGCTATGGCCCTCCCGGCGGGACTTGCGCCGCATGGAGGAGAGGGTTTCGATGACCGGATAGGCACAGATCAGGATCGCGGTCCAGGCCGAGACTTCCTCGTTGCGCGCCGGGAGCAATACGCCGAGCGAGGCGAGAAGGAACCCGCAGAAATAGGCGCCGCCGTCCCCCAGAAAGATTTTGCCCATCGGAAAGTTCACCAGGAAAAATCCGAGGATCAGGGCGCAATAGACCAGCGCCAGCTGCATGACCAGCATGTCGCCCACCTGATGCGCCACCCAGGCGAAGGCTCCGAACATGATGATGAGCGAGCCCGCGGCGAGCCCGTTGAATCCGTCGATGATATTGATCGCATTGGCCACCCCGCCCACCGAGAAGCCGGTGAAGAGCAGGGCGATGACATAGAAGGAAAGAAGCCAGTCCACGCCCGGAAGATCGACATGGTCCATGACATATCCCGTCGTCAGCGCGAAGATGACCCCGGCGCCCATGGTGGCTCCGAGCCGCCATTTCACCCCGACCTTGCGGGTCAAATCCTCGCCAAGTCCGGAGGCGAGAGCGGGCAGGCCGGCGACCCCGATGGCGATCCAGATGGTCCGTACCTCTGGCGGGAGGAAAAAGGTTGTCAGTACATAGGACAGCGCGATGGCAAGGCCTCCGATCCGGGGCACCTTGTGGCTGTGAAATTTCTGCGGTCCCGTATGATGGTCATTGCTGAAGCGGCCGTGCCAGTTCTGGGTCACGACGAGGATAAGGCACAGCGCGAGGCTGATGCCAAACGCGGCCAAGGCGGCCTGATCGACGGCTTTCCAGCCGATTTCTACCAAAGCACTGCTCATGTGCGCCTGGATGTTCCAGATCCGTTTTTTTCAAAACAACATTTAGCGTAATTCGAATGGCCTGGCGATAGTCCAATCACGGGAGGACACCAGATTCAAGGAAGCTGCCACGTTTTTACGCGTCGGCTTGGCGAATATGATGATTGCCCAGGCCAGGGGCGGAACGCAGGTGGCGTTTCCATGATCCCCCGAACCCCTTCTTCCAGGGTCCACCCCGTGCGGGAAGCGGGTTCTTCGTCGCGACGCGAACAAAATGCCGCGTGGCGCCGCCGATCCGTTGAGCCGCGCCCTGTCATGCCTCCGGGGGGCCGACCGCTGATCGTCCGGAGCGGGTGGAACGGACGCGGCGATTCGTCGAGGGTTGCAAGATCCGCCGACTGGGGACGGCGCTCACCCTTTTGTGCACACCGAACCCAGGGCCGGGGACGGGCGTCGGCGGCTCTCGGGCGGCGCACTCCAGTGAGAGCCGGGAATGCCGGGGCTTCGCCGGTCGGGCAGCGCACGGCCGGCATGGGGAGAGACCATCCACCGCGCCGGACCTCTCGCACCCGATCATGAAGCTTCTGAAATGCCGTGAGTATTCTGGCGGCTGAGGCATGGCCGACGCGGGCAGGGGCGGCGCGGGGGAACTTCGCCACGAAGCGCGCTTGATCCCGAAAGAGCCGCGCCTCGGCTGCGACCCCGAGGCGCGATATCCCGACGGATTCGGCGCAGGTGTCGCGGTCGCTCTCGTTCCCCCTGATCCCAACCCCAGGCTGACGGGTCTGGTTCGAGTGTGATAGGATGACGCTCTGGCCACTGAAAAGAAGGAGCATCCCCAATGTCAGCGGTTCTGATCGATGATTACGCCCAGCGGCTCTACGCCGCCCATGGCGACAAGGCGGAATATGAGGCGGCCCAGCGGGCCAAGGACAGCGAGGCCAAGGGCGACCTGGGCGTGGCGGAGCAGTGGCGCAAGGTCCGCGAGGCCATCCGGATCATGCGGGGCCCAAGCGTAAGCTGAGAGCCCGGCGCGGGCAACCGGGGTCCGTGGTCCAGCTTCTGGACCGCGGGGCCCGGTCAATGCGCTGCCCGATGCCCGGGCGAACCCGAGGGTCGGCTGGTTGGCCCCTCGGGGCCCGACCGGAGGGGCGGGACGCGCACGCGTGCGCACCCACCTAATGATTTGAATATAAACGAAAATCTGGAAATTTTAACCAACCTTTAAGGCGAGGCGCCCGCGCCGATGCCGCTCCTGTCCGCCGGGCCTTGCCGGGCCGTCGGCGCCGACGGCATTGAACCCTGCGATCCCTCGGGACAGGGGCGGTGCACCCCCAACGCCGCGCATATCAGGCTCCCGTGGGTCGGCCCGGAGCCGGGTTCCCGGCGACGCCATCGACAATGCGTTTCCGGAAAGGTGATTATCGTTTCGTCTGGAAACGGTTACGAACGGGAGGCGTGACAACCAGACAACCGAAAGGAATGGATCATGGCGAAGATTCTTGTGCTCTATTACTCAAGCTGGGGACATATGGAGGCGATGGCCAAGGCGGCGGCCGAGGGCGCGCGCGAAGCCGGAGCCGAGGTGGTCATCAAACGCGTTCCGGAACTGGTGCCCGACGAGGTCGCGGCCGCCGCCCATTACAAGACCGACCAGGAAGCGGAGATCGCAAAGCCCGAGGAACTGGCCGATTACGATGGCTTCGTCATCGGCGTCCCGACCCGCTATGGCAATATGTGCTCGCAGATGAAGAACTTCTTCGACCAGACCGGCGGGCTCTGGGCCAAGGGCGCGCTGATCGACAAGACCGCGACCGTCATGGCCTCGACCGCCACCCAGCATGGCGGAGCGGAGGCCACCATCCTGACCACCCAGGTCGTCCTCCAGCATCATGGCCTCCTGATCGTGCCGCTGAGCTATGCCTATCAGGAACAGATGGGCAACGATGTCGTCCGCGGCGGCTCGCCCTATGGCATGACGGTCTCCACCAACGGCGACGGCTCGCGCTGGCCGAACGAACAGGAACTCGGCGGCGCCCGCTTCCAGGGCAAGCGGCTGGCGGAAATCACGATCAAGCTGCACGGTTAAAGGAGCGCCTGCCCGAGAGGCAGGCCGCGCGGCTGAGGGGCGAGCCGGGCGGCGGATCGCTTCTTGCCCTGGGGCCGAAAAAAACATCTGAACCGGTGCTCCCGATGCCGGGAGCACCGGAATTATTCATGAAAAGTTATGAATTCTTCCAAGTGATTCTACCTTCGCAGCGTTTGACAGTGGCGAGTGCTCTCCCTAGAACCCCGAGTGTTAACAAAATCGTCAGGTAACGGCGCGGCTCAGAACCGTGGCCGGGCAGGAGGAGTAGCCCTTGATCATCGGCGCCCCTAGGGAGATTTTCGATGGTGAGAAGCGCGTCGCGCTGACACCGCAATCAGCGCTCGCGCTGCGGAAACTCGGGTATGAATGCATTGTCGAGTCTGGCGCGGGCGATGCCGCGCGCTTCTCCGATACGGCCTATGCCGAGGCGGGCGTGACGGTCGTCCCCACCGCCGCGGACCTGTGGAGCCGCGCCGATATCGTCGTGAAGGTCCGGGGTCCGGAGCCGTCCGAGGTCGAGCTGGCAAAATCGGGGCAGATCCTGATCAGCTTCCTGTGGCCCGCGCAGAATCCGGATCTTCTGGAGGCGCTCAAGGCCAAGGGCGTGACCGCGATCGCGATGGACATGGTCCCGCGCATCAGCCGCGCGCAGAAGATGGATGCCTTGTCCTCGATGGCCAATATCGCCGGCTATCGCGCGGTGATCGAGGCCGGCAACAATTTCGGCCGCTTCTTCACCGGACAGATCACCGCCGCCGGCAAGGTGCCCCCGGCCAAGGTTCTGGTCGTGGGCGCGGGCGTGGCGGGACTGGCCGCGATCGGCACGGCGACCTCGCTCGGGGCGATCACCTATGCGTTCGACGTGCGTCCCGAAGTGGCCGAGCAGATCGAATCGATGGGGGCCGAATTCGTCTTCCTCGATTTCGAGGAAGCGCAGGACGGGGCGGCGACGGGTGGATATGCCGCGCCCTCCTCTCCGGAATTCCGCGAGAAACAGCTCGCGAAGTTCCGCGAGATCGCGCCGGACATGGATATCGTCATCACCACCGCGCTGATCCCCGGGCGTCCGGCGCCCAAGCTCTGGCTCGAGGATATGGTCGCGCTGATGAAGCCCGGCTCGGTGATCGTCGATCTGGCGGCCGAGCGCGGCGGCAACTGTGATCTGACGGTGCCCGACCAGGTGATCGAGAGCGCCAATGGCGTGAAGGTGATCGGTTATACCGATTATCCGAGCCGGATGGCGACGCAGGCCTCGACGCTCTATTCGACCAATATCCGTCACATGATGGACGACCTGACGCCCGCCAAGGACGGACAGCCGGTCGTCAATATGGAAGACGACGTGATCCGGGGCGCGACGGCGGTTCACGCGGGGGCGGTGACCTTCCCGCCGCCGCCGCCCAAGATCGCCGCGATCGCCAAGGCCGCGCCCAAGAAGGCGGTCGAGGAAACCGGCGCGGAAAAGGCCGCGCGCGAACTGGCCGCCTTGAAGCAGTCGAACCAGCGTCAGACGATGCTGCTGGTGGCGGGCGGTATCATAACGCTGCTGGTGGGCAGCGTGGCGCCGGTCAGCTTCATGCAGCATTTCATCGTCTTCGCCTTGTCGGTCTTCGTGGGCTTCCAGGTGATCTGGAACGTGGCCCATGCGCTGCACACGCCCCTGATGGCGATCACCAATGCGATTTCGTCGATCATCATCCTCGGCGCGATCCTGCAGATCGGATCGGGGAGCGGCGTGGTGGTGGTGCTGGCGGCGCTGTCGATCCTGATGGCATCGGTCAATATCTTCGGCGGCTTTCTGGTTACGCGCCGGATGCTGGCCATGTTCCAGAAAAGCTGAGGGTTGAGTAGATGAGCATCGGTCTGGTCACGGCCGCCTATCTCGCGGCGGCGGTTCTCTTCATTCTCGCCCTCGGCGGGCTGTCCAATCAGGAAAAGGCCAAGCGCGCCATCTGGTTCGGCATCATTGGCATGACCCTCGCGGTCGCGGCCACCATCATCGGACCCGGTGTCGGGTCCGAGGCGATCCTGCTGGTGATGATCCTGCTGGGCGGGGTCGGCGGCGCCTTTGTCGCCAATCGCGTGCAGATGACCCAGATGCCTGAGCTGGTCGCGGGGTTTCACAGCCTCGTGGGGCTCGCGGCGGTCTTCATCGGGTTGAACGCCGATATCGAGGCGGGTCGCGCGATCGCCGCCATCGCCAACGGCACGGTCGATCAGCTGGCGGGCTTCGCGGCGGCGGTGGCGCACAAGACGCCGGTCGAGCTGTCGATCATGCGGGTCGAGATTTTCCTCGGCATCTTCATCGGGGCGCTGACCTTCACCGGGTCGATCGTCGCCTATGGCAAGCTGGCGGGCAAGATCAACGCCAAGGCGCTGACGCTGCCGGGGCGGCATGCGATCAACATCGGGGCGGCGGTTGTCTGTCTGTTGCTGGGGATCCTGTATTTCAACGGGGCGGGCATCTGGACGATGATCCTCGTTGCGATCATCGCGGGCGGGATCGGCTGGCATCTGATCATGGCGATCGGCGGCGCGGACATGCCGGTGGTGATCTCGATGCTGAACAGCTATTCCGGCTGGGCGGCGGCGGCGATCGGTTTCACCCTGTCGAACGATCTTCTGATCGTGACCGGCGCGCTGGTGGGTTCCTCGGGTGCGATCCTCTCCTACATCATGTGCAAGGCGATGAACCGCAATTTCGTGAGCGTGATCCTCGGCGGCTTCGGCGGCGCGGCGGGTCCGGCGATGGAGATTGAAGGCGAGCAGATCGCGATCGACGCGGATGGCGTGGCGACCGCGCTCGACGAGGCGGACAGCATCATCATCGTGCCGGGCTATGGCATGGCGGTGGCGCAGGCGCAGCAGTCGATCTCGGAGCTGACCAAGCGGCTCAGGGCCAAGGGCAAGGAAGTGCGTTTTGCCATCCATCCGGTGGCGGGACGTCTGCCGGGGCATATGAACGTGCTGCTGGCCGAGGCGAAGGTGCCCTATGACATCGTGCTGGAAATGGACGAGATCAACGAGGATTTCCCCTCGACGGATGTCGCCATCGTCATCGGGTCGAACGACATCGTGAACCCGGCGGCGCAGGAGGATCCCAACAGCCCGATCGCGGGGATGCCGGTGATCGAGGTCTGGAAGGCCAAGCAGGTCTTCGTGTCCAAGCGCGGGCAGGGGACGGGTTATTCGGGGATCGAGAACCCGCTGTTCTTCAAGGAGAACACCCGGATGTTCTATGGCGACGCGAAGAAGTCCATCGACGAACTGCTCCAGCGGATCAGTTGAGCGAGTGGCGCCCCTTCCGAGGGGCGCCGCCCGGAGCGATTTCGAGGCAGGTGATCCATCTGCCGATTAAGAAATCGCGACAAACATGAAGCGATTTCGAGGCAGGTGATCCACCTGCCGATCAGGAAATCGCGACAAACCTGAAGCGATTTCGAGGCAGGTGACCCACCTGCCGATCAGGAAATCGCAATAAAGCAAAGTCCTAGAGCCTGATCCCCCCGAGGGTGAAACCGCCGTCCACGGTGATCTCCTGTCCGGTCACGAAGGCCGCGTCATCGGACAGGAGCCAGGCGACGGTGCCCGCCACATCCTCGGGCGTGCCGTTGCGCCTCAGGGCCGCGTGATCGGCAAGGCGCGCGGCAATCTCGGCGGGCAAGGCGGCATCGGCCATCGGGGTGAGGATGATGCCTGGATTGATCGCATTGACCCGGATGTTTCGTGGACCCTGCTCGATCGCGAGGGTCCGCGTCATCGCAAGCAGACCGGCCTTGGTCGCGGCATAGGCTCCGACGCCGGGCATCACGCCGGCCACCGTCCAGGAAGCATTGATCAGGATCGAGCCGCCCGCCAGGATCGGAAGGCAGTGCCTGAGGGTCAGGAACGTCCCGCGCAGGTTGGTGGCGATCAGGGCGTCGAACTCCGCCGGATCGGTCTCGGCCAGCGGCCTGACCGCGCCCAGAACCCCGGCATTGGCAAATAGCCCGTCCAGCCGGTCGAACCGCGCAACCGCCGCCGCCAGGGCCGCGTCGTCGGCGATATCGCAGGCGATCGGGGTCGCAAGGCCCCCGGAGCCTTGAATGTCCGCCGCCAGTCGGGAGAGCGGTTCCGCCCTTCGGCCGATCAGCCCCACATGCGCGCCTTCGCGGGCAAGACGAAGGGCCGCCGCCCGGCCCATGCCGGTTCCCGCCCCGGTGACCAGGACGGCTTTGCCGGTGAAACGTTGAGATGACATCTGTTTCTCCTGTGATCTGTCCGGCTCCTTGTAGATTGACTGCTGATCAGGGATAATTCGACCTATTCCATCAGGATTTGAAAGCAGAATCATATAATGGACTTGTTCCGTTCCATGCGCGCCTTCGTGACGGTGGCTCAGGCCGGATCGATGAGCGCGGCGGCGCATCAGCTCGGCCTGTCGCCGGCGATGGTCGGGCAGCATGTGGCGGCGCTGGAGGAGCATCTGGGAACGCGCTTGCTCCACCGCACGACCCGCCGCCAGAGCCTGACCGACTTCGGGGCGAACTACATCGAACAATGCCGCGATATCCTGGAGCGGGTGGCGCTCGCGGAGCTGGAGGCGGAAACCCTGCGGAGTACGCCGCGCGGCCAGTTGCGGATCACGGCGCCGGTCAGCTTCGGGGCGGAGGTGCTCGTGCCCGCGCTCGGAAAATATTGCGAGCGCGCCCCCGAGGTCACGCTCGATATCACCTTGACCGACCGCGCCGTCGATCTGGTCGAGGAGGGATTCGATCTCGCCTTCCGGGTCGGCACTCCACCCGACAGCCGGCTGGTCGCCCGGCGGCTCCGCGCCTACCGTATGATCGTATGCGCCGCGCCGGATTATCTGGAGCGGACCGGTTGGCCGGAGCATCCGTCGGATCTGGCGCGCTTCACGATGATCGCCTTCACACCGGCGGCGCGGGCCCCCTGGAAATTCTCGCGCAACGGAGAAACCGTCGAGGTCACGCCGCCGCGCCGGATCACCGTCAACAGCGGTCAGGCTCTGCGGACCGCCGCCCTGGCCGGACTGGGGTTGATCCAGCAGCCAAAGTTGCTGCTGGCCTCCGACCTGCGGGAGGGGCGGCTGGTGCCGGTCCTGGAGGACTGGCAACTGGGGGAGCGTCCGCTGTCACTGGTCTATTATCGCGACCGCCATATGACGCCGCGGTTGCGCGGTTTCATCAGCTTCGCCGTCGCGGAATTCGCCACGGCGGAGTGAGCCCGCGCCCCGGATCAGCCCCGGGGTGTCTTGCGGATCGATTTCATCGCCGTCTCGAACCTTTGGGTGAAGTCGGCCGCGTTGCCGAGCGTGCGCATCCAGGCATCGCCGCCAAGCCTCTCGCGCAGCGCGCGGTAGGCGCCGGGATCGCGGGCCAGGCGGATCGCGGTGCCGACATAGCCGTCGATGTCGGTGGTGACACAATCGTCGAGCCCGATGGCGGTCAGGATGCTCGACGCCATGCGCGCGGCGAAGGCCTTGCCCTGAAGCGTCAGGAGCGGCAGGCCCATGCGCAAAGCATCCGAGGCGATCGTGCCGGCATTGTAGGGCGTCGTGTCGAGAAAGAGATCCGCCAGCGCCATCCGGGACCGATAGCGGTCCGGATCGACCCGGGGCGCGAAGATCAGCCGCTCCGGCGCAAGGCCCCGCGCCGCCCAGCGTTCGATGAAATTCCGGCGGCTGACCGGGCCGTCGTCGACGATCCAGAGCACCGAATTCTCGGTTCCCGCGAGGATCGATACCCAGGCGGCGAAGATCTCCTCCGTCACCTTGTAATGGTGGGAGAAGCAGCAGAAGACAAAGGCATCCTCGGGCAGGCCCTCCTCGGCGCGGCTGACGGGGACGAGATTGGGCGCGCGGCCGTCGTTCGCCTGATAGCAGCCTTCCAGCCGCAGGGGACGGGGGGAATAGAGCGGGTCGAGTTCGGGCGGGATCGTGATCGCATCGGCGATCAGCCAGTCGAGCTCGGGCAGGGGGATCGGCCCGATGTAGCCGAGATAGGTCGCCTGGACCGGCGCCGGTTTCCAGCGCAGGGCGCCGATCCGCGCCCCCTTGGTCAGGCCATTGAGGTCGATCAGGATATCGATCTCGTCGGCGCGGATCTTGCGGGCGATCTCCTCGTCGCTCATCTTGCCGACGATCTCGACATGGTCGAGCGCCGCGAGCACCCGGGCGCGGATGTCGCTGCCATCCTCCGGCGAGGCGCAATAGCCGAAGACCTCGAAGGCGGAGCGGTCGTGCAGTTCGAGCAGTTCGGCGATCAGATAGCTCATCGCATGGCGGCAGAAATCGGTGGAGAGATAACCGATGCGGATCCGGTCGTGGTCATAACCCTCCGGGGGGGCCAGATGCTCGACGGGGGCGGTGAGCTTGCGGGTCAGCCAGGCGGTGTTGATCTCGCCCTGCAGCACCGGATCGTCATAGAGCGCCAGCGCGCCGAGCGGGCCGCAATTGCGCGCCTGAGTCTCGACCGGGGGCGCGCCGAGGGTCGCATCGAGCACGGGCCAGACCGCCATGCGCTGGCGCATATGGACAAAATGCTGCTGGACGTCGGGCTGCTCGGGTTTGATCAGGAGGGCGGAGCGCAGTTGCGGCTCGGCCTCCTCCAGCCGCCCGAGGGTTTCGAGGAGCCGCCCGAGATGGGTGTGCAACAGGTTGCGCACCGGCGGCGGCGGCAGGGCCCGGTTCCAGGCGGCCAGCGCCTCCTCCGGCCGGCCGCAGGCCTCGAGCGCGAGGCCGAGATTGACCGAGGCCTCGTGCAGATCAGGCCGGGATTTCAGCGCGGCGGAAAACGCCCCCACCGCGTCCGCCGCCTTGCCCGCGGCCAGGAGCAGCGTTCCGAAATTGAACCAGACCACGGCGGCGAACGGACTTTCGGAATGGGTCCGGAGCCAGGCGCCATAGAGGGCACAGGCATCGTCGGCGGGGGCGGATCCCGCGATTTCAACCAGTTGCCCGACTTCGAGCGTCGAGACGGCGAGGTTGAAATAGGCGCTCTGGTTCTGGGGCAACGCCTGGAGCCCGCCCGGCTCCGAGAGGCATTGCCTGATCCAGGAGTGATGGTCGAGCGGCATCGACCCGACATTCGGAGCTTGGACGTTCATGCGCATCACCCATCGTTAGTGTTTCGGCAACTGGTGACGCCTCGACGTTTACAAGCCGTTAATGCTGGCCGGGGATGGGGGCCGCGCCGGACCTTCGCCCGCGGGAGCCGTCTTTCAACCGATACGATAAAGTCTTGAAACCGTCATGCGGGCCTTGTAGGCAGCGACAACCGAAAGCGTGGAAGGATGCTGTCAGTTGAAGTACCGGACCGTATTTCTGTCTGACATTCATCTCGGAACCCGGGGTTGTCAGGCGGAAATGCTCCTCGGATTTCTGGAGCGACATGACGCGGAGACATTCTATCTCGTCGGTGACGTTTTCGATGGATGGAGCCTGCGTCGCGGCTGGCACTGGCCGCAGTCCCACAACAATGTCCTGCAGGCGTTCCTGGCCAAGGCGCAGGCCGGTGCGCGGATCATCTATATTCCCGGCAATCATGACGAGGTGATGCGCCGGTATTACGGCACGCATTTCGGCGGGATCGAGGTTCTGCCCGACGCGGTGTTCGATTGCGCGGACGGCCGGCGGTTCCTGGTCACGCATGGCGATCAGTTCGACGCGGTGGTCTGCAATGCGAAATGGCTGGCCCATGTCGGCGACCGCGCCTATGGGTTGGCGCTCTGGCTCAACACCTGGCTGAACTGGGCCAGGCGTTTGTGGGGCGGGCAATATTGGTCGCTGTCGAACTGGGCCAAGCAGCAGGTCAAGAAGGCGGTGAATTTCATCGGCGACTACGAAGCCGTCCTGTCGGACGAGGCGCGGCGGGGCGGATATGACGGGGTCATCTGCGGCCATATCCATGCCGCGAGCCTGCGCCGGATCGACGGGCTCGATTACGTGAACACCGGCGACTGGGTCGAGAGCTGCACGGCCGTGGTGGAACGGGCCGACGGATCGCTGCATCTGGTGAACTGGGCGGCGACCCTGCGCCGGCGTCATGCCCTGGCGACCCTGCGGGCGGGCGGCTCGGAGCGGCGCAAGGGCAAGGGCAACGACGAGGAGGCCGCCTGAGATGGCACAGACCCAGGCGATGAAGAAGCAGATCCACGACGCCGTCGGGGTGAATGCCGCGCGGCGGGGGGAGGGGATGCTGGAGGCGACCTTCTCCCGTCTGTTCATGGGGCTGGTCTATCCGCAGATCTGGGAGGATCCGGTCGTCGACATGGCGGCGCTTGCGATCGAGCCGTCCGATCATATCGTCTGCATCGCCTCGGGCGGTTGCAACATGATGTCCTATCTGACGGCATGCCCGGCCTCGGTGCTGGCGGTCGATCTCTCGCCCGCGCATGTCGCCCTGGGGCGCCTGAAGATCGCGGCGGTTCAGGAGCTGGATCAGCCGGAGTTCCACCGCTTCTTCGCGGGCGCGCGCAGTCCGGAGAATGTCGCCCTCTATGATCAGCGCATCGCGCCCCGGCTCGACGGCGAGACCCGGGCCTATTGGGAGGGCGGCGGGTTCGGCCAGCGCCGGATCACCATGTTTGCGCGGGGGTTCTATCGCTTTGGCGTGCTGGGCCGGTTCCTCGGGACCATGGGAACCGTGGCGCGGATCGGGGGCGTCGATCTGCGGGACTTCGTGACCTGCGCGACGCTCGAGGATCAGAAGCGCTATTTCGACGAGCGCGTGGTGCCCCTGATCGAGAACCGCTTCGTGCGGATGATCGCGCGCCGCCGGATTTCGCTCTTTGGCCTCGGCATTCCGCCCGCGCAATATGACAAGCTGGCGGCGGATGGGGATGGCGAGGTCCTGCCGGTCCTGCGCGAACGGATCCGCAAGCTCATGTGCGATTTTCCGGTCTCGGAGAATTACTTTGCCTGGCAGGCCTTTGCCCGCCGCTATGACGATGCGCCCGGGGCGGCCCTGCCGCCCTATCTTCTCCCCGACCAGTTCGAAACCGTCCGGGGAGCGGCCCGGCGGGCCAGCATCGTCAACATATCCCTGACCCGGCGTCTGGCCGAGGAGCCGGGGCGGTCCAAGAACGGCTATGTCCTGCTCGATGCGCAGGACTGGATGACGGACAGCCAGCTCGCGGATCTCTGGCACGAGATCGACAGGACGGCGGCGGACAGGGCATCGGTCATCTTTCGCACGGGCGGGGCGGCGGACATATTGCCGGGCCGGTTGCCGGCGGCGCTGCTGGCGCGCTGGCGCTATGACGAGGATGCCTCGGCCTCCGGCTTCGCCGCCGATCGTTCGGCGATCTATGGCGGGTTCCACGTCTATCGTCGCGCGGCATGAGCGTCGGGACCGACTCCAGCCACGCGGCTCTGATGGATGCGACCTACCGGCATCAACGCCTGATCTATGATGTCACGCGCAAATATTACCTGCTCGGGCGCGACCGGCTGATCGAGGGGCTGTCGCCGCCCGAGGGCGGCTCGGTGCTGGAAATCGCCTGCGGCACCGGGCGCAATCTTGAACAGATCGCGCGGCGCTATCCGGGTCGGCGGCTTTACGGGCTCGACATTTCCGAGGAGATGCTGCGCTCGGCGCGGGCGAAGCTCGGGGACGGGGCGCACTTGGCTCAGGGGGACGCCTGTGATTTCGATCCCAAGACGCTCTTCGGGGTGGAGGCCTTCGACCGGGTGGTGCTGTCCTACAGTCTCTCGATGATTCCGGACTGGCGGGCCGCGCTCGGGATGGCGGAGCGCTGCCTGGGTCCGGGGGGCCAGATCCATATCGTGGATTTCGGCCCGATGGATCGGCTGCCGGGATGGTTCCGGGCCGGGATGACGGCCTGGCTCGCGCGCTTTCACGTCGCTCCCCGCGTGACCTTGGCCGAGGCGATGGATCATCTGGCGGCGTCGCGGCGCATGCGGTCCGAAAACCAGCGCCTTTATCGGGATTATGCCCAGTATGGGAAACTGACCCGGGCCTGAGAGTCCCGCGGATGAATTTGGTATCGAAGCGAATCGTCCGCCGGTCCAGCCACGGGAAGCCGGGTTTTCAACTTGGCCAGGATTTTCCCTCGTCCGGACCGCTCCAGGCATCACCATGACCGCGGATCAATGACGAGGAAATGATTTTCCGCCGCCTGTGACACAACCGTCACCTTGGACCATTCCGGCCAGCGGATCCTTGAAAAGTCAGTGGTGTTAACTATTTATCAACCAATTAACGGCATCAGGAAAGAGCGCGGAACAGTCAAAGCTTGGAACCATGGCCCAAAAACTAAAAAACGACTTGCGGGCGCAAGCCGTTTTTTAAGTTCCCCCCCAGACTTGGGCCCAAATCGACCGGTCTTCGTGTCGCTTATCCCCAGCGGCTCAACGCGCGAACCTTGATTTCCTCAAGTGCCCAACCTGCGTTGATGGCGCTAATCAATCATATCGCTTTGTCAAATGCAATCCAGAAATTCGCTGAGCGCATAGCTTCCGCTTGCTCCGGCCCGGGGATTGCGCAGGCGGACCGCTTCGCCTAAATCGGCGGGACGCCCCCGTTCCCGGAGAGTTTCACGATGCGACTGACCAGATATTTTCTCCCGGTGCTGAGGGAGACCCCGGCCGAGGCGCAGATCGCCAGCCACCGGCTGATGCTGCGCGCGGGCATGATTCGCCAGGCGAGCGCGGGGATCTATTCCTGGCTTCCGCTCGGCTTCAAGGTGCTGCGGCGGCTGGAGACCATCGTGCATGAGGAGCAACAGCGCGCGGGGCATATTCCGCTCCTGATGCCGACCCTGCAATCGGCGGACCTCTGGCGCGAGAGCGGACGCTATGACGATTACGGCGCCGAAATGCTGCGCATCAAGGACCGCCACCAGCGCGACCTGCTCTATGGACCGACCAACGAGGAACTGATCACGGATATCTTCCGCTCGGCGGTGGGCAGTTACAAGGATCTGCCGCTGACGCTCTATCACATCCAGTGGAAGTTCCGCGACGAGACGCGGCCTCGGTTCGGGGTGATGCGGGGCCGGGAATTCCTGATGAAGGACGGCTATAATTTCGACCTGACCCAGGAAGACGCGCTCCATGCCTATAACCGGCATATGGTCAGCTATATCCGGACCTACGAGCGGATGGGATTGAAGGCGATCCCGATGCGCGCGGACGGCGGTCCGATCGGCGGGGACCATACCCACGAATTCCTGGTGCTGGCCCCGACGGGCGAGAGCGCGGTGTTCTATGACCGGGCGGTGACCGACCTTACGCTGGGCGACCGGGAGATCGACTTCGCCGACCGGGGTGCCGTGTCCGAGATCGTCGCGACCTGGACCAAACCCTATGCCCGCACCGACGAACGGCACGACCCGGAGGCGTTCGCACAGATCCCCGAGGAGCGGCGGATCGAGGGGCGCGGGATCGAGGTCGGGCAGATCTTCTATTTTGGCACCAAATATTCCGATCCGATGAAGGCCCTGGTGGTCAATGAGGCGGGGGAGCGGGTGCCGGTGCATATGGGCTCGCACGGCATCGGGGTCTCGCGGCTGGTCGGCGCCCTGATCGAGGCCAATCACGACGAGAAGGGTATCATCTGGCCCGAGGGGGTCACTCCCTTCGGCGTCGGTCTGGTCAATCTCAAGCAGGGCGACGCGGCGGCGGACGCGGCCTGCGAGCAGCTCTATGCCGGTCTGGCCAAGGCGGGATGCGATCCGCTCTATGACGACCGCGACGAGCGGGCGGGGGCGAAGTTCGCGACGATGGATCTGATCGGGGTGCCCTGGCGGATCACCGTCGGGCCGCGCGGTCTCGCGGCCGGCAAGGTCGAACTGACCAGCCGGAGAACCGGCGAGAGCGAGGAGCTGTCACCCGAGGCGGCGCTGGCCCGCTGCGCGGAGATCTACGCGGGACGTTGAGGCCGCGCGGGCGAAGGGGGGACCGGCCTCGGGGGGCATCGAGCCCCCGTCGGCCGGTTGGCGCGGAAAGTCACCCGGAGGAGCAGGGGTTTGCCACCATCCATCTCGACGCGGCCCTTCGCGGGGTTTGAATGGCTGATTGCCTGGCGCTATCTGCGGGCCCGGCGCCGCGAGGGCGGGATTTCGGTCATCGCCTGGTACGCCCTGATCGGCGTGGTGCTCGGGGTCGCGACGCTGATCGTGGTGCAGGCGGTGATGATCGGCTTCCGGGAGGAATTCACCCAGAAGATCCTCGGCGCCAATGCCCATGTCACCGTGTTCCAGTCGGGGTTCAACGCCTCCGGACAGCTGGACCGGTTGATCACGGATTATGACGCGATGACGGCGCGCCTGGCGGCGGTTCCGGGCGTGACCTCGGCCGCGCCCCTGATCCGGGGACAGGTGATGGCCTCCGCCAACGGTCGCGCGGCGGGCGTGGAGGTCATGGGAATGCGTCCGGAGGATCTGCGCCGGGTTCCCCTGATCGCGCATCCCGAGACGGCGGCGGGCAGTCTCGATCGGTTCGATCAGGGCATCGCCATCGGCAGCGGGGTGGCGCGGGAGCTGGGGGTGGGCGTGGGGGATGCGATCACCCTGGTCTCGCCGGACGGCATGGACACGCCCTTCGGCACCCAGCCCCGGATCAGCGATTACACGGTGGAATATATCTTTGGCGTGGGGCGGTTCGACATCGACCGGACGCGGGTCTATATGCCGCTCGCCGAGGCGCAGAGCTATTTCAACCGCGAGGGGGCGGCGGACGAGATCGAGGTCATGCTGGCCGATCCGGACCGGGTCGAGGATCTGCGCGGGGCCCTGACGCAGGCCGCGGCGCCGAGGGGGCAGATCTGGACCTGGCGCGAGGCGTCGGGGGCGTTTCTGTCGGCGCTGGATGTGGAGCGGCGGGTCATGTTCATCATCCTGTCGATGGTGGTTCTGATCGCGGCGCTCAACATCATATCGGGCATGGTCATGCTGGTGAAGAACAAGGGCCGCGATATCGGGATCCTGCGGACCATTGGATTGACGCGCGGGGCGATCATGCGGATCTTCTTTCTCTGCGGCTCGCTGATCGGGGTGACGGGGACGGTGTTCGGGGTGATCCTCGGCTGTTTGTTCGCCTATTTCATCCAGGACATCCAGAAGGTCGTCGAATGGGTCTCCGGCGGGTCGGTCTGGAATCCGGAAATCCGCTATCTGACCGAGATCCCGGCCCTGTTGCGTCCCTGGGACGTGGCGGCGGTGGCGGGCATGGCGCTGGCCCTGTCCTTCCTGATCACCCTGATCCCGGCGCGGAACGCGGCGCGGCTCGATCCGGTCGAGGCCTTGCGCTATGAGTGAGGTTCTAGCGCTCGAAGCGGTGGGCAAGTCCTATCCCGCCGGCAATGGCGCGGCGGTGGTCGTGCTCGACGGGGCGAGCCTGACCCTGCGCGAGGGGGAGGTGGTCGCGCTGGTGGCCCCCTCCGGCGCGGGCAAGTCGACGCTGCTGCATATCTCGGGGCTTCTGGACCGGCCCACGGCGGGCAGCGTGCGCCTCCTGGGCGGCGATACCGCCCGGATGCGGGAGGCGGAGCGGACACGGCTCCGGCGCGACCGGATCGGGTTCATCTATCAGTTCCATCATCTCCTGCCGGAATTCACCGCGCTGGAGAACGTGACCCTGCCCCAGCGCGCGGCCGGGGTGGCCCGGGCGGTGGCGGCGGAGCGGGCGCGGGGGCTGCTGGAGAGCGTCGGGCTGGCGGCGCGGGCGCGGCATCGGCCGGCGGAACTGTCGGGCGGAGAGCAGCAAAGGGTGGCCTTCGCCCGCGCCCTGGCGAATGCGCCGAAGCTTCTGCTGGCGGATGAGCCGACCGGAAATCTCGATCCGGAAACCTCGGACCAGGTGTTCGGCGTGCTGATGGAGCTTGTGCGGAGCACTGGCCTCGCCGCGCTGATCGCGACCCATAATCTGGAGCTTGCCCAGCGCATGGACCGGGTTTTGCGCCTGCGCGACGGGAAACTGTCGCCCGCGTGAGGCGTGGCCCGGCGCTGCTCGACACCGGAGGCGCGAACCGGTAAAAGTCCGCGCGACCAGAAGGAGGTTCAGATGCTCCAGTCCAACCGTCACACCTGCGACTCCAGCGATCCGCGCGCGGGGGATGATCGATTCGGCCCGCTGCCCGAATGGGACCTGACCGACCTCTATCCGGCTCCGGATGCACCGGAACTGACCCGGGATCTCGACTGGCTGCGCGCGGAATGCGTGGCCTTCGCCGAGGATTACGAGGGCAAGCTCGGCGTGCTCGACTCCGCCGGCCTCCTTGGCGCGGTTCAGCGGTACGAGCGGATCCAGACGATTTCCGGGCGGGTGATGAGCTATGCCGGGCTGCGCTATACCCAGAACACCACCGATCCGGACCGGGCCAAATTCCTCGGCGACATGCAGGCCGCGATCACCGATTTCACCACGCCCCTGGTCTTTGTGTCGCTGGAACTCAACCGCGTCGAGGATGACCGGATCAAGGCGCTGCTCGCCGACAATGCCTCGCTTGCGCGTTACAAACAGGTCTTTGACCGGCTGCGGGCGATGAAGCCCTATCAGTTGAGCGACGAGCTTGAGAAATTCCTGCATGACACGTCGGTGGTCGGGGCCTCGGCCTGGAACCGGCTGTTCGATGAAACCATGGCGAGCCTTGAGTTTTCGGTCGCGGGAGAGACGCTGTCGCTGGAGGCGACGCTGAACCTGCTCTCCGATCCCGACCGGGCGCGGCGCCGGGCCGGAGCCGAGGCGCTGGCGGCGGTGTTTCGCACCAAACTGCCGCTGTTTGCCCGGATCACCAATACGCTGGCCAAGGAGAAGGAAATCACCGACCGCTGGCGCCGGTTTCCCACACCGCAATCGTCACGGCATCTGTCCAACGATGTCGAGCCCGAAGTGGTCGAGGCCCTGCGCAATGCCGTGGTGGCGGCCTATCCGCGGCTCTCGCATCGGTATTACGCGCTGAAGGCGAAATGGCTGGGGCTCGACAAGCTCGAAATCTATGACCGCAACGCGCCGCTGCCGCGCGAGGACGATCGCGAGATCCCCTGGGCCGAGGCGCGGGCCACCGTGCTCGACGCCTATGCCCAGTTCGATCCGCGGATGGCGGAGCTGGCGCGGCCCTTCTTCGAGGAGGGCTGGATCGACGCGGGCGTGAAGCCGGGCAAATCGCCGGGCGCCTTCTCGCATTCGACCGTGACGGAGGTGCATCCTTATGTGCTTCTGAACTATCTCGGCAAGCAGCGCGATGTGATGACCCTCGCCCATGAGCTGGGGCATGGCGTGCATCAGAGGCTGGCGGCGGCGCAGGGGGAATTGCTGGCGGACACGCCCCTGACGCTGGCCGAGACGGCGAGCGTGTTCGGCGAGATGCTGACCTTTCGCAAACTGCTCGACGCGGCGCCCGACGCGGCTGCGCGCAAGATCATGCTCGCCTCCAAGGTCGAGGATATGATCAACACCGTCGTGCGCCAGATCGCCTTTTATGATTTCGAATCCCGGCTGCATGCGGCGCGCAGGCTGGGGGAGCTGACGCCGGACGATATCAATGCCCTCTGGATGTCGGTTCAGGCGGAAAGCCTCGGCCCGGTGTTCAATTTCATGGAGGGCTATGAGACCTTCTGGACCTATATCCCGCATTTCATCCATTCGCCGTTCTATGTCTATGCCTATGCGTTCGGCGACGGGTTGGTGAATGCGCTCTACGCGGTCTATAAGGAAGGCGATCCGGAGTTCGCGGAAAAATATTTCGACCTGCTGCGGGCCGGGGGATCGCGTCCGCACAAGGAGCTGCTGGCGCCCTTCGGGCTCGATGCCAGCGATCCGGGTTTCTGGGACAAGGGGCTTTCGCTGATCGCCTCGATGATCGACGAGCTCGAAGCGATGGAAACCGCCTGAGGCAACCGGCCCGCCTTCGCGCGGGCCGAGCCGGAGGGCAGACAGTTCAAGCGTTCAGGCGCGAGTCGACATCCGCCGCGAAGTCCTCGTACCGCCGCAGGGCCGAGACCTTGATGGTCACATATTGCCCCATCTGGACCATGATCGGCAGATCGAAGAGAATCTGGTCCAGCATGTCCGGCCCCGTGACATTCACGATGACAAAGACCTTGCGCTCGCCGGCCACTTTCCAGAGATCGACCACGACGCCGCCGGCCTTGGCGCCGAGGGCGACCTTGGCTTCCTCCGACCAGATCCGGAACAAATCCCGCTGGCTCATTGAGGCGCCATATTCGACAGTGAATTCAAGGTGATAAAGCATGGAATCCTCCCATTTTTCGTTGGTCCGGGATCGTGCCACCCGGTCGGCGGGGGCAGATTAGAGCGATTTCCGGCCAAAGGGAATCACTCGCCAACCAGAGCGATTTCCAATCGAATGCGCTCATTCGATGGGTCGGAAATCGCGTAAGTTCAAACGGAGGGAGCGGTGGGCGTGAGCCCATGCGAACGGGCACCGCTCTCAGAAATCGTGGCAACAAGGTCGGAGAGCGGACGATCGGGTGCCATCGGATCGGAAACCGCCCCGGACGGGATCGGGGCGGGACTGAACGGGCCTTCGCGGCCAGGACCGGCGAGGTCGATCCGCCGGGACGCTTGACAAACGGATCGGCGCGTCCTCTTGGTGCGGCCCGCGGCCAATCGGCACCTGAAAGGAAACGGGATGAGCGTCGCTGCCTCGCACAAGGCCCTGACCCCGGCGGCGATCCGGCGGCGCAAGGGCGCCGATCCGATCGTCTGCCTGACGGCCTATACAACCCCGATGGCGCGCCTCGTCGATCCCCATGCGGATCTCATCCTGGTGGGCGACAGTCTCGGGATGGTGGTCCATGGCCTGCCCTCCACCCTGGGCGTCACGCTGGAGATGATGATCCTGCATGCGCAGGCGGTGCGGCGGGGCAGTTCACATGCCTGTCTCGTCGTCGACCTGCCGTTCGGCAGTTTCGAGGAGTCACCGGCGCAGGCGTTCCGGTCCGCCGCGCGGGTGCTGGCCGAAACCGGCTGTTCGGCGGTCAAGCTGGAGGGCGGCGTGGCCATGGCCGAGACCATCGCTTTTCTGACCGCCCGGGGGGTTCCGGTGATGGCGCATGTCGGCCTGATGCCGCAGGCGGTGAACCAGACCGGCGGCTATCGGATTCAGGGGCGGGGACAGGATGCGGGCCGGATCGAGGCCGATGCCCGCGCCGTCGCCGAGGCAGGCGCCTTCTCGGTCGTGCTGGAAAAAATTCCCGAGCCGCTTGCGCGCCGCATCACCGACAAGATCCCGATCCCGACCATCGGAATCGGTGCCTCGGCCGCCTGTGACGGGCAGGTTCTGGTGCTCGATGACATGCTCGGGCTCTTTACCGATTTCCGTCCGGCCTTCGTCCGGCGGTACGCGGAACTGGGGGAAACCGTCTCGGACGCGGTGCGCTCCTATGCCGAGGATGTGCGCGCCCGCCGGTTTCCCGCCCCCGAACATGTGTTTCCGGAGGAATGAGCCGATGAGCGAGGTTCCGATCATCCGTCACCGCGCGGAGTTGCGGTCGATTGTATCGCGCTGGAAGGCCGCGGGGGAGCGGGTAGGGGTCGTGCCCACCATGGGCGCCCTGCACGAAGGGCATCTGGCGCTGGTGCGCGCGGCGCGGGCGGAGGCCGACCGGGTGATCGTGACCCTGTTCGTCAATCCGAAACAGTTCAACAGCGCGGCGGATCTCGCGGCCTATCCCCGGACCGAGGAGTCCGACGCGGCCAAGCTCGCCCCCCTCGGCGTCGACATGCTCTATGCGCCCGAGGCCGACCAGATCTATCCGGACGGATTTGCCACGACGGTGTCGGTGTCGGATTTGACGGATGTCCTGTGCGGAGCCTTTCGGCCCGGGCATTTCGACGGCGTGGCGACGGTCGTGACCAAGCTCCTGCTCCAGACCGGGGCCGATATCGCGGCCTTTGGCGAGAAGGATTATCAGCAGTTGCGGGTGGTGACCCGGCTGGTCGCCGATCTCGACATTCCGGTCCGGATCCTGCCGGTGCCGACGATGCGGGAGCCGGATGGTCTGGCGCTGTCCTCGCGCAACCTGCGCCTTCACCCGCGCGACCGGGCGATCGCGCCCATCCTGGCGCGGGTTCTGCGCGAGGCCGCCACCGATCTGCGGGGCGGTGCGCAGGTGGCGCGGACGCTGGACAAGGCGCGTCTGGCGCTTCTGGGGGCGGGGTTCGGAGAGGTGGAATATCTCGATCTGCGGCGGTCCGAGGATTTGCGGAGCACCGAGGATCTGGTCCTGCCCAGCCGCCTGTTCGTGGCGGCCTGGCTCGGGGGGGTCCGGCTGATCGACAATCTCGCCATCGAGCCCTTGCCCTTGGGATCCCCGGTGGATCAAGGGCGAACGGCCGCGGTCGCGGCGCTGTAGCACCCGGCAAGCCTCCGTTTCGCTCAAAGGATGCTCAGGGGGCGGGTGCGCCCCGTTGAGAAGGGGGCTTCAGGGACGGTGGAGGACCAGGGTCGTCCATTCGCCGATGCGGATTTGATCGAGGCGGCGATAGCCCCAGCCGAGATATGTCTGCTCGACCCCCCGCGCCTGTCGGGTCAGGATCCCGGACAGGATGGCAATCCCGCCCCTGGCCTGATGCCGGGCCATTTCGGGCGCGAGCCGCCGCAGCGGACCCGCCAGAATATTCGCAAAGATCAGATCATAGGGTGCGCCCGCGCGCAGAACCGGATGGTGGAACCCGGCCGCCGTCACGCAGAGGAGCCGCCCGCCCAATCCATTGGCAGAGGCGTTCGTCCTGGCCGTCTGGGTCGCGACGGCGTCGATATCCCCCACCCGGGCCAGGGCGGGCCAGATCGCGGTCGCGGCCATCGCCAGCACACCCGTGCCCCCGCCGATATCCGCGACCTTCCGCGCCACCCGGCCGGAGCGTGCCAGCCGGTCGAGCGCGGTCAGGCAGCCTTGGGTCGAGGCATGATGCCCGGTGCCAAAGGCCTGCGCCGCCTCGATCTCCAGTCCCACCAGATGCGACGGAATCGCCTCCCGGTCATGCCCGCCATAGACGACGAAGCGTCCGGCCAGCACCGGGGTGAGTTCGGACCGGACCTGCGCCACCCAGTCCCGTTCGTCGACCTTTTGGACCTGAAAGTCCGGCGCGCCATGCAGCAGGGCCAGGAGGGCCAGGCCGGCGGGATCGGGCGGCCCATCGAAATGCCCCCCGACGTCCCAGAGGCCGGAGCCGTCGTCATGGTCGCGCACCTCGGTCGCCAGCGGCGCCGGATCCAGCGTTTCAAGCGCCTCGCTGAGCGTGCGCGCGGCGGCTTCGCCTTCCAGCGCGGTGATGGCGTGATAGAGCGTCAAGGCGGTCTCCTGTTTGGGCCGCCCCGCGCCTAACCTCGCACGCCCGCCGGGTCAAGGGTCCGGTCCGCGGTCAGGCGACCCCGAGACCAATGGGACAGGTCACCCCGGTCCCGCCGATCCCGCAATAGCCCGAGGGGTTTTTCGCCAGATATTGCTGGTGATAGTCCTCGGCATAATAGAAGTCCGGCATCGGCAGGATTTCCGTCGTGATCGCGCCAAAGGCGGCCTTGCGGAGGCGCTCCTGAAAGATCGTGCGCGAGGTTTCGGCGGCGGCGCGCTGCGTTTCGGTCGAGGCATAGATCCCGGACCGGTATTGCGTGCCGACATCGTTGCCCTGGCGCATCCCTTGCGTCGGATCATGCCCCTCCCAGAAGGTCCTGAGCAGATCCTCGAAGCTGACCTGCTCGGGATCATAGGTCACGAGCACCACCTCGTTATGGCCCGTCCGGCCGGTGCAGACCTCCTGATAGGTCGGGTTCGGAGTCTCTCCCCCGGCATAGCCGACCGCCGTCATCAGCACGCCCGGGATCTTCCAGAACATGCGCTCGACGCCCCAGAAGCAGCCCATGCCAAAGGCGACCTGTTGCGATCCCTCCGGAAACGGGCCCTTGAGCGGGCGGCCGGATACGAAGTGATGGGTGGCGGTCGGGATCGGCTCCGGACGGCCGGGCAGGGCGGTGCCGGGGGCGGGGAGATCCCTTGATTTGGTCAGGCCGAACACCATGGCGGTTCCTTTCTCGGATCAATGCCTGTCAGGCTGCTGATGTAGTCTCGCCCGCGCCTTTTCCAATTCCCGCCGGGACACGGCATCAAGGATCAGGTCGCAAGCACGTTCTGGAACTGCCAGGGATCGCTCTCGTCGATTTCCTCGGCGAACTGCCGCCAGCGGGTCGAAATCGGGGTCCAGTCGGTATAATGCGCCTCGACCCGGCCCAGATAGGGCCGCTGGATTTCGAGGCAGCGGGCATGGTCCATCTCGTCGGTCTCGACAATCCCCGCGCGGGGGTTCTCGAGCGCCCAGACCATTCCGGCCAGGACCGCCGATGTCACCTGAAGGCCCGTCGCATTCTGAAAGGGCGCAAGCTCGCGGGTCTCCTCGATCGAAAGCCGGGAGCCATACCAGAGCGCGTTCCGCGCATGGCCATAGACCAGCACCCCGAGGTCGTCGCTGCCGGTCAGGATCTCGTTCTCATCGAGGATCTTGTGCTTTTCCTGGATCATGCCCGATCCGAAGGTCTCATGGAGCGAGAGGATCGCCTGATTGCAGGGGTGATAGGCATAATGGCAGGTCGGGCGGAAATCGGGCGTGTCGCCTTCGCCCACCGTGTAATAATCGGCGATCGAGATCGCTTCGTTGTGGGTCACGAGGAAGCCGTATTGTGCCCCGACGGTCGGGCACCAGGTGTGGACACGGGTCAGGGCCCCCGGCGTGTCGAGCCAGATCGAGGCGCGGGAGCCATAATCGTGGCGATGACCGTTCGGCGGGAACCAGCGCTCGTGACTGCCCCATCCGAGTTCGGCGGGCTGGAAGCTTTCGGAGAGGAAGCCCTCGACGGACCAGGTGTTCACGAAGGTTCCGGTCGGTTTGGCATCCTGCCGCGCCTGGGTGTCCCGCTCGGCGATATGGACGCCCTTGACGCCGAGGCCCTGCATCAGCCGCGCCCAGCCAGAGCGGTCGGTGGGGGCCGGACCCTTGACGCCGGTGTCGGCGGCGATCCGCAGCAGGGCTTCCTTGAGCAGCCAGCTGACCATGCCGGGATTGGCCCCGCAGCAGGAGACCGCCGTCGAGCCCCCCGGATGGGCGCGCTTTTCGGCCAGGAGCGCCTCGCGCAGGGCATAGTTCGTCCGTTCCGCCGGATCGGTCGCCGTGTCGAAATAGAACCCCGGCCAGGGCTCGATCACCGTGTCGATATAGAGAATGTCGAGCGCGCGGCAGACCCTCAGGATATCGAGCGAGCCGGTATCGACCGAGAGATTGACGCAGAAGCCCTTGCGACCGGCGAAGAGCCGTCCGAGGATCTCGCGGTGGTTCTCCGGCGTAAGGGCCGTGCGGATGTGATTGATCCCCCGCTGGCTGAGAAAGGCGGCATGCGCGTCCGAAGGCTCGATCACATGGACATTGTGCGGATCATAGGAGAAATGCCGCTCGATCAGGGGCAGCGTGCCCCTGCCGATCGAGCCGAACCCGATCAGGACGATCGGCCCCTCGATGGTGCCGTGGATGGGGTAGGATTGGACCATGGTACTCCCTCGGATAGTCAACAGGCACGGATGCCGTTCCGCCCCCGACCGGGCTCTGACGGCGTGGTGCATCTTCTGCGTATTGGGTCAGAACGACAAGCCGTGATCGATCCGCGGGGGGGCGGGAAGAGCCGGGCCCCTCGGTCGCTGGGGTGTCCGGGGGGACGATCACCCACGCCAGAGCCCCGGCACGCCGTCGGACTGGATCAACGTCCGGCAGTGATCCATGAAGGCGCTGACCGTGCCGGTTCGATGCGCCCCCCGGGCCAGGGCGAGGCCAAGCCGCATCGGGCGCGGTCCGCCCAGGGGGACGAAGGCGAGACGTTTGCCATCGGGCGAAAGGTCGCTCTGGGCCCGGGCATTGATCAGGCAATAGCCAAAGCCGTTGGCCACCATCGCCCGCGCCACCGACATGTCCCGCGTACGCTCCGCGACGCGCGGCCGCAGCCCGACGGCGGTGAAGATCGACAGGAAATAGTCGCTGCTGTGCGGCAGGTCGAGCAGGACCATCGGCCGCTCCACCAGATCCTCGGGATGGATCAGCGGCCGCCCGGCCAGCGGATCGGCGGGTTCCAGCATCACGAAGGGCGGCAATTCCGCCAGCGGCTCGAAGGTGATGTCCGAAGGGATCCCGAGATCATAGGTCAATCCGACGTCAATCTCCGCGATCCGGAGCTTTTCCAGCAGTTCCGCGTGATCGAGCTCATATTGCCGCACCGTGACCTCGGCATGTCGGCTCTCGAACCGCCGCCGCACCTCCGGCAGCACCAGTTGCGCGAAGGTCAGAAGACAGCCGACCGCCAGCGGCCCCCGCGCCCGGCCGGCGATATCGCTGGCGAGGGAATTCAAAACCTCCGCCGTCGCCAGCACCTCGCGGGCCTGCGCCAGAAACGCCCGGCCGCCGGTGGTGGGGGACAGGCCATGCGCGTGTTTGCGGGTGAAGATCTGGATACCGAACTCCGCCTCCACCTGCGCGATCGCCGCCGAGATCGAAGGCGGCGACACATTCACCCGTTCGGCGGCGGCGACGATGCTGCCCGCGTTGCCGACGGCGATCAGATATTCGAGCTGGCGCAGGGTGAAACGGAGCGGCATGCGCCCATTGCCGCGACCCCGGCCCCTCCTGTCAAGCGGGGCGCCCGCGTTAACCGCTTGTTAAGCTCCAAGTTGACCGAATGCCCGGTGAAGGCGCAGATTGGGCACCGAACTCACTCACATCGGATCGGTCCATGCGCGTATCTTCGTCGCTCCTGTTGTTCTGTCTGTTGGGGGCCTGTGCCACGCAGGCTCCGACCCTCAAGCCGCACGAGAGCGGGGGGAGCAAGGCCGATGGCATCGTCACGCTTTCCTCGACCCGGCTGATCTACAATCCGGTCGAGCCCGACTGGCACAGTTCGGTGAAACTCGCGGACAACCGCTGCCATTCCTGGGGACACCGGGGCCCCGCCTATTTCGCGGGCGACCAGATCGCCTGCGAGGTCTATGATTTCCACGGTCGCTGTGCCCGCTCGACGGTAACCCGGTTCTATTCCTGCTCCGAGTGAATTCCCGGTCCCACCAGTCCGGTCAGGGTCACAAAGCGCAGGCCCATGCCCTGAACCTCCGGCACCAGCGCGCGGATCAATGACGCCGCATGGATGCCCCGCGCGCCGACGTCATGCACCGTCAGGATCGCCCCGGCCCTGGCATTCATCCGGAGCCAGGAGCGCGCCCATTCCCGCTGCCACGCGCTTGTGTCCATCGGCGCCACATTGCCGACCACGACGCGCAACCCGTGCCGCCGCGCGGCCGCGACGATGCGCCCGGTCGGCACGCCCCAGCCGGGACGCAGGAAATGCACCGGCGCGAACTGGCGCAGAAAGGCGGCGGTGCGCGCCAGTCCCGCCTCCAGGCCCGCGTCCGGCAGGCGCGCGGTCATTTCGTCGCGGTTCATGTGATGGCCGATTTCGTGACCGCGCGCCACGATCTCGCGCACCATTTCCGGCGCGGCTTCGGCATTTTCGCCGATCAGCATGAAGGTGGCCCGGATCCCGACCGCGTCGAGCGCCTCCAGGATGCCCGGGGTTGTCACGGGATCCGGGCCATCGTCGAGGGTCAATGCCAGATGGGGCAGATCCCTGGGTCCGGAGAAGATCACCTCCGGAAAGACCGCCCTGCCGAGGCGGACCACGGGCCCTTCGGCCAGGGTCAGGCCGGGCGGCCGTCGCAGGGCCATCAGGCGACGGCGCGCCGGATGTCCCAGGCGAGGAAGGCCATCGCCCCCCCGACCGTCATCAGCTCGATCCCGAGCAGAACACCGATCAGCCATCCCGCCGCGTTGGGCAGGTTCCCCGCGAGGATCAGGGACAAAACGATCCCCATGATCCCGCTCGCCAGCATCCAGCCCCAGTTGCGCATCGGGCGGATCATCAGGGCGAAGACCAGGCGTTGAATGCCATCGACCATGAAATAGACCACCATCAGCAACGCCGCCGCGAGCAGGCCCGCCTCCGGGCGGGAGATCAGCATCCAGCCGACCATGATCGCCAGCGCGGCGGAGACCAGTTGCAGCCAGAAATAATGGACCTGTGTTGCCCCGATCAGGCCGATCGCCTGACCGATCCCGGCGAAGATCAGGAGCCAGCCGAGCATCAGCATCACGAAGGTCGAGGCAAAGAGCGGCGAGACCAGCGCGAGAAATCCCGCGACCATCAGCAGGATTCCCTGAATCAGGAACCACATCGAACGTTTGCGGATCGTATCCCGGGTGGCTTCGCGTAAAATCGCGGAGGCGTCGTTGATGCTGATTTCCATCGATCGTCCTTTCTCAAATCCAGGCTGGCTTCGGAGCGGTTTTCGATCCGACAGCGCGGAATCGTCCGCTCCGTGACTTTAGTTGTGTCGCGATTTCCCGATCGGCGGTTCGGTCCGCTTGGCCGGGAATCGCTCCATGGTCAGGCGCGCAATTCATCCGATCCTCGCACCCCTCCGATCGGATTGCGCTTTAGACGGAGCCGCGGATCCTCAGGGCGACCCAGGCCTGCGCCCCGCCCGTCGCGATCAGATGGAGACCGAGGAGCGTGCCGAGCAGCCAGGTCGAAGCCTCCGGCAGATGGGCAAAGAGCACCATCGCCGCGATGATGGCGACCAGTCCGCCCGCGAGCACCCAGCCCCAATCGGGCATCGGCCGGATCATCAGGGCGAAGATGACCCGCTGCAGGCCGCCGACGAGAAAGAACACCAGCATCAGCGAGGTGATCGCGGCCAGGCCCGCCTCGGGACGGCTGATCAGCAGCCAGCCCACCAGGACCCCCAGCACCACCGCCACCAGATCGAGCCAGAAATAGGGCACCTGGGTCGCGCCGAGGAGCGAGATCCCCTGAACCAATCCGCCGAGGATCAGAAGGCAGCCCAGCAGGACCAGAACCCCGGTCGCCGAGATCAGGGGGAAGATCAGGGCGAGAAGCCCCGCGACGACCAGGACCACCCCCTGGATCAGATAGAGCATCGCGCGTCTGCGGATCGAATCCCGCACCGCCGCCCGCAAGACCGCGGAGGCTTCGTTGATCGTCACTGCCATGTCATCTCCCCCTGCGACCCACTCGCTCCCAGGGGCTATATCATTGCATCATGATACGCGCATCCGGATATATCGTCTGTTGGACGGCGGGACCGCCGCCGCCGGTCCAGAAGCCGCCGACGCCGACACCCGAATATCCGCCCGTGCCCACCGAGATGCCGATCACGGGCCAGCCTGTCCCCCCGGGAGCGGAGCGCAATTGGGGAAAGACGTCCAGCGTGCCTTTCTGTCCGCCTTGCGCGCAGGTGATGCGCAGGGGCGGCGTGGCGGCGCCGAAATCCGGGACGGAGATCGTGGCGGGGGCGATGAAGCGCGCCGTCGAATAGGGGCTGGCCAGATCGCACTCCGCGCCATTGACCTCGCTCGCGACTCCGCCCGAGGAGGCGAAGGCCCTGACCTCGACCTGGGTGATGCCCCAGGCGGCGGGGGCCACGACATCGCGCCGCATCTGGCTCGGCGACAGCGGCGCGGGCGCTATCCCCGGCGTTTGCGAGGCGCAGCTCGCGAGTCCGAGCCCCAGGGCCAGCAAAAGCACATCTGTTCCGCGCATCTTCCCCCCTCTCTCCCGCTCAGCGCAGGAGCACATCCACATCGGGATATTCCGACACCGGATAACCCGGTCCGGGCATCCCCCAGCCCGGTCCGAAAACACCCGGCCCATACCAGCCGGGCCCATAGAACGGTCCATAAAACGGCCCGCCGTAAAATCCGGGTGCGCCCTGCCAGAAGGTATTGATATCCTGCCGGGCGGCGCCTTCCAGACCCTCGGCCGCGCAGGTGACAAAGAGTTCCGGCGATTGTGGCCCGAAGTTCGGAAGGCGCAGGCGCGCGGGCGTGGTCAGTTTCGCATCGTAAAGGCTCGTGGTGATCTGGCAGGCCGCGCCCCCGAGTTCCGCGGGCTTGCCCGCGGGGTCAAGGACATAGGTCCGCACCACCACATCCGCCTCGCCCTGGGCCGCGACGAATTTCTGGCCCGAAACCGCCACATCCTCGCGCAAGGGCAATCCGGCGGCACAGCCCGGAAGCATCAGGATCAGCCAGAGCGCCCCGAACCTTATTCCGCCGCCACCCTGCTCCATCCACCTGCCTCGAACGCCGCGAGCAATTCCGCGCGCCGGACCGCCGCCGCGCGGGCCGCCGCTTCCTTGACATGGCCAAATCCGCGGATCCGGAGCGGCAGTTCCGCGAGTTCCACCGCGATGGGCAGCGTCCGCGCGGTCAATCCCGTCTCGACCCGGGCCATGTCCCGTTCATATTCCACGATGGCCGCCCGCTCCATGCGGCGTTCCGCGCTCCGCCCGAACGGATCCCACCGGGTTCCCCGCAAACCCTTCATCCGGGCGAGAAGTCCAAAAGCCCGCAGCATCCAGGGGCCGAATTCGCTCTTGACCGGCACGCCGTTCGCATCCCGCCGCCCCAGGATCGGCGGGGCGAGATGGAACGTCATCCGGCGCACGTCGGTGAACCGCGCGGCCACCGCCTTTTCCAGCGTCTCGGCATGGAGTCGTGCCACCTCGTATTCGTCCTTGTAGGCGAGGAGCTTGTGATAGCCCTTGGCAAGCGCCATCCCGAAATCCGGATCGCGGGCCTTGGCGGCGTGAACCCGGACGCGATATCTTTCCGCCAGGGCTTCGTTTTGAAACGCCCGCAGATGCGCGGCCCGGCGCGCGACCACCGCTTCGAAATCCTCGACCTGTGGCGCGTCTGTCTCGTCCCGCCAGGGCTCGACCACCGCCCAGCGCCCGATCTCGAAGGCGCGCTTGTTGCCCTCGACCCCCGCGCCGTTCAGTTCGATCGCCCGCAGGAGCGCCTCGCGCCCCAGGGGGAGCAGTCCCGCCTGCCAGGCCGCTCCGAGCATCAGCACATTGGCATAGATCCCGTCGCCCATCAGCCGCTCCGCCATCCGCGTGGCGTCGATCATGCGCAGGGCCTCGTCCCCGATCCGTGCGCGCAGGGCAAGGGTCAGGCGGTCGGTCGGCAGGGTGAACTCCCGGTTCCGGGTGAATTCGCCGGTGATGATCTCGTGCCGGTTGCAGAGTGCCCGCGTCCGGCCGCGGCTCAGAAGGCCCAGAGTCTTGACCCCCGCCGAGACCACCAGATCGCCGCCGATCAGCGCATCCGCCTCGCCCACCGCCACCCGGATCGCGGAAATATCGGACGGCCGGTCGGCGATCCGGCAATGGATATGAACCGCGCCGCCCTTTTGCGCCAATCCCGCCATCTCCATCTCTCCGGCGCCCTTGCCTTCGAGATGCGCGGCCATGGCGATCAGGGCGCCCACCGTCACAACCCCGGTGCCGCCAACCCCGGTGATCACGATATTATAGGTTCCCCGGATCCGGGGCAGGACCGGCTCCGGCATCGGGGGCAGGATCAGGTCGGCGGGCGCGGGCTTCCTCACCTTGGCCCCGACGAGCGTCACGAAGCTCGGGCAGAACCCCTTGAGGCAGGAGAAATCCTTGTTGCAGGAAGATTGATCGATCTCCCGCTTTCGCCCGAGCGGCGTCTCCAGCGGCAGGATCGAGACGCAGTTCGACTGAACCCCGCAATCGCCGCATCCCTCGCAGACCTCGGGATTGATGAACACCCGCCGGTCGGGGTCAGGAAACCGTCCGCTCTTGCGCCGACGCCGCTTTTCCGCCGCGCAGGTCTGGATATAGAGGATCACGCTGACCCCTTCGACCGTCTCCATCGCGCGCTGCACCGCGTCCAGCTCGTCGCGCGGATGCAGCGTGACGCCCCGGGGGAAGTCGCCGAAGGCGATCTCCTCTTTGGGATCATAGACCACCGAGACGGTCCCGACCCCCATGGCGACCAGTTCGCGCGCGATGCGCTCCGGGGTCAGGCCGCCCTCGTTCGGCTGGCCGCCGGTCATCGCCACGGCGTCGTTATAGAGGATCTTGTAGGTGATGTTCACCCCCGCCGCCAGCGCCGCCCGGATCGCCAGCGACCCCGAATGATTGTAGGTGCCGTCGCCGAGGTTCTGAAAGATATGGGATCTGGTCGAAAACGGCGCCTCGCCGATCCAGTTGACGCCTTCTCCCCCCATATGGGTGAAGCCCTCGGTCGCCCGGTCCATCCACTGCACCATGTAATGGCAGCCGATCCCCGCGTAGGCCCGCGCGCCCTCCGGCAGCCGGGTCGAGCTGTTGTGCGGACAGCCCGAACAGAACCAGGGCTTGCGGCTTGCGATGTCCACCGCGTTGTCGGACCGCGCCGACTCCTCCAGCGCCGCCAGCCGGGCCCGCAGCCCCTCGGTCTCGATCCCCTCGGCCCGCAGCAGGCCGCCGAGCGTGCGCGCCACCTTCACCGGATCGAGCGCCTCCTTGACCGAAAACACCACCTCCCCCGCCTCGTCCTTCCAGCCGATCACCCGCCGGCCGCGACGGTCGTTGAAGATCGCCTCCTTGATCTCGACCTCGATCAGCTTGCGCTTCTCCTCCACCACCAGGATCAGCTCCAGCCCCTCCGCCCACTCCCGGAAGCTCTCGACATCGAGCGGCCAGACCATGCCGACCTTGTAGGTGGTGATCCCCAGCCGCTCGGCCACCCCCGCGTCGATCCCGAGCAGATCGAGCGCATGGGTGGTGTCGAGCCAGGACTTGCCCGCCGACACGATCCCGATCCGCGCCCCGGCCCGCCCCATCACCCGCCGGTCCAGCCGGTTCGCCCGCGCATAGGCCTCGGCGGCGAAGCGCTTGTAATCATGCATCCGCGCTTCCTGCGCGACCGGCGTGTCCCCCAGGCGGATGCTCAACCCGCCCGGCGGCATCGCAAAATCCGCCGGCACCACCGGATCGAGCCGGAACGGATCGCCATCCACCACCTGACTGACCTCGATCGTGTCCTTCACGCATTTCAACCCGACCCAGCATCCGCTGAACCGCGACAGCGCCCAGCCGTGGATCGCATAATCCAGAACCTCCTGAACCCCGGCGGGCGACAGGATCGGCATCATCACATCGACGAAGGCGAATTCGGAATGATGCAGCGTCGTCGAGGATTCGCCCGTATGATCGTCGCCCATGCAGGCCACGACCCCGCCGAATTCCGCCGTCCCCGCCATATTGGCATGGCGGAACACGTCGCCGCAGCGGTCCACCCCCGGTCCCTTGCCGTACCAGAGACCGAACACCCCCTGAACCCGACCCTCGCCGCGCAGATGCGCCTGTTGCGTGCCCCAGAGCGCGGTGGCGGCCAGATCCTCGTTCAACCCCGGTTCGAACCGGATATCCGCGGCCGTCAGTTGTGCCTTGGCCCGCATCATCTGTTGATCGACACCGCCGAGGGGCGAGCCGCGGTAGCCTGTCACATATCCCGCCGTGCGCAGCCCCGCCGCCGCGTCGCGCGCCTTCTGCATCAGCAGGGCGCGGGTCAATCCCTGCGTGCCACTCAACAGGATCGTTCGCCTGGTCAGGTCGAGCCGGTCGTCGAGTGAGACATCCTGCAAGGTCATCGGTTCCTCCCGAGGCATGCTCCGCCATTAACCGGCGTGTCAACTTTGCGTTGCATCCTAGGTCCTAAGCTCCGCCCAAAAAAGCTGAATCAGGAAGGCGGAGCGGGGTGCCCCGGTCAAATAGCCGGGATACCCCTCTTGTATCGGGCGTTTTTGTTCGCAATTGCAGCGCACAGGTTCGAGAACCTGTGATATATCGCAGATAAGGGTGCGCGGAGCATCCAGACAAAAAGACAGCAGGTCGGTTATGAGTATGGACTGGGATAAGTTGAGGATTTTCCACGCGGTCGCGGATGCCGGCAGCCTGACCCATGCCGGCGAGTCCCTCCATCTCAGCCAGTCCGCGGTCAGCCGGCAGATCCGCGCGCTCGAGATCAGCCTGAACACGACGCTGTTTCGCCGCCATGCGCGGGGGTTGATCCTGACCGAACAGGGGGAGTTGCTGTTCGAGGCAACGCGCACCATGACCAAGCGTCTGGATGCGACCGCCGCGCGTATCCGCGATTCCGAGGACGAGGTGTTCGGGGAACTGCGGGTGACCACGACCACCGGATTCGGTACGATGTGGCTGGCGCCCCGGCTGCCGCGGCTGTTCGAGCGCTATCCCAATCTCAAGATCGACCTGATGCTGGAAGAACGGGTTCTCGACCTTGCCATGCGCGAGGCCGACATCGCCATCCGGATGAAGGAGCCGAGCCAGGCCGATCTGATCCGCCGCCGCCTGATGGAGGTGCGGATCCGCTTTTATGCCAGCAAGGATTACGTGGTGAAATACGGCCTGCCGAAAACGGCGGAGGAATTGAACAATCACCGCCTGATCACCCAGAATTCCTCTTCGCCGCAGGTCCGGGCCGGCGCGGATTTTGTCCTGCCGTTCCTCGCCAGCAATCTTCAGTCGCTGCTGACGGTGAACAGCTATTTCGGCATTCTCCAGAGCGTGGCGCAGGGGCTCGGGGTCGGGGCCTTGCCGGATTATGTCGCCTCCGATGCGAGCAACCTCGTCCCCGTCCTGCCCCAGGACCAGAGCGCGCCGATCCCGGTCTATCTCGCCTATGTCGAGGAATTGCGGCATTCCAAGCGCGTCTGCGCGTTTCGCGATTTTGTCCTGGAGGAGATCACCTCCTACAAACGCAGCGCCGATTCGGCGGCGAGCCTGCCCCCCGCGAGCCATGCATTCTGACCATGGCGGGCATGCTCAAGATTTGGGCAGAAGTTCTTGCCGTACCGGCCTGTTGCGCCTATATTGATCTTCGAAGGCGGCGACGCTGATGTGTTCCCCTTCAACCTCCCTGTTGGACTTGGGCCGAGCTTATGCTCGGCCTTTTTTTTGCTCAGAGGGGGGGAAGATCATGGGAGCCCGTGATTGCGCGATCGTGAAAAAAACGTCGTACCTCCGGCGGTCCCGAAATCCGGACGAAGGATCACCGATCCTCCTCCCTTGCCGGGCGCGGGACCCGGGCGCGGGAGCGCGTCTCCCGCGCGGCTCGGGCCTTTGCGCAGAAAACGGATCGATCCTTCGGCTTGCTCGCCCCAGGCTTTCGCTGACGATTGTACCAGCGGAGGACCACCGTGCCATTTCAGATTCATGCACTCTCTCTCATTGATTTCGAACATCTGTTCGAGATGACCGACGCGGAGCTCGAACGGATCGGCGCCTTGCGCGTCACGGCGGACAGCAAGCCCGGATATCCCTGCCGCGTCGGTCTCCGGGACGTGGACATTGGCGAAGAGCTCGTTTTGCTGAATCACGTTCATCTTCCGGAACGCTCACCTTACAAGGCATCCCACGCCATTTACGTCTGCAAGTCCGCGCAGCCTGCGCGGCTTGGCACCGGCGAAGTGCCGGAGAGCCTGTCCTCCCGCCTTCTGTCGATCCGGGGGTTCGGTGAGGACCATCTGATGAAAGACGCCGATGTCGTGGATGGAATGGATCTGGCGGCGAGGCTGGAAGCCTTCTTCGCCGATCCTGCCATCGCCTATGTGCATATTCACTATGCCAAGCGAGGTTGTTTCGCCGCGAAAGCGACCCGATAGCGTTCATCGGCGGGATATCCTGTGCCGGCGGCCGGAAGACCGGCCCCCAGCGGCCTTCGGCGACCGGACGGGGCGCGGACCTGCCCGGAGGTGTCCCGTCCGGTTTCGCCCCGACACTTCCGCGAAGCTCTGTCCGGTCCATTTCGACCGGCGCCGCGAAAAAATTCCATTGGCGCGGTTTCCCCACCTTTCGCGGCGCCGCGCCTTGACCTATGACGCGGCCAACCCTAGCCATTTCCGGAGCCTCGCCATGACCGAACCTGCGATCACGCCCGACCTGGTCGCCGCGCATGGCCTCAAGCCCGACGAATACGACCGCATCCTCGATCTGATCGGGCGGGTTCCGACCCTGACCGAACTGGGCATCTTCTCGGCGATGTGGAACGAGCACTGCTCCTACAAATCCTCGAAGAAATGGCTGCGCACCCTGCCCACGACCGGCCCCCAGGTCATCTGTGGACCCGGCGAAAACGCGGGCGTCGTCGATATCGGCGATGGTCAGGCGCTGGTCTTCAAGATGGAGAGCCATAACCACCCCTCCTATATCGAGCCCTATCAGGGGGCCGCGACCGGGGTGGGGGGTATCCTGCGCGATGTCTTCACCATGGGCGCCCGCCCGATCGCCGCGATGAATGCCTTGTCGTTCGGGGCGCCCGGGCATGCGCGGACCCGCGCGCTGGTGTCCGGGGTCGTCGCGGGGATCGGCGGCTATGGCAATGCCTTCGGCGTGCCCACCATCGGCGGCGAGCTGCGCTTCCATCCCGCCTATAACGGCAACTGCCTGGTGAACGCCTTCGCCGCCGGCCTCGCCGAGACCGACCGGATCTTCTATTCCGCCGCCAGCGGCGTCGGCATGCCCGTCGTCTATCTCGGCGCCAAGACCGGGCGCGACGGGGTGGGGGGGGCCACCATGGCCTCCGCCGAATTCGACGCCGATATCGAGGAGAAGCGCCCCACCGTCCAGGTCGGCGATCCCTTCACCGAGAAGCGCCTGATGGAGGCCTGCCTCGAACTGATGGCCACGGGGGCCGTCATCTCGATCCAGGACATGGGCGCCGCCGGTCTCACCTGTTCCGCCGTCGAAATGGGCGACAAGGGTGGCCTCGGCATCCGTCTCGACCTCGACCGCGTCCCGGTCCGCGAAACCCATATGACCGCCTACGAAATGATGCTCTCCGAGAGCCAGGAGCGCATGCTCATGGTCCTGCGCCCGGAAAAGGAGGCGGAGGCCCGCGCCGTCTTCGACAAATGGGACCTCGATTTTGCCATCGTCGGCGAAACCATCCCCGAGGACCGTTTCCTCATCCTGCTGAACGGCGAGATCAAGGCGGATCTGCCACTCAAATCCCTCGCCGGATCCGCGCCCGAATACGACCGCCCCTGGGTGGAAACTCCCGCGCCTCAACCCCTCGGGCCGATCCCCGACATCGATCCCGCCGAGGCGCTCCTGAAACTCCTCGGCCATCCGAACCATGGCTCCCGCGCCTGGGTCTGGTCACAATACGACCATTCGGTGATGGCCGACACCCTGGCGCGGCCCGGCTCGGACGCAGGCATCGTCCGGGTGCATGGCACCACCAAGGCCATCGCCTTCACCTCGGACGTCAATCCCCGCTATTGCCGGGCCAATCCGTTCCGGGGCGGCGCGCAGGCCGTCGCGGAGGCCTATCGCAACCTCTCCGCCTCGGGCGCCCGGCCGCTGGCGACCACCGACAATCTCAACTTCGGCAATCCCGAAAAGCCTGAGATCATGGGCCAGCTCGTCGGCTGCCTCAGGGGCATCGGCGCGGCGGTTTCCGCGCTCGACATGCCGATTGTCTCGGGCAATGTCAGCCTCTATAACGAGACCGAGGGCGCGGCGATCCTGCCCACCCCGACCATCGGCGCGGTGGGGCTGCTCACCTCGATCGACCAGATCATCACCCTCAAACCGGGCCTTGGCGACCGGCTCGTGCTCATCGGCGAAACCGCGGGGCATCTGGGGCAATCCGCGCTGCTCGCGGACCTTTTCGGCCGCGAGGAAGGCGAACCTCCCGCCGTCGATTTCGACCAGGAACGCCGCGCAGGGGAGTTCGTGCGCGCGGCCCACGCGGCGGGCCTGATCACCTCGGCTCATGATCTCGCGGACGGCGGCCTCGCGCTCGCCGCCGCCGAAATGGCCCTCGCGGCGGATCTGGGGATCGCCCTCGACGCGCCCGCCTCCGATCCGCTCGGCTGGTTCCTCGGCGAGGACCAGGGGCGCTATCTGCTCGGAACGCGCGATGCCGACGCGCTCCTGGCCGCCGCGCAATCGGCCGGGATCAGCGCCGCCATCGTCGGGACCGTCGGGGGCGAGCGTTTCTCCCTCGGGGCGAACAGCCTTGAAATCGCAGCGATTCGCTCCGCGTTCGAAGGGGCGCTCCCCCGACTAATGTCCTATGAGCCGGTGATTGAATCCTGAGGGCCCGGCGCGCAATGTCCGGCTCCAATAAACTGGAGTCGGGAGGCAAGATGAAACCCCTCTTTCTCGTGGCCGCGGCGGCGCTCGCCTTTGCGCCCTTCATGGCCGAAGCCCATGGTCCGTCGCGACAGAAGGTCGTGGAGACCGTGGAAATCGCGCGGCCTCCGGCGGAGGTCTGGGCCAAGATCGGCAATTTCGCCGATATGAGCTGGGTGCCGGTGGTCTTTTCGACCGAGGCGACCAAGGGCAATGAAATCGGCTCCGTCCGGACGCTGACCCTCAAGGACGCCTCCGGCCCGAAGATCGTCGAGGAGCTGCGCAAATACGACGCGGCCAAGATGACCTATTCCTACGGGATCACCGAGGTCGATGTGAAGGTCCTGCCGGTGAACAATTACGCCTCGACCGTCACCGTCAAGCCGGGGGCCAATGGCGGCAGCGAGGTCGAATGGAAGGCTGGCTTCTACCGGGGCTATCCGCTCAATGATCCGCCGCCCGAACTGAACGACGAAGCGTCCAAGGCGGCGGTCGTGTCGCTTTATCGTTCGACGCTCGATGCCTTGAAGACCAAGCTCGAAGCGACGAATTGAAATCCACGCTGCTTCTGATGGTCCTGATCGCCGCGCCCGGTTTGGCGCGCGGCGACGAGGGTTTCATCACCCAGCAAAGCGCCAACAGCGTCGCCGAGATCGATCTCGACACCGGCACGGTGCTGCGGACCCTGCCGATCCCCGGCGCGCCGGCGGGTGTCGCGATCGCGCCCGATGGCCGCGCCTATGTCACCAGTCCGGAGGCCGGCACGGTCAGCATCATCGATCCCGTCACCGAAAAGGTGACGGCGATCCATCTGGGCGGGGGGCCGCTCGGCGTCGCGGCCAATCCCAGAACCGGCGCGATCTATGTCGCCGACTGGTATGGCGACCGGATCAGCGTGATCCGCGACGGCGCCTTCCAACGGGATGTCGCCGTGGGACACAGCCCCTCCGGCGTCGCGGTCACGCCCGATGGCGCGACGATCCTGACCGCCGACCGCGACAGTGATCAGGTCTCGGTCATCGATGCCGCGACCCTGACGCGCATCGCGACGATCAAGGTTGGGATCCGCCCCTTCGGCGTGACGATCGACGCGGCCGGACGGCTCGCCTATTCCGCCAATGTCGGCTCCAACAGCGTCTCGGTCATCGATATCGCCTCTGGCGCGGTGGTGGCGACGATTCCGACCGCCGAGCGGCCCTACAAGGTGGCCCTGACTTCGGATCGCGGCTTTGTCACCAATTCCTATGCCGACAGCGTGACCGCTTTTGATCTCGCCAGCCGGAAGGTGCTGGCGGAGATTCCGGTCGGTGAATATCCGGAAGGGATCGAGGCGAGCAGCGACGGCAAGCGCCTCTATGTCGCCAACTGGTTCTCCAATACGCTCAGCATCATCGACGCCGCCACCCTGGCCGTGACCGGGGAAATCGAGGTCGGCGACGGCCCGCGCGCCTTTGGCGATTTCATCCGCCGCTAAAGCGATTTCCAATCGAATGGCACATTCGATGACTCGGAAATCGCGGAATTTAAACTCGAGCGATTTCCAGTCGAATGGCACATTCGATGACTCGGAAATCGCGGAATTTAAACTCGAGCGGTTTCCAATCGAATGGCACATTCGATGACTCGGAAATCGTTCGGGAGCCGCGCGTTAGGCCGGATCAGATCGGACGATCGCCGGAGGCGCGGCGGCGGATCGTCGTGCGGTATTTCAGGAAGAACCTGATCATCGCCCGCGACGCATCCGGCCCCATCGGATCGGAATAGCTGCCCGCGGCGCTGCCCCCCGACCAGGCATGGCCCGCGCCTTCCACCACCCAATGTTCCGCGCAGATCTTGCCGTTTTCTCCACGATAGACGGTCCGGACAAAATACCGGCCGCCGGGCGCACGCTGCCGCTTCATCGTCTTGCGCAGCGGGGGAAAGGGCGCGATGGCGCGGGCGGCGGCATAGCGGCCATTGCTCGGATTCACGATCAGATCGGCGTCGCCGTGAAAGACGATCGTCGGCACCGGAACCAGGGGGCGGTTCCCGGGTGCGCCGTTCCGCATGGCAAAGAGCCCGGAGGTCGCATCATGCGCCGCCCCCGCCGGCAGGCCGGAATGAATTCCGATGGCCGCGAACAGATCCGGATAGGTCGTGGCCAAGATCGCCGCCGCCGATCCGCCCGCCGAGAGGCCGGCGACATAGACGCGCGCCTGATCAACCCGGTGGAGCCGCAGGATTTCGGTCACGATGCCCGCGATGAGCGCGGGCTCGCCCTGGTCGCGTCCCTGGTCCCCGCGCTTGTACCAGTTCCAGCAGCGGTTGGAGTTTTCCCCTCGCGGCTGGGCGGGATAGGCGACGATGAAACCGAATTCCTCGGCGAGGCTGTTCATCCGGGTGCCGGCGGCGAAATCGTCGGGTGTCTGGGCGCAGCCATGCAGCATGACCAGCAAGGGCAGGGGCGCCGCGGTTTCATCCTCGCGCCGATAGGTGGAGGGCAGATAGAGCTTGTAGGCCCGCTCTCCCTGGGCCGAGGAATGGGCGAGGGTGCGAAAGGAGGCCCCGCGCGGCTGGCTCAGTTTCACCGCCGCCGCCGCCGGACGGATCGGCATTTTCGCGGCCTTGAGGGCGCGGACCGTCTCGCCCAGCGTGGCGCGCGGTTTGGGCGAGACCTTGCTCGTCTGCCTCTGCTCGATCTGGGCAATGACCTTTGTCTGCTTTTCGAGCAGGAGGGTCGAGGCCTTGACAGGCTTGGTACCGGACCGGGTGAATTTCGATTTGGCACGCTTCGTTGGTTTTGTGGTTATTCTATTGAAAATATTGAACAATTTTTCTTTCCTGTTTGCCGGGGGTATAAAATCAGCCCGGCTCTGCCCGCGCATTCGCGCCTAAAATCGCGCATATTGCACCAGACTGATTTAAACGCAATTCACCAAAAGTGGATAGGACCCCTCCTATCCGGCTCCTGGATCCGCGATGCCCGCCGGGGCGGGTCTTCTCTGGGATCGGCTTTGGGGAAACTCCGGACGGCGGAACAGGTTGCGTCCGACCTTTTGTATCCTTTTTGGAAAAATCATTTAATATCAAATATTTATAGCGTGTCCGGCCGCGGACACACCTGAGCCGGCCGGTTCCGCTCTTGCAGACGTTGTTATCCGGACCTAGGTTCTTGGGGGACTTCAAGGAGAGCGCGCGGATGGCAATGGAAGCGGCGGATATCGAACATCTGATCCGGGCGGCCTTTCCGAAGGCCGAGATCGAGATTACCGACCTCGCAGGCGACGGCAACCACTATGCGGCGACGGTCACGGCCGAGGAATTCCGCGGCCTGAACCGGGTCAGGCAGCATCAGCTGGTTTACGCGGCCCTGAAGGGAAAGATGGATGGATCGAACGGCGAGCTTCATGCGCTCGCTCTGACGACCAAGGCACCGGAGTAAGAGATGAGCACCACCACGACGGCCCACGAGGCGATCAAGGCGGACGTCGAATCCAACGACGTCGTCCTGTTCATGAAAGGCACGGCCCAGATGCCGCAATGCGGTTTTTCGAACCGGGTCGCGGGCATCCTGAATTACCTCGGGGTAGAGTACAAGGACGTGAACGTCCTGGCCGACGCCGCGATCCGGGACGGGATCAAGTCCTATTCCGACTGGCCGACGATCCCCCAGCTCTATGTGAAGGGCGAATTCATCGGCGGCTGCGATATCGTGATCGAAATGACCCTGTCGGGCGAACTCGACGAACTCTTCACCCACAAGGGTATCGCGTTCGACAAGGAGGCTCTGGCCAAGATTCGCGAAGCCAACAGCTGAGCGGCGGTCGCCGGTCGGCCTCAGGCCTGACTGGCGACACCATCGGCGATATCGTTGACTTCTTCGAGGATACGTTCCATCGCGGCGACCGTCGCCTCGTGTTCCTTCCTCAGCCGCTCCAGATCGGCGGGAGTCAGGCGGTGGGAGGCCTCGGTCTCGAGTTTCAATGCATTCGCCGCCAGCATCGCCGATTTCGCCTCGGCGATCCGGACCCGTTCCTCGGCATGCCGGAGCCGGTCCTCGGTCGCGATCAGCTGGTCTTCCAGCGCCGTGGTCGTATCGGCGAGCATCAGTCCCGCGAGCAGCAGCATCCGTTTTTCGGTCGACCGGCCGATCGCCTCGGTGACGCGGGTCGCCTCGATATCGAGCAGGCGGGCGGCGCGGTGAAGCGAGGGTTCCTGGCCGGGTTCGCAGGCGACTTCGAATATGTGGCCGCCGATTTCTACCGTCAGATCGGGCATGTCATACCTCCTCGATCAAGGGTTTCAGCTGGGCGATCAGATCGTCGAGCGCCGCCACGTCCTTGTCCCGTTTCTCGCGCAGTCGTTCCAGTTCATCGAGAAGTTCCGCGTTCTCGGCCTGGAGTTCGGCAATGCGGGCCAGCAGATCCGGTTCCTCGGAAACCGCCGCAGCGGCTTCCTCCTCCCGGGCTCTGTCGGCGGCTTCACGGGCGGCGAGGGATGATCGAAGGCGCACCAATGCCTCGGTGATCTGGTCATTCAGCTGGCTGATCTCACTCATCTCTGCACTTTCGAAAAGGACGCGACCGTTTTAGGCAGAGGACCCGGACATTGCAATCAGTCCAATCCGGCGGAAACGGCCAGAAAACGGCTTTGGGCCAGAAACTAGCCATATCGGGGTAAGATAGCGCCTTGACCCCCGGAATTTGACTGGTATCAGTGCCTTGTTTCGTGCCAGCCCGCCGCGCGCCGCGTGGCTCAACAAAATGACAAGGCTCGCTCCCGTGATCATATCCGAACTCCGCCAGCGCTTTCCCGAGCATTGGATGAAAGCCGCGGCCCTCCGCATGCTGGCCATCGACGCCGTTCAGAAGGCGAACTCCGGGCATCCTGGAATGCCGATGGGGATGGCCGACGTTGCGACCGTCCTGTTCGAGCGGCATCTCAAGTTTGATGCGAGCGAGCCGCACTGGCCGGACCGGGACCGGTTTGTCCTCTCGGCCGGGCATGGGTCCATGCTTCTCTACGGGCTGCTGCATTTGACCGGCTATGCCGACATGACCCTCGAGGAGCTGGAAAATTTCCGTCAGCTCGGATCGAGGACCGCCGGTCATCCGGAATATGGCCACGCCGACGGGATCGAGACGACGACCGGCCCGCTGGGCCAGGGACTGGCGACCTCGGTCGGGATGGCCATCGCCGAGGCGAGCCTTGCCGCGAAGTTCGGCGCCAAGATCGTGAACCACCATACCTATGTGATCGCCGGGGATGGCTGTCTCATGGAGGGCATCAGCCACGAAGCGATTGCCTTGGCCGGCAAGCAGAAGCTCAGCAAGCTGATCGTGATGTGGGACAACAACGGCATCTCGATCGACGGCAAGGTGACCTTGTCGGACATCACCGACCAGCGGGCGCGGTTCGCGGCCTCGGGTTGGTCCGTGCATTCCTGCGATGGGCACGATCCGGAAGATATCCATCGCGCATTGCTGGAGGCCAAGGCGAGCCCGCTTCCGGCGATGATCGATTGTGCGACCCATATCGGATTTGGCGCGCCGTCCAAGCAGGACAGCAAGGCCGCGCATGGCTCTCCGCTCGGGGGGGATGAAATCGCAAAGGTCCGGGAGGCGTATGGCTGGCCCTATGCGCCCTTTGAAATCCCCGACGAGATTCGTGCCCAATGGCTTGCGATCGGCGCCAGGGGCCGGGTGGACCGGGCGGAATGGACCTCGCGGCTCGAGAGCCTCTCCGCGACCAAGCGTTCCGAATTCCAGCGGATCATGTCGGGCGCGCTTCCCTCCCGCCTTTCCAGCGCGGTCACGGCTTACAAGAAAGCCCAGTCGGAGGCCAAACCCTCCGTCGCCACCCGCAAGGCCTCTGAAATGGCCCTCGAAGTGGTCAATGCCGTCGTGCCTGAGACGATTGGCGGTTCCGCCGACCTGACTGGATCGAACAATACGCTGACGAAGGATCTCGGGGTTTTCGATCCCGACAACCGGGCAGGCCGCTACATCCATTACGGGATCCGCGAGCACGGAATGGCGGCGGCGATGAATGGCATCGCGGTGCATGGCGGGTTGATCCCCTATGGCGGCACCTTCCTGGTCTTCAGCGATTATGCGCGGGGGGCAATGCGGCTCTCGTCCCTTATGGGCGTGCGTGTCGTTTACGTGCTGACCCATGATTCCATCGGTCTTGGCGAGGACGGTCCGACCCATCAGCCGGTGGAGCATCTGGCGATGCTGCGCGCCTCTCCCAATCTCCAGGTGTTCCGGCCCGCCGATGTCATTGAAACCGTGGAAGCCTGGGAAGCCGCGCTGGGCAGCCCGTCCACGCCCTCGGTCCTGGCATTGACCCGGCAGAACCTGCCGACGCTTCGGACCGAGCATTCGCGGCGCAACCTGACCCAGTCGGGTGCCTATGTCCTGGCCGAGGCGGAGGGTAAACGCCAGGCGATCCTGATGGCGACCGGTTCCGAGGTCGAAATCGCGATGGCCGCGCGAAACCTGTTGCAGGCAAAGGGGATCGGAACGCGCGTTGTCTCGATGCCCTGCTGGGAGCTTTTTGCCAAGCAGGATGAGTCCTATCGTCGCAAGGTCTTGCCGGCCGGTCCGGTCCGTGTGGCTGTCGAGGCCGCGCTCGAATTCGGATGGGAGCGCTGGCTGATGGGTGAACGCGGTTCGGAAAAGAAATCCGGTTTCGTGGGGATGACGGGCTTTGGTGCCTCTGGGCCGATCGAAGCCCTGTATCCGCATTTCGGAATCACGGCCGAGGCCGTGGCGGCAAAGGTCGAGGCGCTTCTCTAGGCGCTGGTTGAGCAAGTAATCGCGAGGAAACGAATGGCCTGGAAAACGCTGGATGACATCGACCTCGGGGGAAAGGTTGTTCTCACAAGGGTGGATATCAACGTTCCGGTCGAAGATGGCCGGGTGACGGATGCGACCCGGATCGAGCGCATTGTCCCGACGGTCCGGGACATTCTTGCCAAAGGCGGCAAGCCGGTTCTCTTGGCGCATTTTGATCGGCCAAAGGGCAAGGTCGTGCCGGAGATGAGCCTCCGGGTCGTTCTTCCAACCCTGTCTGAACATCTGGGCGTTCCGGTGGAGTTCGCCGACGATTGCGTCGGTCCGGTCGCGGCCAAGGCAGTCGCATCTTTGCCGGAAGGAAGCGTGCTGCTTCTGGAAAATACCCGCTTCCACAAGGGCGAGGAGGCGAATGATCCCGACTTTGCCCAAGCCTTGGCCGATCTTGGCGATATCTACTGCAACGATGCCTTTTCCGCGGCGCACCGGGCCCATGCCTCGACCGAAGGGATTGCCCACCTCCTCCCGTCCTGCGCCGGCCGTCAAATGCAGGCCGAGCTGAGCGCTCTGGAAAAGGCCCTGGAAACTCCGGAGCGGCCGCTGGTGGCGGTGGTCGGGGGGGCCAAGGTCTCGACCAAGCTCGAACTTCTCGGCAATCTGATCAGCAAGGTCGATGCGATCGTGATCGGCGGCGGCATGGCCAATACCTTCCTCGCGGCGCAGGGGATCGATGTCGGCAAGTCGCTCTGTGAACATGCGATGACCGAAACGGCGCAGGCGATCATGGAGAAGGCGGCGGAGGCGAACTGCGAGATCGTCCTGCCGATCGACGTGGTCGTCACCCGTGAGTTCAAGGCGGGCGCCGAGAGCGAGATCGTCGGTGCGAATGCCTGTCCTCCCGACATGATGATCCTCGACGCGGGACCTGCCTCGATTGCCCGGATCGCGGCGATCTTCGCCGATGCCAAGACGCTGGTCTGGAACGGTCCGCTCGGAGCCTTTGAACTGCCGCCCTTCAACGCCGCGACCGATGCCGTGGCACGGCAGGCGGCGCTCCTGTCGCGGGCCGGGCGCCTGCTCTCGGTGGCGGGCGGCGGCGACACGGTGGCCGCGCTGAATGCGAGCGGCTCGGCCGAGGCCTTCACCTATGTCTCGACGGCGGGCGGGGCGTTCCTGGACTGGCTGATGGGCAAGACCCTGCCGGGCGTCGCAGCCCTGGACCGGCCATAGATCGAGTTAACTGGCGTTTTATTGTAGAGGGAAGACCATGAAGTCAACGCGTACCGTCCAGAAGATCCTGAGCCTGTATGAGTCCGACAATCCGGGCGTGAAGGGCAATCTCTGCCGGATTCTGATGAATGGGCGACTGGGCGGAACCGGAAAGATGGTGATCCTGCCGGTGGATCAGGGGTTTGAGCATGGTCCGGCTCGCAGCTTCGCGCCCAACGTCCCGGCCTATGATCCGCACTATCACTACCAGATCGCGATCGATGCCGGCCTGAGTGCCTACGCGGCGCCGCTCGGGATGCTCGAAGCGGGGGCGGATACCTTCGCAGGCCAGATTCCGACGATCCTGAAGGTCAATTCGGCGAACTCCCTGATCCCCGAGGCGGCGACCAAGGATCAGGCGATCACGGCCTCCGTGGACGATGCCCTGCGGCTGGGCTGCGCCGCGATCGGCTTCACGATCTATCCGGGCTCGTCCGGCGCGCTCGAAATGTTCGAGGAAATCTCGGCGATGCGGGAAGAAGCGGCCCGCAAGGGCATTCCCTCGGTGATCTGGTCCTATCCGCGCGGCGAGGATCTGTCGAAGGCCGGCGAAACGGCGATGGATGTCACCGCCTATGCCACCCAGGTCGCGGCCCTGCTCGGGGCGCATATCATCAAGGTCAAGCTCTCGACCGACTATCTCGAACAGCCGGAGGCCAAGAAGGTCTATGAGGCGCAGGGGATCGATATCTCGACCCAGGCCGCCCGGGTTCGGCACTGCGTCCAGTCGGCCTTCGCGGGGCGGCGGCTCATCGTCTTCTCGGGCGGGGCGACCAAGGGCGAGGATTCGGTCTATGACGATGCCCGCGCGATCCGCGATGGCGGCGGCAATGGCTCGATCATCGGCCGCAATACCTTCCAGCGGAGCCGGGAAGACGCCCTCAAGATGCTCGACAAGCTGATCGAGATCTACAAGGGTCGCGACTGATCCTCGAAATCGCGGGGCGTCCAAGCGCGGACGCCCTGTATCTTGTTGATATACATGTATTTTCTTGATATTGTCCGCGTGGATATTTTCGTGGCCAGGCCTATCCGGGCGAAACCGCCGAGCCCGCCAGCAATCCACCATCGATATTGATCTCGCTGCCCGTCACATAGGGCGCCTCGTCGGAGGCGAGCATCACCGCGAGGGCCGCGACCTCGTCCGGCTCTCCGAACCGGCGCAGCGGCGTGTCGGCGACGAGCGCGCGCATCCGGCTCTCGCGCTCGGGGCCCTCGCCCAGCATCGGCTCCCAGATCGGTGTCAGGATCGCGGCGGGATGGATGGAGTTGCAGCGGATCCGCCAGCCCTGCCCCGCGCAATAGAGGGCCACGGACTTGCTGTGATTGCGGATCGCGGCCTTGGACGAGGCATAGGCGGCGGCGCCCGGAATGCCGACCAGACCGGAGCGGGAGGAGATGTTGATGATCGAGCCGGTGCCCTTGGCCTTCATCGCGCGGATCGCATAGCGGCAGCCGAGGAATGTCCCGTCGAGATTGACCCGATGCACCGCCCGCCAATCCGCGAGACTGGCATGTTCGGGATCATGCGGGACCATCCCCTGCTCGAATCCGGTGATCCCTGCGTTATTGACCACCACATCCACCTCCGGGAGCCGGACGGCGAGGTGGTCCCAGTCGGCTTCCTGGGCCACATCGAGCGCCCAAAAGGCACAGCCGATCTGGCGCGCTGTCCGCTCTCCCTCCACCGGGTCGATGTCGGTGAGCAGGACGGTGGCGCCCTCGTCCTGAAACCGCGCGGCGATGGCGCGGCCGATCCCGCGGGCGGCGCCGGTGACGACACAAATCTTGCCGGACAATCTGGGCATGAGGCGCCTTTCCCGTGATGCTATGATCTTGTTTTGTCGTGATTTCCGGAACGACGGTTCGTTCGCCCGGCCAGAGATGGCTCTAGGGCAAAAACATCCGGCCCGGCAAGGAGGGGATTCACTTTTTGCCCGGCATCTGCGATAGTCCGCCCGGGTTGGTTCAAGGCCCGGGACAGGCGTTGCCCGACCAAAGGGCGCGTGACAGGTTGCGTCGCAGGGGGGAGTACGGGCGGGATGTATCCTGAAATCGAGCCGAGACGCCGGGGGTTTGGCGGGGCGATCTATACCGTGATCGCCCTCTCGCTGATGGGATATCTCGCCTTCGCAGCGCTTCAGGGGGAATTCGGCCTGTTCCGGCTGTTCCAGATCGAAGCGGAGGAGCATCAACTGCGTCAGGATCTGGCGACGTTGCGCGACCAGCGGCTGGCGCTTTCCAACAAGACCGATCGGCTTTCGGAAAGTCCGCTGGATCTTGAACTTCTCGACGAACAGGCGCGCAAGATCCTCGGGCTCGCCCGGACGGACGAAATCATCCCGCGCTGATATTCTCCGCGCCCGATCAGGATTTTGATCAACCAAATCAATCGGATTGTCTCTTGCCAACACAGGGGCGCACAGCTCTTATGAGGCATGACACAAGACCGACCGCTCTGGCTCCGGCTCGCGCCCGCGATTTTCCTGTTGCTCTGGTCCGCGGGATTCGGGGTTGCCAAGCTCGGCCTCGAACATGCCCCGCCCCTGACCCTGCTGGCGCTGCGCTTCTGTCTGGTGCTGCTGGTGCTGGCGCCCCTCGTGGTGATCCTGCGCCCGCCGATGCCCCGCACGCTCCGGGGCTGGATCGATGTGGCGGTCGTGGGATTCCTGATCCAGGTCGGCTATTTCGGGCTCTGCTATCTCGCCTTCAAGTCCGGGGTTTCGGCGGGAGGGGTGGCAATCATCGTCTGTCTCCAGCCGATCCTGGTCGGCCTGGTCGCGCCGCGGTTCGTCGGGGAGAGGGTCGACCGGCGGGCCTGGATCGGCCTCGTGCTCGGTCTCGGCGGCGCGGCCCTTGCGATCCTGTCGCGCTCCGAGGTTCAGGCGGAAAATCCGATCGGCCTTCTTCTCGCGGTCGGAGGGCTCTTCGGGATCACCGGCGGCACCTTGTACGAGAAACGGTTCGGGGTCAGCCTGCATCCGGTCACGTCGAATCTTATTCAATACACGGTCGGCGCGGTCTTTACTGTGCCTCTGGCGCTTTTGACCGAGACGACGCGGGTGTCCTGGAACGGGGAATTCGTCGCCGTCATGTTTTATCTTGTCGTCGGCAATTCGCTGCTCGCCATGTCGCTCCTGCTCGCCATGATCCGGGTCGGGCAGGTCAGCCGGGTTTCGGCTCTCTTCTACCTTGTGCCCGCCTTCGCGGCGCTCTTTGCCTGGCCCTTGCTGGGGGAGGCGATGCCGGCCGGGGCCTGGGCCGGCATGGCGCTGGCGGGCGCGGGGGTTGCCCTGGCCACACGCCCGGCCCGGCGGAGAGCCGAGGCGGCCTGAGGGAAAATGAGGCAATGGAGGTTTAATGCCTTCTCATTATCCATTCATGGGGTATCTTTGTGACCGGGGGGTAAGCTTTGCATAAGGGTTAATCTTTTCCAGAAAGGTTGTTGCGTCTTTTTCGTCTTCCCGAATACAACCGCAAAGAGCGGAAATATCCTGGACCCCTTGTTTTCAGGGCTTTTCTCTCCATGAAACCCCGATTATACTAAATTTAGTTCAACGTTGAACTATCAAGTATCCGGGGGAATACGCTCATGGCAGTAGCGCGCCGCGCCAAGAAGCCGAATGCGTCCAAGGACGACCTTCTCAAATATTACCACGACATGCTTTTGATCCGTCGATTCGAGGAAAAGGCGGGGCAGCTTTATGGCATGGGCATGATTGGCGGTTTCTGCCATCTGTACATTGGGCAGGAGGCCGTTGTTGTTGGCCTGGAAGCCGCGGCCAAGGAAGGCGACCAGCGCGTAACTTCGTACCGCGATCATGGTCACATGCTCGCCTGCGGCATGGACCCCAAGGGCGTCATGGCCGAGCTGACCGGTCGCGAGGGGGGATATTCCCGCGGCAAGGGCGGCTCGATGCATATGTTCTCGGCCGAGAAGCGCTTCTATGGCGGACATGGCATCGTGGGCGCCCAGGTGCCGATCGGCGCGGGTCTGGCCTTTGCCAACTGGTACCGCGGCAATGACAATGTGAGCTTCGCCTATTTCGGCGACGGCGCGGCGAACCAGGGTCAGATCTACGAGACCTTCAACATGGCGAGCCTCTGGAAGCTGCCCTGTATCTTCGTCATCGAGAACAACCAGTATGCGATGGGAACCTCGCTGAAGCGGGCCTCCTCGTCTCCGGCGCTCTATACCCGCGGCGCCGCCTTTGGCATTCCGGGCGAGGCGGTGGACGGGATGGATGTGCTCGCGGTGCGCGAGGCGGCCGACGCTGCGATCGCCCATTGCCGGGCGGGCGAGGGGCCGTACATCCTGGAGATGAACACCTATCGCTATCGCGGTCATTCCATGTCCGATCCGGCCAAGTACCGGACGCGCGAGGAAGTGCAGAAGATGCGCGACGAACGCGATCCGATCGACCATGTGCGCGACATGCTGCTGACCGGCGAATTGGCCACCGAGGACGACCTCAAGAGTGTGGACAAGGACATCAAGGCCATCGTCAACGAGGCCGCGCAATTTGCCCAGGACAGTCCGGAACCGGCTCTGAGCGAGCTCTGGACCGATATTTACGCCTGAGGGGGATGAACCATGGCAACACAGATTCTGATGCCCGCGCTCTCTCCCACCATGGAAGAGGGTACGCTGGCGAAATGGCTGGTGAAGGAAGGCGACGTGGTCACGTCCGGCCAGATCCTCGCCGAAATCGAGACCGACAAGGCCACGATGGAATTCGAGGCCGTCGATGAGGGAACGATCGGCAAGCTCCTGATCGACGAGGGCACCGAGGGCGTGAAGGTGAACACGCCGATCGCGGTCCTGCTGGAGGAGGGCGAGGATGCCTCCGCCGCCGTGGCCGCTTCCGCGCCCGCCGCCGAGACCGTGTCCGAGCCCGAGGAGGCGCCCGCCGCGCCGATGCCGTCCCAGCCCGCCGCCGCGCGCGCGGAGCCGGAGCCCGAGCCCGAGGTTCCCGCCGGCACCACCTTCAAGACCCAGACCGTCCGCGAAGCCTTGCGCGATGCGATGGCCGAGGAAATGCGCGCCAATGGCGATGTGTTCCTGATGGGCGAGGAAGTCGGCGAATATCAGGGTGCCTACAAGATCAGCCAGGGGCTGCTCGACGAATTCGGGCCGAAGCGGGTGATCGATACGCCGATCACCGAGCATGGGTTCACCGGTATCGCGGTGGGCGCGGCCTTCGCGGGCCTGCGTCCGATCGTGGAATTCATGACGTTCAATTTCGCCCTGCAGGCGATCGACCATATCATCAATTCGGCCGCCAAGACTCTCTATATGTCGGGCGGTCAGATGGGCTGTCCGATCGTCTTCCGGGGGCCGAATGGCGCCGCGGCGCGCGTGGCGGCCCAGCACAGCCATGACTTCGCCTCGATGTATGCGCAGGTGCCGGGGTTGAAGGTGGTGATGCCCTATTCGGCCGCCGATGCGAAGGGTCTGCTGAAATCGGCGATCCGCGATGCCAACCCGGTGATCTTCCTTGAAAACGAGATCCTCTACGGGCGGAGCTTCGAGGTGCCGGATCTGGCGGACCATGTCGTGCCGATCGGCAAGGCGCGGGTCGCGAAGGTCGGCTCGGATGTGACGATCGTCAGCTTCGGGATCGGCATGTCCTATGCCTTGCAGGCGGCCGAGGAGCTGGCGAAGGAAGGCATCTCCGCCGAGGTCATCGATCTGCGCTCCCTGCGCCCGATGGATACGGCGACGGTGATCGCGTCGGTCAAGAAGACCAACCGCTGCGTGACGGTCGAGGAAGGCTTCCCGGTCGGTGCCATCGGCAACCATATCTCGGCGGTGCTGATGCAGGAGGCGTTCGACTATCTGGACGCGCCGGTGATCAATTGCACGGGCAAGGATGTGCCGATGCCCTATGCGGCGAACCTCGAAAAGCTCGCCCTGGTGACGACCGCCGAGGTCATCGCCGCCTGCAAATCCGTCACCTATCGCTGAGGACAAAGCCATGCCCATCAATATCCTGATGCCAGCGCTTTCTCCGACGATGGAAGAAGGGACGCTGTCGAAATGGCTCCTGAAAGAAGGAGACAAAGTCACGTCCGGCGCGGTCATGGCCGAAATCGAGACCGACAAGGCCACGATGGAGTTCGAGGCCGTCGATGAAGGGATCATCGGCAAGATCATCGTCCCCGAAGGCACCGAGGGCGTGAAGGTCAATGACGTGATCGCGATCCTCCTGGAGGAGGGCGAAACCGCGGACTCGATCTCGGCCGCTCCCGCCTCTGGGTCCGCGCCCGTCGCGGCGGCGGCTCCCGCTCCGGCGAAGGCCGAGGCGGCGGCTCCGGCGCCGGTGGCCGCGGCGCCCGCTTCCGGCGGGGCGCGCGTGTTCGCCTCGCCGCTGGCGCGGCGGATCGCGGCGGAACGGGGACTGGATCTCGGCGCGGTCAAGGGTACGGGTCCCGGCGGTCGCATCGTGAAGGCGGATGTCGAAACGGCGGTCGCGGCACCGGCCAAGGCGGCTCCGGTCGCGGCGCAGGCTCCGGCGGCGGCTCCCGCTCCGGCGAAAGCCGAGGCACCGGCGGCGCCGTCGCTCGATGCGATCCGGGCGATCTACACTGGACGCTCCTTCGAGGAGGTCAAGCTCGACGGGATGCGCAAGACCATCGCCGCCCGCCTGACCGAGGCGAAATCGACCATCCCGCATTTCTATCTGCGGCGGGAGATCCATCTCGATGCGCTGATGAAGTTCCGCTCCCAGTTGAACAAGGAACTGGAAGGGCGGGGCGTCAAGCTGTCGGTCAATGACTTCGTGATCAAGGCCTGTGCCATCGCGCTCCAGCAGGTCCCCGATTGCAACGCGGTCTGGGCCGGGGATCGGGTGCTGCGGATGAAGGCCTCGGACGTCGCGGTGGCCGTGGCGATCGAGGGCGGGCTCTTCACGCCGGTCCTGCGCGATGCCGATCAGAAATCCCTGTCGACGCTCTCGGCCGAGATGAAGGATCTGGCGGCCCGGGCCAAGACCCGGAAGCTGGCGCCACAGGAATATCAGGGCGGCAGCTTTGCGATTTCGAACCTCGGCATGATGGGCGTGGAGAATTTCGACGCGGTCATCAACCCGCCCCATGCTTCGATCCTCGCGGTCGGCGCCGGGATCGCCAAGCCGGTCGTCGGCGCGAATGGCGAAATCGCGGTGGCCACGGTCATGTCGGTGACATTGTCGGTGGATCACCGGGTCATCGACGGCGCCTTGGGGGCGCAATTCCTCCAGGCCGTCAAGGACAATATCGAGCATCCGATCGCGATGCTCGCCTGAACAGAGGGGCCGGGGCGAAAGCTCCGGCCCTTTTTCCATCGATGCCCGTCCCGCGGGCACGATTCGCAACCAATCGGGCCAGGCACGGGGAATACAACCTTTGATTGCATCACGACTTGTTTTCTGGCAAGACCGTTGCGGAAATGTTCGAATTCGCTCTCAGTACAGGAGATATGAAAGGTCATGACAGACGACTATCTGGAACGGGTGCAGGCGCGGGCTTATGAAATCTGGGAGCGTGAGGGGCGGCCGGATGGCGCGGCCGAGGCGCACTGGCAGCAGGCGAGCGCCGAAATTCTCCAGGAACTGACGCCGCCCGAGAAGGCGGTCCGCAAGCCCCGCGCTCCGAAGGCCGCGACCCCCGCCAAGACCAGGGCGCCGAAGGCCGTGTCGGAGAGCAAGCCGAAACGCCGGGCCACGTCGCCAAAGGAAGAAGTGGTCAGTGCGGATTGACGCCGCGTTTCGGGGTTTGAAGATCGTCCTGATGGCTTTGGCCCTTTGCTGGGCACAGGCCGGATGGGCGGGCACCGCCGCGGATATCGATGCGAAGGTCGATGCCGCCCTGTCCCGGATCATGCGGGAATCGACCACGGCGCAGGCATTGGCCAAGAAGGCCGTTGCCGTTCTGGTCTTTCCGAACATCGTCAAGGCTGGATTTGGTTTTGGCGGGCAGTATGGCGAGGGAGCCCTTCGGCGCAATGGGGCCACCACGGTCGGCTATTTCAATATCGTCGCCGCCTCCTTTGGATTTCAGATCGGGGCGCAGAGTTTTTCCGAGGTGATCTTCTTCATGACGCCCGAGGCTCTGTCCTATCTGGAGCGCAGTGGCGGCTTTGAAGTCGGCGCCGATGCGAATGTCGCCGTGATCGACAAGGGATTGGCGGCCGATATCACCACCAGCACGGTCCAGGATCCGATCGTGGCCATGGTCTTTGGCCAGCAGGGGGTCATGGCCGGGGCGACGATCCAGGGGTCGAAGATCACCCGGATCAATCCCCGCTGAATCGGTTTCCGACCTGAGAGGTTGCGCGTCCAGTAATAAGCGGGCCAGCGCGCGACCTGACTCCATCAGGCCGGAAAGCGTTCCGGCGTATTCCCGGTGTGATCGTTCGGCACGATTTCGAGGATCAAGTCGCCCGCGCGCAGATGTTCGGCGGCGGCTTCCCAGAAACCGTGGCTCTCGTCGCCCCGGTAGATTCGCACCCCGAGGCCCGTGCTGATCTGTGCCAGCGACTGGCCGATCTCCTCTGGCCGGACGCTGCGTTCGCGGAGGGAGACGAGACCATTCTCGGCGGCGAGGTCGGCCATATATTCCGCGATATGCGGTCCATGCGCCGAACCGGCCAGGAGCAATCCTGCGAAGCTGGCCGGGTTGATGACCGTCGTGGCCCCGGCCTGATAGGCCAGGGCCTCGTTGTCCTCGGCGCGGACGACGACGCTGATCGTCGCATGGGGCGCCAGTCCGCGCGCGGTCAGAACGATCAGGATCGAGGTGTCGTCGCGACCGGCGGCCACGGCGACACAGCGGGCCCGGTCAATCCGCACGGATTCCAATGTGGCGTTTCGGGTGGCGTCGGCTTCGAGGACGGCGACGCCCATCTGGCTGGCCAATTCGATCGCGGAGGGTCTGGGGTCGATCACCACGATCTGGCGGCGGTCGGTGCCCCGGCGCATCAGTTCGCGCACCGTCTCGGCGCCGCTGGTCCCGAAGCCCGCGACGATGACGTGATCATGAAGGCGCGCCTGGATTCGAGTCATGCGCCAGTCCTCCCAGAAGCGTTTGAGCAGGAAATCATAGGCCGTGCCGAGGAAGATCAACCAGACGAAAAGCCGGATCGGCGTCACGACAAAGGTGTCGAACATGCGGGCGCGCGGCGTGACCGGGACGATATCGCCGTATCCGACGGTCGTCACGGTGATCATGGTGAAATAGACCGCGTCGAGGAAGCTGATCTCGTCGTCGACATTGTCGCGCAGGCCGCCGCGGTCGAGCCAGTGGACTGAGATGGCCACGCAGATCAGGGCAAAGACCAGGAGGAAACGATAGAAGAGACTGCGCAGGCCCGGTCGTTGCGTGGCCCGGCGCAGCTTGGGACCGCCGGATGGTTTATTGCGTGGGCTGCCCACCATTCTCGGCCCTCGTCCTGCTCGTTTTGCGAGGGTTTAGCACAGTTCCAGGGCCGGTGCCCACGCGTTCGTGAGCGCAGGGGAGGGTCCCGGATGGGCGGGAGCGCGTGGCAGGGAGTGGTCACGCGCTCCGATTGGAAACGCCCCCCGGTGGGTCAGTTGGCAGGGGGCGCCGCGGCGGGGGGCGGGGGCGTCAGCACATCCTGAATGAAGCCTTGAACCTGTTGTCCGGTGGCAAGAAGCCGACGCGCGGAATCAAGGCTCGGCTGATCGAGGGTGGGAAGCGGTTCGTTGAAGGCCTGCGCCGGGTTCGGCTTGTTCGGGTCGCCCGGAGGAGGGGGCGGGACGACGGCTGCCCCCCCGCGATTGGCCATATACGTCGCCATGGCTTTCTGGTTCGGATCCTCGGTCGTGGCCTCGGCCTTGGGCCAGTTACCCGAGGGCCAGGCATAGGCCGTGGCTTCCTTGTCCAATCCGGCCTTGTCCAGCTCCTGGGCGGCCGTGGCATAGTCGCCCTTCTTCGCCATGGACTTCGCCCGAAGTTCGGCGACCTGGGGGCCATCGAGACCCGCGAGGTCGGCCTGCGCCAGATCCGGCTGGCCAAGTTTGATATGGGCATCGGAGGCGGCAATCCGGGCCTCCGGCATTCCGCGATCCAGTGCCGGCTGTAGAACCTTCAGCGCGGCGTCGGGCAGGCTGAGATCGAGGAGGCCTCGGGCGATGGCAACGCGGCCTGAATCGTTCGCGGGCGCGGTTCCGATCCGGTCGATCTCGCCCAGAACGGTTTCGGCGTAGGCGGGGCCTCCAACCTTTGCCGGATCGGCTTCGGCCATCAGAGCGACGGCCAAGGCATCCATCCGGGGAGCGGACTCGGGCAGTTCCTTTTCCGTCGTGCGAAGTTCAGTCATGGCATCGCCCAGGGCACCGGTCCGCGCCAGCGCTTCGGAAAGCAGGGCCCGCAGGTCGGTTTCATTGGCCGCGCCCCGGCTCTCGTGCGCGGCGGCCCGAAGATCGATCACCAGGTTTTTGGGCATGGGCAAATCGGAGTTGATGATCAGCCGTGTCAACCGCGCCAAGGCATCGACGCCATTCGGCGCATTCTCATCGACCAGCTGGTTCAGAGCCTGTGCTCCGGCGAGCGGATGCCCCTCCGCTGCGACGAGCAGGGCTTCCGACAGATCGAGATCAACCGATCCTTCGCCACCGGGACGAACGATTGTGTCATAGATCAGCCGGGCCTCGGCCGGGTGACCCGCGTCGAGCAGCCGGACGATCAACTTCGGTCCGATTGTCAGGCGCAGATCCGGCGTCAGTTCGGCAAACGCGCTCTGCACGGTCTTGAAATGATCCGGGTTCTGATAGGCGGGGGCCGCGCCGCCCACCGCCAGCCAAAGGCCATGGCGGCCCGGACAGGCGGTCTGAACCGAGAGGGGGCCACCGGGGGCAATCGGTCGCCCCTCGATCGCATGGGAAAGGTCGATCAGGAGCTTGCGATCCGGGAAGTCGGAACCGATGCTGCGCATGAGCCCCTCGGCCTCCGTCCCGAAGCCGAAGCGGATATAAAGCCGCGCCAGTTCGGCGATGGTCTCGGGCGAGGGCGTGTCAAATTCGCCGAGCATCTTCTGGTTAAGCTCAGGCACCTGTTCATAGAGGGGACGGTTGTCGGACCAGCTTGCGAGATCGAACATATCGTCGGGCAGACATTCCGGGGGCGTCGGAATTTTGGCCATCCGCGCGGCGGCGGCCCGCCGGTCGCGGTCAAACACCGTTGTCGCCTGGATCTGGTCACTGTCGAGCAGGTCGGCCAGCGGAGCGATCTGTTCCGCGCCCCGCGTCTCGATCTGCGCCGGTGTGGAAGGCTTTGGACTCTCCTCCACCGCGGCGGGCGCCTGGGGCTGGGTGACTTCGGCAACGGCTTCGGGGGCCGCGACCTCGGGCGGAGTCGGAAGCGGCTCCGTAAGCTTGATGATCCCTTGATCCGCGGCCCGCTCGATCTGCCTGAGCAGGGCGTCCTGTGCCGAATTCACCGTCCGCGTTTCGCGTGCGTCGCGCTCCTCGGGCGTTTCGGCGACCGGCGCGGGCGGTTCGGTTCGGTCGGCCACGTCGATGGCCAGATAGCGGGCCCCCACGTAGGAGGTGCTGACCCGGCAGTCGCAGCCCAGATCGACCGAAACGGTCGTCCCTTTCTCTCCGACCTTGCTCGTGATCGATTTGACGCGGTTGGCCTGCATCCGGTCGAACACGCCGGTCGTGTCGAATTTGATCGGCTTGCCGGGAAATGTGACGGTCGCCTGGTCGGGTGTTGATTCCAGAGACCATTCGGTCTTTGGGTCGACCTGAAGCACGATGCGGGAAAATCCATCGTGCTCGCCGGTCCGCACCTGTCCGCCTTCGGGAGCCTCGGCCTGGGCAAAGGCTGAGGACGCGGCCGAAAGGACCGCGAGCACCATCGGGATCGCACGTTTCATGCCGCGGCGCCCTGCTTGGAGGACCGGAGCGCTCCTTCGAGTTCGTTATAGGACGGGCGCAGTTCGGCGGGAGTATTCTGGCGGCCAACCTCGACGCAGATGTTCGGTGCGTGGTTGTGCAGCGAGGCCACGAGGACTTCGCGGATCAGGTTGTAGAAATGCTGATCCTCGTCGATAACGCCCTTCATCTTGTTGCCGAACGGGCCGATGAAGCCATAGGCGAGGAACACGCCCAGGAACGTTCCGACCAGTGCGCCGCCGATCATCTGGCCCAGAATCGCGGGCGGCTGGTCGATCGAGCCCATGGTCTTGATCACGCCGAGCACGGCGGCGACGATTCCGAGGGCCGGCAGGCCGTCCGCGACCAGTTGCAAGGAATGGCTGGAATGCTGCGCGGCTTCGTAATTCTGTTCGATGCGTTTGTTCAGAACCTCTTCCACCTGATGCGGATCGTCGTAGTTCATCGAGGCGGAGCGCAGGGTGTCGCAGATCAGGGCCACGGCCTCGCCATCCGCGAGGATACGGGGATAGGCGCCGAAGAGGGGGGACGCGCCCGGATCCTCGATGTGGCTGTCGAGTTCGACGGGATTGGAGCGCTGGATCTTGATGAGCTGGAACATCAGGCACAGAAGATCCTGATAGTCCTGAACCTTCCAATGCGGCCCCTTGAAGACCTTTCCCATGTCCTTCAAGGTGTGCTTGATGCCATGGACATTGTTGCTGATGACGAAAGCGCCCACAGCCGCGCCAAGAATGGTCAACAATTCGTGTGGCGCAGCTTCGAGAACAATCTCGATTTTTCCTCCGGAGATCATATATCCCCCGAAGACGCAGAAAAACACGATGACGATGCCGACAATACCAATCATGACTTAGTCCCGCGACCATTTACATATTGCGCAGCCCCCTGCGCGCTTCGTATCTCCTTTTCGCCTCGGGACATTAAGAAACCGACAAACGGCCAGGCTATTTGGTCGGAACGCGGGAATTGCGACTGGCGATGGTCAAAGTCACGGCATAGGCGATCTCGGGATCCATGGCGCTCATGACCTGGGCCGTCATCTCCGGACGCATGCGCGACAGGAGCCCGGAGGCGAAGGCTACGTCCATTTTTTCAATGATCCGCGCAGCTTCCGCCGGTTTCATGCTCTCATAGACCGCCGTCATCCGGTCGATGTCCTTCTCAGCCGCCTTGTCCGCCGAGGCCAGTGTCGCCTCCAGCTGCTTCTGAGCCTTTGCGAAGGCGGCGAGTTGTTCCGCCAGTTTTGCCTCGGCGACGTTCAGGGTCTGGGCGCGATCGGCCTGGCGCTTGGCTTCGGCATCGAGCTGGGCCTCGCGATCCTTCAGGGCCTTCATCAAGCCGCTGGCTTCATCCGGGGGAGGCGGAGATTCGGTCTCGGACACAGCCTTCTGGATTTCCTCGGCGAGCGCCAGGCCGTTGTCGGACATGCGAAGGACCGCTGATCCGAAGAAGCACATGACGATGAGGCTCAGTCCGCTGACCGTGGGCAGGGTGGGTCGCTTGCTCATCTGTCACTCCCTGCCATTTGCCAGCGCATGGAGAGCATTCATGATTTCGTCTTCGCTGCTTGCCACTGGTTCGGGTTTCGGCCGTCGCAGCAGCGTCGTGAGCGGCCGGACGGCGCGCGGTTTGGGAATATCGCCGGTGGGGGGCATGGGCTTCTGACGCTGAAGCGATTTTCCCAGGGGCTCTGGACGATTCGCAGGTTTTTCCGCGCGTTCGGGTTTCGGTTGCGGGCGGGGATCGGCCTTTGGCGGAGAGGCGGCCAGTTCCCGGCTGGCCGTCAGGGGTTCGGACGGGACGCGCGGGGCGGGGCGCCGGTAATCCTCCTCGTCCATCGTTGCCAATATGAGGCGGAGCTGGGCGGCGGCGGTTTCCGCCCGGGCGCTCAATTGTGCGAGTTCATTCGAAGAGTTCTTTGAATTCACTCTTGCCTCTTCAAGCGTCACGCGAGCAAGTTCGATTTGTCGTGTAAGGTTTACGATGGTTCCGCCAAGACCTTTGTCCAGGTTCTTGAGGTCGGCCACCCGGCGCGACAGAACCCAGCAATATCCTCCGGCAAAGATACTCGCAGCCATGAGGAGGCCATCCATGAGCAATCCCATTCGTGGGCTCCTTCAGTTCAGGGTGAATTCGGTGATCAGGAGATCGGAGACCTGGCCTTCGCCGGTCACGACCTGAACCCGTCGCAACATCTGTGCCCGGAGTCGGGGAATCGAGGCGGGCTGTTCCAAGTCGCTCACTTCAACGGCGCGCAGGTAGGTGTTCAGGACATCGATGATGCGCGGCATGAGCTGCGTGACACCGGCCATATGGTCGGGCGTCACCTGAAGTTGTCCAACAAATCGGAGATGCCGCGCCGAGGAACCCGGAGGCAGCGAGATGGTGATCGGGTCGATCGGGACAAAGGCGATATCGCCCAGTATCGGCGCGCCGCCTTCACTGGCGGCATGGCCGCCGCTTTCGGCCGCCGCGTGATTTTCGGTTTCGCCACCCTTCTTACCCAATAATGAGCCAGGATCGAGAATCCCCGAATAGGTCAAGTAAAAGGCGGCACCACCAAGTGCGACAGCGCCAAGTACACCAAAAAGGAGCGACTTTTTCCCGCCCTTTGGTTTCTCGTCTGCGGTGGAAGCATCGGTGGCATCGGACATTACAACCCCGGGCGTTAAAGTTCGCATTACCAGGTCAATTAACCGCGGGACCACTAACCAAATGTTAAGTCTGTTCGATCGAATATCCCTCTATCGAAACCGTTGGTTTACCGCGGGACAAGGGTCTCAGGACCAGTCGAGCACCGAGTGAGGCCCCATTGGAAAAGATCAAGGAAATTTGGGAGAGCTGGGACTCTCGCAAGCGCATCATCGCTGCCCTTAGCGTGATTGCCATCGTGGCCTCGGTCATTGGCATCACCCGGGTGGCCACCGAGCCTACCATGGCGCTTCTCTATTCGGGCCTGGATGCAAAGGCGGCGGGAGAAGTCGTCGCCGCGCTCGAAGCCGAGAACGTGCCTTTCGAAATCCGCGATTCGTCGATCTTCGTTCAGGAGAATCAGCGTGATCGGCTCCGCATGGAGCTTGCGGGCAAGGGTTTGCCGGCCGGGGGGTCGCAAGGCTACGAAATTCTCGATGGCCTCTCGGGATTCGGGACGACGAGTCAGATGTTCGATGCCGCCTACTGGCGGGCGAAGGAGGGCGAACTGGCGCGCACCATCACCGGCTCTCCGGATGTTCGGGCCGCCCGGGTTCATCTCGCAATTCCGGAAGCGAAACCCTTCTCGCGCCAGGTGGACAGCACGGCCTCGGTCACAGTGACCATGGCGCGGGGCTCGCTGGATGCCACCGAGGCGAAGGCGATCCGCTATCTTGTGTCATCGGCCGTGAGTGGAATGAAACCGGAATCGGTCGCTGTTCTGGATTCGACCTCCGGCGTGGTTCTGGCCGGCGCGGATGACGGTCCCGGAAACGGTCTTGTCAACAAGCCGAACGATCAGGCCGAATTGCTGCGCAAAAACATCCAGCGCATGCTGGAGGCGCGTGTCGGACCCGGCCGGGCCATCGTCGAGGTCAATGTCGATGCGCAGCTGGACAGCCAGACCGTGACCGAACGGGTCATCGATCCCCAGAGTCGGGTGCCGATCAGCACGGAAACCGAGCAGCAGCAGGACTCATCCTCCGGAACCAATCCGAGCGTGACGGTCGCGAGCAACCTGCCGTCCGGTCAGGCGAGCAACTCCGGCCAGAACAGCAGTTCCTCCAGCAAGACCAGCGAACGCCAGAATTTCGATGTGTCGGAGACGAAAACCGAACGTGTGACCCTGCCGGGCCAGGTGAAACGGATCTCCGTCGCGGTGATGGTGGATGGACTCACCACGACCGGCGCCGATGGCAAGACGACCTGGGCGCCGCGTCCGCAGGCTGAGCTCGATACGCTGAAGAGCCTTGTCCAGTCGGCTGTCGGCTTCAACGCGGATCGTGGCGACACCGTGACGCTGGAAACCCTGCAATTCACTCTGCCGCCGGATCAGGGATCGCTCGCGGAACGGACTGACCCGAGCTTCCTCAATCAGTATGGGGCACGTCTCGCTCAGATCGGAGTGCTCGGGGTCATCGTACTGGCGCTTCTTCTCTTCGTCGTGCGTCCGATGGTCCTGCCAAAGCCGGAAGTGGAGCTGGTCGAATTGACCGGACCGAGGGATCTCGACCTCGAGCAGCTGCGGCAGATGTCCGACGAGGTCCTCGATCTGCCCGCCCAGAGCCAAACGAAGATCGAGCGGCTGCGTGAAGCGATCACCAACCGCGGAGAGGAAAGCGCCGCGATCCTGCGGAGCTGGATCGAAACTCCCGACAGCCACAAGGAGGCCATGAGGTCATGACAACGTTTCGACTGCAGGTGTTCGATCCTGCCACGGAGAAAGTGCCCGTTCCGGACGTGCGGGCCGAGGCGCGGCTTCTCGCGGAATGCGAGCAGAAGATCACCGCCGCTCGGGAGGAGGCCTATCGGACCGGCTTTCTCGCAGGCCAGTCCACCGCGACGGAGAGCTTTCTTGACGATCAGGCCCGCCTGACCAGCCAGTTGATCGAGGCGCTGAACGATGCGCGTCTGGGCAACGAGGCCGCCCGGCGATATGTCACCGCCAGCATCGCCCCCGTGGTCGAAGCCGTCTGCAAGACCATCACGCCGGTTCTGGCCGAGAACGGTTATCTGTCGGAGGTCGTCGGTTTGGTCATGGGCGCCATCCAGGCCTGCCCGGAGGCACGGCCCCGGCTGCGCTGCGCTCCGGAAATGGTCGTGGTCCTGACTTCGATCCTGGCCGAACGCGGGATCGATGCCATCGTCGAAGAGGCCCCGGAGCTGCTGCCGCGGGAAGCACAGATTTTCTGGGATCAGGGCTATGACCATCTCGATCTCGATGCCTGTGTCGCTCAGATAGAGGAGTGCCTCTCCGCACATTTGCAGGTAGCCGGCCCGGCCAAACAGAGTGAGGCCCGCCGGCATGGGTGACGACGATTCGGATCCGTCGGCAACGCCGGCGCAGGAAAACACCGCTCGGCAGCATCGTGGCGGCGCCTTTCAGGGTGTCCCGATCGAAGTGTTGATCTCCGTGGGCAAGGCTCGCCCCATGGTGAGCGAACTGGTCGAACTGAGGCGGGATTCCGTGCTCACCCTGGATCGCTCCATTGACGATCCCGTCGAACTTTATATCGGCGATCGCCTGATTGCCCGGGGGGAGCTGCAGGAAATCGGGGATGATTCCGGTCGACTGGGAGTTCGTCTGACCGAAGTGGCAGACTTCTCGAATGATATCTGAATTTCGACTCGGGCGCGTCTTGATGGTTGGCGCGCTCGCCGCGGCCTTTCTGGCCCTGTCCGAACCCGCCCTTGCCCAACAGATCTCCATCGACATGGGCGGTGGTCAGTCCATAACGCTGCGGACGGTGCAGCTCTTCCTTTTGCTGACGGTGCTCAGTCTGGCCCCGGGCCTGGCCATCATGCTGACCTGCTTTCCCTTCATGGTCACGGTTCTCTCGATATTGCGGCAGGCGATCGGAGTACAACAGGCGCCGCCGAACATGATGATCGTCAGCCTGGCCATGTTCCTGACCTGGTTCGTGATGGAGCCGGTATTTACCAAGGCCTGGGATGAGGGAATCCATCCGATGATCGAAGGGCAGCTCGCACCGGAGCAGGCCTTTGCGCCGACCATGGCGCCGTTTCGTGTCTTCATGGAAGGCCGAACGGATCCGGAGACAATCCGGATGCTGAGGGAGGCCGCGCCACGTGCTGAACAGGACGCAGGCCCGGTTCCCCTGGAGCTTCTCGTTCCCTCGTTCCTGCTGAGCGAGATCAAGCGGGGATTCGAGGTCGGCTTCCTGATCTTCCTGCCGTTTCTGGTGATCGATCTGGTGATCGCCGCGGTTCTGATGTCCATGGGTATGATGATGGTCCCACCTGCGATCGTTTCACTGCCCTTCAAACTTGCCTTTTTTGTGATCGCCGATGGCTGGACGTTGCTGGCCGGGGCTCTCGTTCGGAGTTATGGGCAATGACCGCTGACAATGCATTGGTACCAAGCCGCGCCGGGGACAGAAATCGCGTTGCGATTCCCAAGCCGCCTCCCGGGCCGAAGCCGATAGAGAAGGCGGCGATGATCCTCGCGGCCATTGGCCCGGAACTCGCGGCGGGATTCCTCAGAGAGCTCAGCGAACCGAACATGGAGCGGTTCGGACGCGCGGTCAAAGGGCTGGGCAAGATCAGCCAGGAGATGCTCGACGCGGTGATCAGCGAGTTTCTGGATACGCTTGCCACCGGACCCGAATTGAAAGGTGGCCCGGACACGGCGCGAAAACTCCTCAATGGCCTGATGGACGAGGCCGAGCTGGCCCGGCTCCTGGAGGAGAGCGGCGACGATGACGACCGGACCACATGGGAGAGGCTCAACGACTCGCCCGTCTCGGCAATTGCGACATTCGTGCAGGCGGAGCATCCACAGACCGCCGCGGTCGTGATCAGCGAGCTCAAGTCGGAGATTGCCGCGCAGGTGCTGGAACGGCTGGACCGGGCCTTTGCCCAGAATATCGTCCTGCGCCTGGCCCGCGTGCCGACACTCGATCCGGCGGTTTCGCTCAGTATCCTGTCGGCGATCGAACGCGATTTCCTCTCGGCGCTGAAACGCAACCTCAGCAAGCGTCGTCCGGCGGATCTGATCGCGGGCCTGATGAACAACATCTCCACCGATGCACGCGATGGTTTCCTCAACTATCTCGAATCGCAGGAGCCGACTCTGGCCCAGGCTGTGCAACGCACGATGTTCACCTTCGAGGACATTGCAACGCGCCTGCATGGCCGCGATATCGCCAGTGTCATTCGCGAGATTCAGGAGGAGGATCTGCTCAAGGCCCTTTGGCTTGGCCAGCAGCAGCAGAGCGCGACCGTTCCCTTTGTTTTGGCCAATGTGCCGCGGCGCCTGTCCGAACGCTATGTCGAGGAACTGGCCCTGCTGGCGGACGTCTCGAAAAAGGAAGGCGAAGCAGCCCAGATTGAGATTACCCGCGTCATCCAGTCGTTGGCGAAACGCGGAGCCATCCGGTTCATCGACAAGGATCCCAATGGCTGACCGACGTCGATCTTGCCTTTCCTCCCCTCCGCCGCGTACGGTCCGAGGGGTGGCGGAGGAACCGGTCTGATCCAGGGGGCGGGTTGCTCCAAGGGGCGGGGCGCCTTGAAATTAGGGCGCCGAACCTTCGTCGCGGTTGCGGCGCAGGGGACCATTGATGGACAATCCGATTCACCACAAAGCTTTCCTCTTGTTGCTGGCGCTGGTGACAATCGCCTTTTTCCGGATTTTGCTGCCCTTCTACGGCGCGGTCCTGTGGGCGGTCATTCTCGCTATCATCTTTCAGCCGATGCATCGGACGCTCGAATATCGGCTGTATCCGCGGCAAAATCTCGCCGCCGCCCTGAGCACGCTGATCTGTGTCGTGATCGCCGTCATTCCCATGACGATGATTGCCTCCGCGATGGTGGCAGAGGGCACCAAGCTTTATGGTCGGTTCCAGAGCAAGGATTTCGACATTTCCGTCATTGTTACCGCCCTGCGCGCCGAGGTGCCGCCCTCGTTTGAGGAGTGGCTGGTCCGGAGCGGGATCGGAGATTTCGACGCCTTGCGGGAGAAACTGAGTTCGGCCCTGATGCAGGGAAGCCAGCTTGTCGCGACCCAGGCGGTGACGGTTGGTCAGAACACCCTGAACTTCTTCCTGAGCGCGGGGATCATGCTGTATCTGCTGTTCTTCCTGTTCCGGGACGGGCGGGAGATCGGGCGCAATATTCTGGCCTCCATGCCGCTCAGCCGCGACTACAACCGTCAGCTGATTGCGAAATTCACCACCGTGGTCCGGGCAACGGTCAAGGGCAATGTGATCATCGCCATCATCCAGGGCATCATTGGCGGCGTTGCTTTCTGGCTCCTGGGAATTCAGGGGGCGCTGCTCTGGGGCGTCCTGATGGCGTTTCTCTCCATGGTCCCCGCGGTCGGTTCGGCCATCGTCTGGTTGCCGACGGCGATCTATCTGATGGTCAGCGGCGACTTTGTGCGTGGGCTGATCCTGGTCGGAGTAGGGGCCGGGGTGATCGGTGTCGTCGATAACCTCTTGCGTCCGCCCCTTGTGGGCAAGGATACGCGAATGCCGGACTATGTCATCCTGATTTCGACGGTCGGGGGCATGTCGGTCTTCGGGATCAACGGCTTCGTGATCGGGCCGCTGATCGCCGCCCTCTTCATTTCCGCCTGGACCCTTTTCCGGGACGAAACCGGCCCCGCGAAGCAATAGAGCGATTTCCAGGCAGGTGGACACCCTGCGGATCAAGAAATCGCGCAAACAACGTCATAACTGGACGATCCGACGCAATCGGATTGGAAACCGCTCTGAATTTCGATTACCGATCAGATCTTCGAACCTGGGCGAGGGCTGTTTCAAGGTCACGATAGAGGCTTTCGCGCTCTCCCGGGCTCAGGAAGGCACCCAGTTCGATTTCTCGATGGTTGCCTTCGAGAGTCAGGTATTTTTCGATATGGGCATTCTCGATCAACCGGAGGCGCACCCAGAAGGGGTTGGCGTACCATCGCTTGACGGCGCCCTTTGGCTCACGCCGCTCGACGGTGATCAGATCGGGCCAGAGGCGCAGATGCTCGGTCAGCCGGCCATCGAAATAGCTGCGCCGGAGAGCCAGATGAAGGGATAACAAAGCGATCAGGGCAAACGGGATAAGACCGAGGCCCGCGCGCGTTCCCAGAAAAGGGATGATCGGAAGAGAGAGCCCGGCTGCCACCAGCCCCAGGACCCAGATCGATCCCTTTCGGCTCAATGACCGGTTCGGCCAGAGCATGATGTCGAGGATTGGCGGATCGGGGCGTGTAAACGGGTCCATTGACCCCAGTAATTCAGGGGCGCCTGAGACGGCGCCCCCTTTGTCCGAATTTGGATCGTTGTTCAATGGCTCGCGCGATGGTCCCACATGTCCGGGGTCGGCAGCGTCACGAACGTATGCTCCGGCGGCGGATTGGAGAGGGTCCATTCCAGCGTCGCATCGGGCTGCGGTCCCCAATAGGCCGGTTCCGTCACCCGCTGACCATAGCGCAGCGTATAGTACATGATGCCGAAGAAGAGCAGGAAGGATGCGCCCGAGATGAAAGCGCCGATGGAGGAAATGTAGTTCCATTGGGCGAATTCGACCGGATAGTCCATATACCGGCGCGGCATGCCCTGACGACCCAGGAAGTGCTGCGGGAAGAAGGTGATGTTCGCGCCGATGAACATCATCCAGAAGTGGATCTTGCCCGCGAGTTCCGGATATTGCCGACCGGTTATCTTGCCGATCCAGTAGTAGATCCCGGCGAAGATGCTGAAGACGGCGCCGAGGCTCATCACATAGTGGAAGTGGGCAACGACATAATAGGTGTCGTGATAGGCACGGTCGATGGCGGCCTGGCTGAGTACGACGCCGGTCACGCCGCCGACGGTGAAGAGGAAGAGGAAGCCCATCGCCCAGAGCATGGGCGTCTTGAATTCAACCGAGCCGCCCCACATCGTTGCAATCCAGCTGAAGACCTTGATGCCGGTGGGGACCGCGATGACCATGGTCGCCAGCATGAAGTAGGACTGCTGGGTGGTCGAGAGACCCACGGTGTACATGTGGTGCGCCCAGACGACAAAGCCGAGCACGGCAATGCCGATCATGGCAAAGACCATCGGCATGTAGCCGAAGATCGGCTTGCGCGCGAAGGTCGAGATTACGTGGCTGATGATGCCGAAGCCCGGAACCACGATGATATACACTTCCGGATGGCCGAAGAACCAGAGGATGTGCTGGTAGAGGATCGGATCGCCGCCGCCATCGGGGGCGAAGAAGGTCGTGCCGAAGTTGCGGTCGGTGAGCAGCATCGTGATCGCACCGGCCAGCACCGGGAGGGCCAGCAGGATCATGAAGGCGGTGACGACGATCGACCAGGGAAACAGCGGCACCTTGAAGAGCGTCATGCCCGGTGCGCGCATGTTGAGGAAGGTCGTGATGATATTGATCGCGCCGAGGATCGAGGAGGCACCGGACAGGTGAACCGCGAAGATTGCGAGATCCATCGACATGCCGGCGTCGGTGGTGGAAAGAGGCGGATAGAGCACCCAGCCGACGCCCGCCCCGCGAAGACCATCCCCACCGGGTGTGAAGAGCGACAGAACGGCCAGGGACGAGCCTGCCACGAACAGCCAGTAGCTCAGATTGTTGAGCCGCGGGAACGCCATGTCCGGCGCGCCGATCATGAGGGGCATGAAGTAATTGCCGAAGCCGCCAAAGAGCGCGGGAATCACGACGAAGAACATCATCAGGATTCCGTGCCCGGTGATCAGCACGTTCCACAGATGCCCGTTCGGAACGCCGTCGATCAGCATGTATTGTACGCCCGGCCGCATCAGCTCGAGCCGCATGTACATGGTGAAGGCGACCGACACGAGCCCGAGGAGGGAAGCGGTCACCAGATAGAGGATACCGATGTCCTTGTGGTTGGTGGACATGAACCAGCGAACGAAAAAGCCCGGCTTGGCGTGATCGTCATGGGAATGGACGGCGGCGTCGGCCATATGTTTACTCCTGGCAGCCCAGCTGACCGAATCCACTTGCCGGATCGGCCCGAAGCCTTTTCTCTACTCGTCCAGGCATCGCGCCTCAAGCAAAGATAGGCCGCGCCGGGGATACGAAATGTCGCGGGCCGGGTGCGGAGACGTGTTCTTTTGCGATCATGGCGATGTCGGAGGTTGAGAAAGTGTCTGACCCGCTTTTGCCCGGTCAACGGATCGCACGCGGTGTCTGTCGTCTGTTTCGCGGGCTGAACTTTGCGACTCTGCTGGAGTTCAGTCCTGTGCCGGGCCTGAGGGTCGATGTCATGGCGTTGGGGCCAAAGGGAGAACTCTGGATCATTGAATGCAAATCCGGCCGGGTCGATTTCATGTCGGATCAGAAATGGGGCGGATATCTGGAATGGTGTGACAGGTTCTTCTGGGCCGTGGATACGGATTTCCCAGTCGAGATCCTGCCCGAGGACGCGGGATTGATCATCGCCGATTTCTACGATGGAGAAATTCAGCGTTTGCCGGAGCCTTTCCCGCTGTCCGGTGCGCGCCGCAAGGCGTTGATCCAGCGGTTCGGACGCGTCGCGGCGGGGCGCCTTGGGCAAATTCTCGATCCGCGGCCAGGACAGACCGATCTATTGTAAGGGCTCAGGAGGCAAGGCAGGTGCCGTTCTCAGCGAGCGGAAGGATCAAACAGGGCGTTCCCGTGAGAACGGCCCGAACGGGCGCGGTGAGCAGGGCGCGCAGCGCCGCGTGGTCCGTCCACAATCCTCCCGCATAGGCGCCAAAGGCAGGCAGGATCAGTCGTCTCTCATCCAGCAGAAAGCAGGGCCGGACGAGCGCTCGCCCTCGCACCATCAGACGCAGTTTCGGATGGTAGTGGCCGGAAATCTCACCCGAGGCGACGGGACTCCGCGCCTCGTGCCGGAAGGTCAAGGGGCCGCGCCGGAGCTCGGGAAGAGGGCTGCCCCCGATGTCCCGCGGCGCGGGATCGTGGTTTCCGGCGATCCAGATCCAGCTCCGACCTTTCATCAGGGAGGTAAGCCGTTCCATTTCGGCGGGACTCAGTTTCGCGGCGTCGTCGTCGAAACTGTCGCCCAGGCACACGACCTGATCCGGATCGAGTTGGTCGATCATCAGCCGTAGTCGGTCCAGGGTTTCCAATGTCTCGTAGGGCGGCAGGAGGGGTCCGCCACGCCGCGCGAGCCGTTCGGATTTGCCCAGATGCAAATCCGATACGCAAAGCAGCCGCTCCGTCGGCCACCAGAGGGCGCCGGTGGAGAGGGCGACGAGGTCCGCGCCAGCGAGCATCAGGATCTGGGAGGAGGACATGGCCAAGGCATGTTCCAATCGCCGCCCTCCCGTCAAGGGTGCGCGGCGAAATCCCTTTGGTCATCCCCCGCGGACTTCGACCGAGCGGAGGACCGGCCGGTGACCCGCGGCCCTGGTGGTTTGCCGCCGGCACCGGTTCACGGGAACAGATGGGATTGTACGGGGGGGCCTGACCACACCCCGATCCTCACCTCAGTCCCAGAAGCGATCCGCCTTTGTCAGGAGATGCCAGCGTTCGAAGAGCCTTGGACGGTCGTCCTTGACCTTCACGGCCAATGCCCCCAGCATCCATCCCGCGCCCCGTTGCGCATCGGGATCGCTCCGCCCCGGAGCCTCTGGTCCGGTCAGCCAGCCCTCGGCCATGGCCGCGTCGGTAAGGCTGCCAAACGTGTCCTGCATGTCCTTCAAGGACCGCAAATAGGCCGAGGCCTTGCGCCCATGATAGATCGGGTCAAGCATATCGGCGGCATAGCGCAGTTTCTTCAATTCCTTGCGCAGGGTATGGAGCGACTCAGCGTCCATCTCCTCTATCCCCCTGCCAAGGCGCCGGGCCTTGCGATGGCGCTTGGCCAGGATCATTGGCGCAACCTCGGCGATGGGGGCCGCCAATCGGGTGGTCTGCGAATAATCCGACGGTGCCAGCCAGCCCCGGGCCTCGATGAAGCGGCCGAGGTCAAACAGGAAGCGCGTCGCCGCGGGTTCCGCCAATTCTTGACGAACCTGCGTGCGTTTTTCCTCTCTCAAATCCCTGAGCGCTGCGACGAGGGCATCCCGTGCCGCGTCATCGAGCCCGAGCGCCGCGATCCGGCCGACATCCTCGATCAGAACATCGAGATCCCGCAGGCCACTGACGACCTGACCGAGCCGTCTTGCCTCCTCGTTCAGGGGCAGGGTCGTCGTTCCCCCAAAGCTCGGTGCGAAAATACCCAGGGCGGTGCGAAGGCGCCGCAAGCCCACCCGCAGCTGATGCGGACCCTCTTCCATTTCGGTCCGTGCCACCACCAGCATGTTCCGGGAAATCTGGGCGAAACAGTCCCGCAGGATATCCCGGACCACCGTTTCGACGCTTGCATCCGGGCCATAGGCGAGGCGCCCCGCCATTCGGGGCCGGGGTGCCTGATCCACCGCTTCTTCGCGCAGAAGCGCATATCCCCGCGCCGCCTTGTTGGCTGTGCCGAACTGGATCGGACCTTGGCTGAACAATTCCGCGGCCAGTTCATAGAGCGTGTCGACATCTCCCGAGAGAAGTTCGAGCTCCGCCTCCAGGATCGGTTCGCGCCGGTGTCCCGCCACGATTTCCCCCCGGTCGATCGCCAGTTCCACCTCGCCTCCCGCCGGCGCGCGCAAATGTTCGACCGTCCGACGTACCCGGGTCTCGAAGACCGGCGCGAGGGGTGCCTCTCCCCGGGCGGCGGCGAGGGCCTCGAAAACCGCGTCCGACCCGGCTAGGATCAGCCGCCCACCCGGAGCCGGGAACTCGACTTCATGATTGGCAAAAAGTCCGTCGCCCGCCCCTTCGCTCCGCGCCTGTTTGATGGTCTGGACCCAGCGGCGGCCAATTTTGCGGAGTCTCAGGGAAATCCCGGCGGCCGCGAGCGCATGATCCTCGGTGTCATGATAGATCGAGAGCAGGTTCTGGGTCGAACGGGGTGCCACTCGCAGCGTTTCAAGGGACGGATGGCGCAGGAGCTGGTTCTCTCCGGCTGTGTCGAGCGTGATCTTCAGTTCGGTTTCGATTTTTGCCTCCTGCCTGGCGCGTCGGTGCCCCGGCAATTCAGGTGATCTGTCAGATGCGACATTTTTATGATATCATTTGATCGGAGAGCCTGTTCAGGGTAGCTTGATTGCGATGGTAGAACCTGTCCGCGCCAATTTGCAATTTTCGCGTCCTGTCGCCCTCCATCACCGCACCCTGATCACTCCCCGGCTCCCGTTGGTTTTCTCCTGGCTCTCGCGCCTATTGCGCGGTGGAGAAAGTTTACGCTTGCCGGATATGGTTCGTTTTATCAAGGCCCCGCGGGGCCGACCCAAATGAGGTGAGCATGCCGCTTCGCGTTCCGGGTAGTATCTTCGTAGGCCGACTGTTGGATCGACCGAAGGTTTCAACCACCGCTTCTGGGACGGAGGCGCGGCCATGAACGGCACAACTCTCGGAATTGCCTCGGAATTCGTGAAATCGGGAATTGCGAGGGCGGGTATCCCCCTGACCGAAAATCTCGAAGCCTATCTCTCCATCACCTTCGCACGTTTCATCGGCGCGGAAATTCGCGTCGATCTTCTGACTGTCCGCATCGCGCGGGCCATGGACGAGAGCGCGCCTCGCGAGACGATGCGCAATCTCGCCGATGAATGCCTGATCGCAACCGCCTTTTTCGAGGGGCGCCTCCGGCGCAATGGCGCGATCCGGCATTATGTCGCCCTGGGTCAGATGACCTATGACGCCGCCGATCTGGTGGAGCAGGCCTATGGTTTCATGCATATGCGCGATGTGATCGCCAGTGCCGCGAACAAGGCGGAAACCTCTGATTCCCAGATCCTTTTTGATCAGGCGCGGGCGGGCAGCGCGACTGCGCGCGGTGAACTGGCCGCGCGCAATGTGATCATGGGGCCCTGGGCCAAGCCGGACAAGACCGGCTTCCGGTGGAGTTGAGGGCAAACGCGACTTTGATGGTGCGAGAGTTGTTGTGGTAGCGACCGGGCTATAGCCTCCGCGCACCCGATCCGTGCGTGGGGGCTGTGCGTTGAGCTTTCTTTTGATCGTTACCTTGTCCCTGATCCTCGTCGTCCTGTGTGTCCTGCTGCATTACGAGCTTCTGCGGGCTACGTCCAATCTGGCACCCCAGCTCGCGATTCCGCCGCGAACGCGCATTCTGGTGGTGATATTCGCGGCCTTTCTGGGCCATATGATCCAGATCTGCGTCTATGCCCTGGCCTATTGGTTCGCCGCGCATTTCCTGGGCCTGGGGCGGCTCACCGGCGCCGTTGAAGGTGGCGCGCTCGATTATTTCTATTTCTCGGCGGCGATCTTCACGACCCTCGGGATCGGCGACGTGGTGGTGATCGGACCGCTCCGCATGCTCGCGGGGACCGAGTCCCTCAATGGACTGATCCTGATCACCTGGTCCGCCTCCTTCACCTATCTCTCGATGGAGAAGTTCTGGCTCGATCACCGTTAGGCGCGGGATGAAGGATCAGCCACTGGCCAAATCCGAGCTGGGTCTCCCAGCCTTCGTGCACCCCGATCAGGGCGCAGGCCGCCCGAACCACGCCCGCGTGACTGACCCAGAGCACCGCTGGTCCGGTGGGATCGAACTCGTCGAGGGCGGCGCCGACCCGGGCGGCCAGCATGGCGACACATTCCCCTCCATGGGGGCGCGCTCCTTGAAAATCGGCGGACCAGGCATCGAGTTCCGGACGGGGGATCAGGGACCATGGCTTCCCCTCCCAGCTGCCGAAATCGAACTCTACGAGACGCGGGTCGATGGTCAATTCCATCTGCCGCGCCGCGGCGATGCGCTCGGCGAGCAGACGACAGCGGCGCAGGGGGCTCGTCACGATGCGTCCGACAGGGGGAAGTTCCCGCAGGATCGACGCGGCGTCGCGCTCGAACCCGGCATCCGGAGCGAGGTCGGTGCGTCCATAACAGAGACCCTCCGCGCCTTCCGGTCGGGTATGGCGGAGCAGGATCAAAGCCATGCCAGAAGGCCCAGATAAAATCCGATCTCGCTGACCTGTTGGGTCGCCCCGAGGCAGTCGCCGGTATATCCGCCCAACCTCGGCTCAAAGGCGCGCCGAATGATGAGGTGCCCGAGCAAAAGCCCCCCGATACCGAGGAAAATCGCGCTGGGCGGCAGGATCCAGACGAGCGCCGCGACGATCGCCGACGCCGTCCCGAGGGCGAACGACAGGCTCGGCAAGCCGATGCCCCGCGACACGGCCTGTCCGGCGCCCTCGCTTCGGACATAGGGAGCGGAGGCCATGACCGCGACGGCCGAGGCGCGGCTCGCGGCGTGGCCGGCGATCAGGATCGAGGGCACACTCGCGGGGGGCAGGACGGCCAGGACCATGATCTTGCAGATCAGCATCAGGACGATCCCCGCCGCGCCATAGCTGCCGATCCGGCTGTCGCGCATGATTTCCAGCGCGCGGTCCCGGGTCGCGCCGCCGCCGATCCCGTCGCAGGTGTCGGCGAAGCCATCCTCGTGCAGGCAGCCGGTCAGGATCAGGCCGGTCGCGGTGGAGAGCAGGACGCAGAGGCCCGGCGGATAGACCAGAGCCGCGATCAGATAGACCAGCCCCGCGATCGCCCCGATCAGGGCGCCCACCGCCGGAAACCAGCGGGGGGTCGCCGCCATCCGCTCCGGGCTCCAGTGGGTTTCCCGAACGGGCAGACGCGTGAGGAACTGGGTGGCCAGCAGGAAGATCGCCCATTCCTCGGCCAGCCGCGCCCTCATGCCGGACCGTCGACCCCGGCGGTCTCGAAGCTGGCCATGTCGCGCAGCATGGCGGCGGCGGCCTTGACCATCGGCCAGGCCAGCAGCGCTCCGGTTCCCTCGCCCAGGCGCAGGCCGAGAGTCAGGAGAGGTTCCTCGCCCATCCAATCCAGGAGCCGGGCATGGCCCGGTTCCGCCGACATATGGGAGAAGATCATGGCCGGACGGGTTGAAGGATCGATGGAATCGGCGACGAGGGCGGCGGCGCTGGCGATGAAGCCGTCCACCAGCACGAGCTTGCCCGACTGGGCCGCGCCGAGCATCGCCCCTGTCATCATCGCAACCTCGAAGCCGCCGAATTCCGCGAGGCTCGCCTGGGCGGAGAGAGGGCCGGGAACCCGGGCGGAGGCCTCGGTCAGGATCGCCCGTTTGCGCTCCAGTCCGGTGTCATCGAGGCCGGTGCCCGGTCCGATCAGGGTCGCAAGATCGATCCCGGTCAGGCGATGGGCCAGCAGCGTGGCGGAGGAGGTGTTTCCGATCCCCATCTCTCCGAAGGCCGCCGCCTCGCCGGGCGCCTCCTCTCCGATCCGAAGGCCGAAGGCCAGGGCCTGCGCGCATTCGGCCGGGGTCATCGCCGGGCCGCGCAGGAAGGACTTGGTTCCGGCCCCGAGCCGGCGCTGGATCAGGCGCGGGTCGGCGACGGGTTCCCCGGCCACGCCCGCGTCGACGACCTGGACCGGGACCCCGAGCGAGGCGGCGAAGACATTGGCGGCCGCCCCCCCGGCCAGGAAATTCTGGACCATCTGGCGGGTCACGGACTGGGGATAGGCCGAGACCCCCTCGGTGGCGATCCCATGGTCGGCGGCGAAGATCGTGAGCGAGCAGGTCGTGACCTCGGGCTCCAGGCTGCGCCGGGCCTTTGCGATCCGGGCGGCGAGGGTCTCGATCCGGCCGAGCGATCCCTGGGGTTTGGTCTTGCCGTCGATCTTGCGCCAGATCGACGCGTCAAAATCCTCGCTTCTCATGCTCTGCCCTCCGCTTTTCCTGGGTTTAATGCCCGAGGGGGGCGGGAGTGGCCAGCGAAATCGCGCGGGCGTGCCAGGGTGTCCGAGCGCGGACACCCTCTAAGACACTGATAGAATTCATGTTTTCAATCCGGCAGAATCGCGGACACTCTGGCCGGAGCGGGCGATGCGCGCGAGATCTGGACCGCGAGGATGCCGGCCATGATGATGGCGACCCCGATCAGGTCGCGAAGGGTCACCCGTTCCCCGAGGATCACGGCGGCGGTGGCCACGCCGAAGAAGGGGTTGAGGAAATGAAAGGCCGCCGCCCGCGTCGGTCCGATGCGGCGAACCAGCACGAACCAGATCATCGTCGCGGCGATGCCGGGAAACAGAACCATATAGGCGAAGGACAACACCATCGGGACGGTGAAATCCACGTGCCAGGTCTCGAACATCAGGGAGACCGGAAAAAGCGCGAGGCTGCCCACCAGCATCTGCGCCCCCACGATGATCCAGAGATTGCCCCCCGAGAATATCCCCTTGACCAGCAGGGTGGCCACGCTGAGCGCCATCACGCCCCCGAAACAGAGCAGGATGCCCGCGAGGTTGGAGCCATGGCCAATCCGTTCGGACATGATGACCAGCACACCGGCGAAACCGGCGACGAGGCCGGCGATGCCAAGGGGCGCGAGCTTTTCCCGCAGGAACAGCCAGCCGAACGCCGCGACGATCAGAGGCAGCAGCGAGGCGATCACCGCCGCGACCGAGGCCTCGATCGTCTGCATCGCCTTGAAGTTCAGTCCGAGATAGAGCGCGTTCTGGCACAGGCCGAAGAGGATCACGGCGAGCCATTGCGCCCGGCTCAGCCGGAACTTCTGGCCCATCGCAAGGCCGAGGCCCAGGGCCAGAAGTCCCGATATCAGGAACCGGACGGACAGGGCCAGAAAGGGCGAGACATGCGCCACCACGATATGGGCGGAGGTGAAGGCCGAGCTCCACATCGCCACGAAGGCCAGACCGAGGCCCGCTGCGCGCCAATCCATTGAGTCAGTCCGATAAAGGGGGGATGTCAGGCGTTGATGACGTCCCGAAGCTGCTTGGCGATCGTGACCTTGGCCACGCGGTCGGCGGGCTTTTGCATCTGCTCGCCGGTCGAAGGGTTGCGCACCGTGCGTTCCGGACGGGCGCGGCAGGAAAACTTGCCAAGCCCGGGCAGATTGACCGCGCCGCCGGCGGCGACTTCCCGGGTCACGATCTCGGTCAGGGCGTCGAGCACACGGTTGGTGCTGGCCTTGTCGAGCGCGGTTGCCTCGGCGATGGCCGCGACGAGCTGGGTCTTGGTCATTGGTTTTTCTGCCATGGTCGGTGTTCCCCCGGTTGAGTGTTATTGTGACGGCGGCCGCCCTGGGCGGACGGGGGCACTAAATCCAGTTCATCGTGGAAACTCAACCACACAATGGGTCCGGGGAGGCCGATCCCCCCTCGAAGCGGGAGGCCCTGAGCAAGAATCCGCGAGGGTTCAGAGAAAGGCGGTCTCGTCGAAGCTGCGCAATTTGCGGGAATGGACCTTTTCCAGAGGTGTATCGCGCAAAAGCTCCATGGCGCGCACCCCGATTTCGAGATGCTGGGCGACCTGTTGCTTGTAGAAGGCCGTGGCCATGCCGGGCAGCTTCAATTCGCCATGCAAGGGCTTGTCCGAGACACAGAGCAGGGTGCCATAGGGCACGCGGAACCGGAAGCCGTTGGCGGCGATCGTCGCACTTTCCATGTCGAGCGCGATGGCGCGGGCCTGGCTGAGCCGCGCGACGGGCCCGGATTGATCGCGCAGTTCCCAGTTGCGGTTGTCGATGGTGGCGACGGTGCCGGTGCGCATGATCTTCTTGAGATCATAGCCGGTCAGGCCCGTCACCTGGGCCACCGCGCCTTCGAGCGCGAGCTGGACCTCGGCCAGGGCCGGGATCGGCACCCAGATCGGCAGGTCGTCGTCGAGCACGTGATCCTCGCGCATATAGGCGTGGGCGAGGACATAATCGCCGAGAGACTGGCTGTTGCGCAGGCCCGCGCAATGGCCGAGCATCACCCAGACATGCGGCCGCAGGACGGCGATATGGTCGGTGATGGTCTTGGCATTCGACGGCCCGACCCCGATGTTCACCATGGTGATGCCCGACTGATTGGCGCGGGTCAGGTGATAGGCGGGCATCTGCGGCTGTTTGGTCGCGGCGCCCGAGGGGGTGTTCTCGCGGTCGGTGATGATATTGCCGGGCTCGATGAAGCTCTCATAGCCCGAGTCCGGATCGGCCAGGGCGGACCGGGCGAATTCCATGAACTCGTCGATATAGAACTGGTAGTTGGTGAAGAGGACATGGTTCTGGAAATGCGACGGGCTGGTGGCGGTGTAATGCGCCAGCCGCGCGAGGCTGTAATCGATGCGCTGGGCGGTGAAGGGGGCGAGGGGGCGCGCGCCGTCCGGGCCGAGGCGGCCATGGCCATTCACGATATGATCGTCGGTGGTGTTCAGGTCCGGCACGTCGAAGAGGTCGCGCAAGGGGCGGTGGAGCGTGTCCTCGATCGAGCCTTCGACATGCGCGCCCTCGGCCATCGCGAAATGCAGCGGGATCGCGGTGTCCGAGAGGCCGACGCGCACCGGCATCCCGTGGTTCTGGATCAGGAGGCCGATCTGCTGGGTGAGATAGCCCTGGAAGAGATCCGGCCGGGTGATGGTGGTCGAATAGGTGCCGGGCTCGGTGACATGGCCATAGCTGAGGCGGCTGTCGACCTTGGCATAGCTGGCGGTGGCGACGCTGATCTGGGGATAGAAGGCGCGGTACCGGCCCTCCGGCGTGGCGCCGCCCATCACACGGGCGAAATTGTCGCGCAGGAAGCCGGTGGCCAGGTCATAGCGGCGGCGGAGTTCGGCGACGGCCTCGGCCGCGTCGTTGAAGAGACGGTCGCCGTCATTTTCGGGCGTGACGACGGGCAGTTCGGACAGGGGGCCGTGGTGCCGCAAGATCAGCTCCTCATGGGGTGACAAAGAGGTCAGTCTTCTCGAACCGGGTGACGTCGATCAGGCCCAAATCCGAGATGCGCAGTTCGGGGATGACCACGAGGGCGAGCAGGGAATGCTGCATATAGGCGTTGTGCACGTCGCATCCGGCGTCGAGCATCGCCTGGACCATCCTCTCCGCCGCCGCCGCGACCTCGGCGGCGGGGGCGTCGGACATGAGACCGGCGATCGGCAAGGGAACGGAGGCGCGTTCCACCCCGTCGCGCCAGACGGTGATCCCTCCGCCGAGCTTGCGCAGGTGATTGGCCGCCAGCGCCATGTCGGTTTTCGAGGTGCCCACGACGATCATATGGTGGCTGTCATGGGCGACGGTCGAGGCGACGGCGCAGGGCTGGTTGTAGCGAAAGCCGGAGACGAAGCCGTTGGTGACACCCCCGGTGGCGCGGTGCCGTTCCACGAGCGCGATCTGGCAGACATCGTTGACCGGGTCGATTTCGACGAGGCCGTCGGAGACGTTGAGTTCGGCCTCCAGCGCCTTGGTCGGGGCCTGATTTTCGAGCACACCGATGACGCGGGCGCGGACGGAATTGGCGCCCGCGGGCGCCGCGATGTCGAAGTCGGCGGCGGTGAGGTCGCGGGCCATGTTCACGGTCTGGCGGGCGGTGGCGGGCCAGGCGAAATCGGGTTTGGGGGCGAGGCATTCCCCCGCGTGGGCGACGATTTGCCCCCGGGCGATCACGGTTTCGATCGGCAGCATCCGCAGGTTGGAGGTCAGGATGCAATCGGCCCGGCGCCCCGGCGTGATCGAGCCGAGTTCCCGTTCGAGGCCGAAGTGGGTGGCGGTGTTGATCGTCGCCATCTGGAGCGCGATCAGCGGATCGAGGCCGCAATCGATGGCATGGCGCACCACCCGGTTCATATGGCCCTCGTTGACCAATGTCCCGGAGTGGCAATCGTCGGTGCAGAGAATGAAGGAGCGCGGATCAATCCCCTTTTCGGTGACGGCGGTGATCTGGGCCTTGACGTCGTACCAGGCCGAGCCGAGCCGCAGCATCGCGCGCATCCCTTGCCGGACGCGGGCGATGGCATCCATTTCGCGGGTGCCCTCGTGGTCGTCGGCCGGGCCGCCGGCGGCATAGGCGGGAAAATCGGTGAGGTCGGGGCTGGCGTAATGGCCGCCGACGGTCTTGCCGGCGGCCTGGGTCGCGGCGATCTCGGCCAGCATCTTCGCATCGCCCGCGATCACGCCGGGATAGTTCATCATTTCGCCCAGGCCGATGATATTGGGCCAGGACATCGCCTCCGCCACCTCGGATGGCCCGAGTTCCGCGCCGGTGGTCTCCAGTCCGGGAGCGGAGGGGGCGCAGGAGGGCATCTGGACAAAGACATTGACCGGCTGAGCCAAGGCCTCGTCATGCATCAGCCGCACGCCGGGCAGGCCGAGCACATTGGCGACCTCGTGCGGGTCCACGAACATCGAGGTCGTGCCATGCGGCATCACGGCCCGCGCGAATTCGGTGACGGTCAGCATCCCGCTCTCGACATGCATATGCCCGTCGCAGAGGCCGGGGATCAGGAAACGGCCCTTCGCCTCGATCACCTCGGTTTCCGGCCCGATCATTGGCCCGGCATCCGGCCCGCAATAGGCGAAACGGCCGGACTTGATGGCGATATCGGTGCCCGGAATGATCTCGCGCGAATGCACGTTCACCCAGGCGCAGTTGCGGATCACCATGTCGGCGGGCGCGCGGCGGGCGGCGACGGCGACCAGTTCGGCGGCGGTTTCGGACCAGGGGCGGATCGCGGTCATGCGGGACCTCCGGACGCATGGGTTGAAAACAGATCCCGCATCAGGGATTCGAGTGCGACGGCGTCGCTCTCGTCGAAGGCGGCGGGCCGGTCGCTGTCGATATCGAGAACGGCGATCACCGCGCCGTCCGCGTCGAAGACCGGCAGGACGATTTCGGAGCGGGTGCTGGAGGCACAGGCGATATGGCCGGGGAAGGCATCCACATCCGGAACGATCTGGGTCTCGCGGGTCCGGGCGGCGGCGCCGCATACCCCGCGATCGAAGGGGATCGAGAGACAGCCATGACCACCCTGATAGGGGCCGATCCGCAGCATCCCCGGTTCCGTGACACGGTAGAAACCGACCCAGTCGAATCCCTCAAGCCCATGATACAATTCACAGGCGATCGTGGCCATCAGGGTGATCCGATCGGTCTCGCCCTCGCAGACCGCGCGGATCCGGGCAGTGGTTTCGCCATAGTCTCGCGCCATCCATCAACTCCCTGTCCTCGTCCGATCGCTAACCCGACGGGGACGGTCGCGCAAGACTTACTCGGGCTCGGACGGGCGTTCCTCCAGGACGCGGTCGATCAGACCCCATTCCAGACCCTCCTCCGCCGTCATGAACCGGTCGCGGTCGAGCGTGCGCTCCACCTCCTCATAGCTCCGGCCGCAATGCTGGGCATAGAGCCGGGTCAGGCGATGCTTGGTCTTTCGGGTTTCCTCGGCATGGATCAGGATGTCCGAGGCCTGGCCCTGATAGCCGCCGAGCGGTTGATGCACATGCAGGCTCGCATTCGGCAGGGCGGCGCGCTCCCCGGGTTCCCCCGCCATCAACAGGAAGGACCCCATCGACCGCGCGGTCCCCATGCAGAGCGTATGCACCGGCGCCTTGATATAACGCATCGTGTCATACATCGCCAAACCGCTGGTCACCACGCCGCCGGGGGAATTGATATAGAGGCTGATCGGGCGTCTGGGGCTCTCGGCCTCCAGAAACAGCAGCTGGGCGCAGACGAGGGCGGCGATCTGATCGTTGACCTCGCCGTTCAGGAAGATGATCCGTTCGCGCAACAGGCGGGAATAGATGTCGAACGACCGCTCCCCCCTGCCGGATTGCTCGATGACCATCGGGACAAGCTGCATCGCTTCGCGCATCGGCGAATTCCTTCTCATATCCGGGGATGTCGGGGGATCAGGCCGCGCGGCGCGGGGCCCGGGGATCGTTCGCGGCCATCAGCGGGCCGCGCCTCGGAACGAGGTCGTGACGGATCCGAAGATGCGTTCCGCCGGTCTCGGTCGGGGCGATCCGGAAGGTGACCTCGCTTTCGAGAAAGGGCGGGGTGCTCTCGCGCATCCGGTAGCTGACGGCCTCGCCCGGCGTCACCGAGGTCGCCTCGGGATCGGCGAGGGCCGCGCCCAGCCAGCGGTCGCGGAATTCGGGCAGGGTGATCGCCCGCCAGACCTGTCCCGGCGGCGCGTCGAGATGATAGTCCAGATCGATGCCCTCGGCGCGGGGCTTGGTCTCGGCGTCGCTCATGGGTCCATCTCCCGTAACACATCCCGCAGCGCATCGATGCGCGCGGGCCAGAAGGCGCGGTATTTGTCCAGCCAGCCAGCGATCGCGGCCAACCCGTCCGGATCGACCTCGTAGATCACGAAACGCCCCTGGCGTTCCTCGCGCACCAGCCGCGCGCCGCGCAGGACCGCGAGATGCTGCGACATGGCGGGCTGGCTGATTCCCATGCCGTCGCGCAGGGCACTGGCGTTCATCCGTCCGGACGCCAGCTTCTCGAAGATCGCGCAGCGGGTCGGATCGCCCAGCGCCTTGAATATCTCGCTTTCCATCATGCCAACACATAAGCATCTGCTTATGTGATTCGCAAGCAGGGAATGGGCATGAAAAAAGCCCGGACCTTTCGATCCGGGCCGAGGTGCCGGGCGAGCCGATGGCTCTGACCCCGGGGGGGGAGGCGGATCGGAGCGGCGCCGCCGCTCCGGAAACCAGCGTCAATAGGCGTAGGCGCGTTCGCCATGTTCAGCGAGATCGAGGCCTTCGTGCTCCTGTTCCTCGCTGACGCGCAGGCCGACCAGCAGACCGACGAGCTTGTAGAGGACAAAGGACATCACCCCCGACCAGACGACGGTGATGAGGACACCCTCGGCCTGAACCCAGATCTGATGGCCCATCTCGTAGCCGTCGATGCCGACGCCGCCGAGCGCCGGGCTGACCAGGATCCCGGTCCCGATCGAGCCGATGATGCCGCCGACGCCATGGATGCCGAACACATCGAGGCTGTCGTCATAGCCCAGCGCGTTCTTCACGCTCGAGCAGAAGTAGAAGCAGACGATGCTGGTCACGAAGCCGAGCACGATCGCGCCCACCGGTCCGACCAGCCCCGCCGCCGGCGTGACCGCGACCAGGCCCGCCACCGCGCCGGACACGACGCCGAGCAGCGAGGGATGATCCTTGGTCGCCCATTCGATCAGGAGCCAGCCCAGGGCGGCGCCCGCGGTGGCGACGAAGGTGTTGATCATCGCGAGGGTGGTGACGCCGTTCGCTTCGAGATTGGAACCGGCATTGAACCCGAACCAGCCGACCCAGAGCAGCGAGCCGCCGATCATGGTCATGGTCAGCGAGTGCGGCGTATGCGGTTCCTTGCGATAGCCGATGCGCGGCCCGAGCACGAGGGCGCCGACCAGCGCCGCGATGCCGGCATTGATATGGACCACGGTGCCGCCGGCGAAGTCGAGCGCGCCGCGGGTGAAGAGGAAGCCGTCCGAGTACCAGACCATATGTGCGACCGGCAGATAGACCAGCGTCGCCCACAGGATGCAGAACAGGATCACCGCCTTGAACTTCATGCGCTCGGCGAAACCGCCGATGATGAGGCAGGGCGTGATCGCAAAGAAGGTCATCTGGAAGCAGATGAACACATATTCCGGAATGACCACGCCGTCCGAGAAGGTGGCCACCGTCGAATCGGGCGTGATCCCCGAGAGGAAGAGCCGCGAGAAGCCCCCGAAGAAGGCATCCATCGAGCCACCCGGGTTGAGGGCGACGCTGTATCCATAGACGACCCAGATGATCATCATCACGCAGCAGATCACGAAGGTCTGCATCAGGATCGACAGCATGTTCTTGGCCCGCACGAGACCGCCGTAGAACAGCGCGACCCCCGGGACGATCATCAGAAGGACCAGCACGGTCGAGAGCATCATCCAGGTGACATCGCCCTTGTCGACGGTGGGCACCACCTCGGCGACGACGGGCGCCGCGGTCGTGGCCTCCTGGGCAAGGGCCGTCGCCGCCGAGAGCAGCAAGGCCAGGGGAGAGAGCTTCAGCACATTGTTCATCGAATTCCTCATTTCAGGGCGCCGTCGCTCAGAGCGCATCATCGCCGGTTTCGCCAGTGCGGACCCGGTGGGCCTGAAGCACGTCCAGCACAAAAATCTTCCCGTCGCCGATCTTGCCGGTCTTGGCGGTCGTGGCCAGCGTATCGACGACCTGAGCCACGGCGCCATCCGTGACGACAAGCTCCAGCTTGATCTTGGGCACAAAGTTCACCACGTACTCCGCCCCGCGATAGATCTCGGTATGTCCCGATTGCCGACCATATCCCTTGACTTCCGATACCATCAGTCCCTGCACGCCTATCGCGGTCAGGGCCTCTCGAACCTCTTCGAGCTTGAAGGGTTTGATGACGGCTATGATCAGTTTCATACTATTCCTCGCACATTCTCTCCGCCGGCCAGTGGACGCTGCCTTGGAAAATGCAACTTTCATGCCACGATTTCGGAGAGCATATATCCGGCTGAATCGGAAGGGATAAATCCGGCATCCGATGCGGCAAGTTCGTCAATATGATTATTATTTAGGCAAATTTTCGAAAATCTCGTGGGACTGGCTGTTTTCCCGCCATGTTTGGCGCGGGTTCCTGGATTTCGTCGGCGGCAAATCGCTGGCGCCGCGAGGGATTTGAAGGTAGATTGTCCGCAAAACAACGAGCAGGCGACCAAGGACATGGCCCAGAAGGGCAAGAGACGGAGCAGGGCCAAGCCGAAGCTTGGCCGCGCGGAGCAGGCGTTGCGTGGATTTTTCCTCGGGGCGCTGCGTGTGACCTGGTGGATCGGGCTCAGGGCCGCCGTGGTGGTCGCCCTGGCGCTGGCCGGGGGCACAGCCTATTACATCGCCAGGATGCCTCCGCTGGAGGATTTGCTGGACGGGCGCGACGCGGGCTCGGTGACCCTGCGGGATGCGAATGGCGAGGTTTTCGCCTGGCGCGGACAGCAACTGGGGCTGGTCACCGCCGACAAGGTTTCCCCGCATCTGGTGAATGCGATCGTCGCGACCGAGGACCGGCGCTTTTATTGGCACACGGGGATCGACCTGCGCGGAACCCTGCGCGCGCTTCTGGTGAATTTGCGGGCGGGATCGACGGTGCAGGGCGGCTCGTCGATCACCCAGCAGGTCGCAAAGCTGGTCTATTTCGACAACAGCCGGACCCTGGCGCGCAAGGTTCAGGAAATCCCGGCGGCGCTGGCGCTGGAATGGTGTTTCACCAAGAACGAAATCCTGTCGATCTATCTCAACCGCGCCTATCTCGGCGCCGGGGCGACCGGCTTCGAGGCGGCGTCCGAGCGGTATTTCGGCAAGTCGGCGGCGGATGTCACCCCGGCCCAGGCGGCGATGCTGGCGGGCCTCCTGCGGGCGCCGTCGAAATTCGCGCCGACCAACGATCTCGACCGGTCGCAGCGGCGGGCGGAGACCATCGTCGGCCTGATGGAGGAGCAGGGCTATCTGACCCCGCAACAGGCGGCGCAGGCCCGGGCGCATCCGGCGGTCCTGTCGCGGGCGGCGGCGGCCAAGGCGGGGGGTGAGTTCGCGGACTGGATCATGTCCGCCGGTCCCGATTTCCTGACCCGGCGCACCACCGAGGATGTCGAGGTTCTGACCACCTTCGATCCCCGGGTCCAGCGGGCGGCCGAGGCCGGTCTGCGTTATGTGTTCGAGAACAAGGTCAAGGAGGGCTCCAACGCCCAGGCCGCCGTCGTGGTCATGTCGCGTGACGGCGCGGTGCGGGCGATGATCGGCGGCCGGGATCTCGGCGGCGGCGGCGGCGATTTCAACCGGGCGACGCAGGCGCGGCGCCAGACCGGCTCGCTCTTCAAGACGTTCGTCTACGCGGCGGCGCTCCAGGCGGGGGCCAATCCGCTGGACCCCGTGATGGACGCGCCGCTGACGATCGACGTGCCGGGCTCCGGGCCCTGGTCGCCCCAGAATTACAGCCGGACGTTCCTCGGCCAAATCACCCTTGCCCAGGCCCTGGCGCAATCGGTGAACACCGCGACGGTGCGGGTGTCCGAACAGACCGGGCGCGAACGTGTCAAGGCGCTGGCGATGGATCTCGGCGTCACCTCCCCGATCGCGGATGGCCCGGCGCTGGCGCTCGGCACGTCCGAGGCGACCCTGCTGGAAATGACCGGCGCCTATGCCGGCATCCTCAACGACGGCTTTCGGGCGCAACCCTATGGCATCCGGCAGATCCTCCTGAAATCGGACGGATCGAAGCTGATGGGCGGCGAGGGCGGGACCGGCGCGCGGGTGCTCGATGAGCGCGCGGCGGGGGAACTGATCTGGATGCTGTCACAGGTCATCGAACAGGGCACCGGCACACGCGCCCGGCTGGAGGACCGGCCGGCTGCGGGCAAGACCGGCACGACACAGGCCGCGCGCGACGCCTGGTTCATCGGCTTTACCGCCGACTATGTGACCGGCGTCTGGATGGGCTATGACGACAATACGCCGCTCAAGGGCGTGACCGGAGGCGGCCTGCCCGCGCAGATCTGGCACGAAACCATGGTGCGCGTCGAGGATGGCCTGCCGGTCAAGCCCTTGCCCGCGATTGTGCCGACACCGCCCATGGTCGCCAATACCGGGATTCCGAACCCGACACGCCTTGTCCAGAATGTCGGGAACGGGGTTCAGACCATCATGCAGAACGTCCTGAAGGGATTGTTCGGCTCGAACTGATCTCACTCGGGAGAGAGCATCCGGCGCAGGGTCGTGTCCCTGAGCCAGAACTGGTGGAACAGGACCGCCGCCAGATGCAGCGCGATCAGGATGATGAAGACCGGCTTGGCATACTGGTGGATCTCTCCCCAGGGATCACCCAGGTAATAGCCAAGCAGCCCGGTGATCGGAACCGCGACCAGCAACACATAGAACAGCGCATGGGTCAGACCGGCGAGCTTGCCGGTGACGTCGGACGCGTTCAACGGCTCCGGCACCCCGCGGGTCAGGCGCAGGGCAAGGCGCACGGCGACCAGGACAAGGATCGCGATGCCCGACCAGTAATGCAGCCAGGCGAGGTTCTGATCGAGGGGGGCGACGGTCGTGCCCTCCTCGGCGGCGTCGACGACGGTGACCATGCTCTCGCCAAACAGCAGTTGCAGGATGACCAGCGCCGCGATCGTCCAGTGCAGGACGATCTGTGGCAGCGAATAGCCCGTAGGTTTCAGTCCCATTTGCATTCGTCCCTTTGGAGCGGGAGAGGAGGAGGCGCCGCCGCCCTCGGCTTCGGTATGCCCCGGGGCGCATTCTATGCCCCATTCGATTTCCAATCGAATGGAATCATTCCATCTCCCTAAAGTTACTTGAATTCAGTCGGATAGAGGGGGATGGCGGAGGACGGATCGCCCTTGAAATCCCGGGGGTTCGCGGGCAACGATCCCGTAAGGCTCAGAGGTCCGGACGGACGGGCCGAAACAGGAGCGAGCAATGACCCAGAGCCGACCGCCGCGCAGAATCGATCCCACCCGGACCCGCGCGGATGGCAGCCCGGAGGACAATGACCGGGTGGAAATCGGACCGACCGCTCTTGCGTTCGGGGAATGGGCGGCGGCGGGACTGACCCCCCCGGATCTCGATGCGATGCGGGCGTTCCGGCTCCGGCGATTGACCGAGGCGATCGTGGCGCGCGATCTCGGCGGGCTGCTGCTCTTTGATCCGCTGAACATCCGCTATGCGACCGACACCACCAACATGCAGATCTGGAACATGCACAATCCGTTCCGGGCCTGCCTCGTGCTGCCCGACGGGCATATGGTGCTCTGGGATTACAAGAATGCGCCGTTCCTGGCCGATCACAATCCGCTGGTCCGCGAAATCCGCTCGGGCGCGTCGTTCTTCTATTCGGTGACGGGGGAGGGAACGGAGACGGCCGCCGCGAGCTTCGCGCCGCAAGTCCTTGACTTGATGCGCGCCCATTCGGGGACCAACCGGCGGCTCGCGGTGGACAAGATCATGCTGGCCGGATTTCGCGCCCTTGAAGCGGCGGGCCTCTCGGTCGAGGACGGAGAGCTGGTCACCGAGCGGGCGCGCGCGGTCAAGGGGCCGGACGAAATCCGGGCGATGCGATGTGCCATCCACACCTGCGAGACCGCGATGGAGGCGATGCGACACGCCGCCCGGCCCGGCTTGTCCGAGGATGAGATCTGGGCGGTGCTGCATGCCGAGAACATCCGCCGGGGCGGGGAATGGATCGAGACGCGGCTGCTCGCCTCCGGGCCGCGCACCAATCCCTGGTTCCAGGAATGTGGACCGAGAATCCTGCGACCGGACGAGATCCTCGCCTTCGATACCGACCTGGTTGGCCCCTATGGCATCTGCGCCGATCTCTCGCGCACATGGTGGATCGGCGAGGGGCGGCCGCGTCCGGACATGATCGCCGATTACGCGCTGGCGCGCGAGCATATCGCGCACAACATGGCGCTTCTGGGGCCGGGCGTTGCCTTTGACGATATCATCGACCGGGCACATGTCCTGCCGCCGGACTATCAGAAACAGAAATATTCCTGCCTGATGCATGGCGTGGGGCTTTGTGACGAATGGCCCTATTTTCAATATCCGGACGAACGCGTGCCCGGTGCCTTTCGCGGGGTGCTGGAGCCGGGCATGACGCTCTGCGTCGAGGCGCTGGTCAGCCGCGAGGGCGGGGATTTTTCGATCAAGCTCGAGGATCAGGTTCTGATCACCGAAACCGGTGTCGAGAATCTGACACAGGCGCCGTGGGATGCGGCGCTGGACGTGGGCCGGGGTTGAAGGCGGGGCCGCCTTCGCCTAAACCGGCGCCACGGGACAAGCAGGGGGCGCGGGGCATGGCGAACGGACTTATGGACGGCAAACGCGGGCTGATCATGGGGCTGGCCAATGACAAGTCCATCGCCTGGGGCATTGCCCAGGCCTGCCATGAGCAGGGCGCCGAGATGGCCTTCACCTATCAGGGCGAGGCCCTGGGCAAGCGGGTGCGTCCGCTGGCCGCCGAGGTCGGTTCGGATTTGGTGCTGCCCTGCGACGTGACCGACGAGGCCTCGCTCGACGCGGTCTTCGCGGCGCTGGCGGAGCGCTGGGGGCGGCTGGATTTCGTCGTCCATGCCATCGGCTTTTCCGACAAGAACGAATTGCGCGGCCGGTATGTGGAAATGACCACGGCGGCGAATTTCACCCAGACCATGCTGGTCTCGGTCTATTCCTTCACCGCCGTCGTCCAGCGGGCGGAAAAGCTGATGACCGAGGGCGGGTCCTGCCTGACGCTGACCTATTACGGCGCCGAGAAGGTCATGCCGCATTATAACGTGATGGGCGTGGCCAAGGCGGGGCTGGAGGCTTCGGTGAAATACATGGCGATGGATCTCGGCCCCCGGAACATCCGGGTCAATGCGCTGTCCGCCGGTCCGATCAAGACGCTGGCCGCCTCCGGGATCGGCGATTTCCGTTATATCCTCAAGTGGAACGAACTGAATTCGCCGCTCCGGCGCAATGTGACCCAAGGGGATGTGGGCAAGTCTGCGATGTTCCTCCTGTCCGACCTCTCCTCCGGGGTGACGGGCGAGAACCTGCATGTGGATTCGGGCTATCACGTGGTCGGCATGAAGGCCGAGGATGCGCCCGACATCGACGTGATCACCGGGCGCAAGGAGGGGCGTGAGTGACGCTTTCGGCCTTTGTCGCGGTCGCCCTGCTGCATCTGATGGCGGCGATCAGTCCCGGACCGGCGGTCCTGATGGCGGCTCGCACCGGCCTGATGGAAGGGTCGCGGACGGGGACCTTCCTGGCCGCCGGGCTTGGCGTGGGGGCGGTGATCTGGGCGTCGGCGGCGCTCTTCGGTCTGGCCCTGGTGTTTCAGGCGGCGCCGGCCCTGCTCTGGACGTTGCGGATCGTGGGCGGGATCTATCTCGTCTGGCTGGGGTGGGGGATCTGGCGCACGGCGGATGCGCCGCTGGAAACCGGACCGGCTCTGGCAACTCCCCGGTCGGCGGGATCGGCGTTCCGGCGGGGCCTGATCACGCAGCTCTCCAATCCGAAGCCCGCGGTCCTGTTCAGCGCGATCTTCCTCGGGACGGTTCCGCCGGGGACATCGGCGCTGGTGATATCGGCGCTGCTCCTGGTGGTGTTTCTCAACGAATTTCTGTGGAACACGTTTGTCGCCCGGATTTTTTCGCTGGAACGGGCGCGGCGGGGATATATCGGCCTGAAATCCACGATGGACCGGGTGTTCGGCGGATTGCTCGCGCTGCTCGGTATAAAGATCGCGGCGGTCTGAGGAAGGAAAAGAGAGACATGAGCGATCGTCTGCCCCATGAGAAAGGGTTCCATGTCAGCTGGGACCAGATTCACCGCGACAGCCGCGCCCTGGCCTGGCGGCTCGACAAGCAGGGCCCCGATGGCGGCGCCTGGCGGGCGGTGGTGGCGATCACAAGGGGCGGCATGGCGCCCGCGATGATCGTGGCGCGCGAGCTCGATATCCGGGTGGTGGATACGATCAGCGTCAAGTCCTACAACTGGCAGGAACAGGCCGAGCCGGAGGTGATCAAGGCACCCGACGCCGGGTTGATGGGTGACGGGACCGGGATTCTGGTGGTCGACGATCTGGTCGACAGCGGCAAGACCCTGGAACTGGTGCGCAAGCTCTATCCCAAGGCGCATTTCGCCACCGTCTATGCCAAGCCGCATGGGCGGGCGATGGTCGATACCTTCATCACCGAGGTGAGTCAGGACACCTGGATCTTCTTCCCCTGGGACATGGCGCTTCAGTATGTCGAGCCGTTCCGGGGCAAATAGAGCGCATTCCGACCGGACAGAAACAGGGATCGGATCGCGCGCCGGATCATAACGCCGGGGCGCGCGACCTGATCCCGCCAGGTCAGATCGCGTTCCCGCCGTCAGTAGGCGTGGCTGGTGTCCAGCAGTTTGAACGGCGTGATGAACAGGATGTAGAGATCCATCCAGATCGACCAGTTCTCGATGTAATGCAGGTCGTGCTCCACCCTCTGCCGCAGAGCCGTCGGGTCGTCGATTTCGCCGCGCCAGCCGTTGATCTGTGCCCAGCCGGTGATGCCGGGCCGGACCTTGTGGCGGGCGGCATAGCCCTCCACGATGGCCTCGAACGCCTGTTGCCGGCTGGAGACGGCGGAAACCGCGTGCGGGCGGGGGCCGACGAGCGAGAGATCCCCGGTCAGGACATTGAAAAGCTGCGGCAATTCATCGATGGAACTGCGCCGGATGAAGCGTCCGACCCGGGTGACGCGGGGATCGCCCTTGGTCACGATCTGTCGCGCGGTGGGATCGCAGGATTCGATATACATCGAGCGGAATTTCCACACATTCACCGGGCGATGGTTGTAGCCGTGGCGGGCCTGCCGGAACAGGATCGGACCGGGTGAATCGAGCCGCACCGCGATCGCCGTTGCGATCAGGACCGGTGAGAGCACGGCGATCCCCACCAATGCGCCTGCGATATCGACCGCCCGTTTGAGCGCGAGTTCCCCCTCGCGCAGGGGGCGCGAGATCACGTCGATCAGGCGCCCTTGCGACAGCGCCCCGGACCGCCGCCGGAAATTGGGGTCGGTGCTGAAATCGGAGAGCCGGACATCGACGGGCAGGACTTCGACGGCCTTCAGGACCCCGCGAATCCGCGCCTCCGCCGTCAGCGGCAGGGTGATGATCAGCATGTCGATCTCCGCCTCCCGGGCGAAGGCTACGAGACTGTCGAGGCGGCCGAGCTTTTGTACCCCATCCACCACCAGCGGCGAGCGGATGTCATCGCGGTCATCGAAGATGCCACAGATACGAATGTCATTCTCGGGATTGTCGGCGAGCGCCCGCATCAGGACCGAGGCGCGCTCTCCCCCCCCGATGATCAGCGCCCGCCGCTCCGTCAGGCCATAATCGAGCGCCGCCGCCGCCAGACCGGCCGCGAACCCATGCGCGGGCACCACCAGCGCGACCAGGATCAGCGACGATCCGAGCGGCGTCCCCTGCGTCGCCGCGCAGAGCAGCCCGAGACCGAGCAGGGCCGCGCCCCCGCTCCAGAACCGGCGCAGCCGGGCCAGCCGATATTCCCCCAATGCCGCGAGCAAACCCAGGATCGAGGCCGCCGCCAGGATCGTCTCCGTCGTCACCCGCGGACCATCGAACCCCGCGCCGGAGGCGGCATAGGCGGAGAACCAGAGCCCGATCCCCAGGGCCGCGAAATCCACGAGCGCGGCGAGCGCCCCGATCTTGCGCGGCGACAGGGTGGGCCGCCTCAATCCCCGTGCGATCGCCCGCGCCGCGATTGAAAGCGATTCCCCATGACTTGATCGTTCCGCTGTTCCGTCCATGTTCCATCCCCCGAACCCACGCGGACATCCTGGCGCAAGGCCCTTAAATCCGGCTTATTCCGCTCCGGGGCAGGGCGGAGGGGGCTGCCGCGCGGGGCTTGGCCAAAGTCAACCGCCGAATTCGCCTATCCCTCGAAATTCGCAGTCGAAAAACCACCGCGCCGCGGGATACTCTCGGGGCTCCGCGCTCGAAAATGAGGAAATGCCGTGATTTTACCGCGAATTGACGGCGATATCCTGGTGTCGCTGACGGTCGTCATCGGCCTGCTCGCGCTGTCGTCCCTCGTTTCCGTCTATGTCTATGGCCGCTTCGCCAAACGTGCCCGGGGCAAGCCGTCGCAATCCCTGCCGGCGGAGGGGCCCCACACGCCGGTGGACAGGGCCGTCCTGCCCCTGACGGAAGGCCAGCCGGGACGGACCGGCATCCTGGTCCTGTCGGACAATCACGAGGCATACGCGGCCCGGGCGCTGTCGGCCCGCGCGGCCGGGCGCAGCCTCGACATGATGTACTATCTCTGGCGCGGCGATCTTACCGGCGGCCTCCTGATCGCGGATGTGCTGGCCGCCGCCGACCGGGGCGTGCGCGTGCGGCTGCTGCTCGACGATATCAACACCCGCGGGCTCGATCCGGAATATCTGGCGTTGACCGGCCATCCCGGGATCGAGGTGCGGCTCTTCAATCCGGCCAAGAACCGCACCGCCTCGCTGCGGCGCGGGGCCGAGATGCTGCTGCGGCTGGTGACGGTCACGCGGCGGATGCACAACAAGGCCTGGATCGTCGATGGCCGCTACGCCATCATCGGCGGGCGCAATATCGGCGACACCTATTTCGACGCGGCGCGGGACTTCAATTCCTCGGATATGGACGCGGCCCTGGTCGGCCCCGCCGTGGCCGAGGTCGAGACCGTGTTCGACACCTACTGGAACAGCCCGCTGACCCTGCCGATCCGCTCGCTCTGGAAGGACCGGGTCGCGGATCTCGTCGGGTTCCGCGCCTCGCTGGCCGCGCAGGCCAAGAAGGTAAGCGCCCGGCGCTATCTTCACGCCGCGCTGGGAAAACGGGATTTCGCCGCCTTTCTCGCCCAGGACTTCGTCTGGACCGATCAGGCGCGCATCGTGTCCGACCCTCCGGAAAAGACCCAGCGCGGCGAACGGGATCGCTGGCTGATCCATACGCTCGCCCCGACCCTCGCGGAGGCGAAAAGGCAGGTGCGCGTCACCACCGCCTATTTCGTGCCGGGCAGCGCGGGGGTGGAGGGGCTCTGCGCGCTCGCGGCCAGCGATGTCCTGATCATGATCCTCACCAATTCGCTGGCCTCGACCAATCAGGTGACGGTCCATGGCGGCTATTCCGAAGCCAGGCCGCGCCTGCTCCGGGCCGGGATCCGGCTCTTCGAACTCAGGCCCCGAATCGCGGAGCGGGCGCGGACGGCGCTCTACAAGATCGAAGCCGCCTCGCTGCACACCAAGAATTTCACCGTGGATGGCCGGATCGGCTTCATCGGCTCGTTCAATTTCGACCTGCGCTCGGCCTATCTCAATACGGAAATGGGCTTGCTTGTCGAGGATGCGACAATTGCGCTCAGGATCGATCAGGTTTTCGAACTCGAAACCACGCCGGAATGGAGCTACGAAGTCCATCTCAGGGACGATGCGCTGGTCTGGACCGCGGGGGATCTGTCCTACGAGGACGAGCCGGAGGCGAGCCGTGTGCGCCGCCTGATCGCGGGGATCGTCCGGTACCTGCCGATCAAGCGCCAGCTTTGATCGCGAGGGTCCGGGGTCCGGGACCGGTGGGCCCGGCCGTTTCATCCAGATAAGGGATTGGCGGGTCGGTGAATTCGCGCCAAAGTGGCGCGGGGATGTGTGTCAGGGGGCTTGGATGAATTTTTGCTTGGCCGCTGTGCTCGCGGTGATGCTGTCGGGCGTTCTGCCCGGCGCTCCCGCGCATGGTCGCGAGGTGATGCACAAGTCTTTGGACGCCTATCTCGATGCCCGGCTCGGGACGGACGCAGTCCTGATCAGCGGGGAAGAGAGCACAAATCGGGGGCCCGCGGAAAATACCGAGGCGCAGGCTCCGGGCAGGATGGTGGAAATCTCGCCGACCGCGACGCCCGCCGGTGCGAAGCCGCCGCTGGGCATCGACCTGCCGGCCAGCTTTACCGGCGACCTGAAATGCCCGGAATGCGGCAATGTCCGTTATCGCCTGAATCTCTGGTCCGATCAGGTGTTCGCCCTGCGGCGGCGCTGGCTCGATACCCGACAGACCCGCGATTCGATCGGCCGCTGGTCGACCGAGAGCGAGGGGCGGATCCTCGTTCTCTGGGACGGGGAGGGGGAGATGCGCTTCGAGGTGCGCCCTGCGACGCGGCTGCGGCTGCTCGGCCCGGGCGGGGTGGAGCCCTCCGATCCCGAGGACGCCGAACTGACCGGCGAGCCCGGCGTGACGCCGGAGGAACTGCGCCTGCCCTTGCGCGGGACGGTCAGTTTCCTGGCGGAGAATGCCCGGATCACCGAATGCCTGACGGGGCGGAATTATCCGCTGGCCTCGGATGAGGATTTCGACACCCTGGAGGCCGCCTATCTCGCCGCCGGTGTGGCGCAGGGTACGCCGCTGATGATGAGCTTCGACGGTGCGATCACCCAGCGACCGCTCGACACCGGCAAGGGCAGTGAAACCGTGGTGAGCGTGCGCCATTTCACCGGGGTCTGGCCCGACGAGACCTGCGAGCAGGCCAAGTCCGACGCGGGGTTGGAAAACACGTCCTGGAGGATCGTCCGGCTCGGCAAGACCGATATCGCGGCCAAGGGCGGTCGCGAGCCCTATCTGTTGCTGAAGGAGGAGGAGTCGAGCTTCGTGGCGACCGTGGGCTGCAATCAGCTGGTCGGCCAGTTCGTCCGGCAGGGCGACCGGCTCGGCTTCAAGCCCGGGGCCTCGACCATGATGGCCTGTCCGCCGCCGCTCGATGACTGGGAGGCGCGCCTGACCGCCGCGCTGACGCAGACCAGCTCCTGGCAGGTGAATGGTCAGGCGCTGGAGCTTCTGGACGATTCCGGGATGCAGATCGCCCTGTTCGAGGCGATGCCGGCGCCATAGAGCGGTTTCCGTTCGCACCGGCTCACGTCTGCCACTCTATTCTTTTGAATTGCCGTGATTTCCCAAGTCACCGGATGAGTCCATTCGATCGGGAAATCGCGGCAAGGTCCCGGAGCGGACGATCCTGCGCAATCGGATCGTCCGCTCCGGGAGCACAGGATCACATCGGGCGGGGGAAGCGGCGGTAGATGTCGGCGATCCCGGCCAGGACCTCGTCCGACAGGGCCAGGTCGGCGGCGGCGATATTGGTCTTCAACTGGTCCATGGTCGTGGCTCCGATGATGACCGAGGCCATGAACGGCCGCGAGGCGGCGAAGGCCAGCGCCATCTGGGCGGGGTCCAGCCCATGCGCGCGGGCGAGGGCGACATATTCCGCGACGACCCCTTCGGAATGGACCGAGATCCGGCCCCCGAGATCGCCATTGATCGCCGCCCGCGATCCCGAGGGACGCGCCCCGTTCTCGTATTTGCCGGTCAGGTATCCGGCGGCGAGCGGCGAATAGGCCAGGAGCCCGACATCCTCGTGATGCGCGAGTTCCGCCAGATCCGTATCGAACAGCCGGCAGGCGAGGCTGTATTCGTTCTGGATCGACACCACCCGGGGCAGGCCCCGCGCCTCGGCCAGTTCCAGGAATTTCGCCGTGCCCCAGGCCGTGTCATTGGACAGACCAAAGGCGCGCACCTTGCCCTCCTGGACGAAGGTCCCGATCGTCTCGAGGATCGCCAGCAGTTCCTCGGACTGGTTTTTCGGCTGCTGGTCCGGACGATAGTTCCAGGTCTGGCGGAAGTGATAGGAGCCGCGGTTCGGCCAGTGCAGCTGATAGAGATCGACGTAATCGGTCCTGAGCCGCTCCAGGCTCCCCTCCAGCGCGGTCCGCAGGGTCGCGGGCGTGATCGGACCTCCGTCCCGGCCGACGGTCATATTCCCCTTGCCCACGATCTTGGTGGCCAGAACCACGTCCGACCGGCGACCCGAACGTTTCAGCCACTGTCCGATGATCCGTTCGGTCTCGCCGGTGGTTTCCGCCGACAGCGGCGTCGTCGGATACATCTCGGCGGTGTCGAGGAAGTTGATGCCATGATCGAGGGCATAGTCGATCTGCTCGAAGGCCTCCTCGGCGGTATTCTGGGTGCCCCAGGTCATGGTCCCCAGGCAATAGTTCGAGACGCGGAGATCGCTCCGCCCCAGGTTATCGATCTTCACAAGGTCGCTCCAAATAGTATATTGATTCCAAGGGGATGGCTTTTGTCCGGGCGCGGACATCCAAGGCCTGGCCGACGATGGGTCAGCTTTTGACCGCTTCCCGCAGGGCGATGACCGCGTCGATCAGCTTGTCGGTCCCCTCGTTCGGCTGGGAGTTGGTCTGGACAGTGATCAGGATATCATCCTTTTCGAACCAGACATACAAGGTCCGATAGCCGAGCGTCATTCCCCCATAGAACCAGATCTTGCCATAGGGTTCGATGATCGCCTCGCTGAGCCCCAGCGAGAAGCCCCGGGGATCCTCGGGCGTCAGCTCCTTGATCGGCTCGCCGGTCCGGGTGGACACCAGGCTGAGCCATTCCTCCTGTTGCCGTGGCGGGACGACCTTGCCTCCGAAAACCGCGCGCATCCAGCGGGTCGTGTCGCGCGCGGTCGAGGCGGCGGCTCCGGCGGCCTGCGCCCAGGACTGGCTGGTGGACCGGATATCGCGGCCGACCATCGGCTTGTTCCAGGATTCCGCGCAGTCAGTCGGCTGATATTCGGCGCAGGCCTCGTTCTCGAAATAGCCATGCGACAGCCGCGCGATGACCTGCCGCGGAAAGGTCGCATCGGTATAGAAGGTGGAATCGAGCCCGAAGGGCACGATGATCCGATCGCGCACCAGATCGGCATAGGACTCGCCCGAGGCCTTTTCCGCGATCAGGGCGGCGAGGATATAGTTCGTGTTGGAATAGTGATAGCCATGGGTCACGGGCAGGTCGCCGGTGCCTTTGGGATAGACCGCGTCGATCAGCTCCCGCGCCGTCAGGGTCCGGTCCGGCTCCTCCACCCAGAGCCGCGAGAGCATCTCGGTTTCCGAATAGTTCGGAATGCCGCTGGTCATGTTCAGCAGGCGCCGGATATCGACATCCTTCCAGGCGGGATACTCCGGCAGCCATTTCCCGATCGTGTCGTCGAGGCTGAGGCGCCCGTCCGCCTCAAGCAGCAGGAGGATCGCCGCCGCGAAGGATTTCGAGGTGCTGCCCATATGATAGAGCGTGCCCTGATCCACGGCGGGATCCTTGGGGTCATTGCCCGTGGTTCCGGCGAAGGCTTCGATATCGGGACCTGGGGTGCCGAGGCTGACATAGGCGGCGATGCCGGTGACCTTTTCGATCGGCGCGCGGGCCAGCAGCCATTTGTCGAGGACGGATTGGACGAGTTCCGCCTGGGTCGGTTGCCCCAGAACCGGCGATGCCAGGATGGCAAGACCGGCGACCAGCAATGCCGATATCCGCATGAACTCCCCCCAAGACAGGCCGACGCCCCTCGGGAGCCAGATTGCATGGGAAACGGGCCTTGGCAAAATGTTTCAGCGTCCGCGCGCCTCGGGGATCAGCCCCCGGGGAGCGAACCGGAGCGCGAGCAGCAGGATCAGGCCCATGAAGAACAGCCGCAGATGCGGCGTCGCGGCGAGAAGATGATCATGCCACCATCCGCCCTGAGTCATGCCGCTGGTCAGGACCCGCATCAGGAGGGCTCCGGCGGGTTCCGCCATGATCCAGACATACCAGATGAGAAAGCCACCCAGAACCGCGCCCCAGTTGTTTCCCGATCCGCCGACGATCACCATCACCCAGATCAGGAAGGTATAGCGCAGGGGATTGTAGCTCGACGGGGTGAACTGGCCGTCGAGGGTCACGAGCATCGCTCCGGCGATCCCGCAGACCGCCGAGCCGAGCACGAAGACCTGGAGATGGCGGCGGGTGACATCCTTGCCCATCGCCTCGGCGGCGTCGCGATTGTCGCGGATCGCCCGCATCATCCGGCCCCAGGGCGATTTCAGGGCGCGCTCCGAGAGCCACAGGATCACCAGAAGCACCCCGGCGAAGAGCAGGGCGAAGCCGAGCCGCGAGACGATCCCCGCCATCGATATGGCATCCATCCCGAACCGCCCGGCGAGATCCTGAACCCAGGGGAGATCCTGCAACAGACGCTCCTCCGGGATCGGCCGTGGCAGGCCCGTCACGTTCTTGACGCCCCGGGTCAGCCAGTTCTCGTTCTTGAGCACCGCGAGGATGATCTCGGCGATCCCGAGGGTTGCAATCGCAAGATAGTCCGACCGCAGACCCAGGGCGACCTTGCCCACCAGATAGGCGGCGCCCGCGGCGAAGAGTCCGCCAACCGGCCAGGAAATCAGGATCGGCAGGCCCAGCCCGCCGAGATATCCGGCCGAGGCGGCATCCACCGCCTCGATCGCGTCCGAAGCCGGATCGAGGAAGACGCGCATGACGAAATAGCCGACGACGAGGGTCAGGAGGGTCACAGGGGCGCGCAGCCTCGATCCGACGCGCTCCCTCAGGAACAGGGCGGCGCCGATGGTTCCGACAATGGCCAGGGCGGCGAGGCCGAGATTGATCCCGCCCGTCGCCAGCGCGCCCGTGACCGGCGGGACCGAGACGAGCACCGCCGCGACTCCGCCCAGGGCGGCGAAGCCCATGATGCCGGAGTTGAACAAGCCAGCGTATCCCCACTGGATATTCACGCCCAGCGCCATGATCGCGGAGATCAGCCCGAGGTTCAGGATCGAGAGCGCGACCGACCAGCTCTGAAACAGGCCGACCGCGACGATCAGCGCCGCCATGGTCAGATAGAGGAGGAGGATGCGGGACGCGCCGGTCATAGGACCTTGCCCTTGAAGAGGCCGGTCGGACGCACGAGCAGGACCACCACCAGGATGATGAAGGACACCGCGAATTTGTAATCCGTGCCGAGCAGTTGCGTCAGCCCGTCCGGGGCCATCCCGGCGGGCAGCAGGTAGGTGAGCACGCCCTTGTAGGCATAGGTCAGCATGACCTCGGAAAAGGCGATGACGAACCCGCCCGCGATCGCGCCAAAGGGCTGGCCGATGCCGCCGACGATGGCGGCGGCGAAGATCGGCAGCAGAAGCTGGAAGTAGGTGAAGGGGCGGAAGGACTTGTCGAGGCCATAGAGCACGCCCGCGATCGTGGCGAGCGCCGCCGCGATGATCCAGGTGATCCGCACCACCCGGTCTGGATCGATCCCCGAGAGAAGCGCCAGATCCTCATTGTCGGAATAGGCGCGCATCGCCTTGCCCGTCCGGGTGCGCTGGAGAAACCAGAAGACCGCCGTCACCGTCACGATCATCACCACGACGGTCAGGACCTGCGAGGTCCGGAGGGCAAGGCCCTCGCTCAGCCCGGTCATCGCCTTGAATTCCGGCACCCTCATGACGAACCGGGCGCCATCCTCGAACCGTTGATCGTCCGTGCCGATGAAGAACCGGGTCAAGGCGTTGTAAATGAACATGACGCCGACGCTTGCAATCACGAAGATCACCGGGTCGCTGCGCCGCCGCCGATAGAAGCGATAGACCCAGCGATCGGTCAGGAGCGCCAGGGCGACCGCGCCGAGGATCCCGACCGGCAGGGCGAGCAGGGCGGTGGGAAGCGGCGCGATCCCGACGCCGATCCCTTGAAGGCCCCAGGTCACCAGGATCGTGATCATCGTCCCGAACGCCATCATGTCGCCATGGGCGAAGTTCGAGAACCGCAGGACCGCGTAGATCAGGGTCACGCCGAGCGCCCCGAGCGCCAGTTGCGATCCATAGGCGATCGCGGGGATCAGCACGAAATTCGACAAAAGAACGAGCGCGTTCAGGACGTCACTCATCGCAATGGCTCGCAACGGCCCAGATACTGGTTGGGATAGAGCAGCCCCCGGATGATCCTGTGCGTGGTCTGGACCGCGCGACCCGCCGCCTGCACGGTGGTCAGCCGGACCAGGCCATCGCCGAGGGTTTCGATGAAGGAAATCGCACCGGGACCGGGATGAATCAGCGCGGTCTGGGAGCCGATGTCGTTGGTCAGGGTGGCCTCGCCCCCCCGCGTGTCATAGGTGATCCTCAGCCCCAGATCATCCGGCTTGCAGGGTTGGTTGGGTTGGCATCGCTGATCGAAGGTACAGAGCAAGGTGACTTCCTCCGCCAGGACAGGCCCGCCGAGCAGCGACAATCCGACCAGACAGGATCGTATCCGCATCTGTCAGCCTCCCAGAAAGGTTTGGCGCACGTCGGGATCGGCCAGAAGCGCGGCTCCGGTGTCGGTGAACCGATTGCGCCCCTGTACCAGGACATAGCCCTTGTCCGCGATATTCAGGGCCTGCCGCGCATTCTGTTCGACCATCAGGATGGCGAGGCCCGTCGATGCGATTTCAAGGATCTTGTCGAACAGTTCGTCCATCACGATCGGAGAAACCCCCGCGGTGGGCTCGTCGAGCATCAGCACCTTGGGCTGGGTCATCAGAGCACGTCCTACCGCCACCTGCTGTCGTTGCCCTCCCGACAGTTCCCCCGCCGGTTGCCGCCGTTTCTGGCGCAGGATCGGAAACAGTCCGAAAATCTGCTCCATCGTCCCGGAGAAATCGTCTTCGCGCAGATAGGCCCCCATTTCGAGGTTTTCCTGAACCGTCAGGCTGGGAAACACATTCGAGGTCTGCGGAACGAAGCCCATGCCCTGCGCGACCCGCTCGCGGGGATTAAGCGCGGTAATATCCTTGCCGTCCAGCCGGACCGAACCCGACCGCAGCCGGAGCATCCCGAAGACCGCCTTCATCGCAGTGGATTTCCCGGCACCGTTCGGGCCGACGATGACGGCGATCTCCCCCTTCTCGACGGCGATGGTACAGCCATGCAGGATATCCGTCCCGCCGTATCCCCCCGTCATGGCATCGCCGATCAGATAGCTCACACCACGCGCGCCTTGTTCTTCAATCCGGTCCCCAGATAGGCCTCGATGACGGCTTCGTTGGAGCGCATCTCGGCGGCGGTCCCCTGTGCCAGCACCTTCCCCTCGGCCATGACGATCACCGGATCACACAGTCGGCCGATGAAATCCATGTCATGTTCGATCATGCAGAAGGTATAGCCGCGCTCGCGGTTCAGCCGCAGGATGGCGTCGCCGATGGTATTGAGCAGCGTCCGGTTCACGCCCGCGCCGACTTCGTCCAGAAACACGATCTTGGCATCGACCATCATCGTGCGTCCGAGTTCGAGCAGCTTCTTCTGCCCGCCGGACAGGTTGCCGGCATATTCGTCGGCCACATGGGCGATTTCGAGGAAGGAGATGACCTCGTCCGCGCGTTGCCTGACCTCGGCCTCCCGCTGGCGGACCCGACCGCCATGGAACCAGGCATCCCACAGGCGTTCGCCCGGTTGCTCCGGCGGGACCATCATCAGATTCTCCCGCACGGTCAGGGTCGAGAATTCATGCGCGATCTGGAAGGTCCGCAACAGGCCCTTGTGGAACAGTTCATGCGGCGCGAGGCCGGTGATCTCTTCGCCATCGAGCCAGACATGCCCCGAGGTCGGGGCATAGTGGCCGGCGATCACGTTGAACAGGGTGGTCTTGCCCGCGCCATTGGGGCCGATCAGGCCGGTGATCGAACCCTTGGCAATCTCGATCGAAGCCCCATCGACGGCATGGATGCCGCCAAACCGCATGCGCAGGTCCTCAACGCGGATCAAAGCCGAATTCCAGAGGAACGATCCGCGCCGGTCACTCTCAACGATACCCGATGGTCGCGGCCGCGTTGTCCTTGATCTCGTACACGCGATAGGAGCCCGCCGCCTCGCCTGGACCGATCAGCTCGATGCCGGTCGCGCCCTGGTAGTCGATGTCCTTGCCCTCGGCCAGAAGCTTGAGACCCTCGCCGATTTCGCCCGCGAGGATCGGCTCGCCCGGCGCATTGGCGACTTCGAGCATCTTGTCGCGGATCGCGGTCCGGTCGGCCGAGCCGGCGGCGCCGATGGCCAGCGCGATCAGGGCGCCCGCGTCATAGCTCTCGGGGACATAGGTGCTGGTCGGATCGAGCCCGGCCCCCTCGGCGAGGGTGGCAAAGGCCTGGGCACCGGCGCCCTGCACGCCGGGCAGGGTGCCGATGACCTTGCCGTTGATTTCGTCCCCGACCGCGTCGATCAGGCTCTGGCCATACATGCCGTCGCCAAAGAAAAAGCTCTCGAACGCGCCGGTGTCGAGCGCCGCCTGGACGATGCCCTTTCCGCCCTGGTCGACATAGCCGAAGACCATCAAATCCTTCGCGCCCGACGCCTGGAGCGCCGCGACCTCGGCGGAATAGTCGCCCTTGCCATCCTCATGGGCGGCCGAAATCAGGACCTTGCCGCCTTTTTCGGTGAAAGCCTTGGTGAAGCTGTCGGCGAGGCCCTTGCCATAATCATTGTTGGTATAGGTGACGGCGACCTCCTTGATGCCCTTCTCGGACACGATATCGGCCAGGACGATGCCCTGGCGCGCATCCGAGGGCGCCGTGCGGAAGAAATATCCGTTGTCCGCGATCGTGGAGAGCGCGGGCGAGGTCGCCGAGGGCGAGACCATCACGATCCCCTTGGGCACCGCGACATTGTTGGCGATGGCCGTCGTCACCCCGGAGCAGTCCGCCCCCATGATCGCGACGACATTGTCGGAGGTGGCGAGCTTCTCGGCCGCCGTGGTCGCCGCCGCCGCGTCGACGCAGGTCGAGTCGGCGCGCACCGGCGCCAGGGTGATCCCGCCGGGCAGCAGGCCCGAGTTCGAGGCCTCCGCCAATGCCAGCTCCGCGCCGCTGGCCATGGCGGGCGTGATCGATTCCAGCGGGCCGGTAAAGCCGAGGATCACGCCGACATTGACCGGGGCCGCCGCCGCGGCGCCCGCCAGGAACAGGCCCGCGGCCGAGCTGAGCAAGATGCGTTTCATGAAGGTCTCTCCCCCTGCGTATCCCATTGATTCTCCCGCCCCCCTTGAAATGGCGGAATCACCTCGGGGGCACAGTATAGGTTCGGGGCCATGTGGCAAGCCCGGGGCCCTCAGACGATGCCGCCCCCGATCAGCCGCCGGGCGATCGACCGGAAGGCACCGGCCTCGGGACTGTCGGGCCGGGCGGCCGTGACCGGGGTGCCCTGGTCCCCCGACAGCCGGATCGCGATATCGAGCGGGATTTCCCCCAGGAAGGGCAGGCCCAGCCGCCCGGCTTCCTCCCGCGCGCCGCCATGACCGAAGACATGGGCCTCGTGACCGCAGTTGGGGCAGACATAGCTCGACATGTTCTCGATCAGTCCGAGCACGGACACCTTGGTTTTCTCAAACATATCAATGGCTTTTCGTGCATCGAGCAAAGCGATGTCCTGCGGCGTCGAGACGATCACCGCGCCGGCCAGGTTGTAGCGCTGGCTCAGGGTCAACTGGACATCGCCGGTGCCCGGCGGCAGATCCACGATCAGGACATCGAGCGCGCCCCATTCCACCTGACCCATCATCTGCTGGAGCGCGCCCATCAGCATCGGGCCGCGCCAGACCACCGCCTCGCCCTCCTTGAGCATGAGGCCGATCGACATCATCGTCACGCCATGGCTGTGGAGCGGGATAATCGTCTTGCCATCGGGGGATTTCGGGCGCTGGCTCACCCCCATCATCCGGGGCTGGCTCGGCCCGTAGATATCCGCGTCGAGCAGGCCCGTGGCCTTGCCCTCCAGAGCCAGGGCCACGGCGAGATTGGCCGCGACGGTCGATTTGCCGACCCCGCCCTTGCCCGAGGCGACGGCGATGATCCGCTTGACCCCCGGCACCGGACCGGGACCGGCCTGGGGCGTCGGATGACGGCCGATTTTCAGATCGGGGGGAGGGGCCTTGGGCGCCGGACCATGGGCGGTGAGCAGGGCCGAGACCGAGGCGACGCCGACCAAGGCCGCGACCGCCGCCTCGGCCGCCGCGCGCATCGGCTCCAGCTCCCGCCCCCGCGCGGGATCGACCTCCAGAACAAACCGGACCTTGTCGCCTTCGATGGTCAGGGCGCGCAGGAGGTCCGCCTCGACGATGTCCTTGCCGCTTCCGGGGAGCGGGACGGTTCGAAGCGCGGCGAGGACGGTTTCGCGGGTGAGGGGCATCGGGGGGACCATTCTGAATTCGGCACGCCGGAGGGCACGCCCGTTGCCTTGAGGATCGCTCTCCGCGCCCCCGGAGGCAAGGGGGGCGGCATTTTCGTTTCTGGAAAGCGAAGAATTTCGAAAGTGTGCATTGCAAGGTGCCCGAAACGGCGCTCCGCCAATGTTTCAGACCATTGCAACGATCTGGTTTTATCACATCTGAACAATCTGTTACCAGACATGCGCGAACTGCATGGCAGAGTTCCCCGTTTGTCCGTTGTGAGCTTTAACCCGATATTTATATTGCAATGCAACAACACGGGAACGCTCAAAATCGAACGCCAAAAGGAGGCGCACCATGACAACTGCTCATTCCGCGATGTCCGATGCTGGTTTCCTCAATGCGAAGCGGCCCGACACGACCGGGTTCGCCCTGGGTGGGACCTTCTCGCGCTACCGCGCCTATCGGTCCACCCTGGCCGCGCTGCGCGCGCTGACCGACAGGGAACTCGAGGATATCGGCTTTCGCCGCGACCAGCTCAAGGCCGTCGCCCGCGCCGCCGTCAACTGATGAAACCGTCGCGCCTGGGCTTTCGCCGCGCGACCTCGCAAATCTGAAAAGGACTCCGACCATGGCACATGTCGCCACGCACAGCACGCATTTCGGCACCGAAGGCCAGGGCCTGATTGCCCGCCTCGCCACCGCGATCGCCAACTATCGTCTGTACCGCCGCACCCTCGCCGAACTGGGCCAGCTCTCGAACCGTGAGCTTCGCGATCTCGGCCTGTCGCGCTTCGTCATCCGCGAAGTCGCCTATGACGCGATCTACGGACGCTGACATCTCTTCTTTTCGAGAGCCGCGGGGGGGGCCAGGGGTAACACCTTGGCCCTTTGCATTTCAGGACTCTTTACAATGTGTGAAGAGCTACCCGTTCTACGCATGGCAGGCTGTCCGGAATGTTCGTTGTCTGGTGGGTGAGCGTTGCCATATGATGTCCTAGAAGAAAAACGAACATACTCGAAAAGGAAACGGAACATGGCTATCGCAACCACCGCTCAGTCGCAGGGCCAACTCGCGACGGATATCCTCGCTGCCCCGACCCGTGGGCTGGCCGGTCTGCGCCGTGTCTGGAGCGACCTCAAACTCTACTTCCGGACGCTGGAAGAGCTGCGGGAACTGTCGCCCCGGGATCTCGCCGACCTCGGTCTGGCGCATTCGGATCTGCGCGTGATCGCACGCGAGTCCGTCTGGGGCAAATAATCGGCGCCTGTGGACCATGGGGGTCCACAGGCCAGCGGCCCAGGGCCGCGTACCGCGCATAGGAAACTGAAAAATGGCACTTCTCTCAACGAATGCTCAGGGCTTTTCTCTTCTGGACGACGCAAGGGGCCTGTTTGCCGGCGCAAGCCGGATGATCGCCGACTGGCGCCTTTATCGCCGCACCCTGGACGAGCTGAACGGCATGTCCGATCGTGAACTCTCCGACCTCGGCCTCTCGCGCCACGTGGTTCGTCAGGTTGCCCGTGACAGCGTCTATGGCTACTGAGGCCCTCCGCCTCGGAACCTTGCAAAAACGCTGACGGCGCCCTTCGATTCTGCGCCGTCCGCCCCGGCCCGCCGCGCGGGATTTCGGACGACCCCGCCGGGCGATGGCCCTGCTTCGACTTCAAGCAATTCTATCCGGACATGCACTGATCGCGGGCCTTGGCCGTCATGCGTTCGGTGTGATTGTGTTTCCGGCCCGGGATGCCGCGAGGGGGGTTGACCGGCTTTGTCAGTTCAATTTCCTGACAGAAACACTAGGGAAATTCTTCTGTTAATCTCTTGCAAATTCTGCGACAAAACGGGTTTGGCTCCGCCCGCGGGCGCTGGCTCCGGTTGACGTTGTGCGCCGCGGCGGATAAGCCTTCCCCGAGTTCTGGCACACTTCCGATACGCGTGCCGCCTAACACCGATGGAGGGCAGTCTTGGACGATCTCTTGCGCGAGTATCTCCCGATCCTCATTTTCCTCGGACTTGCGATTGCCCTTGGATTGATTCTGCTCCTGGCGGCGCTGGTCGTCGCGATCAGCAATCCCGATCCGGAAAAAATCTCGGCGTATGAATGCGGATTCAATGCCTTCGACGATGCCCGCATGAAATTCGACGTCCGGTTTTATCTCGTTTCCATTCTGTTCATCATTTTCGATCTTGAAGTGGCCTTCCTGTTCCCCTGGGCGGTGAGTTTCCAGAACCTCGGGGATTTCGGATTCTGGTCGATGATTCTGTTCCTCGGGGTTCTGACCATCGGCTTCGCCTATGACTGGAAGAAAGGAGCGCTGGAATGGGAGTGATCGAACCCGCCCCGGCGGCAGACGCCCAGGCCGTTGGCCGGATCCTGTCCGATGAATTGGCCGACAAGGGCTTTCTTCTGACATCCACCGCCGCGGCGATCAACTGGGCCCGGACCGGGTCGCTGCACTGGATGACATTCGGCCTCGCCTGTTGCGCCGTCGAGATGATGCATACCTCGATGCCGCGCTATGATCTCGAACGATTTGGGACCGCCCCCCGGGCCAGCCCGCGCCAGTCGGATCTGATGATCGTCGCCGGAACGCTGACCAACAAGATGGCGCCCGCCCTGCGCAAGGTCTATGACCAGATGCCGGAGCCGCGGTACGTAATCTCGATGGGATCCTGCGCGAATGGCGGCGGTTATTACCACTACAGCTATTCCGTTGTGCGCGGATGCGACCGGGTCGTGCCGGTTGATGTCTATGTGCCGGGCTGTCCGCCGACCGCCGAGGCACTGCTCTATGGCATCCTGCAACTGCAGCGCAAAATCCGCCGTACCGGCACCATCGTCCGCTGACCGACTCGCCTTCGAGGACTGGATATGAACACCGCTCTGGACGACCTGAGGGAAGTGATCGCCGCGCGTGAGGCCACCCTGTCGGTCACGGCCGACGATCGCACCGGCGAATTGACGCTGGTCGTCGCGGCCTCGGCCCTGCCCGAGGTCATCGGCCATCTGAGGACCGATCCGAAATGCCGGTTCACCACGCTGATCGACATCACGGCGGTCGACTGGCCCGCGCGCGAGAAGCGGTTCGAACTGGTCTATCATTTCCTGTCGATGCATCTGAACCAGCGGATCCGGGTCAAGGCCGACGTGGGCGAGGACGAGATCGCGCCCTCCATCGTCGAATTGTTCCCGGTGGCCAACTGGCTGGAGCGGGAAGTCTTCGACATGTACGGGATACTGTTCTCCGGACATCCGGACTTGCGTCGGATCCTGACGGACTACGGCTTCTCGGGGCATCCGCTGCGCAAGGACTTCCCCACGACCGGCTATGTCGAGGTGCGGTATGACGAGGAACAGAAGCGCGTGGTCTATGAGCCGGTGAAGCTGACGCAGGAATACCGGCAGTTCGATTTTCTGAGCCCTTGGGAGGGCGCGGACTATATCCTCCCCGGCGACGAGAAGAAGGGGGCCTGACATGGCAACGATCGTTTTCCTGATCGGGATGCTGCTCACCCTCGTGCCGATGTGGAAGCTGACCGAGCGGTCGGGGTACAATCCGCTCTGGTCGCTGGTCTGTCTTATTCCGCTCGGCTTGATCGTGCTGCTTTGGGTGCTGGCCTTCAAGCCGCGTGCCGGACTGATCTGAGGAGATGGCGATGGACGGTGACATCCAGGACGTTCTGACCGGCGAGCAGAGGATCCGGAACTTCAACATCAACTTCGGACCGCAGCATCCGGCCGCGCATGGTGTGTTGCGGTTGGTGCTGGAACTCGACGGCGAGATCGTCGATCGCTGTGATCCGCATATCGGTCTGCTCCATCGCGGGACCGAGAAATTGATGGAGAGCCGGACCTATCTCCAGAACCTGCCCTATCTCGACAGGCTGGATTATGTGGCGCCGATGAACCAGGAACATGCCTGGTGTCTCGCGATCGAGCGTCTGACCGAAACGCCGGTGCCCCGGCGCGCCTCGCTGATCCGGGTGCTCTATTGCGAGATCGGGCGCATCCTGAATCATCTGCTCAACGTGACCACGCAGGCGATGGATGTGGGGGCCCTGACGCCGCCGCTCTGGGGCTTCGAGGAACGCGAGAAGCTGATGATCTTCTACGAGCGGGCCTGCGGGGCGCGGCTGCATTCGGCCTATTTCCGGCCGGGGGGCGTGCATCAGGATCTGCCGCAGGATCTGGTGGATGACATTGCGACCTGGGCGAAGGAATTCCCGGCCAAGCTCGACGACATCGACACGCTCCTGACCGAGAACCGGATCTTCAAGCAGCGCAATGTCGATATCGCCATCGTCAGCCAGCAGGAATGCCAGGATCTGGGCTTCTCGGGGGTGATGGTGCGGGGCTCAGGGATTGCCTGGGATCTGCGGCGGTCACAGCCCTATGAACTCTATGACGAATTCGACTTCAAGATTCCGGTCGGCAAGAATGGCGACTGCTACGACCGGTATCTCTGCCGCATGGCCGAGATGTACGAGAGCACGAAGATCATCCTCCAGGCCGTTGACAAGCTGAACGACTGCAAGGGTCAGGATGTGATGACCCGCGGCAAGATCAGCCCGCCGAAGCGGGCGGAGATGAAGAGCTCGATGGAAGCGCTGATCCATCATTTCAAGCTCTATACCGAGGGTTTCCACGTTCCCGCCGGCGAAGTCTATGCCGCTGTCGAGGCGCCCAAGGGCGAATTTGGAGTCTATCTGGTGAGCGACGGGACGAACAAACCCTACAAGGTCAAGCTGCGCGCGCCGGGCTTCTCGCATCTCGCGGCGATGGATCACATCTGCCGGGGCCATATGCTGGCGGACGTGGCGGCGGCGCTCGGCTCACTTGATATCGTGTTTGGCGAGGTGGATCGCTGATGCTGCGCCGTCTTCATCCCGAACAGCCCGCGAGCTTTGAATTCACCCCGGCCAATCTCGAATGGGCCAAGGGGCAGATCGCCAAATATCCCGAAGGACGGCAGGCGTCGGCGGTCATTCCGCTGCTTTGGCGCGCGCAGGAACAGGAAGGCTGGGTCACCCGGCCCGCCATCGAATATGTCGCCAAGATGCTCGACATGGCTACGATCCGGGTGCTCGAAGTCGCGACCTTCTACTTCATGTTCCAGCTTCAACCCGTTGGATCCGTTGCGCATCTCCAGATCTGCGGGACGACTTCCTGCATGATCTGCGGGGCCGAGGATCTGGTGAAGGTCTGCAAGGAAAAGATCGCCCCCCGCGCATTCGAACTCTCACCCGACGGGCGGTTCTCCTGGGAGGAGGTCGAATGCCTCGGAGCCTGTGCCAATGCGCCGATGGCGCAGATCGGCAAGGACTATTACGAGGATCTGAGCGCCGAGAAACTCGGTGACCTCCTCGATGCCTTTTCAAAGGGTGAGGTGCCGACCCCCGGCTCGCAGCTCGGGCGCTTCGCGTCCGAGCCGCTGGGCGGCTTGACCAGCCTCGACGAAGCCCCCCGGGATGAACAGCATAATGCCTCGGTCGATCTGGCCCTGACCTTCCGCGACACGATCGCGCGCATCACGGGCGAGGAGCGGCGGGCGCCGGAGGTTGAGACGCGTGACAGCTAAGAGGGCCGGGACGATGGATAACAAGCAGATGCCTTTCGGTAATCCCTTCTGGATGGCGGCGAGCCTGGCGCCCGCTTTGGCGGTGACGCAGTCCATGATGGACGCGGCGATGCGGATCTATTGGGCGGGTGTGCCGGCGCGGATGGTGATGCGCTCGACGCCCTTTGCCATGATGGGCTGGACCTTGTCGCAGCTGACGCCCCAGCCGGATCTGGTGTCTCCCGAAACCTCCGCCGCCCCTGGCAAGCGAACCGAAGGCGCGACCGACGCCGAAATCGTCACGAGCCCGCGTCCGGCCCCGCGGATGAAACTGGTGGTGCCGGAGCCCGTGGTCGAAGAGACCGCGCCGGAAGCTCCGGTCGCGCCCGCCGAGGAACCCGCGCCGGACATGGTCGCCTCGGAGCGTCCGACCGCGCTGGCCGAGGCGCCCGAGGATGGCGGCGACGATCTCAAGCTGATCAAGGGCGTCGGGGTGAAACTCGCGGCGCAGCTGAACGAGCTTGGTTACTACCGGTTCTCGCAGATCGCGGCCTGGGGCGAGGCGGAACTGGCCTGGGTCGATTCCAACCTCACCGGCTTCACCGGGCGGGCGACCCGCGATGACTGGATCGGTCAGGCCAGGGAACTGATGGCGGACCCTGCCTCGGGTGCGATGCACTGACGTAATACGGGCTGGAGGCATACCGCGCGCGGACCTCCGAGCGAGAAGGACTGAGGGATGCTGGCGGACAAGGACCGGATCTTCACCAATCTCTATGGCATGTACGACCGGAGTCTCGCCGGCGCGCGCAAACGGGGGCATTGGGACGGGACGGCCGAGATCATCGGTCGCGGCCGCGACAAGATCGTCGAGGAAATGAAGGCGAGCGGCCTTCGTGGACGCGGCGGCGCGGGCTTTCCGACCGGCCTGAAATGGTCCTTCATGCCCAAGGGCAGCGATGGCCGGCCGCATTATCTCGTCGTCAATGCCGATGAGTCCGAGCCGGGGACCTGCAAGGACCGCGAGATCATGCGGCATGATCCGCATACGCTGATCGAGGGCTGCCGGATCGCGAGCTTTGCGATGGGCGCCCATGCCGCCTATATTTATATCCGCGGCGAATATATCCGCGAGCGCGAGGCGCTTCAGGCGGCGATCGACGAATGTTACGACGCCGGTCTGATCGGGGCCAATGCCTGCGGGTCGGGCTGGGATTTCGACCTCTATCTGCATCACGGCGCCGGGGCCTATATCTGCGGCGAGGAAACCGCTCTGCTGGAATCGCTGGAAGGGCGCAAGGGGATGCCCCGGCTGAAGCCGCCGTTCCCGGCCAACACCGGCCTTTATGGCGCCCCGACCACGGTCAACAATGTCGAATCGATCGCGGTTGCCCCGACGATCCTGCGCCGCGGCGCGGCCTGGTTCGCCGGTTTCGGGCGTCCGAACAATGTCGGCACCAAGATTTTCGGGATCTCCGGTCATGTCGAGCGGCCTTGCGTCGTCGAAGAGGTGATGTCGATCCCCTTGCGCGAATTGCTGGAGCGGCATTGCGGCGGGGTGCGCGGCGGCTGGAAGAATCTCAAGGCGGTGATCCCCGGCGGTTCGTCGGTGCCGATGCTGCCCGCGCAGGTCTGCGACGATGCGATCATGGATTTCGACTGGCTGCGTGAACAGCGGTCGGGGCTCGGGACGGCGGCGGTGATCGTGATGGATCAGTCCACGGACGTGATCAAGGCGATCTGGCGGCTCTCCAAATTCTACAAGCACGAGAGCTGCGGCCAATGCACGCCCTGCCGCGAGGGCACCGGCTGGATGATGCGGGTGATGGACCGTCTGGTGACCGGCGAGGCGGAGGTCGAGGAGATCGACATGCTGCTCTCGGTGACCAAGCAGGTCGAGGGTCATACGATCTGCGCGCTCGGCGACGCGGCGGCCTGGCCGATCCAGGGCCTGATCCGGCATTTCCGCGACGAGATCGAGGACCGGATCAAGCACAAGCGCACCGGCCGGGTCAGCGCGGTGGCGGCGGAGTGAGCATGCAACCCGAGGGTCATCATCTGGCGCAATTGAACGTCGGCCGGCTCGTTGCTCCGACCGACGATCCGCGCGTGGCGGAGTTCATGGGCGCGCTCGACCGGGTCAATGGGCTCGGCAAGCGGATGCCGGGCTTTGTCTGGATGATGGAGGGCTCGGGCGAGCCGGGGACGGGCAACACCGGAACCAAGATCGGCGGCGACCCGCGGTTCGTCTCGAACCTGACCGTCTGGGAAGATGTCGCGTCGCTGGAAAATTTCGTCTGGAACACCGTGCACCGTCAATTCTATGAGCGTCGCGCGGAATGGTTCGAAGTCCTGGGGGCGATGCATTTTGTGATGTGGTGGGTGCCCGTCGGGCATCGGCCGACGCTTGAAGAGGCGCTGGCGCGGCTCGACCTGCTCAGGACACAAGGCGACACGGATCTTGCGTTCGGCTGGGCGCATCTCGCCGACGCGCGGCACTGGCGGGCGCATACCTGCGCCGGGATCGCGGCGGAGTAGAGGGTCATGGTGGAAGACAAGACCGCGGCCCAGAGCGAGGGGCTCGATTATATCCACAAGCTGATCGGCATGCGATTCCGCGGCGATGACGTCGCGCGGGATATCAAGGAGAAATACGGGTTCGACGGGGATCTGGTGCGCTTCTATGCGGAGATCGAGGGAGCCGGCATCCACAAATGGAGCCATTATTTCCCGATCTACGAGCGGTATTTCGCGCAGTTTCGGGGTCGGCCCGTCCGGATGCTGGAGATCGGCGTCGACAAGGGTGGGTCTCTGATGCTGTGGCGGCGCTATTTCGGCGAGGCGGCGCGGATCTTCGGGATCGACATCAACCCGTCCTGCGCGCAATTCGACGGACAGGCGGCCCAGGTGCGGATCGGATCGCAGAACGACCCCGCGTTCCTTCACGCGGTCGTGGAGGAGATGGGTGGCGTCGATCTGGTGCTCGACGACGGCAGCCATGTGATGGGGCACAGCCGGAATGCGTTGCGGGTGCTGTTTCCGCTGTTGAGCGAGGGCGGCGTCTACATGATCGAGGATCTGCACACCGCCTATTGGCCGCGATACCGGGGCGGGGTGGCGGCCGAGGGAAATTTCTTCAACGATGTGCGGGAGTTCATCGACGAGATGCATCGGCCGTACAATGACGCGATCGCCGAGGTGCCGGAGGTGAGCGGGATGCTCTCCGGCATCCATGTGCATGATTCGATCGTGGTACTGGACAAGAACCGGACCTGGCCGCCCGTTCACTCACGGGTGGGCTGAGCGATGCGCGGTCTGGCTTCGGGCAAGGGATGGGCGTGGCGACGCGTCGAAGGATTGGAGGGCTCTCGATGAGCGACCTGCGCAAACTGATCATCGATGACATGGAGGTGGAGGTTCCGCCCGCCATGACGCTGCTGCAGGCCTGCGAGGTGGCCGGTATCGAGATTCCGCGCTTCTGTTATCACGAGCGGCTTTCGATCGCCGGGAACTGCCGGATGTGCCTGATCGAGGTCGTGGGTGGTCCGCCCAAGCCCTCGGCCTCCTGCGCGATGCAGGTCAAGGATCTGCGGCCCGGGCCGGACAACGCGCCCCCGGTCATCAAGACCCGCTCGCCGATGGTCAAGAAGGCCCGCGAAGGGGTGATGGAGTTCCTGCTCATCAACCACCCGCTCGATTGTCCGATCTGCGACCAGGGGGGCGAATGCGACCTCCAGGACCAGGCGATGGCCTATGGCGTCGATTTCAGCCGCTATCGCGAGCCCAAGCGTTCGGCGCTCGATCCCGATCTCGGGCCGCTGGTCAAAACGCAGATGACGCGCTGCATCTCCTGCACCCGCTGCGTCCGCTTCATCACCGAGGTCGCGGGCGTCCCGGAAATGGGCCAGACCGGCCGGGGCGAGGACAGCGAGATCACCTCCTATCTCGGGGCTATGCTGACCAGCGAACTGCAGGGCAATGTGATCGATCTCTGCCCGGTCGGGGCGCTGACCTCCAAACCCTATGCCTTCACCGCCCGCCCCTGGGAATTGAAAAAGACCGAGTCGATCGATGTGATGGACGCGCTCGGCTCGAATATCCGGGTCGACGTCAAGGGGCGCGACGTGATGCGCATCCTGCCGCGCAATCATGACGGGGTGAACGAGGAATGGCTGGCCGACCGGTCCCGGTTCATCTGGGACGGGCTGCGGCGGCAGCGGCTGGACAAACCCTATCTGCGCCGGAACGGCCGGCTGGCGCCCGCCACCTGGGGCGAGGCCTTCGCCGCGATCGCCGAGGCGGTGAAGGGCCGCAAGGTCGCGGCCATCGCCGGGGATCTCGCACCGACCGAGGCGATCTTCGCACTCCGGGAATGGGTCGCGGGCCTGGGCGGCGCGGTGGAATGCCGGACGGATGGCGCGGCGCTGCCGGTCGGGAACCGCTCGGCCTATGCCGGGACGGCGAAGATCGAGGATATCGACACGGCCGAGGTCATTCACCTGATCGGCGTCAATCCCCGGGTCGAGGCGCCGGTCCTGAATGCGCGGCTGCGCAAGGCCTGGCTGCGCGGCGCGAAGGTGACGCTGACGGGCGAGGCGGTGGACCTGACCTTCCCCTATGATCATCTGGGCTCCGGCACCGGCGCGCTGACGCAGACGCTGAACGCGGCGGAACCGGCGCAGGGCGCGCTGGTGATCCTCGGTCACGCCGCCCTGACGGGCGAAAATGGCGCGGCGGTCCTCGGGGCCGCGATGAATCTGGCAGAACGGCTGGGCGGGGGATTCCTCGTGCTCCATCACGCGGCTTCGCGGGTCGGGGCGATGGATCTCGGCTTTGCCACCGAGGGCGGGCTCGATGCCGCGCTCGACGGGGCGGATGTCATCTTCAACCTCGGCGCCGACGAGATCGATCTGGCCGCCGGACCCTTCGTCATCTATCAGGGCAGCCATGGCGATCGCGGGGCGCATCGGGCGGATGTGATCCTGCCGGGCGCGGCCTTTACCGAGGAAGCGGGGATCTTTGTGAATACCGAGGGTCGGCCGCAGATGGCCAACCGCGCGGGCTTTCCCCCGGGCGAGGCGCGCGAGAACTGGGCGATCCTGCGCGCGCTTTCGGCGCGGACCGGCACGCCGCTTCCCTTCAATTCCCTCGCGGAACTGCGGGTTCGGATGTTCGAAGCGGTGCCGCATCTGGCGCGGATCGATCAGGTTCCCACGAATGAATGGGTGGCCGCGCCGTCGGGCGACATGGGCGACGTGGACTTGCCCGCCCCCTCGCATCCGCATTATCAGAGCAATCCGATCGCACGGGCGAGCCAGGTGATGGCCGAACTTGCGAAACTATCAAGCGTGGGCACGCGGCCCATGGCGGCGGAGTAGGGGCATGGACTTTTTCGCATCCGGCTTCGGCCTGTTTCTGCTGATCCTCGGTCAGTGTCTCCTGGTCACGGTCCTCGTCCTCGTGGCCCTGGCCTTCCTGATGTATGCCGACCGCAAGATCTGGGCGGCGGTCCAGCTGCGCCGCGGTCCGAACGTGGTGGGCCCCTGGGGCCTGCTGCAGAGCTTCGCCGACTTCCTCAAATATATCGTCAAGGAAGTGCTGATCCCCTCCGGCGCGGACAAGACCCTGTTCCTGCTGGCTCCGATGGTCTCCTTCGTGCTGCCCGTCATCGTCTGGGCGGTGGTGCCCTGGGCGCCGGGCTGGGTGATCTCTGATATGAATGTGGGGATTCTCTTCATCTTCGCAATCTCCTCGCTTCACGTTTATGCGATCATCATCGGCGGCTGGGCCTCGAATTCGAAATATCCTTTCATGGGATGCCTGCGCTCCGCCGCGCAGATGATCTCCTACGAGGTGTCGCTCGGCCTCATCATCGTCGGCGTCCTGATCTCGACCGGATCGCTGAATCTCAGCCGGATCGTCGAGGCGCAGGGGGGCATGGGCGCGCTCAGCTGGTTCTGGCTGCCGCATTTCCCGATGGTCTTCCTGTTCTTCTTCTCGGCGCTGGCCGAAACCAACCGCCCGCCCTTCGATCTTCCGGAGGCGGAGTCGGAACTGGTCGCGGGCTATCAGGTGGAATATTCCTCGACGCCGTTCCTGCTCTTCATGATCGGCGAGCTGATGAGCGTCGTCTTCATGTGCGCGATGATCTCGATCCTGTTCTTTGGCGGATGGCTGTCGCCGATCCCGGGGCTGCCGGATGGCGTGCTCTGGATGGTGCTGAAGATGATCATCGCCTTCTTCTTCTTCTCGATGGTCAAGGCGATCGTTCCCCGCTACCGCTACGACCAGTTGATGCGGATCGGCTGGAAGGTCTTCCTTCCGCTCAGCCTCGGCTGGGTGGTGATCGTCGGGATATTCGCACACTACGGTTGGTTCTGGGGCGCCTACCAGCGCTGGACGATGGGAGGCTGAGCCATGGGAATACCTTTCGACCGCGCGGCGAAATATTTCCTGCTACAGGATTTTTTCAGCGGCTTTGCCATGGGCATGAAGTATTTCTTCAAGCCGAAGGCGACGGTGAACTATCCGCACGAAAAGGGGCCCCTGTCTCCCCGGTTCCGGGGCGAACATGCCTTGCGCCGCTATGCGAATGGCGAGGAACGCTGTATCGCCTGCAAATTGTGCGAGGCGATCTGCCCGGCGCAGGCGATCACCATCGACGCGGAACCGCGCGAGGACGGCTCGCGCCGGACCACGCGTTATGACATCGACATGACGAAATGCATCTATTGCGGCTTCTGTCAGGAAGCCTGCCCGGTGGATGCGATCGTCGAGGGGCCGAACTTCGAATTCGCGACCGAAACGCGCGAGGAGCTGTTCTACGACAAGGCCAAGCTGCTTTCGAACGGCGACCGCTGGGAATCAGAGATCGCACGGAACCTGGAACTGGACGCGCCTTACCGCTGAGGGAGACCTGTGATCATGGCGTTTTCAGCCTTCGCCTTCTATCTTTTCGCCTTCACCGCCGTGATCTCCGGCGTTCTCGTGGTGATCGCGCGCAATCCGGTGCATTCGGTGCTCTGGCTCATCCTCGCCTTCTTCTCGGCGGCGGGTCTCTTCGTGCTGCTCGGGGCGGAATTCGTCGCGATGCTGATGCTGATCGTCTATGTCGGCGCGGTGGCGGTGCTGTTCCTGTTCGTCGTGATGATGCTCGACGTCGATTTCGCCGAACTGAGGGCGGGCATGTCGCAATATCTGCCGGTGGGCCTTCTGATCGGGATCGTGTTGCTGGTGCAGCTCGGCTTCGTCTTCGGCTCGTGGCAGGCGTCCGAGCAGGCGGTCAATCTGCGGGCCGCCGTGACCCCGGCGCCGGATCAGGTCGAGAACACGGCGGCGCTCGGCAATCTGCTCTATACCCAATACGTCTTCCTGTTTCAGCTCGCGGGCCTGATCCTTCTGGTGGCCATGGTCGGGGCGATCGTGCTCACCCTGCGCAAGCGGGTAGCGGTCAAGCGGCAGGACGTGCTGGCACAGATGTACCGCGATCCCAAGACGGCGATCGAAATGTTGGATATCAAACCGGGGCAGGGCGCATGATCGGGCTTGGGCATTATCTCACGGTCGCGGCCATCCTGTTCGTGACCGGGATCTTCGGGATCTTCATCAACCGCAAGAACGTCATCGTGATCCTGATGTCGGTCGAACTGATGCTGCTCGCGGTGAATATCAATCTGGTCGCCTTTTCCGCATCGCTCGGCGATCTGGTGGGACAGGTGTTCACCCTCTTCGTCCTGACGGTGGCCGCCGCCGAGGCCGCGATCGGCCTTGCGATCCTGGTGTGCTTCTTCCGCAACCGCGGCACGATCGCGGTGGAAGATGTGAATGTGATGAAGGGCTGACCCCATGACCACGATCATCCTCTTCGCGCCGCTGCTCGGGGCGCTGCTCTGCGGGTTCGGCTACAAATGGTTCGGCGAGGCCCGGGCCCAGATGATTGCGACGGGGCTTCTGTTCCTCGCCTGCTTCTTTTCCTGGATCGTGTTCTTCACGCTCGACGAGTCCATCACCTCGCATCAACTGTTCCGCTGGGTGGTCTCAGGCTCGCTCAGCGCCGACTGGGCGATCCGGCTCGACCGCATGACCGCGATCATGCTGATCGTCGTGACCTCCGTCTCGGCGCTCGTGCATCTCTATTCCTTCGGCTACATGGCGCATGACGAGAACTGGAAGCATGGCGAGAGCTACAAGCCCCGGTTCTTCGCCTATCTCTCCTTCTTCACCTTCGCGATGCTGATGCTGGTGACGTCGGACAACCTGCTCCAGATGTTCTTCGGCTGGGAGGGCGTCGGTGTCGCCTCCTACCTGCTGATCGGCTTCTACTACCGCAAGCCGAGCGCGAACGCCGCCGCCATCAAGGCCTTCGTGGTGAACCGGGTCGGCGACTTCGGCTTCCTGATGGGGATCTTCCTCATCTATGTCTCGGTCGACAGCATCAGCTTCACCGACATCTTCGCCGCCGCGCCGCGGCTTGCCACCACGCAACTGCATTTCCTCTGGCGCGACTGGACCGCGACCGAGGTCATCGCGACGATGCTCTTCATCGGGGCGATGGGCAAATCGGCGCAACTGTTCCTGCACACCTGGCTTCCGGACGCGATGGAAGGCCCGACGCCGGTCTCCGCGCTCATCCATGCCGCGACCATGGTGACGGCGGGCGTCTTCCTCGTCTGCCGCATGTCGCCGCTGATCGAATATGCGCCGAACGCCAAGATCTTCATTACCTATATCGGCGCCTCGACGGCCTTCTTCGCGGCGACGGTTGGCCTCGTTCAGAACGACATCAAACGGGTGATCGCCTATTCGACCTGTTCGCAGCTCGGCTACATGTTCGTGGCGGCGGGGGTCGGGGTCTATCCGGCGGCGATGTTCCATCTCTTCACCCATGCGTTCTTCAAGGCGATGCTCTTTCTCGGCGCGGGGTCGGTGATCCATGCGATGCACCACGAGCAGGACATGCGGAACTATGGCGGCTTGCGGAAAAAGATCCCGCTGACCTTTTATGCGATGCTGATCGGGACGCTGGCGATCACCGGCGTGGGCATTCCGCTCACCAACATCGGTTTCGCCGGTTTCCTCAGCAAGGATGCGATCATCGAGAGCGCCTGGGCCGCGCCGACCACGGCCTCCGGCTATGCCTTCATGATGCTGGTGATCGCGGCCTTCATGACCAGCTTCTACAGCTGGCGGCTGATGTTCCTGACCTTCTACGGGACGCCGCGCGGCGATCATCATGCCTATGACCATGCGCATGAGAGCCCGCGCCCGATGCTGATCCCCCTGGCGGTTCTGGCCGTTGGCGCGATCTTCGCGGGCATGATCTGGTACAAGCCGTTCTTCGGCGATCATCACGCGGTCAACAGCTTCTTCCAGGTTCCGGCGGAGCACGAGGCCGAGGCGGGCCACGGGGAGGCCCCGGCCGAAACCCATGCCGAAACCGCCGCCCCCGCCGAAACCCATGCCGAGGCGGCCCCCGCGGCCGAAGCGGCGGTCGCGGCTCCGGTCGGGGCGATCTTCATGGCACCGGACAATCACGTGCTGACCGAGGCGCATGAATCTCCCGCCATCGTCAAGCTCTCGCCGTTCCTGGCGATGCTTGGCGGGTTCATCCTCGCCTATGTCTTCTATATCCGCAGGCCCGACCTGCCGGGCCGGCTCGCGGCCTCGCAACGACCGCTCTATCTGTTCCTCCTGAACAAATGGTACTTCGACGAACTCTACAACCTGATCTTCGTGCGGCCCGTCATGTGGCTCGGAACCTTCCTCTGGAAGAAGGGCGACGGCGCCACCATCGATGGCGGGATCAACGGGCTGGCGCTGGGGGTCGTTCCTTACGTCACGCGGCTCGCGGGGCGGGCACAGTCGGGTTACCTCTTCCATTATGCCTTCGCCATGGTGGTGGGACTTGTCGTCCTGATCGCCTGGATCAGCATCACCAGCGTGGGTTAAGATGATCAGCCTCCTGTCCCTTATCACCTTCCTTCCCCTGATCGGCGCGGTCGTGCTGCTCGTCTTTCTGCGCGACGATGACCGGGCGGGCCGCAAGAACGCGCTCTATCTCTCGTTCTTCACCACACTGGCGACCTTCCTGCTTTCGCTGATCCTCTATGCAAGGTTCGATCCCGCGAACACCGGCTTCCAGATGGTCGAAGAGACCACCTGGCTCGGCGGCCTCACCTACAAGATGGGCGTCGATGGCATCTCGGTGCTGTTCGTCCTGCTCACCACGTCGCTGATGCCGATCGTGATCCTGTCCTGCGCGGGCGTCACCACGCGGTTCAAGGAATATATGGTCGCCTTCCTCGTGCTCGAGACGCTGATGATCGGCGTCTTCAGCGCGCTCGACATGATCCTGTTCTATGTCTTCTTCGAGGCGGGCCTGATCCCGATGTTCCTGATCGTCGGCATCTGGGGCGGCAAGGACCGCATCTATGCCGCCTTCAAGTTCTTCCTCTATACCCTGCTCGGCTCCGTCCTGATGCTCGTCGCCATGGTGGCGATGTATATGCAGGCGGGCACCACCGACATTCCGACGCTGCTGACCCATCAGTTCGCCTCGGAACCGATCTCGGTGCTCGGCTTTACCATCGTGGGCGGGGTCCAGACCCTGCTCTGGCTCGCCTTCTTCGCCAGCTTCGCGGTCAAGATGCCGATGTGGCCGGTCCATACCTGGCTGCCGGACGCCCACGTCCAGGCGCCGACCGCCGGATCGGTCGTGCTCGCCGCGATCCTGCTCAAGATGGGCGGTTACGGTTTCCTGCGCTTCAGCCTGCCGATGTTCCCGGTGGCCTCCGAACTGATGCAGAATTTCGTCTTCACCCTCTCGGTGATCGCGATCATCTACACCAGCCTCGTCGCCCTGATGCAGGAGGACATGAAGAAGCTGATCGCCTATTCCTCCGTCGCGCATATGGGGTTCGTGACGATGGGGATCTTCGCCCTGAACCGTCAGGGCGTCGATGGCGCGATGTTCCAGATGATCAGCCATGGCTTCATCTCGGGCGCGCTGTTTCTCATCGTCGGCGTGATCTATGACCGGATGCACACCCGCGAGATCGCGGCCTATGGCGGGCTGGTGGTGCGGATGCCGGTCTATGCTTTGGTCTTCATGCTCTTTACCATGGGCAATGTCGGCCTGCCCGGGACATCCGGCTTCGTCGGGGAATTCCTGACCATGGCCGGCGCCTTCCAGGCGAATTCCTGGGTGGCCTTCTTCGCCGCCTTCGGCGTGATCCTGTCGGCGGCCTATGCGCTCTGGCTCTATCGCCGGGTGGTGTTCGGCGATCTGGTCAAGTCGAGCCTGCGCACGATCCAGGACATGACCCGGCGGGAAAAACTGCTGTTCGCGCCGCTGATCGTGATGACCATCCTGCTCGGGGTCTATCCCGCGCTGGTGCTCGATGTGATCGGACCATCGGTCCAGGCGCTCGTCGACCATACACAAGCCGCGGCCGCCAGCGCGACCTCGCTGGCTCTGAACTGACACGCCCGCGGAAATACGAGGGAAAGCGATGCTCGCTCCGGACCTGAACGTTGTCGCCCCCGAAGCCGTCCTGGCGGTCTTCGCTCTGATTGCCCTGATGTGGGGCGCCTATGGCGGTCCGCGCGACCCCAGCCGCGCGATCCTCTGGGCTTCGGTGGGCATCCTGATCCTGGTCGGCCTCTGGGTCGGCCTCCAGCCGGAGGGCGTGCGCTCCGCCTTTGGCGGTTCCTTCCTCAATGACGGCTTCGCCCGCTTCTCCAAGGTGATGATCCTGTTCGGGGCGGCGGCGGCGCTGGCGCTCAGCCATGATTATCTGGTCAAGAACGACCTGATGAAGTTCGAATATCCGGTGCTGATCGTGCTGGCCACGGTCGGCATGATGACCATGGTCTCGGCGGGCGATCTGATCGTGCTCTATATGGGGCTCGAACTGCAATCGCTGTCGCTCTATATCGTCGCGGCCTTCCGGCGCGACAATCTGCGCTCGACCGAGGCGGGGTTGAAGTATTTCGTCCTCGGCGCGCTTTCCTCGGGCCTGCTGCTCTATGGCGCGAGCCTCGTCTATGGCTATTCGGGCACGACCTCCTTCGCCGGGATCGCCACCGCGATCGGGCAGGGGCCGTTGTCGATCGGCATGGTCTTCGGTCTGGTGTTCCTCTCGGCCGGCATGGCGTTCAAGGTGTCGGCGGCGCCCTTCCACATGTGGACGCCGGACGTGTACGAAGGTTCGCCGACCCCGGTGACGGCGTTCTTTGCGACGGCGCCCAAGGTGGCGGCGGCGGCGATGTTCGCCCGGGTGCTCTATTCGGCCTTTGGCGGGGCGGTGCCGGAATGGCAGCAGATCCTGTCGTTCCTGTCGCTGGCCTCGATGTTCCTCGGTTCGGTCGCGGCCATCGGCCAGAAGGACATCAAGCGCCTGATGGCCTATTCCTCGATCGGTCACATGGGCTACGCCCTGATGGGCCTCGCCGCCGGGACCGAGATGGGGTTGCAGTCCCTGCTCATCTATCTCGCGATCTATGTGACGATGAGCGTCGGCACCTTCGCCTTCATCCTCAACATGGAAAAGGACGGCGAGCCGGTAACGGATATCGCGGCCCTCGGCCTCTACAGCCAGGTGGAACCGGCGCGGGCGGCGGCCCTCGCGGTCCTGATGTTCAGCCTGGCCGGCATTCCGCCGCTGGTCGGCTTCTTCGGAAAATTCTATGTGCTCAAGGCGGCGGTGGAGGCCGGACTGGTCTGGCTCGCCGTGGCGGGTATGATCGCCAGCGTGATTGGCGCCTATTACTATCTGCGCATCGTCTATCTGATGTATTTCGGGACGCCCGCCTATGCGCTCGATGGCAAGATGCCGATGCTGCATTGGGGTCTTCTCGCGGTCAGCTCTCTGGCGATGCTGCTCGGGGTGGTGAACCTCTTCGGGATCGAGGGGCTCGCGGCCTCGGCCGCCGCGACCCTCGTGCCCTGACCCATGGAGCCTTGGCCGGGGGACACCCTTCGCGAAATCCATGAGGACCTGGACAGCACGAACGCCGAGGCCCTGCGCCGTGTCGCCCAGGGCGCCCGCGGGCCATTGTGGCTGCTGGCGCACAACCAGACCGCCGCGCGCGGGCGCAGGGGCCGGGCCTGGACCCAGCCCCGCGGGAATTTCGCGGCCTCCCTGCTGATGACGCCGGAGGGACCGTCGGCGGCGCTGGCACAGCGGTCCTTCGTGGCGGCCCTGGGTCTGTTCGACGCGCTGGTGGCGGTGACGGGCCGGTCCGAACTCTTCTCCCTGAAATGGCCGAACGACGTGCTCCTGTCGGGGAGAAAGCTGGCCGGCATCCTGCTGGAAACCGGCGGCGCCGCGGGCCGCCCGATGGCCCTGGTCATCGGCATCGGCGTCAACCTCCGCCATGCCCCCGACCCGAGGGATCTGGAACCGGGGGCAACCCCCCCCGTCAGCCTCGCCCAGGGCGCCAATGTGGTGGTCACGCCGGAGGAATTCCTCGACCGTCTCGGCCCCGCCCTGCGCCGCTGGGAGAACCGCCTCGCGGCCGAGGGTTTTGATCCGATCCGCGCCGCCTGGCTGAACCGCGCCGCCCGGCTCGGTGAGACGATGACGGCACGCCTGCCGGGCCGCGAACTGGTGGGCCGGTTCGAGACGATCGACCCGACCGGCGCCCTGGTTCTCGCAACCGCCCAGGGCCGCGTGGCGCTGCCCGCCGGCGAGGTCTTCTTCGGCTCCTCGGTTCGGGAGGCAGGGCTTGCTCCTCGCGATTGATGTTGGAAACACCAATACCGTCTTCGCGCTGCACGATGGCACGGCGGTGGTGGCCGACTGGCGCTGCGCGACCGACCGCCAACGCACGGCGGATGAATATTTCGTCTGGCTGAGCCAGTTGATGGAATTCGCGGGCATGAAACCGCGGGTGCGGTCGGTGGTGATTTCCTCGGTCGTGCCGCAGGTCGTCTTCAATCTGCGGGTGCTGTCGGACCGGTATTTCCACACGCGGCCCCGGGTGGTCGGCAAACCCGATGTCAAGCTCGGCGTGCCCGTCCGGGTCGATCCCACGGCGCATGTCGGAGCGGACCGGCTCGTCAACACCGTCGGCGCCTTCGACCGCTACGGCGGCAACCTGATCGTGGTGGATTTCGGCACGGCGACGACGCTCGATGTCGTCGACCATGACGGCGCCTATGTCGGCGGCATCATCGCCCCGGGCGTCAACCTGTCGCTCAAGGCGCTGCATGACGCGGCGGCGGCGCTGCCCTTCATCGACGTCACACGACCCGAACGGGTGGTCGGGACCAACACGGTCTCCTGCATGCAGTCGGGAATTTATTGGGGCTATGTGGGATTGATCGAAGGCCTCTGCGCCCGGATCCGCGCCGAACGGGCGCAACCCATGAAGGTCATCGGAACTGGGGGACTGTCCACCCTCTTCGCGCAAGGGACAGATGTCTTGGAAATCATCGATACGGGACTGACCATCCATGGCCTCGTCCTGATCGATCGCTTGAACAGGGAGTGATCCAAACTCAATGGCACCGAAAAACCGGTTGATCTATCTCGCGCTCGGTGGCGCGGGCGAGATCGGCATGAACATGTATCTCTATGGCTACGGCCCTCGGGATGCGGAACGCTTCATCCTCGTCGATGTCGGCGTGACCTTTCCGGACATGGACTCGAGCCCCGGCGTCGATCTCATCATGGCCGACCCGTCCTGGATCGCCGCGCGGTCGGACCGGCTGGAGGGGATCTTCATCACCCATGCGCATGAGGACCATGTCGGCGCGCTCGGGATGCTCTGGAACCGCCTGCGCGCGCCCGTCTATGCCCGCCGCTTCACCGCCGCCATCGCCCAGTCCAAGATGGAACGCGCGGGCCAGGACAGCACCCAGGTCCGCCAGGTCAATCCCTGGCCCGAGATGGTCCAGGCGGGACCGTTCTCGGTCGGCTTCGTGCCGGTGTCCCACTCCATCCCGGAATCCTCCAGCCTGCTGATCGAAACCCCGGCGGGCCGCATCCTGCACAGCGCCGACTTCAAGACCGACCAGACGCCGGTCGTCGGCGACCCCTTCGTGCCGGAAACCTTCCGGGCGATCGGGGATCTCGGGATCAAGGTGATGACCTGCGATTCCACCAATGTCTTCTCGCCGCATCCGGGCCGGTCGGAGGCGATGCTGGTCGAACCGATCCAGACGCTGCTGGCAAAGGCGGAGGGGCTGGTGGTGGCCACGACCTTCGCCTCCAACGTCGCCCGCCTCAGGACGCTGGCCGAGGCCGGTCACGCGGTCGGACGCAAGGTCGTGGTCCTGGGCCGGGCGATGAACACCATGCTCAAGACCGCCCGCGCCGCCGAGGTGCTGCATTCCTTTCCGCCGATCCTCGACCCGATCGACATGGAGGATGTGCCGCGCTCCAGCCTGCTGGTGCTGGCGACCGGCAGCCAGGGCGAACGGCGCGCGGCCTCGGCGCAACTGGCGACCGGCAAATACATGGGGCTGGAGCTGAGACGGGGCGACACCTTCCTCTTCTCCTCCAAGACGATCCCCGGCAATGAGGTCAGCGTCGGCCGCGTCATGAACGCGCTCAGCGAAAAGGGCGTGCGGGTGGTGGATGACGAAGGGGGGCTCTATCACGTTTCCGGCCATGCCAACCGCCCGGATCTGGTCGTGATGCAGGATCTGCTGCGCCCCGCGGCGATCGTGCCGATGCATGGCGAGCACCGGCATCTCTCGGTCCATGCCGAATTCGCCCAGAGCCGCGGTTATGCCGGGGTGGTGGCCCCGAACGGGACGGTGCTCGACATGACCGGCGACATTCCGGTGGTGGCCGAGAAGATCGAGACCGGCCGGATCTATCTCGACGGCACGCAATTGATCGGCGCGCTGGACGGGGTGGTGCGGGACCGTCTCCGGATGGCTTTGCGGGGGGTTGTGATCGTCAATGTGATGATCGACGAGGGCGGCCGTCCGATGGGCGGCGCCTGGGTCCAGACCCTCGGCCTGCCGGAGGTCGCCCGCCTGCGCGACGGATTGAGCGGTGCGATCGAGGAAGAGGTGGGGCGCGAGCTGAACCGCGCCAAGCGTTCGGATCTGGACGATGACGACGCGTTGGAGGCGATCATCTCCCGCGCCTGCGGTCGGTGTTGCAACGACCTGATCGGCAAGAAACCGATCTGCACGGTGATGATCAGCCGCCTGGAGCCTTGACGCTCCGGGGGTGCCAAGGGGGGGCGGACCGAGGTCCGCCCTACGTTTTTGTTCAGATGCTGTTTCTGCACTTGTCGGCCGTTGCGCGTGGTGCCTCACATTTCGTCCCGGAGCCGTCGGCGTTGTCGCCCACCGACATTGAGGTGAAAGCAGGGAAGACCGGAGCCTCCAACCAGCGATTTCGAGACTCCCCGCACACCCTCCAAATTGGGACGTTAACACTTTTAATCAATGAATTCAATATATGGATGGGTGCGCACGCGTGCGCACCCCTGTGAAGGGCCCCGCCGTCAGCCTTGCAGGGACCGGACCCGCAGCTCCCCTTCCAGACGGTTCACCATGGCCAGAGCCGCCGCGCGGGCGCCGGCGGCGGTGGTGAAATAGGGGGTCTTGCCCGACAGGGTCAGAGACCGGATCGCCCGGCTGTCGGCGATGCTCTGCGACCCCTCGGTCGTGTTGAAGACGATCTGGACCCCGCCGTCCTTCATCACATCCACGATGTTCGGGCGGCCCTCATAGACCTTGTTCACCCGAGTCGCCGGGATCCCCTGATCCTTGAGGAAGGTCGCGGTCCCCCCCGTCGCCAGCAGCTTGAAGCCGAGGTCGTGGAGGAGGCGGGCGGCCTCGATCAGGTCGTCGTTCTTGTCGGCGTCCTTGACGCTGACAAAGAGGGTGCCTGAGGTGGGCAGGACCGTGCCCGCCCCCATCTGCGCCTTGAGGAAGGCGCGGGGGAAGGAGCGGTCCCATCCCATGACCTCGCCGGTCGAGCGCATCTCCGGCCCGAGCAGGGTATCGACGCCGGGGAAGCGGTTGAAGGGCAGCACCGCCTCCTTGACCGAGAACCACGGGGTTTGCGGATCGGCCAGGGTCATCGGATCGGCGAAGGGCATGTCGTCGTCGGGGCTGACATCGGCGGGGTAGGGCGGGCGCAGCGGGAAGTTCGAGAGGCGTTCCCCCGCCATGATCCGGGCGGCGATGGCCGCGATGGCGCTGTCGGTGGCCTTGGCGACGAAGGGGACGGTGCGCGAGGCGCGGGGGTTCACTTCGAGGACATAGATGTCGCGGTCCTTGATCGCGAACTGCACGTTCATCAGGCCGACGACGCCGAGGGCGATGGCCATGGCCTCGGTCTGGGCTTTGAGCTCAGTGACGATCTCGGGCGAGAGGGAATAGGGCGGGATCGAGCAGGCGCTGTCGCCGGAATGGACGCCCGCCTCCTCGATATGTTCCATGACGCCGGCGATATGGACCGAAGTGCCGTCGCAGAGGGCGTCCACGTCGACCTCGGTCGCATTGGAGAGGTAGGTGTCGAGCAGGACCGGCGTGGTGCCGGAGACCTGGACCGCCTCGCGGATGTAGCGGGTGAGCTGGGCCTCGTCGCGGACGATTTCCATGGCGCGGCCGCCGAGCACATAGGAGGGGCGGATCACCAGCGGATAGCCGATGTCGCGGGCGACGGCATGGGCCTGTTCGGGCGAGCGGGCGATGCCGTTGCGCGGTTGTTTCAGGTTGAGCCGGTGGAGGAGTTGCTGAAACCGCTCGCGGTCCTCGGCGAGGTCGATCGCGTCGGGCGTGGTGCCGAGGATGGGAATGCCCGCGTCATGCAGGGCATTGGCGAGTTTCAGCGGGGTCTGGCCGCCGAACTGCACGATCACCCCGTGAAGCAGGCCGTTTTCCTGTTCGACGCGCAGGATTTCGAGCACATGCTCGAGGGTGAGCGGTTCGAAATAGAGCCGGTCGGAGGTGTCATAGTCGGTCGAGACCGTCTCCGGGTTGCAGTTGATCATGATCGTCTCGTAGCCCTGCTTGGTCAGGGCGAAACAGGCATGACAGCAGCAATAGTCGAACTCGATGCCCTGGCCGATCCGGTTCGGGCCGCCGCCGAGGATGACGACCTTCTTGGCATTCGTGGGGCGCGCTTCGCATTCGGTATAGCCGCCGTGTTCGGCTTCGTAGGTCGAGTACATGTAAGGCGTTTGGGCCTCGAATTCGGCGCCGCAGGTGTCGATACGTTTGAAGACCGCGCGGATCCCGAGTCTCTGGCGGTCGGCGCGGATGGAGGCCTCGGTCCGGCCGGTCAGTTTGGCGAGGCGGGCATCGGAGAAGCCCATCATCTTGAGATGCCGCAGGGCGACGGCGGAGATGGGCAGGCCATGGGCGCGGATCTCGGCCTCGGTTTCCACGATTTCACGGATCCGGGCGAGGAACCAGGGGTCAAAGCGGGTAGAGGCATGGATTTCCGCATCGGTCAGGCCGTGGCGCATGGCCTGGGCGGCGAGGCGCAGCCGGTCGGGGGTAAAGGCCGATAAAGCGCCGATGATCGCGGCGCGGGCGTCGGGACCGTCGGCACCGGGGATCGTGATCTCGTCGAGGCCGGTAAGGCCGGTTTCCAGGCTGCACAACGCCTTTTGCAGCGATTCGTGGAAGGTCCGGCCGATGGCCATGGCCTCGCCCACTGATTTCATCGCAGTGGTGAGGACAGGCTCGGAGCCGGGGAATTTCTCGAAGGTGAAACGGGGGATTTTCGTAACGACATAGTCGATGGTTGGTTCGAAGGAGGCGGGCGTCACCTGGGTGATGTCGTTGTCCAGCTCATCCAGCGTATAGCCAACGGCGAGTTTCGCGGCGATCTTGGCGATGGGAAAGCCAGTGGCCTTGGACGCCAGCGCCGACGACCGCGACACGCGGGGGTTCATCTCGATGACAATCAACCTGCCGGTTTCGGGCTGGACCGCGAACTGGACGTTGGAGCCGCCGGTCTCCACCCCGATCTCGCGCAGGACCGCGATCGAGGCGTTGCGCATCACCTGATATTCCTTGTCTGTGAGCGTCAGGGCCGGGGCCACGGTGATGCTGTCGCCGGTATGCACACCCATCGGATCGATGTTCTCGATCGAGCAGACAATGATGCAATTGTCCTTGCGGTCGCGGACCACCTCCATCTCGAATTCCTTCCAGCCGAGAAGGGATTCGTCGATGAGGATCTGGCTGACGGGGGAGGCGTCGAGACCGGTGCGGCAAATCCGCTCATAATCCTCGCGGTTGTAGGCGACGCCGCCCCCTGTGCCGCCAAGGGTGAAGGCGGGACGGATGATCGCGGGCAGGCCGACATGGTCGATCGCGGCGAGGGCTTCCTCAAGGGTGTTGGCAACCGTCGCACGCGGGTTCTCGAGACCGATGCGCTCCATCGCCTCGCGGAAGAGCTTGCGGTCCTCGGCCATCTCGATGGCGGCGCGCTTGGCCCCGATCAGCTCGACATTGAATTTCTCCAGCACACCCATGTCATCGAGCGCCAGGGCGGTGTTCAACCCGGTCTGGCCGCCCATGGTCGGCAGGATCGCGTCTGGACGCTCCTTTTCGATGATCTTTGCTACGATTTCCGGCGTGATCGGCTCGATATAGGTGGCATCGGCCATCTCGGGATCGGTCATGATCGTGGCCGGGTTGGAATTGACCAGGATGACGCGATATCCTTCCTCGCGCAGGGCCTTGCAGGCCTGTACCCCGGAATAGTCGAATTCGCAGGCCTGGCCTATGACGATGGGACCCGCCCCGATGATCAGGATCGAGTGGATATCGGTTCTCTTGGGCATGTTCAGGCCTTGCACGGTCAGGCCCGGCACCTGACGCAGGCGACGGGGGTTGGGATTCGCCAAGGGTCGGCAAATTGCCGTGGTTATAGTGACACAGGGCGGCGGTGCAAGGATTTAGGAGTCGTTAACGCAAGTCGAGACATTTCGAGCGATTGACATGGGGCTCGGTCGCGACCATCAGGCCGCGAGGATCATGCCGGGGGTGCGGTGACGTCGGAAGTTTTCGTCGAATTTGACCATGGTCCCGACGGCGCGCCCGCGCGTTTCGCCGCGCCTCGTCATGTGATCGAGGCGCGCGTACCAGAGGATGTGCCTAAGGCCCTCGCGGCCGTTGAGGCGGCGCTGGCCGCCGGCCATTGGATCGCAGGGCATGCCAGCTATGAACTGGGCCATGTCTTCGAGCCGCGGCTGCTGCCGTCGCTGCCGGAGGCGCGGCGGATGCCCTTGCTGGCCTTCGGGGTCTTTGCCGGACCCCCGGCTCCGGCCCGAAAGCAGGCGCCGGGAGGCGAACTCGGCCCGTTCGTCGCGGATTGGGATCTTGTCACCTACACCCGGGCCTTCGACCGGGTGGCCGACTACATCCGCGCTGGCGACATCTATCAGGCGAACCTCACTTTCCCGATGCGGGGACGCTGGAGCGGCGCGCCGGCGGCGATCTATGCCGCGCTCGCGGAGCGGCAAAGGGTAGGTTACGGCGCGCTGGTCCAGCTTGGGCCGGTCGCTCTGCTCTCCCGCTCGCCGGAATTGTTTTTCGAACTGGATGGAAAGGGCACCATCACCACGCGTCCGATGAAGGGCACCGCGCCCCGCGACACCGACCCGGACCACGACGCCGCATTGCGCGAACATCTCGGACAGGACGGCAAGACCCGCGCGGAAAACCTGATGATCGTCGATCTTTTGCGCAATGACATTTCCCGCATCGCCGAAATCGGTTCGGTCCATGTGCCGAGGCTCTTCCAGATCGAGAGCTATGCCACCGTCCATCAGATGGTCAGCGAAATCACGGGGCGACTTTTGGCCGATATTCGTCTGGGCCAACTGTTGCGGGCGCTGTTCCCATGTGGTTCGGTGACGGGAGCGCCAAAACTGCGGGCGATGCAGATCATTCGCGAACTGGAGGCGGGGCCGCGCGATGCCTATTGCGGGGCGATCGGCTGGGCGGCGCCGGATGGACGGGCGGAGTTCAACGTGGCGATCCGGACCGTCGCGCTCTATCCCGGCGGAGAGGCGGTGTTGAATGTCGGGGGCGGGGTCGTCGCGGATTCCACTGCCGTGTCAGAGTACGAGGAGGCATTGTGGAAGGCCCGGTTCAGCGAACTCTCCCCGAAAACTTCCGGCTGATTGAAACGATGGCCTGGCGACGAAACCCAGGCTTTATCAATCTCGAGGATCATCTGGCCCGGCTCGAACGGACGGCGCGGATCTTTCAGGCGCCCTTTGACCGCGCGCGGATCCTGGGTTCGCTGTCGGCGGCGCGGGGCGATCTGCCGCTGCGGGTACGCCTGACCTTGGCGCTGAACGGCACGCCCGATGTGACGGTCTCGGCCTTCGGGTATGGTCCGGAAATGTGGAATGTCCGGATCGCCCAGGCGCGGCTGGATCCCGCCGACCCCTGGCTTCGGGTCAAGACCACCGAGCGTGCGATGTATGACCGGGCCCGGGCGGAGCTGCCCAAGGATGTGCATGAGCTGATCTATCTCAATCACCGGGGCGAGGTGTGCGAGGGGACGATCTTCAATGTCTTTCTCAAGATGGGGGACATGCTGCTGACCCCGCGCCTGTCCTGCGGCCTGCTGCCGGGCATCCAGCGCCAGATCCTGCTCCGCGAGGGGCGCGCGCGGGAGGCGGTGCTGCGGGTCGAGGATCTGCGGCGCGGCCAGTTGTTCCTCGGCAATTCGCTGCGGGGGCTGTGCGCCGCGCGCCTCGTCTGAGAACAGGCGGGCTTGCGCCGCGGGTCTGGTTGCGTATAAGTCTGCTCGCCTTTCGCGGGTCTTTGCCCGCCCGGTTCCGGGATGTTATCATGCACGCCTATCGCACCCATCATTGCGCCGTGTTGAGCGCCGCGGACGTCGGCCAGACTGTCCGCCTGTCGGGCTGGGTGCATCGCGTGCGAGATCACGGCGGCGTCCTCTTCATCGACCTGCGCGACCATTATGGCATCACCCAGGTTCTGGCCGACAGCGACAGCCCCGCCTTCGCGGAGCTCGAGAAGGTCCGGGCCGAATGGGTGATCCGGGTCGACGGTCTGGTCAAGGCGCGCGCCCCCGAACTGGTCAATCCGAAGATCCCCACGGGGGCGGTGGAACTCTATGCGCGGGACGTGGAGATCCTCTCGGTGGCGCAGGATCTGCCCCTGCCGGTGTTCGGCGAGGTGGATTACCCGGAGGAGACGCGGTTGAAATACCGGTTCCTCGATCTGCGGCGCGAGGATCTGCATTCCAAGATCATGATGCGCTCGAAGGTGATCCGGTCCCTGCGCAACCGGATGGAGGCGCAGGGGTTCAACGAATTCCAGACGCCGATCCTGACCGCCTCCAGCCCCGAGGGCGCGCGGGATTTCCTGGTGCCCTCGCGCCTGCATCCGGGCAAGTTCTATGCGCTGCCGCAGGCGCCCCAGCAGTTCAAGCAACTGATCATGGTGGCGGGGTTCGATCGCTATTTCCAGATCGCGCCCTGCTTTCGCGACGAGGACCCCCGCGCGGACCGATCCCCGGGCGAGTTCTATCAGCTCGATGTCGAGATGAGCTTCGCCACGCAGGACGACGTTTTCGCCGCGATCGAGCCGGTGATGCGCGGCGTGTTCGAGGAATTCGGGGGCGGGCGTCCGGTGACCCCGGAATTTCCCCGGATCGCCTATCGGGACTCGATGCTCTGGTATGGTTCCGACAAGCCCGACCTGCGCAACCCGATCAAGATGCAGGTGGTCAGCGAACATTTCGCGGGCTCCGGCTTTGCGATCTTCGCCAAGTTGCTGGAGCAGCCCGGCACCGAAATCCGCGCCATCCCTGCCCCCGGCGGTGGTTCGCGGAAATTCTGCGACCGGATGAACGCCTTCGCCCAAGGAGAGGGTCTGCCGGGCATGGGCTATATCTTCTGGCGCGAGGGGATGGAGGCGGCGGGGCCGCTGGCCAAGAACATCGGCCCGGAACGGACCGAGGCAATCCGCACCCAGCTTGGCCTTGGAGAGGGCGACGCGGCCTTCTTCCTCGCAGGCAAGCCGTCGGCGTTTCAGGCGGTGGCGGGCAAGGCGCGCAATCTGATCTGGAAGGAACTGCACGGCTTCGCCGACCGGTTCGATTTCGCCTGGATCGTCGATTTCCCGATGTATGAGCGGGACGAGACGACGGGGAAGCTCGATTTCAGCCACAATCCCTTCTCGATGCCGCAGGGGGGACTTGAGGCGCTGGAGACGAAGGACCCGCTCGATGTGCTGGGCTACCAGTATGATATCGTCTGCAACGGGATCGAACTCTCCTCGGGGGCGGTGCGGAACCACAAGCCCGAGATCATGTACAAGGCCTTCGAGATCGTCGGCTATGACCGCGCCCATGTCGATGCGCATTTCGGCGGCATGCTGAGCGCCTTCACCTATGGCGCGCCGCCGCACGCCGGGATCGCGCCGGGGGTGGACCGGATCGTGATGCTGCTGGCGGGGGCGGAGAATATCCGCGAGGTCATCATGTTCCCGATGAACCAGCGCGCCGAGGATCTGATGATGGGTGCCCCGTCCGAGCCCACGAACGAGCAGTTGCGCGACCTTGGCCTGCGGCTGGCGCCGAAGGGATGACACCGCCGCTCTACAGGGCGACGGTGCCGGTCTTCGTCGGTGTGCTCGACCGGATGGAGGCGGAACTGGCCCGGGCGGAGGCGCGTCTGGGCGCGGCCCTCGGCGCGGCGCTGATGGGACGTCCCGCGCAAGGGATGATGCCGGCGGGGCAACAGGTGGCAACGGCGGCGCAATTCACCCTGCGCATCGCCTTTCCCCTGATCGGGGAGCGGGTTCCGGAACCCCGGGGCGGCTTCGACCGCGATGGCCTGCGGGGCCGGCTGGGCGGGGCGCGGGACTTGCTGCGGGGTCTTGCCCCGGAGGCTTTCGCCGGGGCGGAGGAGCGGATCATCCGCGCCCAGGCCGGGTTCGCCGACCTGACGCTGACGGGCGAGGCCTTCCTGCATGAATTCGGCCTGCCGAACCTCTATTTTCACCATGCCATGGCCCATGTCGCCCTGAAACAGGCGGGGGTACCGCTCGGCAAGGCGGACTATGACGGCAAACACGACTATCCCGAAGGCTTCTCCCTCGGCTAGTCTGTCCGCGTCCGGACGACCGGTAAGATATTGATTTTATTGATGTAATCAAAAGACGATGCTTGGACGGGGGAGTTCGGTTCCGGTCCGTCGATGGATGACCGTCCGGATAGGGGCCCCGAGGGTTTGGGTCTCCCCGGGTTCGGCGCAGGCCTTGGCGCAAAGCATGGCCTTCGAGCCGTTTGAATTTGGCGGAGTCGGGCGACATTCCAGACCAGAGATGGACCGGATCGTTTCGCATCGGGCGGATTGACGTTCGAACCGTAGGGTGTAGAATTCGCCAAAGTAGATTTCAAAGCTTTTAAATTATCCGCGCCACCAATCAAACCATAAGGAGTCAATTATGACTTTTGGTGTGCTTGTTGATGTTTGCATAAGCGTAATGGCCGTGATGATCCTGCTTACACTCGCCGCGACCGCGATCAACGAAATGATCGCAGACAATATCCTGAATTTACGTGGGAAGAATCTTGAGCGAGCTATCAGTGGATTGTTCAGGAAATATTGGAAGCTCTCGACCGGGAGCGAGCCAGGCAAGAAAGATCTGACGGGCTTGCTTGAGGAGTTTTACAAGGATGCGTCCATTGGCGCACTGATGGAGGACAAGTCGAAACTGAAAGTGCGGGCGCTCGAGAGCATAAAAGCCGTGACGTCGAAACTGAAAGTGCGGGCGCTTGAGGGCATTGGACAAACCGCGACCGACTATCGACCCCCGTCAGCCGTCGAGCCAGCGACTTTCGCAGAGGTGGCGCAAAGGGTTATTTCCGCGGCACTTTCAAAACAGAAGGAGGGTTTCTTCGATGTGAATGGTGACAGAGTAGAGAAAGGGGTAAAAATTCTTGTCAATGGTCTGCCCGTAAACAGAGATGCCTATAAAAAGATAGACTTTGTTACGGACTATAAGTTGACAATGGACAGGGCGTCCGGGTGGTATGTTCGACGCGTGAAAACCAATCTGTTTTTCATTGGTCTTTTCCTCGTTATCGGGGCCAATCTCGATCTGCCCAAATATGCTGAAAAACTGTCAAAAGACGCGAACCTTCACGATCAGGTCGATGCGACAGTCGGCATGATCACTGCTGCGATGGCGTCCCAGGGCAATGCGGGCAATCAGGGAGCAGATACGGCACCTGTCGGCCAAGACCTCGCAGATATTGGTACATTGCTCCAGAATAAAATGAAAACACTCTCCGATGAACTGGACAAATCCGGTGTGGATTTCGGATGGTGTGTTGCCAAAAATCAGCTTCCTGAGGGTGTAGCGCCTGATAGTTCATGGTTTTTTTGTGTAAAAGAAGAGCCATTTGTCAATATCCCAAACAGCAGGCAAGTTTTTTCGTGGATTCTTATAGCCTTTGGAATAACGCTTGGATCACAGTTCTGGTTCGACCTGTTCCGGACCTTGGTCAATCTGCGTACGCCCGGCAAGACCAGTGGCACCGTCGAAGAACTGTCCGCCAATAACGTTCTGCCAAAACAGGGAACAACGGCCACGCCCTGATAGATTGACCCATGTCGCGGTCTATTCGGCGGCGGAATTGTGGGAATAGGTCGGCCAGTCGGGGGCGTAGGACTCCGACTGGTTGCCCCAGACCGTCCAGCCAGGACGCGGGCCCCGGGCGAAGAGTTCGAGGAAGGGGCCGGGGGAGCAGGCCTCGATCAGCGGATATTGCTCGTCCGGCTTGCGGGAATGTTCGCGCTTGCGGGTCGCGAGCAGGTTCACCTGCGATCGCGCCGGGGGCAGGGTGCGGGCATCCCGGCCGCGGGTGCCAAAGAGCAGGAGTTCGGTGACGTTGCGGAAATAGAAGCCGACCCCGCGGCCGTCCGATCCGCCATCCTTGCGGATCTTGTGCCAGACGATGTTGGATTTGTAGGTGAAGCCCCAGGCCGCCAGCACCGTCAGCCCCTCCGGCAGGAGCGCATTCGGAACCCACATGTAACAATGCGCGGTCTCGGCGAGATGGTCCGCGACCGGCAGCGCCGCGATGTCCCCGAGCGGCATCGTGCCATAGCGCGACAGGCGGCGATGCTCTGGCGCGACCTTGCCCGTGCGGTTGGTGAACCGCCAGGGCGGATCGGCCAGCACCGTGCCGAACCGCGCGCCCGCGAGCCGTTGCGTGATATCTTGTGCCGCCGTCAGGTCCATCCCGCGGAATCTAGCGCGTCCGGCGGCATCGGGGCAAATCCTTTCCGCCGTTGCGGGAGGGGGCCCGGCCATGGCAGGGTGCCCCGGCACAGAAGAGAGGGCGGCGATGGCGGAACGGGGTTGGGTGGTCGAGGGCTGGCGGGAGCCGATACGCCCCGAGCCGATGGTGCTGGAAGGAATCGCGGCGCGGCTGGAGCCGTTGAGCGAGGCCCATGTCCCCGCCCTCTTCGAGGCGAATTCCCGCGACGATGCGATCTGGGATTACCTGCCCTATGGTCCTTTCGCGACCGAGGCGGCCTATCGGCTCTGGGTGATCGGGGTGATGGCCCGGCCTGATCCGCTGTTCTTCGCGCTGATTGACCGGAGGCTCGGGCGGCCGGTGGGGGTGGTGAGCTTTCTCAGGATCACTCCGGAGGCGGGATCGATCGAGGTGGGGCATATCTGTCTCTCGCCGCTTGGTCAGAGGACGACGGCGGCTTCGGAGATGATCTATCTGCTGGCGGACTGGGCCTTCGCGCTCGGCTATCGCCGGTTCGAATGGAAGTGCAATGCACTGAACCTGCCGAGCCGGCGGGCGGCGCAGAGGTTCGGATTCTCCTATGAGGGGATCTTTCGCCAGGCGGCGGTGATCAAGGGCCGCAACCGCGATACCGCCTGGTTTGCCATGGTGGATCGCGACTGGCCCGCCCTGCGCGCCGCCTGGAGGACCTGGCTCTCGCCCGACAATTTCGACCGGGGCCATCAGGTCGCGCGTCTGGGCGATCTGACCGCCCCTTGTCGCGTGGCATCGGATCCTGGCCTGTGACGAAACCCTGGAAGGTCTGGCACAAGCGCTGGAAGGACGGTTGGCTGGCGGAGCGGGACAGCCCGCGGGCGGCGCGGGGCGCCCGGATCGACATGATGCTGTTCGATCATGGGCTGCTGCGGCTGGTCTGGCGCAATTTTCACGAGATCGACGAGGGGGTCTGGCGGGGAAACCAACCCGATCCGGCCACCATCCGGAGGCTGGCGGCGCGGGGGTTCCGGACGATCCTCAACCTGCGGGGCGAGACGGAATGGGGCTCCTATCTGCTCGAACGAGAAACCTGTGCCGAAGTCGGGATCGAATTGATCGATCTGAAGTTGAACTCCCGCTATCTGCCGCGGGTGGAAACAATTCTGGAACTGGATGATATCTTTGCGCGGGCGGAGCGGTCGATGCTGATCCATTGCAAATCCGGCTCGGACCGGGCGGGATTCGTCTCGGCGCTCTATCTGCTTTTGCGCAAGGGCGCCTCGGTGGAGGAGGCGAAGGAGCAATTGTCCCTGCGCTATCTGCATCTGCGCTCCGGGGGGACGGGGGTTCTGAGCTATATGCTGGACGCCTATGCCGCCGATGACGCGATGGCGTTCCGGGACTGGTTGACCACGCGGTATGATCGCGAAGCCCTGATGGCGGGCTACCGGTCCGGCGCGGCGGCGCGGTTCGTGACGGACCGTCTGCTCGGGCGGGAATAGCAGGCCTTGACGACGCGCGGGGCGCAGCGGACATTTCCGCCCCATTGGTCCGTTCGAGGGACCCAAGGAGAGAATGATGACGACGCCCGGCCCCGAAGTCCTGGAATTCCTGTTGAACCGCCGCTCGCGTCCCGCGCGTCTCCTGGGGTTGCCCGCGCCCGACAAGCCCGCGCTGGAGCAGATGCTGACGATTGCGACCCGGGTGCCGGATCATGGCAAGCTCGAACCCTGGCGCTTCATCGTCCTGCGCGACGTCGGGCTGGCCCGGTTCGCCCGGGCGATCCGGGACCGGGCGGCGGCGACGGGGGCGGATGCGGAGAAGGGGGCCCTGGCCTTTGAACAGGCGCCGGTGGCGGTCGTGGTGATCGCCGTCGAGCGCGAGAGCGAAAAGGTGCCGGTGATCGAACAGACGCTCTCGGCCGGGGCGGTCTCTCTCAGTTTGCTGAACGCGGCGCTGGCCGGGGGTTGGGGGGCGAACTGGCTAACCGGCTGGCCGGCCTATGACCGGGCGCTGCTGGAAGGGGCGCTGGGCCTCGCCGATCAGGAATGGGTCGCGGGGTTCGTCCATATCGGCACGGCTGTCGGCGTGGTGCCGGACCGGCCGCGTCCGGATATCAAGGCGATCACCACCTGGCGTGACTCGTGACCCTTCTCGTCGATTTCGGCCGGGCGCTGGCCCAGATGGGCGATCCGCGGTTCCTCAGGGTTCTGCTCGGATCGCTGCTCATCACCCTTGTGGCGCTGGCGCTCGTCTTCTGGGCGGCGATGCTGGGGCTTGGCTGGTTTCTTCCCGGACAGGTCACGCTTCCCTGGATCGGAACCGTCGGGTTTGTCGATGACCTGTTGTCCTGGGCGGCGGTTGGCGCGATGCTGGCCCTGTCCGTCGTGCTGATGGTGCCCGTCGCCGCCGGCGTTGTCGGGTTCTTTCTCGACGGGATCGCCGCGGCGGTGGAGGCGCGCCATTATCCCGGTCTGCCGCCCGTGCTCCCCCTCGGGCTTAGCCAGCAGATCGTGGATTCCCTGAGCTTCTTCGCCCTTGTCGTGGGGGTCAATCTGCTGGCGCTGGTAGTCTATCTGTTCGCACCGCCCTTTGCGCCGCTGATCTTTCTGATGATCAACGGATTTCTGCTCGGCAAAGAGTATTTTCAGCTCGTGGCGATGCGCCGGCTGGGTCCGGAAGGCGCGCGGGCATTGGGGAAAGTCCATTTCTGGCGAATCTGGTTCGCGGGAACACTGATGGCCGTGCCCCTCACGGTGCCGCTCCTGAACCTTCTGATCCCGATCCTGGGGGTCGCCGTCTTTACCCACCAGTTTCATCGGCTCTCGCCAATGACCAGGACGGCCACTTCCTGAAGCGCGGTCCGACCGGAGTGAGGCGAGGATCGGACAAATCGCGCGTCACTTCATGAGAACCAGGCGCGCGACCTCACCCAGCCGGGTCGGAAAGGGATCCGGGATCTCAGGGGCGGCGATCCTCTCGGTTGCGTACGCGTACGGGAACAGGCTGTCTGCTCGACGCCGCGGAAACGGCGGCCACGCCCGCGACCAATGCCGCCGTGGTGAGGATGAAGGCGAAGACCGTGGTCGAAATCATCCGGAACGCTCCTTGTTTCACAGCAAGCGAGCGTAGCAGGATTGTCACCGGGGTCCAGCGGTGAATTCCGTTCAGTTACATCAGGCCCCAGATATCGAGATCTTTCATCGTGATCCCGCCATAGATGATCGTTCCGCACAAAGGGCCGGCGATCAAAATTGTGGCAATCGTGGCCCAGAGCAATTTCTTGCGCAGCATCGTGTCGACCGGAGCCGACTCAGGGGTGCCGGGCACCACCTCTCCCCGCTCGCCCTGTGTCTGGATCCCGATCGGCAGAACCACCAGCAGCGACAGGAACCAGATGGTGGCCACCACCACGATGACGGCGGTGATGCTCATACCTGTTCCAGCTCGACCAGCGCACCGCTGAAATCGCGCGGATGCAGGAACAGCACGGGTTTGCCATGCGCGCCGATCTTAGGCTCGCCGCTGCCCAGAACCCGCGCGCCCTGCGCCATTAACCGATCCCGCGCGGAAAGGATGTCTTCGACTTCATAACAGATATGATGGATGCCACCGGCGGGATTCTTGGCAAGAAACCCTGCGATCGGTGAGGCGTCGCCCAAGGGGTAGAGGAGTTCGATCTTGGTGTTCGGCAAGTCGATGAAGACCACGGTAACCCCATGATCCGGCTCGTCCTGTGGGGCGCGAACCTGTGCCCCCAGCGTGTCGCGATATTGGGCGATGGCTGCTTCAAGGTCGGGAACGGCGATGGCGACGTGGTTGAGGCGTCCGATCATGGGCAACTCCTGTCCGTGACGATCCGCAATCCCTAGGGGGTTTCGCGGGCATGGGCAATAAGCCGCGCAACCAGCCCTTTGCCCCGTGTCGGCGATGGGGACGTGACTCGATCCGCCCATGGCCCGCCGGTCGAGGCTCTGGTTCTTTTTGTCGAAACGGGTAGAATGACGGTAATTTCCGATGTTCCGCCAGTAAATGCAGCCGTTTTCTTGTCCGAATCCATTGATGGATGAATGAGGTCGATATGAAGGTCGTATTGTTCTGCGGGGGGATGGGGACCCGTCTGCGCGAATATTCCGAGACGATTCCAAAACCGCTGGTTCCGATCGGCGGTCTGCCGATCATCTGGCATATCATGCGCTATTACGCCCATTTCGGTCACAAGGATTTCATCCTGTGCCTTGGCTATATGGGTGAATCCTTCAAACGGTTCTTCATCGATTTCAACGAAGCCCTGACCAGCGATTTTGTCTTTGAACAGGCGGGGGCGAGGATCAATGTCCTGAACCCGATACAGAGCGACTGGCGCATCACCTTCGTCGATACCGGGCTCGAGACCAATATCGGCGGACGCCTGCGCAAGGTGCGCAAGCATCTGGCGGGGGAGAAGATGTTCCTGGCCAATTACTCGGATGTCCTGACCGATGTCGACCTCGATGCGATGATCCGCGGCTTTCAGGCGACCGACGCGGTGGCCGGATTCTGCTGCGTTCCGCCGCCCTATTCCTTCCATCTCGTCTCGGTGAACGACGACGGCCGGGTCTCGAACATGATGAATGTCCGTGAGTCCGGAATGTGGATGAATGGCGGCTATATGATGCTGCGTCAGGAAATCTTCGACTATCTCCGCCCGGGCGAGGAACTGGTGGTGGAACCGTTCGAACGGCTGATCGCCCAGAACCGGCTCTATGCCCATCGGCACCGGGGCTTCTGGATGCCCATGGATACGTTCAAGGAAAAACAGGCGCTTGACGATCTCCATGCCCGGGGCGCAACGCCGTGGCAGGTCTGGAAGGCGCAAAACGAAGATGTTGACTCTCAACTGGTCTGAACCCGGCACCATCCTCTGTATCGGCGCCCACAGCGACGATATCGAGATCGGCGCGGGGGCCGCGATCCTGCGCCTGATCCGGGAAAATCCCCGGGCCCGTGTCGTCTGGGTCGTCCTCTCCGCGGCGGGGATCCGGGGCGAGGAGGCCCGCGCCAGCGCCGCGGCGTTTCTCGCGGGCGCCGGCGCGTCGGAGGTGCGTCTCGCCTCCTTTCAGGACGGGCGCTTCCCCGCGCAATGGCCGGATCTCAAGGATTTTTTCGAAACCCTCAAAGGCTATGCCCCGGACCTGATCCTGTCCCATCATGGCGGGGATCTGCATCAGGATCACCGGACGGTGTCGGAACTGACCTGGAACACTTTCCGCGACCATCTTATCCTGGAATATGAAATCCCGAAATACGACGGGGGGCTCGGCTCGCCGAATGTCTTCATGCCCGCCTCGGTCGCGGATGCGAATCGCAAGATCGAGCTGCTCCTGTCCTGCTTTGCCAGCCAGTCCGGCAAGCACTGGTTCGAGGATCTGACCTTCCGCGGCCTGATGCGCCTGCGGGGACTGGAATGCTGCGCGCCGGAGCATCTGGCCGAGGCTTTCTACGCCCGCAAGATCCGGCTGGCCTGATCCCGGCCCGACTGTCGCATCCTGCGACAGGGGGGCGCGGAAAGGTGACGGAAATTGCGACGCATTGGACCCGTCTCCTTCGAAAAAGCGCTTGGCTTCGAGGCCGGTTCCGCACCATCATCGCCCCCAGTCAAAGCCCGCCGGCGAGCGGGCACAGCCAATCCCGGGAGGAAAAGCATGAGCTCGGTTTCGATGGTCGTGAACGGCAAGCAGGTCACGGGGGAAGTCGAGGGGCGCACTCTGCTCGTCGAATTCCTGCGCAACGGCCTGGGCCTGACCGGAACGCATGTCGGTTGCGACACGTCGCAATGCGGCGCCTGTGTCGTGCATGTCGACGGGCTTGCAATGAAGGCCTGCACGATCTTCGCGGCGGACGCGGCCGGAAGCGAGGTGCGCACGATCGAGGCCATGGCCAATCCGGATGGCTCCCTCGGCGTGATCCAGCAGGCCTTTCAGGATCATCACGGTCTGCAATGTGGATTCTGCACGCCGGGCATGGTGATGAGCGCGGCGGCGCTCCTGCGCGATACTCCCGCCCCGTCGGAGGCCGAAATTCGCGAATATCTCGACGGCAACATCTGCCGCTGCACCGGATATCACAATATCGTCAAGGCGATCCAGGCCGCGGCCGCGGAGTTGAACGCCAAGCCGATCGCCGCGGAATAAAACACATATAACGGGATGGGCGCGGCGCCTGTCACCGACAGGCCGGAGCGACCTCTCCCGACTCTCTGGGAGAATGAAATGCCAAAAGACGGTGGAATTGGCGCCAGCTCCAAGCGGCGTGAGGATGTGCGGTTCCTGACGGGCAAGGGTCGCTATACCGACGACCTCAATCGTCCGGGCCAGGCCTATGTGCATTTCCTGCGTTCGGATGTGGCGCATGGACGGATCACCTCGCTCGACATCTCGGCGGCGGCGGACATGCCCGGCGTGCTGCGGATCCTCACGGGCGAGGATTTCGCGGAAGTCGGCGGGATCCCCTGCGGCTGGATGGTGACCGACCGGTTCGGCCAGCCGATGCTGGAGCCCAAACACCCGGTCCTCGCCCAGGGCAAGGTGCGTCATGTCGGCGATCCGATCGTCGCGGTCGTGGCCGAGACGCTGGCGCAGGCGCGCGACGCGGCCGAGGCGGTGGTGGTCGAGATCGAGGAGCTGCCGGCGGTCATCGACATGAAGGCGGCGCTGGCCGAGGGGGCGACGCTGGTCCATGAGGAGATCGGATCGAACCTCTGCTTTGACTGGGGCTTCATCGAGGACAACCGGGCGGCGGTCGACGCGGCGATCAAGGGCGCGCATCATGTGACCACCCTGGAACTGGTGAACAACCGGCTGGTCGCCAATCCGATGGAGCCCCGGGTGGCGATCGGCGAATACGACGCGGCGGACGAGCAGCATACGCTCTATACCACCAGCCAGAATCCCCATGTGATCCGCCTGTTGATGGGGGCCTTCGTGCTGGGCATCCCCGAGCACAAGCTCAGGGTGGTGGCGCCGGATGTCGGCGGCGGGTTCGGCTCCAAGATTTATCACTATGCCGAGGAGGCGCTGGTCACCTATGCCGCCAAGGTCGTCGGGCGGCCGGTGAAATGGACCTCGACGCGCTCGGAAGCCTTCATGTCCGATGCGCAGGGCCGGGACCATGTGACCAAGATCGAACTGGCGCTCGACGCGGAGGGCAGGTTCCTCGCGGTGCGGACCGATACGCTGGCCAACATGGGGGCTTATCTCTCGACCTTCGCCACCTGTACGCCGACCTATCTGCATGGCACGCTGATGGCCGGTCCCTATGCGACCCCGCATGTCTATGTGAATGTGCGCGCGGTCTTTACCAATACCGTGCCGGTCGATGCCTATCGCGGCGCGGGCCGTCCGGAGGCGACATTCCAGCTGGAACGCGTCATCGACATGGCCGCCCATGAAATGGGCATCGATCCGATCGAAATCCGGCGCCGGAACTTCATCAAGCCCGACCAGTTCCCCTATCAGACGCCGGTCGCGGTACTCTATGACACCGGCAATTATCATGCGACGCTCGACAAGCTGCTGGAGATCTCGGACCATGCCGGCTTCGCGGCCCGGCGAGCGGAGAGCGAGGCGCGGGGCAAGTTGCGCGGCTGGGGCCTTTCGACCTGGATCGAGGCCTGCGGCATCGCGCCGTCCAATCTTGTGGGGCAACTCGGGGCGCGCGCGGGGCTCTATGAGAGTGCGACGGTCCGGGTCAATGCCACCGGCAGCATCTCGGTCTATACCGGATCGCATTCGCATGGGCAGGGCCATGAGACCGTCTTTCCGCAGGTGATCGCGAGCATGCTCGGCATCGACGAGAAGATGATCGACATCGTCCATGGCGACACCTCCAAGATCCCGTTCGGCATGGGCACCTATGGCTCGCGCTCGATCGCGGTCGGGGGGGCCGCGCTGGTCAAGGCGACCGACAAGATCATCGCCAAGGCCAAGAAGATCGCCGCCCATCTGATGGAAGCCTCGGACGCCGATATCGAGCTGAAAGACGGTCAGTTCACCGTCGCGGGCACCGACAAGTCGGTCGCCTGGACCGATGTGACCCTGGCCGCCTATGTGCCGCACAAATATCCGCTCGAAAGCCTGGAGCCGGGGCTGGAGGAAACCGCCTTCTACGATCCCGCCAATTTCACCTTCCCGGCGGGCGCCTATGGCTGCGAGGTCGAGGTCGATCCCGAGACCGGCCAGGTCGAGGTGGTCGGTTTCGCGGCCGCCGACGATTTTGGCAATGTCATCAATCCGATGATCGTCGAGGGTCAGGTTCACGGCGGCCTCGCGCAGGGGATCGGCCAGGCCCTGATGGAAACGGCGGCCTATGACGCGAATGGCCAACTCCAGACCGGCTCCTACATGGACTATGCCATGCCCCGGGCCGGGGATGTGCCGAGCTATGTGGTGGATCATTCCTGCCAGACGCCCTGCACCCACAATCCCCTTGGCGTGAAGGGCTGTGGCGAGGCCGGAGCCATCGGCTCTCCGCCCGCCCTGGTGAACGCGGTGCTCGATGCCCTGCGCTCGGGCGGCCACAAGGTGACCCATATCGACATGCCTCTCAGCCCCGGCCGGGTCTGGGCGGCGGTTTCGGCGGCATCGGCCGCCTGAACCGGCAAGGCGCCTCCGTGCGAGGCGCCGCCGAGCCAACATTGGGAGACATGAGATGTATGCATTCGAATTCGTGAAACCGACCAGCCTGGGCGAAGCCCTCGACGCCCTCAAAGCCGACGAGGCTCAGGCGCTCGGGGGGGGCCAGACCCTGATCCCCACCTTGAAACAGCGTCTGGCGAGCCCCGCCGTCCTGGTCAGCCTGCGCGGAATCGCCGAGATGAAGGGCGTGTCGCGCGAACAGGACGCGCTTGTCATCGGCGGCGGCACCACCCATGACACCGTCGCCCGCGAGGCGGCGGCGATCTATCCCGCGCTCGCCTCCCTCGCGTCGCGGATCGGGGATCCGGCGGTGCGCAACCTCGGGACCATCGGCGGCAGCCTTGCCAACAACGATCCCTCCGCCTGTTATCCGGCGGGGGCGCTCGCCTCGGGGGCGACGATCGTGACCAACGATCGCGAGATCGGCGCCGACGATTTCTTCCAGGGCATGTTCACCACCGCCTTGGAGGAAGGCGAAATCATCACCAGGGTCCGCTTCCCGATCCCCGAGCGCGCCCGCTATGAGAAGTTCATCCAGCCTGCCTCGCGCTTCCCGCTGGTCGCGGTCTATGTCGCCAAATTCCCCGACAGGGTGCGGGTGGCCGTCACCGGCGCCTCGGAAAACGGGGTCTTCCGCTGGACCGAGGCCGAGGACGCCCTGTCGGCGAACTATGCCCCCGAGGCTCTGAAGGATCTCAAGGTGGACGCGGATGGCATGATCGCCGACCTGCATGGCAGTGCCGAATATCGCGCGCATCTGATCAAGGTGATCGCCGGTCGCGCGGTCGCGGCCTCCTGACCCCCCGCGGAGGGCGGCGGTTAGAGGGGGCTGGTCCGATCCATTCGGATCGACCGCCCTAACCCCCGCCCTGCGCCACCTCGGCGAAGAGCTTCGCCTTCGCCGGATAGATCTCGCGCACCGACAGGCCGCTCTCGATGCGCGCGCGCGCCTCGGCCCGGCGCCGCGCGGTCTCCGTCCGCTCCGACAGGGTCGCCAGCACCGCCTCCGAAATGCCGCCCACCCGCGCGAGATCCACCAGCCGGGCACAATCCTCGTCGGCGAATTCGCGCACCGGCGCGGTATCGGACAGGATCAACGGACAGGCCGTGCTCATCGACTCCAGCATCGACCAGGACAGCACGAACGGCACCGTCAGATAGACATGGGCATCCGACCGGCGCAGCAGCCGCCGATAGTCCGGTCGGGACAGCCGCCCGACAAAATGCACCCGCGCCGGATCGACCGGGGTTTCCTCCAGCGCCTTCGCCTTCCAGTCCGTCCCGCGCAGCGACTTGCCGCCATAGGCCACCCGGTTCTCTCCGGCGATGACGGCGACGGCCTTGGGATCGGCGGCCAGGATCGCGGGCAGGGCGGCGATGAATTGCGGAAATCCACGATGCGGCTCCATGCCCCGGGTCGCATAGGTCACCAGATGCGCATCCTCCGCGATCAATCCCCCCAGGGTCCGGTCGACCTCCGCCGGTGAATAGAAATCGGTATCGATGCCGTCATGCTGCACCGTCAACAGCGACCGCAGCCGTTCGGGAAATTGCGAGGCCTGAAACGCGGTTGGGCACAGCACCCGGTCGGCGGCCGCGATATCCATCAGGATCGGCCCATTGCGCGCCCGCTCCAGCATCGGGGCTTCGATCGAGCTTCGCAGGGGCTGGCCGTCCAGCGCGCAGAGATAGGTGATGTCGGCGCCCGGATGCGTATACCACCATTCGCAATAGGCGACGGAGGCCGCCCTGGGAAAGACGTCCCGCGCGAACATGCCGGCCCCCCATCCGGAATGGGCCACGATCACATCCGGCCGATACCCCGCCTTGTGGGCGGCGAAGCCCGCCCGCGCGAATCCCTGCGCATTGATCGAGGCCCGGTCCATCGTCTGGGCATAGGGGTGGGTCTCGGCGGAGGGCTCGCGGTGCGGCTTGTAGGGCAGGATGCGGATCCCCTCCGCCCGGGCATGGTCCGCCGCCGTGGCAAAGGTCACGTCCCAGCCCAGACGGCGCAGCCAAAATCCGACCGCGCCGAACTGTGCCGGAAAATTATCGTGGATGAACAAAATCTTCACTGAGCGGCTCCGGTCTTTGGCAAGCGGCAGTGTGCCCGATGCCAAGGGAAAGACAAGGCTTGGAAACCTGGGGTCCGGATCGCAGAAAATTGACTGGATGAGGATTCCGTATCACAGTTTACTGAGTTAACAATAAAACCACGACATTTTATTTGACTTCAGCCACTGTTAAGGTTGCCGTGATCGAAACGGCGGGATTGTGGAAATGAACCTCATAACGCAACTTACCAATAGTGAAGAAGCCGAACTGAATGACCTTCTCGCCCGGGTCGAAGGCGGTGCCATCCCCAACACCGAGGCGCTGGACGGTTTCTTCGCCGCGCTGGCCTGTTGTCCGGAGCCTGTCTGTTCCAGCGAATATCTGCCCTTGCTGGGCAGAAGCCCGGACGTGCCCGGTGTTTACGCCTTTGACGATCCCGGGGCGGAACGTTTCGTCGAACTGGTCGAGCGGTTGTGGAAGCATGTGCATCGGCAATTGAACCGCGACGGTGTTTACTTGCCGCTGGTGCTGGAGGACGCGGAAGGCAAGTACCATGGCAATGACTGGGCAAACGGTTTTCTGACCGGCACGGTCCTGCGGCGTCCGTTCTGGGAGGATTATCTGGCGGACGAAAGCCGCGGCGGGCCCCTTGTGCCGATCTGGGTGCTGGCCCATGAAAATCACCCCGATCCGCGGATGCGGCCCTATGCCGAACCCATCGACGAGGCGCGCCGCCAGGAATTGCTGATCGCCACCGCCGCCGGCGTGATGCATATGCACCGCGATTTCCGCGAGCGGAACAAGGCCCAGGTCCTCCGGACCGGAGCCCATCCATCGGGCAAGGGCGGATATGAGAAGCCCCTTGGGGTCGGGAAACGCCGCCCCCGGTTTCTCCATTGAGCGGCGAGCCTCATTGACGCGGGGGATCCGGGAGAGCCTCCCGGACCAGATTGAACCCAAAGCCTCGGGACGCCGGTGTGGTGCGACCGCGACCGGAACTCGGTTCTGGGCTGATGGCCCCGCCGGATCTCAGGAATGTTTCCAGTCGATCGCGAGTTCTTCGCGAAAGGCGAAACGCTCCAGATGTCGGGCCACCACATCCTCCAGCACAGGGATCGCCTCGGCATCGCCGCTTTCGACCACGAGGGTCAGGATATCCCCCTGCGCCAGCAGCAGGCAGTCCCCCCGCTCGAAGGTGATCCGGCCGGAGGGGCCATTCTGGCTGACCGGGATCTTGTGGGCGAAATGCTTGCAAAGCTGGGCGAGATAGGCTTCTGCCTTGGGGGTGCGCACCAGCGCCTCGGCGCGATGCCGGACCGTATTCCGATCGATGTCGGTCATGTTTGTCTCCACGATGTCTGTGACGTTGGCGAGGGCGCCTGCGATGCTCTCGATCGTTTCGGGATCGATTGGCCCCTTGCGAAAGCGCGCCCGAAGGGCGTGCCGGAGGTTCCCCATGGCGCGCAGGATCGGCTCCGGCATATCCGGTCGGCGGCCCGGCCGGTCGAGGCGCGCCGCCAGTTCCGAGAAGGTCGCCTGGTTGGCGGCGAGAAAGGCCTTGCCTTCGGGTGTGACGCTGAAACTCTTGCGCCCGCTCTCGGCGGTGGCGGTGGCATAGCCCATGTCTTCGAGCCAGGAGAGCGTCGGATAGATCACGCCGGGGCTTGGGCTATAGCCGCCGCCGGTCTGATCCTCGATCGCCTTCATGATCTCATATCCATGCCGGGGCACCGCCGCGATCATTCCGAGGACGAGCAGCCGCAGGTCTCCATAGTCGAACGTCCTGCGCCCACGCCGAGGCCCGGGCCGGTGGGGGGGGTGATGGTCTGAGTGTGTCTGTTCCATGGTCCGGATATAGTCCCGTTATATCGAATATCAAGATATATCGGAATTATCCAAGGAAATTGCCGATTTTGGACACTTTCGAGAATATGATTTGATATCAATATGTTGCTGGCCTGCCGTGCGCGGACACTTTCCCGCGTCCAGGGGGGACCGGGGAAGGGCGGAGGTGAGGAGGGTCACTTCAAGGTGATTGACCTCTGGCGGCTTCGAAAATACGCTGCCCTCGGGGGTGGAACGACCCGCTGTTGCCAGGGGATTTACAATAGTGCAGCGCGCACGCAGCAGAGTGATCGCGACAAGTCTTCCGCTCGCCTTTTCCCTCCTCATCACCGGTTGTGGGCCTGACTCCAAGACACCGCCCGCGCCCCTCACCCGTGTCCGGGCCATGCCCGTTGCGTTCAGCGATTTTGCGCCGAGTGTCAGGCTGACGGGCGAGATCCAGCCCCGGGATCAGAGCGACATATCCTTCCGCGTGGGCGGGCGCCTGACCGAGCGGGCCGTGGATGTCGGGGATCACGTGGTAAAGGGGCAGTTGCTGGCCAAGCTCGACCCGGCCGAGCAGCAGGCGAGCATCTCCTCGGCCCAGGCGTCGGTGGACGCGGCCGAGGCCCGGGTGCGACAGACCAAGTCGACTTTCGACCGGCAGAGTTCGCTCCTGGAGCGCGGTTTCACCACCCGCAAGGATTTCGATCTCGCCGACGAGGATTATCGCACCGCCCAGAGTTCGCTCGAAGCCGCGCGGGCGGATCTGGAATCGGCACAGGAAAATCTTTCGGACACGGTGCTGACGGCGAAATTCGATGGACTTGTCACCGCGCGCGACGCCGAGGTCGGGCAGGTGGTGCAGGCGGCCGAGCCGGTGTTCTCGATTGCCCGCGATGGGCCGCGGGACGCGGTTTTCGATGTCCAGGAGGTCATCCTGTCCGATTCCGGAAAGCCGCCTTCGGTGAATATCTCCCTTGTCTCCGATCCGAACGTCAAAGCCGTCGGTCAGGTGCACGAGGTAGCACCCATCGTCGATCCCAATACCGGCACCGTGCGGGTGAAGGTCGAGTTGATGACCGAGGCCCCTCTGATGACGCTCGGGTCGGCGGTCGTGGGACAGGTTACCTTGCCGCCCCAGAAGCGCGTACTCGTGCCCTGGAGCGCGCTGGCCGCGCAGGGGGGCAAACCGGCGGTCTGGCTGGTCGATCCGACCAGCAAGACGGTGAACATGCGGAGCATCGACGTGGAACGCTATGACGTCGGAACCATCGTGGTGCGGGGCGGGCTGGAGCCGGGTCAGGTCGTGGTGACGGCGGGCAGCCAGTTCATGCGCCCGGGCCAGCAGGTCGAACTGGCGGAGGGGCCGACGCCATGAGCCGCGCCCTTTTCGGAGTTCTGCTCCTGACGCTGGCCCTGTCGGCCTGTCGCGAGGAGGAAGCGGCGGCGCCCGAGCCGGTGCGCCCGGTGCTGTCCCTGGTCGCCGAACCGCGGATCCGTGCGAGTCAGGGATTCACCGGGGTCGTCTCTCCCCGCTATACCGTCGACCTCGGCTTCCGTCTGCTCGGCAGCATCATCGCCCGCGACGTGGATGTCGGCGATTCGGTGACCAAGGGCCAACGGGTGGCGGCGCTCGATCCGGTCTCGGAGGAACTCGCGGTGCGCGCGGCCCGGGCGGAACTCGCCAGTGCCTCGGCGCAGCTTCAAACCACGACCACGACCGAGGCACGTCAGCGGAAATTGCTGGAACAGAAGACGGTCAGCGAGTCGGATTACGAGGCGGCGCAGCAGGCACAGGAAGAAGCGGCGGCGTCGGTTGGCCAGGCCCAGGCGAACCTGCGTCTGGCCGAGGAACAATTGAGCTATACCCAGATCATCGCCGAATTCGACGGGGTGGTGACGTCGGTGGCCGCCGAGGTCGGACAGGTTGTCTCCGCCGGTCAGCCCGTGGTGACGATCGCCCGCCCCGATGTGCGCGAGGCGGTGATCGATGTGCCCACCGAGATCGCCGAGGAACTCCGGATCGGCGATGCCTTCGAGGTCGGGCTCGAACTCGACCCCTCGATCCGGGCAAAGGGAGTCGTGCGGGAAATCGCCCCGCGGGCGGATCCGATCAGCCGCACCAAACGGGTGCGGATCACACTCATCGATCCTCCGGTGAGTTTCCGGTTGGGAACCACGGTCAACGCGGTCCTCGGCTCCGAGCCCTTGCCGGGCATTGAATTGCCGGTCACGGCACTGCTCGAAAAGGAAGGTCGCACCATGGTCTGGATCGTAAATGAAAAGGCGATGACCGTCGCCCCGGTCGAAATCAAGGTCGCGGACCGGAATGACCGGACGTTCCGGGTTCTGGACGGCATAAACCCCGGCACGCGCGTGGTGGTCGCCGGGGTGCACAGCCTCGAAGACGGACAGGCCGTGCGACTGGCAGACGGTGCGACGCTGTGAGGGAACGGTTCAATCTTTCGGAATGGGCCCTCGGTGAGCGGTCGCTGATCTGGTATTTCATGATCGTCGCGGCGCTCGCGGGGGCGCTTTCCTATGTCAATCTTGGTCGCGAGGAGGATCCCTCCTTCACCATCAAGACCATGCTCATTCAGGCGCAATGGCCGGGCGCCTCGGTCGGGGATACCCTGACCCAGGTGACGGACCGGATCGAGAAGAAACTCGAAGAGCTTGAAAGTCTCGATTATACCAAGAGCATGACGATCCCGGGCCAGACCACGGTCTATGTCAATCTCAAGGACACGACCCAGGGCGAGGCGGTGACCCGGACCTGGGTCGAAGTCCGCAACATGATGAACGACATCAAGAGCCAGTTTCCGGACGGCGTGGTCGGTCCGTTTTTCAACGACCGGTTCGGCGATGTGTTCGGCAATATCTATGCCTTCACCTCGGATGGCCTGAGCCAGCGACAGCTTCGGGATTATGCCGAAGCCGCGCGGGCCAAGATCCTGACCATTCCGAACGCGGGACGCGTCGATCTGATCGGCGCGCAGGACGAGGTGATCTTCCTCGAGTTTTCGACCCAGCAACTTGCCTCGCTGGGGATCAATCAGCAGGATGTCATCAATACCCTCAGGGCCCAGAACGCCATTGCCCCCTCGGGCGTCGTGCAGGCCGGGCCGGAGCGCATCACGTTGCGCGTCGGGGGGCAGTTCACGTCCGAGGACAGCCTCCGGGGGATCAATCTCAGGGTCAATGACCGCTTTTTCCGCCTGAGCGACGTGGCAACGATCACCCGCGGCTATACCGATCCGCCCAAGGCGTTGTTCCGGTACAAGGGGGAACCCGCGATCGGTCTTGCGATCGGCATGAAGCCCGGTGCGAACCTGCTGGAGTTCGGCGAGGCGCTGCGCCACGAGATGGACAAGATTGTCGGCGAACTGCCGGTCGGGGTGGGCGTTCATCTGGTCTCGGATCAGCCGGTCGTCGTCGAGGAAGCGGTCGGGCATTTCACCAAGGCGCTGGTCGAAGCCGTGGCCATCGTGCTCGCCGTCAGTTTCATCAGTCTCGGGATGCGGGCGGGGCTGGTGGTGGCTCTGACGATTCCGCTGGTGCTCGCGATCACCTTCGTGGTGATGGAATACGCCGGGATCTCGATGCAGCGTATCTCGCTCGGCGCCCTGATCATTGCCCTCGGCCTGCTCGTCGATGATGCGATGATCGCGGTCGAGATGATGGTGGCGCGACTGGAGGTCGGGGACACGCTCGCCAAGGCGGCGACGTATGTCTATACCTCCACCGCCTTTCCGATGCTGACCGGGACATTGGTCACCGTGGCGAGTTTCATGCCGGTCGGTCTCAATACCAGTTCGGCGGGGGAATATACCTTTACCCTCTTCATCGTGATGGCGGCCTCGCTGATCACCTCCTGGATCGTCGCGGTGATCTTCGCCCCCCTGTTGGGGGTGACGCTCCTGCCGAACAAGATGAAGGCGCATGGCGAGGAGCCGGGGCGCGTCGGGAGAGGATTCGCCTGGCTGCTGGTCACCGCGATGCGGTGGCGCTGGCTGACGATCATTGCCACGATCCTGCTGTTCGCCGGTTCGCTCTATGGCATGCGCTATGTCGAGAACCAGTTCTTTCCCTCCTCCGACCGGCCCGAACTGGTCGTGGATGTAACCCTTCCGGCGAACGCCTCGATCGCGGATACCAAGGCGCAGATGGATCGGCTGGAGGCGCTGCTGGCGACCAACCAGGATATCGACCATTGGTCGTCCTATGTCGGACAGGGCGCGGTGCGCTTCCTTCTGTCCTTCGACGTCCCCGTGGCCAATCCGAACATGGGCCAGATCATCATCGTCAATAAGGATCTCGAAGCCCGCGACCGGGTGATGGCTTGGCTCCAGGATATCGGGCGGCAACAGTTCGTCGGCACCGATGTCCATGTGAGCCTCTTGCCGCTCGGTCCGCCGGCGGGGCGGCCGGTCCAGTATCGGGTCAGCGGCCCCGATATCGACCGTGTCCGGACGGCGGCGCTCGGTCTTGCCTCCGAGATCGGAACCCATCCGCTGTTGACGGACCTCACCTATGACTGGATGGAGCCGGCGCGGGTGGTAAAGGTCGAGGTTCTGCAGGACAAGGCGCGTCAGCTCGGCGTGACCAGCGAGGATATCGCCGGGGCATTGAACAGCATCGTCGGCGGGGTGACGATCACCCAGGTGCGCGATTCGATCTATCTTGTGAATGTTCTTGCCCGGGCCCGGCCCGAGGAGCGCAAGGAGATCGACACGCTGTTGAACCTGCAATTGCCGGGACAGAGTGGCCAGTCCGTTCCGTTGGCTGCGATCGCAACCTTCTCCTACGAGATCGAACAGCCCGTGGTCTGGCGGCGCGCGCGGGTGCCGACCATCACCGTCCGCGCGGCCATCGTCGATGCGACACAGCCCGCGACCATCGTGGAGCAGTTGGCCCCGAAGGTCGCGGCCTATCAGGCGACGCTGGCTCCCGGCTATTCCATCGCCGTCGCCGGACCGGTCGAGGAGAGCGCCAAGGCGCAGGGGCCGATCGCCGCCGTGGTGCCCTTGATGCTCTTTACCATTGCAACGATCCTGATGATCCAGCTGCGCAGCTTCCAGCGGCTGTTCCTGGTCATCGCGGTTGCGCCGTTGGGTTTGATCGGCGTGGTCGCGGCCCTGGTGCCGAGCCGCGCGCCCCTGGGATTTGTGGCGATCCTCGGGGTGCTGGCACTGATCGGCATCCTGATCCGGAACTCGGTCATCCTGATCATGCAGATCGAGGCGGAGCGGGCCGAAGGGGTGGGGGCCTGGGACGCGGTGGTGGATGCGACGATGCACCGGATGCGGCCGATCCTTCTGACCGCCGCCGCCGCGAGCCTCGCCCTGATCCCGATCTCGCGCGAGGTCTTCTGGGGGCCGATGGCCTATGCCATGATGGGCGGGATCATCGTGGGGACGGCGCTGACGCTTCTGTTCCTGCCCGCGCTCTATGTCGCCTGGTTCCGGGTCAAGGCGCCACCCCGGCCGTAATCCCGCGCGGCCGGTTGTTCATTTGTACGGCAGATGCGGCGGGAGAGTCCGGTTCGACTGGCCGCGGAAGGTCAGGCATCTCGCAATTCCGATCAGCTTGCGTAATCATGGGCACCGGGGCGAAGATGCCGCCCGGGACCGGAGTTGCGAGGTGAGCATATGACGATTTATTCCGCCGTCGCCGGGGGAGAGCGTTTTCTGTTCGACGGCCTCGCCGCCTTGCTCGCGGCTGCCACTTCGGAACGTTCGGGGGATCAACTGGCCGGGATCGCGGCCCCGGGGGCACTGGCCCGGGTCGCGGCCCGGCGGGCACTGGCCGATCTGCCGCTCACGACCTTCCTGAACGAGGTCGTGGTTCCCTATGAGCAGGACGAGGTGACACGCCTGATCATCGATGGTCACGACCCGGTGGCCTTCGCGCCGCTCGCCGCGATGACCGTCGGTGATCTGCGGGACTGGCTGCTGGCGCCCACCACCGGGGCAAGGGAGCTCACCGGCGTCGCGTCCGGCCTGACCCCGGAAATGGTGGCGGGGGTTTCCAAGCTGATGCGCAACCAGGACCTGATCCGGGTTGCGCGAAAATGTGAGGTGGTCACCGGCTTTCGCACCACCCTCGGCCTTCGTGGCCGTCTGTCTACCCGACTTCAGCCGAACCATCCCGCCGATGATCTGCGCGGGATTTCCGTCGCAGTCCTCGACGGGCTGCTGCGCGGGGCAGGGGATGCCGTGATCGGGATCAATCCCGCCTCCGACTCGCTCCAAGGCTGCGCGACACTGCTGATGGCGCTCGATGAACTGCGACAAAGCTTCGACATGCCGGTTCAGAGCTGCGTTCTGACCCATGTCACCAATTCGCTGCGGCTGATCGAGATGGGCAGTCCGGTCGATCTCGTCTTCCAATCCGTCGCCGGGACCGAGGGCGCCAACCGCGGCTTTGGCATCGATCTCGCGGTGCTTGCCGAGGCCCAGGCGGCGGCGGAAACGCTGGATCGCGGAACCGTGGGCCGGAATGCGATGTATTTCGAAACGGGGCAGGGCGCCGCCCTGTCGGCGGGTGCGCATCATGGCGTGGATCAACAGACGCTGGAGGCCCGCGCCTATGCCGTGGCCCGGGCCTTCTCGCCGCTCCTGGTCAATACCGTCGTCGGCTTCATTGGCCCGGAATATCTCTATGACGGCAAACAGATCATCCGGGCCGGGCTTGAAGACCATTTTTGTGGCAAGCTCCTTGGCCTGCCGATGGGGGTCGATGTCTGCTACACCAATCATGTCGAGGCCGACCAGGACGATATGGACACGCTCAGCACATTGCTCACGGCCGCGGGGGTTACCTTCGTGATCACCGTGCCGGGCGCGGATGATGTGATGCTGAGCTATCAAAGCCTCGCTTTCGACGATATCGGCTACCTGCGCGAAATCTCGGGTCTCGCACCGGCGCCGGAGTTCGAGTTCTGGCTGGAGCGGATGGGCCTCGCCCAGCCGGAAATTGCGCCAGGACCCAGGGCCTTGCCCGATCTGGGGGCGCTTGCTGACCGGATGGGGTTGATCGCATGAGTCATCCTCTCGTGAACCGCCTGCGCGCGCTCACACCCGCCCGTGTCCGCTTCGAGGGTGGAACCGGAGCAGCGCCCCTCGACGCGGTGCTCGATTTCCAGGCGAGCCACGCCCGTGCCCGCGAGGCGATTCACACCGCCGTCGATTGGGAAGCCCTGTCGCTTGCCCTGGCGCCCCTGCCGACGCGGCGCCTGCGCAGCCAGGCGGTCGAGCGGTCGATCTATCTGCGGCGGCCCGATCTCGGGCGGCGGCTCGATCCCTCCGACGCGGAGAGCCTTACACCGGACCCCTGTGATCTGGTGATCGTGATCGGGGATGGACTGTCCGCCACGGCGGTGACGCAACAGGCGGCGGCGGTCTGCCGGGCCCTCGCCGAATGCCTGCCCGATTTCAGAAAGGCTCCGATCATGCTGGTCGCAGGCGCGCGGGTGGCCATTGGCGATCAGATCGCGGCGTTGATTGGTGCCAGACTTTGCCTGATGCTGATTGGCGAACGCCCCGGCCTCTCGGTATCGGACAGTCTCGGGGCTTATCTGACCTTGAATGCGACCCCTGGCGTACCGGACAGCGCCCGGAACTGTGTCTCCAACATTCATGGCCAGGGAGGCCTCACGCCCCTTCGGGCTGCGCAGCGCCTGACCTGGCTGATCCATGAGGCCCTTCGCCTCGGCCAAACCGGCATCGCCCTGAAGGACGAGAGCGACGCAAATCCTCTGTTGGATGTCAGTCGCTGACCAAAAAACGTCCACTCGGGGGGCAATGCCACGAATAGGGAAGCGGCCTTGAATAAGGCATTCGAACCTTGTCTGTCCGGCCTGATTGCACGGAGGGATCCTGCGTGGCTCTTCGTCTCGTCCCTGAGACCAACATCTCGACCACTCCCAGCCCTTGACCAGCGTCTCTGGACCGACAAAAGCCGCTTCGTCGCTCGATAAGGTCACGGAAGGCTTCGTAAACGCATAACGCAAGCGGCTGTCTGAGAAGCAATGTGCGAGCCCCGGGCGTCTGGTCGCCACTGCCATCCTGCTCGCTGATCCGACGGGAGCGTAAGTCTTCTCCTCGCCGGGAGTCCCGCGAACATCGAGAAGGGGAGCGGACCCAGGCAAAAGACAGCCAGCCCGGTCCGCGCCCGGGCATTCCCCGCAAGGATCTTTGCCTGAAAATAGATCATACCGCGCATGCGAGGTGCACTTTGGGGACCGGTTCGCAGCCGTTGTTCCCGAGAAGGCCCCGGAAGGGCTCGACATGACCTCTCCGTCACCGAATTATTCCTTCGCGGCGGCGCTTCCCTGGCGCCATCCTCGAAAGGAGTGACCCATGCCGGCTGCCACACATCCCGTCGATGAAATCCTGCCTGCCCCGCAACTTCTCACGCTCGGGCTCCAGCATGTGCTGGTCATGTACGCAGGCGCCATCGCGGTTCCCCTCATCGTCGGGCGGGCGTTGAAGCTTCCCCCCGAGGACGTGGCCTTCCTCATATCCGCCGATCTCTTCGCCTGCGGCATCGTCTCGATCCTGCAATCGCTCGGCCTCACCCCCTGGTTCGGCATCCGCCTGCCCGTCATGATGGGCGTGACCTTCGCGGCGGTCGGACCCATGGTCTCCATCGCAGGCACCCACCCCGGCGCGGAGGGCGCCCGGATGATCTTCGGTGCCATCATCGGCGCGGGGCTCATCGGGATCTTCATCGCCCCCCTCGCCAGCCGGATGCTGCGCTTCTTTCCCCCCGTCGTCACCGGAACCATCATCCTCGTGATCGGGATTTCGCTGATGCGGATCGGCATCAACTGGATCTTCGGCAACCCCGCCGCCCCCGCGACGGCACCCCGCGTCGTCGATCCGGCCTACACCGCCTGGTTCGAGTCGGTGAAGGCCCTCGGCGATACGGTGCAGCCGCCACCCCCCGGCTTCGCGATCGCGGCGACGATGAACAACCCAGGCTATGCGCCGGTCTCCAGCATCCTGCTCTCCCTCATCGTGCTCGGGATCGTCATCGCCGTCGCCCGCTACGGCAAGGGGTTCCTCGCCAACATCGCGGTCCTGCTCGGGATCGTGGCGGGCGGGATCATCGCGGCCCTCCTCGGCATGATGAACTTCTCCAAGGTCGCCGCCGCCCCCTGGTTCGCACCGATCACCCCCTTCCACTTCGGAACGCCGATCTTCGACCCGGTGCTGATCGCGACCATGGTGCTGGTCATGATCGTGACCCTGATCGAATCCACCGGCATGTTCCTCGCCCTCAGCGAGATCACCGGCAAGAAGATCACCCAGCCGATGCTGGCGGCGGGCCTGCGCATGGACGGGCTCGGGACCATGATCGGCGGCATCTTCAACACCTTCCCCTACACCAGCTTCTCCCAGAACGTCGGGCTGGTCGGGGTCACCGGCATCCGGTCGCGCTTTGTCTGCGTGGCGGGGGGCGTGATCATGCTGGCACTCGGGCTGGTCCCCAAGATGGGCGCGCTGGTCGAGGCGCTGCCGACGGTGGTCCTCGGCGGCGCGGGGCTGGTGATGTTCGGGATGGTGGCGGCGACGGGGGTGCGGATCCTCGCGGCGGTCGATTTCGCGACCAATCGCTACAATCTCTTCGTGGTGGCGATCTCGATCGGCTTCGGGATGATCCCGCTGGTGGCCCCGGACTTCAAGATGTGGCTGCCCCATGTGATCCACCCGCTGATCGACAGCGGCATCCTTCTGGCAGCTCTGGTCTCGGTCCTACTCAACATCGTCTTCAACGGGGCGAAGGGCAGCGAGGAGGAACTCCGCCAGGCCGCCCTCGCCGGAGGCGAACACTGAGCACGCGTGCGCATCTCTGAGGAATTAACCGCAAAGCACTGATAAAAAACAGAAATACCCTGTTTTGTGGCTTGCGGCATCAACACATTCTTTACCTCCCCGCCCGAGCGGCGGGGGGCCTTGCCGCCAAGGCGTGACACCATCTTGAGCGGGCCCCAAGGCTTTTGAAAAAATTTCCTCCCACGCCCGACATTCAATCCACGGACCGTGGGGAACGGCTTCTCCGGGCAGCGGGGTTAGAAAACCGCTGGCGAGGGCCGGAGAGACTTCGCCGCTGCCACACTCAAATGGTGCGCGGATGGCAAGCCGCGCATGTCCAATGGAACCTGCTCCGACCGTTCTGCCAAGCCAACGACACGGCCGCCCACGAAGCCAGGTCAGAGTCTGAAATGTGCGTTCTCGGCCCTCGGCGAACTGTCGCACCGGTTTCTTGACCAATGTCGGGTGCCGGGATACCAAGCGACGGTATGGAAAACGCAATGCTCATCGCACGACGCTGGTGGCTGGCCTCCTGACAGGGTGGCCGGAATGTTTTCTATCATCCCGAGGCCGCCGCATGGGCGGCCTTTGTTCTGCTGAAACCCCGTGCGGCACCTCCTTTTCAAAAGGACAAGCCCATGACCAAACCCATCATCCTGACTGGAGACCGCACGACCGGTCCTCTTCACATCGGGCATTATGCTGGATCGCTGCGCAACCGACTGCGTTTCCAGTCGGATCACGAGCAGTTTCTTCTGCTTGCCGACACCCAGGCGCTCACCGACAACGCCCATGATCCCGCCAAGGTGCGCAGAAATGTCATCGAGGTCGCGCTGGACTATCTGGCGGTCGGCATTGACCCGGACCGCGCGACGATCTGCCTGCAATCACATCTGCCAGCTCTGGCTGAGTTGTCGATGCTCTACCTCAACTTCGTGTCGGTTGCCCGGCTTGAGCGCAACCCGACAATCAAGGACGAAATCCGGTCCAGAGGGTTTGGCCGCGATATTCCCGCGGGCTTTCTGTGTTATCCTGCGGCACAGGCGGCCGATATCACCGCGTTCAAGGCAACCGTGGTTCCAGTGGGCGAGGATCAGGCTCCACTTATCGAACAGACAAACGAAATTGTCCGCCGCATCAACGCTGTCGCAGGTTCTGATATCCTGCCCGAGGCACGGGCGATAATCCCGAGATCGGGTCGGCTGCCCGGCATTGACGGCAAGGCGAAGATGTCGAAGTCGGGCGGAAATGCCATTCTCCTGTCGGCTTCTCCCGATGAGATCAGCACCGCTGTCAAGGCGATGTTCACTGATCCCATGCACCTTCGCGCTGAGGATCCGGGACGCGTGGAAGGCAATATCGTATTCGCCTATCTTGACGCATTTGACGATGCAACCGAAGAGGTGGAGCGACTGAAGGCACGCTATCGGCAAGGCGGCCTTGGAGACAATGTCGTCAAGACACGGTTGAACGATGTTCTTCAGAGTCTTATCGCACCCATTCGTCAGCGTCGCGCGGAACTGGCCCGGCATCCCGACTATGTTCTGGACATTATTCGCCGCGGTACGGAGAAGGCAAAGTCCCGTACCGAAGCCACGAAGCGCCAGGTGATCGAAGGGTTGGGTCTCTTCTCGTTCTGATTCCAGCCCAGCGGGCAAATCTGGCCGGTCCCCACTTGTGTCGCTGGAGCGCTTTCCGACCCGAGAGGATCAGGCCGCCCGCGACCTGGATGATTTCGAAGGATGCGGCATTTCGATCCTCGATCCGTGGGCGGATTGATCCGGCGATATTCTCCGCGCGAGGCATTGAAATCAAGGCACTCCCCCGGACGCGTGACTGGACGCATGGGGGGAACCTCTCGTAAGAGTTGAAGGCCCCCACTGCTCCGCACGGTCCATTTGCGCCGGTGTGGCAGGTCCGGAGGGAAAGAGGAGACGGGAGACGCCGGGGACTCTGGAGCGATCCTTGGCCAAGGGAACCGAACCGCCGATCAAGATGGCGCGGTAAGGCAAGGCCGGGAGCGGATGATCCAATGCCGTCGGATCGGAGGCCGCTCCGATGTCTACAGGCCCTGATTTGCATCATAGCGGATGCGCGCGGCCTGGATGTTCTCCTGATTGCCGTTCGCCCAGATCACGAGCGCCATGACCGGCGCGAGAAGGGTTCGTCCCGCCTGCGTCAAGTCATACTCCACCCGCGGCGGAATCGTGGGGAACATCGTCCGCTTCACCAACCCGTCCCGTTCCAGTCCGCGCAGGTTGATCGTCAGCATCCGTTGCGAGATGCCATCGATCCGGCGCCGCAGTTCATTGAACCGGACCGGTCCATCCTTGAGCGTCGCGATGATGTAAAGGGTCCATTTGTCGCCGACGAGATCGAGGATTTCCCGGACCATCCGGCAGTCGTCTCCCGCGCCGGGGGTGGGAAAATCGATGTTACCCAGTGTCATGAGAGTGCCTTCTTGCGAGGGAAAGAGCGGTCACCTTAATAGTGCGGGTAACAAGAATGTACCACCCCGTTCCCCCCGGAGAAAGTCCGGACGCGGCGCCGATCGTAAAGGCGGCGAGCGCGACGGATGGCAACGAAAAGGATCTCTCATGACCATCAGGAAAACGATCGCACTCTTCGGCGCGGGTCCCGGGCTCGGAGCGTCTCTTGCAAGGCGGTTCGGTCGCGAAGGCTACCGCGTCGCGCTCGTCGCACGCTCCGCCGCCCCGCTGGAGAAACGAGCGGCCGCGCTGGCCGAGGAAGGAATCGAAGCGGTCGCATTCCCCGCGGATCTGACCGATCTGGCGGGCATCCCCGCGCTCGTTCACGCGATCGAAGCGCGCTTCGGGACGATCGACGTCGCGGTCTATTCGCCCGTGCCTTCAAGCGCCGGTTTCGTTTCGGCGGTCGATCTCGACAGCGCTACGTTGCGGTCGATGACGCCCATCTTCACCTATGCGCCGGTCGAGGTGTCGCATGCCCTGCTGCCCGGCATGCTGGCGCGCGGCGATGGCGCGATTGTGCTCGTCACCGGCCTCACGGCCGTTGTCACCGTTCCCGGCATCAGCGGCGTGGGCCCCGCGATGGCGGCGGCGCGCAATCATATCCTGACGCTCAATGCCGAGGTGGCCGGAAAGGGTGTGTTCGCGGGGTCCGTGAGCATCGGCGCAATGATCGAGCGCTCGACCGGAATGCGCATTGCGACCGCCGACGGCGCAACTCTCGATCCGAGGCTTCCGGTGATCGATCCCGATGTGATCGCGGAGGAGATCCGGAGCCTCGTCCTCAAACGCGACCGGGCCGAGGTGATCCTGCCCGCTCCGCCGCGGTCCTGATCGGCTCGTGGCATCGGTGTGCTCGACCCCGGGGTGGGGAAGAGCCCAAATCCGCCGAGCGTGTGCCCTGTGGCAATCCCGGAGCTGCGCGCTCAATGACCAGAAGGATGAGAAAATGCTGAGAATCGATCTTTATACCGAGATCACTTGCCCGTGGTGCATCATCGGGCATCACCGTCTGGATAAGGTCCTGGCGGAACGTTTCCCCGATCTGGAGGTGGATATCCGTCAGCATCCGGTCCTGCTGCTTCCCGATGCGCCGGCCGAGGGGCTCTATATCCCGGATCTGCTGCTCAAGCGATACGGCGTGACCGACCCGAAGGCTTCGTTCGCCCGGCCCGAGGCGGAGGCGCGGGCGTCCGGCCTCGATCTCGACCTGAGCCGCCAGCTCTGGACCTATCGGACACAGGCGGCGCACGGGTTGATCCTCGCGGCGCGGGGGCGAGGAACGCAGCATCGGCTCGCGGTCGCGATCACCGATGCGCATTTTCTGGAAGCGCGGAATATCTCGGACGCCGATGTTCTGGCGGATATCGCCGTGGCCCATGGGTTCGGACGCGAAGAGGCCCGGGTGATCGCGCTCGATCCCGAGCAGCACCGACGTGTGGAGCAAGAGGCGGCCCGATCGACGGCGGCCGGGGTCAGGTCGGTTCCTCACTTCGTCTTTGGCGGGCGCATTGCCATCAACGGAGGGCGCAGCGAGGACGAGATCGCATTGGCCCTCCGCGAGGCCGCCGGTATCGCTTTGTCCGGCCAGGGCGCAATCTGACCGGAGTGAAGCGAGGATCAGGAAAATTGCGCATCGGATCACACGAGCGCCTGCGTCCTGACCCTGTCGGATCGGAAATCCCTCTGAAGGGATTTCCATGATCTCCGATTCACGAAAATCCCTCCAGCCATTTGATGTGCGCATTTTCGAGTCGCGAAACCGAATACACTTTCGCTGAAAATGCCCTGGACGGCGGTTTCCCTCCCGGATCAACTGGCCCTGACCGCCGTGGCGATGGCCAAACGCGGCATGGAGGGGCGCGTCCGCCGTATGCGCACAGGGCCGGAATTGTCATGCGTAACCTGGAGGGTTTCGAGGGATGCGGTAGTCCGATCCTCAACCCCTGGGCGGATTGATCCGGCGATATTCTGCGCGCGAGGCATTGAAATCAAGGCACTCCCCCGGACGCGTGACTGGACGCATGGGGGGAACCTCTCGTAAGAGTTGAAGGCCCCCACTGCTCCGCATGGTCCATTTGCGCCGGTGTGGCAGGTCCGGAGGGAAAAAGGAGACGGGGGACGCCGGAATGGGACACCGGTGACTTGAGCGATTTCCAGGGCAGGGGATCCCCCTGCCTGTTCGGAAATCGTGGCAAAACAAAGTCATGGGGTGGACGATCCGGCGCAGTCGGATCGCCCGCTCCGCAACTCAACTTTTCGAAAGAGATACAGTCATGACGCTTTCGCGGAGAACCGTGACGTTGAGTGGAATAGGGCTGGCGGTGGGGGCCGCCCTCGCAGACAAATCCATGGCACAGGACGGGCCGATCAGCGACCTGATCGAAGGCGGCGAGGATTTTGCCCTCGCGCTCGAAGCCTATGCCTTCGCCTATCCCCTGGTGACGATGGAAATGACCCGGCGGGTCGTGACCAACGTGGTCGAGGCCAAGGGCACGCGCGGGCCAATGGGCCATGTCATCAAGCTCAGGGAATATCCCGATGCCAGCTTTCGCGATGTGACCGCGCCCAATGCCGATACCCTCTATACCACCAGCTTCTTCGATGTCGGGACGGAGCCCTGGATCCTGAGCCTGCCGGATCTCGACGGGCGGTATGCGCTGTTTCCGCTGCTCGACGGCTGGACCACCGTGTTCGAGGCGCCGGGCAAGCGCACCACCGGCACCGGGCCCCAGACCTATGCGATCACCGGGCCGGGATGGTCGGGGACATTGCCCGAGGGGGTCGTGGAATACCGCTCGCCCACCAGCCTCGTCTGGCTGCTCGGGCGGATCTATTGCACCGGAACGCCCGAGGATTACGCGGCCGTTCATGCGCTTCAGGACAAGGTCGATCTGCGGCCGATGAGCGCGTTGGGCAAGGACTGGACGCCGCCGCCGGGCAAGGTGGACGCTGCGATCGACATGAAGACGGCGGTGCGTACCCAGGTCAATGCGATGGACGCGGTGGAATATTTCACCCTGTTCTGCGAGTTGATGAAGACCAATCCGCCGACCGCCGCCGATGCGCCCTTTGTCGAGAAGCTGGCCCAGATCGGGATCGTTCCGGGCCAGGATTTCGACAAGGACAAGTTCAATCCGGCATTTGCCAAGCGGGTGCCGCAACTCGGGTTCGACCGGATCATGCTGCATTTCAAGTTCAGCGACGGCGATGTGAGGAACATCAACGGCTGGGGCTATACGACCAAGACCGGGATTTATGGCACCAATTACATCCAGCGTGCCCTGGTCACCGCGATCGGGCTCGGGGCGAACCGGCCGCAGGATGCCGTCTATCCGACGTCGCTCAAGCCCGACGGGTTGCTGACCCGGTCCTATCAGGGGTCGGAGAAATATGTGCTGACCTTTCCGAAGGGGCAGATGCCGCCGGCGAACGGGTTCTGGTCGCTGACCATGTATGACGCGGAGTATTTCTTCGTCGCCAATCCGTTGAACCGCTATTCGATCAGCGCGCGGCAGAAGCTCCAGGCCAACGCGGATGGGTCGGTCGATATCCTGATCCAGAACGAGTCGCCGGGGGCGGAGCGGGAGTCCAACTGGCTGCCCGCGCCCAAGGACAAGTTCGTGCTGATGCTGCGGCTCTATTGGCCGGACGAAAGCGATCCGTCGATCCTCGACGGATCCTGGGTGATCCCGGCGGTCAAGAAGGTCTGAGGTCGGAGGATGCCCCGCCCGGGCGGGGCATCCTTGTTACTGGCCCGCCTTGGCGCGCATGGCTTCCTCGATCTGGGCCTTGACGGCGTCGAGGTTGAAGGAGGCGCCCTTCTGCATCGGCGGGAAGTCGAGCGCGGTTTGCGCCAGGGCGCCGACCTGTTGCTGAACGAAGACGAAGCGCCAGAATTCGCGGGCGTAGAAGGACATCATGTAATCGGTCGAGCCGACGCTCCAGTTGGTGTCGGAATAGCGTTCGAACGGATCGCGGCGCAGGTTGGTGATGATCGGCATGTTCAGTTTCACATGCGCCCCCGGCCAGCCGTCGGGTTGATCGATGAAGGTATATTTCCAGTCACCGATCCGCACCGCCCCGAGCGCGGATTCCCCGAAGTAGAACACTTCGTCGCGGTGGCTGCCGCCCTTGCCCGTCAGCATGTCGAGCTGGTTGTAGCCGTCGAGATGGTTCCTGTAGGTGGTGCCGTCGATGGTCTTGCCGGCCTTGAGTTCCTCGACGATGTCGGGGTTCCCGGCGGCGGCGACGAAGGTCGGCAGCCAGTCGAGGCCCGAGATGATGCCGTTCTGGACGACACCGGCGGGGATTTCGGCGGGCCAGCGGATGATCGCGGGCGAGCGGAAGCCGCCCTCGGTGGTCATGCCCTTGGTGCCCTTGAACGGCGTGTTGCCGCCATCGGGCCAGGTGAAGACCTCGGTGCCGTTGTCGGTGGTCACGACGATGATGGTGTTCCTGTCCACGCCCATTTCGGTCAGCTTGCTCATGACCGAGCCGACGATGTCGTCGAACTGCGCCATGCCGGCTTCCTGGAGGCCGTAATTGTCCTGGCCCTCCAGCGCCTGATATTTCGGCGAAAGATGGGTGAAGATATGCATCCGCGTCGGATTGAGCCAGACGAAGAACGGTTTGCCCGCGTCGTGCGATTTCTGCATGAAATCGGTCGAGAGGCTGAGGATCGTGTCGTCCACCGTTTCCATGTTGTATTTGATGCCGTCCATGGGATGCGGCGGCAGCGGGCCTTCGTCGAGGATCCTCTGCTTGCCGACCTTGCCCCAGCGCGGATCGACGGTCGGGTCGTCGGTGGCGGTGGCAAAGGAATGGACCAGGTTGCGCGGCCCGATCTTGTCGATCATGTCCTTGGGATAGCCGGGCCAGAACGGGTCGGACATGGCATCGAGATGATAGAGATATCCGAAGAATTCATCGAACCCGTGCACGGTCGGCAGGAATTCGTTGAGATCGCCGAGATGGTTCTTGCCGAACTGGCCGGTGGCATAGCCCATGTCGCGCAGGATCGTGGCGGTGGTCACCGCCTCGGCGGGCAGGCCGATCGGAGAGCCCGCCTGACCCACGGTGGTCATGCCCGTCCGGATCGGCAGTTCGCCGGTGATGAAGTTGGCGCGGCCGGCCGTGCAGCTGGCCTCGGCGTAATAGTCGGTGAACATCATGCCCTCGGCGGCGAGCTTGTCGATGTTCGGGGTGCGGCCCGACATCATGCCGCGGTGATAGGCGCCGATGTTGAACCAGCCGATATCGTCGCCCATGATGACGACGATGTTCGGTTTGTCCTGTGCCGGCGCGGGGCCGAGCCCGAGGCCCATCGCCATCGCGGTCAAACCGCCCAGTAAGATCCCGTTCCTCATCTGCGAATGTCCCTCTTCAAGTTGAGCGCCGTGTTTCTTGAATGACCCGGCGGCGTTTTAAGACGACCCGATTGAAAAACCCGGGTCCCGGCGAGTATAGAGAGTTGCCCGGATCAGGATTGACCGAATTGAGGCTGGGGAGGGGAATCATGGCATCGAATGCGCCTCAGGCGAGGCCGGAGTTGATTGCCGAGCTCGGACCCCTTGCCAGCCGCGGCTGGTTGTCCGAACAGCCGCCGGAATTCCAGGCCTGGGCCCTGCGCAGCGGGCGGTGGCGGTTCTATGAGCCCGGGCAGGTGATCTATGACGCGGGCGAGCCGCCGGACGGGCTCTATGGCCTGGCCGAGGGAGCGATGGAGGTCACCTTCCCGCTGATCGCCGAGGAGCCGGTCGTGCTCTATCGTGCCGAGCCGGGATGGTGGATCGGCGATTCCGCCGTCTTCGCGGAAAGCCCCCGCGTCCTTTCCCTGAGCGCCGCGACCCGCTGCAGGGTTTTCTGGATCCCGATGGCGGCGGCCCGGGATCTGGTCGAGCGCAATCCACGCTATTGGCGGTCGTTCTATCTCATGAGCCATGGCAATGCGATCCTGGCCCTGACCGTGCTGGCCGAGGCGCTGGCGCTCTCGCCCAAGGCCCGGCTGGCGCGGACCCTGCGGCGGATGATGGACGAGGAGGGGCGCGCGCACGTCAGCCAGATCGACCTGGCCCGGCTGATCGGCATGACCCGCTCGACGCTTCAGCGCTGTCTGGCGGAATTGACCGAATGCGGGGCGATCGCCACCGGCTACCGGTCGCTGCGGGTGGTGGATCCCGAGGCGCTGGAGCAGGCGGCCCGGGATCTCTGAGGCGGGGCCGCCCGGGGCGCTGTCCGGGGCGGAACGGGGATCGGACAGATCGCGCGTCGGTCACGGACACCGCGATCCGACCGGAGGCGGCGGCGTTCCTCATCCGGTCTGGAGTGAAACTCAGGCAGGTGAAATCACCCGCCTGGAAATGCCCTGGGGCGCAATCCGACCGGAGTGAAACAAGGATCGGAAAAATTACGCGTCAAATCATAGAGCTGGAGCGCGCGACCTGAACCCGTCGGGTCGGACAGCGCCCTAGCCAGCGAGGGCGCGCCAGCCGATGTCGGAGCGGTGGAATCCGCCCGGCCAGTCGATCCCGGAGAGGGCGGCATAGGCGCGGTCCCGGGCCTCGGCCAGGGTTGCGCCCCGGGCTGTCACATTGAGCACCCGTCCGCCGTTCGACACCAGGGCCCCGTCGTCGAGCCGCGTTCCGGCGTGAAAGATGCGCACGCGCGGGTCGGGCAGGTCGGGCAGGGTGATCCGCTCGCCCCTGGCATAGTCGCCGGGATAGCCCCGGGCCGCGACGACGATGGTCAGGGCCGCGTCCTCGGCCCAGTTGAGCCGGGCCTCCGACAGCCGCCCCTCGGCGCAGGCGAGGAAGATGTCGAGCAATTGACCGCCCAGCCGCGGGGCGAGGACCTGAGTCTCCGGATCGCCCAGACGCACGTTGTATTCGACCAGCCGGGGGGCACCGTCCTCGATCATCAGGCCGGCGTAGAGCACCCCCTGATAGGGCGTGCCGCGCGCCACGAGTTCGGCGAGCGTGGGTCGGATGATTTCGGCCAGCGCGCGTTCGGTGACCGCCGGGGTCAGGACCGGTGCGGGGGAATAGGCGCCCATGCCGCCGGTGTTCGGCCCCTGGTCGCCGTCGAAGGCGCGCTTGTGGTCCTGCGCGCTGCCCATCACCAGGAACTCCTCGCCGTCGGCGAGGATGAAGAGGCTGGCTTCCTCTCCGGTCATGAATTCCTCGATCACCACCCGGGCGCCGGGGCCCTCGGCGAAGGTCGCATCGAGGGCGGCCGTCGCCTCCGGCACGGTTTCGGCCACGGTCACGCCCTTGCCTGCGGCGAGGCCGTCGGCCTTGATGACGATCGGCGCGCCCTTCTCGGTGACATAGGCCGCGGCGGCCTCGGGGTCGGTGAAGGTCTGGCTCGCCGCCGTCGGCACGCCTCGGGCCGCGCAGATGTCCTTGGTATGGGCCTTGGAGGCCTCCAGCCGCGCCGCCGCCCGGCCAGGGCCCAGCGTCGGCACGCCACCCGCGCGCAAGATGTCCGCCACCCCTTCGACCAGCGGCGCCTCCGGTCCGACCATCACGAAATCGATGGCATTCTCGGCGCAGAAGGCCAGCACCTTCTCGCCATCGAGAATGTCGAGCGCGACACAGGTCGCCTGTTCGGCGATCCCGGCATTGCCCGGCGCGCACCAAATCCGCCCGGCCTTGGGGTTCTGGGAAAACGCCCAGGCCAGCGCATGTTCGCGCCCGCCGCCTCCGAGGATGAGAATATTCATGGAACTCCCGCGCTTGGCCCGCCCTGATCCGCGTTCTATGGTGCGGGCCGGGCGGGTGCAAGCGAGGCGGATATGGAGTTGTTCGATGAACCGGCGGCGGGGGCGAATGCGCCCGAATTCACCGTGTCGGAGATCGCCGGAGCGGTCCGGCGGGTCATCGAGGGCGAATTCGGCCGGGTCCGGGTGCGCGGCGAGGTCGGGCGGGTGTCGCGGCCCGCGTCGGGGCATCTCTATCTCGACCTGAAGGATGACAAGTCGGTTCTGGCGGCGGTGATCTGGAAAGGGTCGGTCCGGGGGTTGGCCGCCCGCCCCGAGGAGGGGATGGAGGTCATCGCCACCGGCCGGCTGACGACATTCCCCGGCTCCAGCAAGTATCAGATGATCATCGAGGAAATCGCGCCCGCCGGGGTCGGCGCCCTGATGGCGATGCTGGAAAAACGGCGGCAGGCATTCTTGGCGGAGGGGCTGTTCGATATCGACCGCAAGCGGCCCATCCCGTTCCTGCCGGAGGTGATCGGAGTGGTGACCTCGCCCTCGGGGGCGGTGATCCGCGACATCCTGCACCGGCTGCGCGAGCGGTTTCCGCGGAGGGTGCTGGTCTGGCCGGTGACGGTGCAGGGCGAGAAATGCGCGCCCGAGGTGGCGGCGGCGATCAGGGGGTTCAATGCGCTGACCCCCGGGGGGCCGGTGCCGCGGCCCGATCTGTTGATCGTGGCGCGGGGGGGCGGATCGCTGGAGGATCTCTGGGGGTTCAACGAGGAGATCGTGGTCCGGGCGGCGGCGGCCAGCGGGATACCGCTGATCTCGGCGGTGGGGCACGAGACGGATACGACGCTGCTCGATTTCGTCGCGGATCGCAGGGCGCCCACGCCGACGGCGGCGGCGGAGATGGCGGTGCCGGTGCGGCTCGATCTGTTGGCCGCGCTCGCGGGGCTGGAGCAGAGGCGCCAGGGCGGGGTGGCGCGGGTCCTGAGCCAGCGCGGCCAGCGGCTGCGCGATCTGGGGCGGGGCCTGCCGCGGCCGGAGGTTCTGCTGGCGGACCGGGCGCAGCGGCTGGATGCGTTGGGGCCGCGGTTGCCGCGCGCGCTGATCGGGCTGGTCCAGGCGCGGCGGCTGCGCATGGCGCGGGGGCCGGCGGGGCGGTTCGGTCCGGGCGTGCTCGCGCAGGGGCTGGAGCGGCGCGGCCAGAGGTTGCTGCGCGCGGGGCTGGGCCTGCGGCCCGAGGGGGTTGCCCAGAGGATCGGGCGTCTGCGTGAACGGCTGGAGGCGCGGCTGGGGCGGCTGGAGCGGGTGGGCGCGCGCCTGACCCGCGAGGAGGCGGCGAAGCTGCGGGCCCTGGCGCGGACGCTGGAGACATTGGGGCCGGAGGCGGTTCTGGCCCGCGGCTATGCCATCGTGCGCGACGCGCGCGGCGGGGTGGTGACGGGGGTCGCCGGGGCGGGCAAGGAAGCGCGGCTGGAGATCCAGTTCGGCGATGGGCGGCTGGCGGTGAAGCCCGACCGTCCCGTGGCCCGGCGCGCGCGGGAGGTGCCGGAGCAGGGGACGTTGCTGTAGAGCGGTTTCAGCGGAAGTGTATCCGGTTTCGCGACTCGAAAATACGAGATATCAAAGGATTAGAGGGATTTTCATGAACCGGGGATCATGGGAAATCCCTCTGGATGGGGGTCAGCTTCCGATGGCGGGGCCGGGGCAGTTCAGCGGTTTGTCGTCGGCATGGCTGAAATCGAGGGTGAAGCCGGTCGGCTGGCCGTTTTCGATCAGCGTCGCGCGGGGGCCGCTCGGTTCGGGATCGAACCGCCAGCATTGCGCGCCGGATTCGCCGTCATAGCTGAAACAGATCAGGTCTCCCTCGGTTCGCCAGATTCCATCGGCGCAGGGGCCGTCCTCGAACCGCCAGAGGGTGCGGCGATTGCCGAGGAACTGTTCGGCGCCGAAGGGCTGGCCGTCGAGCGAGAAATAGAGCGTGCGGCCCGTGCTGAATTTCTCGAACTCCGGGCCGAGCATCGGCGCCGCCCCGGCGGGGCCCGCCAGCGACAGCGCCAGGAGAAGGAGGCGGAGAGTGGTCATCATCGCCGGGGCTCCGGTTTGCGGCGTGCCACCCTACCGGATCGGGCGCGGGCTTGACCAGAGCGGCGAAGGCCATGGAGAAGCCGGAAAAGCTGTGATAACCGCTCTGGATTGCGATCAGGGGTGCGACGGCGATGGATTTGTTTGCGGATGTGAAGGCTTCGGTGCTCGGGGCGATCGGGCGGCTGGTGGCCGAGGGGCGCCTGCCCGAGGGGCTCGATCTGGGCGCCGTGACGGTGGAACCCCCGCGGGATCCCGCCCATGGCGATATGGCGACCAACGCGGCGATGGTCCTGTCGAAACCCGCCCGGATGGCGCCCCGTGACATCGCCGAAGGCCTGGCCGAGGTGCTGCGGTCGGTGCCGGGGGTGGCGGTGGTCGAAGTGGCGGGGCCGGGGTTTCTGAACCTCCGGCTGGAAACCGCGCGCTGGTTCGCCCTGATTCCGGCCATCCTCGCGGCGGGGACCGATGCCGGGCGCTCGAGGATGGGCGCGGGGCGGCGGGTCAATGTCGAATTCGTTTCGGCCAATCCGACCGGGCCCCTGCATGTCGGCCATACGCGGGGCGCGGTCTTTGGCGATACGCTGGCCGGGCTGCTCGATTTTGCCGGATACGAGGTGACGCGGGAGTATTACATCAACGATGGCGGGGCTCAGGTCGATGTGCTGGCCCGGTCGGTCTATGAGCGGTATCGCGAGGCCTGCGGTCTCGATCCGGCGATCGCGGAGGGGCTCTATCCGGGGGATTATCTGATCCCCGTCGGTCAGGCGCTGCGCGATAAATTCGGGGACTCCCTGGTGGATCTGCCCGAGCAGGACTGGCTCCCGCGGGTTCGCGAATTCGCAACCGATGCGATGATGGCACTGATCCGGTCGGATCTGGCGGTGCTCGGGGTCGAGATGGATCTCTTCTTCTCGGAGAAGTCGCTCTATGGCACCGGCCAGATCGAGGCGGCGCTGGCCTCGCTGGAGGAGAAGGGCCTGATCTACGAGGGGGAGCTGGAGGCGCCCAAGGGCAAGACCCCCGAGGATTGGGAACCGCGGGAACAGACCCTGTTCCGTTCCACCGCCTATGGCGACGACATGGATCGGCCGGTGCGCAAGTCGGACGGCGGCTGGACCTATTTCGCGCCCGATATCGCCTATCATTTCAACAAGGTCGAGCGGGGCTTCGATGAATTGATCGATGTGCTCGGCGCCGATCATGGCGGCTATGTCAAGCGGATGAAGGCGGCGGTCGCCGCCCTGAGCGAGGCGCGGGTGCCGCTCGATGTCAAGCTCTGCCAGCTGGTCAAGCTGATGAAGGATGGCGAGCCCTTCAAGATGTCCAAGCGGGCGGGCAATTTCGTGATGCTGCGCGACGTGGTGGATCTGGTGGGGGCGGATGTGACCCGGTTCGTCATGCTGACCCGCAAGAACGACGCGCCGCTGGAATTCGATTTCGGCAAGGTGCTGGAGCAATCCAAGGAAAACCCGGTCTTTTATGTGCAATATGCCCATGCCCGCGCCTTTTCGGTGCTGGCGCGGGCGGCCGGGGCGGGGTTCGACACGTCGGACGATGGCTTGGCCACCGGCGATCTCTCGGCGCTGGGATCGGCGGGCGAGTTGAAACTGGTGCGCAAGCTCGGGGAATGGCCGCGATTGGTCGAGGTCGCGGCCTCCAACCACGAGCCGCACCGGATCGCCTTCTATCTCTATGATCTCGCTTCGGAGTTTCATGGCCTGCAGCATCAGGGCAAGCTCGATCCCGACCAGAGGTTCCTGCGCGAGGATGCGCCCGAGGTGACGAAGGCAAGGCTTGCACTCGTGCGGGCGACGGCGGTCGTCATTTCCGCCGGGCTCGGGATCCTCGGGGTCACGCCGATGAACGAGATGCGGTGAACCCGCGCCGCCCGTTGAACGGCGCGGCGGGTGATCCGGCGGTGTCACGGGGGTTTCCGATCTGATCGCAGCGTCATGGCACCGGATCGGAGACCGCTCCATGATATTGTCTTGCCGCGATGTCCGGTTCGGTTCGCCTGACCGGGAATTGCTTGAAGGGGGGGCCGGAGTGGCCCCGGATGTAAGCGAACGGATGTCGATCGAGGCCAGAGGGGCGAATTGATGCGCCCCAAGCCGACCGTGGCGTTCCTGCTCTGGCTCCTTGTCGGGTTCCTGTCGGGATATCGGTTCTATCTCGGCAGGCGCTGGAGCGCGATTCTCCAGATCCTGTGTCGGGGTGGGGGGACCTGGTGGATCGTGGATGCTTTTTCAATCAATAGCATGATCGCGCGCAAACGGGATGAGATCCGGCGACGCCCGACCGCCGGGGCCCTGGCCGGCGCCGGTCGCGTGGTCAAAGGGTAGCCCGGAAAAAAGAATGATATCTCAAGTCGCTGTGCGACGGCGGTTGTCATCCGCGCCGGTCTTGGTATTCTGGCGTTAACTCCGAGGAATGAGACGCGTTGAAGCGTCCGTCGGCTGTTTCGGGGTTGGAGCAGAGGCAAGATACACGATGGTGTATGAAGACAGGCAAAACACCCCATGCGCGATGTTTATGGTGACGACTTTGACTCCCTGGCAGGCGATGCGAGCGACGAGCTGATCCCGGCCTCCGCGCGAAAGCTCGCGGGCGCCGCTGTTTTCCTCGGACTGGTGATGGCGATGGGGGTCTGGTCCTATCGCCTGGGCACGCGCGATGCGACCGAGGTTCCGGTGATCCGGGCGATGGAGGGACCGTTACGGGTCGCCCCGGCCGATCCCGGCGGGCTGCGGGCCGAGCATCAGGGGCTGGAGGTCAACGCCGTCCTCGCGGGCAATGCCTCGCCGGACGCCGCCGCTCCGGTCAAGGCCGAGGCCGCGCCGCAGATCCTGAGCGAGGAGGACGCGGCCCAGGGCGAACTCATTGTCGCCGAACAGGCAAAGGAGGCGCAGGCCGCGCCGGAAGCCCTGGAAATCGTGGCCAATTCGAACGATGCGCCCCAGAACTCGTCCGCGCCCACGATCCAGTCGGAACTGGCCGCGATGGTCGAGGCCGCCGCCCCGGTCGGGGAACCGTCGCCCGAGGAGCTGCCCGGCGAGACGATCCCGACCACCCGCCCGATGGTGCGGCCGGCGAATCTGGCCGTGGCCCGGTCGACCCCGGCGCCGGAGGCCAAGCCGGTGAAGCTCGCGTCGGCTTCGCCCAGCGCCGCGACCTCGACCGCCGCGATCGGCAAGGGGGCGCGGCTGGTCCAGCTCGGGGCCTATGATTCCGAGGCGATCGCGCAGGACACCTGGAACCGCCTTCAGCGGCGGCAGAGCGATCTTCTGGGGTCCAAGAGCGTCTATATCGAACGCGCCACCTCCAATGCCCGGGTCTTCTACCGGCTGAGGGTGGCGGGATTCCAGAACACCGAACAGACGCGGGACATGTGCGTCGCCCTCAAGGCGCGCGGCATCGACTGCATTCCGGTGACGCTGCAATAGATGGCGCCCCGGGCGGTTGTTCTGGGCTGTGCCGGGGTTGAGCTCAGCCCCGGAGAGCGGCGATTCTTCACGGAGGCCGATCCGTGGGGGTTCATTCTCTTTGCGCGCAATATCGTGGATCCGGCGCAGCTGTCGCGGTTGACCGCCGATCTGCGCGGGAGTGTGGGGCGCGATGCCCCGATCCTGATCGACCAGGAAGGCGGACGGGTGGCGCGGATGCGGGCGCCGCTCTGGCGCGACTGGCTGCCCGCGCTCGACGATTGCGCGCGGCTGCCCGACGAGGATACGCGGGCGCGGGCGATGTTCCTGCGCTATCGGCTGATCGCGCAGGAGTTGCGGGCGGTCGGGATCGATGTGAATTGCGCGCCGGTGCTCGATCTCGCCGGGCCTTCGACCCATGCCGTGATCCGCAACCGCTGCCTTGGCTCGGACCCGGCGGAGGTGGCGACGGTCGGGCGCGGGGCGGCGCTGGGCATGCTGGCGGGCGGTGTGCTGCCGGTTCTCAAGCATATGCCGGGGCAGGGGCGGGCGGCGCTCGACAGCCATGCGGAATTGCCCCGGGTGACGGCCGCGCGGGCGGAGCTTGAGGCGGATTTCGCGCCCTTCCGGGCGCTGGCCGACCTGCCGATGGCGATGACCGGGCATGTCGTGTTCGAGGCGATCGATCCCGAGGCGCCCGCGACCCTGTCGCCCCGGATGGTGCGCCTGATGCGCGAGGAGATCGGCTTCGACGGTCTGCTCGTGACCGACGATCTGTCGATGCATGCCCTGAGCGGGCCGTTCGAGAGGCGGGTCGAGCGGGCGCTCGCCGCCGGTTGTGACATGCTGTTGCACTGCAACGGCAAGCCAGAGGAGATGGAGCCGGTCGTAGCCGCCTGTCCGCGGCTGTCGGGCCGGGCGCTTTGGCGGGCCGAGGCGGCGCTGGCGCGGCGGGCGGCGCCGGACGATCCGGGGGAGGCGGCGGCGGACTATGCGCGCCTGACCGGGCAGGCCGATGCCTGACGAGGGTCCGGAGGGGGAGGAGGTCGCCGACCGTCTCGCCGCCGAGGCGCTGGTGGTCGATCTGGACGGGTTCGAGGGGCCGCTCGATCTGTTGCTGACGCTGGCCCGCGCGCAAAAGGTGGATCTGCGCGGGATTTCGATCCTGGCCCTCGCGGAGCAATATCTTCGCTTCATCGAGGCGGCCCGGCGGCCCCGGATCGAGCTGGCTGCGGATTATCTGGTGATGGCGGCCTGGCTCGCGTTTCTGAAGTCGCGGCTGCTCCTGCCGCCCGATCCCGAGGAGGAGGGGCCAAGCGCCCAGGAGATGGCCGCGCATCTGGCGTTTCAACTGGAACGGCTGGAGGCGATGCGGGCGGTGGCCGCGCGGTTGATGGCGCGTGACCAGCTCGGTCGGGATGTGTTCGCCCGCGGCTGTCCGACGGCGCCGGGCCGCGAGGTCCGGGTGGAACATACGGCGGATTTGATTGACTTGATGCGGGCCTATGCAAGGATCCGGACCCGGGATGACTTCCGGCCGCTCTATCTGGAGCGCGGGCCGGTCTATACAATGGAAGAGGCGCTGGAGCGGATGCGCGGGCTGATCGGCGCCGCGACCGACTGGGTGACGCTCTCGGCCTGGCTGCCGGACGACTGGACGACCGAGCCCGCGCGTCGGCGCTCCGCCATGGCCGCCAGTTTCGCGGCCGCCCTGGAGTTGGTGAAGTCGGGGCGGCTGGCCCTGCGCCAGGAGGCCCCTTTCCAGCCGATCTATCTGCGGCAACAGCGGCGTGAGCAAGAGACATGAATGATGAATCCCGGTCCTTCATCGGCGATCCGGTCTTTGTTGCACCGGATCCGGAGGCGCAGGAGCGCATGGTCGAGGCGCTGCTGTTTGCCAGCGCCGCGCCCCTGACCACCCGGCAACTCGCGGACCGATTGCCGCGGGGGTGCGACGTGATGGCGGCTCTGAGCGGCCTTCGGCGCAGATACGAGGGGCGGGGGGTGGAATTGCGGCGCGCGGGCGAGGCCTGGGCGTTCCGCACCGCGGCCGATTTGGGTTTTCTCATGGTCAGCGAAGTGGTAGAGTCCCGTAAGCTCAGCCGCGCGGCGATCGAGACCCTTTCGATCGTTGCCTATCACCAGCCCGTCACACGGGCGGAGATAGAGGAAATCCGGGGGGTCTCGGTTTCAAGCGGTACACTCGATCTGCTGATCGAACTGGGCTGGGTCAAGCTTGGGAGACGCAGGATGAGTCCCGGTCGCCCGACGACTTTTGTCGTGACCCAGGCGTTCCTCGACCACTTTGGCCTGGGAACGCAAGCCGATCTGCCAGGCCTGGGCGAACTGCGCGCGGCGGGCCTGCTGGACAATCGCCCGGATCCGTCCGGCCCTTCGCGAGAGCCAGAGCTCACGGTGGACAGGGACCGGATCGATCGGCCATAGTCGTCGAAATACCTGTCAAGGGTTAATTTCGCGGCAAGCTGGATTGAGGTTCCGGGCAACCTGTGATAAGCGGATTTCTGCTCATCATACCTTTCGCTCTGCCCGTTCCTCACCTGGAGTACAAGATGTTCTCGTTGTTTCACCGCCTGTTGATCGTGTTTGCGATCCTGTGCGGCGGTTTTCTCACACCGCTCGCCAGTCCGGCCCAGGCTCAGACCCTCGTCCGTAAATCGATCAATGATTTCTCCGCCGCCGAGCTCGCGTCCCTGCGGCGCGGCATGGCGGTGATGATCTCCCGCAACTCCGCCCCCCGGGGGAGTGCGAATTATCGCCGGAGCTGGATCTACTGGGCCAACATGCATTCCCATTACGGATCCGACTGCAAGGGGGCCATCCCCAACGCCGCCGGTATGGAGGGAGTTCAGCTATTCAAGGCAACCACCACCGACGAGACTCTGACCTGGTGCCAGTGCGAGCACGGTTCGGATTATTTCCTGCCATGGCATCGCATGTACATGTACTTCTTTGAGCGCGTGCTGCGGCAGGCGGCGAATGATCCGAATCTGACCCTGCCCTATTGGGACTATCAGACGGATGCCAGGCTTCCGGCGGCCTATCGGGCCAAGACCTATGTCAACGATGCCGGGAACACGGTTGCCAATCCACTCTATATCGACGGGCGCAATTCCAGCCTGAACGCGGGCACGGCGGGGGTCGCGGCGAGCGCCGCCTCTTCGACGAATGCGATGGGGGCGACGGATCTGTCGACCTTCCGCAGCCGGCTCGAAGCGACGCCGCATGGCACCATCCATTGTGCCCTGGGCGTTACGGGCTGCAAGTCCGGTATCATGGGAATCGTGCCTTCCTCGGCGCTCGATCCGATCTTCACCACGCACCACACCAATATCGACCGGCTCTATGAATGCTGGCTTCAGGTCAGCCCCTCGACGCGGTATCCGTCCGACCCGGCCATCCTGAACAAGGTGTACTATTTCCCCGACGCGGATGGAAAGGTGACCAAGCGCACGGTGAAAGCCATGCTGCAGGCGTCCCAGTTGGGATACCGCTATGCCACGGGTGGTGGATGCCCGGCGGCCTCCTCCTCCAGGGTGGCGGCCAGCATGGCCTCCTCGCTCGCCGCCGGCAACAAGACCGCTTCCGGGGATATCCCGCTGGAGCTTGGCGCGACCTCGGTTCCCCTGGGTGTCGAAAGCGAAGCGGCGGCCAAGGGCGCGGCGGTCAGCTCCTCGACGAGCGGCGGAACGACGGCTCCGGCGGTCGGCAGCGCGCTGGTCGTGATCGAGGGCGTTTCGGCCGAAAAGGTTCCGGGCGTGCTCTATAATGTCTATCTGGCAAATGCGAAGGGCGATCGGCAGCAGGTCGGCATGATCAACTTCTTCGGCTTTGAAGGGACCGCCGAGCCGATGACCGGTGACATGAGCAAGCACAAGCATGGCGGCGCGGATGGCATGCGGTTCGAGTTCGATGCCACCGACGCGGTGGCCAAGCTGGGGCTCTCGTCGACCAAGAACCCGATCCTGATCTTTGAACCGACCACCGGTCTCACGGACTCCACGGTGGCGAAGGCCACGCCCAATATCGGGGCCGATTCCAAGGTCACCTTCAAGCAGGCCTGGCTGCGCGTGCGTCAGAAGTAAGCAAGCCATATGAAAATGGGCCGTCCCGCGCGGGGCGGCCTTGGAGCGGACGATCCGGCGCAATCGGATCGTCCGCTGCATCATTTTATCTTGCCACGATTCCCTGATCGTCGGTTCGGGCCATTTGGCCGGAAATCCCTCCCGTTCAGGGCCGCGCGATGTCCTGGGGCAATGTCCAATCGAATGAGTCCATTCGATCGGAAACCGTTCTGATCGGCGATTCGGTCCACCTGACTGGAACTCGTCCCGGAGGGGTTTCCATGATCTCCGATTCGTTAAAATCCCTCCGGCTCTTTGATGTTGCGCATTTTCGAGTCGCGAAACCGAATAGACTTTCGCTGAAAACGCCCTGGAGCGGTGCCCGTTCGCACTGGCCCACGTTCACCACTCACTCCTTTTGGATTTACGCGCAATTTTTCCGAACCTGGTTTCACTCCGGTCGGATTGGGCTCTAGCCGGGACGGAAGTGCTTGGAGAGCTTCAATCCCTGGCCCTGATAGTTCGAGCCCATATCGCGCCCATAGAGAATTTCGGGCCGCTCCAGCATCCGCTCGTAGACCAGTCGTCCCACCGTCTGTGCATCGTCCAGGGCGAAGGGCGCCTCATGGCAGCGGACTTCCAGAACGCCGCGCGCACCCGCGCCGCCTGCCTCGGCATTGCCGAAGCCGGGATCGAAGAATCCGGCGTAATGCACCCGGAACTCCCCCACCATCGCCAGATAGGGCGCCATTTCGGCGGCATAGTCGGGGGGAACGTGGACCGCCTCCTTGCTGACCAGGATATAGAAGGCGCCGGGATCGAGAATGATGCGGCCGGTTCGCGTGCGGATCGGTTCCCAGAAATCGGCGGGATCATAATGGTTGATGCGGTCGAGATCGATCAGTTCGGCATGGGGCTTGGCCCGGTAGCCCACCAGATCGCCCTGGGAGGGCCGCAGATCGACGGAGAAGCCCAGCCCTTGCGCGATATGCGGATCGCCATCCACCAGCCGTTCGCGGGCGTGTAGGGCCCCGAGTTCGGCATCGTCCAGAACCGCCGATCCCTGGCGGAAACGGATCTGGTTCAGGCGCATTCCGGGGCGGACCAGCACCGAAAACGACCGGGGCGAGATCTCGGCATAGAGCGGACCCCGGTAGCCGCCCGCGATCCGGTCGAATTCGACGCCCCGGTCGGTGATCAGGCGGGTGAAGAGATCAAGCCGCCCGGTCGAACTCTTGGCATTCGCGACGGCGGAAATCGTGTGGGGCAGGGCAAGGGATTCGACCAGCGGCACCACATAGACGCAGCCTTTTTCCAGCACGGCGCCGGGGGCGAGATCGATCCGGTGCATCTGGAATTCGGCGAGGCGTTCGGCCATGGTCGCGGTGGCACCGGGCAGAAACGAGGCGCGCACCCGGAAAGCCTCGGTGCCGAGGCGCAGGTCGAGGCTTGCCGGTTGGCGCTGGCCCGCGACCAGCGGCGAGGGCGCCAGAATCTGACCGGCGGCCAGCATCGCCGAGATGCCCTGGGCCGCGACCACGCCAGATTCCGCCAACGGCGGGTTGGGGAGTTTGGTCGGGCTAGCGAGATTCGAACTCACGACCTTTCGACCCCCAGTCGAACGCGCTACCAGACTGCGCTATAGCCCGACACGAGGCGCTTTATAGCCAGCCCACGCGGCGGGGCAAGGGGGAAAGCGCCGGATCGGCAAAGACTTGTCATTCAGGACTCAGGTTCCCGCAGCATGACGAGACGCAACTCCTCCAGGCGGGCCAGAAGTTCGGCGATGGCGGCGGTGTCGAACTGACCCTTGGCCGGTTTCAGGGTAACCTCCGTCAGGGATTCGACGAGATCGGAGGGTTCGAAGTCTTCGTCCATGCGCATGGTCTCACCTCGGTGATCGCCCGACGCGAAAGACGCCGGGACAGGTGTTTCGGACAGGTCGGCGTCGTCGGCCATATCTTCCGCGAACGGCGTTCCAAGCCCAATCACATGACGGATACCCCGATCGCGGAGAATCTTCTGAACCCCCTTGATCGTCATCCCCTCGTCATAGAGAAGCCCCCTGATCCCGCGCAGCAACCGCACATCCTCGGGCCGGTAATAGCGCCGCCCGCCGCCGCGCTTGACCGGCTTGACCTGAGTGAAACGGGTCTCCCAGAAGCGCAGCACATGGGGCGGAACGTCCAGGGCTTCCGCGACTTCGCTGATCGTTCTGAAAGCCTCGGGGGACTTCTCCATGGGGTGGCCCATCCTTGCCCCTACCGCTTGTTGCCGCTATCCACGCGCTCTTTCATGATATGCGACGGGCGGAAGGTCAGGACCCGGCGGGGTTCGATCGGAACCTCCTCGCCGGTTTTGGGATTGCGCCCCACGCGCGCGGACTTCTTGCGGACGCTGAAGGTTCCGAAGGAGGAAATCTTGACAGTCTCGCCTTTGACCAGGGCGTCGGACATATGTTCCAGCACAGCCTCGACCAGTTCGGCGGATTCATTGCGGGATAAGCCAACGGCACGGAAAACTGCCTCGCTCAACTCCATCCGTGTCAGAGTCTTTTCGCTCATCGCCGTTCCCCGCAGCTGTTTCACCCGTTGATCGAACCTAGGGTCTATCCGGAAAGCGAGTCAATAACAACGGGTTGGAGCCAGAGACAACCGTCCTGCTACCAGCGCAGGGCGGCCGCGCCCCAGGCAAGCCCGCCGCCGATCGCCTCCATCAACAAAAGCTCGCCGCGATGGATGCGTCCGGCCTGAACCGCGACCGACAAAGCGAGCGGAATCGAGGCGGCCGAGGTGTTGCCATGATCCTGGACCGTCACCACCACCCGCTCCAGCGGCACGCCGAGCTTGTGGGCGGTCATGGTCATGATCCGAAGGTTCGCCTGATGTGGAATAAGCCAGTCGACATCCGATTTCGCAAGGCCCGCCTGTGCAAGGGCGGCCGATCCGGTCTCGGCGAGCTTCAGGACGGCGTGCTTGAAGACCTCCTGTCCCGCCATCCGGACGACGCCGGTGGTGCCGGTCGAGGAGGGGCCGCCGTCGACATAGAGCAATTGATTGAACTTGCCGTCGGAATGCAGATCGACGGCGAGAATGCCGCGATCGGAAGGAGTTCCCTCGGACGGGCGGGCTTCCAGGATAACCGCTCCGGCGCCGTCTCCGAACAGCACGCAGGTCGTCCGGTCGGTAAAATCGAGGATGCGCGAAAAGGTCTCGGCCCCGATCACCATCACGCGTTTGGCCAGCCCTGAGCGAATCATCGCATCCGCCTGGGCGAGGGCGAAGACGAACCCGGCGCAAACGGCCTGGATGTCGAAGGCAAAGCCGCCGGTCATGCCGATCGCCGCCTGAACCCGCGTGGCCGTCGAAGGAAAGGTCTGGTCCGGGGTCGCGGTGGCGAGGATGACGGCGTCGATATCGGCCCCGGTGAGGTCGCCGTTTTCCAGCGCCATGCGCGCGGCGGCGATGGCCAGATCGGAGGTCGCCTCGCCCTCGGCGGCGAAATGGCGGCGTTCAATCCCGGTGCGCGCGCGAATCCATTCGTCGGACGTTTCGACCGACGTTTCGAATTCGGCGTTTTCTACAACGCGCGCGGGGAGATAATGGCCGCAGCTTCGCGCCACGGCCCGGATCAAGGTCATGTCGCGGCGCCTCCCCGCGCGGCCGGAGTCGAATCCCGGACGATCGGGACGGGCGTCTGGGCCAAGCTCTGGGCCATGCGCGCCGCCAGCTTCTGGGTGAAGCCGCCGTCCGCGAGGGTAAAGGCCAGCCGGATCGCCGCCGAAACGCCGGTCGCATCGGCGCTGCCGTGGCTCTTGATGACGGTACCGTTCAGGCCGAGGAACACGCCGCCATTCACATTGCGTGGATCGATCCGCTTGCGCAGCCGCTTCATGGCGCCGAGCGCGAAGACCGCGCCAATCCGCGACCAGAGGCTGTAGGTGAAGGCTTCGCGCAATTGTCCCCGGATCAGGCTGGCGGTGCCTTCGCCGGTCTTGAGGGCGATATTGCCGGTAAAACCGTCCGTCACGATGACATCGACACGGGTCGAGGGCATATCGCTGCCCTCGACATAGCCGATATATTCGAAATCACCGGACGCGGCGGCGGCGGCGATCCGTTCCGCCGCCTCATGCAGTTCGACCCGGCCCTTGTGCTCCTCGGTGCCGACATTGAGCAGACCGACGCGGGGGCGGGGAATGTCGAGGGCGTTGCGGGCATAGGAGGCCCCCATCACCGCGTGCTTGAAGAGATCCGTCGCATCCGCCCGGATATCGGCGCCCGCGTCCAGAAGCACATTATAACCGGCGGGATTGAGCGATGGCCAGAGAACGGCGATGGCGGGCCGGTCCACGCCCGGCACCTTGCGCAATTGCAGCATGGCCAGGGCCATCAGCGCGCCGGTATTGCCGCAGGATATCACCACGGTCGATTCGCCGGATTTGACGGTTTCGAGCGCGTTCCACATGCTCGACCCCTGCGCATGGCGCAGGGCGCGGGAGGGCTTTTCGTCCATCCCGATCACGCCCGTCGCATGCCGGATCTCGGTTCGCGCGGCCAAGGGGCTGCGCTGGCGGATTGCCCGCTTCAGAAGCACTTCATCCCCATGCAGGATATAGCGCAGCCGGGGATTCTTGCGCAGAGACTTGCCCATTCCCCGGACGACATCCGCCACATCCCGATCGCCGCCCATGGCGTCGATCGAAATGACGACATCGCCGCCGGAAGTCGCTTCCGGTTGGGCGCGCTGGCCGATCTTGCTCGCGTCGGCGGTCATCGCGGACCAACCTCGAATTGAAACTCGGGAGGGGTAGGATCAGGCGGCGTCTTCGTCGAGATCGACGGTGGCCGTCGCAACGACCTCGCGGCTGTCGTAGTGACCGCAGGCCGGGCAGACATGGTGCGGACGGCGCAGCTCGCCACAGTTCGAACATTCATTCGGATTGCCAGCGACCAGAAAATCATGCGAACGCCGCATGCCGCGCTTCATGCGCGTTACTTTGCTTTTCGGAACAGCCATGTTTCGACCTCGATCTCGATCGGGCCAGCGCCCGGTAAACCATCATCTACGCTCACCGCCGGAGGCGGGTCCGACCGTGACGCAGAAAAGCGCCCCGGATCGCCCGATCGAGCAGGATAACGAAGCGCGCAAAATACTGATTGCGCGCCGCGGCGCAACCCCCATTCGACGCAATTTCACGATCCGCCGTCCAGTTTGTCACGCAGCGCCGCCAGCGCCGCGAAGGGTTTCACCGAAGGTTCCTCTGGGCCATCGCCGGGGGAGAACAAGGCGTCCGGCAGTTCCGCGCCGGGCTTGCGCGGATAGGGGGGCAGGGCGAGGGCCAGCGATTCGATGGCGACGAGGCCCAGGTCGAGGCGGTCGGTCAGCGGCTCGATCTCCTCGTCCTCCTCGGCGGAGACGACGATCTCCACCCCCCGGGGAACAGGCTGCGCGGGGACGAGCAGGCGGCGGACCGGCTGGTCGATCCGGGTCGTCACCGGGTCGAGCGTCACCACGCAGGTCTGGATCACCGTCGCCCCCAGATCGGCATCGAGTTGCCAGCTTCCCTTGGCCAGCGCGGTCAGTTTGCCCCGCAGACGCAGCTTGCGCAGCGCCTGGGCGCCCATCAGGCGGGCGATACGGTCCATTTCCTCCGGGTTCGGCGAAATGTCGAAGGCGAAGGAGGGTTGGTCGCGCAGGCGCGCCATCTCGATCACCCGGGGAAATTCGGGATTGTCAGGGGAAAAATGCAACAGCTCGGCCATGGTCGGTCCTTCGGCGGGCCGTTCGCGGGCGCAACCTCGCGGCCCGGCCCAAGTTCCTTGAATTTAGACCATGCGCACGATAGGTGAGCAAGGGAAATTCGGAAGGCGGGTTAGGACAAGATGCGCTGCGAACCGATGCGTGGATCTGTCGCGATCCTTCTGACATGTGGGCTGCTTCTGGTCGCGGGCTGCGCGCCGACCATTCAGGTGCACGGCTATGTGCCGTCCGAGGCCGATATCTCGAAGATCAAACCCGGCGTTGCCACCTCCGCCACGGTCCAGGAAGTGCTGGGCCTGCCATCGGGCAACGGTCTTTTGCGGGATTCGGCCTGGTACTATGTCGAAAGCAGGTTCGAGGAATACACCTATCACAAGCCGAGGGTGATCGACCGCAAGGTGCTTGCGATCGATTACGACAAGAATGGCGTCGTGAAGGATATCAAGCGTTATGGCATCAAGGATGGGCGGATCATCGATCTGGCCGATCAGACCACCGACACCGGCGGGCGCCAGCTCGGCGTGCTGGAGCAATTGTTCGGCAACCTCCTGAATCTCGACGCCTCGCAGTTCGTGGATCAATAGCGCAATCCGACCGGAGGGGCGTGAGGATCGGACGAATTGCGCGTCAGGTCCAAGAGCGCAATCCGACCGGAGGGGAGCGAGGATCGGACGAATTGCGCGTAATCAAAGGCAGCGCAATCCGACCGGAGGGGAGCGAGGATTGAGCGTCCCATTATGGAGCCGGGGCGCGCGACCTGACCCCGTCGGGTCGGAGAGCCCCCTGGCGTCGGCGTCTTATTCGTCGCGGGGCTCGAAGGCGAGGGCGACGCCGTTCATGCAATAGCGCAGGCCCGTCGGCTTCGGTCCGTCCGGAAAGACATGGCCCAGATGCGCGTCGCAGCGGGCGCAGAGCACTTCGGTGCGCCGCATCATCAGGCTGTTGTCGGGATGTTCCTCCACCGCCTCGGGATCGATCGGCGCATAGAAGCTTGGCCAGCCCGAGCCGCTGTCATATTTCGTCGCCGCATCGAACAGCGGCGCCCCGCAGTTGGAGCAGGTGAAGGTTCCCGGCGCCTTGGGGAAATTGTCGTTGCTGAAGGGGCGTTCGGTGCCGCCCTGCCGGGTCACCCGATAGGCGAGGTCGGAGAGTTCGGCGCGCCATTCGGTATCGGTCTTTCTGATCTTGTCGGTCATCTTGCGTCCTTGCTGGCGTTTTTGCTCCGGTTCCGCCGTGCCTGTCGGCAAAGGGTCACACAACGGGAGCATGGTGGCCTGGGATATAGGTTGGAGTGACGGGATTGTCAGATCTACTTCGCGGCAAATACCGTGTTCGTTACGCCACTTCCGAGGAAGATGCGCGCGCGGCCCTCAGGTTGCGGCAGGCGGCCTTTCGGTCGGGGAGTGGCTCGTCCGAGGATCTGGACCGGGACGATTTCGATGCCTCGGTCCTGCATCTCCTGGTGGAGGAACGGCGCGGCGGGCGGCTGGTCTGTTGCTGCCGGCTGCTGCCCTTCCGCGATGGCCGCGAGATCACCGGCTCCTATTCGGGTCAGTTCTACGACCTCTCCGCGCTCAGCGCATTCCCCGGGCCGATGCTGGAACTGGGGCGATTCTGCATCGCCGAGGACTGTTCGGACGCCGATGTGTTGCGGCTCGCCTGGGGGGCGCTCAGCAGCTATGTCGAGGAGAACGGGATCGCCCTGATCTTTGGCTGCTCCAGTTTCGAGGGCACCGAGGCGGAGCGCTATGCCGCGACCTTCGCGCTGCTGACCGAGCGCCATCTCGCCCCCCGGCGCTGGCTGCCCAAGGTCAAGGCGCCCTCCGTCGTGCGGTTCGCGCAATTGTTCCGGATGTCGCGGCCCGATCCGATGGCGGCGCTGCGGGCGATGCCGCCGCTTTTGCGCAGCTATCTGGCGATGGGGGGCTGGGTTTCGGATCACGCGGTGGTGGACCGCGATCTCGGCACCTTGCATGTCTTTACCGGGCTCGAGGTCGGACGGGTTCCCGCCGCCCGGGCGCGGGCGCTGCGCGCTCTTGGCAAAGCTGTTTGATCTCCGGGGCTTGACAGGATCTTTCGCACCGCCATGATAAGCACAAGGGGATCGCGGTCTCCCCTTGAGGCGCCAGCCCAAGCATCGCATCCGTGGAGCGATTTCCAGTCAGGTGGGAACCCCTGCCGATTAAGAAATCGCGACAAAACAAAGTCCTGGAGCGGACGATCGGATGCAGTCTGATCGGAACCGCTCTAGCGTGGTTTGGGGACGCATCATGGCGCAATCGGGTTCCATTTCACCGGACAAGCTTGTCCGCCTCATCGGGCGACCGGATACGCCGGTTCTGATCGATGTCCGCGCCCCGGTGGACCGGGCCGCCGATCCGCGGCTGATCCCCGGCGCCCGCTGGGCCGATGGCGAAACCGTCGCCGACTGGGGGCCTTCGCTCGCCGGGCGCAAGGTCGTCGTGAATTGCCAACGGGGCCGCGGCCGGAGCGAAGGGGCCGCCGCCTGGCTCCGGCATTTCGGCGCCGAGGCCGAGACGCTGGAGGGGGGGCTGGTCGCCTGGACCGCCGCCGGCCTGCCCCTGCTGCGCACGGAGCATATGCCACCCCGGGACGCGTCGGGACGCACGGTCTGGGTGACGCGCGCCCGCCCAAAAGTCGACCGGATCGCCTGCCCCTGGTTGATCCGCCGTTTCATCGACCCCGGGGCGGTGATCCTGTTCGTGCCTCCGGCCGAGGTGCGACCGGTGGCCGAGCGGTTCGGCGGCGCGCCCTTCGATGTCGAGGATGTGTTCTGGACCCATGACGGAGAGCGCTGCACCTTCGATGTGATGGTCGACCGGTTCGGCCTGACGACCGAACCCCTGGCGCGTCTGGCGCGGATCGTGCGGGGGGCCGATACGGCGCGTCTCGATCTCGTGCCCGAGGCGGCGGGGCTGCTCGCGGTCTCGCTGGGCCTGTCGCGGATGTATTCGGATGACCTCGCACAACTGGAGGCCGGGCTGTTGATCTATGATGCCTTCTATCGCTGGGCCCGGGATGCGACGAACGAGGTTCATGTCTGGACCGGCGCCCGTGGCTGAGGCGGGGCACGGCATCCCGTTCGCCGAGGGCGTCCGGGTCTGGGCCCGGGTCGCCGCCCTCAGCTTCGGCGGTCCGGCGGGCCAGATCGCGGTCATGCACCGGATCATCGTCGACGAAAAGCGCTGGGTCGGGGACCGGCGGTTCCTGCATGCCTTGAACTATTGCATGCTGCTGCCGGGGCCTGAGGCGCATCAACTCGCGATCTATCTCGGCTGGCTCCTGCATGGCGTGCGCGGCGGGGTCGTGGCCGGCGTCCTCTTCGTCCTGCCCGGTTTTCTCGCGATCCTGGCGCTCAGCTTCATCTATGCCGCCTATGGCCAGACCGGGCTGGTCGCGGGGCTCTTCTTCGGGCTCAAGGCGGCGGTGCTGGCGCTGGTGGCGCAGGCGGTGGCGCGGGTCGGGTCCCGCACCCTGCGCAACACCCCCCTGCAGGTGATCGCGGCGCTGGCCTTTCTCGCGATCTTCTTTCTGCGCGTGCCGTTTCCCGCGATCATCCTGGTCGCGGGGCTGGTCGGTTATCTCGGGGGCAGGGCCGGCCTCCCCGCCTTTTCCGGCGGCGGGGGTCATGGTCCGGCCGCGGCGCGGGAGGTAACGGATGCCTCGTCCGCGCTCGGTCCCGGAGTGCCCGACCATGCGCGCCCGGGCCGGGGGCCATGGTCGCGGCTGGTCGGTCTCTTCGCGGCGCTCTGGCTGGCGCCGGTGGTGGCGCTGCTGCTCTTTCTCGGGCCGGACAATATCTTCGCCCGCCTCGGCCTGTTCTTCAGCCAGATGGCGGTGGTGACCTTTGGCGGCGCCTACGCGGTCCTCGCCTATGTCGCCCAGGAGGCGGTCCAGCACTATGGCTGGCTCCGTCCCGGCGAAATGCTGGATGGACTCGGGATGGCCGAGGCGACGCCCGGTCCCCTGATCATCGTGCTGGAATTCGTGGGGTTCCTGGCTGCCTTGCGCCATTCCTCGGGCATGGATCCCTGGCTCGCGGCCCTGCTGGGCGCCGTGCTTGTCACCTGGGTGACGTTTCTGCCGTCATTCCTGTGGATCTTCCTCGGCGCTCCGTTCATCGAGCGGTTGCGGGACAATCGGCCCCTGACCGCCGCCCTGACGGCGGTGACGGCGGCGGTGGTCGGGGTCATTCTCAATCTGGCAATCTGGCTCGGCCTGCATCTTCTGTTTCGCGAGACGCAGCCCTGGAGCGGCTTCGGCCTTCGGCTCGATCTGCCCGTGCCCTCCTCGATCGATCCCGTGGCCACCGTCCTCGCGCTCGCCTCCTACGTGGCGCTGGCCCGGTTCAAGCTGGGCCTCGGCATCGTTCTGTTGTCATCGAGCCTGCTCGGCCTTCTGTGGTTCGCCTTGGGCGGGATGCTCTGACCAGTGGCGGGACGCGCCCCTTGCCGCCCGCCCATGGGGCATGTATTTCCGAGTGATCTCCTCGGGAAAGGGCTCGATCATGAGCGCACGTCTGCTGAATGGCCTTGCATGGGGGGTCGGAGCCATCTGCGCCGCTCCGATCGTCGCGGCTGGATTGGCGGCTTTTACCGGGGATCTCGAGACCTGGAACGGGCTGATGACCACGGTCCTGCCGGGCTATATCGGCAACACGCTCCTGCTCGTCACGCTGGTGTCGCTGGGGACCGCCTTGATCGGGACGGGCGCCGCATGGCTCGTCACCATGTACCAGTTTCCGGGGGCGCGGGCGCTGGAACTGTCGCTGGTCCTGCCGCTAGCCTTTCCGGCCTATGTGCTGGCCTATGCCTATACCGATCTGCTCTCCCATCCGGGCGCGGTGCAATCCGCCTTGCGCGCGGTGACGGGGTGGGGCCCGCGGGACTATTGGTTCCCCAATATCCGCTCGCTGCCCGGCGCCGCCCTGATGCTGACCTGTGTGCTCTATCCTTATGTCTATCTGCTGGCCCGGACCGCCTTTGGCCAGCAATCCGCCTCCGCCTATCTCGCCGCGCGAACCCTCGGACAGGGACCCTGGCGGGCGTTCTGGCGGGTCAGCCTGCCGATGGCGCGGCCCGCCATCGCGGCGGGCGTCCTGCTGACGGTGATGGAGACGATCGCCGATTACGGAACGGTCGCCCATTTCGGGGTCAAGACCTTCTCGACCGGCATCTATCAGGCCTGGTTCGCCATGGCCGATCGTGGGGCGGCGGCGCAGCTGGCGCTCTGCCTGCTGGTCTTTGCCCTGCTGGTCGCCGGCCTGGAGCGGGCGCAGCGCGGCGAGGCGCGGAGTTCCGGCCGGGGCGGCGCCCAGCTCGAACCCACGCTCCTGACCGGAGGCAAGGCCTGGGCCGCGAGCCTGCTCTGCGGGCTCCCGGTCCTGATCGGCTTCGTGCTGCCCGTCCTCGTGCTCGGGCGGATGGCGATCGGCTCGGGCCAGACCCTCGATGCCCGCTACATGAGGTTCATCGGCAATTCCCTGACCCTGGGCGTCCTCGCGGCGCTGATCACCGTGACGGGGGCGGTGCTGATCGGGTTCCGGGCGCGGATGTGGCCGGGGCGCGGCTCGCGCCTGCTGCTGCTCGGGGCGGGGCTCGGCTACGCGGTGCCGGGAGGGGTCATCGCGGTGGGGCTGCTGGTTCCCTTCGCGGGGCTCGACAATCTGATCGATGCCTGGGCGCGGGCGCGGTTCGGGGTCTCAACCGGGCTGATCTTCACCGGGACGATCTGGCTGCTCCTGCTCGCCTATATGGCCCGGTTCATGGCGGTGGCCCTCAACACCTACGATGCCGGGATGGCGGGGGTCAGCCCGGGGGTGGACGCGGTGGCGCGGACGCTGGGGCGGAACCCGGCCCGGGTGCTCGCCGGGGTGCATCTTCCGATCCTCAGGGGCAGCCTGATGACGGCCATGCTCCTGGTCTTCGTCGACGTGCTCAAGGAACTGCCGGCGACCCTGATCATGCGGCCGTTCAATTTCGACACGCTGGCCGTGCAGGCCCACCGGCTGGCCTCCGACGAGCGGCTCTCGCAGGCGGCGGTCCCGAGCCTCGTGATCGCGGCGGCGGGGCTCCTGCCGGTCCTGCTCGTCTGTCGCCAGATCACCGCCCAGGGCCGGACGATGCGACGGGCCGACTGGTCCTCTCAACCGGCGGAGTGACGTCCGCGGTCCGTCCGCGTTTGGCGTTCCCGCAATATCATGATTTCATTGATATATCCGGATCGGCCCTGTCGTGGACAACAGGCGTCCCCGGGGGGCGCGGGCCCATGAAAAACCCCGCCGGACCGGGGGGTCGGGCGGGGTTCGCGGCTCTCTCAGGGGGCCGGGGCGCGGGCTGTTACTGGCGGTTGCCGAACAGCTGGAGCAGGAACATGAACATGTTGATGAAGTTCAGGTACAGGCTCAGCGCACCCATGATCGCGGCCTTGCCGAGATAGGCTTCGCCCTCGGCGGCGCGCATCTGGAGATAGGTGTTCTTGATCGACTGCGTGTCATAGGCGGTCAGACCCGCGAAGATCAGCACGCCGATCGCCGAGATCGCGAACTGCATCGCCGAGGACTGCAGGAAGATATTGACCAGCGAGGCCACGATCAGGCCGATCAGACCCATCATCAGGAACGTGCCCATGCCGGACAGGTCCTTCTTGGTGGTATAGCCATAGAGGCTGAGACCGGTGAAGGCGATCGCCGTCACGAAGAAGGTCTGAGCGATCGAGGCGCCGGTAAACACCGCGAAGATCCAGGCGATCGACAGGCCCATCACGGCCGAGAAGGCCCAGAACAGCAGCTGAAGCGTGCCCTCGGACATGCGGTTCATGCCGGCGGAAATCGCGAACACGAAGCCGAGCGGGGCGAACATGATGATCCATTTGATCGGCGAGCTGAACATCGCCTGAAGCACGCCCACCGGAATGATCGCCGTCGGCTGGTTGTTGACCGCGCGGGCGAAATCCATGCCGATCACATAGGCGACGAGCCCGGTGATCACCATCGCAACGGCCATCAGGCCGTAGACCTTGCTCATATGCGACCGCAGACCTTCGTCGATCTGCGCGGTTCGTACGCCGGCGCCCGTCCGACGGATAGTCTCGAATTCGGCCATTAATCCCTCCGTGCCAGCCATGAAGCCCCGGAATAGACCGGGGTCCTGGAAATCTATATTGGGAGCCCCCCCTTCGGTTTCAACCGGAGCGGAGGCTTGCTCCCGATCCTGTTTGACACCATTCGGGGTGCAATGTCCAAGGATCGTTCCGTCGAACCCGTCGCATGTCCCGCCGGTGTCGGAACGGGGGCGCGGCCCCGGGGCCGGTATCTCCGCTGCCCGCCCGTCACCCGCCGGGGTGGGCTGGACGGAAAACCCGGGCCAGGCATTGAAACACCGCGGCCACCGGGGCCGCGCGTTTGATGTCCCCATGCACCACCAGCCAGATATCCCGGGAAATCAGAGGCTTGCCGGGGGTGATGGGCACCAGTTCGGGATCGGTCGCGGCCATGAAGTCCGGAAGGGCGGCGATGCCCGCGCCCGCCCGCGCGGCGGCTTGCTGAAGCTCCAGGCTGTTGGCGTGAAAGCAAAAGCTCCGCTCCTGGGCAAAAGCGGCGGTTGCCAGCTGTTGCGGCGCCGTCGCCAGCGGTCCTTCCCCGCCAATGAAGCACCAGCTTTCGGGGGGAGTCCGGGCCAGATAGGCCGGGGTGGCATAGAGATGGAAGTCGAGTCTTCCCGTTTTTGTGATGACGAGATCCTCCTGTTCGGGGCGGTGGAGGCGCAGGGCGATATCGGCCTCCGCCCGGTCCAGCGCGGCGGCGCGGGCCTCGCCAACAAGCCGGATCGTCAGGCCCGGATGACGCCCGCGCAACGCCACCAGCGGCGCGGTCAAGGCCTGAGCCGCGAGGGCGTGCGGCGCGGAGACCGTGACGGTTCCGGCGATGTCGGAGCGCGCGCCCTCGGCGGCGCGGCTGATGGCATGGGCCTCGGCGCCCATCCTTTCGGCGATCGCCGCGATCCGGGCGCCCTCGGCGGTCAGGGTCCAGCGGCGGCCCCGGCGATCGACGAGGAGGACCCCCAGATCCGCTTCGAGCGCCAGGATCCGGCGGGCGACCGTCGCATGTTCGACCCCGAGCGCCCGCGCGGCGGCCGAAAGCGACCCGGCCTCGGCAAGAGCGCGGAAATGGCGAAGATCGTCCCAGTTCATCGGTGAAAATAATCCCATGGCTGGGGAGAGTATCGGGAATTTATTGCCCGGTCGCCAGATGGGATGGAACCGTGTCACACGGGGAGACAGGGGCATGGACAGACGGATCGAACTGTTTGGGATCGGGGGCGTCGAGAACCTGCGCCTCGTCGAATGTGAGCCGGCGATGCCGGGAGAGGGGGAGATCCGGCTTCGCCATGAAGGCATCGGGATGAATTTCATCGATATCTATCACCGGATCGGACTCTATCCGCTGCCCTTGCCCGCCGTTCCGGGGGTTGAGGGCGCTGGTGTGGTGGAGGCCGTCGGGGCCGGGGTAACGGATCTCCGGGTCGGCGACCGCGTGGCCTACGCGGGCCTTCCGGGCGCCTATGCGACGACGCGGCTCCTGCCGGCGTGGCGCGCAATTGTCCTGCCGGAGGATATCGACACGCGGACGGCCGCCGCCGCTTTCCTGCGCGGCCTGACCGCGCACATGCTGTTGGTCCGCGTCGGCGGGGTCGGGCCGGGACGGTCGCTCCTGATCCATTCCGCCGCCGGGGGGCTCGGGACGATCCTGACGCGGTGGGCGAAGGATCTCGGCTGTTTCGTGATCGGAACGGCGGGGACGCCGGAGAAGGCGGAGATCGCCCGCGGGAACGGGGCGGATCACGTCGTCGTGGGCCGGGACGCGGATATCGGGGCCGAGGTCCGTCGCCTGACCAGCGGCGCGGGCGTGGATGTCGCGATTGACGGCGTCGGCGGCGGGATGCTGCGCCGGACGTTCGGATGTGTCAGGCCGTTCGGCCTTGTCGCCTCCATCGGGCAATCCGCCGGACCGATCCCGCCGGTTCATCTGTCGGAGCTCGGGCCGATATCGCTCGCCCGCCCCAGTGTCATGGCCTATGCCGCCGAGGAGCGCGCCTATCGGACCGGCGCGCAGGCGGTGATCGCAGCGCTTCGGCGGGGCATCCTTCCGCTCCCGGGTGTCGAATACGACCTGTCGGAGGCGGCGCGGGCCCAAGCCGATCTGGAGCAGGGGCGCACGACCGGAAGCCTGTTGCTCCTCCCGTGATCCCGGCCGGGGGGGCGGAGTCTCCGCTCCGGGATCGGTTGTCCTCCGATCCCGGAGGGGATCAGTTGTCCCCCGATCCCGGGCGGGATCAGTTATCCTTGACCAGTTTGGCGAGCTGGGTTTGCATCGCGGCGAGCTGCTGCTTCAATTCTTCGAGTTCGACATCCTTGCGCGGCGCCTTGCCGGGTTGGGGGCTCAGCGGATTCATGCCGGTCGCGAAGGGCGCGAACATCCGCATCGCGTTTTCGAACCATTCCATGTTGGTCCGGGCCAGCGCCTCGAAATTCGCAAGCGCGGGATTGGCCTCGAAGGCCTTGTGGACCTGTTCGCGCATCGCTTCCTGATTGCGCGAAAAGGTTTCCATCGAGGCATCGAGATAGCCCGGGACAAACCCCTGAAGAGTGTCGCCATAAAGACGGATCAGTTGACGCAGGAAGTTGGCCGGCAGCATCGTCGGCCCCTTCGCTTCTTCCTCGAAGATGATTTGCGCCAGAACGGCGCGGGTGATGTCTTCGCCGGTCTTGGCGTCGTTCACGAGAAAGTCCTGCCCGTCGCGCACCATCTGGGCCAGGTGGTCGAGAGTCACGTAGCTGGATTTGGCCGTGTTGTAGAGCCGCCGGTTGGCGTATTTCTTGATGATGATCGGCTCACCAGCGATTTCCTGCTTTTCAGCCACGCGCATGTCTCCTAGTGAATGTGCGCTTCGGGGACATATACCTTACCTTTGGCGGCGCGGGTCGCAAAGGCTTTTCGCAAATGCGAATATGCGCCCGGATTGGAGGCTTGAGGCGATTGACCGAGGACAGCTCTGGAACAGACGAGGGGATCACGCCCTGCGATGGTCCGACAGCCGGAGCGCGGAAGGATCGGGGGTCCGAGCGCCAGGGGGAGCGGGAACGGGCCGCGCGCTATCTCGATATCTGGGAGGGCCATGTCAGCTTCCTGGCCGTGCATGGCAAGGGGATCATGGCGCCTTGGTTCATGAGGTGAGCCAGGGCGACGCGGCGCATGCCCGGTCCAAGGCCGTCGCGCCGCATCGGGTCGGCGAACCCTCTCCCCTGATCTTTCACCTGACCTCGGCGCTTTCGGCCTATGGGCATGGCCTTCTGGCCTCCGGCCGGGCCGATGCCCCGAATTTCCCCTGGTCGGGGGATCGCCAGCGGGAGGCGGCGACGCTCGGGCCCGATCTCGACAAGATGCAGGTGACGGCGGAAATCGCGGCGCGGCTCCGGGCGACGGTCGAGGGGCTGGAGATATGGCAGACCCATCCCTATCGCCGCCAGGTGGTGGAGCCGCCCGCGCTCTGGCACGAGGGATGTTCGCGGCTGCTCGATTATGGCGCGGTTCCGGAGGCCCGGGCGGGGGGGGCCGCCCGTGTCGTGCTGGTGGTGCCGAGCCTGATCAACCGGGCCTATGTTCTCGATCTCGAACAGGACCGCTCGATGCTGCGCTGGCTGGCGGCCCGGGGCGCGCGGCCGCTCCTGCTCGACTGGGGAACGCCGGGACGGGACGAGGCGGAGTTCGATCTGCACGATTACGGCGAGCGGCTGTCGCGGGCGCTGGACTTCACCAGGGGTGTGGCGGGGCGCGCGGTGGCGGTCATGGGCTATTGCATGGGCGGCACCCTGGCGGCGGGTCTGGCGGCGCGGCGTCCGGCGGGGATCGAGCGGCTGGTCACGATCGGCGCGCCCTGGGATTTCGCCTCGACCGAGGGGATCGCCGGCGGGTTCCGCGCCATGTTCCGCGCACAGGGGACACTGCGAACCGAGACATTGCTCGACAATATGGGCCATGCCTTCGGGGCGGTGCCGGTCTCGCTGTTCCAGATGCTCTTTGCGCTGATCAATCCGATCCAGGCCGCGCTGAAATTCCAGAAGCTCGCCCGCATGGATCCGGCGAGCCCGGCGGCGGCGCATTTCGTGGCGCTCGAGGACTGGCTGGCGGACGGGATGCCGATGACGGTGCGGGCCGCCAAGGATCTGTTGATCGGCTGGCAGATCCGCAACCAGACGGCAAGGCTGCGGTGGCAGTTCCTGGGGGGCACGGTCGATCCCCGGGCGATCGACCTTCCCAGCATCGTGCTCTGCGGCAAGAGCGATTCGATCGCGCCCCGGCCGATCGCCGAGCCATTGGGGCGGTTGATCCCCGGCGCGACGGTCCGCCTGCCGTCCACCGGGCATGTGGGCATGGTGGTGGGCAGCCTCGCCCGCGCCGAGGTCTGGGAGCCGGTCGCGGACTTTCTGGGGGTCTGACGGATTGCCGATTTGAGTATTTAACGGATTGTCAATATGTGCCTTCTGGTTGAGCCTTTTTGAGAGTTGTGCAAGGAGAGGTTCAGGGCGCAGTCTTCGAGTCGTAGGGATTTGGCGGCGCGGGTCGGTGGATTGCCCCGGGGGGACCGGATTGGAAACGATCCGCGCAAGGAGGATACGGCATGACCAATATTGTTATCGCTTCGGCTGGCCGCACGGCTGTCGGCAGTTTCAACGGCAGCTTCGCCAATACACCGGCGCATCAATTGGGGGCGACCGTGATCAAGGCCGTGCTCGAACGGGCGGGCGTCGACGCATCCGAAGTGTCGGAAACCATCCTCGGCCAGGTTCTGACCGCGGCCCAGGGGCAGAATCCGGCGCGCCAGGCCCATATTCTCGCAGGGCTCCCGATTGAAAGCGCCGCCTGGGGCATCAATCAGGTCTGTGGCTCGGGTCTGCGGGCGGTGGCGCTGGGCGCGCAGCATATCATGCTCGGCGACAGCGAGATCGTGGTCGCGGGTGGCCAGGAAAGCATGAGCCTCTCGGTCCATGGCGCCCATCTGCGCGCGGGCCAGAAGATGGGCGACATGAATTTCGTCGATACGATGATCAAGGACGGCCTCTGGGACGCCTTCAACAATTATCACATGGGCACGACCGCCGAGAACGTGGCCAAGGAATGGCAGATCACCCGCGAACAGCAGGACGAATTCGCGGTCGCGAGCCAGAACAAGGCGGAAGCCGCGCAGAAGGCCGGCAAGTTCGACGAGGAGATCGTTCCCTTCACCGTCAAGACCCGCAAGGGCGATACCGTGGTGGAGAAGGACGAGTACATCCGCGCCGGGGCGACGCTCGATGCGATGACCAAGCTGCGTCCGGCCTTTTCCAAGGAAGGCACCGTCACCGCCGGCAATGCCAGCGGCCTTAATGACGGCGCGGCGGCGACCCTGCTGATGACCGCGGAGAATGCCGAGAAGCGCGGAATCGAGCCGCTCGCCCGGATCGTGAGCTATGCGACCGCCGGTGTCGATCCCAAGATCATGGGCGTCGGGCCGATCTATGCCAGCCGCAAGGCGCTGGCCAAGGCGGGCTGGAAGGTCGAGGATCTGGACCTGATCGAGGCGAACGAGGCCTTCGCGGCGCAGGCCTGCGCGGTGAACAAGGACATGGGCTGGGATCCGTCCATCGTGAACGTGAATGGCGGCGCGATCGCCATCGGCCATCCGATCGGGGCCTCCGGCGCCCGCGTGCTCAACACCCTGCTGTTCGAAATGAAGCGGCGCAATGCCAAGAAGGGTCTCGCGACCCTGTGCATCGGCGGCGGCATGGGTGTCGCGGTCTGCGTCGAGCGTCCGTAATCGGAACCCCGGAGGCGGCCTTCCGGGCCGCCTCATCCAGCATAAATTCTCAGGGAAGGAAACAAGATGGGACGTGTGGCATTGGTGACGGGTGGATCGCGCGGAATTGGCGCGGCGATCTCCATGGCGCTCAAGGACGCAGGCTATACCGTGGCCGCGAACTACGCGGGCAATGACGCGGCCGCCGCCGCCTTTACCGAGGAAACCGGGATCAAGACCTACAAATGGTCGGTCGCGGATTACGATGCCTGCGCCGCCGGGATCAAGGAGGTCGAGGCCGATCTGGGTCCGGTCGAAGTGCTGGTCAACAACGCAGGGATCACCCGCGACGGCATGTTCCACAAGATGACCCCGGCCCAGTGGAAGGAAGTCATCGACACCAATCTCAGCGGCCTGTTCAACATGACCCATCCGATCTGGAGCGGGATGCGGGACCGCAAGTTCGGTCGCGTGATCAACATCTCCTCGATCAACGGTCAGAAGGGTCAGGCGGGCCAGGCGAACTATTCGGCCGCCAAGGCGGGCGATCTCGGCTTTACCAAGGCTTTGGCCCAGGAAGGCGCGCGCGCCGGGATCACCGTGAATGCGATCTGCCCCGGCTATATCGGGACGGAAATGGTCCGGGCCATCGACGAAAAGGTGCTGGCCGAGCGCATCATTCCGCAGATTCCGGTCGGACGTCTGGGGGAACCCGAGGAAATCGCGCGGATCGTGGTGTTCCTCGCCTCCGACGAGGCGGGCTTCATGACCGGCTCGACGATCAGCGCGAACGGCGGTCAGTTCTTCGTCTGATTCAAACCCTGGGCGCCCGGCAGATATCCGGGTGCCCGTTCCGCGCAGTCCGGCGGGTATGATCCGCGCTCCCTTCGAGGGGTTTTCCCATGGGAAGACGGGCGCTTCTTCCGCTCCTTCGCGGGTATGATCCTATTTCGATTGTGACGAATTGATATCCTTCATTTGGAGGATGCCGCCGCGAATTTACTTTATGATGATTGCCATTCCGATGTGAGAGGGAAGCGGGATGGGACGGTCATCAACCTATATCTATGAGGACAGCGTGCAGGCCTTTTGCGCCCGGGGCCTCTGTCCGGATCTGCTGGGCCGAATGGAGGGCGAGGCTCCGTCCGTGTCTTCCGACTGGGAGCGGGGAGTCCTTCCGGCCGAGGCCGAGGCGGATCGTGTGTTCGGGGCGGGCTACAAGGTGGCGATGGCGGCCTATGTCCGGGAGCGCAGGCTCTGGGACGAACTGGCCGGAGCGGTGGACAGCGACGATCCGAAGGTCCTGGACTATCGGGACAATCTGCCCGCCCGGTACGAGCATCTGCTGATGCTGCGCGACACGGTCCGGGAGGCGCTCCCGCGCCCTGCGAACAGGGATTCGGGTTCGGTCTGAGGCTGGCTCGCCGTTTCCGGCGCGGCTCACAACCGACAATCGGTTGACTTCTTCCGATCCGCCGCCGAGAGGCAATGGACCGGAGGAAATGTGTTTCCTTTTGAATTCCAGTCCATCTAATTGATATATTATTGAAGAATTGTTCCTTTTCAGGGAATGCGCTTCTTTCAGGCCGGCGCCCCGAGGCCATTAATCCAGCGATTCATCAAAGTGACGAGGCGTTCGAGAAAGGACAGGAAGACGTCGATGGCGAAGCCGAGCAGAAAGGCGATCGTCAGGGGCGTGATTGATATCATCGGGACTCCGAGCACTTGCCCTGAGGTTGGCAACCAGACCCAGCCAATCGCGATCCCGGCAAAACCACCAAGGGCAACCCGCAGCGCCACCTTGAGGAAAGACGGGTCGGGACGCGTGTTGTTCAGATAAATCCGCAGATGATACACCAAGGCGCCGAGCATACCGTAGATCGCGGGAAGCCACCATTTGCCCAATGATTCGATTCGCTCCTGTAAAGACCAGGCATCTGTCGCATAAACAAATACCGTCGTTCGTGGCTGATCGATGCCGAGAATACACTCGATGCTGTCAAGATAGTCCTGTTCGTGCTTGGCCCAGCTGCTATAATAGTAGAAGACCTTCTGACCCTTCATCGCCAGTGCCTCTTCCACTTTGGCAAGATCGTCAATTTTGGGCTGACATCTGATCTCAGCCTTTTGAGTGTTATCAGGTGCTCTGTCACTCGTCCCAGACATTGCGGGCTCGCTTGCGATCGCCGCGCCCGAGGTTTGGCTCCCCGTGTCGGAGGGCAGCATCGGCAGAGCGAGTTGTTTAATTTTGTTCCAGGTCTCCCGGGTTTTCGCTGCAACAATATCCGGGAAATAGGTACCAAGGCTGTCTTGGTAGTTTTTCTGGTCAGACGCTATTGAAGCGTAGAGGGACCGTACTTCAAGCATGTTGTGCCGAAGCGACGCGCTGAGCGGGCTGCCGGGATCGCGGATTGAATTAAGATCGCCCTGATCCAAGCCACTGATCAGAGACAGAAGCTCGTTGAGCGAGGCTTGTTGTTTCAGGTGTTTGTCGGAGGCAAGCTCCGCGGTGACTGCCATTGCATGCTGCTGCCAGTTCGTCATGATGGCCGTTACAACGAGCAGCGCGACTGTGAAAGCCAGCACCAGTGCCTTCATGACCTTAGGCGTACGTTTTTCCGCCGGGCTGTCGATGTCGAGCCGCCATCCCGATTTGATGTCATAAAGAGTGACGGGATGAACTGCCCTGATCGCGCCATTCAAGGCCTTTTGAAGCTCGGTTGTTTGAGGGCTCGACCAGACGAGTCCTCCCGGCTCAAGTTCCTGTGCTTCGGCGTCTCGAATGGCACCGAACAGCGGTTCGTCTTTGCCGAATGACCCTGCTCTGACACCATGACATGCGACCCGCTTTGCATCGTCGAGCAGATCCATGATCGTTTGATCCATGACCCTCTCAGTCAAAAAACCGCGCCGCGGTCCGGACCGAACATCAGGCTGGCGATGGTGATCGCATCAGGTGTCTTTATGCCTTGGGAGAGTTCAATTGCACCGGATCAAAATCGCAAAAGCGCGGCATTCGGGAGATCGAGGCGAGAAAAAGACTCAAATTGTATGCAGCGTAAATTTAAAAGCGGAAATCAGTGGCGTCAATCGATCATTTTCATGTCCTTGAAGGAGAGGTGGACCGGCAAAGAATTTGCCGGTCCGAAGGTCTCAGCTTTTGTGATGGGCCGGGGTCAGGCCGTGGACGGGGGTGGGCACGCCCTCCATCCGGGCCTTGAGCTGCAACGCCAGATATTGCGAATAGTGCCGCGACTGGTGCAGGTTGCCGCCGTGGAACCAGAGCCCCTCCTGTTGCGTCGGCTTCCACATGTTGCGCTGCTCGCCCTCCCAGGGACCCGGATCCTTGGGCGTGTCCGAGCCGAGGCCCCAGACCTTGCCGACCTTGTCCGCCACTTCCTGGCTGATGAGATCGGCCGCCCAGCCGTTCATCGAGCCATAGCCGGTCGCATAGACCACCAGATCGGCGGGCAGTTCGGTCCCATCGTCGAGCACGACGCCGGTCTCGGAGAGCCGGGTGATCTGGCGGCCGGAGACCAGCTTGATCGAGCCGTCGATCACGAGGTCACAGGCGCCCACGTCGATGTAATAGCCCGAGCCCCGGCGGAGGTACTTCATGAAGAGGCCCGAGCCATCCGCGCCCCAGTCGAGCAGGAAGCCGCGTTTTTCGAGCGCCGCGTAGAAGTCGGCGTCGCGCTCCTTCATCTTCTGATAGAGCGGGATCTGGAACTCGTGCATGATCCGGTAGGGCAGGGAGGCGAAGATCAGATCCGCCTTGCGGGTGGTGATCCCGGCGGCCAGCGCGCGTTCGGAATAGAGATCGCCCAGGCCGATATCCATCAGCGTGTCGGATTTGACGATATGGGTCGAGGAGCGCTGGACCATGGTCACATCCGCCCCGCCTTCCCAGAGCGCCGCGCAGATGTCATGGGCGGAATTGTTCGAGCCGATGACCACGACCTTTTTGCCCTTGTAGGCGTCCGGTCCCGGATGCTGGCTGGAATGCTGCTGCTCGCCCTTGAAGATATCCTGGCCGGGGATCGTGGGGACATTGGCCTTGCCCGACATGCCGGTCGCGAGGATCAGCTGTTTGGGGCGCAGGGTGATCTCCTCGCCGTTGCGTTCGACCACCACGGTCCATTCCCGGGTGGCTTCGTCGTATTTCGCCGATTTCGCCAGGGTCGAGCTCCAGTAATTGAGCTCCATCACGCGTGTGTACATTTCCAGCCAGTCGCCGATCTTGTCCTTGGGCGCGAAGACCGGCCAGTTCTCCGGGAAGGGGATATAGGGCAGATGGTCGTACCAGACCGGATCGTGCAGGCAGAGGGATTTGTAGCGTTTGCGCCATTGGTCGCCCGGGCGTTCGTGCTTGTCGACGATGATGGTCGGCACCCCGAGTTGACGCAGCCGCGCGCCGAGCGCGATGCCGCCCTGACCGCCGCCGATGATGAGCGCATAGGGCTGGGTCGTGATCCCGAGTTCGGCGGCCTCGGCCTCGCGCTTCTCCTTCCAGGTCTTGCGCTTTGGGTCGTGGCCATGTTCGGCGCCCATCGGGCGGCGGATGCCTTTGGGTTCCTCGAAGCCCTTGAGTTCGTCGAGGGCGGTCAGAAGGGTCCAGATCCTGCCGTTCTTCAAGCGGATCTGACCCGTGCCGCGTCCCGTGGCGGTCTCGAAGGTGATCCAGCCCTCGGTCAGGTCACCGGACTGGCTGGCGCTCTCGCCCGGGGCCTGGGCGAAGCCGCCCGGGGCGATCGCCCCGAGTTGCGCTTGGAGCATGGCGCGGATCTCGTCCTTGCCCTCGGAGGTCTTGATGTTCCAGGTGAAGGCCGCGAGGTCGCGCCAATAGCAATCCTCCTGGAACAGGCTGACCGCCGCTTCGATATCGCCCGAGGCGAAGGCGTCGTTGAGGCGCAGGAGCACGGAATCGAGGGTTGCGCCGGGGCTGTCGTCGAGCATGTGTTTCCTCCATGGTGTTGTGTTCGCCGCCCTCGCTTTCGGGGCGAGGGCAGGATGACAGTGTGATCAGTTGAGGTCGATCAGGATCTTCAGTTGCGTCCCGGCGGGATCGAGCAGGACATCGAAGCCTTGGGTGATCGCGGTATCGAGGGTGATGCGTTTGGTCACGACCCTGGAGGCCGGCAGGAGGCCGGTGGCGATCATCCGGATCACGCGGGGCCAGTAGTGGGTCGGATAGGCCCAGGATCCGCGGATATCGACATCCTTGAAGGTCACCGAGAACCAGTCGAGCGGATTGTCATGCGGATGCAGCCCGGTTTGCACCACCGTGCCCTGCTTGCGCACCGCGTCGAGGCAGGCCTTGAGGGCATGTTCATTGCCGACGCATTCGATGGCGACATCGCAGCCGACGTTGCCTTCGGTCCGGGCGCGAACCACGTCGCCGACCTTGTCGCGCTTGGGGTTGAGGGTCACGACCTCGGGCAGCATCTCCTTCATGAAGCCGAGGCGGGTGTCGTTGAGATCCGAGACGAAGAGCTGCGCCGCGCCGGCGGCCTTGGCCGCGAGCAGGGTCAGGGCGCCGATCGGACCCGCGCCGGTGACAAGGACGCTGGACCCCGCGGTGACGCCGCCCCGGTCGCAGGCATAGACGGCGACGGCGGCGGGTTCGACCAGGGCCGCCTCCTCGTCGGTGAGCGTGTCGGGGATCGGCGCCACGTTGTAGTCATTGAGCAGCGACCATTCCGCCATGCCGCCCGACACCCAGGAGAGGCCGACGAGGGCAAGCTCGGGCGAGAGATGGAAGAGCCCGCGGTCCGAGAAATAATCGCCCGAGCGCGGCATGATCAGCGGCTGGACCGAAACGCGGTCGCCGGGTTTGACATGGGTCACGCCGGGGCCGACCGCTTCGACCACGCCGCCGAATTCATGGCCGAGGATCTGCGTGCCATGGGCGCCGGTGAAGGGATGCGGCTCCTTCGGGATGAAGATCGGCCCGTAGGAATATTCATGCAGGTCGGTCCCGCAGATCCCGACGAAGCGGTTGCGCACGAGGACCTGACCCGGGCCGGGCTGATCCGGTTTGGCGATGGTCTCGACCCGCAGATCCTTGGCGGCATGGAACCGGAGGGCCTTCATGGTCCGTCCCTGTGTCGTGCCATCGGTGGCACGTTCGATCGTGGTTGCGTCATGCGACATCGTCCCAGCTCCCCGCTGTTTTCTGACCGGCCCAGAGATAGGGGCGGTCGAGGCCAAAGTTGAAAAGAAGGGCCATGAGGAAGGACCAGTGCGTCCCCATATAGCCGTAGGTGAGAGCCTCGTTCATGTCGGCGAAAACCGGACCGACGAGGCTGGCGAAAAAGGCGGTGACCAGGGTGGTCACGGCGGCGCAGGCAAGGCAGGCGAGGATCCCCCCCCAGGGCATTGGGATCAGGGTGAAGGGCCAGTTGCGCAGCTGGATCAGGAGCCCATAGGAGACCGAGCAGGCCACCATGAACCAGAGCAGCCAAGTGGGATCGGTGTAGGATCCCAGGGTCCAGAACGCGCCGATGCCGGGGGCGGCGGGATCCCAGAGCCCGAGCGAGGTGCTGAGCGCCAGAAAGCCGAGCACCACGAGAAACAGGATGGCGATCTGGGCCAGCGCCCGCCCCGGTTGCCGCATGCCGCGGGTGAGATAGGCGAGCAGGCCGGAGGCCGAGCCCATTTCGATGAAGGGAAACCACCAGGCCGGGATCCAGCGGACCTGGGAATGGGTGATGGCATAGGTCAGGAAGGCGATCATCACCAGCAGGATGAAGAACTGTCGATGCGGCGGCATCCCGGCGACGAGCCAGTTCTCTCCGGCGAAGGAAAAGAACGCGATGAAGAAATAGACGCAGCCGATGATCGGAAACAGCCAGTCCGCGTCGAGCCCGAACCAGTAGATCGATTTCGCCGACAGCCAGCCGATCCCCCAGGCGGCGACGAGGGTCACGAGGCCCCGGGTGGTCGGATCCTCGATCCGGTGGAAGGGAAAGCCGCCCGAGACGATGCTGAGCAGGGCCCACCAGAGGGCGAGCAATTGCCAGGCGACAGTATCGAGCCAGTACATCTTGTCGATCTGCTCGCCGGTCCAGGGGCCGATCGGCGCGGCCCGCACGATGGCATTGACAAGAAAGCACGATACGATCGCGAGGCCATAGATCAGGACGAGCCCCTTGAGCGAGCTCGGGAGGCGCAGAGGTGCGACCTCGATCGAGGTGGTTTGCATGAGATATCCCTGTCTGATTTGCTTCTGATGGCAATTCCCGGCCGCGCAACCCGCGACCGGGTCTCAGGGGGTTCAGATCAGGACCATGCCGCCATCGACGACGAGGCTCTGTCCGGTCATGTAGTCCGAGGCGGAGGAGGCGAGGAACACGGCGACCCCGGCCAGATCCTCGGCGGCGGAGGGGCGGCCGAGCAGGATGCCCGAGGAGAAGGTCTCGAAGGCCTCGTTCTCGCGGGAGGTCAGGCCCTCGTCCTTGAAGCCCTTGTCGATCACCTTCCACATTTCGGTCGCGACCACGCCGGGACAGATCGCATTGACCTTGATGCCGTCCTTGCCAAAGGCGCGGGCGGCGGCCTGGGTCAGGGCGACCACGCCGAATTTCGAGGCGCAATAATGGGCGAGCGGCTCATAGCCCTGCTTGCCGGCGATCGAGGCGGTGTTGACGATGCCGCCCCCGAAGCCGGTGGCATCCTTGCCCTGTTTCTGGAACTGTTTGATCGCCTCCTGCATGCCGAGCAGCACGCCAAGCCCGTTCACATCCATCACCCTGTGCCAATCCTCCTCGGTGATCGACAGGAACGGCCGGGTCTGGGCGATCCCGGCATTGTTGAAGAGAATGTCGAGTCGGCCAAAGGCCGAGACGGTCTTCTCAATCATCGCCTGGATGCTCTCGCGCTGTGTCACATCCGCGCGGATCGCGATGGCGGTGCCACCGGCGGCGGTGATCCTGGCCGCGATCGCCTCGGCAGTGGCGCCGTCGATATCGGCGATGGCGAGTTTCCCGCCCGCGGCGGCGAGCGCCTCTGCCATGGCCGCGCCGATGCCGCGCCCGGCGCCGGTCACGATCACCGATCTGCCGTTGAGTGCCGTTGTCATTCTGTCCTCCCGGTTTGTTTTTTGCTCTGCTCCCCTCGTTGCAAGTTTCGTGCCAAGTGTCGGCGCGTATAAAACCGGCCTTTTCGGCCGCGACCTGTGGCGCAGACGAGGGAGAGCGCCACAGGTGTGGCGCAACAGTCAGAGTTTGGGTGTCGGGGAGTCCCCAGAACGATTTCCAATCGAATGGGCCTCATTCGATGGCTGGAAAGTCACGTGAATTCAAACGGATGGAGCGGTGAGCGGGGCTGGTGCGAGCGCAAACCGCTCTCCAGAGGGATTTTCATGATCCCCGGTTCCTGAAAATCACCCTGGCTATTTGATATTGCGCATTTTCGGGTCGCGAAACCGAATACGCTCCCCGCTGAAAAGGCTCTAACCCTGGGGCGAGAGTCCGAGGCGGCGCATCTGGCGGTGGGCGGTGGAGCGGTCGATGCCGAGCCTGCGCGCGGCCTCCGACACATTGCCGCCGCTCGCGGCCAGCGCCTCGCGCAGGCGTTCGGCCCTGGGATCGTCGGCCACGACCGGGACCAGGAGTGCCTCCGGCAGATCCCGGGGCTGAATCTCGCCCTCGTCGCACAGCGCCGCGGCGACGGCGAGGGCGTTGGCGAGTTCGCGCAGGTTTCCCGGCCAGGCATGCGCCCTGAGACGCGCGCGGGCGGCGGGCGAGATTGCCGGCGCCCCCTCGCCCCCGAGACGCTCCACCAGCCAGTCGAAATCCTCGCGCTCCCGCAAGGGGGGCAGGGTGAGGGTGGTGGCGCCCAGCCGGAAGAACAGATCCTCGCGGAACAGGCCCTCGCGCACCAGTTGCCCGAGGTCGCGGTGCGAGGCCGAGAGGACCCGGATCGAGACGCGGCGCGGATGGCTGGCCCCCACCGGCGTGACCTCGCCCTCGGCCAGCACCCGCAGCAGGCGCGATTGCAGCGACAGCGGCATGTCCCCGATTTCGTCGAGGAACAGGGTGCCGCCGTCGGCTTCCTCGATCAGGCCCTTGCGGCCGCGGGTGGTGGCGCCGGTGAAGGCCCCCGCCGCGTAACCGAAGAGCTCCGCCTCGATCAGCGCCTCCGGGATCGCGGCGCAATTGACCGCGACAAAGGCGCCCTTGCGTCCGCTCGCCTCATGCAACGCGCGGGCCAGCACTTCCTTGCCGGTGCCGGTCTCGCCCTGGATCAGGATCGGGATCGTCGTGGGGGCGAGTTTCGCCGCCCGGGCCTGAAGGGTCGCGATCCGCGCATCGCCCTGGCCGATGCGCCCGAGCGCGCTCGGCACCGCGCGCGGCGGGCTCGGCCGGGATTGGCGCAAGGGTTCGATGGCATGGGCAAAGAGACGATGACCGTCGCGCGCCACCACCAGCCGGTCGCGGGTCGGGCGGCGGCGGGTCAGATCCTCCAGGTCGTTCACGTCCATCTCGAAGAACTGTTCGAGCGGCTGGCCGATGATCCGTTCGGTCTGGCGCCAGTCGAGGCCGCCGGCGCGTGCGAGGATCTGTGCGCCGCCATGGGTCATGCCGGCGATGCGCCCCGATCCGTCGAGCGAGATCGCCGCTTCCGGATCGACATCGAGGAATTCTGGCGAGCGCGAGAAGCGCAGGACCCAGTCGTTCCGGGTCCGGGCCATCAGATTGGCGAGTTCGATCCGCCGCACCGTCGCCGCCACCAGATGCAGCGCGAGATTCTGGCTGGCCTTGGCGATCGGCGAGGACAGGAGCGAGATATCCACCACCGCCGCGAATTCCCCCCGCGTGTCATAGATCGGCGCCGCGGTGCAGGAGAGCGGCGTGTGGGTCACGTCGAAATGGTCGGTCTGATGGATGGTCAGCGCGGTTCCCGTGGCGATGCAGGCGCCGATGGCACAGGTGCCCGCGCGCGGTTCGGACCATTCGGCGCCGAGATAGAGCCCCGCCTTGCGCAGGCGGTGGTCGAAATTGGGATCGCCGAGGAATTCCACCGCGACGCCCGAGCGGTCCCCGAGCAGCAGCACGTAATTCTGGCCCGCGACCTGGGCATAGAGCGCTTCGAGCCCGGAGCGGGCGATCTCGATCAGATCTTCGGATTGCTGGCGGTGCGAGCGCAGTTCGGGTTCCGGCAGGATGAAGGCCTCGCAGGCGCGGGTCGGATCGAGCTGGTGTTCGTTCACGCAGCGCAGCCAGGAGTCCACCACCCATGGGTCGCGCGACGACGTCGTCCGCCCCAGGGCGACGTTCTCGATTTCGCGGATATGCTCAACCGCCTTTGTCACATCTGCGCGGCCCTGTTGGCCGTCTCCGGTGCGTTTCCCCGTCGGATATACTGCATGGAAGCCAGCCTGTGTAAAGCACCCGCTCCGGGCGAGCCGTTCGCGGATGCATGTCGCGCCGCCCCGGGATAGGATCGCCCTGGCCTTGTTCGCAGGTGCCGGTATCTGGAGAAAGCCACCATGACATCCCTGTTCCATCTCGCCATCCATGTGACCGACCTCGACGCGGCGCGGCGGTTTTATGGCGGAATTCTTGGCTGCGCGGAGGGGCGCTCGACCGCGACCTGGGTGGATTTCGATTTCTTCGGGCATCAATTGTCGCTGCATCTCGGTCGGCCCTTCGAGACGACGCGCACCGGCAAGGTCGGGGATCATCTCGTCTCGATGCCGCATTTCGGGGCCGTGCTGCGGCTGGACGACTGGCTGCTGCTCGCCGCGCGGCTGGAGGCGAGCGGCGTGGCCTTCGAAATTCCCCCCGTCATCCGGTTCCCCGGAGAGCCGGGCGAGCAGCGCACGATGTTCTTTCGCGACCCCGCCGGCAATCCGATCGAGATCAAGGGATTTCGCGACTTCGAGGGGCTGTTTGCACCGGGGCCGGGGCAGCCCTCGGATCACAAACCGCTCTAGCTATCTGATATCGCGCGTTTTCGGGTCGCGAAACCGAATACACTTCCGCTGAAAATGCTCTAACCGACCGATGCGCGCAGGGCGGAGATATTGCGGCGATACTCCTCCGGGGTGCCGCCCTTGAACACGGCGGTGCCCGCGACCATCACATCGGCGCCGGCCTCCACCACCAGGGGCGCGGTCTCCGGCGTGATGCCGCCATCGACCTGAAGCCGGATTGGACGCGACCCGATCATCCCCCGCACCGCCCGGATCTTCGGCAATTGCGAATGCAGGAAGGACTGGCCGCCGAACCCGGGATTGACCGTCATCACAAGCACCAGATCGCAGCGGTCGAGCACATATTCGATCGCCGCCGGCGGAGTGGAGGGGGTCAGCGACACCCCCGCCTTGGCCCCGAGATCCCGGATCAAGGCCAGACTCCGGTCGAGATGCGGCCCGGCCTCGGCATGAACCGTGATATAATCCGCCCCGGCCTTGGCAAAGGCCTCCAGAAACGGATCGGCGGGCTGGATCATCAGATGCGCATCCATCACCGTCGTCACATAGGGCCGGATCGCCGCCGCCACCAAGGGCCCGATCGTCAGGTTGGGCACAAAATGCCCGTCCATCACATCGACATGCACCCAGTCCGCGCCCGCCGCCTCGATGGCACGAACCTCCTCGCCCAGACGCGCGAAATCGGCGGAGAGAATCGAAGGCGCAATGCAAATCGTCATTTCAACCGTCGGATCAGGCTGGAGGTGTCCCAGCGCGCGCCGCCCTGGGTCTGGATGTCCTTGTAGAACTGATCGACCAGCGCGGTGACGGGCAGGGAGGCGCCATTGGCATTGGCCTCGGTCAGGCAAATCCCGAGGTCCTTGCGCATCCAGTCCACCGCGAAACCGAAGTCGAACTGGTCCGCCAGCATGGTCCGGCCCCGGTTTTCCATCTGCCAAGACCCCGCCGCGCCCTTGGAAATCACATCGAGCACCGCCTCGCCGTCGAGCCCGGCCTTGGTCGCGAAATGCAAGCCCTCGGACAGGCCCTGCAACAGACCGGCGATGCAGATCTGATTGACCATCTTGGTCAATTGTCCCGATCCCGCCGGTCCCATCAACCGGCAGCCGCGGGCATAGGCGAGGATCACTGGTTCCGCCCGGCCATAGGGCTCCTCCGCCCCGCCACACATCACGCTCAGAACGCCGTTCTCCGCCCCGGCCTGACCGCCCGACACCGGCGCATCGATGAAATGCGCGCCCCGCCCGGTCGCCGCCGCGTCCAGCTCACGCGCGACGGCGGCGGAGGCGGTGGTGTGATCGACAAACACCGCGCCCTTGCCCAGGGTCCGGAACGCGCCATCGGGGCCGAGCGTCACCGCCCGCAGATCATCGTCATTGCCGACACAGGAGAACACGAAATCCGCGTCGCGGGTCGCCTCCGCCGGTGTCTCGGCGAGCGCATGGCCATGCTCGGCCACCCAGGCCTCGGCCCGGGCCAGGGTGCGGTTATAGACCCGGACGCCGTGACCCTTGGCCGCCAGATGTCCCGCCATCGGATAACCCATGACCCCGAGACCGATGAATGCCACCTCAGCCATGATCCGCTCCTTCGTCCGTTGTATCGGTTCTAGTGGCCTGCTATCCCCTCCGGGTCAAGCCGACTGCGAAGGGGTTCAGCACGCATGGCGTTTCTGTTTCGCTGGCTGATGCGGGCCTTTCTGGCTCTGGCCGCCTTGTCGGCCCTCGCCCTCGGGCTTGGCTATTATCTCGCGAGCCAGTCGCTGCCCGATTATGGCGCGACCTTCACGGTTCAGGGGCCGGAGCAGGAGATCGAGATTCTGCGCGATTCCCATGCCGTGCCGCATGTCCTGTCGAAAACCGACGCGGATGCCTTCTTCGGCCTCGGTTTTGTCCATGCGCAGGACCGGCTTTGGCAAATGATGCTGCTCCGCCGCACCGCGCAGGGCCGGTTGTCGGAACAGTTCGGACCCGAGACCGTCGGGATCGACGAATTGATGCGGTCGCTCGACCTCTATGGCTTTGCACGGACCGCCGCCGAGGGACAGGACGCGCCGACCAAGGCCGCGATGGAATCCTATTGCGCCGGGGTGAATGCCTGGCTGCGCACCGTGCAGGAACAGGCGCTGGGCCGGGGCGCGCCGGAATTCTTCCTTTTCGACCGGGCCATCGCGCCCTGGCGTCCGGCCGATTCCGTGGCGATCCTGAAACTGATGGCGCTGCAACTGACCGACAAGGCGGAGCGCGAGACCCTGCGCGCCGCCCTGTCGCTGCGCTTGGCCCCCGAGCGGTTGCGCGATGTCCTGCCGGACTCGCCCAGGGCGCCGGTCATGGCCTTGCCCGCCTATTCGCAGGTCTTTCCGGGCGCGCCGGGCGGCTATGCGCCGCGCGCGGCCAACCGCTTCGATCCGTTGCCGCCGGTGGGGATCGCGGGGGCCTCGAACGCCTTCGCCGCGATGGGCAAGCGCACGGCGGGCGGCGCGCCCCTGCTTGCCACCGATCCGCATCTGGCCCTGACCGCGCCCTCGATCTGGATGCTGGCGCGGATGAATCTGGCGCAGGGCCCGGTGATGGGGGCGACGATCCCCGGAGTTCCGGCGGTCCTGATCGGGCGCAACGCCGATCTCGGCTGGGGCCTGACATCAAGCTATCTCGACGATCAGGATGTCTATATCGAACGGCTCGATCCCGCCGACCCCGGCCGGTATCTGACGCCCGGCGGTTATGTTCCCTTCGTCACCCGCGAGGCCACCATCGAGGTCAAGGGTGCCCCGCCGGAAAAACGGCTGTTGCGCTGGACCCGGCACGGGCCGGTGATCCCCGGCGACAATTTCGGCGTGGCGGGCATCACCCCGCCCGGCGATGTGGCGAGCCTCGCCTGGACCGCCCTGACCGGCACCGATGGCTCGATCGGCGCGGCCATCGCCCTGATGCGGTCCCATTCGATCCGCGAGGCGCGGGCGGCGGCGGCGGGATTCGTGGCGCCGTCCTTGAACCTGACGCTGGCCGACAAGAGTTCGGTGGCGCTTCAGATGATCGGCGCCGCCCCGCGCCGGTTGCCCGGCCACACCAGCCAGGGGCGGATGCCCGCGCCGGGCTGGCTCGCCGTCAACGACTGGCAGGGGATGCGCCCCTTCGACGAGGCCCCCTGGGTTCAGGACCCCGAGAGCGGCATCGTCGTCAACACCAACAACCGGATCACCGACGCGGTCTTTCCCGACCATCTGAGCTTTGACTGGGGCGACGATTTCCGGATCGTCCGGGCGGAGAAGATGCTGAGCGAGCGGCAATATCATTCGCTGGAGAGCTTCATCGAAATCCAGACCGACATCGTGTCCGAGGCGGCGCGGACCCTTCTGCCGCTGATCGCGCGCGATCTGTGGTATTCGGGCGAGCCGGTGGCCGAGGATCCGGTGGCGCGGCAGAGGCAGCTGGCGCTGGAGCGGCTGGCCAACTGGACCGGGGCCATGTCCGAGCATGATCCCGAGCCGCTGATCTATTCCGCCTGGGTCCGGGCGCTCAAGCGGCGGCTGGCGGTCGATGAACTGGGTCCGATGGTCGAGAGCGTCCCGAACGATCCGATGTTTCTCGAACGCGTCTATCGCAATATCGACGGGGCAGGGGTCTGGTGCGATGTGAAACAGACGACCCCGGTGGAGACCTGCGTGGAAATGGCGCGGCGGGCGTTGGACGATGCCTTGCTGGAACTGGGCGAGACCTATGGCCCCCGGCTCGAAAGCTGGCGCTGGGGCGATGCGCACGAGGCATTGCAGCGGCATCAGACGCTGGGCGATGTCCCGGTCCTGCGGTATCTGGTGAATATCCTCCAGAGCACGGCGGGCGGCGACGAGACCCTGATGCGCGGCCAGACCACGGGCAAGGGGCCGCATCCCTATCGCAATGTCGCGGCGGCCGGATTTCGCGCGGTCTATGATTTCTCGGACCCGGATTCGAGCGTCTTTGTGATTGCGACGGGGGAGAGCGGTCATCCGCTGTCGCGTTTCTATGACGATCTCGCGGCGCTCTGGCGGCGGGCGGAATATATCCCGATGTCTCTCGACGAGAACCTCGCCCGCGCGGGCTCGATCGGGACCACGCGGCTCTATCCAAAAAACCCCTGATAATTCAGAGAGTTATCGGTTTGCCGAGCGCGGACGGCCGCGCTCGGCCTCTGGTTCAGCCAAGCTTCTTTTCGAGTTCCGGCACGATCTGGAACAGATCGCCCACCAGCCCGTAATCCGCGACCTGGAAGATCGGGGCTTCCTCGTCCTTGTTGATCGCCACGATCACCTTGGAATCCTTCATGCCGGCGAGATGCTGGATCGCCCCGGAAATCCCGACCGCGACATAGAGCTCGGGCGCCACGACCTTGCCGGTCTGGCCGACCTGCCAGTCGTTCGGGGCATAGCCTGAGTCGACCGCCGCGCGGCTGGCGCCGACCGCCGCGCCGAGCTTGTCCGCGAGGCTTGCGACGATCGCGAAGTTTTCCTCGGAGCCGAGGCCCCGGCCCCCGGACACCACGATCTTGGCCGAGGAGAGTTCCGGCCGGTCCGAGGCCTGCACCTTGTCCTCGACCCAGGCCGAAAGGCCCGGATCCGCCGCCGCCGCCGCCGTCTCGATCGGGCAGGGGGCCTGCTCCCCCGCCGCCGCGAAGCTCGCGCCCCGGACGGTGAGGATTTTCTTGGCGTCGGAGGATTTGACCGTCTGGATCGCATTGCCGGCATAGATCGGCCGCTCGAACGTATCCGCCGAGACCACGCCGGTGATTTCCGAGATCACCATCACATCGAGCAGGGCGGCGAGACGCGGTGCCACGTTCTTGCCGGTCGTCGTGCCGGGGAAGACGATATGATCATAGGCCGAGGCCATCCCGAGGATCAGGTCGGTCAAGGGCTCGGCCAGGCGATGGGCATAGGCCGGGCTCTCGACGAGGATCACCTTGGATACGCCTGCGATCTTGGCCGCGGCCTCCGCCACCGGCCCGCAGCCTTCGCCCGCGACCAGCAGGTGAATATCCCCCCCCATCGCCGCGGCGGCGGTCACGGTCTTGGCCGTCACGTCGTTGAGATGGATATTGTCGTGCTTTGCCAGGATCAGGACGGCCATCAGATCACCCCCGCTTCGGACTTGAGTTTTTCGATCAGTTCATCGACCGATCCCACCTTCACGCCCGCCTTGCGGGACGCCGGTTCCACGGTCTTGACCACCGAGAGCCGGGGCGTCACATCGACGCCGTAATCCGCCGGGGTCTTTTCCTCCAGCGGCTTCTTCTTGGCCTTCATGATGTTCGGCAGGCTCGCATAGCGCGGCTCGTTCAACCGCAGATCGACCGTGACGATGGCCGGCAGCTTGACCGTGATGGTCTGAAGGCCGCCATCCACCTCGCGCGTGACCCTGGCGTTCTCGCCTTCGATCGCCACCTCGGAGGCGAAGGTGGCCTGTGGCCAGCCGAGCAGCGCCGCCAGCATCTGGCCGGTCGCATTCATGTCATTGTCGATCGCCTGCTTGCCGGCGATCACCAGACCGGGGGCTTCCGCGTCGATCACCGCCTTCAGCAGCTTTGCCACGGCGAGCGGCTCGATATCCTTGTTCACATCCTCGGATGCGACGATCAGGATGGCCCGGTCGGCGCCCATCGCCAGCGCGGTGCGAAGGGTTTCCTGCGCCTGCTTGACGCCGATCGAAACGACGACGATCTCGGTGGCGAGGCCTTTTTCCTTGATGCGGATGGCTTCCTCGACGGCGATTTCGTCGAAGGGATTCATCGACATCTTCACATTGGCCAGATCGACGCCCGTGCCGTCCGCCTTGACCCGAACCTTCACGTTATAGTCGATCACACGTTTGACGGGTACCAGGATCTTCATGGACAGTGCTCCCCTTGGATCTGCGCGGACCGCTCTCCCTGGACCATCGGTGCGCCTGTCCGACTTGTCCGGGATCACGTTTTAAAGCATTGCGTCGGTCTAAGGTCGCTGTCGGAGCCACGCAATAGTTTTTGCGACGCAATATGGAGCAAATGTCGCCAGTTAGCCTTTTGTCCAGGTCAAGACCGGGGTGCGCGGTTCCAGAGTTCGACAAGCACCGCCGCGTAGAGGATCCAGCTCGCCGCCAGTACGAAGACATGCCAGATCGTGTTGTGAAACGGCAGGCGTTCCCACAGGAAAAACACCACGCCCAATGTATAGATCAGCCCGGCCGCCAGAATGAGCGCGAAACTGGTCGGAGCAAGGGCCGCGAACATCGGCTGGCCGACGGCGGCCCCGGCCCAGCCAATGGCGAGATAGAGCAGGAGGCTCGGCCAAAGCACCCGCGACGGGCTGAGCAGGATCAGCGAGACACCCACCAGGGCCGCGCTCCAGATCCCGGCCAGAAACAGTCCGGCCGGTGAGCCGGTCAGGATCACGAAGGGCGTGTAGGTGCCGGCGATCTTGAGATAGATCGCCGATTGATCGACGCGGCGCAGGAAATCCTTCCAGTCGGGCAGGGCCAGCATGTTGTAGATCGCCGAACAGATCAGCATTGCGATCAGGGTCGTGCCATAGACCGAGGCGGCGATGACCGTGCCCCTGTCCCCGATCCAGACAACCGCGAGCGTGATCAGGACGGGAACGGCGATCAGGGCTGAGAGGACACCCGCGACATGCACGGCGGCGTCGGACAGAAGTTCGGCGCGGCTGTAAATCGAAGGAATGCGTGCCCGAGGCATCATGACCCAGCTCTCCCGTGTCGAAGGACGCGACCAGGGATCGCCTTCCCTCCTGGGAAAGATAGGATGAAATCATGTATTTTGAAACAAGCCGGAAGGGCTGTCGTTAGCGCCGCGGGCGGGCGTGGTCAGCGGTTCGCGCCCGGCACCCAGAGCACATCGCTGGTGCCATCGTCATTCGCAATCCGCCCGGCGACAAACAGCCAGTCGGACAGGCGATTGAGATATTTCACGGCCTGGTCGTTGATTACTTCCTGAGAGGCAAGCCCCACCACCAGACGTTCCGCCCGTCGGCAGACAGTCCGGCAGAGATGCAGGTGCGCCGCGAGAGGGCTTCCGCCCGGGAGAATGAAGCTCCGCAGAGGGGTCAGGCGCGCATTCCAGGCATCGATCTCCGCTTCCAGCCTGTCCACCTGGCTTGCGGCGATGCGCAGGCGCGGATATTTCGCCGTCGCATCGTTTTCGATGTCGGGCGTGCAGAGATCGGCGCCGAGATCGAAGAGGTCGTTCTGGACGCGTGCAAGCCCTTCATCGAGTTCCCCGGTCGAATGGAGGCGCGCAAGGCCCAGGGTTGCATTGACCTCGTCGACGGTGCCATAAGCGCTGACCCGGATTGAATGTTTGGCCACGCGGACGCCATTGCCCAGCGCCGTCTCGCCCGCGTCGCCGCCACGGGTGTAGATCCGGTTCAGCACAACCATGAAATCAGCCCTTGCTCCTGATGAAATAAACGTAAGCAACGATCAGCACGATTGCGACGAATTGGAGCAGAAGGCGCAGACGCATGATCTTGTTGGCATATTTCCGGTTGAAATCGCCGCCTTTGGCAAAGCCGCCGATCCCGACCATCAGAACCGCCACGACCGAAAGGCAGGCGACGACGACCAGAACGAATAATGGATCTTTCATCATGGCACGGTTCCTTGCACCCACGCCCTGGCACCTAGCGGGTTTCCAGCGCAATGCAAGCGCCTGTTCATCGCCCGCGCAGAATTCGATCGAGCAGCCGCGTCGGCAGGGTGCGCCGCATGACCGCCGCGGCCCGCGCCGGCAGCGTTATGCGATAGCGCGCCGCGGGCCGGGCACTCTCCAAAGCATGGACGAGTTTCGCGGTGACCGCGCCGGGCGGCAGTTCGAACCGGTCCTTTTTTCCGCCCGGTTCATAGAGCCTGCGCAGAAGCGTTCTTTCATAGGCGGGAGCATGAACGGACCCGCGCCAATCGATATGCGATTCAAAATGCGGGATGGAGTTTGCCCGGAACGGCGTTGCAATGGGGCCGGGCTCGATCAGGGAAACCTCGATGCCGCTTCCCGCCAATTCCAGGCGCAACGTGTCGCTGAGCCCCTCGAGCGCGAATTTCGTGGCGACATAGGCCCCCCGCCACGGAGCCGCGACCACGCCCAACACGGAGGAATTCATCACGATCCGCCCCCCGCCGTTCGATCGCATCGTGGGGAGCACCCGGTTTGTGAGATCCAGCTGTCCGAACAGGTTCACCTCGAAGATCGAGCGCAGGGCCGCCCGGGGCAAATCCTCGACCGCGCCGGGAATGGCGAAGGCGCCGTTGTTGAACAGTCCAAACAGGCGGCCTTGGCAGCGTTCGAGGGCCTCCGCGACCGCGGCGGCGATACTTGCTTCGGAGGCGAGATCCAGAGAGAAACTCTCCAGTCCTTCCGCGCGCAGGCGAGCGCAGTCCTCGGATTTGCGACAGGTGGCGAGAACCTGCCAGCCCCGGCGATGCAAGGTTCGCGCCGCGTCGAGTCCTATGCCCGAGGAGCAACCAGTGATTAAAACCGCGCCGGGCCGCATCGGCGGCTTGGCGCTGCTCTGTTCAATCCCTAGTGTCAATTGTGTAACCCTCTAGGCGGAAAAAATGTGTATCGTATTGTACAATGGTGCCGGAAGCACATATCCACAGCCCGGTTGGTTGTGTTTGTCCCGACGCCTGTACCTGTTCGTGCGTGGAAAGTAACCCGATGCCTTGTGTGGAAATCGACAGAGATGCCTACATGGCTCGATTCGATCTGAGGCGCCGGTGGATCCGTCGGCTCGGTCTGTTGCTGCGACGTGCCGGTCTGCTTCGGGAACCGCTTCAGCAGTTTGTATATGATCGGCTTTTCCTGAAAGATGCCGAAGTGGTGACGTTCGCCTATGCCAAGACCAATGATCATCTTCCCAACCTGGACCATCCGACCTGGTACAACGAAAAAATCCGCTGGCTCTTTCTCAATCATCCCAATCCCTTGATGAGCCTTGTCGCGGACAAGGTCGCAGTTCGTGACTATCTCGCATTTCGGGGGGCCCGGATCAAACCGCCCGCGCTGATTGCCTTTGGAACGGAGTCGGCCGATCTTGCGACTGTCGAGCTTCCCGAGGAGTTTGTGCTCAAGTCGACTTTTGGCAGTGGTCAAAATCATATCGAACTGGCGTGGATGAAAACACCGCGCGCCGCCCTGGTGAAACTCTGCGCGGGCTGGTCTGAATATGACCAGTGGCGAAATACCGGGGAATTGCATTATCGCGGGATACCGAAGCGCTGGCTGGTCGAGGAATATGTCTCGAGTCGGCAAGGGCAGGTCGAGTACAAGATCTTCTGCATGATGGGGGAACCGGTGTTCATCCTTGTCATCACTGAACGCAATGGTCCCAAGAATTACAAGCGCATGCTTTATGACACTCAATGGAATCCGGTGCATTTTCACTGGCAGGTGTCTCCGCCCATCGACGAGAACCCGGTGCCCCGACCGGTGGCTCTGGAGGAAATGCTGGCCGATGCGAGGTTGCTGGCCGCCGATTTTCTTCAGGTCCGGGTCGATTTCCTGAATTGCGACGATCGCACGGTTTTTTCCGAACTGACCTTTGCCAGCGCGGCGGCCCGTATCCCGTTCACGCCCGTCGAGGCCAATATCGAGATGGGCAATCTCATCGACCTCGATCAGGCGGAGGAGTATCTCGCACACGGACAGCAAGTGGTTGCCGAAATCCAGGCCAGGGGCAAGTTGGCCCCTTCCACCAAGGCAGGATCGACGACCAGCGCATCCGAGCCGCCCCGCCCCGCAAGCCGAACGCGGGACCGGTCCAAGGGGTCACAGGCCCGGGCCGGATGTGTTGAGGCGAAAGGAATCGGGGTTGAGGATGGGGGAAGCCGCGAGCAATTCTCGCGAGTAGATATGGCGGGGTGATTCGAAGACCTGACGGGTCGGGCCCGATTCGACGATCTCGCCGGCCCGCATCACCAGGACCCGATCCGTAATTGCTCGTACGACATTGAGATCATGGCTGATGAACAGATAACTCAGCCCATGTCTTGCCGCGAGATGCGCCAGCAGGTCGAGAATCCGGGAGCGGACCTGGACATCGAGCGCGGACACGGCCTCGTCCAGAATGATCAGTTTTGGTCGAATGATCAGGGCTCGCGCGATGGCGATCCTCTGACGCTGTCCGCCGGAAAACTCATAGATGTATTTGTCGGCGTCGGAGGGCAGCAACCCGACTTCGCTCAGCGCCTCTTCGATCGCCAGCCCGCGTTGCGATCTCGTTGGCTTTTTGTCCAGCAGATGAAAAGGCTCGGTGAGCAGACGGCTGACCCGATGACGCGGATTGAAGCTGCCATAGGGATCCTGAAACACCACCTGCGTTTTTGCGCGCAGGGAGCGCGGCATGTGTTTGCCGGCGGTGACGGTTTCGCCGTCAATCCGGACATACCCCTCGCGGGTCTTGCCGAGACCCAGGATCGCGCGGGCCAGCGTGGTCTTGCCGCAACCGCTTTCTCCCACCAATCCAAGGCTTTCGCCTTGCATCAGAGAGAAACTGACGCCCTTGACCGCTTCGATTCGGCCTGGCTCGGCAAGCCAGCCAAACCGTGATCCCGGATAGTCACATCGCAGGTCACGCACCTCAAGCAGGGGTTTGCGAAACAGTCGTGTCACCCAGACGGGTTGGTGCGACGACGCCGCGAAGAGCTGGCGGGTGTAGGGATGCCGCAATTCACGCAGCACCTCGGCGGTCGGGCCGGTTTCGACCACGGTCCCCTCTGTCATGATCGCCAGATGATCCGCGATCTTGGAGACCACCGCCAGATCATGTGTGATGAGCATGCAGCCCATCCCATCCTCGCGGACCAGACGGCGCAGAAGATCGAGGATCCGGGCCTGAGTCGTCACATCGAGCGCCGTCGTGGGTTCGTCGGCAATCAGGAGTTTTGGCCGGGCGGTGATTGCCATTGCAATAACCACCCGCTGCCGCTGCCCGCCCGAAAGTTCATGCGGATACCGGGTAGGAGGAATCAAATCGCTTGGCAGTCCAACCCGCTCCAGAGTCTCGCGGGCCATCTCATATGCTTGCGCCCGACTGATATTCTGGTGGATTCGAAGGGTTTCGGCGACCTGTGCTCCAATTGTTAGGAGCGGATTGAGTGCTGTCATCGGTTCCTGAAAGACCATTCCAATGTCCCGGCCCCGTATCCGGCACATGGTTCGTTCGGATTGCTCCATCAGGTCAAGACCGCTCAGGCGCACCACACCCGTGGCGACCGAACGCTTTGGAAGCAGACGTGCGATGGCCATCGCCGTCATCGATTTGCCCGAGCCGCTTTCTCCGATGACGCCGAGAATCTGACCGGGTCGCAGTTCCAGGGAAACCTCGCGCAGGATCGGCTGGCCCCGAATGGAAAGGCTGAGCTTGTCCACGCGCAACAGGCTCACTTCATCGCCTCCCCCCGCGCCCTTTTCCGGTTGGATCATTCTCCGGAATCTTCAAGGCGCAACCTGTGGTTAGCCTGCCATTTGCGGGCAAGCCCGACCAATGTCCCGTATGGCTCAGACAGTTTGCTCACCAAGGGTGACACGTGCCTTGATTGGCAGGTGATCCGAGGCCCGACGGGCCAGCGGCGTATCATGAAGCTCGATCGTCCCCAGGACAGATCTTGGACGTGCCAGAATACGATCAAGCGACAAAAGTGGGTAATAGGCGGGAAAGCTCGCAATTCCAGTGTCCAGTGGACCAAAGCCAGGAGCCAGGGCCGCCAAAGCCGAGCGCTTCTCCCCCCGCCATTCGTTCATGTCACCCATGAGAACGGTTGGAACGCCACCCCCATCGCGGGCATGACCGATCAGAGCTTCGACCTGAAGCAACCTCGAGTGCCTGAGCAGTCCGAGATGCATCCCGATCACCCGGATTTCCCCCGCCGCCGTTTCCAGATGTGCCAGCACAGCGCCCCGAGGCTCCAGCCCTGGGAGCGACACCTGCCGCACGCTCAGGACCTTTGTGTCGCGGACCAGCATCAGATTGCCATGCCATCCATGCCCCAGATGGCCATTTGCGATCGGCACCGGAACAAGCCCGGTCTTGCCGCGCAGCGCCTCAAGATCAAGTAGTCCGGCCCTGTCACCGAATCGCCGGTCAGCTTCCTGGAGTGTGATTACGTCGGGATCGATTTCAGCGATGACCGCCGCCACCCGGGCGGGATCGAACCGCCGGTCGGAGCCAACGCATTTGTGAACATTGTAGGATGCAAACAACAAATCGGAACTCATGACTCGCACCTGAGACAAACTCTGTCGTACATTACGGGTAACGCGCCCCCTGCGCAAAGCGCGAAGAATCGTGGGGGTCTGTCACGAATTCCGTATAGGTGATCAGGCCGAGATCCTCGCTCCACCTATGCAATTGAAACGCCGGCGCTTGCGGAACCATGCCCGCCTTTTGGTCATCCAGAAGGGGCAGTTGCCAGGCGACGGATGGGCAAACCCCGACGACAGTTCCTGCCCAACGTTTCTCCACCGCCCGGTGGACATGTCCGGCACAGACCCTCAGGATATTCGGATGCGCGGCGACGATCCTTGCAAGAGGCTCCGGCCTTGCAAGTCCCCAGCGGTCAATATTGCCCAAGCCAGTCAAAAAGGGTGGATGATGCATGAAGATCAGGCACGGTCTTTCATCCTGATTGATGAGCCGCCGGGAGAGCCAGTCAAGACGCGAATCATCCAGTTCGCCACCCGGGTCGCCTTCGAGCCCAAGAGTGTCGAGGCCGATCACTCCCAATGGAAATCCGGAAACCTCCAGACCGAGATCCGCCGAATTCGCGCCGATCTGAACCTCTGTTCCCCTCAGGGTGTTGAAAAATGCGTCGCGCCGGTCATGATTTCCGGGGATCGCCGCCATGGAACAGGGAAAGCCCGCGACCAACCGTTTGAAATTGTCGTATTCTGCGGACAGCCCGTTCTCGGTCAGGTCGCCAGTGAAAAATACCAGATCGGGCAGGGGCCTCAGCTTGCTGAGCCGCGAGAGTACGGCCTCGAGCGCCTGTTCGGGGTCATAGCCGCCCCCGATAAGAGCGCCCGGCAGGGTGATGTGTGGATCGCTGACCTGTGCCAGAATCATCACATATTCCCCGCGGTTGAAGGCCAGAAGGCGGCGCCCAACATGCGCCGCCCGGAAAGATCAGCCCAGAAAGACCGACCGCAGCGGCGGAAAGCCGTTGAAGCCGACCGAGGAGTAGCTGGTCGTATAGGCGCCGGTGCAGAGGATGCGCACCTTGTCGCCATCGACCAGATCGAGCGGCAGCTGAACCGGACGCTTCTCATAGAGCACGTCGGCGGAGTCACAGGACGGACCTGCGAGGATGCAGGGGCCGGTATCGGCATCGTCGCCATGACGGGTCTCGAACTGGTAGCGGATCGCCTCGTCGATGGTTTCCGCGAGACCGGAGAACTTGCCGATATCAAGGAACACCCAGCGCACCAGATCGTCCTGGTCCTTCTTGGCGACCAGCACCACCTCGGCCACGATCACACCCGCTTCGGCCACCAGGCCGCGGCCCGGCTCTGCCATGACATGGACATCGGTGCCGAAACGGGCCCGCACCGACCGCATCACTTGCTCGGCATAGTCCCGGGTCGTCGGCATGGGCTGGCCATAGAAGGCCGGGAAACCGCCGCCGATATTCAAAATCCGCAGTTCGTGCCCATGATCGGCCGCATCTTCCCACAGCCGCTGCGCCGCGTCGAGCGCCATCCGCCACATGGTCGGCTCGCGCATCTGGCTGCCGGCGTGGAAGGAGATGCCCGCCACGTCGAGGCCAAGGAACCGCCCCAGATCCATCAGACGCAGGGCTTCGCGATGCGAGCAGCCGAACTTGCGGCTCAGCGGCCAGTCGGCCTCGCTCGATTCGATGAGCATACGCACGATCACGCGGGCGCCCGGCGCATGTTCGGCGATCTTGCGGATTTCGGATTCGGCATCGACCGCGAACTGCTCGACCCCGACGGAATGCGCATAGGCGACATCCGCGGCACGTTTGATCGTATTGCCGAAGGCGATATGGCTGGCCGGGATGCCCAGGCCAAGGCACAGGTCGATTTCGCCGCGGGAGGCCGCGTCGAAATGAGCCCCCTTCGCAGCCAGGGCGGCCACGACTTCGGGGGCAGGGTTCGCCTTCACGGCATAATGGATGGTCGCGTCGCCGAGGCCGGAGGCGAGGGCGTCGTATTTTGCACGCAGCATGTCGAGGTCAAAAACCACGGTCGGCGCGTCGAAGGTCGTCGCGCGGATGTAGGCATCCTGCTGTGCGCTTACGGCGGAAACAGCGGGATTCTGGTCGGCAACAGTGATGGGTGCGCCCAGAAGGGCGGCGGCGTTCAACATGGTCATCTCCATCAGACCCGGGGGAGTTAACCCCGTCGTTTCCAAAAGAGACGTTACCGTCGCTACTTGAGTTCGCGTTCTAGTCGCGCCCGAGCAGAGGTGCGTGCGTTGGCGTCAGGGTCGTGCATATGAGGCCCATTGGTTTCGATATCAAGAAAAAACTTGGCCCTCGGCGGATTATTTTCACCCTGTGTCCTGACCATGTCGGGACGGATTAAAATATTGTTAAATCAAGTGCCTGTGACGAAATTGTAACAAGCTGCGATCAGGTCGTGACAGCGCTGCCCGACGCACAAAAGGAAGCGGCCCCGCCCGCGAGGACGAGGCCGCATTTTATCTCGAATGGGCGGTTCAGGCGGTCGCCACGGCCTTGGCGATATCGCGTTTCAGCTTCAGCGCCCGGGGCGAAAGCTCGTCATCCTTCGACGCGGCGAGGAAGGCATCGAGTCCCCCCCGATGGTCCACGGTCCGCAGCGCGGAGGCGCTGATCTTGAAGCGATGCGTCTGGCCGAGCGCTTCGCTGATCAGCGAAACCTCGTTCAGGTTCGGCATGAAGCGCCGCTTGGTCTTGTTGTTGGCGTGGCTGACATTATTGCCAACCATCACGCCCTTGCCGGTCAGTTCACAGCGGCGAGACATTTCAGGGTCCTCTTTAGGTATCCGGTGAACGCCGCCCATCGGGCGCGTCCGAAAACTTTGAATGCGCCCCATATGCGTTGCTTGCCGGGTCGTCAAGTCCGAACCACTCGCCTCTCATAACTGTCGAGCAATGTTTCCGCGGCGACATCCGCCGCGATCCGGCCCGCGCTCACCTCTTCGGCCAGGCGCAGGCGCAGGGCCGCCGATTCAGGATCAGCGGCCAGCCGCGCCAGCAATCCGGTTTCGATCGCATGGGAAAAGGCCGAGACCGCCTGTTCGCGCCGCCGCCCCTGCCAGACACCGCTGGCCTGTCGGGCCTCGGCCAGGGCGCGCACGGCCGCCCAGGCCTCGTCCAGACCCTCCCCGGTCGCCGCGGAAATGGACATCGCCTTGGGAAAGCCCGCCGGATCGCCCGGCTTCGGCCGGATCAGGCGCAGCGCCCCCGCGTAGTCCGCCCGTGTCCGTTCCGCCTGCGCCCGCATCTCGCCATCGGCCTTGTTCACCAGAACCAGGTCGGCCATCTCCATGATGCCGCGCTTGACCCCCTGCAACTCGTCGCCACCGGCCGGGGCGAGCAGCAGCACGAAGATATCGGTCATCTCCGCCACCATGGTCTCCGACTGGCCGACGCCGACGGTTTCGACCAGAACCACCTCCGCGCCCCAGGCCTCCATCAGGGGAATCGCCTCTCGGGTCCGCCGACCCACCCCGCCGAGACTTGTCTGGCTGGGGGAGGGGCGAATGAAGGCCCGCGGATCGCGGGTCAGAAATTCCATCCGCGTCTTGTCGCCGAGGATCGAGCCCCCCGACCGCGCCGAGGAAGGATCCACCGCGAGCACCGCGAGCTTCGTGCCCGCCGCCGTCAACCGCAGCCCGAGACTTTCCACGAAGCTCGATTTTCCGACACCCGGCGTTCCGGTCAGTCCGATCCGCAGTCCATCCGCCCTGGGCCTTAAACCCGCCAGCAACCGGCGCGCCGCCAGGCGGTCCCGCGGCCGGGTCGATTCAATCAAGGTCACCGCCCGGGCCAGCGCACGGCGTTCCCCCGCCGCTATGCCCGCCACCAGCGCCGGGATATCCGTTTCCTCACGCAAGGTTCACTGCCGCTTTCCAATATTCGGTCTTGGCCACGCGGCCCGTTCTTGTCATATCCACCCCGGAACTGTCCCATCCGGAACCCCAAGAGGTCGCGCCCATGCCGAAATTCATCTCCGTCCTGTCCGGAGCGGCGCTGGCCCTCGGTCTGCTGGCGTCTCAGGCGCTGGCGGAGAATTCGACGTTCGATTTCTATGTGTCGGGTATCCCGGTTGGCAAGATGTCGTTGTCCACTTCCGAGACGAAGTCGAGCTACTCCGCGCGCAGCCGGATCGAGGCATCCGGTTTCATCGGCATGCTGCTGACTTTCTACTACGATGGAGAGTCCAAGGGAGCGATCACCCGGCAGGGAGCGATTGTGCCTGCCCTGTTCGAGGCGCATTCCAAGACGCCCCGCACGGACCGCCGTACCCGCATCGATTGGAAGAACGGAACGCCCGTGTCCGTCAATGTGAACCCCGCGCGCGACAATGCTCCCGATCCGGCGAAACAGACCGGAACGATCGATCCCATCTCCGCTGGCTTTGCAATCCTGCGCGACCTGCCCCAGGACCAGCTTTGCGACAAGACCCTGATGGTTTTTGACGGATCGCGGCTGTCCCGCCTGCGTCTCGATCCGGCAAAGGACGGGGGCGGCACATTCACCTGCGTGGGCAAGTATGCCCGGGTCGAAGGCGAGGCCCATACGCTCTCCGATCAGCGGGAATTTCCGTTCGAACTCGTCTTCAGCAAGCAGTCGGGCGGCGTCGGTCGACTGGAGCAAATCCAGACCGACACGAGCTTCGGCCGCGCCGTCCTGCGGCGGCGGAGCTGATTCCGCCGCATGGCGCTGCCGATCGAACCGGTCCTCGGCGCCTTGGCCGAGGCGCTGCGGGCAACGGGCCGGGCCGTGCTTCAGGCTCCGCCCGGCGCGGGCAAGACAACGCGTGTCCCGCTCTTTCTGCTGGAGCAGGGTTTTCCCGGCCGCGTTCTGATGCTGGAGCCTCGCCGGATCGCCGCCCGCGCCGCCGCCGAACGACTGGCTTCATCCCTTGGCGAAGCGCCGGGGGGAAGGGTCGGTTATCGTATTCGCGGCGAGGCGGTTCCGGGAAGCCGGATCGAGGTGGTCACCGAGGGTATCCTTACGCGGATGATCCAATCCGACCCGGAACTGTCCGGCGTGGGCTGCGTCATCTTCGATGAATTCCACGAACGGGCCTTGCAGGCCGATCTGGGGCTGGCGCTGACCTGGGAGATTCGCGGAGCCCTGCGCCCGGATCTGAGGATCATCGTCATGTCGGCGACCCTGGACGCCGCCCCGGTCGCGGCACTTCTCGACGATGCCCCGATCCTCACCGCCGAGGGCAGGGCCTGGCCCGTCGAGACACGCTGGCTGGACCGCCCCTGGAGCAGCGGCCCCCGCGACCGGATCGAGCCGGCGGTGGCCGATCTTGTCGCCCGCGCGCTGTCGGAAACGGAAGGCGGAGTACTGGTCTTTCTCCCCGGCCAGCGGGAAATCTCCCGGACCGCCGCTCTCCTCGCACCGCGGTTGCCGGCGGGGGTGGTCGCGCAGCCCCTGCACGGCGGCCTGCCGTTCGCCCAGCAGCGCAAGGCTCTCTCGCCGCTCGAAACCGGCCGCAAGCTGGTTCTTGCGACCTCGATCGCCGAGACATCCCTGACCGTGCCGGATGTCCGGGTCGTCGTCGACGCAGGCCGTGCCCGCCGGTCCCGCTTCGATCCCGCCTCCGGACTGTCACGCCTCGTCACCGAGCGTGTGAGCCGGGCCGAGGCCGAGCAGCGCCGGGGCAGGGCTGGCCGGGTCGCCGCCGGCTGGTGCTATCGACTCTGGACGAAGGGCGAGGAGGGGGGGCTCGCGGCCTTTGCCCCGCCCGAAATCCTGGCGGCGGATCTCGCGGGGCTCGCCCTCGAACTCGCGCTTTGGGGGACGGCGAAGCCCGAGGGGATGGCCTTTCTGACCCCCCCTCCCGCGTCCGCCCTTGCCGAGGCCCTCCGGCTCCTGTCGGATCTCGGGGCGCTCGACGGGGACCGGATCACCGATCACGGCCGCGCCCTCGCGCGCCTGCCCTTGCATCCTCGCCTCGCCCATATGCTGGTCCGGGCGCCGGGACCGCGCTCCGCCGATCTCGCCGCCCTGCTTCAGGCGCGCGACCCGGTCCGGGGACAGGGAGGGGCCGCGCCGGTCGATCTCGCCCTCCGGCTCGCCGCGATCGCCGATCCGCGCGCCGCCGAGGCCGAGCATCCGATCAGCGTCGATCGCCCCGCCATCGAGGCGCTTCGCCTGGAATCGCGCCGTCTCCGCCGGCTGGTCCCGGAAGCCTCCGAGGCGCTCTCTCCCGGGGCCACCCTGTCGCTCGCCTATCCCGACCGGATCGGCAAGCGGCGATCCGGTGCCGCGCCGCGCTATCTGCTCTCCGGCGGCAAGGGGGCCAGCCTGCCCGAGGACGATCCGCTCGCGGCCGCGCCGATGCTGGTCGCCGCCGACCTCGACGGCGATCCGAGGGAGGCCCGTGTCCGCCTCGCCTTGCCGGTCGCGGAGTCCGATATCCGGGCGCTTCACGCCGACCGGCTCCGCCGGGAAAACATCTGCGAATGGTCGCCGCGGGAGCGCTCGGTTCGGACCCGGCAACGGCTGATGCTGGGGGCCGTCGCCCTGGAGGACCGGCATTGGTCCGAGGCGCCCCCCGAAGCCGTCGCCGCCGCCCTGACCGACGGGGTCCGCGCGCTCGGCCTCGATATCCTGCCCTGGACCGACGCGGCCCGTCGATTTGTCGGCCGGGTGGAATGGCTGCGGCGCCAGATCCCGGAGCTTCCCGATTTCGCGCAGGAGGGCCTGCTGGCCGACCTCGGGGACTGGCTGACGCCCCGATTGGAACGCATGTCCCGGATCGAGGATCTGGGGCGGCTCGACTTGCGCGCCGCGCTGGAGGACCGGCTCGGCTGGGACGAGCGCCGGACCCTCGACCGCCTCGCCCCCGCCGAGATCACGGCTCCGACCGGGACCCGCCTGCCGATCGACTATTCCGGGGCCGCCCCTTCGATCTCGGTCAGGCTTCAGGAAATGTTCGGCCTGACCCGGCATCCGGTGATCGGGCCAGGCGAGGTCCCGCTGGTGATCGAGCTGCTCTCGCCGGGGATGCGGCCGGTCCAGACCACCTCCGATCTGCCGGGCTTCTGGCAGAGATCCTATGCCGATGTCCGCCGGGACATGCGGGGGCGCTATCCGAGGCACCCCTGGCCCGACGATCCGGCCGCCGCCGAGCCGACCCGCCGGGCCAAGCCGCGCGGAACCTGACCGGTCCTCGCGAGTGTCCGTACGCGGACAAAAGATAAGTAATTGAAATAAAATAATAAATTTGAAAGGTGCCTCCGGACGCCTTTTGTCCGCGACCCCATCGCGGGGCCCGCGCCGGTTGCGATCCCGGGCAACCGGTTCCAGAAACGCGGGGGCCATGCCCCCCGACCCGCCTTTTGTAAGCCAATCGTTAAGGGTGTTGATTTCAGGGTCGGAGCCAGGTCCCGGACCGATCTGGGGGCATTCACAAGACTGGCACGCGGATGTGTCAGGCTTGCCTTGCGCCCCTGGCCGACCGGGAGTTTACTGATCCCGCCCGTCAGAGGCATAGGAACGATTGGGGAAACGATGAACGCACCGTTGCGCGAGCCGAGCTTTCGGGAATCCGTGGATGTGATGTTCAACCGGGCCGTCGGCCTGATGGACCTCTCGCCGGGGCTCGAGGAAAAAATCCGGGTTTGCAATTCCACCTATACCGTGCGCTTCGGCGTGCGGCTGCGGGGCGCGATCCATACATTCACCGGCTATCGGTCGGTGCATTCCGAGCATATGGAGCCGGTCAAGGGCGGCATCCGCTATGCGATGAGCGTCAACCAGGACGAGGTCGAGGCGCTGGCCGCGTTGATGACCTACAAATGCGCGCTGGTCGAGGCGCCGTTCGGCGGGTCCAAGGGCGGCCTGCGCATCGATCCGCGCGACTGGGACGAGCATGAGCTGGAACAGATCACCCGCCGCTTCACCTATGAGCTGGTCAAGCGCGATCTGGTCAACCCTTCCCAGAACGTGCCCGCCCCGGACATGGGAACCGGCGAGCGCGAGATGGCCTGGATGGCGGATCAATACCGGCGGATGAACACCACCGACATCAACGCCGCCGCCTGCGTCACCGGCAAGCCGCTCAATGGCGGCGGGATCCATGGCCGCACCGAGGCGACGGGCCGGGGGATCCAGTATGCCTTGCGCGAATTCTTCCGTCATCCCGAGGATGTGAAACGCGCGCGTCTCGACGGCACGCTCGAGGGCAAGCGGGTGATCGTCCAGGGCCTCGGCAATGTGGGCTATCATGCCGCGAAGTTCCTGTCGGAGGAGGATGGCGCGCTGGTCGTCGGGGTGATCGAGCGCGACGGGGCGGTGATGAACCCAGGTGGTCTCGCGATCGAGCATCTCAAGGCGCATGTCTCGGCGACGGGGGGCGTGCGGAACTTCCCCGGCGCGACCTTTGTCGAGGAAGGGTCGCGGGTTCTGGAGGAGCCGTGCGATATCCTGATCCCGGCGGCGATGGAATCGGTGATCGGCCTGGGCAATGCCGCGCGGATTCAGGCGCCCCTGATCATCGAGGCGGCGAACGGTCCGATCACCGCCGGGGCGGACGAGATCCTGCGCGGCAAGGGCACGGTCATCATCCCCGATCTCTATGCCAACGCCGGGGGCGTGACCGTCAGCTATTTCGAATGGGTCAAGAACCTCGGCCATATCCGCTTCGGCCGGATGCAGCGCCGGCAGGAGGAGGGGCGCCACGAATTGCTGGTCCGCGAGCTGGAGCGGGTCGCCAAGGCCAGCGGCATGAAGGAAGGGCTGTCGGAGACGTTCAAGGAGCAATATGTCCGCGGCGCCGGAGAGCTGGAACTGGTGCGCTCGGGTCTCGATGATACGATGCGCATCGCCTATCAATCGATGCGCGAGGTCTGGCACACCCGCGCGGGGGTCGAGGATCTGCGGGTCGCGGCCTATCTCGTCTCGATCGGCCGGGTCGCCGCGAGCTATCGTGCCAAGGGACTGTGATCCGGCAGGGCGGGGTCGGTCCGGCCCCGCCCGGCAAGGGTATCTTAACCAGGATTTCCGAGGCTCGCGCCGTTGGGGCGGAGCATCCGACGGCGCCGGATCCGCCGCCCCGTAACTTTGTTTGGCCGCGATTTTGAACTGGCGGGTGGGTCCACCCGGCCACAAATCGCTCCAGGGAGACGGCGGCATGAGCAAGGAACGGACGGGTTCGGGTTTCTCCGAGGAAGCCCTGCGGGGTCTGCGCGACTTCGACAATCGTGTGCCGCCCGTCGAGGCCTATCTCGATGCGCCGCGCACGGTGGTGCCCGGCCCGCGCGAGGGACGGCCGCATTACTGGGGTCATCGCGAGCGGTTGCGCACGCGCTTTCTCGAAGGCGGTCCCGATGCGATGCCGGAATATGAACTGCTGGAGCTGGTGCTGTTCAATGCCATCCCGCGGGTGGATGTCAAACCGCTGGCCAAGACGTTGCTGGCGGCGTTCGGCGATCTCAACGGGGTGATCGCCGCCTCCGAGGCGCGGTTGACGCGGATCGAGGGGGTGACGTCGCGGGTCTATCTGCAACTGCGCATCCTTCAGGCGGTGTCGCACCGGATGGCCCGGGCCAAGGTGATGCGGCGCGAGGTGATCTCGTCCTGGGATGCGCTTCTGACCTATTGCAAGACGGTGATGGCCTATCGCGATACCGAGCAGTTCCGGATCCTGTTTCTCGATACGAAGAACAATCTGATCGCCGACGAGGAGCAGGCCAAGGGCACGGTCAATCATGTGCCGGTCTATCCGCGCGAGGTGGCCAAGCGAGCGCTGGAGCTGGGATCGACGGCGATCATCCTGGTGCACAACCACCCGTCCGGCGATCCGACCCCGAGCCGGGCCGATATCAACATGACCAATGCCATCGACGCGGCGCTGGAGGCGATCGAGGTGCAGCTCTTCGATCATCTGATCATCGGCAAGGAAGAGGATGCGTCCTTTCGGGCGATGGGTCTGATCCGCGAACGTTGATCGGCCCAAGGTTGCAATTTAATGGGCTTTATCGCATCGATTGAGCGGTCCTTCTCAATCAAGACAGGTTTCATGCCGCATCATACCTCGCTCATTGCCATCATCGTCATCGGTCTCGTTCTCGCCTTCTTTCTGGGTGCCATTGCCAATCGTCTGCGCTTGTCGCCGCTGGTCGGATATCTGCTCGCGGGGGTCCTGATCGGCCCGGCGACACCGGGATTCGTGGCCGATACCGCGCTCGCGCCACAACTGGCGGAGATCGGAGTGATCCTCCTGATGTTCGGGGTGGGGCTGCATTTCTCCCTGAAAGACCTGCTGTCGGTCCGGGCGATCGCAATCCCGGGCGCTCTGGCGCAGATCAGTCTCGCGACGCTGATGGGGCTCGGGCTCGGGCATCTGCTCGGCTGGTCGATCGGAGCCGGGCTGGTCTTCGGGCTGGCGCTGTCGGTGGCGAGCACGGTCGTGTTGCTGCGGGCCATGCAGGAGCGCCATCTGATCGAGACGGAGCGCGGACGGATCGCCGTCGGCTGGCTGATCGTCGAGGATCTGGCGATGGTGCTGGCGCTGGTGCTGCTGCCGGTGCTGGCGCAGATTCTGAACGGCGGACCGGCGACGCTGCAAAGCGTCGCCCTGCCGATCGGGGTGACGCTGCTCAAGGTCGGGGTATTTGTCGCGCTGATGCTGATCGTGGGGCGGCGGGTCGTGCCGAAGGGCCTGCACTGGGTCGCGGGGACCGGCTCGCGGGAGCTGTTCACGCTGGCCGTTCTCGCGGCGGCGCTGGGGATCGCCTATGGGGCGGCGGAGCTCTTTGGCGTGTCCTTCGCGCTCGGCGCGTTCTTCGCGGGGATGGTGCTGGCGGAATCCGAGCTGAGCCACCGGGCGGCGGAGGATTCGCTGCCCCTGCGCGATGCCTTCGCCGTATTGTTCTTCGTTTCGGTGGGGATGCTGTTCAATCCCATGATTCTGATCGAGATGCCGCTTGCCGTGATTGCGACGGTTCTGATCATCGTGGTGGGCAAGTCCATCGTGGCTTACGGGATCACCCGGCTGTTCGGCTATTCCCATCAGACCGCCCTGACCATTTCGGTCAGCCTCGCCCAGATCGGGGAGTTCTCCTTCATTCTGGCGACCCTCGGGATTTATCTCAACCTGATGCCGGAGGCGGGACAGGATCTGATCCTCGCCGGGGCGATCCTCTCGATCGTGCTCAATCCGTTCCTCTTTTCGCTGAATGACCGGTTGATGGGGCGCAGGGACACGAAGACCCCCCCGCCGGCGGCGGCGGTGGCGGAGAACTGGCCGAGTTCCGAGCTGACCGGGCACGCGGTCATCGCCGGTTTCGGCACGGTCGGTCGCCATCTGGTCGAAGAACTGCGCGCCGGGGGGCATCCCTTCGTGGTGATCGATGACAGGACAGAGGCCATGGCGGATTTGCGGGCCGAGGGGGTCGAGGCCTTTGTCGGAAACGCCGCCGAGCAACGTATGCTCGAAGCGGCGCATGTGGCCGCGGCGCGCTGGCTCTTCGTGGCGATCCCCAATGTGTTCGAAGCGGGTCAGGTCATCGAGAGGGTGCGCAAGGTCAATCCCGACATCCAGGTGATCGCGCGGGCGGAGACGCAGTCGGACGTCGAGCATCTGTTGCGGCTCGGCGCCAACGAGGCGCTGGTGGGACGCCGTGAACTGGCGCATGCGATGTTCGAGGATGCGTTCAACACGTCCGACCGGGCGGTGGCCTCATGACTTGAGGGCGGACTCGCCGTCGGAGGGGCGGCGAAAGTCCGGTTGCTGGTTGCGGGCTTCGACCAGATAGCGGTCGAACAAGGGCAGGCTCGCGCCTCCGAGCGCGCGGGCAATCGAGCCGATGCTGCCGGGATAGAGCCGCGGGCGCTCGATTCCGGAGAGATCGAGCACATCCAGTCTCTTTGAGATTTCGTCGATCAGGCGGGTCTTGAGAGGGACGGGAAAGGCGCCGTCGATCACCGCCGCCTCGAAGTCGAAGGTGGCGCAGGCGGCGGCGATGGCATGGGCGATCCCGCGCGAGGCGGTTGCCATCCAGCTGTCGAGATGGCTTCCGAACGCGGTCCAGTCGGCATCCGGATTATAAAGCGCCTCGGTCGAGAGGTCGGCGGCCCGCAGGCACCGCTCCAGGACCACGAGGGATCCCTGGTCGAGCAGCTGCTGGGTGCCGCCGGCGCCATCGGGCACCGGCATGGACCCGAGCGCGGCGGCGTTCCCGGTGCGCCCTGTGAACAGGCCGCCGTTCAGCACGACACCCCCGCCGATGAAGGTCCCGATGTGAAAATAGATGAAGTCGCGCAGTCCGGGATTGTCGCCAAAGGCAAGCTCCGCGCCACAGGCGGCGGTGGCGTCGTTCTGGATATAGACCGGGAACGGCAGGCGGTCGGACAGCTCGGCGCGGATATCGACCCGCCGCCAGGCATCGAGTTCGATCGCGGGGGCTTCCAGTTCCTCGGCCCAGTCCCAGAGGGCGAAGGGCAGGGCGATTCCGATCCCGGCGATGCGTTCCGCCTGGGGACCGAGCAGGTCGCGACAGGCCTTGACCTCGGTGAGAATCCGGCGGACCGCGTCGCGCGGGGTCGGATAGGAATAGGTCATGCTCGCCCGGTGCCGGATCGTGCCCACGAAATCCACCAGTACGACATCGAGACCCCGGCGGCCGATCTTGACCCCGAGAAAGAACGCACCCTCCGGATTGAGCGACAGCGGTACCGAGGGCTGACCCACCCGGCCGCGCCGGGGCTCGCCGCGCAAGAGCAGATGGTCCGATTCGAGATGGCGCATGATGACCGAGATCGTCTGGGCCGACAGACCGGTGCGCCGGGCGATGTCGGTCTGGGCCAGGCTGCCATGCCGGCGCACCAGCGTCAGGACAAGCCGCTCGTTATAGGCGCGCATGCCCGCCTGATTCGTGCCGCGTTGCGCAGGCACCATATCCTCGTCCCGGATGCCGTGGTCCATCTTTCCGCCCTGTCTCGCCTTTGCCGCGGTCTGTCCGGCGGTAGCCGGCGCCGCGGGGCCTTTATGACAAGTTACGACCGAATAATAAATCAGAGTGATTTATTTATTGACAGGAATCAGCAAATCAGGTTTCCTACCTTCAAGCCGGGCAAAACGCGATCCGGTGAATTCGACGGGAGGATCCAGAATGATTTCAAGAACCCTCAAGGGGGGTCTTTTGGCCGCTGTTGCGCTCGGCGCATTGGCCGGAGCACCGGCTTTCGCCCAGGATGTATCGGCTTGCCTCATCACGAAAACCGATACCAATCCGTTCTTCGTCAAGATGAAGGAAGGCGCGCAGGCCAAGGCCAAGGAACTTGGGATCGCCCTCAAGACCTATGCCGGCAAGGTTGACGGCGACTCCGAGAGTCAGGTCAATGCGATCGAAACCTGCATCGCCGATGGCGCCAAGGGTATCCTGATCGCAGCCTCCGATACCAAGGGCATCGTCCCCTCGGTCAAGAAGGCGCGCGACGCCGGTCTCCTGGTGATCGCCCTCGATACCCCGCTGGATCCGCCGGACGCCGCCAATGCCACCTTTGCCACCGACAATCTGGAAGCCGGCAAGCTGATCGGTGCCTGGGCGCTCGGGACTCTCGGGGACGCGGCCAAGGATGCGCGTATCGCCTTTCTCGACCTCACCCCCTCGCAGCCCTCGGTCGATGTTCTGCGCGACCAGGGTTTCATGATGGGGTTCGGGATCGATACCAAGGACGCGACCGTGATCGGCGACGAGGATGATCCCCGCATCGTCGGTCATGACGTGACCAACGGCAATGAGGAGGGCGGTCGTACCGCCATGGAGAATTTGCTCCAGAAGGATCCGACGATCAACGTCGTTCATACGATCAACGAACCCGCGGCGGCCGGTGCCTATGAGGCGCTGAAATCGGTCGGACGCGAAAAGGACGTGCTGATCGTGTCCGTCGATGGCGGTTGCCCCGGCGTGAAGAACGTCGAGGACGGTGTGATCGGTGCGACATCGCAGCAATATCCGCTGGCGATGGCGGCGCTCGGGATCGAGGCGATTGCCCAGTATGCGAAGGACGGCACGCTGCCCGCTCCGACGCCGGGCAAGGCGTTTTTCGATACCGGCGTGGCCTTGATCACGGACAAGCCCGTGGAGGGTGTTCCTTCGATCTCGGTGAAGGAAGGCCTGGAGAAATGCTGGGGCTGACCCGGCTGACCTGACGGCATCCAGAGGCCCGGACGGGCCGGGACGTCCTTTCGGAGGATGGCCCGGCCCGCCCCCGGACCAATGGTTGGCGCCTTGCTGCGCTCAAGACCGGAGCACCGGCTCATACACCAGGGAGAAACCCGATGGCCCACGCGAATACCCAGCCTTCGCAGGAATTCGAGAAGGTGCTCTCCAAGAGCGCCACGGAAGTAGCGTCCTTCGAACGCCATGACCGTCCCCTCATCGAACGTTTCCAGCATGTCCTGCACTCACATCCCGCGCTCGTCCCGCTGATCGTCCTCGTGCTTTCGGTGGCTTTGTTCGGAGCCCTGCTCGGGACGAAGTTCTTTTCGCCTTTTTCGCTGACGCTGATCCTTCAGCAGGTTGCCATCGTCGGCATCGTCGGCGCCGCCCAGACCCTCGTCATCCTGACCGCCGGCATCGACCTCAGCGTCGGGGCGATCATGGTTCTGAGTTCGGTGGTCATGGGCCAGTTCACCTTCCGCTACGGCATTCCGGCGCCGATCTCGATCCTCTGCGGCTTCGCGGTGGGCGGAGCCATCGGGTTCGTGAACGGGTTTCTCGTGTCGCGGGTCAAGCTGCCCCCCTTCATCGTGACGCTCGGCATGTGGCAGATCGTCCTGGCGGCGAACTTCCTCTATTCCGCCAACGAAACCATCCGCAGCCAGGATATCGAGGACAAGGCGCCCTTGCTCCAGCTCTTCGGGACCAGCGTGAAGCTGGGCGGCGCGGTCTTTACCTACGGCTGCATCGTGATGGTCGTCCTGGTGCTGGTGCTGAGCTATATCCTGACCAAGACGGCCTGGGGTCGTCATGTCTATGCGATCGGGGATGATCCGGACGCGGCCGAACTGGCCGGTGTGCAGGTCAACCGGATGCTGATCTCGGTCTATACGATCTCGGGACTGATCTGCGCGCTCGCCGGATGGGTTCTGATCGGCCGGATCGGGTCCGTTTCACCCACCGCCGGTCAGTTCGCGAATATCGAATCCATCACGGCCGTGGTGATCGGCGGCATCTCTCTCTTCGGCGGACGTGGCTCGATCCTGGGGATGCTGTTCGGTGCGCTGATCGTCGGTGTGTTCGGCCTGGGTCTGCGGCTGGTCGGAACCGATCCGCAATGGACCTATCTCCTGATCGGCGTTCTCATCATCGCGGCGGTTGCAATCGACCAGTGGATCAGAAAGGTCGCGGGCTAATCATGGAAGACATCATTCTCAAGGCACGGGGCCTCGTCAAACGCTATGGCCGGGTGACCGCCCTCAACGACGCTCATTTCGATCTGCGCCGGGGCGAGATCCTCGCGGTGATCGGAGACAACGGCGCCGGCAAGTCGAGCCTGATCAAGGCGATTTCCGGAGCCGTGACCGCCGACGAAGGCACCATCCATCTCGACGGTCAGGAAATCCGCTTCACCTCGCCGATGCAGGCCCGGGAGGCGGGGATCGAGACGGTCTATCAGAACCTCGCCCTGTCCCCCGCGCTGTCCATCGCCGACAACATGTTCATGGGGCGGGAAATCCGTCGTGAAGGTTTCATGGGCAAGTACATGCGGATGCTGGACCGGCCGAAGATGGAAGCCTTCGCCCGGGCCAAGCTGAGCGAGCTGGGTCTCCTGACGATCCAGAACATCAACCAGGCGGTGGAGACTCTCTCGGGTGGTCAGCGTCAGGGTGTGGCTGTGGCGCGGGCGGCGGCCTTCGGGTCCAAGGTCGTGATCCTCGACGAACCCACCGCGGCGCTCGGGGTCAAGGAGAGCCGCAAGGTTCTCGAACTGATCCAGGACGTGCGGGCCCGCGGCCAGTCGATCGTCCTGATCAGCCACAACATGCCGCATGTCTTCGAAGTCGCGGACCGCGTGCATGTCCATCGTCTGGGGCGGCGTCTGTGCGTCATCAATCCCAGGGACTATACCATGTCGGACGCCGTCGCTTTCATGACGGGAGCGATGGAGCCCCCGGCCGAGGCGATCGCAGCCTGATGTCTCGTCTTGACTCGCTTGCCGCGGACATCCTCGACCGGGCGACCGGGACGGACCGCTTCATCCTCGGCATCGCCGGCCCCCCCGGGGCCGGCAAATCCACCTTTGCCGAAGCCCTGTTGGCGGCGATGGAGGCACGGTCTCCCGGGACGACGACGCTTGTTCCCATGGATGGATATCATTTCGACAATGCGATTCTGATGGAACGTGGGCTCCTGCCGCGGAAGGGCGCACCTGAGACGTTCAATGTCGATGGGCTTGCCCAGGATCTCGATCGGATCCGGAGCGGTACCGCGGATGTGGTGGTTCCCGTCTTTGACCGGGACAACGATCTCGCCCGGGCGAATGCGCGGGTCGTATCGAAGGACCGCCGCATCATTCTCGTCGAGGGAAACTACCTGCTGCTCGCCGCCGAGCCTTGGTCTGGCCTGGAGCGTTTCTTTGATCGGACATTGATGCTGAGGGTGGACGAGAGCACGCTCCGCGAGCGTCTGGTGGATCGCTGGCTCTCCCATGGGCTCGCCGCCGAGGCGGCGGTGCGTCGCGCGGAGGACAATGACCTTGTGAATGCGCGGGTGGTGATCACAGGGTCCCGAAAGGCGAATATCGATTGGGATTCCTCCAGGCCCTACACCTGAGGATCCGCGGCAATTCCGTTGAGCGTGTTCGACGGAATTGTCTTGACAGACAGTGTGTGTGCTTTGCCTCAGTCAAGAGTTTCAAGGGCTTTTAACGTCTTGTTCAGTCCCCTGTGATGAATATGCATCATTGCCCTTCGAATGAGCACGCGGATTGCGAGTATGGGGCGATTTTGATTGATTTTATCGCTCATTTTCGAAATAAGAAAATCTGCATCGAAAAGCGAAAATCGCGTGGGTGGTTAACGAGTATCGAATATGTTCCGACGCGTCGCTGCTGAGGTTTCAGTAAAGCGAGGGTGCAGTCAGACGACCGCCTTTTGGGTGGGGTGGGCCTGACGGCGGGTGTTCTCTTTGCGAACACCCGCCTGAGGCGCAACCAAATCGACCAGTGTGTGTGAGGGGTAAGGCGGTCGTTTGGGCCTATGACCGTTTCGAGAGCGGCTCACAGGCCCATTAACCTTGTTTCGGGATCGGTTCGCAACAAATTAAATTTGGCGGATTTGGGGAATTCATGGCCGTTTGGCCGGGTTTTGCCGGCCCCATGAGTGACCCTGGTTGTAGGTCCTTGAAAATGTTAAATTTATGAGGGAAAGGCGGGTCTGGCTTGAGTAGGCGGTATTCCGCCGGTTCAGGAATCGACCGCTTTGTCCTCTCGGCGTGCTCCTCTTCAGGAATTAAGGCCGTGTAAATTGACCTCGCCCACTTGCAGTCGCGGCGCGTTCCGCTAGTGTCGGCGTCCGCTTCGCGGCGGGGGGGAGTGGCGCCAGTACGGGAACGCAACACATGAAGCTCAGCATGGAACGCAGCGCCCTCCTCCGGGCCATGAATCGTGCGCAGTCGGTCGTCGAGCGACGCAATACAATCCCTATTCTGGGAAATGTCCTGATAGAGGCGGAGGCTGAGCAGGTCAGTTTTCGCGCAACGGATCTTGACATCGAAGTGATCGACAAGGCCCGCGCCATGGTCACCCGCGCCGGAGCGACCACGGTCTCCGCCCATACATTGCATGAAATCGTCCGCAAGCTGCCGGATGGCGCAATGGTCGAGTTGACGGACGACGGTCACGCGGGGCGCCTGGAAGTTCGGGCGGGACGGTCGCACTTCAGCCTGACGACCCTCCCGCGCGAGGATTTCCCGATCATGGCCTCCGCCGAATATGCCTGCGACTTTTCCTGCGCGGCACCTGTCCTGCGGCGGCTGTTCGACAAGGCGAAGTTCGCAATCTCGACCGAGGAGACCCGTTACTACCTGAACGGCGTCTATATGCATGCCTCCAAATCGGTGGACGGCCCGGTCCTGCGCTGCGTGGCGACGGACGGACACCGGCTGGCCCGGATCGACGCGACCCTGCCCGCCGGCGCGGAGGATGTCCCCGGTGTGATCGTTCCCCGCAAGACAGTCGGAGAGCTCCGCAAACTGCTCGATGACGACGAGGTCCAGATCGCAGTCTCGGTGAGCGAAACCAAGGTCCGGTTCGCGACCCCCGAAGTGACCCTGACCTCGAAGGTCATCGACGGAACCTTCCCCGACTATTCCCGCGTGATCCCCACCGGCAACATGAAACGCCTCGAAGTCGACGCCGCCGAATTCGCCCAGGCCGTGGACCGCGTGGCAACGGTCTCCTCGGAGCGGTCACGGGCGGTGAAGATGTCGATCGAGGACGACCGCCTCGTCCTCTCCGTCAATGCCCCGGACTCCGGAGCGGCGGACGAGGAACTCTCGGTGGCCTATGATGCCGAACGGTTGGAAATCGGCTTCAACGCCAAATATCTGCTCGAAATCGCCGGCCAGGTGGATCGCGAGAACGCCGTCTTCCTCTTCAACACCTCCGGGGATCCGACCCTGATGCGCGAGGGCAATGACGAATCGGCGGTCTATGTCGTCATGCCGATGCGGGTCTGAACTGAGGGTCACACGGCTCCACCTCTCGCATTTCCGCTCCCATCGGACCACGGACCTCGCCTTCGACGGGCGGCCCGTGGCGATCTTCGGGCCGAATGGCGCCGGCAAGACCAACCTCATCGAAGCGCTCTCCCTCCTCTCGCCAGGCCGCGGCCTCCGGGGCGCCGCCTCGGAGGATCTCGCCCGCGCCCCCGAGCGGATCGGCTGGAAGATCACCGCCGCGCTGGAGAGCCCCGACGGCCCGCATGAGGTCTCGACCTGGAGCGAGGGCACCGGACGGCTCGTCGAAATCGATGGCAAGGGCGCGCCCCAGACCGGGCTCGGACGGATCGCGCGGGTCCTCTGGCTCACCCCGGCGATGGACCGGCTCTGGATGGAAGGGGCGGCGGAACGGCGGCGCTTCCTCGACCGGGCCACGCTCAGCCTGATCCCCGACCATGGCGAGGCGGCGCTCTCCTATGACCGGGCCCTGCGGGAGCGCAACCGGCTGCTCCGGGACGCGGTCCGGGACCGGAGCTGGTACGAGGCGCTGGAACGGGGGATGGCGGAGGCGGGGGCGCGGCTGATCGCGAACCGGGAGGCGGCGCTCCTCAGGCTCGCGGCGGCGCCGGAGACCCCGGACTTCCCCCGGGCCGACCTCACCCTGGTCTGCGAAGGGCCGCGGGACCCGGAGGGCCTGCGCGAGGCGCTGCGGGACCGGGGGCGGGATCTGGCGGCGGGACGGTCCCTGACCGGGCCGCACCGGGACGATCTCGGGGCCACGATGGCGGGCAAGGGGGTACCGGCCCGGCTCTGCTCGACGGGGGAACAGAAGGCCCTCCTGATCAGCCTGATCCTGGCGAACGCGGCGGCGGTGGCGCGGGACTTCGGGGGGGCGCCGATCCTTCTGCTCGACGAGGTGGCGGCGCATCTCGATTCCGACCGGCGGGGGGCGCTCTATCGGGCCTTGGCGGGGCTGGGGGCGCAGGCGTTCCTGACCGGGACGGGGGCGGAGCTGTTCGAGGGGATCGCGGCGGAACGGCTCGGGGTGCTGGACCGGGACGGGGTGTCGGAGGTCGCGCGGCGGTGACGCGCACGCGTGCGCAGGATGTTATCCCATTGATTTCGATAGGGAATCCAAAATCGTTTACCAGGCGTTCAGGAGTGCGCGCGCGGCTTGACCGGGGGCTGGGTGGGGGGGGATGATGGCGCTTGGGGGGAGAGCCGCATGTTTCCGAAATCGATTTCCCTGATCACGCTGGGGGTGGCCGATCTCGATCGGTCGCGGGCGTTCTACGCGGCCCTGGGCTGGGAGGCGGCGGAGGTCACCGAGGGGGTGATCTTCATCCAGCTCGCGGGTCAGGTGCTGGCCCTGTTCGGCCTTGGGGATCTGGCGAAGGATCAGGGGCGGGAGGGGGCCACGCTCGGCCATGGCGCGATCACGCTCGCCCGGAATTTCACGACGGAGGCGGAAGTGGACGCGGCCTTTGCTCTCGCGGTATCGGCGGGGGCGGGTGTGTTGAAGCGTCCGGAGAAGGTGTTCTGGGGTGGCTATTCCGGTTATTTCACCGACCCGGACGGGCACGTTTGGGAACTCGCGATGAACCCGTTCTGGCCGTTGGGCGAGGATGGGACGTTGAGGTTGCCCGGCGGGGCGGGGTGAAATGGATGGGAGTGGGGGTGTGGCGGGCTGAAGCCCGCCCTACGAGTGGCACATTGCCGAGGGCGAATGAAGCGACACGCTCCGATTGTTCATCGGAATATCTCTCCTGTATCTGCATTCAAATACAGCCGGTTGGCGATGGTTGCCTCGCCACAATAAGTGAAATAAATGGTTTCGATGATTGGATGACTTCGACCAACCACCTATCTCCTGGAAATCGCGCTCGGTACAGCGACTTTGTGCGATGAGCGAGCGGGCCGCTTCTGCGAATACGGCATGGTATCGTGCGAAGTCGTCAGAGTCGGCAACGACTGCTTCCAGACCTGATGCATTTTCGGACGGATCGGGCGGTCGAGTTTTTGAAAGGTAGTCTGCCGAAACCCACTCAGCAAATTGTCCATTGGTGATCCCATTCGCAGGATCGCAAGAGGCATTTCCTGTATCGACATATTCGCTGCGACCCTTGATGCATGATGCCTCATAGAGATTGGTCACGCGTGCCCATCCATCCCTCTGCTCATGTATCGTCACGCCCTCTCGAAAGAAAAACTGCCCAACGACGCCACAATTATCGGATGGGCAGGTGCGTCGGTTGAGTCTTTCGGACGTAACCCAATATTTTGGGCTGCTTTCGGTTGTTTCTTGCGCGAGGGTGGCGGTATCTGATGATACGGTCTTGGAGGGTGTCGGTTCTGGAGCAAAAATCCCGACAAGAAAAAAGCATGTAACGAACGATGCTAGCGCCACCCAACGTCTTTTAAAAGGCTTAAACGGGTAAATAACTCCGGCCAAGCATACCAAAGAAGCAAGAGCAAAAATAAAGGAAGGGCTAAAATTTTTATTCAATTTTATAACTCCCTTATAAATTACAAATTTTCCAGTTGAGGTTAGATAGTTTCCGGATTCAATCCGGCCAAAGCGCATTCAGCGGAAACACCAGCGCCTCGAACGGCGCGGCGCAGATGTCTTCGCCGTCCTGAAAGGCGGCGGTGAGGGTCCAGGAGCCACCCGTGAGGGTGAAGGTTTCCAGGGTGCGGGCCTCGGGGTCGAGGAGCCAGAGGTGGGGGACCGCGTTCAAACGATAAAGCTCGCGCTTTTCGGTCAGGTCGAAACGCCGGGTGCCGGGGCTCAGGATTTCGCAGACCCAGTCAGGCGCGAGATCCGTCGCGGCGGTGTCGGGATAGACCGGCATGCGCTCCCGCCGCCAGCCTGCGAGGTCAGGAACGAGCACGTCCGGGCCGAGGTGAAGTTCGGGCTCCATCGCGAAGTGCCAGCCGGAAGGGCCGCCATCGTCGGTCAGGCGGTCGAGGCGGCCCGCCATCCGGAAGCTCGCCCGGGCGTGGCGCATCGCCGGGCGGGGGTGGAGGTGGAGGCGGCCGTTGGCGAGTTCGGCGACCATGTGCGGGGGCGCGTCGAGGATGTCCTGGTAGGTCGCGGAGCGGGGGCGGGGTTGGGTGTTCATGGGTCAAGGATACCGCGGGGGCGCGGTTCTGTCACCGGTCGGGTGGAGAGGGGTTCAAAGGATTGAAATTATGGGGATATCGGTTGACGGGATCCGGGTCAGGGGGCGTGACAATCTCCTCCGTAGAGGATAGAGTGTCGCACCATTGACAAGGACTCCTGACAACATGTCTGACCCGCTTCGCGTTCCCGAAGAGTATGGCGCCGATTCCATCAAGGTTCTCAAGGGCCTGGAAGCCGTGCGCAAACGGCCGGGCATGTATATCGGGGATACCGACGATGGGTCCGGCCTCCATCACATGGTCTATGAGGTCGTCGATAACGGCATCGACGAGGCGCTGGCCGGACATGCCGATATCGTGCGCGTCATCCTGCATGCCGACAATTCCGTCAGCGTGTTCGACAATGGCCGCGGAATCCCCGTCGGCATCCACGAGGGCGAGGGCGTCTCCGCCGCCGAGGTCATCATGACCCAGCTGCACGCGGGCGGCAAATTCGACCAGAACAGCTACAAGGTTTCCGGCGGTCTGCATGGCGTCGGCGTGTCGGTGGTCAATGCGCTCAGCGACTGGCTGGAGCTCAGGATCTGGCGCGAGGGCTATGAGCATGTCGCCCGCTTCGAGCGCGGCGATACCGTCGAGAGTTTGCGCCGCGTCGGGCCGTCCGAGGGGCGCAAGGGGACCGAGGTGCGGTTCCTCGCCTCCACCACCACCTTCTCCAACCTCGATTATGTGTTCGCGACCCTGGAGCATCGGTTGCGGGAACTGGCGTTCCTGAATTCCGGGGTGCGGATTTCGCTGCGCGACGAGCGGCATGCCGAGGTGCAGGAGGTCGAGCTGTTCTACGAGGGCGGGGTGCGGGAATTCGTGCGCTATCTCGACCGCTCGAAGACCGCTCTGATCAAGACGCCGATCTATGTCGAGGGCGAGCGGGACGGGATCGGCATCCAGGCGGCGCTCTGGTGGAACGACAGCTATCACGAGAATGTCCTGCCCTTCACCAACAACATTCCGCAGCGGGACGGGGGGACGCATCTGGCGGCCTTCCGCGGGGCGCTTACGCGCACCATCAACAATTACGCGGTGTCTTCGGGGATCGCGAAGAAGGAGAAGGTGGCGCTGACCGGGGACGATGCGCGCGAGGGATTGACCTGCGTGTTGTCCGTCAAGGTGCCCGATCCGAAGTTTTCCAGCCAGACCAAGGATAAGCTGGTCAGCTCAGAGGTGCGGCCCGCCGTCGAGGGGTTGCTGAGCGAGAAGCTGGCCGAATGGTTCGAGGAGAATCCGGGCGATGCCAAGGCGGTGATCGCCAAGATCGTCGAGGCCGCCGTGGCGCGGGAGGCGGCGCGCAAGGCCCGCGACCTGACGCGGCGCAAGACGGCGATGGATGTGGCGAACCTGCCGGGGAAACTGGCCGATTGCCAGGAGAAGGACCCGGCCAAGGCGGAGTTGTTCATCGTCGAGGGTGACAGCGCGGGCGGGTCGGCCAAGCAGGGGCGCAGCCGTCAGAACCAGGCGGTGTTGCCTCTGCGGGGCAAGATCCTGAACATCGAGCGGGCGCGGTTCGACCGGATGCTGGCGAGCGATTCCATCGGGACGTTGATCACCGCGCTCGGGACGGGGATCGGGCGGGACGAGTTCAATCTCGGGAAGCTGCGCTATCACAAGATCATCATCATGACCGACGCGGATGTGGATGGCGCGCATATCCGGACGCTGCTCCTGACCTTCTTCTTCCGGCAGATGGAGGAATTGATCACGGCGGGGCATCTCTCTATCGCGCAGCCGCCGCTCTTCAAGGTCGCGCGCGGGCGGTCGGAGGTCTATCTCAAGGATCAGGCGGCGTTGGATACCTATCTGATCGAGCAGGGCGTGGAGGGCGCCGCTCTGCGGCTCGGGGACGGGTCGGTGCTGGCGGGGGCCGATCTCGCGCGGGTGGTCGAGGAGGCGCGGGTGGTGAAGGCGACGCTGAACGCCTTTCCCACGCATTATTCGCGGCATGTGCTGGAGCAGGCGGCGATCGCGGGGGCGCTGGTCAAGGGCGTGCTCGACGATGATCCGCAAGGCACGGCGGACAAGGTGGCGGCGCGGCTCGACATGATCGCGGCGGAGTACGAACGTGGCTGGCAGGGGCGGCCGACCCAGGACGGCGGGCTCAGGCTCTGGCGGTCCCTGCGCGGCGTCGAGGAGGCGCGGGTGCTCGATGGCGGCGCCCTGCGCTCGGCGGAGGCGCGCAGGCTCGCGGGCCTGACGGCCGCGCTGCAGGAGGTCTATTCGGCCCCGGCGGCGCTGGTGCGCAAGGAGCGGGAGCAGGCGATCTTCGCGCCCTCCGACCTGCTCGACGCGGTGATGCGCGAGGGCGAGAAGGGGTTGACGCTGCAACGCTACAAGGGTCTGGGCGAGATGAATCCGGAGCAATTGTGGGAAACCACGCTCGATCCGGAGGCCCGGACGCTGTTGCAGGTGAAGATCGAGCATCGCGAGGAGGCGGACGAGATCTTCACCAAGCTGATGGGCGACGAGGTGGAACCCCGCCGCGATTTCATCCAGAGCAACGCGCTCAACGTTGTCAATCTCGACTTCTGAAGCCTCGGAGGATCGTGGGCTGACCCGTTCCTCAGGCCTCTTTTGACGCAAGGATGCCCTCACCCCTCGCTGGCCGCGAAGTGGTTTTCCGGGTGCCGGATCATCCTCGGGGTCTCGGGAGCGAAAAGGCTTCGCTTGGTTCCGGAGCAGGCCGATTCAGGAGCGGCGAAGCCGCGGTTTCGAAGGTATTCGAAGCTCTGATCGCCGTTCGGGCCAGAATGGCAGGCCCCGCGGGGCAAATCTCGAAAAACTGTGCTGGCTGAAAAAAAGGGAGCGGCGAACGAAGGGCGCCGCTCCAGTTTGGGACACCTCTGGGAGTTCAGAAGCGGCTTCCGGTCTGGCTGTGCCGGATCGAAAGCCGCGCTCGATTTCAAAATCGGCGGGAAAGATCAAAAGATCATCTGCCCGGAAAGGGATCCGCCATGATGTCGGCCAGCACGGACCCCTTGCCGTTCAAGGACATATCCGCGCGATACGGCCCGCGCGGGGCTCGGCTGGAAAGCCGTCGTGGAGCGGTTTAGGTTCGCATCGGCTCACATCCGCCGCTCTGTCCGCCCGGTTTGAAGCGAATGCGTCGGACGGAAAATCACCCTAGCGGACGATCGCCGAAACGATGTAGCCGGTCAGGAAGGCCACGGCGATCGACTGGATCGGGCGCTCGCGGACCTTTTGCGACAGGCTTTCGTCGAGGTCGTTCACTGCTTCCTCGCCCGCGCGCGCCATGTCGCGCGCACCCGCGCGGACCTGACGGATGCCGGTGCGACCCAGCGCCGCCACATCCTCGGCCAGCGCTTCGAGATCGGCGCGCAGCGCCTTCAGATCGTCGCGCACATCGCTGCTCTCCCGGTCGATATCGATCGGGTCCGGCTCGCGGATCGGATCGTTGCCAATATCCATGTCAGTACCTTTCTGTGACGGTTGCCGGATCGCAGAATCCGGTTTCAACGCGGCCCTGGATCATCCGATCCAGTCCCAATTCGATATTCCCTCGTCGGGCAATGCTGGCAGTGCCGACGAAATCCCCTCGTCAGGCAATGCCGACGAAGGACAAGACAGCCAGAACGACGACCACCAAGCCGACGAGATAAATGACGTTGTTCATTGCCACCCTCTTGATGAACCGGCCTCCGCTCCGTCCCGGGCGTGACCGTCTAAATCGCTTGCTCCCTGATAACGCGTTTGCCCGCGCATGGTTCCCGAAGACCCGCCGTCAAATCGGAAGGCCCTTCGTCAAATCAGCGGCCGGCGGCTCTCGGGCGGGGCTTCCATGTTGGCCAGCGCCTGAAGGGCGGGAAGGTCGGGGATCGTCAGGATGTCGTGCGAAATGTCGATCAGGTTCTTGTCGCGCAGCCGACGCAGGGTCTTGTTGGTGTGAACCAGCGACAGGCCGAAGGCATCCGCCAGATCCCGCTGCCGATAGGGCATCGGGACGGAGGCCGAGCCCGACATCTCGAGCATCGCCGCCCGCCGGAAATAGGTCAGAAGACCCCAGGATACCCGCTCCAGCCCGGTGCTCTGGCCGATCGTGGTCAAAAGGTCGCCGAGGAAATGCTCCTCGCGCGCCGCGAGCCAGGTCAGGTCATAGGCCCGTTCCGGCATGGTCTTGAAGAGTTTCCACAGATCGGCGCGGTTGAAGACGCAGAGGGTCATCCGCGTCACCGATTCCACGCAATGCTGCATTTCCCCGAGCAGCCCGGCCTGAAGGCCGACCAGATCGCCGGGCATCACGAAATTGATCACCTGCCGCTTGCCATCGGCGAGCAGCTTGTAGCGCAGCCCCCAGCCGTCGAGCGCGGTGAAGAGCTGCGGGCTGGTCGATCCCTGGAGCAGGAAGGTCGTATGGGGCTCGATCACCAGCTCGCCCGACTTGAACCCCCGCATGAATTCCAGTTCGGCGGGGGACATCTTGTCGAATACCTTGCGTCCACGGAGCGGGCAGTTTCGGCAGTCGGTGGTCATCTGTTAACTTTTCCTTATCCGTGTATGTCACAGATTAATGCGATCAGCGCCGGTCCAATCCAATGTGCCCTCGAGGCTGGACCTCTGGATTACCGAGGCGCAGACACGAATGACACATCTGTGGAAGATTTTGCCGGTCCCGTCACCGGATTTTGCACCGAAGTTCCGGCGCGAGAGTTTGTTTGACCTGATGACCCGGCCGGATCTCAGCCATCCCCTCGACAGGGCGGCGATGGGGGCGAGGATGCGCGGCAATCTTCACCCCGCGTCCCTGAGCCGGTTGCTGCGGCGGGCGGCGGCGGATATGGAGCTGGATCTGGAGATTTCGGGTCCGGAAGTGAATTTGACGCCCGAGGCGCGACGGTTTGCGCGGCGGCTCGTGAGCACGCTCGCCTGTCCGGCGCGGGGCCAGTCCGTCGTGCTGGGCTGGCATTTCGTCAGTGACGGATTGCGGCTGGAGTGGCAGGCGCGCCCGGCCATCCCGGAGCAGGCGCGCAATTCCCAGGATATGATGCAGGGGCATACCTTTATTCCCATGGCTTACGTTACGTTCGATCAGACCCGGCCCCGCGTTCTGGTGGTGGAGGACAGTCCCCTCATAGCCATGGATCTCGCGGATATTCTCGTCACGGAAGGGTCCGGCGAGGTGGTCGTCGCGACCAGCGTCGAGGAAGCGCGCGAGGCCCTGGCCGGGCCGCGGTTCGATATCGTGCTGCTCGATGTGTCGCTCGGGCGGGAATGTTCCGACGTCTTGTTGTCGGACATGCGGGAGGCCTGGGTGGTGGTGGTATCGGGTCACCTGGCCGAGACCCTGCCGCCGAGCTTCGCGGGCCTGCCGTTCCTGGGCAAGCCGTTCCAGTCGGGGGACGTGCGGGAGATGCTGCTGAACTGGTCCGACAGCCGGGCCTGAGCGCCTCGGTCCCGCTTGACCGTTGTATGCAATCCGATAGGCTTTGCTTCCGGGATCCGTGGCGGAGGGCTTTCTCGTCCTTGCAAGGGATCGATCCCGTGCAAGGAGCCGATGGTCATGGTGCGAAATACCCTCTCGACGAGGCGCGGTCTGGTGATGGCGGGATGGCTGGGCGGTCTGGTCGTTCTGCCGACCGGAGTCTGGGCGCAATGTTCGAGCAGCGGTGCGCCCTCGCCCGCGACCCCCGCGACCGTGACCGCGACGAACCAGCAACAGCCGGTGGAGGCCGTGAGCGTCGGCCTCGATGGATGCGGCGGCGCGGGCGGGAGCGTCGACAAGTCGGGGAAGCCCGGGAATATCGGGCAACCGGGCGGCGGTGTCACCGTGAGTTTGACCTCCGCCGATATCTCGCAGGGGGACCCGGACTTCGCCGTTTCGGCCGCCAGCCTCGGCGGCGACGGCGGCGCGGGGGGACCGAGCGGAACCGATCTGTTTGGCAAGCTGCGCGGCGGCACGGGCGGCGTGGGGGGCGGCGCGGCGACCGTGACCCTGACGTTCGGCGGCACGGTCGAGGGCACGGTCACGGATGGGTTCTCCGTGCAATCGAGCGGCGGGGCGGGCGGCGCGGGCGGCAATTCGCCCGGGGGCGTCGGCGGCACCCAGGGTGGGACGGGCGGGACGGGCGGCGCGGGCGGATCGGCCACGGCCACGGTCTCCGGAACGGTGAGCACCGTCGATATCGGCCTCGCGGTCGAGGCGGAGGGCGGCGCTGGCGGCGCTGGCGGGCCCGGTGGTGGCGGATTTGGCGCGGCGAATGGCGGGGATGGCGGGGCCGGGGCGACGGGCGGTTCGGCGGCGGCGACGATTTCGGGGTCGGTCGTGACCGGGGGGGCCGCGGCGGTGGCCACGGCGCAGGGCGGCGCCGGTGGCGATGGCGGCTCGGGCGGGTTCACGGCGGCGACCACGGGGGGCGACGGCGGCGCGGGCGGCGCGGGGGGTGGTGCGAGCGTGACGGGGGCGGGGGCCGGGACCTCGCGGAGTGGGACCACGCTGATGGCGGTGGCCAACGGCGGCGATGGCGGCGCCGGGGCGACGGCGGTGGCCTTTGGATCGGCCCAGGGCGGATCGGGCGGCACCGGGGGCACCGGCGGCGGCGCGAGTGCCACGATCGCCCCGGGGGCCGAGATCACCTCGCAATCGGGCACGGACGAGGGGGACGCGGCGCTGCTGGTTCAGGCCAATGGCGGCAAGGGTGGCAAGGGGGGGACGGCCGGGGCCATCGTCGGCGACGCGGGGGGCGGCGGCTTTGGCGGCGCGGGTGGATCGGCGAGCGCGACGATTTCCGGCGCCCTGAGCACCAGCGGCCCGTTCGTGCATGGCGCGCTGGTCCAGAGTGTGGGCGGGGTCGGCGGTGACGGCAACGCGGCCTCCGGCATCTTTGCCAGTGGCGGCGCCGGTCTCGCGGGGGGCGATGGCGGGGCGGTGTCGCTCGCGGGGACGGGCGGCGCGGTGACGGTGAGCGGACCGGGATCGATCGCCCTGCTCGGCCAGAGCGTCGGCGGTGGCGGGGGATCGGGCGGCAATGCGCTGTCGGTGTCGGTCGGGGTCGGCGCCGGGGTTGCGATCGGCGGCAATGGCGGGCTCGGCGGCGATGGCGGCACGGTCACGATGAACCTCACGAGCGGCGTCTATGCCTCGACCAGCACCAGGGGCGGGGCCGGGGTGCTGCTGCAGAGCATCGGCGGCGCGGGCGGCTCCGGGGGCAATGCGACGGCGGACGGCACCGGAATTCTCGAACTCGCGATCGGGGGCGACGCGGAGGGCGGCGGCGCGGGCGGCAATCTCGCTATCCAGAACGGCGCGCTGGTGGCGACCTTTGGCGACCACGCGACCGGCATCGAGGCCCAGAGCATCGGCGGCGGCGGCGGCAAGGGCGGATCGGGGGCGAGCTTCTCGCTCAATATCCTGCCGATCGCGGTCAGCGTCGGCGGGCGGGGCGGCGGCGGCGGTCCGGCGGGCTCGGCGAGCATCACCAACGGCGAGCAGGTGACGACCTCCGGGCCCGACGCGCCCGGCCTGCGGTCCCAGAGCATCGGAGGCGGCGGTGGCCATGGCGGCGCGGCGGTGGCAACCACGCTCGCCCTGTCGCCCGATCCCGAGATCCCGGCGATCGATCTCTCGGTCTCGGTCGGTGGCAAGGGCGGGTCGGGCAATACCGGGGGGACCGTCACCATCGACAATGAGGGCTTCACGGCGACGGCGGGGCATGGGTCGGCGGCGCTGATGGCGCAGAGCATCGGCGGCGGCGGCGGCGCGGGCGGCGATTCGAGCGCGGGCGGGACGGCGATGGGGGCGGGTGAGCTGAACCTCTCGATCGATGTGGCGGTCGGCGGATCGGGCGGAACCGGGGGGACGGGCGGACAGGCCAATCTGAGCAATTCGGGGCTGCTCTTTACCTTGGGCGAATCCTCGATCGGCATTCTCGGCCAGAGCATCGGCGGCGGGGGGGGCGCGGGCAGCGGCGGCGATGCCTCGGCCAAGTCGGTGGCGGGCGAGACATTGAGCTTCGCCGCCTCCATCGGGGTCGGCGGCACGGGCGGAACCGGCGGCACCGCCAATATCGTGACGATCGCAAACCAGGGCGGGATCGCCACGACGGGCGATGGCGCGGATGGCATCCTCGGTCAGAGCGTCGGCGGCGGCGGCGGACTGGCGGGCGGCGGCGTGGGCACGGCGTAGGGCGGCGATCTCTCGGTCGCGGTCGGGGTCGGCGGCTCGGGCGGCGCGGGCGGGGATGGCGCGGAGGTCCAGGTGGACAATTTCGGCGGCATCCTGACGCTCGGTACCGACGCGGCCGGCCTGACCGCCCAGAGCATCGGCGGCGGCGGCGGGCGCGGCGGCAAGGGCGGTGCCACGGCGGGGGGCGCGGCCGCCAATACGGCCGGCACCCTGGCATCGAGCCTGTCGAGCGGGCTCGGGATCGGACAGGAGGCGGTCAATCTCGGCAATGGCATCTACAAGGTCGGCGATGGGCAGTTGGGGGATGTGACCGACATCGACCAGCTTGGCGATGTCGCGGGCGACGAGCCCGAGGGCAATGACGGCGAGGATGGCGAGGCCACCAGCGTCAAGCTCGGGGTCTCGGTCGGCGGCGGCGGCGGCGCCGGGGGCATCGGCGGCGCGATCCAGATCGAGAATGGCGGCGCCATCGCCACCGAGGGCGCGCTGTCGGACGGCATCTTTGCCCAGAGCGTCGGTGGCGGCGGCGGCATCGGCGGGGCGGCGAGTTCCTCGACCAGCGGCGAGGGCACCGCCTCGGGCGCGCTCGCCATCGGCGGGACGGGCGGCGCGGGTGGCGATGGGAGCAATGTCTCGGTCCGCCTCGATTCGGGATCGACGGTGGCGACGGCGGGGGTCTCGGCCTTCGGGGTCGCCCTGAGCAGCGTCGGCGGCGGCGGTGGCAAGGGCAGCCTCGCGGGGGCCAGGAACGGCGCACTGCAAAGCCTTGCCATCGGGATCGGCGGTGACGGAAACGTCAGCGGGAACGGGGGCAATGTCGATGTGGTCCTCGATGGCGCTGTCTCCACCACCGGCAAGCACGCGGTCGGGGTCGTGCTCCAGAGCATCGGCGGCGGCGGCGGCATCGCCAAGGCCCTCTCCACCGACCAGACCGGGGTCCAGTCGGACAATGCCGATCCCGACGATTACAAGGTCGATCTGACCTTCAACGGCGCGGGCAGCGGCGGCGGTTCGGGCAAGCTGGTCGAGGTTCAATCCGAACTGGGATCGGTCACCACCACGGGGCGGAACGCGCATGGCATCCTTGCGCAGAGCATCGGCGGCGGCGGCGGGATGGCGGTCGGCGGCCAGACCGGGGGCAACGGCTTTTTCCTCGGCGGCCGGGGGGGCGCGGGCGGATCGGGTGGACAGGTGCTGATCTTGACCTATGCGAGCGGCGTATCGACGGGCGGGGAGGGGGCGGTGGGCATCCTCGCCCAGAGCATCGGGGGCGGCGGCGGGATCGGCGGCGATATCGCCTCCTCGACCACGCGGATCGCCTTTGACGGATCGAACGGCGGGGCGGGCAATGGCGGGGCGGTGGAACTCGATCTGGAACAGAGCACGGTTTCCACCATCGGGGCCAATGCCGACGCGATCCTCGCCCAGAGCATCGGCGGCGGGGGCGGATTGGTGACGACCCCGACCGGCGCCCAGCGCGGCACGGCGGGCGGCCAGGGCACGGGCGGGACGGTGACGGTCAATCTGACCTCCGGCACCGCCGTCACTGCCAGCGGCGCCAATTCCAGCGGCATCCATGCCCAGAGCGACGGCACGGCCGGCGCGGCCCTCGCGATCAGCCTCGATGCGACCAGCACGGTCACCGGCGGGACCGGCAATGGCGCCGCGATCTGGCTGGAGGGCGGCGCCGCCAACACCATCACCAACGCGGGCAAGGTGGTTTCGGCGGGCAATGGAACCGAGGGCTGGGCGATCTATTCCGACACCGCGCCTTCGAACCTGACCATCACCAACACCGGCACGATCACCGGCTCGATCTTTGGCGCGGGGGCCGGTCTGGTCAACGCGGGGCTTCTGGAATCAGGGCGGCGGCTCGCGCTCGCGGAGGTCGTGAACCGGGGCACCCTGTCGGTGGGGGGCGTCGGGCGGGTTGCCCGGAGCGATCTGGCCGGGGATCTGGTGCATACCGGTCATCTGCTCGTCGATCTCGACAGCGACCGGGGCCGGGCCGATCTGTTGCATGTGACGGGAGAGGCGGATCTGCGCGGCGATCTGGAGGTCCATCCGATCACCCTCGCCAAGGGGAGCTTGCCGGTCCTGACCTCGGACACCGCGATCCGGCTCGATCCGGGGTTCGCGGCGCGCCCGAGCCTCATCTTTTCGCAGGTCGCCTCGGTCTCGGGGAACACGCTCGCGGTCGCGACGGATGCCGATTTCCGGGCCGACGCGCGGACGGCGGAGGGGACGCGCCGCGATCTCGCGCGGCATCTGCAATCGGTCTGGGACAGCGGGACGCCGGGGTTCGGCGCGGGGTTTGCCAGTCTGGCCGGGGTGGATCGGGGCGACTATGGCGCGGCGCTCGATACGCTGTCCGGGCGCACCGCGAATGCGATGTCGGCCGCGCGCTATCAGGCGAGCCAGCGGTTCGCCCGCGCGGTCTTCAGCTGCCCGGCCTTCGTCGAAGGCGGCACCCTGCTCCAGGAGCAGGATTGCGCCTGGGGGCGGGTGGTCGGATCGCGGATCGAGAATACCGCGACCCCCGGCTATGACTGGCGCGCTTCGACCGCGATGATCGGGGGGCAGCGGCGGATCGACGCGGACTGGTTCGCGGGCGGGGCGCTGGGCTATGAGACCAGCGACCAGAGCGGCGATGACGGCACCGAGGTGGATGGCAACGCGGTGCTGGCCGTCTTTACGTTGAAGCGGCAGACCGGGCCGCTGCTGCTCGCGGGGGCGGTGGATTTCGGGTATGGCTGGCTCGACAGCCGGCGCAATATCGCGGTCGGGGACAGACGCGAGACGGCGACCGCCTCGACCAATGCCCTGAACGCCGGTCTGCATCTGCGCGGTTCCTGGGAGGTGCCGGGGGACGGCTGGTATCTCCAGCCGGCGCTGGAACTCGATGCGGGTTATGTCAAGGTGGATGGCTATACCGAGAGCGGCGCGGGGGATCTCGATCTCGTGGTCGGGTCGTCGGATGATCTGGTGCTGGCGGCGACGCCGCTTTTGAAGGTCGGGGGGCGGACGAACCTCTCGGACGGCACGGTCCTCAATCTCTATGCCACCGGGGGGGTGTCGTTCCTCAGCCAGGACGATTGGACCTCCTCCGCGCGGTTCGCCGACGTTCCGATCAGCGCGGGGACTTTCGAGACCGGGATCGATTCCGCCAATGTGGTCGGGCGCCTCTCGGCGGGGGTGGATATCGCAACGGCGGGGCGGCTGACGATCAGCCTGCTCTATGATGCGAGCTGGGCGGAGGACGAGACGAGCCAGAGCGGCCTTGCCCGGCTGAGCTGGAGCTTCTAGGGCGGACGGTGCGACGGCGCCGGATCGTTCGCTCCATGATTTTGGCCTGTTGCGATTTCGGGATCGGCGGTCCGGTCCGCCTGGCCGGACCTCGCTCCGGGCACGCGTTCACCCTGTCCGCGGGTTGTGGGCCGGGAATGGGGGATTGTCTTTGACTCGCGGCCGGTTCCCGGATAGGAGCGCGGCAGGGCTCAGGATTTCCGGGCCGGTTTGCGTTGCGATGACGGGACCGGGGCGAGGAACAGGGGGGCCATCATCGGGCTTCAGGCCCCCAATCCTGGCGAATTGCATGAGCGAATTTGATATAGCCGCGCCGCTGGCCGCGGCTTTGGCCTCCAAGGGCTTTGCCACCCTGACTCCGGTGCAGCGGGCGGTGCTCGCGGACGAGGCGGCGGGGCGTGACCTTCTGGTCTCGGCGCAGACCGGTTCCGGCAAGACCGTGGCCTTCGGGCTGGCCATCGCGCCCGAGGTGCTGGGCGCGGCGGGGACCATCCTCACAGCCGAGACGCCGCTGGCGCTCGCGGTGGCGCCGACCCGGGAGCTGGCGCTTCAGGTGGCGCGTGAGCTCGGCTGGCTCTATGGCGAGGCGGGCGGGCGGATCGCGACCTGCGTCGGCGGCATGGACTACCGGACCGAGCGCCGGGCGCTGGAGCGCGGAGCGCAGATCGTCGTGGGCACGCCCGGACGGCTGAGGGATCATATCGAACGCGGCAGCCTCGTTCTCTCCGGCCTGCGGGCCTGCGTGCTCGACGAGGCGGACGAGATGCTGGATCTCGGGTTCCGCGAGGATCTGGAATTCATCCTCTCGGCGGCGCCGGAGGAGCGCCGGACCCTGATGTTCTCGGCCACGGTGCCGCGCGCGATCGCCGAACTGGCGCGGAGTTTCCAGAAGGATGCGCTGCGCATCCAGACGGCGGGCGAGGCGCGCCAGCATGTCGATATCGACTATCAGGCGCTGACCGTGGCGCCGCGCGACCGGGAACATGCGATCTTCAATCTGCTGCGCTTTCACGAGGCGCGCACGGCCATCGTGTTCTGCAAGACGCGGGCGAATGTGAACCATCTGATGGCCCGGATGGGCAATCGCGGATTCCAGGTCGTGGCGCTCTCGGGGGAATTGAGCCAGCAGGAACGCACCAACGCGCTCCAGGCGCTGCGCGACGGGCGGGCGCGGGTCTGTATCGCAACCGACGTGGCGGCGCGGGGCATCGATCTGCCGGGGTTGGAACTGGTGATCCATGCCGACCTGCCGACCAATTCCGAAACCTTGCTGCATCGGTCGGGCCGGACTGGCCGGGCCGGGGCCAAGGGGGTCTCGGCCCTGATCGTCACACCCGCCGAGGTTCGCAAGGCGCAGCGTCTGCTCCAAGGGGCGCGTCTGGTCGCCGACTGGGGGGTGGCCCCCTCGGCGGAGGCGGTGCGGCTGCGCGACGATGCGCGGATGATGGAGCATCCCGCGCTCCGGACCCCGCCGGGCGAGGAGGGGGCGCTGGCCCTGAGCCTGCTCGACGGTTTTGGTGCGGAACAGGTCGCGGCGGCCTTCATCCGGCTCTGGCGCGAGGCCCGCTCCGCGCCCGAGGATATCGCCGAAACCGCGCCCGCCGCCAGTGCCGGGCCGCGCACACGGGGCGAGTTTGGCGAGTCGGTCTGGTTCTCTCTCTCGGTCGGCCAGGCGGATCGGGCCGAGGCGCGCTGGCTCCTGCCCAAGATCTGCGACGCGGGCGGGATCACCAAGGATGCGATCGGGGCGATCCGGGTGCGCCAGGATGAAACCTTCGTCCAGATCGCGGCCAACGCCGCCGGTGGATTTGGCGAGGAGGTCTCGCTCGGGGCGGATGTCACGATGCGCAGGCTCGCGGGCGAACCGGCGTTCGAGCGCGCTGTCCCGGCGCCGCGCATGGAGCGCGACCGGGCGAAGCCCGCGCGCAAGCCGGTCGCCTTCGATCCGGCGACGCGGCAGGCCGACACCGTCCGTGCGCCCCGCGAGGAGGACTTGGTCAATGAGGTGAAACCGCGCTGGACGCCCGAGGATCGGGCCAAGGCGGCGCGGGCGCCGAAGCCTCAGGCCGGGGCGGCGCGTCCCGGAGGAAAGCCGGTCGATGCAAAAACGTCGCGCCGTCCGGGCAAGCCGTTCGCCAAGGCCGCGGGCAAGGGTGCCGCGATGGAGGTCCGCGATCCGGGCAAACGCGCCACCAAGCCGCGCAAGGCCAAGGTCTGAGCCCGCGACCGGGGGCGTGTTCCGGCGAGGCGGGGAGGGGGCGGGTTGAAACCCGCCCTACGTTTGACGATTACGCGGGGGCGGATTGAAATCCGCCCTACGTTGACAGCCGGGGATTAGAGCGGTGCCCGTTCACACCGGCCCCCGTTCACCGCTCTATCAATTTGAATTTAGGCGCAATTTATCCGACCCTCGTTTTACTCCGGTCGGATTGCGCTCTAGCGCGTGCCGGCGAGATGGTCGGCGAGGCGCAATCCGAGCTGGACGGCGGTCAGGGTCGGGTTGGCCTGACCCGAGGTCGGCAACACCGCCGTCGTCACCACATGCAGGTTCGGAATATCGAAACAGCGGCAATCGCCGTCGACCACCGCCGATCCGCGGTCGGACCCCATGCGGATCGTGCCGACCTGATGATTGCCATGCTTGGCCTCGGCCAGCACCGCCGCCGCCCGCCCTTCCGGCGCATCGTAATACTCCAGCCGACCGAGCGCGTTGCGGGTGAGCCAGGCTTCGAGCGCCGCGTGGGCGCGCAGGACCGCCTCGGCATCCGCGTCCGAAAACCGCAGGTCGATGGAAAGCCGCGGCAGGCCCAGCCGGTCGGTCTGGTCCGAAAGGGTCAGGCGGCTCTCGGCCTCCGGCAGATGTTCCGAATGATATTCGAGACCATAGCGGCGGGCCGGGTTTTCCAGGAAGAATCCCGGAAGCCGCTGTCTGGCGATCCGGTTGTGCCACAGGAACCAGGGAATGAAGCCGACCGTCCGGGGCAGGTCGAGCAGAAGGTTCGCCACATGCCGCCCGCGCCGGTAGGGCGGCAGGCCGACATGCTTCAGGCGGATCGGCTCGGCGATCAGGCGGCGGGCGAGCGGGCCGATGGACATTGCCAGAAAGATCGCGGAGAGCGGACCGGACCGGTGTTCGGGCCGGGCGATCGCCGGGACCACCGGCCAGAAGGCGACATTGGCGAGATGGGCCTCCTCCTGTGTCGCCTCGCTCGGGACCAGGCGGCGGCGGACATAGGAGCCGTTCGCGTCGGGATGGAAGTTCAGCCCGTCATGCAGCGCGCGATTGTCGAAAGTGATATCGGCGATCTGGCCGTTCACATGCCCCATGTAAAAACGCCCGAGCGCATCGCCGAACCGGTCCGGAAAGCGGCGCTGGTGGGCGAGCAGGAGCCGCGTGCTCTCGTTGCCCCCGGCGGTGAGCACCGCTCGGGCGACGGGAAGGGCGCCGGACCCCTCGCCTTCGAGATGGAGATCGAGCGCGGTGATCCGGCCGTCCGCGTCGGTGTCAAAGCCGAGCACGGTGGCGCCGAGGGCGACCAGCAGGTTCGGGCGGTTTTCCAGCGTCGCGCGGTGAAGGTTCTGGGCGCGGGGGGTATTGCTCCAGCGTTCCAGCGTGTCGAAGCTGAAGGCATCGTCAGAGCTTACCCCGGGCAGCGGCTCGCGATAGACCGGACGCCCGGCGTCGAGCATCGCGCAGGCATCGCCGAGCCAGGGATCGAGATCGGCCTCCGAGATCGGCCAGGACGACAGGCCGAGCCAGGGCCGGTCGCGGAAATCGATGGGATCATAGGGCAGGCAGCGGCCGCCCCAGAGATTGGACGCGCCCCCGAGCCTGCGGGCCACGGTGATATGGGGGGCATGGTGGCTGTCGGGATTGAGGTTCTCGGCCTCCGACAGCGCCTGGGACTCCGCCCGGGGGGCTGCCCCGCCGCTCTCCAGAAGGAGCGTGCGGAACCCCTTGTCGCTGAGGGCGATCGCGGTGACGATCCCGACCGGACCCCCTCCGATGACGCAGATGTCGGCTTGAAAGTCGCGCAGGCGCTGGAAATTCGGATGCTCGTCAATCACAAGGCACTTCCTTCGACGGGGAGCCCGGCCCGGGGAGAGCCAGGCGCCGGTTCCCCCTTGCCAGTACGGCAAGATGCGGAAGAACGAAACCCGTTTTCAGTCGCGCGGATCAGCTGGCGAGCGTATCCGGCGTGGACGTGTTCGGCGTGGACGTGGGCAGGCAGCGCAGGAAGGCGGCCTCGGCGCCCTGGATATGCAGGGTGACGCGGGCGACGGTTTCCTCGACCTGGCCCCTGGCGGCGGATTCGAGAATTTCATGGTGCTGGCGCCAGACGAGCTGGCCGCGTTCGGCATAGTTCAGCACGGCGACCATGACCCGCCGCAGATAGAGCCAATGCGGCTCGGCGGTCGTGGCGATCAGCGGATTTCCCGACATCTCGTAGAAGTAGGAATGGAAGGCCACGTCCTGTGCCACCGCGTCGCGATAGCGGTTGCCGATCGCGGCCTCGTCTCCCTGGCTCAGGATCCGCTCGCCCCCGCGCATCAGTTCGGCGGCGAAGGCCGGGGAGGCCGCCGCGCGCTCCGCTGTCAGGCGGGCGGCGAGTTTGTCGAGGCTGAGGCGGATCTGGTAGCGCTGGATGGTCTGTTCGGCATCGAGCGGGGCCACGTAGAGCCCGCGCGCGCCCTGTTCAAAGACCAGCCCGTCATTGCGCAGCATGACCATGGCCTGCTGGACCGGCTGGCGCGAGACGCCCAGCCGGGCGGCGAGGTCCTCCTGGACCAGATGTGTGCCGGGTTCGAGCGTTCCATCGCAGATACGGTCTCTGATCGAGAGATAGACCTGCTCCGCCCGGCTGGGGGTCGTCACGATCGGTTTCATCTGGTCCTCGCTAATGGTTCACTGCGACTCCGAATTCCCTGGCCTGCCTGGCGTCCCGAAGAGGGTAGCGGGCGCGGGGGGAAAGGCCCTCCCGCGCCGAACCGAGGGCCTCAGCCCTGGATGTAGGCGAGATGGGTCTGGGTATATTCCAGAACGCCATGCTTGCCATCCGCGCCGCCGATCCCCGATTTGCCCCGCCCCGCGTGGAACCCCTGCATCGCTTCGAAATTCTCACGATTGATGTAAGTCTCACCGAAGTTCAGTTCGTTGCAAGCCCGAAGGGCGGTGTTCAGGTCACGGGTATAGATCGAGGAGGTCAGGCCATAGGTCGTGTCGTTGGCATAGGCGACAGCCTCTTCGAAATCCTTGACGGTGACGACCGGCAGGACCGGGCCGAAGATTTCCTTCCGGATGATCTCCATGTCCTGGCGGCAGTTCAGAAGGACCGTCGGCTCGTAGTGATTGCCCACGCCGAGATCGGCGACCTTGCCGCCCAGCGCGACCTCCGCCCCTTCCCGGATCGCGCCCGAGACGAGGTCGTCGATCTTGGCGACGCCCGCCTTGTTGATGATCGGGCCCATGTCAAGTTCCTTGCCGCCGAGCGGATCGCCGTAGCGGGTGGCCTTCATCTCGGCGGTGAGCTTGGAGACGAATTCCTCGGCGACGCTTTCGGCGACATAGACCCGTTCGGCCGCGTTGCAGACCTGGCCGGTGTTCAGCACCCGCGACTGCTTGATGGCGCGGGCGGCCAGATCGAGATCGGCGTCGGCCAGCACGATCGCCGGAGCCTTGCCGCCGAGTTCCAGATTGACCTTGGTGATGTTTTTCGCGGCATCGGCCATGATCTTGGAACCGGTATCGACGCTGCCGGTGAAGCTGATCATCTTGACGTCCTCATGCAGGGACAGCGCGCGGCCCGTCGTGCCGCCCCGGCCATAGACGAGGTTGAACACGCCCTGGGGCAGGTCGGTCTCGGTCACGAGCCGGGCGAAGAGGGCGGCGTTGTTCGGGGTTTCCTCGCTCGGCTTGATGACGATGGTGTTGCCGGTGATCAGAGCCGGGGCCATCTTGCGGGCGATGAGGAAGAAGGGGAAGTTCCAAGGGAGGATGCCCGCGACCACGCCCATCGCCTGACGGAACACGAAGATATTCTCGCCGGGGCGGTCGGACTGGACGATCTCGCCTTCGATCCGGCGCGCCCATTCCGCCATATAGTCGATATAGTTGGCGGTGAAATGCGCCTCGACGGTGGCGAGGCTCAGGATCTTGCCCTGTTCCTCGGAAATCACCCGGGCGATCTCGTCGACATTGTCGCGGATGCGGGCCGAAATCTGGCGCAGGAGGCCGGCGCGCTCGATGGCCGGACGCCGTTCCCAGGCGCGCTGGGCCTTCTTCGCGGCCTCGACGGCGGCGTTCACCGCGTCGGGCGAGGAGTCGGGGATCTCCGAAATCACCGTATCCCGTGCCGGGTTCAACACCGGGATATTGTCGCCCGTTCCCGCCGGTTCAAACCGACCGTTGATGAAGTTCTGATGCAAGGCCATGAATTTCCTCCCACATTTTATGACTCTCGGTCGCAGGGCGCGGTCTTTTCTGACCGTCGGATGTGAAACCGATCCGTCCGCGAATCTGTCGCGGGTTCCCTTCTAACAGGATTTGTGTTCATTTGGAATTCAGAATTCAGAATTTGGAGATGAGGAATCACTTGTATCGTGAGCTCTTTCAGGATACTGAATTCTGAATTCTAAGCTACCGGAGAGTGGCTGAGAGGGTTGGAAGGGGAATAATGCAACGCAAACTACCTTGCCTGGGCCAGGTCGCCTGTTTCCTGCTCGCCGCCTTTTGCGCAGGCCCTCTGATGGCACAGGACAGCGCCAAGCCGGTGACCGTGACCGAAACCGCGGCCGCGACCGATCCCGCCCTGAGCGACGCGATCGCGGCGGGAAAGACGCTTTATCTCAAGAATTGCCGGACCTGCCATGGCAGCAAGGGAACCGCGGGCGTCCCGCTCGCAGGAAATGCAAAGGTGCAGGGGGATTATGGCTACCTGGTCTGGGCCATCATCACCGGCCCTGGATATATGCCGGAATTCGGCCCCGCGCTCTCGGATGACCAGATCGCCGGCATCGCCACCTATATCCTGAACAGCTGGGGCAACGATTACGGAATCGTGACCGCCGAAAATGTCCACGATCAGCGCTGACAGGGGCTGATGTTCCACCAAGGCGAGCCGGTGTCAGGACTCGCCATCCAGAAACCGAAACGGAGGAAATGATGATACGACGCTCGCTTTTCGCGGCGGCCTCGGTAACGGCGCTCCTGCTTGGGACCGGCGCCTTCGCGGCGGACCTCGAGAGTTACGATACCGTCACGGGCGCACGGCTCGAAAATCCCGAGCCCGGAAACTGGCTCAGCATCCGGCGGACCTATGACGGCCAGATGCACAGCCCCCTGAAAGAGATCACGGCGGCCAATGTCAAGGATCTCAAGGTCGTCTGGAATTCCACCACCGGTCCCCGGCAGAAGGTGACCGAATTCGCGGCCCTGCCGGCGGATACCGCGAACCAGGCGCCCCCGCTCGTCAACAACGGCACCATGATCGTCTCGGCCGGCGACAACCAGATCATTGCCCTGGACGCGAAGTCCGGCAAGGAGATCTGGCGCTATGCCTACAAGCTGCCCGAGGATCTGGTGCCGGTGCATCCGACCAATCGCGGCGTGGCGCTCTGGGGCGACCGGATCTTCTTTGCGACGCTCGACGCCCATCTCGTGGCGCTCGATGCCAAGACCGGCGAAAAGGTCTGGGACCAGACCATGGCCGACTATACCCAAGGCTATTATTCCACGCTCGCGCCCCTGATCGTCGATGGCAAGGTCATGGCCGGCGTGTCGGGGGGCGAGTTCGGCATCCGGGGCTTCATCCAGGCCTTCGACGCCGACAGCGGAGAATCGCTCTGGAAGACCTATACGGTTCCTTCCCCCGATCAGCCGGGCGGCGACACCTGGAAGGGCGATACCTGGCAACGGGGTGGCGGGCCGATCTGGATCACCGGCAATTATGACGTCAAGAACAAGGTCGTCTATTGGGGCATCGGCAATGCCGCGCCCTGGGTCGGGGCGCTCCGGCCCGGCGACAATCTCTATACCGCCTCGGTGCTGGGCGTCGATCCGGAGACGGGCGCGATCAAGACCCATTTCCAGCTGCATCACAACGACACCTGGGACTGGGACGAAACCACGCCTCCGACGCTGATCGATCTGCCCGGCGGCGACAAGACCGAGGAGATCGCGCTCAAGTTCGGCCGCAACGGCTATCTCTACAAGCTCGACCGGACCGGGGGTGAACTCACCTTCGTGGAAGGCAAGCCCTATGTCTTCCAGAATGTCTTCAAGTCGCTCGATCCCAAGACCGGCCGGCCGGTCTATGACGAGGCGCATGTTCCCAAGCTGGGCGAGCGGGTCGAATTCTGTCCCTCGGCCTGGGGCGGGCGCGACTGGCCGGGCGAGGCCTATGACCCCGATCTCGGCTATGTCTTCGTTCCGGTGAACGAGAACCATTGCGGCGCGATGGAGGCGGCGGAGGTCGAATACGAGCCCGGCGTGCTCTATCTCGGCTCGGGTCTCGAAATGACGCCCACCGAGGCCGCGAAGGAGCATATCGGCGCGGTCCAGGCCTGGAACGTCAAGACGATGGAAAAGGTCTGGCAGGTGAATTTCAAGTCGCCGAACTGGGGGCCGATGCTCTCGACCGCCGGCGGGCTGGTGTTCTCGGGCGGCACCACCGACGCGGAATTCCGTGCCTTCGATGCCAAGACCGGCGAAGTGCTCTGGAGCCAGCGGCTGGATGGCGCGATCGTGGCGCCGCCGATCAGCTTCGAGGAGGATGGCAAGCAATATGTCGCCGTCACCACCGGATGGGGCGTCGACGCGGGCCGGTTCCAGGGCTTCATCGACGCGGCCTGGGGCACCAAGACCGAGGTTCCGCTGGGCGGAAGCGTCTACGTCTTCGCTCTCCCCTGAACCCGCCGGGCGCGCGGGGGATGCTCGCGCGCCCATTCCCCTGGGAGCGACGTCATGTCCTATCTTCGAAACTGTCTCCTCGCGGTCCTGCTTGCGCCGAGCCTCGCGAGCGCGGGCGACTGGGAATTCCGCGTCTGCGCCGATCCTGACAACCTGCCGTTCTCGAACCGGGCGGGGGAAGGGTTTGACAACAGGATCGCGGCGATCCTCGCCGAGGAGCTGCGCGCGGACCTGACCTATGTCTGGCTGCCCGATACCCGCGGTCGCGGAAGGCTGCGCTATCTGCAGGGCGCGGAATGCGACATGGTCATGGGGGTGATGGACGGCCAGCCCGGATATCTGACCAGCTATGCCTATTACCGGACCGGCTATGTCTTTCTCTATCCGGACACGGCGCCGTTCAAGGTCACCTCGCTCGACGATCCGGTGCTGAAAGATCTGACGATCGGGGTGCCGGGCGGGATAGCCAAGCTGGTGCCGCCGAGCCTGTCGCTGCAGCAGCGCGGCATCGTGGACAATCAGGTTCATTTTATCGACCGCCGGGATCCCGGCGCGGTCTGGCCCCCGATCCTGACCGCCCTGGGTGAAGGCAAGATCGATCTCGCCATCGTCTGGGGACCAATCGCGGGCGCCTATGCCAAGGCGGTGCCCGGTCTGGTGGTGACCCCGGTCAGCCCCGAGATCGACGCGCCCTTCATCCCGATGGTCGCCTCGCTCGCCATGGGCTTCCGGCCCGACGACGAGGGATTGCGCGACGATGTCGATGGTGCGCTGGCGCGGAGCTGGAGCCGGATCCAGGCGGTTCTGACCGAGGCCGGGGTTCCCCTGATCGATCTGCCGCCGCCGGTGGAGAGCGTGGGAGGAAACGGATGACGCTCCGACCCGTCCCGTCACGCCGGGCGCCTGGGCCAGCCCTGTCGCGCCGCGCGCTGCTGGCGGCCGGGCTCGCGGGGGGGGTGGTCTCCTTTGCCCGCGCGGGGGAGCCGCCGCTGCGGATCGGCGCGGTCCTGCCGATCGCGGGTTCCGCCTTGCCCGAGAACAGCCTGAACCTGCGCGCGGTCGGAGAGGCCGCGCGCATGGGTCTGGTGCTGGGGGCGGAGGATGGCGCGCTGAACGGGGCGATGTTCGGCTGGTCGCCGGAGGTGGTGGTGGCGAATGCCCCGACGCCCGAGGCGGTCGAGCGCGCCGCGCGCCGCCTGATCGCGCGCGATGGCGTGACGGTGCTGGCCGGCGGCTATTCCGAGGATCAGGCGCGGGTGCTGTCGTCGGTGGCGCGGGAGAGCGGCGCGCTCTTTCTCAATATCGGCGCGACCAGCGATGCGCTGCGCTCGGACTGCGCGGCCCAGACGTTTCATGTCGAGGCGAGCGACGCCATGTATATCGACGCGCTGCTCGGCTGGTTCGTGCGCGCGGGTTTTCGCCGCTGGCATATCGTTCAGGACGGCACGGCCCAGGGCAAGGCGCGGTCCGACCGTGCCCGCGCGGCCCTGGCCGATCGGCATTGGGGCGCCGAGATCGTGGGCGAGGACGTCGTGGCGCCCGGCGATATCGGCGCCATTGCCCCCGCGCTCACGGCCATCGCCGCGGCCAGGCCGGACGTGGTCCTGCTCCTGCTCGACTGGCGGTCGCAGCTCGATTTTCTGGCCAGCGCCGCCGCGCGGGGTCTGGAGGTTCCGATCACCGGTTTTCCGGAGCCCGCGGCGCAGACGCGCGACTTCTATTTCGCCGCCGCCCGGGCGGCCCCGCGTCAGGGCGCGGGCTATCGCGCGGCCCTGTGGGAGGCGACGCTCGATGCCTATGGCGCGCGCGAGCTCAATGCCCGGTTCGCCGGGCGCTGGGGACGGCCGATGGATCCGGCCGCCTGGACCGCCTATCAGGCGGTGAAGATCGCCACGGAGAGTGCGATGGCCACCGGATCGCGCCAGGGGCGGGATCTCGCCGCCCATCTGCTCGGCGAGGGCGTCGTGTTCGATGTGAGCAAGGGGATCGGCGTGTCCTTCCGCCCCTGGGACCATCAGATGCGGCAGTCGCTGTTCCTGGTGAAGGTGGCGGAGATGCCGTCGGAGTCGCTCTCGCTCGATGCGATGCTGGCCCGCGCCGCGCTCGTGGGAGAGCTTCCGGCGATCTACATGCCGGGCACGGATCCCGTGGAACGGCTCGACCAGCTGGGAGACATTTCAAACCAGAAGACTTGCCGATAAGGGAGGCGCGCTTGTTCACGACCAGACCCCTCGTTCTCACGCTGCTGGCGCTTGCGCCATGCGCCGTCGCGGCGGAGCCCTATCGGGTGTTCGTTTCGAACGAATATGACGCGAATGTCAGCGTGATCGATCCCGTCGCCGGGGTGGTGACGGAAACCATTCCGATTTCCGGCCGGCCCGGCGATGTGCGTCCCCGCGGTCTCGCGGTCAGTCCGGATGGCGGTACGATCTATGTCGCGGTCAGCGATTTCCTGCCCCGCAAGGAAAGCCCGGAGGATGCGATCGTGGCCATCGATGTGGCGAGCAACGAGATCGTTCATCGCTATGGGGCAGGGGGCAATCCCGAACGTGTGGCGATCAGTCCCGACGGTCGGCAGATCTGGGCGGCGCTGGAGGCGACCGGTCAGGCGGTCGGCATCGATACCGCCACCGGCGCGGAGCTGGGGCGTTTCCCGACCGGGGTGGAATCGGAGGGCGTGGGGGTCAGTCCGGACGGCAAATATGTCTATGTCACAGCCGAGACGAGTCATACGGTCACGATCATCGATCCCCATGAATTGAAGGTGCTGAAGCACCTTCTGGTCGGCAATCGTCCGCGTGACGTGACCTTTTCCCGTGACAGCGCAAAGGCTTATGTCTCCGCCGAGATCGGCGGCACCGTGACGGTGATCGACACGGCCAGCCAGAAGGTGACGGGCACCATCAACCTCGGGCTCGATTCCCGCCCGGTGGAATTGAACCTCTCGCCCGATGACAAGACGCTCTTCGTCGCGGGCGGCGGCACGAGCGCGGTTTACGTGATTGATACCGCCACCAACAAGGTCACCAAGGTCATCAAGGAACAGATGGGCCGCCGGCCCTGGGGCCTCGCCGTCAGTCTGGACGGGACCAGGGTTTTCACCGCGAACGGCCTGTCGGACAGTTTGAGCGTGATCGACACGGATTGCCTCTGCGTCGCTGGACAGATCGCGGCGGGACGGGGCGCGCATTCCGCCGAGGTGGGGGTGATCCATGAATAGACGGTATTTGTTTCCGGCCTTGTTTCTGGTGCTCCCGCTGGCTCCGGCGGCGATGGCGCAGGAGGCCGGTCCCAGCGCGCCCTTTCGCACGGATCCGGTTTCGCTGGCCCAGGCCGTGGCCCTGCAGCAGGTCGCCGTCCTCGCCGAGGCGGGGGCCGAGGGGGATGACATGAAAGAGGTGGTTCCGCTCTTTTCGGCAAGCCTCGCGGCACGGGCACCCGCCCTGGCCGAGGCGCTGTCGCAAGCGATCGATGGCCTGGACGAAACCGACGGGGCGGCGGGCGAGGTCGCGCGGCTGGCCGACGAGGCGCGGGGCGTCCTCGTTCCCCGGGCGTCCGACACGGCGGCGTTCCGGGGAGGACTTCTCGCGGCGCTCCTGCTCGGGGAGGGCGGCGTGGCGGAGGCCTATGAGGAGGCGGCCGAGGGCGAGGCCGAGGAATATGCGATCGGCCGGGCCGCGCTCGGGCGGGCGCGGGGGCTCTGGGACGCGTTGAAGGCCGGGGCCTCGCCGCAGCTGGGGGCCGAGGGGGACGCGGCGCTGAACCGTCTCCGGGAGCTCTTTCCCGGCCCGGATCTCCCGGAGCGGCTGTCCTCCGATCCCGAGGAAGCGGAGGGACCCGCCCAACAGCTTGTCGGAATAACCGAGGCGGTGACACGGGCCGACCTCTATCCCGGCCGCGATCTGGGCGCGTCGGTGGATGGTGTGCGGGATCTCGTGGCCCATGGCTGTGCCACGCGGGCGTCGGATCCTGCCATGGGGGATGAGTTCCTCGCCATCGCCGCGACCTATCATGCCGAATTGCTTTCCGATCCCCTCGGCGTCATGGCGCCGGAGGTGGAGGCCCGCGTCGCGGCGGGGTTTGAAAAGCCAGATGAGTGCGGCGCCTTGATCGAGGCTTTGGGCCAGGCGCGGGAGGCGCTTGCATCATGACGGCGGCGATTGTCTGCGAGGGACTGGGGCGTTCCTATGGCGATCTGGTCGCGGTGGAACGGATCTCCTTCTCGATGGGGGAGGGGGAGTTCCTCGGCCTGCTCGGCCCGAATGGCGCGGGAAAGTCGACGCTGCTCAACATGCTGACGACCCTCGTTTCCCCGAGCCGGGGCGAAGCCACCGTCGCGGGCGCGGACATCCGCCGCGCTCCCGCCGAGGCGCGGGCCCGGCTGGGCGTGGTCTTTCAGGATCCGGCGCTCGACGAGCGGTTGACGGCGCGCGAGAACCTCCGGATCCATGCCGCGCTTTATCGCATGGAGCGTCGGTCCCGGACGGCGGCGGTCGACCAGGCGCTGGCCTGGGCGGAGCTGGAGGTGGCGGCGGATCGCCCGGTCCGGACGTTTTCGGGCGGGATGCGGCGGCGGCTGGAACTGGCCCGCGCATTGATGCATGGGCCGAGGCTGCTTGTGCTGGATGAGCCGACCCTCGGCCTCGATGCGCAGGGGCGTCGCGATCTCTGGGACCGGATCACCCGGCTCCGGGCGGAGGGCCTGTCGGTCCTGATGACAACCCATGCCATTGCCGAGGCGGAGAGCTGCGCGCGGGTGGGCATCATCGACCGCGGGCGGCTCGTGGCGCTGGGCACGCCGGCGGAATTGAAGGCGCGCCATGGCGGCGGCACGCTCGAGGATGCCTTCGTCCATCTGACCGGACGCGCCCCCCGGGACACGGAGGCCAGTCCCCGCGACCGGATCGTCGCTTTCCGCAAGCGCGGTGGAGAATTCACGAGATGAACACGCTTTCCCTCCGGCCGCGGTTTTTCGACGGCGGCGTCGTCGGCATCATGTGGTGGCGCGAGGTCACGCGCTATCGGCGCGATCGCAGCCAGATCTTCGGCGCGGTGTCGCGCACGCTGCTCTGGTTGGTGATCCTCGGATTCGGTCTCGGCGCCACCCTGAAGGAAATCGAAGGCTATAGTTACGCTCAATATATCCTGCCGGGCGTGATCACCCTCAACGTCCTGTTCGGATCGCTGCAATCGGCCATCGCGCTGGTCTGGGACCGTCAGGTCGGATTGCTGCGCGAAGTTCTGGTCTCGCCCGCGCCGATCTTTTCGGTGGCCTTGGGCAAGATCCTCGGCGGTGCCACGGTCGCGGTCGTCCAGGGGACGATCCCGCTCGCCTTCGCACCCCTGATCGGGCTCTCCCTGTCGGTGGCGCAGGTTCTCGGCGCGCTCGCGGTCATGTTCGTGATGGGCATCGGTTTCACGGCGGCCGGGGTGGTACTGGCCAGCCGCATGACCACGTTCGAGGGCTTTGGCGCCATTTCGAACGGTGTGATCCAGCCGCTCTATTTCCTCTCCGGCGCGATCTTTCCGCTCAAAGGCGTGATCGGCGGTGTCGGTTTTCTGGATCTGCCGGAATCCCTGCGGGAGGAACTGCGGCGTCATGGTCTCTATGCGATCGGAGGGGGGTGGCTGGTCGAGCTGCCGGACTGGCTCAGGCTGCTGGTCCATGCAAATCCCGTCAGCTACCTGCTCGATCTCTTGCGGCTGTCGCTCCTGGGGTTCAGCCAGTTGCCGATGCTGGCCAATCTCGGCTGCGCCCTGATCCTGCCGCTTCTCACAATCGGTCTCGCCACGCGTGCGATGTCGGGAAACCGGCGCGCCTGAGTCGGGAAGGCTTGACGACTCACTCTGTTTTTTGTATTGAACTCTGAATTCAGAATACAAGAATGGTTCAAATTCAAGCGCGGTCGTTCCGGGCCGGGCGGAGGGGGGAAGGCATGGCACTGTCACTTCTGACGTTGGGCGAGATGGTCGGGGCGCATGCCCGGACTCGGCCCGATGCGTTGGGCGCGCGGGACCTGGAGCGCGCGATGAGCTTTCGCGACTGGAATCGCCGGTCGAACCGGCTGGCGAATGCGCTGATCGGTCTCGGGCTTGCCAAGGGCGACCGTGTGGCGGTTCTCGCCTACAATTGCGTGGAATGGGCCGAAATCTATGTCGCCGCCGCGAAGGCCGGTCTGATCGTCGTCCCGATCAATTTCCGCCTGACGCCCGGCGAGATCGCCTTCTGTGTCGAGGATTCGGGGGCCGGCGCGCTCATCGTCCAGCAGTCGCTCCGCGGCCTTGTCGAGGAGGTGCGCGACAGCTTGCCAATCCGGCCCGGCAATCTCGTGCTCTTCGGGTCCGATCGCGTCGCCGGCTGGAGTGGTTATGAGGAGCTGCTGGAGCAAGCCCGCGACACGGAGCCGGGCGTGGCCGTGGCCCCCGGCGATCCCTGGACGCTCATGTATACCTCCGGCACCACGGGCAAGCCCAAGGGGGTGATCCGCTCGCATGAAAGCTCGGCCCTGCTGTCGATGATGACCGAGATCGAGCTCGGGATTCACCGCGAGGACGACGCCTTGCTGGTGATGCCGATGTGTCATGCGAATTCGGTGAATTTCTTCGGGGCGTTTTCCTATTGCGGCGGAGTGACCTCGATCTATTCCCGCGCGAATTTCGATCCGGAGGAGTACCTTCGTACGCTCGGCACCTCGGGCGCCACCTTCACCTCGCTGGTACCGACGCATTACATCATGATGCTGGGCCTGCCGGAGGCGGTGCGCGCGCGTCATGATCTCGGGCGCGTCGCCAAGCTGATGGTCTCCTCGGCGCCCGCCCGCGCCGATACCAAGCGCGCGGTCATGGAGATGTTTCCCAACTCCGGTCTGTTCGAACTCTACGGATCGAGCGAATGCGGCTGGGTCACGATGCTGCGCCCGCATGAGCAGTTCACGCATCTGGGCACCGTCGGACGGGAATGCGTCGGCTCGGCGCCGGTGCGTCTGCTCGACGAGGCCGGAAACGAAGTGCCGGATGGCGAGCCGGGGGAGCTTTATTCCCGTACGCCCTGGGTGTTCCACGAATACTGGAATCAGCCGGAAAAGACGGCGGAGGCGTTTCGCGGGGAGTATTGCACCGTGGGCGACATGGCGGTGCGGGACGCGGACGGCTATCTGCGGCTGATCGATCGCAAGAAGAACATGATCATTTCCGGGGGCGAGAACATCTATCCTTCGGAGGTCGAATCCGTCCTCGGCGGATGCCCCAAGATCAAGGACGTGGCGGTGGTCGGCCTGCCGGACGCGAAATGGGGCGAGCGGGTCCATGGCGTCGTCGTGCTGCATGACGGCGCCAGCGCGTCCGAGGCGGAAATTCTCGACTGGTGCCGCGACCGGATCGCTGGCTTCAAACGCCCGCGCTCGCTGTCTTTCCTGGCCGAGGACGAGATGCCCCGTACCGCCACCGGAAAGGTTCTGCACCGTGTCCTGAAAGACAAGCTCTCGGCATTGGCCGATCATTGACGGAAAGGTATCCCATGCTCATCGAACAGGACCGCGCCGCCTTGACCGGCCAGGATCTCAACAGCGACCCGGAATCGGTGGCCGCCTGGATCGCCCGGTTTCTCGAAGCCCGCGGCATCGACCGGATCTTCGGGCTCCAGGGCGGGCATATCCAGCCGATCTGGGACCATGTCGCGCGGCTCGGCATCCGGATCATCGACGTGCGCCACGAGGGCGCCGCGGTGCATATGGCCCATGCCCATGCCGAACTGACCGGGACGCTCGCCGTGGCGATGGTGACGGCCGGCCCCGGTGTCACCAATACGGTGACCGCCGTGGCCAATGCCTCGCTGGCGCGGGCGCCGGTGCTGGTGATCGGAGGCTGTACCTCGAGGCCGCAGGCGAACATGGGTCCGCTTCAGGACATTCCGCATGTGGCGATCCTTGCGCCGGTCTGCCGCTATTCGCGCACCGCGCGGGTCGCCGATCAGGTTCTGCGCGAACTGGACGAGGCTGCGTCGCGGGCGCTCGGCGATCTCGGGGAGCCGGGGCCGGCCTATATCGAAATCCCGACCGATGTGTTGCGCACGACCGTGCCGCCGGCGCTGGTGCTCGACGAGTGGCTGGAGCCCAAGGCGCCGCGCCGGATCGAGCCCGATCCCGTCGCCGTCGCCGAGGCCGCCGAGGCGATCCTCGCCGCGCGCCGACCGCTGGTCATCACCGGACGGGGCGCGCGGGGCGCGGGACGGGAGGTCGTGCGCCTGCTCGATGCCTCCGGCGCCGTCTATCTCGATACGCAGGAGAGCCGGGGCCTCGTGCCCGCCGAGCATCCCTCCGTCGTCGGCGCGATGCGGGGCGCGGTGATGGGGCAGGCCGATCTGGTCGTCGTCATCGGCCGAAAGCTCGATTATCAGCTCGGCTATGGCTCACCGGCGGTGTTCGGCGGGGCACGGTTTCTCCGGATCGCGGACAATGCCGGTGAGCTGATCGACAATCGTCGCGGCAAGCCGGAACTGCTGGCCACGCCCGGTCTCGCGCTCGATGCCATCGTCGCGGCGATGGGGAATCGCGCGCCCGCCGTGGACCGCGACTGGGCGGCGGGACTGCGCGCCAGGCATCTCGACCGCGCCACACCCCGGCCCGACCGCGTGGTCTCGCGCGGGGAGGATGGCAAGATCCATCCGGCGGCGATCTTCGATGCGATCCGCGAGGTGGCGGACCCCGATCATATCGCCGTGGCGGATGGCGGAGATCTGCTCAGCTTCGCCCGGGTGGGGCTGGAGGCCAAGACCTACCTGGACGCGGGCGCCTTCGGCTGTCTTGGCGTCGGCGTGCCCTTCGCCGTGGCGGCGGCGCTGGCCTTTCCGGGACGCCAGGTGATTTCGATCAATGGCGATGGCGCCTATGGCCTGAATGCGATGGAGATCGACACGGCGGTGCGCCACGATGCCAGGGCCGTCTTCATCGTCTCCAACAACGCCGCCTGGAATATCGAACGGCTCGACCAGCGGGACAATTACGGGGGGCGGATCGTGGGAACCACCCTGCGGCATTCCGACTATGCCGGAATGGCCCGTGCGCTCGGGCTCCATGCCGAGCGGGTGGAGGATCCGGCCGACCTGCCCGGGGCACTGCGGCGCGCCCTCGACAATGCCCCCGCCCTGATCGACGTGGTCACATCCCAGACCGTGGTGTCGTCGGATGCCAAGAAGGGGCTCGGCTTCGTGCCGGACTATCAGCCGCTGACCGCCTGGGACGATGCGGAGCGCAAGCGGAGGGGATTGCTGTGACCGGGGACAACGCGACCGCGGCGGGTATCGGATTTGCCCTGCCGCCTGAAATCGAGACGATCCGGACCCGGGCGCGGGGGTTCCTCGATGCCCATGTCCTGCCGGTCGAGGCCGACCGCGCCAACTGGGACCAGCATGACAATATCCGCCTCGAACCGCTGGAGGCCCTGCGGGCCAAGGCGCGCGCCGAAGGCCTCTGGGCCCCGCAGGCGCCCAAGGCCGAGGGCGGGATGGGATTGTCGGTCGTTGGACGGGCGGTGATGTACGAGGAAGCCAACCGGTCGATCTTCGGCCCGGTGGTCTTCAACTGCGCAGCGCCCGACGATGGCAATATCGACGTGCTGAGCCGGCTCGCGCGCCCGGAGCAGCGGGAGGAATGGCTGCGGCCGATCGTGGAGGGCAAGGTCCGCTCGGCCTTTGCCATGACCGAACCCGCGCCCGGCGGAGGGTCCGATCCAGGCATGATCCGGACGCGGGCGGAGCGCCGGGGCGATGTCTGGCGGGTGACGGGCCGCAAATGGTTCATCACCGGCGCCGCCGAGGCCGCGCATTTCATCCTGATCGCCCGCACCGACCCCGATCCGGAGGAAAAGCGTCGGCATCTGACCGCCTTCCTCTTTCATCGCGACCAGCCGGGATGGGAGATCGTCCGCCGGATCGGCATCATGGGGCCGGAGGAGCATGGCGGGCATTGTGAACTCGCCTTCGAGGGTCTGGAGATCCCCGATGCCAACCGGCTGCTCAGGGTCGGGGACGGGCTCAAGGTCACGCAGGTGAGGCTCGGGACCGCGCGGCTGACCCATTGCATGCGCTGGCTCGGTCTTGCGAAACGGGCGATGGGCATCGCTCAGGACTATGTCGATGGCCGCGAGGGCTTCGGGATCCGGCTGGCCAGCCGGGAGTCGGTCCGCCTCATGCTCGGCAAGGTCGCGCATGATATCGAGATCGGGCGGCTCCTGACGATGCACGCGGCCTGGAAGCTCGATCAGGGGGATTTCGCGCGCAAGGAGGTCTCGATGGCCAAGCTTCATGTCGCCGACACCCTCCAGACGGCGGCGGATACCGCGATCCAGCTCTGCGGGGCCAAGGGATATTCGCGCGACCTGATCCTCGAATGGATCTATCGATATGCCCGGCAGGCGCGGCTGGTCGATGGCGCCTCCGAGGTGCATCGCATGGTCCTCGCCGATGCCTATCAGGCCGAACGGGACTCCTTCTGGAGATGGGGACTATGAGCGGGCTTCTTCACAATCCAAAACTCGATGCCTGGCTGGCCGGGGTGCTCGGGGACGGCTCTGTGCGCGTCGATCGGGCCGAAAAACTCTCAGGGGGCGCGATCCAGGAAAGCTGGGGGCTGTCTGTCCGGGGTCGGACAGATCATAAGCCATTGGTATTACGAAAGGATTCCGAAGGGACGATCGCGGAGAGCCGGACGCGGCGCGACGAGCATCGCCTGCTGGAGGCGGCCTGGGCGGGTGGGGTCAAAGTGCCCCGGCCGGTCGGCTTCTGCGAGGATGCTTCGGTGCTCGGAGGGCCCTTCGCCCTGGTCGAGCGGGTCGAGGGGGTCGGCTACGGCCCCAAGGTCGTGCGCGACGTCACGATCGGCGGGGACCGGGTCGCACTCGGGCGCGAACTGGGGCGGCAGCTCGCCCGCGTCCATGCCATCGCCCCCGACGCGGCGCTGGCGCGGGTGCTGGGCGACAGACCCTCGGACCCCGCGCTGGCCGAGGTCGCGCGGTTGCGCGCGGCGCTCGACCGGATGGGGGAACAAAGGCTCGGCCTCGAATGGGCGCTGCGCTGGGCGGAGCGGTGCGCACCGGAACCGGCCGAGGTGGTCCTGACCCATCAGGATTACCGCACCGGCAATTTCATGATCGGGGCACAGGGCCTGACCGCCATCCTCGATTGGGAATTCGCCGGATGGTCGGACCCGATGGCCGATATCGGCTGGTTCTGCGCCGAATGCTGGCGCTTCTCGCGGCCCGATCTGGAGGCGGGCGGGATCTGCGACCGCGCGCCCTTCTACGACGGCTATGAGACGGAGAGCGGGCGGCGCATCGATCCGGCGCGGGTGCGCTGGTGGGAACTGATCGCCCATGTCCGCTGGGCGGTCATCGCCCTGCAACAGGGGCGCCGCCGCGCCAGCGGGACCGAGGCGGTCAGCCTCGCCCTGACCGCGCGCATCGCCGATACGCTGGAGCTGACCGCGCTCCGCATGACCCCGGTCGAAAGGACAGCCGCGTGAGCACCGACGCCCCCTTCCTTCTCGATGCCGCCGTCGGCATCCTGCGCGAGATCGCACCCTCCCTGCCGGGCGAGGGCCGCTATGCCGCGCTGCTCTGCGCGAGCGCGGTGGCCACCGCCGCCCGCGACCGACAGGCCGCCGACCGGATCGAGGCCGCGCGGGCGGTCCTGCGCGCCGATGCCGCCGCGATCCGCGTGGGCGCGCATGACGGGGACCGCGCGCTCTATGAGCGGCTGATCGCGCATGCCCGCCTCTGTGCCTGGGTCGCCGATCCCGAGCGCGCCCCCGCGCCCGCGGCCCGATCCGAAGCAGCGCCCAAGGTGGTCGGATGAGCCCCGATCTCGCCGCGCGCTTTTCGCTCGACGGGCGCAATGCCATCGTCACCGGCGCCTCCGGCACATTGGGCGCGCGCTTCGCCGAGGTCCTCGCCGGGGCGGGCGCGGGTGTCGCCCTCGCCGCCCGCCGGACGGGGGCGATGGAAGCGCTGCGCGACAGGCTGGAAGGGCAGGGCGCGCGGGTGGCCATCGTCGCCATGGATGTGACAGACGCGTCGTCGGTGACGGAGGGGCTGGCTCAGGCCGAGGCGGCGCTCGGGCCCATCGACATCGTCCTCAACAACAGCGGCGTCGCCGAGCCCGCCGCCGCGCTCGAACAGAGCGATGCCGACTGGGCCCGTGTCTTCGCCGTCAATGTCGAAGGTGCGCGGCGGCTCTCGGTCGCGGTCGTCGGCAGGTTGATCGCGGTGCGCCGTCCCGGCGCGATCGTCAATGTCGCCTCGATCCTGGGATTGCGTCAGGGGGCGGGGGTTTCGGCCTATGCCGCCTCCAAGGCCGCGCTGATCCAGATGACGAAGCAGCATGCCTTGGAATGGGCGCGCTATGGCGTGCGGGTCAATGCCCTCGCGCCGGGCTATATCGAGACCGACATCAACCGCGATTTCTTTGCCACCGAGGCCGGTCAGGCACAGGTCCGGCGCGTGACCCAGCGCCGTCTGGGTCAGCCGGGGGAGCTGGACGGCGCGCTTTTGCTGTTGGCGTCCGAGGCGGGCTCCTTCATCACCGGCACGGCGCTGGTGGTCGATGGCGGGCATCTGATCTCACCTCTGTGATGGAGACGCCGATGAGCGATTTTGCAATGGTCGTGACCGCCCCCGGCGGTCCGGAGAAGTTCGTCAGGCGCGCGATCGATGTGCCCCGGCCCGGCCCCGGAGAGGCGCTGGTCCGGCACACGGCAGTGGGCCTCAATTTCCTCGATGTCTATCACCGGAGCGGGCTCTACCCCTGGGCGGTGGAGCGTGACCTGGTCCCCGGGTCGGAAGCCGCCGGTGTTGTCGAGGCGGTCGGTCCCGGTGTCACCGGCGTGGAGCCCGGCGACCGGGTCGCCTATACCCATCCGCTGGGCGCCTATGCCAGCGCGCGGGTGATCGCCGCCGACCGTCTGGTGCGCATTCCCGAGGGCATCGGGGACGCGGAGGCGGCGGGGTTGATGCTCAAGGGGCTGACCGCGCATTACCTGATCCATTCGACCTTTCCGGTGGCGGCGGGCATGAGCGCGCTGGTTCAGGCGGCGGCGGGCGGGGTCGGTCTGTTGCTCGGGCCCTGGCTCGCTGCCAAGGGCGTCACCGCCATCGGGACGGCGGGGGGCGCGGACAAGGTGGCGCTGGCACGGGCGCATGGCTATGCCGAGGTGATCGATTATCGCGCGACGGATTTCGCCCCCCGCGTCCGGGAGCTGACCGGCGGGCAGGGGGTCGATGTGGTCTATGACAGCGTCGGGCGCGACACCTGGCGCGGCTCGCTCGCGGCGCTGAGGGCACGGGGCAGTTTCGTGAATTTCGGGCAGGCTTCGGGTATGATCGAGAGATTCTCGCTCGCCGATCTGGCGAAGGGGTCGTTTACCGCCTGTCGTCCGGTGCTCTTTCATTACATCGCGGACCCGGCCGAGCTGCGCCGCCGGGCCGAGGATCTGTTCGCCGCCGTCCTCTCCGGCACTCTTTCCGCCGAAGTGCGCCAGACCCTGCCCCTGAGCGCAGCCGCCGAGGCGCATCGCGCGCTGGAAGCCCGCGAAACGGTCGGTGCCACGGTGTTGACGGTGGATTGAGAGTCAGGGCGCCCAGCGCAGGAAGTTGGCGATCAGGCGCAGGCCGGTGGTCTGGCTCTTTTCCGGATGGAACTGCGTGCCGGCGAGATTGTCGCGGACGATCATCGCCGTGACCGGCCCGCCATGATCCACCCGCGCCACCAGATGCGCGGGGTTTTCCGGCACGACATGATAGGAATGCACGAAATAGGCATGATCGCCCGGGGCGATGCCGTCGAGCAGGGGATGCGCCTGTGCGATTTCCAGCGCGTTCCAGCCGATATGGGGGACTTTCAGGGCGGGATCGGCGGGGGTCATCCGGACGACCTCGCCCCCGATCCAGTCGAAACCGGCGGTGTCGAGGCCATGCTCAAGCCCCCGGGTCGCCATCATCTGCATGCCGACACAGATCCCCAGGAAGGGCGCGCCATGGCGGATGACCCGCTCCTCGATCGCTTCGAACAGGCCGGTGCGCGCGGCGAGTCCGGCGCGGCAATCGGCGAAGGCCCCGACGCCGGGCAGCACGATCCGGTCCGCCCCGCGCACGACCTCGGGATCGGAGGTGACAAGGATCGGCCCGCCCCCGATCTCGTCGGAGACACGCTGAAAGCTCTTGGCGGCGCTGTGCAGGTTGCCGCTGGCGTAATCGATGATCGCGGTGGTCATGCGGATAACGTGCCCTTGGTCGAGGGAACCGCGCCCGCCGCCCGCGGATCGGACTCAATCGCCTCGCGCAGGGCCCGGGCGACGGATTTGAAACAGGCCTCGGCGATATGGTGGCTGTTCACCCCGTCGAGACAGGCGATGTTGAGGGTGATCCCGCCGTTCATCGCAAGGGCGGTGAAGAATTCGCGGACGAGTTCGGTGTCGAAGGTGCCGATCTTGGCCGTCGGAAAGGCGACGTTCCAGACGAGGAACGGCCGCCCGCTGAGGTCGAGCGCCGTGCGCACCAGGGCATCGTCCATCGCCAGCAAGCAGGAGCCATAGCGGCGGATCCCACGCTTGTCCCCGAGCGCCTGTGCCAGGGCGCGGCCGAGCGCGATGCCGACATCCTCGACCGTGTGGTGGTCGTCGATATGCAGATCCCCCGCCGCCTGGATATCGAAGTCGATCATCGCATGGCGCGAGAGTTGATCGAGCATATGATCGAAGAAGCCGACCCCGGTCGCGCAGGTATGCTGGCCCGTGCCATCGAGGTCGATCCTGACGGAAAGGCGCGTCTCGCTGGTCTCGCGGCTCACTTCGGCCTGGCGCATGTCGGAGGTCCCCCTTGTTTCCCGAGGGGCTTATACCGGGCGGATCGCGCGGTTCCAAGGCCGGGGCAAAGTCTGCTCGCATTCCGCTGGAATCAGGTGTTCACTCCGGGAAAACAACCTGGGGGAATCGGCCGATGTTCACCGCGACCATGCGTTTCGCGCTCGGCGAGGAAATCGAGGCGTTGCGGGAGACGGTCCAGGCCTGGGCGCGGGACCGGGTCGCGCCGCTCGCGGCCCGCATCGATCGCGAGAACCGCTTTCCGGCGGAATTGTGGCGCGAGATGGGCGATCTCGGGCTCCTCGGCATCACGGTGCCGGAGGCGGAGGGCGGCGCCGGGATGGGATATGTCGCGCATGTGGTGGCGGTCGAGGAAATCGCGCGGGCCAGCGGATCGGTGTCGCTGAGCTATGGCGCGCATTCCAATCTCTGCGTGAACCAGATCGCATTGAACGGCACCCCCGCGCAGAAGGCGCGCTATCTGCCGGGCCTGATCACGGGCACGCAGGTCGGCGCCTTGGCGATGTCGGAGGCGGGGGCGGGATCGGATGTCGTCTCGATGAAACTCCGGGCCGAGAAGCGCAATGATCGTTTCGTGCTCACGGGCTCCAAATACTGGATCACCAACGGGCCGGACGCGGATACGCTCGTCGTCTATGCCAAGACCGATCCCGAGGCCGGTCCCAAGGGGATCACCGCCTTCCTGATCGAAAAGACCATGGCGGGGTTTTCCACCAGTCCGCATTTCGACAAGCTCGGGATGCGCGGATCCAACACCGGCGAACTGATCTTCGACGCGGTCGAGGTGCCCTTCGAGAATATCCTCGGACAGGAAGGGCAGGGCGTGCGCGTCCTGATGTCGGGCCTTGATTACGAGCGGGTGGTGCTGGCGGGGATCGGCATCGGGCTGATGCAGGCCTGCCTCGACCATATCATGCCCTATATGCACGAGCGGCGGCAGTTCGGCGAAAAGATCGGGAATTTCCAGCTGATGCAGGCCAAGATCGCCGACATGTACACGGCGATGAACACGGCCCGCGCCTATGTCTATGCCGTGGCGCAGGCCTGCGACCGGGGCGAGGTGACCCGGCAGGACGCGGCGGCCTGCGTGCTCTATGCCAGCGAGAAGGCGATGGAGCAATCGGTCCAGGCGGTCCAGGCGATGGGCGGCGCGGGGTATCTGTCGGACAGTCCGGTGGCGCGGATCCTGCGCGATGCGAAATTGATGGAGATCGGGGCGGGCACCTCCGAGATCCGGCGGATGCTGATCGGGCGGGAACTGATGCGGATCACGGCATGAACGACATCGCCGCGGAACTCACCAGGGCGCCGGGGGTGTCGCATGTCGAACTCGGCGGCTTCGTGGCGGCGATGGAATGGGTCACCGCCGGGATCGACATGGTCTCCATCCTGATCATGCTGATCGGGGCCGCGCGCTTCATCCTCGGGTTCGCGGCCGCCGAACTCAGCCGCGACGAGATCACGCGGACCCAAGGCATCGACCGGCGGCGGATGGAGCTGGGGCGCTATATCCTCGCGGGGCTGGAGCTCTTCATCGTCTCGGACATCATCCACACCGCCCTCAGTCTCGCGCTCAGCGATCTGGTGTTCCTCGGGGTGCTGGTGGTGATCCGCTCGGTCATCAGCTTCTTTCTCGACCGCGAAATCGGCGAAATCCGCGCGGAGCTCAGGCAATGAACGAGGTGCGCGCATGGCGGTGATCCGGTCGCAGGTGTCCCCGGGCGGACAGGCGTTTCGCGACAATCGCGCGGGCCATCTCGCGGCGCTGGCCGAGATCGCCGAGGCGGCGCGGATCGCGGCGACGGGCGGCGGCGCGCAGGCGATGGCGCGCCATGTCGCGCGCGGCAAGATGGCGCCGCGTGACCGGGTCTCGGGACTGCTCGATCCGGGCAGCGCCTTTCTGGAGGTCGGGGCGATGGCGGCGCATGGTCTTTATGACGGGGATGCGCCCGGCGCCGGCATGATCGCGGGCATCGGCCGGGTGATGGGCCGGCAGGTGATGATTTTGGCCAACGATGCCACGGTCAAGGGCGGCACCTATTATCCGATGACGGTCAAGAAACATCTCCGCGCTCAGGAAATCGCGGCCGAGAACCGGCTGCCTTGCGTTTATCTGGTGGATTCAGGGGGGGCGAACCTGCCCAACCAGGACGAGGTCTTTCCCGACCGCGACCATTTCGGCCGGATTTTCTACAATCAGGCGAATATGTCCGCCGCCGGAATTCCGCAGGTCGCGGTGGTCATGGGATCCTGCACGGCGGGGGGCGCCTATGTTCCGGCCATGTCGGACGTGACGATCATCGTGCGCGATCAGGGCACGATCTTTCTCGCCGGTCCGCCGCTGGTCAAGGCCGCGACGGGCGAGGAGGTCAGCGCCGAGGATCTGGGGGGCGGCGATGTGCATACCCGCCTGTCGGGGGTCGCCGATTATCTCGCCGAGGACGATGCCCATGCCCTGGCGCTGGCGCGGCGGGCGGTGGGCAGCCTGAACCTGCCGCCGCCGCCCGCGCCGGGGGTGGCGGAGGATCCCGCCCATGATCCGGAGGAAATCCTCGGCGTCGTTCCCGTCGATCTCCGCGTGCCCTATGACATCCGCGAGGTGATCGCGCGGCTGGTGGATGGCAGCCGGTTCGACGAATTCAAGGCGCGGTTCGGCGCGACGCTGGTCTGCGGGTTCGCGCAGGTGATGGGCTGGCCGGTCGGGATCATCGCCAACAACGGCGTGCTGTTTTCCGAGAGCGCGGTGAAGGGCGCGCATTTCGTGGAATTGTGCAGCCAGCGGCGGATACCATTGGTCTTTCTTCAGAACATCACCGGATTCATGGTTGGCCGCCGGTACGAGGCCGAGGGTATCGCCCGGCATGGGGCCAAGCTCGTCACCGCCGTGGCGACGACGGCGGTGCCCAAGATCACCCTGCTGGTGGGGGGATCCTTTGGCGCGGGCACTTACGGGATGGCGGGGCGGGCCTATGGTCCGCGCTTTCTCTGGACCTGGCCGAACAGCCGGATCAGCGTCATGGGCGGGGAACAGGCGGCGGGGGTGCTGGCATCCGTCCGCCGCGATGGCATCGAGCGCAAGGGGGGGACCTGGAGCGCCGATGAGGAGGCGGCCTTCAAGGCCCCCACCCTGGAGATGTTCGCCCGCCAGTCGCATCCGCTCTATGCCACCGCGCGGCTCTGGGACGATGGCGTGATCGACCCGCGCAAGTCGCGCGCCGTCCTGGCCCTGTCGCTGGCGGCGGCGATGAATGCGCCGATCGGGGAGACACGCTTCGGCGTGTTCCGCATGTGAGGTCTGCCAAGGAGTCCCCCCATGTTTGACCGTATCCTGATCGCCAATCGCGGGGAAATTGCCTGCCGGATCCTGCGCACCGCGCATCGGCTGGGGGTCTCAACCGTCGCGGTTTATTCCGACGCGGACGCGGGCGCGCTCCATGTCTCGCTTGCCGACACCGCCGTCTGGATCGGTCCGGCGCAGGTCTCCGAGAGCTATCTGCGCGCCGACCGGATCATCGAGGCGGCCCTGGCCACCGGGGCGGAGGCGATCCATCCCGGCTATGGCTTTCTCTCGGAGAATCCCGAATTCGTCGAGGCGGTGGAGGAGGCCGGTCTCGTCTTTATCGGTCCCTCGCCCCATGCGATCCGCTCGATGGGGCTCAAGGATGCCGCCAAGACCCTGATGGAGGCGGCCGGGGTTCCCGTCGTCCCAGGCTATCATGGCGCGCGACAGGAGGACGCGTTCCTCGCCGCCCGCGCCGCCGAGATCGGTTATCCGGTGTTGATCAAGGCCGTGGCGGGGGGCGGTGGCAAGGGCATGCGCCGGGTCGACCGGGCCGCCGATTTCGCCGATCTGCTCGCCTCCGCCCGGGGCGAGGCGCTCTCGGCCTTCGGCAATGACGCGGTCCTGATCGAGAAATACATCACCCGGCCCCGGCATATCGAGGTCCAGGTCTTCGGCGACGAACATGGCAATGCCGTGCATCTCTTCGAGCGGGATTGCTCGTTGCAGCGCCGCCACCAGAAGGTCATTGAGGAGGCCCCCGCGCCCGGCATGACCGCCGAGTTGCGCGCGGCGATGGGGGCGGCGGCGGTGCGCGCGGCCCGGACGATCGGCTATTCCGGGGCGGGGACACTCGAATTCATCGTGGACGACAGCGAGGGCCTTCGCCCCGACGGTTTCTGGTTCATGGAGATGAACACTCGCCTCCAGGTCGAGCATCCGGTGACCGAGGCGATCACCGGCATCGATCTGGTCGAATGGCAGTTGCGCGTGGCCTCGGGCGAACCCCTCCCCCTGACGCAGGACCAGATCACTCTCACCGGCCATGCCTTCGAGGCGCGTCTCTATGCCGAGGATCCGGCCCGCGGCTTCCTGCCCGCCACCGGCACCCTGACCGGCCTGCGCTTTCTGCCCGGCATCCGCGCCGACAGCGGCGTGCGCGCGGGCGATACGATCAGCCTCTGGTACGATCCGATGATCGCCAAGATCGTCTCGCATGGACCGACCCGCGAAACCGCGCGCGCGACCCTGACCCGGGCGTTGGGCGCGGCACGGGTCGCGGGATTGGTGACGAACCTCGCCTTTCTCTTCCGCCTCTCGCGCCATGCCGATTTCGCCGCCGGGCTTGTCGATACCGGCCTGATCGAGCGCAGCCTGGAGGCTCTCACCCAGCCGGGCGACGTGCCCCCCGCCGTGGTGGCCGTCGCGGCGCTGGGGGCGCTCGACCTGCTTGATGCGCGCGGACCGCTGACCGGCTTTACCCTCTGGGCGCCGCTCTGTCACAGCGCGCGGCTCCTGTGGGGCGGGGAGCCTCTCGCCGCTTCGGTCACCCTCCTCGGGCCGGGGGAGTTCGACGTCTCGGGCATGCGGATCTCGGTGCTCGACTGGGACGGCGCGGAACTCTCCTGCGAGATCGGCGGCACGGGGCATCGTTTTGGCCTGATGCGCGGACCGGCGGCGCTGACCCTGTTCCACGAGGGCGAGGTCTGGTCCTTTCATCTGCCCGATCCTCTCGCGGCCGAGGCCGACATGGGGCCCGGCGGTGACGATATCCGGGCGCCGATGCCGGGGCTGGTGAAATCCATCGCCACGGTGCCCGGCGCGACGGTGGCGGCGGGCGACGTGCTGATGGTGCTCGAAGCCATGAAGATGGAACATGGCCTGACCGCGCCCCGCGACGGGGTGGTGGCGGAGATCCTGACCGTGGCGGGAGCCCAGGTCGTCGATGGAACCCCGCTGCTGACGCTGGAGCCGCTCGATGGCTGATCGGGTGACGCTCTATGAGGTGGCGCCCCGCGACGGGCTCCAGAACGAGGCGCGTCCGATCCCCACCGCCGACAAGATCGAACTGGTGGACCGCCTCGGGGAGTGTGGCTTTACCCATATCGAGGTGGCAAGCTTCGTCAGCCCGCGCTGGGTGCCCCAGATGGCCGATGGCGCGGCCGTCCTCGCCGGGATCAGGCGCCGCCCGGGCGTCACCTACGCCGCCCTCACCCCCAATCCGCGCGGCTTCGAGGCGGCCTTGGGGGCGGGTGCGACCGAGGTTTCGATCTTTGCCTCGGCCTCCGAGAGCTTCTCGAAACGCAATATCAACTGCTCCATCGCCGAGAGTCTCGACCGGTTCGCTCCGGTCGCCGAGGCCGCCAGGGCGGCTGGCATCCCGCTCCGGGGCTATGTCTCCTGCGTGACCGATTGCCCGTTCGAGGGCCCCGTGGCCCCCACCGCCGTCGCCGACCTGACGGAACGGCTGCTGGCGCTCGGCTGCCGCGAGATCAGCCTTGGCGATACGATCGGGCAGGGTACCCCGGACAGTGTCGCCCGAATGCTCGCCGCGACTCTCGGGATCGCCGAGCCTCGACAACTGGCCGGTCATTTCCACGACACCCGCGGGCAGGCGGTGGAAAACATCGAAACCGCGCTCGGCTTTGGTCTTCGGGTCTTCGACAGTTCCTGCGGGGGCCTCGGGGGCTGTCCCTATGCGCCCGGCGCCACCGGCAACGTTGCCACCGAAATCGTCGCCGCCCGGCTTGTGGCGCTGGGCTATGACACCGGCCTCGATCTCGACAAACTCGCCGAGGCCGCCCGCTTTGCCCGACAGCTGAGGAGCCCCGCTTGACCTGGCAGACGATCCTTCTCGAAACCGACCCGCGCGGCGTCGCGCGCCTGACCCTGAACCGGCCCGAAAAGCACAACTGCCTCTCGGCCCGGATGTGCGACGAGCTGACCGAGGCGGCGGCCAGGATCAATGCCGATCCCGCGATCCGCCTCGTGGTCCTGACCGGCGCGGGCCGGTTCTTTTGCGCCGGGGGCGATCTCGCCTGGATGCGTGAACAGTTCGACACCGACCGCGCGGGCCGGATGGCCGAGGCGCGGCGACTCGCGAACATGCTCTTTGCGTTGAACACGCTCGACAAACCCCTGATCGGTCGCGCGCAGGGGGCGGCCTATGGCGGCGGCGTCGGCTTGATGGCGGTCTGCGATTCCGTCGTGGTGGCCTCGGACGCGCGCTTTGCCCTGACCGAAACACGGCTTGGCCTGATCCCGGCCACGATCTCGCCCTATGTGGTGGCCCGGATCGGCGAGGGCCGGGCACGGTCGCTCTTCACCTCCGCCCGGCTGTTCGACGGGGCGGAGGGTTGCCTGATCGGGCTTTGCTCGCGGATCGAGCCGCTTGAGGATCTCGAACAGGCGGTCGAGGCCGAGATCTTTCCCTATTTCGCCACCGCTCCCGCCGCCGTGACCGCCGCCAAGCGCCTCGCCCGCTCGCTCGGGCCCCGGATCGACGCCGAAGTGATCGAAGCCACCATCACCCGCCTCGCCGACACCTGGGAAACCCCCGAGGCACAGGCGGGCATCGCCGCCTTCCTCGAAAAACGCCCCAGCCCCTGGACCGAATGAGCGACGCCCCGGGCGCAAGCCGACGAGACAGGATCGAGGGATATGATGTTCGGACCGATCCGGGTGAGCAGCGCTCCGGGAGGGGTGATCCCCGGCGCTGTCATCAATATGTGATCAGCCCGTATATAGTTTCAAAACAGTGCCCAGCCGGAGCTTGATCCATGTCGCGTCATTTATCCCTGACCACCGCTATCCTATTGCTCTCAGTCCTGCCCGCGGCGGCGACGGAGCTGCGGGTGATGAGTTTCAACGCCTGGGGCGGTGGCGCGAACGAGAGCAAGGGGGTCGCGGAAACCGTGGCCGCGATCAAGGCCGCCGGCGCCGATATCGTCGGATTGCAGGAGACCCGGGTCGAGCCCGATCCCTGTACCCCGACCAGTTGCGCGGCCGTGGGCGAGAGTGTCGCGCCCGCCATCGCCAAGGCGCTCGGCTGGCATTATTACGACCAGACCAGGACCAACGCCGCGCTCTGGGCCAATGCGATCCTGTCGCGCTATCCGATCGGCCCGGCGAGCCCGCATGATCTCGGCGTGCCGATCGATGTGGAGGGCAAGACGGTCTGGCTCTTCAACATCCATCTCGATGACGAGCCCTATCAGCCCTACCAGTTGCTTGGAATCGAATACGGCCCGGCGCCGTTTATTTCGACGGAATCGGAAGCTATTGATTTTGCAAGAAAAACGCGGCGTCCGGGCTTGGACATCCTGGATGAGGACCTGGCCGGCGCAAAGGATGCCGCCGCCGTTTTCGTGACCGGGGATTTCAACGAGCCCTCGGCTCTCGACTGGACCGCCGCCGCCGTCGCCGCCGGGCAGCAGCCCTTGAAGGTGGACTGGCCCTCGACCCGGCATCTGCTGGACGCGGGATTCAAGGATGCCTATCGGACGGTCTGGCCGGACCCGGTCGCCAAGCCCGCCTTTACCTGGTCGCCCCGCTCAGATGAGAAAGCCAGTGACGATCACCCCGACCGGATCGATTTTGTCTTTGCCAGGGGACAGGGCCTGTCGGTGACCGACGCGGCCATCGTGGGAGAGCCCGGTCCGCGGACGGATATCGCCGCGACGCCCTGGCCCTCGGATCACCGCGCCGTGGTCGCCGCGGTGAAATTCTGAGGTTGCCCCGGAGCGATTTCCCAGCCGTCGAATGGGTCTATTCGACTTAAAATCGCTCTCGGGATCAGACCGGGGTAGCCGGGTTGGATGCTTTCTTGCGGGCGGTGCCGAGCCGTTCCGCCTCCGCGTTGGAGGACGAATATCCATAGACCGCGATTGCCCCGATCAGGCCAAAGACGACGATTCCCAGTGCCAGTGTCATTGTCTCAGTTCCTCCTGTTTTGTGAACGCCCTGATTGGCGCGGGGTCGGCCTCCCCAAGGCCCGCGCGTCGTGCCACCCCCCGCGTGTCGGGCGGACGAGTTTATAATAGTTAGCACAAATCCGGTCGGGGGGAAGTCCGCCGACCGGTCGGCGCGCAAGGACCGCCGAAATCAGTGTCCGGTCGTTCGTCCGGGCAGGGCATGTTCCACCAGCGCCTCCAGCGGAACCGATTTCAAGGTTGCCTTGTGGGTGCTCGCCAGGACCACTTTCGGCGCCGCCCCGGCGAGCCAGGCCTCTTTCCAGCGCTCCGCGCACAGGCACCAGCGGTCGCCGGGCCGCAAACCGTGGAATCCGAATTCCGGCCGGGGAGTGCTGAGATCATTGCCGCGGGCCCGCGAAAAGGCCAGGAACTCCGCCGTCATCCGGACGCAGACCGTATGGCGCCCGCGATCCGCCGGCCCGGTGTTGCAGCAGCCGTCGCGGAAAAAGCCCGTCATCGGGTCGAAGGCGCAGGGCTTCAGCGGCTCGTCGAGGACATTGAGGCTTGCGTCCATTTCCTCTTGCATCATGGATACCCTGTCATTTCCAGATAGCCTCGACCCGAATGGCTTCCTTCGATCCGGATCGGCCCCTCCCAATAGGGGAACAAGGTGCCCATCCAGCTTTGCCCGTTCAGGGGAGCGGTGTCCACCTTCAAGCCATGGTCCGGTATGTCGAGCGACCAGCCCGTCGGCAGCCGGTGCCCCGCGACATCCGTCCAGTCGCGGGGCGAGAGGGTGATCTGCCCGGACCTGAGCGGGGTCGCTGTGCCATCGGCTGTGATCCAGGTGCCGGTGACGAAGGGCGGGGCGGTCCGGTTGCGCATCCGGTAGAGCATGACCTTGGCGCCGTCGTCGAGATGCAGCGAAAACCAGTCCCATCCCAGCTGGTCCGGGGCGAGCGGTTGGCTGGACCATTCCCGGTCGAGCCAGCCCCGGCCGCTGACCGCGATGTCGCGGCCATCGATCGAGAGCGTTCCCGAGACGGCATAGAACGGCTGACTGTAGTAGTAGGAGGCCTGGCCTTCGGTGGATTTCACGCTGTAGCCGTTCTCGCCCTGTGGAACCGGCGCGCGGTCCGTCACGGCCCGCAGCCGGTAGGAGAAATCCTTGCCGCCCGCGGTCACGGCGAGATCCCCGAGCGCGTCGCCCGGACCGGACGCCCCCGAGAGGGACCAATCGTCGATCCAGGCCCGGAACGGATCGAGGGCGACACCCGCCTGACCCACGCCGCCGCGCGCGAAGGTTTCGGCAGAGAGATGCCGCGATGCCGTGGTCAGGGCCGCGTGACCCATCCAGATCACCGAGCTTTCCCAGCCCTTGCCCTCAGGCCCCGGAGCCTGTGCCGCGCGGAAGAGAGTCCATTGCACGCCATATTCGGCGCCATCCTCGGCCCGCAGGTTCGCGGTCAGGTACCACCATTCGATCCGATAGCCATCGTGGGGTCCGTGGTCGCGCGGGAATTCCAGATGGGCGGGAGCCGTGACGGGGGCAAAGCCGGATTGGGCGGTGCCGAGGCTCGCAAAGCCCTGGGCCTCGGCGGTCAGCGGAAGCAGGAGAAAAAGGAGCAGAAGCCCGAAGCGTTTTTTGGCCCGACGGCTCGGGAGGTCTTTCCGGGGGAGGTGACGCGCCATTTTTCTCTCTTGGCCGGAGAGTGCCCTAGCGTTCATTGCTGAACCTCCGCAGCAGGTCGAGGGGGGAGGCGCGGGCCAATCGCAGGATGGGTCCGGCCGCCGCCAGAGCCGCCACCGCCAAAGCCAGCCCGAACAGCATTGCCCAGTCGCGCGGAAACAGGAGAATCGGCAGTTTCCAGCCAAAGGCGCGCGCATTGATCACATCCGTCAACAGCCAGGCCACGGCGAGACCGAGTGGCAAGGCCACGGCGATCGTAAGGCATGCGAGCAACAGCGTCTTGCCAAGCTCGATCAGGGCAAGCTGGCGTCGGGTCAGGCCGAGGGCCCAGACCGGCGCGAGCTGGGCGAGCCTCAGATCGGAGAGTGTGAGCAGGCTCGCCAGCAGGGCGATCCCGGCCACCGCGAGCGTCAGGCCATTCAGGGCAACGGTGACCGCGAAGGTCTTCTCGAAGATCCGCCGGGACAAGTCCTTGACCGCGCGCTGATCGGTGATCTGATCAGCTCCGAGGCCAAAGGACTGGCGGAGGTCGGCGATCAGCGCGCCGGCCTGGTTGGGAGGGACCCGCAGCGCCATCCGTCGTCGATCCGCCTCGGGCCAATGCCGGTTCAGGGAGGACAGGGATACCATGATCTGGCCATCCGGATTCCCGTAGTCCGAATAGAGCGCCGAGATTCGGACCGGCCACAGTCCCTCGGGCGTGGGAACCTCCAGGATCTGGCCCAGTCGCAGGTCAAAACGCCGGGCCAGTTGCTCGGAGACCAGTGCTCCGTCCCCCGCCGCGACCTCGTCCCAGCTCCCGGGGCGCGCGGCCAGGATGGGCCAATGGTCGCGGTAGGTCGGATCGTCCTTGAAGCCGTAGATTTCGAGCGGCCAGTCCTGAAAGCGGCCCCGCGCATTCCAGATCGGGAGAATGGCCGAGACCTCGGGCCGGTTGCCAAGCCAGCTCCGGAGGGCGGCGGCCTGATCCGCGTCCTTTCCGGTGACATAGACTTCGGAGGCGAGACGCTGATCGAGCCAGCCGAGGAATGTGGCCCGGAAACTGCCGACCATCGTGCCGACGCCGATATTGACGCCCAAGGCGAGAAGCAAGGCCATCAAGGCCAGGGACAGTCCCGACATCTGCTGTTTTCCATCGGCCCATATCCATTGCGGGATCGGGCGGCTTGCATGGCGCGCCCCGAGGGAGAGGACCGCCGACAGCACGGCGGGCAGAATCAGGGCCGCGCCCAGAAGCAGGCCGCCCATCGCCGCGAAGCCGGCGACCAGACCCTTGCCCAGGAACAGGGCCAGAAGTGTCGCCCCGGCCAGTCCGGTGGCGGCGATCAGTTGAAGCCGTATCCCCCGGCGTTGGGCCTCCGTCCAGGCGCGGGGCCGGGCGGTGGCGAGAAGCGGAAGGCTCCAGGCGCGCCACAGGCTCGTCCCCGCCGCGGCGAGCGCGCCAAAGGCGCTGATAGCAATCCCGCTCAACCACCAGGCCGGGCTGAGGCTCAGCGTGCCGGGGACCCGTGCGCCGTAAAGGCCGCCGAGAGAGGCGGCCACGTCGGGCAGGAGGGCGGCGGCGATGCCATAGCCCGCGACCACGCCGAACAGCCCCGCGATGAGGGCGAGACCCACCAGTTCCGCCGTCAGGATCAGGGTCAGCGCCCGCGCGGAGACCCCGCAGGCGCGCAGGGTGCGCAGCAGGGGACGCCTCTGTTCGAAGGCGAGACCGATCGCGGAATAGACGATGAAGAGAGCCACCACGAAGCTCAGGAATCCGAAAGCCGTCAGGTTGAGATGAAAGCTGTCGGTCAGCCGCTCAAGGTCGCCGTCCTGTCCGGCGGGCACGATCCTGAGATGACCGGCCAGCGCGGGCGGGAGTGGACGCGCCGCTTCGGAGGGAGGCAGGAGAAGCGTCGAGACCTTGCCCCGCTGGCCGAGCAACCGTTCCGCCACGCCGATATCGAGCATGACCGTGTCGGTCGGCAGATCGTCGTCCGCCACCAGCGGAGGCAGGCCCGCCGTGTCGCCGATCCGAGCAATGGTCCCGGTCGTGGCAAAGCCGCGCCCGGGGGGAAGCAGGAAGGCGCGCAGATCGTCGCCGCTCCCGACCTTGCCGACCCGGGGGGGCAGGGTTACTGGCTCGACCCCGAGAAGGCGCAGGTTCAAGGAGCCGCGCCGCCAGTCGCCCTCCAGAACCGGCGACACCTTCCAGCCCGCGCGCCGCAGGGTCACATAGTCGGCGAGCGGGAAGGGTTGGCCATCGAGGGCGGCGATCCGGGCCACCCCGGCCCCGCCGAGGGCCTGTTCCGCCTGGGCATAGCTCTCCCGGGCCTGGGCATTGAGCGCCTGGACCCCGCTCCAGAGCGCGGTCGCGACGGCCAGCCCGACCAGAAGGGTCACGAGTTCCACCGGATGCCGGCGCCAATGGCCGAGCAGGGCGCCCAGAACCGCCCGGATCATTCCAGCCGCCCCCCGCGCAGGACGACCCGCCGATCCAGCCGGGCCGCGAGATTCTGGGAATGCGTCACCATCAGAAGGCTGGCCCCGCTGGTGGCCACCAGGTCGAGAAGCAGGTCCATCACCTGGTTTCCCGTGGTTTCGTCGAGATTTCCGGTCGGCTCGTCGGCGAGGATCAGGCCCGGCCGACCGGCGAGGGCGCGGCCGATCGCCACGCGCTGCTGCTGGCCTCCGGAGAGTTGCTCGGGGTAGCGGTCCAGAAGGTCGCGCAATCCGAGCCGGTCGGTCAGGCTGTCCTGCCAGATCGGGTCGAACCGACCGGCAATCTTGGCCTGAAAGGCCAGATTGGCCCGGATGTCCACGCTTGGCACGAGATTAAACTGTTGAAATACAAGTCCGATTTCGTTTCGCCGCAAGGCGGCCCGACCCTGGTCCCCAAGCCGGGAGAGCGCGATGGAGCCGACATGAATTTCGCCGGTGTCGATGGAATCGAGCCCCGCGACCAGATGCAGCAATGTACTCTTGCCGCTGCCCGATTCGCCGGTCAGCGCCAGCCCCTCGCCCGCGCGAAGGGTGAGAGACACGTCTCGCAGGACGGGCTGCGGGCCTTGCGCGGTTGCATAGGCCTTTGAAACGGATAGAATTCTAAGCATGGCTTTCCCGGATGGCATAGCCATCGCATCTAGCGCGCCGCGTGGATATACACAGGCGTGATGAAACGATAACTCAAACTCTTGTCTGGTATTTTCAACCGATGACCGATGCTCCGACGCCCTCGACCGGCCTGCGTGCCCTGATTCGTGACCAGACCTATGCCGACGAGGCAACCCTGGTCCGGGCGCTGATCGATCAGACCGGGCTGGACGGCCCCGCCCGCGCGGCGATCGCGGCGGACGCGGCCGAACTGGTCCGGCAGGTGCGGCGGCGGTCCAGCCCTTCGATGATGGAGGCCTTCCTCTCCGAATACGGGCTCTCCACCGACGAGGGGGTGGGCCTCATGTGTCTGGCCGAGGCCCTGCTCAGGGTGCCCGACGCGGACACCATCGACGAATTGATCGCGGACAAGATCGAGCCCTCGAACTGGGGCGCGCATCTGGGAAAATCGAGTTCCAGCCTGGTCAATGCCGCGACCTGGGGGCTGCTTCTGACCGGGCGTGTGCTTGACGACGATCCCGGCCGTCCCGCGGCGGCCGTGCGCAGCGTCGTGCGCCGCCTCGGCGAGCCGGTGGTGCGGGCGGCGGTGGGCCGGTCGATGAAGCTGATGGGCAAGCAGTTCGTGCTGGGCGAGACGATCGGGGCGGCGATGAGCCGGGCCCGGGCGCTTGAGGGCAAGGGCTATACCTATTCCTATGACATGCTGGGCGAGGCCGCCCGGACCGAGGCCGACGCCCTGCGCTATGCCCGCTCCTACGCGGATGCGATCAAGGCGATCAGCGGGCGGGCGACCGGCGTCGCCGCGACCGGCCCCGGCATTTCGGTCAAATTGTCGGCCCTGCATCCGCGCTATGAATGGTCGCACCGGGCCGATGTGATGCGCACGCTGGTGCCGCGCCTGCTGGAACTCGCGCGCGCCGCCGCCCGCGCGGGCATCGGCCTCAATATCGATGCCGAGGAATCCGACCGGCTCGACCTGTCACTGGATGTGATCGAGGCGGTGCTCTGCGTTCCGGGCCTGGCTGGCTGGGAAGGATTCGGCGTGGTGACCCAGGCCTATGGACGGCGCGCGGGGCCGGTGATCGACTGGGTATATCATCTGGCCAAGCGCCTTGACCGCAAGGTGATGGTCCGGCTGGTCAAGGGCGCCTATTGGGACAGCGAGCTGAAGGCCGCGCAGGAGCGGGGCGTGCCCGGTTTCCCGGTCTTCACCCGCAAGGCCAATACCGACGTCAGCTATATCGCCCATGCGCGCAAGCTCCTGGACTATCGCGACCGGATCTACCCGCAGTTCGCCACGCACAACGCCCATACGGCCGCCGCCGTCCTTGCGCTGGCGGGGGACAGGCGGGGATTTGAATTCCAGCGCCTGCATGGCATGGGCGAGGTCCTGCACGAGATCCTGCGCGAGCGCGAGGGGGTTGGCTGCCGGATCTATGCGCCGGTCGGGGCGCATCGGGATCTTCTGGCCTATCTGGTGCGCAGGCTCCTGGAGAATGGGGCGAATTCCTCGTTCGTGAACCAGATCGTGGACAAGGATCTGGCCCCCGAGATCATCGCCGCCGACCCGATCGCCGAGGTCGAGGCGGAAACCAGCATCGCCAATACCGGCATCCGCCAGCCCTCGGAGCTTTTTGCCCCGCGCCGCAACGCGGTGGGCTGGAGCATCAACGAACCGGCTTCGATCACGCCCCTGCTGGCCGCGCGGGAACGCTGGAAGACCCATCGCTGGCAGGTGGGTCAGGGCGCGGGAATCGAAGTGCGCAATCCCGCCGATCCCGCCGATCTGGTGGGCCATGTCGTGGAGGCGAGCTCCGAGGATATCGAAGCCGCCTTTGCCCGGGCCGAGGCCGGTTTTCCGGCCTGGGCGCTGCTCGATCCGGCCCGCCGGGCGGAGGTTTTGCGCCGGGCCGCCGATCTCTACGAGGCCAATGCCGCCGAGCTGACCGCGCTGGCCACGCGCGAGGCGGGCAAGACGCTGGCCGATGCCGTGGCCGAATTGCGCGAGGCGGTGGATTTCCTGCGCTATTACGCCGACGCGGCGGAAGGGGCCCCCGGCGCCGCCCGCGGGATCATGGTCTGCATCAGTCCCTGGAACTTCCCGCTCGCCATTTTCACCGGCCAAGTCGCGGCCTGTCTCGGGGCGGGCAACGCGGTGCTGGCCAAGCCCGCCGAACAGACACCCCTGATCGCCGCCCGCGCGGTCCAGTTGCTGCTGGAGGCCGGGGTGCCCGCCGATGTGCTGCATCTTCTGCCGGGCGACGGGCCGGGGGTTGGCACGGCATTGACGACGGCGCCGGGCATCGCCGGGGTCTGTTTCACCGGCTCGACCGAGGTTGCGCGCCTGATCCATCGCGCGCTGGCCGAGAACGCGGCCCCGGACGCGGTCCTGATCGCGGAGACCGGCGGGCTCAATGCGATGATCGTGGATTCGACCGCCCTGACCGAACAGGTGGTGCGCGATGTGCTGGCCTCGGCCTTCCAGTCGGCCGGCCAGCGCTGCTCCGCGTTGCGCGTGCTCTATGTTCAGGAGGAGGCGCGGGAGCGGGTCCTGGAAATGCTGACCGGGGCAATGGGCACCCTGACCCTGGGCAATCCGTGGGATCCTGTCACCGATGTCGGGCCGGTGATCGACGCGGAGGCCGAGAGTTCGATCAAGGCCTATATCGAGCAACGTCAAAAGGCCGGCGCGCTGCTCGCCACCGTCCCGACTCCCGGGATCGGGCGGTTTGTGCCCCCGAGCATCGTGGCGGTGAACGGGATCACCTCGGTCGAGCGTGAAGTCTTTGGTCCCGTCCTGCATGTGGCGAGCTTTCGCGCGCAGGAGATCGACGCGGTGGTCAATGCGATCAATGCGCGGGGATTTGGCCTGACCTTCGGATTGCACAGCCGGATCGATGACCGGGTCGAGCGCATCACCTCGCGGATCCGGGCGGGGAACCTCTATGTGAACCGCAACCAGATCGGCGCCATCGTCGGGTCGCAGCCGTTCGGCGGGGAGGGGTTGTCGGGGACAGGGCCAAAGGCGGGGGGGCCGTTCTATCTGCCCCGGTTGCGCCGCGATCCGACTCCGGTCCCGCCAGCCGCGCCCGGTGGCGCGATGATTTCCGGGATCGGTGGCGCCTTCGAGAAGCTTCGGCCCTGGACCGAGCCGGACCGGGTCGGAACCCTGATGCGTCTGGTCGAGTCTCCGGCCTCGCCGGCGATGGAGGCGATTGCCCGGCTGCCCCGTGCACCGCGCGATCTGCCGGGACCGACAGGGGAGAGCAACCGCCTGTCGCTCTGTCCCCGGGGGCGCGTGCTCTGCCTCGGGGCGGGAGCGGAGGCGGCGCTGATCCAGGCGATCCAGTCGCTCGCCTTTGGCAATCCGACAGTGGTGATCGCGGAGGGGGCGGTCGCCGCCACCGATGCGCTGCGGGCCGCCGGCCTGCCGCTCGCGGCGTTCGACGGGCAGATCGATCCCGAGGATCTGACGGCGCTTGCCGGCCTGACCCTGGTCGCCGCGACCGGGGGACAGACCTGGACGCGGGCGATCCGGCTGGCGCTCGCGGCGCGGTTCGGGGCGATCGTGTCGCTGGAGACGACCTTGATCGCGCCGGAGCGCTATTGCGTCGAGCGGCATCTGTGCATCGACACCACCGCCGCGGGGGGCAATGCATCCCTGTTGGCGGAGAGCGCCTGAGGTCCGGCTGGCCTGATGTTCGTGGATCCCAATTCCGTGTTCCGGTCTTGTACCGGAGCACGAACGTGCCCAGCCTGAAGACATATCGATCGGAATCCGAGATGCCCCCCGACCAGAGACCCCGCCAGACCGACGAGTTCACTCCGCTGCCGCGTAGTTTGCTTGCGCTTTTCCTCGTCATCGCCGGGATCGAGGTGGTGCTGAGCCTCGCCGACGCGGGCTATGTCGCGGATCCGAGCCTGCGAGGCAGGATGCTGCAAAGCGGGGCATTCTGGACAAGCCTGCTCCACGGCGCCCAGCCGCTCTATGCATTGCAACCCTATACGATGTTCCTCAGTCATGCGCTGCTGCATGGCAGCTTCCTGCATATGGCGATGAACATGGCAATCCTTCTGGCGCTGGGGCGGTTCGTCGGGGATCGCTATGGCGCGGGGACGATCCTGCCGGTCTTCTTCCTCGGCGCGGTCTGTGGCGGCGCGGCCTTTGGGCTGCTGGCGACGACCCAGGCCCCGATGGTGGGGGCGTCGGGGGCGGTCTTCGCGTTTCTCGGGGTCTGGACCGTGTGGGATTTTCGCCGCCATCGCGCGAAGGGGGTCTCGACCGCGCCGGTCTGGCGACGGGTGCTGGTGCTCGCCGGGATCAATGTGGTGATGTATGTCGGCCTTGGCGGGATGCTCGCCTGGGAGGCGCATCTGGGCGGCTTTCTCGCGGGTCTCGCCTGCGGTGTGGTGCTTGAGAACCGGCAGGACGCAGCCCGGATGCGGGCGCGGGCGGAGGCGCGGCGGACCCCCGCCGATCCTCCGGCGGAGTGATCAGAGTTTCCCGGTGGGATCGGGCAGGGGATGCGCGGCGGCCTTGCGCTCGCTGTAGCGGTTCACCAGCCAGTCGCTCCGGTCGCGGGTCAGCAGGGTGAATTTCATCAGCTCCTCCATCACATCCACGATCCGGTCATAATAGGGCGAAGGCTTCATCCGCCCCTCCGGGGTGAATTCGTCATAGGCCTTGGCCACCGAGGACTGGTTCGGAATGGTGATCATCCGCATCCAGCGGCCGAGGATACGCAAGGCATTGACCGCGTTGAACGACTGTGAACCGCCGCAGACCTGCATCACCGCGAGGGTCCGGCCCTGCGAGGGACGGATCGAACCGACGCTGAGCGGGACCCAGTCGATCTGGGCCTTCATGATTCCTGTGATGGTCCCGTGCCGCTCCGGACTGCACCAGACCTGACCCTCGGACCAGGCGAAGAGCTCGCGCAGCTCCGCCACCTTGGGATGGGTGGCGGGGGCGCCGTCGGGCAGGGGCAGTCCGGCGGGGTCGAAAATCCGGGTCTCGCCGCCGAAATGTCGCAGAAGGCGCGCCGCTTCCTCGGTGGCGAACCGGCTGTAGGATCGTTCGCGCAAGGAGCCATAGAGCAGGAGGAACCGGGGCGGATGGGTTGAGGGCTTGTCCGGCTCCGGATCGGGAGCCATGAGGAATTCGGGGGACAGCGCGGGCAAATCGGTCATCTGGAGGCCCTCACGATCTCACCGTCTTCCTTGACAAACTCCGGCGGGGCGCGGTCGAGCAGCTCCAGAACGGTCTCCGAAGGGCGGCACAGCCGTGTGCCCCGTGGCGTCACGACGATGGGCCGGTTGACCAGAATGGGATACGCGAGCATCGCCGCGAGAATGTCCGCGTCGCTCACCGAAGGATCGAGCAGACCGAGTTCCGCCGCCGGGGTACCCTTTTCCCGCAGGAGATCGCGTGGTCGGGCCGACATCGCCCGGAGCAGATCCTTGAGCAGGGCTTCGCTCCAGCCTGCCTTCACATAGTCCACGACCTCGGGCGGATATCCGGCGGCCTCGATCATCGCGAGCACGTTGCGGGAGGTGCCGCATCCGGGGTTATGATAGAGGGTGATCGGAAAGTCGCTCACTGTCGAGCCTCCTGAAAAAGCCAGTCCGCGAGGGCCGCGGCGCAGAGGGCGCCCAAAGCCTGGGCGGCGATGAAGGCGGGAACCGATGTTGGCGCAATGCCGGCGAAGCTGTCGCTGAGGGCGCGGGCGAGGGTGACGGCGGGATTGGCGAAGGATGTCGAGCCGGTGAACCAATAGGCCGACATGATGTAAAGGCCGACCAGCGGCGCCACCTGCTCCGACCGGAGTCTCTGGGCGCCGAGGATGGTCAGGATCAGGCCGAAGGTGGCGACCATCTCGGAAATTGCCTGCGCGCCGCCGTCCCGCGCCGTCGAGGAGAGTTGCAGGACCGGCTCCGCGAACATGAGATGGGCAACCCAGACGCCGATCACCGCGCCGAGGGATTGGGCCAGACCATAGGCTCCGGCCATCCGCCAGTCCCTGCTCCGCATCGCGAGGACCAGGGTCACGGCGGGATTGAAATGCGCGCCCGAGATCGGGGCGAACAGGGTGATCAGGACAATCAGGGCCGCCCCGGTGGCGATGGAGTTGGCGAGCAGGGCGAGGCCCACCTGTCCGTTCGAAAGGCGGTCGCCCATGATGCCGGACCCGATCACGACGGCGAGCAGCAGGCCGGTTCCCAACGCCTCCGCCACCAGTCGACGTCTGGTCGAGAGGATCACGGCAGGGGCTCCGCGCGGCAAGCGGTGGCGCTCAGCAGGGGCGCGCACATTTCGGGCCTGCCCTGACAACAATCCTTGACGAGATAGAGCAACAATTCCGCCATTCCGTCATAGTGCGCGGCATAGATGATCGAGCGCCCGTCCCGGCGGCTGGTCACGAGGCCGGCGTTCGAGAGCAGGGTCAGTTGGGCCGACAGGGCATTGGGGGTGATCCCGAGATCCCGCGCGATCTGGCCCGCCGCCAGTCCCCGCGGACCCGTCTGGACCAGCAGGCGAAAGACCGCGAGGCGGCTTTCCTGGGCCAGGGCGGAGAGGCGCTTGATGATATCTTTTGATTCCATATTTCATTCAATAATGAAATATGGAAATCTGTCAACGGGGTTTACCAGCGCAACAGGCGTCGCCCGAGCAGTGCCCCGAGGAGCGTCGCGATCAGGATCCCCAGCATGTACCAGGTGCCATAGAACAGGGGGCTGTCTTCGGGACAGTGGATTGCATAGAGGGCGGTCGCGGTTCCGCCGCTCATCAGGCCTGCGATGGCACCGCTGAGGGTGGGGCGGGTGCTGGCGCCGCGACTGAGCGCCCAGAGGCTGACCCCCAGGATTGGCAGGGACATCAAGGGGATGGCGCCGAGGCAGAACATATGGGTTTGTCCCATCATGTCGGTGTGCCAGAGCGCCCGCGGCCGGATCATCAGTTCCACCGCCACCGCGACCAGAGCCATGAGCCCCCCGACAGCGACCAGAAGCGGCCAGACCCCGATCGTGGCGCCGGGACGCGACAGGCGCAGGACCGCGCCAAATCCGCCAATGGCCAGAGGGATCGGAAAGATCTGCTTGATGGCCACGTTCCATTCTGTCCAGACCGCCGAGGGATCCGCGCGCTGACCCACGGCGATCAGAAAGACGATGCCGACCAGGGCGGCCGCTACCAGCACGCCATAGGGCAGGACCTGCGACACCGGGCGTTCGATTTCGGCATCGGCCGCCATGGCTTCGATCAATTGCTCCGTCTTCATTCCACCATCGCTCCGCGCAGTTGCGCCAGCCTTTTGAGGCCCCGGTGCAGGGCCACCCGCACCGCCGTTTCGGTCATGCCGAGCGCCACCGAGGTTTCGGCGACGCTGGCGCCTTCGAGCCCGATCGACCGGACGATCCGGGCCGACTTTCCGTCCAGTCTGGCCACCATGCGTTCCGCGTCGCCGCGTTCGGTCGGGTCCACCGCCGGTTCGGCCGGGATGACCTCGGCGAAATCGTCGATATTGACGTGAACGGCGCGTCCCCGCGCCCGGAAGGCATCGATGACCTTGTACCGGACGATCGCATAGAGCCAGGGCCGGACGGGGAGATCTTCGCGCCAGGTCTGTCGCTTTTGATGCACGGCGAGCAAGGTTTCCTGCACGATATCCTCACATATATCGTCTCCGAGGCCGGTGCCGCGCGATCTGGCGATCCCCCGGATGATCGGCGTGATCTCCCGCAGGAACGACGCATAGGCCCGTTGGTCGCCTCTGTTCGCCTGTCGCAACAGATCGTCGAGCGAAACCGCGCTGACCGGACGCATCATCCCTCCCTTCGTTGCCCGTGGGCAGGGTGTTACAGGGTTGCCGCGGATTTCAATGCAAATCCGGTTGGCTTTTGAGGCGAACCCAAAGGAACCAACGCTCCGTTAGGGGGAAGCGGCTAGTCTGACTCCGCGCAGGCGGCGGGATCCCCCGGGCGTCTGGACGGGAGGCCGGGAGATGCCCCTTGAGCGGGATACGGTAATGGATCGGTTTGGACGTTACCTCGCGGCGCGTCTGGAGGATCCGCTGCCCGGTACCGAGCCCTATACACATGCCAATGTCTCCGCGCTGCGCCGTGCGCTGCGTCCCGGCGATGTGCTTCTGGTCGAGGGGGTCAATCGTATCTCGGCCGCGATCAAATATCTGACGCAATCCACCTGGTCCCATGCCGCTCTCTTCGTCGGTGATGCGCTGCGTCAAAGGGACGGGAATGGCGAGCCGCTGCGCCTTGTCGAGGCAAATCTCGGCGAGGGGTGTGTCGCGGTGCCTCTCTCGAAGTACGAGTTCTACAATACGCGCATCTGTCGCCCACGCCATCTAATGCCCGAGGATTGCGCCACCGTGATCAATTTTGCGATAGCGAGCCTGGGGCGGCGGTACGACATGAAAAACATCTTCGACATGCTCCGGTTCTTTTTGCCGCGGCCTCCGGTCCCGGCCCGGTGGCGGCGCCAGCTCCTTGCCTTCGGATCCGGCGACCCGACCCGGGCCATCTGCTCGTCGCTGGTGGCGGAGGCGTTTCAGCAGATTCACTATCCTATTCTGCCCAGAATCACCCGTGAGTTTCGTCTTGATCGTATGGCGCGAAGCCAACGGCGTGAAATTCTTCATATTCGGCATCATTCGCTTTATGCCCCGCGCGATTTCGACTTGTCTCCGTATTTTGAAATCGTCAAACCGACGCTGGTCGCGGGGTTTGATTATCGTCGCCTGACCTGGTCGGAGAATTCCGAGCCCGTGACCCGCGGATATGCCGCACGGTGATTTTCACCGATATTGACCGGGGCGATTCGGACCCTATATCCGGACAACTGGCTTTCTATACGATTGACGCAATGCTGCCATGTGATATTGGCACCTCAAAATCGTCGCAGAATCGTCATAGTGCGCCAAAATTAGACGGCCTAGAGGAAGGAAGGAACGTAGTGTTCGATTACGTTGATCAGGTCGCGTTAACCAACGATCAGGGAGCCCGGGCGCAGAAGCTTTTTGCCGCGGTGGTCCTGGCAGCGTTGGACGATGCGATAGCGGATGACAAGAAGTATGGCAATGGCGCCGAAGTGATCGCGCGCTGGGCCCGTTCGCGCGATGGGCGCGAGGTATTGATGTGCGCGGGCATCGACCCGAACGAGCGGTGTGTGAAAGGCATGATGGAATTTGTGCGCCGCGGTGTCCGCACGTCCGTGGCCCTGAGCCGCGAGGAAAGCGAACGGCAGGCGCATCGGTCCGAAGCGGCCTGAGCGCTTTCTCCAATTACGAAGGGGCGGACCTTGAGTCCGCCCCTTCGTATTTCAGCGGGTGCCTGTGTCCTGGCGGGTCGGGCGATTGTGTGTGCCAACAGGGAGCGGGACCTGCGAGACGCTCTTCCGTCAATTGGCTTTTTGCCGACCTCTGACAGGAGCAGATCCGTCGGGGGTTTTTTGGTACGTCATGCGCGAACGCGCGAAAGGCCGCCTCGACATATTCCCTGAGAAAGGTGCCGGGATTGAAGTCGCGCATCGTGCCAGGTTACTTCCTGGCCGGGCTGGAAAGCGGTGGGGCCCGGCCGTTCAGGCGGTCAGGGCCGGGGCGTGGGGGCCATCTCTCCGCCCGAGCATTCAAGGACCGCGCGGACTTGTAAACCGGACCGTGGTCAGGGCTCGAAAGGTGATCAACTCAGGATGAAGTCGTCGGCGGTATATTCGCTGGCGCGGACATCGCCGTCATCGATCGCGAGTTTGAATTCCGGTGCGGCGTCGTCGTCGAAATTGGCGTAGACCAGCGTGCGCGTGCCAGTCTCGCCGAGCCAGATATGCCCTAAACCGCAACCTTCGCCAAAGATCAGAGGACCGAACTCCTCGGTAAGGGGATCAGAGTTGACACCTATCATGTATATCAGATCACCCAGAGCCCCTCCCGCTCCTTCGAAAGCCGCAACGCTGGAATCGGGCGCGGCGCGGACCAAATCGGGCGCGGCAGGAGTCAAGGAATCGATGTCGCCATCCAGTAAATAATAATAGAAGATGTCGTTAACGGATCCCCTATCATTGTGTCACCGTGATCCGATGAGCCTCTCAGTGAGTCCGCGCCGGCCGCGGATCAGAGCGCTTCCGAAAAACGCATTAAGCTGATCATCACCGGCTCCGCCGAACAGCATGCCGCTCCCCGAAAGAACGTCGGATCCAGACCCACCTATAACGGTTCCATGACCTAGCAATCGGTCGTTCCCGATGCCGCCGTCAACATAGCTGGGGACGAAAGTCTGAGGGAGTCCGCTCCATGTCACAGAAATTCTATCATTGCCCGCTTCCCCGAAAACAAGGCCATCGATGTTGTCGCCCGATTGCGCCATGCCATCCTGGATGATGTCATCGCCGTCGCCTGCGTAGATCGTGCCGTAGCCGCCACCTCCGTTTATCGTGTCAGAGGCACCATAGCCGAAGATAACGTCTGCAAGTCCTGTCGTTCGCCAGCCCTGCTGGGTCGCTTGTCACGCCATCGGATATATCGGGGAAGGTCGAAATGTGATCCAAATCCTCGGTTCCATAAAAAGTGGCCATGGCTTCGCTCCTCCCTATTTGCTTTGATTACCCGCTGTTCCCGCGGATATGCCGGATCGATTAAACCCAAAATCACCGGACAGCGTTCCCTTCAAATCCAGCTGCGGGTCCCTCCCGGGTGCCCGCGCGAGGTCAGGTCGAGGACATCAGCCGGTTCAGGCGGGCGCGCTCCCGCGGATCCTCGGGGCGGGAGAGAGCATGGGAGAGGTCTTCAAGCGAAGCCAGATTGTGACACGAGCGGAAGGAATCGACCGATGGCAGCATCGCCCGTACGCCCCGGGCCCGCGGGGTGAAGCCGTCCCAGCGCAGCAGCGGATTGAGCCAGATCAGGCGGCGGGCCGAGAGATGGAGGCGCTCGATCTCGCGGCGCAGAGCATCGGGATCGTCGCGGTCGAGGCCATCGGTGATGAGCAGAACCACCGCGCCCTGACCCAGAACCCGCCGGGACCAGTCGCGGTTGAAGGCATGTAAGGAAGCCCCGATGCGGGTGCCGCCCTCCCAGTCGCGCGCCTCCCGGCCGGCGGCGGTCAGGGCCGCGTCGACGTCGCGGGTCGCGAGATGGCGGGTGATGTTGGTCAGGCGGGTGCCGAAGGTGAAGGCATGGACACGCGCCCAGCCGGCGCCCTTGGCATTCGCGACGGCGTGAAGGAAATGCAGCATCATCCGGCTGTAGGAGGACATCGAGCCGGAAATGTCGCAGAGCACCACCAGATTGGGCCATCGTTCGCGTCGGGCCCGCAGGCTGAGCGCGCGCATCTCTCCCCCCGCGCGCAGGGCGCCGCGCATCGTCGCACGCCAGTCCGCGAGATGTCCGCGCGGGTCAACCCGCGTGCGGCGACTCTGGATCGGGCGGATCGGCAGGTCGAGCCGGGCGATGGCGCGCCGGGCCGAGGCCAGCTCCTCCAGCGACATCTGCTCGAAATCGAGATGCCGCAGGCGTTCATCGGCGGAAAAGGTCAGGGTCGCATCGATTTCGATCTCTTCGCCGGAGGTTTCCCGGGGCGGGGCGGGGGCGTCGGCGCCCGCCAGCAGGGCCTCGGCGGCGCGGCGCTCGGCGGCGGAGGGTTTGGGCGGGGCATTCAGGCCACGCACCAGGGGCGTCAGCATCCCCATCATATGCTCGACAAAACGGGGATCGCGCCAGAAAAGGCGAAAGACCTGGTCAAACAGGATGCGATGCTCCGGCCGACTGACAAAGCAGGCTTCGAGAGTGTAATAGAAATCCCGCCGGTCGGTGAAGCCCACCGCCTCGACGGCCTGGATGGCTTGGAGAATCCGCCCGGTTCCCAGCGGCAGCCCCGCCTTGCGCAGGGCGCGGGCGAAGTGGGTGATGTTCTGGGCCAGTTTTCCATCGGTCGGGATCGGCGGATCCGCGATCGTCACCATGGTTTCACCGGGTGCCGAGTTGGGCTTGGGCATCGTCGAGAAGGCGTTTGACCTCGGAATTCTGGAGCTTGACGATATCGTCCTGGTATTTGAGCAGGGCGCCCAGCGTATCGGCGATCACCTGGGGGCTCAGTTCGACCGCGTCCAGGGCGACGAGGCATTTGGCCCAGTCGATCGTCTCGGCGACGCCGGGCTTCTTGAACAGATCCTCAAGGCGCAGGCGCTGGACGAAGGCGACCACTTCGCGGCCCAGGGTCTCCGGTGCCTCGGGCGCGCGGCTGCGCAGGATGGTGAATTCGCGGTCGAAGTCGGGATAATCGACCCAATGATAAAGGCAGCGCCGCTTGAGGGCGTCATGAACCTCGCGCGTGCGGTTGGAGGTCAGGATCACGATCGGCGGCTCCTCCGCCCGGATCGTGCCCAGTTCCGGAATCGTGACCTGAAAATCGCTGAGGGCTTCGAGCAGGAAAGCCTCGAACGGTTCGTCGGTACGGTCGAGTTCGTCGATCAGCAGGACCGGGGCACCGCCGTCCTGGGGCCGCATCGCTTCGAGCAGGGGGCGGCGGATCAGGAACCGCTCGGAAAACAGCTCCTCGGTCAGGGCATGGCGATCGGCCCCGCCCTCCGCCTCGGCGGTGCGGATCGCGACCATCTGGGCGGGAAAGTTCCATTCATAGACGGCGCTGGACGCGTCGAGGCCCTCGTAACATTGCAGACGGATGAGGCGTCGCCCCAGGGCCGCGCTCAGGGTCTTGGCAATCTCGGTCTTTCCGGTGCCCGCCTCGCCTTCGAGAAACAGCGGCCGTCCCAGTTTGAGAGCGAGAAAGGTGACGGTTGCCAGCCCCCGGCCTGCCACATAGCCGGCTGACTCCAGCATCCGCTGGGTGGCATCGATGGAGGGGGGCAAGGCGGTCATGACGATGCTTTCCTGAAGGTGGGTGCCATAAGGCGGCGAGAGGGGACGGAAATCAACCCCTCGGCAACGTGCTGTTAGGGAAGACGTGAAATCCTGCGCGGGAAATCCCGTTCCCTCGGACCCGACCGGTCGCGCGGCTTTCCAGCCCGTGCGCGGAAGGCGGGTATTGTTCTGGAGACTGCGATGCGGCGCATCCCGATTTGCCTCAGCCTTGCCTGTGTCCTGGCCTTTGGTTCGCCCCCCACGGCGCGGGGGGATGATCCGCTGCGGACACCCGTCGCTCTTGTCACCTCTCACAAGGCGGACCCTTGCGGCTTTGAACGAACCGAGGCCTATGGCGCGGGACTCATGCATTTCTCGACCGAGATGCTGTGGGGCTGCGAGGCCGTTGCCCGGCGGCGCGCGGCGGCCCTGCCACTCGGCGACCGGCTCCTGCGGTTCGCAAAGGCCATGAATCGCTATGAGGCCGCCGTCGCCACCGCGAGCCGGCTGAGCTATTCCACCCGCCGTACGACTGGCATCTACATGCCGGTTCCGGCCTTGACCGATACCGAGAAGCAGGCGCTGGCCGAGAGCACGGGGACCTTGCAGGCACTGGCGGAGATCCGGTCCGGGTTTTGACCCCAGGGACTGGAAGAACGGCGTTCTGGCTCTAGATAATGGGCATGACACAGACGCAAGCCATCCCGCCGTACTCGGTTCTCGACCTTGCCCCCATTCCCGAGGGATCCGACGCGGGGCAGGCCCTGCGCAACAGCCTTGATCTCGCGCGGCATGCCGAATCCCTGGGATACGAGCGGTTCTGGCTGGCCGAACACCACAACATGCCGGGCATCGCCAGCGCCGCCACCTCGGTGGTGATCGGTCATGTGGCGGCGGGCACACAACGGATCCGGGTGGGGGCGGGCGGCGTGATGCTTCCCAATCACGCGCCTCTGATCATCGCCGAACAGTTCGGAACGCTTGCGACACTCTATCCCGATCGAATCGACCTCGGTCTCGGCCGCGCCCCTGGAACCGATATGGCAACCGCGCGGGCCCTGCGGCGCGGAATGGAAAGCAGCGATGCTTTCCCGCGCGATGTCCTCGAAGTTCTGGACTATTTCGCCGATGATCCGGGCAGCCCGGTTAAGGCTGTTCCGGGAACGGGCACCCATGTCCCGGTCTGGATTCTGGGATCGAGCCTTTATGGAGCGCAACTCGCCGCGCACCTGGGTCTGCCCTATGCCTTTGCCTCGCATTTCGCTCCCGCCGCGCTGGAGCAGGCGGCGCGGGTCTATCGCGATACCTTTCGCGCCTCCGAGCGAGGAACTGCGCCGCGCTTCATGATGGCGATCAATGTCTTCGCCGGAGAGACCGACGAGGAGGGCGCCTATCTCAAGAGTTCGGCGCAGCAGGCCTTTGCCAATCTCAGAACCGGCCGACCCGGCAAATTGCCACGGCCTGTCCGCGATATCGACGCCACGATCAACCGGGCGGCGAAGGCCATGGCCGACGAAGCGCTTTCCATTTCGGCAACGGGCTCGCCCTCGACCGTGCGCGCGGCCCTTGCCGGGTTGATCGAGCGTCATAGACCTGATGAAGTTATTCTGACCGGGATGATCCATGATCATGCGGCTCGTTTGCGTTCGTTCGAAATCGCGGCAACCGCTCTCAGCGGCATTGAACTGACTTACGCCTGACGCGTTCCCGAAGTGCCGGGGCTCTGGTTCCGGCAAGCAAGAGGGAGGCACGCATGTCACGTTCGGAAAGGCTGCTCGACCTTCTGCGGGTGCTCAGGCGGTATCGTCGTCCCGTCACCGGCACGGTGCTGGCCGATCAGATCGGGGTCAGCCAACGCACCCTTTATCGTGACATTGCGAGCCTGCGCTCCCAGGGAGCGGTTATCGATGGCGAGCCAGGGGTGGGATATGTCCTGCGCCCTGGGTTTCTCCTGCCGCCGCTGATGTTCAGCGAGGAAGAGATCGAGGCTCTGGTTCTCGGGTCGCGCTGGGTTGCCCGGAGCACGGATCAGCGATTGGCGGCGGCGGCGGAAACCGCGCTCGATCGGATCACGGCGGTCCTGCCCGAGGAGTTGCGGGAGTATGCCGACAGTTCGACCCTGATTGTCGGCCCGAGGCCGGACAGTCAGGATGAACGGAACATCGGAACGATCCGGGCCGCGATCCGAAGCGAGCGCAAACTCGCAATGACCTATCGCGACGCCTCGGGAGGCGTGACAGAGCGCATCGTCTGGCCCTTCGCCTTGGGCTTTTTCGAGAATGCCCGGATGATGGCGGCTTGGTGCGAGTTGCGGCTGGATTTTCGGCATTTCCGTGCCGACCGTATCACCGATGCAACCTTGCGGGCAGAGAGGTATCCCCGTCGCCGCCTCGTGTTGATGCGGGAGTGGAAAAGACTGCGGGGGAGTCCGAAGGATTAGGCGGTCAGAGAAAACGGAAATGCGATCCTTCGGCGGATTGCTGGAAGAAAGGGATGCGGCGCGGCAGGTCTGGTTCGGCCAACATCGCCTCGACCTCGCCCAGCACCACCTCGGTGATAAAGGGCAGAGCCAGCGCCCGCGCCGTGGCGAGATCGACCCATTGCAGAAACGATAACTCCCCGGACGCCCCCGAGAAATCGTCGGGCGAGCCGATCAGGTCCGTCGATTCCGCCAGAAAGAACCGCGCATCGAAGCGTCGTGGCCGGCTGGGCGGAGTCACGGCGCGAAAGATCAGCCGCAGTTGCGCCGGGTCCGGTCGATGGCCCGCCGCAAAGAACCCGCGCCAGCCCGCGGGCGCATCCGCGACCGGGGCGGCGTCGGAGGACCGGGCGAGCACCAGCCCGGTTTCTTCCCAGAGTTCGCGGATCGCGGCGTAGGGCAGGGCTCCCTCCACCGATCCATCCTCGGAAAAGGCAAGATCGTCGGGATCAAGTCCACCGCCCGGAAAGACGAACTTGTCGGGCATGAAGGCGGCGGCGGAGCCGCGCTGACCCATCAAGACCTTTGCCGACCCGCCATCACGGCGTATCAGGATGAGGGTCGCGGCATCCCGTACGGGAGTCTCGTCGATCATGCCGCCGCGCTACTTGCCAGTGACCAGTTCGGCCGTCTCGCCGAAGCCGTGCATCCGCTTGGCCCATTGAAAACCGACGAAGGCCCCCTTGATGCGGGGCAATAGATAGAGTGAGAGCGCGGCGAACACGACGGAGAAGCCCAGCGCCATGACCCAGCCCTCCGGCCGCCAGGTGACGAACACAAACAGCATCAGCGGGGCGAGGATATGTCCGGTGATCAGGATGGTTGCCCAGGCGGGACCATCGTCCGCCCGCTGATGGCTGAGATCGGTGCCGCAGGCGGAACAGTGGGAACGGACCTTGAGATAGCCCTCCAGCATCTCTCCCTGCCCGCAGGCGGGACACCGCCGCCTCCAGCCCCGCAGGAGTGCGCTCTGCAAGTCTCGGTCGGACGAAGCCATATCATGATTCCCTTCTCACCCGCGCAGCATAACCGAGGAGGCCCCCGACCGCCAGCAACGCGGCGATTCCCGATTTCGTGATCCCGCGACGGAAAGCGGATTTCGGGCCGTTTGATCCCTCATGAAACAAGCGATACTCCCGAGAGGCGATCAAACCATGAAGAATTTTCGTCAAACGTCCCTGGCGCTGGCCCTGTTGACCGGCCTGGTCGCGACGGCCGCGGCCGCGCAGGATGCGCCGCCTCCGCCCGATCCGGAAGACGCGCCCATGGGTCGGCCGATGCGCGGGCCAGGAATCGATTTCGTCACGATCGATACGGACAAGAACGGCATTGTCACCAAGACGGAACTCCTCACACGCGCCACGAGCCGGCTGTCGCTGGCGGATAGCAACGGGGACGGTGCGCTCGATCGGGCCGAACTGCTCGCGGCGATGCCGGGACCGCGAGAGAATGTCCTGATGGTCTTTGCCCCCGATCCCGCCCAGCTCCATGTGGATCGATTGCTCGACAGAATGGGCGCCGCCGACAGCGGCAGGGTCGTGATCGCGGTGCTCGCCCAGAAGAACGTGGATGACCTGCTCGCAGCACTCGATAGCAATCATGACGGATCGCTCTCTCCCGACGAGGCGAAGAGTGGTCCGGGTGGCCCCGGGCACCATGGCGGCAAGCCGCGTCCCCCGCGCGGCTGATGCCATCGGAGGGCCTCCACCAGGGGCCCTCCGCCGAATATAATCGAAACGATCCTCTCAGGATCAGGTCAAGACTGCGCGGATGACAATGGCGCTCGACGGATCGGACATGACAACGGACGAGGAACTGCTCGCGCAATTCGCCGCCGGGGATCAATCCGCCGCGCGTGCCCTGACCTTCCGGCATGCGCCGCGGCTCCTGGCCCTGGCGCGGCGCATGCTCGGCGATGCGACGGAGGCCGAGGACGTGACCCAGGAAGCAATGTTGCGCCTATGGAGGATCGCGCCCACTTGGCGCAAGGAAGAGGCGGCCCTGGGCACATGGCTCTACAGGGTGGCGAGCAATCTCTGCATTGACCGTTTGCGCCGGCGCAGGGGGCGGTCATTCGACGATGTGCCGGAAATGGCGGATGACGCTCCGGCCCCTTCCAGCCTTCTCGAAGCCCGGGACCGCGCCGCGGCGCTGGATCTCGCGCTCGGCAGCCTTCCCGAAAGGCAAAGGCTCGCAATCATCCTGCGCCATCTGGAGGAGCGCCCAAATCCGGAGATCGCCGCGATTCTGGGAACCAGTGTCGAGGCGGTGGAAAGTCTTCTGGCGCGTGGCAGACGTGAACTCGCGACGCGGCTCCTGCCACGGCGGGCGGAATTGGGGTTTGGCAATGACTAGGAATGGCGAAGCGAAGGATATCGACCAGGCAACCGAGGCGCTGCTGGAGGAGTTCTTCCAGGCGGGCCGGTCGGAAACGCCGGTGCCGCGACTGGAATTTCTCTCCGCGATTCTCGCGGACGCGGCCGGGGTCGGGCCGGTGGCGCTCCCCGAGGCACAACCCCGCCGCCCGGCGCCGGGGAGGGTGTTCGCGGCTTTCGGGGGCTGGCGGGGCGGGCTGGTTCTGGCCACCTGCGCAGTGCTCGGGTTCTGGATCGGGGTGGAGAGCATATCGAAGGTCCGCGATGGCCAGTCGTTTGAAAGTGCAAGCAGCGATGGAGTCGACGATCCCACCGCGGCGTTTTTCGATCTCGCCTCCGTGGAGGGTTGAGCCATGTTGGACATGAACCGTTGGCCCCGGATGAAATGGGCGCTCGCAGCTTCGATCGGATTGAATGTCGTGCTGGCCGGAATCATTGGCGGCGCCTTGCTGAAAGGTCCGCCTCCCCCTCCGCCCGTGGGGCTCTGGTATTATGGTCGGGCCCTGCCCGAACCCTACAAGCGGGATCTCGGCCAGGCGCTGCGCGACAATCGCCGGGATTGGATCGACCAGCGCAATGCGCTCAACAGCCAGCGCGCCGCGGTCGCCGATGCCCTGGTAGCGGAACCTTTTGACATAGGCGCCGTGCAGGCCTTGCTCGACAAGGAGCCACCGATGGTCAATGACCTTGCGATGCGGGGAACCCGTCTCCTGATCGAGCAGATCAGGCGGATGGATCCAGAGGAGCGGGCGGCCTATTCCGAAAGCCTGCGTCGTCAGAAGGCCGGGCCCCCGAAGGGTCCGCCGAGACCCTGAGCCTCAGGCGGCGCGGGAAAAAAAGCTGACGCGGTTGCGGCCCGCCTCCTTGGAGGCATAAAGCGCGCTGTCGGTGCGCTTGATGATGGCTTCGGCGTCGGTATCGGCGGCGGTGGCGATGGCGACACCGATGCTGACGGTCATATTCACCATGTCCCGTCCTCCGGGCAGCGCCACCGGCGCGCCCTCGATGGCGCGTCTGATTCGTTCCGCGGCCTGGCCCGCGGTCACGGCATCCACATCCGGCATGGCGACGAAAAACTCCTCGCCCCCGAAACGGGCGACCAGATCCACGCCGCGAATGTTTTCCTGCAGGCGGCGTGAGAATTCGCGCAGAACCGCGTCGCCCGCGTCATGGCCATATCGGTCATTGACCGATTTGAACTTGTCGAGGTCGATCATCATCACGGCGAAAACCCCGTCCGTCTCCTGCGCGCGCTCCATCACCCGCAGCATATGCTGGGAGGCATAGCGTCGGTTGTAGATTCCGGTCAGGGGATCGATCACCGCCAGCATCAGCCCGTTGCGCACATTGCTGCGCAGCCGGTCAGAGTACCGTTTGCGCCGCAATTGCGACCGGATGCGGGCAATGAGTTCGTTCATGTCGAAGGGCGACTCGATATAATCGCTGGCGCCGAGTTCGAGCCCCTTGGAGGCCGTGCGCACATCGCCATTGTCGACCACCAGCACCACCGCCGATTGCCGCGTTTCCGGGCGCGAGCGCAGGGAGGAGACGAGGCGCAATCCGTCGCCCCCCTCCATCAGGCTCTGGTGGACCACGAAAACGTCGGGCAGCTCCAGCCGGGAGATATTCATCGCCTCCCGCTCGGAATAGGTGACAATTGTCGGAATGCTCAGTTGCTCCCGCAACTGAGTGGCCCAGAGGGTGCCGAGCTCCAATGTCGGGGGTGCGACGAGGATGGGCCCGCCCATTTCCAGCTCCACCTCCTGTTCGGAGACGAAGTCGGTCAGACCAAGTTCCCGCGAGGTCAGGTCGCGAAGCCGCAGCTCATCGAACATCATCTTCATCCGCATCAGGTTGCGGACACGGGCGAAGAGAGCAAGATCATTGAAAGGTTTGGACAGGAAATCATCCGCGCCGACCTCCAGCCCCCGCACCCGTTCCTCCGGCGTGTCGAGCGCGGTGACCATGATCACAGGAATATGCGCGGTTTCCTCTTGTGATTTCAGTATCTTGCAAACTTCGTAGCCGTCGAGTTCCGGCATCATCACATCGAGCATGACGATGTCCGGTTGTTCCGCGCGGGCGATTTCCAGCGCCTGGAGGCCATTTTCCGCGACGACAACGTCGAAATAGGCAGAGGAGAGCTTCGCCCGGAGCAGAAGCCGGTTGGTGGCCACATCATCCACAACCAGCACGCGACCCGACATGGGAGAATCTCCTACGAAAGCCTTTGCGACACAGTGTTTCGCAAGCCGATCCTAGGCCGCATTGTGTTAATGAAAGGTTAGCATTTGCGAGAAACCTCGGGGAGCCGCCGCCATGGACCTTCAAGCCGCCGTCGCCGTCGCACAGGACGCATTGATCTGGCTTGCCGGACAACCCGATGCAATGTCGCGTTTTCTCGCGGCGACGGGTGCTGATCCGGCCGATCTGCGGGCTGGAGGCAGCGATCCCGAATTTCTTGGATTTCTGCTCGATTTCCTGATGAGCGATGAGGCTCTGCTTCTTGAATTCTGCGAGAGCAACTCCTGCCCTCCCACCCTTCCGGGCCGTGCCCGCGCGGCCCTGCCCGGAGGCGACCTGCCCAACTGGACGTGACGACCCCGACTCGAGCGCTCATCTTGGAATCGTCGCGGCCTGTCGATAGACCGGGACCAGAGTGCCCGCGGGGCGCGTTCGCAGGGGGAGCCCGGAGCGGTGTGTGACGATATCAAGGGTCTCATCTTCGACAAGGACGGTACCTTGTTCGATTTCAATGCGACATGGGCCGCCTGGTGCGACGGCTTCATCAAGGGACTTGCCGGGGGAGATGCCGCGAAATCCGCGGGTCTTGCCGCGGCCCTGGGATTTGACCTTCCGACGCGGTCATTTTCGAAAACGAGTCCCATGATCGCCGGCACGATGGAGGTGGTGGTCGACGCGGTTCGCCGTTTTCATCCCGAGTTGGAGGAGGCACGTCTCCGGCATTTCATCCTGGAGACCACCTCGTCGGCGCCGCAGGTCGAGGCCACGCCCCTGGCCGCGCTTCTGGACCGGCTGATCGGGGCTGGACTGATCCTCGGCGTGGCGACCAATGATTCCGAGGCCCCCGCCCGGGCCCATCTGGAGCGCGCGGGCATCCTCGACCGGTTTGCCTTCGTCGCGGGATATGACAGCGGGCATGGAGCGAAACCGACCCCGGGCATGCTGCTCGCCTTCTGCCAGGCCACGGGACTTGCGCCGGAGCAATGTGCGATGATTGGAGACAGCGTCCATGATCTCGACAGTGGCCGCGCGGCGGGAATGCGGAGGGTCGGAGTTCTGACCGGATTGGCCAGCCGGGCCGATCTCGAAGGCCACGCGGACGTGGTCTTGCCCGACATCGGCGGCCTGATCGCCTGGCTCGGACTGGAGGAGCGGCCCGCTGACTGAGGAGCGCCGAACCCAAGGAGGCGCCCTGCGATGCGCACGAGGCCCTCTTTCGCGCAACCCTCTCCTCGGGACCGGAAATGCCTGACGGCGGCGCGGCGACATTTCGAGTGATCAGAGGTCGGGAACAGGCAAGCCCTTTTCCACCGGGCTTGTTCAACTGGACCCATGGAAGAACACAGACCTCGCCGGTCCGGCGGCCGTACCGGGAACAAGCGCGATCAGAACCGCCATGCGATTCGGCAGATGCCGTGGCGCATCCCGCTGAACCTCGATCGCCCGACCGAGCCGCTTCCCCCCGAGGGGGTCGAGGCGATCCACGATACCGCCATGCGGATCCTCGAGGATATCGGGATCGAGTTTCTCAATGACGAGGCGCTGGGATACCTGCGGGCGGCGGGGGCACGTGTCGAGGATCGGAATGTCCGGATGGACCGAGCCATGGTCCTTGAAATGGTCGGCAAGGCGCCAAGACAGTTCGAGATAACCCCGCGCAACCCGGACCGCGTCGTACCGATCGGCGGCGGCCATATGTGCTTTGTCAATGTCTCCTCCCCGCCGAATGTCATGGACCTCGATCGCGGACGCCGGGTGGGGGACTTCGAGAGCTTCCAGGATCTGATCAAGCTCACCCAGTATTTCAACTGCATGCATGTGATCGGGGGCTATCCGGTCGAACCCGTGGATATACACGCGAGTGTGCGCCATCTCGACTGCCTCCAGGCGATGCTGACCCTCTCCGACAAGGTCGTGCATGCCTACAGCCTTGGTCCGGAGCGGGTCGAGGATGTGATCGAGATGACGCGCATCGCCTCGGGCCTGTCGGTGGAGGAATTCGAGAGCAAGCCCCGGCTCTTCACCAACATCAATTCCTCCAGCCCGCTCAAGCACGACTGGCCGATGCTCGATGGGGCAATGCGGTTTGCCCGCCGCGGCCAGCCGGTCGTCGTCACGCCTTTCACGCTGGCGGGCGCGATGGCGCCGGTGACCATGGCGGGCGCGGTGGCGCAATCGATCGCCGAAGCGCTCGCCGCGGTCGTCCTGCTTCAGATCATCCGGCCCGGCCTGCCTTGCATGATCGGCACCTTCACCTCCAACGTCGACATGAAATCGGGCGCTCCGGCCTTCGGAACACCGGAATATATCCGGGCGACCCAGATGACGGGCCAGATGGCGCGCTTCTATGGCCTGCCCCTCAGGGCCTCTAACGCCTGTGCCGCCAATGCCCCGGACGCGCAGGCGATGTGGGAGAGCATGAACTCCCTCTGGTCGGCGGTGCAATCGGGCGTTCATCTCGTCTATCACGCGGCGGGCTGGCTGGAGGGCGGCCTGATGGCCTCCTACGAGAAATTCGTGATGGATTGCGAGGTCCTGCAACAGATCCAGCGCTATTTCGATCCGGTCCTCACCGATACCTCGACGGAGGCCCTCGCTCTCGATGCGATCCGGGAGGTTGGACCCGCGGGACATTTCTTCGGCGCCGACCATACCCAAAGCCGCTATGCGACCGCGTTCTATGCTCCCTTCCTCAGTGACTGGCGCAATTTCGAGGCCTGGGCCGAGGGGGGTTCCGAACAGACCGAGCAGCGGGCCAACCGGGTCTGGAAGGCCATCCTCGCCGAATTCGAACCCCCCGCCATGGATGTCGCCATCCAGGACGAACTGGCGGACTTTGTGTCGCGCCGGAAACAGGAAGGCGGATCGCCCACCGACTATTGACAGAATGGCAGCGCTGGGCACATTCCAGACGATCAAACCCTTGTGAGGGTTTGCCGCTCAGGGGACCTTAGGATGAAGTTAAGGATATTGCTCTGGCTGACGGCCGGTGTTGTCACGCTGACTCAGTCAATTGCGACCGAAGCATCGGCGCAGGCCATGGACTGGACGAACGGGTGGAGTGGACAGGTCACGGTCTATGGCTGGCTTCCGTCCGTCAGTGGCGCCCAGGAAGCACCGGACGGTGAACCCATCGTCAATCTCAACACATCGGATGTTCTGAGCGCCTTGAACTTCGCCTTCATGGGCGCGGGGGAGGTTCGCAAGGACAAGGTCGGGCTTCTGTTCGACCTGATCTATGCCGACCTTGGCCTCGACGGGAACGGCAGGTTTCCGAATCGGCCGAATGCGATCAAGACCAATGTCGATACCAAGCTCATGCTGGCCACCGGCGCTGTGTCCTACCGGGTTTATGACAACAACCGCTCCTTCGTCGATGCCTATGCCGGCGTGCGGGCGTTCAATGTCGATCTGTCCTTTTCCGCCAGCAACGACCGCTTCGATTTCAACAAGGATGCGAACCTGAACTGGGTCGATGGCATCGTGGGCGTTCGGGGCGCCTATCCGCTCAGCGAGCGCTGGAGCGTTTCCGGATTTGCCGACGTGGGCGGTTTCAATGCCGCCTCGGATCTCAGCTGGGAAGTATATGGCGGGGCAAATTATGCCTTCAACGACAGCTGGGCCGGCACGGTCGGCTATCGCTATATGTCCATCCTCTATCAGGCCACGGACCGGGCCAAACTCGATATCGACATCCAGGGCCCGGTTTTCGGGGTGACCTACAAGTTCTAGAGCATTTTCAGCGGAAGTGTATTCGGTTCCGCGACTCGAAAATGCGCAATATCAAATGGCCAGAGGGATCTTCATGAATTGGAGATCATGGAAATCCCTCTGGAGCGATTTCCGATCGAATAGACTCATTCGACGAATCGAAAATAGCGTAAATTCAAATAGATAGAGCGCTGAACGTGAGCCTATGCAAACGGAAACCGCTCTATAAGGATCTCGCGGGCCGGGACAGCCCGGTCTGTGCTTCCCGGCTGGTGGGTGATGACGGGCTCGAACCGCCGACATTTTCGGTGTAAACGAAACGCTCTACCAACTGAGCTAATCACCCCTCCAGCCACGGAGGCGCCGGATGATGGTGGGCGATAAGGGATTTGAACCCCTGACATCTTCGATGTGAACGAAGCGCTCTACCACTGAGCTAATCGCCCGGCGAGGCGTCGGATAACGCTTGCCAGCGCCCAGCGCAAGCCAAAGTTTTCCAGATCGCGCAAATCGTCTCACAGGGGAGGCCGCTCAAGGGGGCGGTTTCCCAACCAGGATTTTGCCAGGGCTCCGGTCAGTGCTAGCTTGATCCAGGAAACGGACGGGAAGGGCTGGGCATGGGATACGGTGTTGTTGCACGATCTTTCCACTGGATATCGGCGCTGATTGTCCTGACGATGATCCCGGTCGGATTGATCATGACCGAGGATATCCCGCGGTCCGTCCAGAATCCCCTCTTCGTTCTTCACAAGGGCCTGGGATCCGTCTTTCTGGTGATCCTGCTGGCGCGGATTGTCTGGAGGCTCCGCCATCCGCCGCCGCCCTTGCCCGAGAGCCTGCCGCCGCTTCAAAGACGCGCGGCGGAATGGACACATATCCTGCTCTACCTCACGCTCGTGATCATGGGGGTGAGCGGGTATGTCCGGGTCACGACGGGGGGATATCCGATCGAATGGCTGAATGCCTTGGGGATTCCCCCGCTCCTGCCAAAGATGGAAGCGGTCTCAAAGGTGGCGAGTCTGGTTCATGACATGACAAAGAACCTGCTGATCGCCTTGATCCTCCTGCATGTCGCGGCGGTGATCCATCATTCCCTCATCCGCCGGGATGGACTGCTCGCCCGCATGTGGCCTCCCTTTCGCCGCTGAGTCAAACGGACCGGCCCCGATGGGGCCGGACGCCTGCTCTCCCGTGCCGATCGGCACGGGTCCCGTTGGCACCGATCAGGAAGCGCGGGTCTTTCGGGGACGGGGTGGCGATTTTTCCGTCACGAAGGAGAGCGCGCGGGGGGGCAGGGTCATCCGGCCCTCGGGTGCCTCGAACCAGGAGGACCCCGGCAAGGTGAACTCCAAGGATTCATGGCGTCGGTTCACGAGGACGGCCAGCCGTCCGACGCCCGCCTGGCCCAGCAGCATGGCAAAAGCCCCGGCGCCGGGATCCTGCCAGTCAGCGACGCTCATCACCTCTCCGGCGGGGGTCAGCCAGAGCACGTCCGGTTCCCCGTTGGACCCGGCCGCGCCGGTCAGCAAGGTCGGGGCGCCAAGCCCGGGATGGTTCCGCCGGATCCGGGAGAGGGTGGCACAAAAGGCCTCGAGCGCGGTGTCCCGGTTGTCCCAATCGAGCCAGGTGATCGGATTGTCCTGGCAATAGGCATTGTTGTTGCCCGATTGGGTGCGGCCGAATTCGTCCCCGGCGGTCAGCATGATCGTCCCGCGTGAGGCAAAGAGCGTTGCGAGCAGGGCGCGCAGGTCGCGGTCGCGAGCGGCGCGGAGGTCGGGATCGTCCGACGGACCTTCGGCGCCATTGTTCCAGCTCAGGTTTTCATTATGGCCGTCGCGGTTGTGTTCCCCATTGGCGTCGTTGTGTTTGTGGGCATAGGCGACCATGTCCGCGAGGGCGAAGCCGTCGTGCGCGGCGATGAAATTGACGGAGCGGGTCTCGGGAGGGGAAAAGACATCCGCCGACCCGGCGAGGGCGGTCACGAAATCTCCGAGCATATGGGGATCGCCGCGCCAGAAACGCCGAACACGATCCCGGTAGCGGTCGTTCCATTCGAGGAAGGTCCCGGGGAATTGACCAAGCTGATAGCCGCCGGGGCCGATGTCCCATGGTTCTGCGATCAGGACACGGTCGGCGAGCAGGGGATCTGCGGCCATCCCGGTCAGCAGCGCGGCCTTCGGATCGAAACCGTCCGCCGACCGGCCCAGGATCGGTGCCAAGTCGAACCGGAAGCCATCGACACCGGCCTGTCCGACAAAATGACGCAGGCTGTCGAGCACCAGCCGTCGTGTCGCCGGATGGTCGCAGGCCAGCGTGTTTCCGCATCCGGTATCATTGACCAGCGTTCCATCGGGGGAATGCCGGAAATAGGCGCGGGCGTCGAGGCCGCGCAGGGAGAGGGTCGGGCCGAGGTTGTCGCTCTCGCCGGTATGGTTGAAGACGAGATCGAGGATGACCCCGATCCCCGCCCGGCGCAATGCCGCGACCGTGGTGCGCAATTCCGCGAGGCCGCCGGGACAAAGCCGCGGGTCGAGCGCCATCGGGGCGACGGGATTATAGCCCCAGCTGTTGCTGAGCCCAAGCGGAGGCAGGTGCCGCTCATCGATCCAGGCGGTGATCGGCATCAGTTCGACGGCGTCGACTCCGATCCTGCGCAGGTGCCCCAGGACCGCCGGATGCGCCAGGGCCGCGATGGTCCCGCGCTGTTCCAACGGCACCTCGGGATGCAGCATGGTGAAGGCGCGCACGCAGATCTCATAGATGAAACCACCGGGGCGAAAGACCGGCGGCTTCGGGGCTTTTGGCTTGGGCAAAGCGGTGACCACGGCCTTGGGCATCAGGGGCGCGGTATCGATCGCCGCCTCGCGCGGGGCGCCCAGACGCGGATCATAGGCAAACGGCCGGTCGAGGATCACCGCCGCCGGATCGACCAGCAGTTTCGCCGGATCGAACCAGAGTCCCGCCTCGGGCGCATAGTCTCCATCCGCCCGCAACCCGTACCGCGCTCCGGGACCAACTCCGGCCGCCTCGACCGAAAAGACGCCGTCCGCTCCGCGCTCCATCGGAACGCGGGCCGTCTCGACATTTCCGTCGAACAGACAGACCCAGATCTCCCGGGCCGCACCCGACCAGACGGTGAACCTCGTGCCCTTTCGACCGGGCGTTGCACCAAACATCGCGCCGCTCAGGTGATCACGTCGGGTGCGACCCGTCCCGTCCGCTGGCTGATCTCGGCCAAGGCCTCCGCCGCCTGGATCAGGTCGCCCAGGGCCACGTCGGTGGCTTGGCCGTGCTTGGCCGGATCGGGCTCGAACCGCTCGATATAGACGCGAAGGGTCGCTCCCGATGTGCCGGTGCCCGACAGACGGAACACGACACGGCTGCCGCCCTCGAACAGAATCCTGATCCCCTGCTTGGCGCTGACCGAACCATCCACCGGATCGTGATAGGAGAAATCGTCCGCCTCGGCCACCCACAGCCCGAACAGCTCGGTCCCCGGCAAATCCGCCAGCTTCGCCCTCAGGGCCTCCACCAACCCGTTCGCCGCGTCGCTGTCGATCCCCTCGTAATCATGCCGCGCGTAATAATTGCGGCCATATTCCGTCCAGTGGGCATGGGCGATCGCCCGCGCGCTCTGCTTGCGCACCGCGAGAATGTTGAGCCAGAGCAGGACCGCCCACAAACCGTCCTTCTCGCGCACATGGTTCGAACCCGTGCCGGCGCTCTCCTCGCCGCAGATCGTCGCCATCCCGGCATCGAGCAGATTGCCAAAGAATTTCCAGCCCGTCGGGGTCTCGTAGATCCCGATCCCGAGCTTCGCCGCCACCCGGTCCGCCGCGCCGCTCGTCGGCATCGACCGGGCAATCCCGGCCAGACCGGCGGAATATCCCGGCGCCAGATGCGCGTTCGCCGCCAGCATCGCCAGCGAATCCGACGGCGTGATGAAAATGCCCCGGCCGATGATCAGGTTGCGGTCGCCGTCGCCATCCGAGGCCGCGCCGAAATCCGGCGCCTTCTCGCCCATCATCACATCGTACAATTCGCGCGCATGAACGAGGTTCGGGTCCGGATGATGCCCGCCGAAATCCGGCAGCGGCACGGCATTGCGCACGGTCCCGCGCTCGGCGCCCAGGCGGTTTTCGAGGATCTCCTTGGCATAGGGACCGGTCACCGCGCTCATCGCATCGAAGGCCATGCGGAACCCGCCCGCGAACATCGCGCGAAGCGCGGGAAAGTCGAACAGGCTCTCCATCAGCTCGGCGTAATCGGCGACGGGGTCGATCACCTCGACGGTCATCTCGCCCAGATCGAATGTGCCGACCGTGTCGAGATCGAGATCCGGAGCGTCCAGCACCCGATATTCGGAAATGGTCTTCGTCCCGGCATAGATCGCATCGGTGATCTTCTCGGGCGCGGGGCCGCCATTGCCGATATTGTACTTGATCCCGAAATCCTCGGTCGGACCGCCCGGATTGTGGCTCGCCGACAGGATGATCCCGCCAAAGGCGCCATATTTGCGGATCACATGGCTCGCGGCGGGGGTCGAGAGAATCCCGCCCCGACCGACCATCACCTTGCCGAAACCGGCGGCGGCGGCCATCCTCATCGCGATCTGGATGACCTCGCGGTTGAAATACCGCCCGTCGCCGCCAATCACCAGGGTCTTGCCCTCGAACCCTTCCAGCGAATTGAAGATCGACTGAACGAAATTCTGAACGTAATTCGGCTGCTGAAAATGCGGCACCTTCTTGCGCAGACCCGAGGTGCCCGGCTTCTGATCGTCATAGGGAGTGGTTGGAACGGTCTTGATCATCGTCCTGATCCTGCTGTTGGGTCTTGGCCCGAAGGCATGAGTGAAGCATAGAGCGCGGCATATTGCGCGGCGCTGCGGTCCCACGAAACATCGGCTTTCATCCCGGCGCGTTGCAGGGATTGCCAGTCCCTGGGCGAGCGAAAGAGCGCGACCGCGCGCCGGATCGCGCCGCGCAGCCCGTCCGTATCGACGGGCAGGAACTGAAAGCCGGTTGCGACGCCCGCGTTCAGGGCGGCGAAATTCGCATCGATGATCGTATCGGCCAGCCCGCCCGTGCGCGCCACCACCGGCACCGCGCCATAGCGCAACCCATAGAGCTGCGTCAGGCCGCAGGGCTCGAAGCGCGAGGGAATGAGGATCGCATCCGCGCCGCCCTGCATCGTATGGGCGAGCGGTTCGTCATAGCCGATCACCACGCCGATCCGCCCCGAATGCCGGGCGGCGGCGGTCTGGAGGGCTTCCTCCAGTTCGGGATCGCCCGATCCGAGAACCGCGAGCTTGGCGCCGGATGACACCAGATCACCGAGGACTTCGACCAGCAGATCCGCGCCCTTTTGCCAGGTCAGGCGGCTGATCATGACAAAAAGCGGGTCATCATCCTGGTGCAGACCAAAACGCTGTTCGACGGCGCGACGATTGTCGGTCCGGCCCTTCATCTTTCGGGCCGAAAAGGGGGCCACCAGATCCGTGTCGGTCTCCGGGTTCCAGACCGTGGTATCGATGCCATTGACGATCCCGTGCAGGGTTCCGGCACGGGCCCGGATCAGGCCCTGCAACCCCATCCCGTAATCCGGATCGCGGATTTCCCGGGCATAGGTCGGACTGACCGTGGTGATCGCCCAGGCACTCGCGAGCCCCGCCTTGAGATATCCCACGCCGCCATAATATTCGACGCCATCGATGCCAAAGGCCCAGGAGGGAAGTTCCAGGCTCGGAAAGATCGCGGCGTCGTAATGCCCCTGAAAGGCGATGTTGTGGATCGTCATCACCGAGGGCTTGTTCAATCCGTGAAATCGCATGTAGGCCGGAGTGAGGCCCGCCTGCCAGTCATGGGCATGGACCAGATCGGGCTTGAAGTCCGCCAGCATTCCGCTCGCGATATCAGCGCCGGCCCGGGACAGGGCTGCGAACCGATGCCAGTTGTCGGCATGGTCGAGCCCGCCCGCGTCGACATAGGGACCGCCCGAGCGATGATAGAGCGCGGGGGAATCGAGCAGATAGACATCGAGCCCCTCGATCCGCGCGGAAATGATCCGGGCCGGCACACCGAGCAGATGGGCATAGTCCCAGACGACCCGGCCCTCTCCCTCGAGCAGTCCCATGACCGAGGGGTAGGCGGGCAGAAGGGTACGCATTTCGATCCCGGCGCGGGCCAATGCCGGGGGCAGGGCGCCCGCGACATCGGCGAGACCGCCGGTCTTGATCAGCGGATAGGCTTCGGATGCGACCGAGAGAACCCGCATCAGCCGAGACGATCCAGCATGGCCTGGGTGATCAGGCAGACCCCGTTTTCCGTCCGGCGGAACCTGCGGGCATCGAGCGCGGGATCCTCGCCGACCACCAGACCCTCGGGAATGATGACACCGCGATCGACCACGACCCTGCGCAACCGGGCGCCGCGGGCAATGCGGCATTCCGGCAGGATCACCGCCTCGTCAAGCATGGAATAGGAATTCACCCGCACCCCCGTGAACAACAGGCTCCGCCGCAGCGAGGCGCCTGATACAATGCAATTGCCCGAGACCAGGGAGCTGATCGCCTGACCGCGCCGCCCTTCCTCGTCATGGACGAATTTCGCCGGTGGCGTGATCTCGGAATAGGTCCAGATCGGCCAGTCGGTCTCATAAAGATCGAGCTCCGGGATGATGTCCGTCAAGTCGATATTGGCTTCCCAATAGGCATCGACCGTCCCGACATCGCGCCAATAGGCGGTGGATTCGGTGGTGGAGCGCACGCAGGACCGGCTGAACCGATGCGCGACGGCTTTGCCGTTCTCGACGATATAGGGAATGAGGTCCTTGCCGAAATCGCGGCTGCTGTTCGGGTCGGCCGCGTCGCGGCGCAGGAGGTCCATCAGGAAGCCGGTATGGAAGACATAGATCCCCATCGAGGCGAGGGCCATGTCCGGCTGGCCCGGAATTCCCGGCGGATCGGCGGGTTTCTCGACGAAGGCGGTGATATTGTCCGCGCCATCGACATGCATGACGCCAAAGCCCGTGGCTTCCATGCGCGGCACTTCGAGACAGCCCACGGTCACGTCCGCGCCACTGTCCACATGCTGGCGGAGCATGAGTTCATAATCCATCTTGTAGATATGATCCCCGGCCAGGATCACCATATATTCCGGGGCATAGCTCTCGATGATGTCGATGTTCTGATAGACCGCGTCCGCCGTGCCCTCGTACCATTGCGTCTCGCTGACGCGCTGGCTGGCGGGCAGGATGTCGAAGCTCTCGTTGCGTTCCGGCCGCAGGAAGTTCCAGCCATGTTGCAGATGCCGGATCAGGCTGTGCGCCTTGTATTGCGTGGCGACCGCGATGCGCCGCACGCCCGAATTCAAGGCGTTGGACAAGGCGAAATCGATGATCCGGGTCTTGCCGCCGAAATAGACCGCCGGTTTGGCCCGGCGATCGGTCAGTTCCTTGAGCCGACTGCCTCGCCCACCGGCGAGAACATAGGCCATGGCATCGCGTGCGAGCGGCTGAGCATGTTTTGTCAAGTTTTCCTCCCCCGAAGTTCCCGTCGTGATCGCCCATAGGGCGATCATTCGGGTTGATATTCAAGCCAGAGCGTCGCAAGGGGTGGCAGGGTCAGCACCGCGCCGATGCCCGATCCGTCCTCCCTGGCCTCGACCCAGCCCATGTTGCCGATTCCGCCGCCGCCATAGAGGGTCGCGTCGGTGTTCAGGATTTCCCGCCAGCGCCCCGCGCGCGGCAGCGGCACACGATAGCCCTCTCGCGGCACGGGCGTGAAATTGGTGATCACCGCCACCGGATTGGCCTCCGGCGCCTTGCGCAGCCAGGCGAAGACCGAGTTCTTCGCATCGTCCGCGATCAGCCACTCGAACCCTTCGCCCTCGCAATCGCGCTGGTGGAGCGCCGGTGTCCCCGCGTAGCCGCGGTTCAGATCCCGCACCAGGCTCTGGACGCCACGATGCTCGGGCACATCCAGTTGCCACCAGTCGAGCCCGCGCTCCTCAGACCATTCCGCTCCTTGCGCGAATTCCTGTCCCATGAACAGCAGCTTCTTGCCCGGATAACCCCACATGAAACCGTAATAGGCGCGCAGGTTCGCGAATTTCTGCCAGGCATCCCCCGGCATCTTGCCGAGCAACGACCCCTTGCCATGCACCACCTCGTCATGGCTTAGCGGCAGCACGAAATTCTCGGAGAAGGCATAGACCAGCCCGAAGGTCAGGTCGTTCTGGTGATGCTTGCGATGGACCGGCTCACGCGCCATGTAGGTCAGGGTGTCATGCATGAACCCCATGTTCCATTTGAACCCGAACCCGAGACCGCCCTCATGCACCGGCGCGCTGACCTTTGGCCAGCTCGTACTCTCCTCGGCGATCGTCACCGTTCCGGGATGGCTTCCATAGACGGCGCGGTTGGTGGCCTGAAGAAACTCCACCGCCTCCAGATTCTCCCGGCCGCCGAACTTGTTGGGAATCCACTCCCCGTCCTTGCGCGAATAATCGAGATAAAGCATCGAGGCCACCGCATCGACCCTCAACCCGTCGATATGGAAATATTCCGACCAGTAGAGCGCGTTGTTCACCAGATATCCAACGACTTCCCGCCGTCCGAAATTGTAGATCGCGGTGTTCCAGTCCGGATGAAACCCCTGCCGCGGATCGGCATGCTCATAGAGCGCGGTTCCGTCGAATTGTGCCAATCCATGGGCGTCGGTCGGGAAATGCGCCGGAACCCAGTCGAGGATCACCCCGATCCCCGCCTTGTGCGCCCCGTCCACGAATCGCGCAAACCCCTCGGGCGGGCCGAACCGCGCACTCGGCGCATAGAGCCCGGTCGTCTGATACCCCCAGGACGGATCATAGGGATGCTCGGAAATCGGCAGGAACTCGATATGGGTGAACCCCATGTCCACCACATAAGGGATCAGCCGGTCCGCCATTTCGTCCCAGCTCAGGAATCCCTCGTCCCAGTTGCGCTGCCACGAGCCCGGATGCACCTCGTAGATCGAAATCGGCTGACGCCGCGCATCGACCGAACACCAGTGCTTGCGATGCGCGGCGTCGCCCCACTGGTGATCGAGCCAGGGCGCCACCACCGAGGCCGTCGCCGGCCGCAACTCCGCCGCCCGTGCGAACGGATCGGCCTTCAACGGCAAGACCACCCCGTCCGGCCCGATCAGTTCGTATTTGTAAGGAAGGCCCGCGTGAACGCCGGGAATGAAGATCTCCCAGATCCCGGTATCGCGCCTCAGCCGCATCGTATGCCGCCGCCCGTCCCAGGCGTTGAAGTCGCCCACCACGCTCACGCGGCGGGCATTCGGCGCCCAGACGGCGAAATGCACGCCCTCCGCCCCCTCGTGGCTGATCGGATGGGCGCCCATCTTGTCGAACAGCCGCGAATGGCTGCCCTCGCCGATATAATAATCATCCATCGGCCCCAGAACCGGGCCGAAGGAATAGGGATCGCTCACCCACCACTCGCCCCCCGAATTGCGGGCGCGATACTTGATGGGCTGGCGCTTGCGGATCCGCAGCGGTCCTTCGAAAAAACCCGCGTCATGACGGGGACGCAGGACCCCGGCCGGCTTGTCGCCCAGGGTAAAGACTTCGACGGCCTCGGCCCCTGGAATGAAGGCGCGGGCATGAAGCCGTCCTTCGATCATCTGGGGTCCCAGCACGGCGAAGGGATCGCCGTGCGTGCCATTGATGATCGCTTCGACTTCGGACCAATCGAGGGCGCCGATGTCCGCCGGTTTCGCTTTCGCGGGTTCCTTGCCCAACGGTGCCGCTCCTTGCCTGTTCAGGTCAGTTGTTGCCGGATTTCAGAGTTCGACTTTCCAGATATCCTTGGCATATTCGCGGATCGTCCGATCCGACGAGAACCAGGCCATCCGGGCCGTGTTCAGGATCGCCTTCTCCCACCAGACCGAAGGCTCGGCCCAGATATCGTCAACCTTCCGTTGCGCCGCCGCGTAGGCGTCGAAATCGGTCGCGACCATGAACCAGTCGTGGTCATAAAGCCCCCCGATCAAATCCGCGTAGCGATGCGGATCATCCGGGGAGAACACGCCGGAGGCGATGGAGGTCAAGGCTTGACTCAATTCCGGCGAGCTTTCAATCACGGCCCGGGGATTGTGGCCGCTTGCGCGCTTGGATGCAACCTCCGCCGCCGTCATGCCGAAAATCACGATGTTATCCATACCAACTTGTTCGCTGATTTCGACATTCGCGCCGTCGAGGGTGCCGATGGTCAGTGCCCCGTTCAACGCAAACTTCATGTTGCCGGTTCCCGAGGCTTCCATGCCGGCTGTCGAAATCTGTTCGCTCAGGTCGGCGGCGGGAACCAGGACCTCGGCGAGGCTGACGTTGTAGTTCGGTACGAACACGACCTTCAGGACTTCGCGCACCGATGGATTGGCATTGATCACCCGGCTGACATCGTTCGCCAGTTTGATGACCAGCTTGGCATTGTGATAGGTCGGCGCCGCCTTGCCGGCGAAGAACTTCACCCGCGGAACCCAGTCGTGATCGGGATGCGAGCGGATCTGATCATAGAGCGCCACGGCCTCGATGATGTTCAGGAGCTGGCGCTTGTATTCATGGATACGCTTGATCTGGATGTCAAAGAGCGCGTCGGGATTGACGCGCATCCCCATCCGCTCGCGGATGAGCGCGGCCAGCCGCTCCTTGTTCTTGTGCTTGACGGCGGCGAACTTGCGTTGGAACTCCGGATCCTTGGCGTATTTTTCGATCTCCCGGATCTTTTCGATGTCGTCCATGAAGCTGTCGCCGATCGTCTCGCGCAGGAGCGAGAACAGGCCGGGGTTGCATTGCATCAGCCAGCGCCGCGGCGTGATGCCGTTGGTCTTGTTGTTGATCCGCTTGGGATACATCTTGTGGAGATCGGCGAAGACCGTCTCCTTCATCAGCTCGGTATGCAGCGCCGACACGCCATTGATCGAATGCGCGCCGACGAAGGCCAGATTTCCCATCCGCACCCGCCGCTCGCCGTTCTCGTCGATCAGGCTGATGTTGCGGATCTGCTGGTCGTCCATCTTCATCTCGACCCGCGCCTGACGGAGCAGGCGGGCGTTGATCTCATAGAGGATCTGCATGTGCCGGGGCAGCATCCGCTCGAACAGCGGCACCGGCCAGCTTTCCAGCGCCTCGGGCAGGAGCGTGTGGTTGGTATAACCGATCGTGCCGCGCGTCACGTCCCAGGCCTTGGAGAAATCCATCCCGTGATCGTCGACGAGCAGGCGCATCAGTTCGAGCACGCAGACCGCCGGATGCGTGTCATTGAGATGCACCGCGACCTTGTCCGCCAGATTGTCGAGCGAGTCATATTGCTGGAGATGGCGGCGGATGATGTCCTTGAGCGAGGCGGAGGAGAAGAAATATTCCTGCCGGAGCCGGAGTTCCTGTCCCGCCGCCGAGGTGTCGGCCGGATAGAGCACGCGGGTCAGGGCGTCGGCCCGGTTGCTCTCGGCCAGCGAGCCGGTGTGATCGCCGGCATTGAAGGCATCGAGGCGGATCGGATCGAGCGGCTCGGCCTTCCAGAGCCGCAGGGTATTCACCCGTTCGGCCTTCCAGCCGACGATCGGCGTGTCATAGGCGGTGGCGATCACCTTTTCCGCCGGCTTCCAGACGAAGCGTTCCTCCGAGCCATTGGCCTCGTGGAATTCGACCAGCCCGCCGAATCCGACCTCATAGGCGGCCTCGCGCCGGTCGAATTCCCAAGGATTGCCATGTTCGAGCCAGGTTTCGGGGAATTCCGCCTGCCAGCCATCGGCGATCTTCTGGCGGAACAGGCCGTGGCGATAGCGGATGCCATAGCCATAGGCGGGCAGGCCGACGGTGGCCATGCTTTCCATGAACCAGGCCGCGAGCCGTCCGAGGCCGCCATTGCCGAGCGCCGCGTCCGCCTCCAGTTCGGCAACCACATCGAGATCCACCTTGAGGATCTTCAGGGCCGCCCGCATGCTTTCGAGCAGGCCGAGATTGGAGACCGCGTCCCGCATCAGGCGACCGATCAGGAATTCGAGGCTGAGATAATAGACGCGCTTGGTCCCGAGGGCATAGGTGTCGCCGGTGGTTTCCATCCAGCGCTCGATGGCGCGGTCGCGTATCACCAGGATCGTGGCTTCCAGCCAGTCATAGGGCTTTGCCGCGCGGGCGTTCTTACCAATGCGATAGGTCAGGCGATCGACGATCTCGTTGGCCAGATCCTCTGGATCACTGGACCGGGTTCTTGAAAGCGGTAGGGAGGGTTTTTGCTGGTTCATACGTTTGTCCCCGGAGGCCTGAGCGGCCATTGCTTTGATAAGGCTGGCGCGGCGCTTTGTTTTTTACGCCGTCATTGACGTCGAACGGACTTTCCCCCCAGACGGTTAACCGTCCCTGAGTCAGTATCCTCATGTCCCTCGCGCGATCAAGCACGCTGATCAGGATGCGAGCAGAGCCAAGGCGATAGCTGTGCGCCCCTTTCCGGCATTCCAGGCCGCGCCCCCGCATGGCGCCCGGACGCGCATGCGGGGGGTCTTTTTTTGAATTACGTTGTAATATCAGTAGTTTGAGATCTGTCCGGGCGCGGACAGATCCTTTTCTCGCCGCGCGATCAGGCGCCGAGGGCCTCGACCCCGCCATGCGCGCCCGACCAGAGCAGGGGCGCGCTGAGAAAGGCGCCGACCTCGGCCAGGGTTTTTTCGTCGAACAGGCGCTGCTCGCGGGCCACGGCGAGGACATCCCGCCAGGTCGCGATATTATGGAGGGTGATCCCTTTTCCTCTCATTTCGGCGCGGGCCTCCGGAAAGATATCATAATAGAACAGCGCCATCGCATGGTCGACCTGGCCCCCCGCCGCCCGGATCGCATCGATGAAGGTAAAGAGGCTGCCGCCCGCCGTCGTCAGATCCTCGATCACGAGAACCCGCGCCCCCTCGGGCATATGTCCCTCGATCTGGGCGTTCCGGCCGTGCCCTTTCGGAGCTTTCCGGACATAGATCATCGGCAGGCCGAGCCGTTCCGCCAGGAAAGCGGCGAAGGGGATGCCCGCCGTCTCGCCGCCCGCGACGATATCGAACCGCTCAAAGCCGGCCTCCCGCAGGATCTTGCTGGCCGCGAAATCCATGATCGTCGAGCGGATGCGGGGGTAGGAGATCAGCTTGCGGCAATCGATATAGACCGGGCTGGCCATGCCGGAGGAGAGTTTATAGGGGGCGGCGGCGTTGAAATGCACCGCCTTGATTTCCCAGAGCATGCGGGCCATCAGCCGCGCCATCTCGGTGTCGGGGGTGAAGCTGTTCGAGACCATGGCGGAACCTTTCAGTCTAAGACATGCCAATGCAGGGGAAAACCGGGATCGAACACCACGACCGGCCCCGCTCCGGTCGCGATTTCGGGGATCAGGGGAAGGGGTTCCCGCGACCGCTCCAGCCGCAGCCTGCCTTCGTTCGGTGCCCGCCGATAGAATGCCGCGCCATTCAGCGCAACGAAGGCTTCCAGCCGGTCCAGGGCGCCCTCCGCCTCGAAGACATGGGTTAGGCAAGGGATCGCATTCGGCGCGCTGAAGACCCCGGCGCAGCCACAGGCGGCCTCCTTCGTTCCCCTCGTATGCGGAGCGGAATCCGTGCCGAGAAAGAACCGACCGTTCCCTCCTGTCGCCGCCTGGACCAGAGCCTGGCGGTGGGTCTCGCGCTTGACCACGGGCAGGCAGTAATAGTGCGGCCTGACCCCGCCAACCAGCAGGTGGTTTCGGTTGAGGATCAGGTGGTGGACGGTGAGCGTCGCGGCCAGATTATCCTCTCCAGATACGTAGTCGACCCCGTCCCGCGTCGTGACATGCTCCAGAACGATCCGCAGTTCCGGCAGGCGCCTCCGCAGCGGGGCGAGCACCCGCTCGATGAAAACGGCCTCGCGATCGAAGATATCCACCTCCGGATCGGTGACCTCGCCATGCAGGCAGAGCGGCAGCCCGAGGTCCGCCATTCTTTCGAGCACGGGCAGGACCTTGGACATGTCCCGCACCCCGCTCGCCGAATTGGTCGTCGCCCCGGCCGGATAGAGCTTCACCGCCGCGATCAGGCCGTCCGCCGCCGCAGCCGCGACATCGGCCGGGTCCGTCGTCTCGGTCAGATAAAGCGTCATCAGCGGCTCGAAGACCTGGCCTTCGGGCAGGGCCGCGAGGATGCGCTCGCGATAGGCGGCCGCGTCGCGGGCCGTGACGACGGGGGGCACGAGATTGGGCATCACGATCGCCCGGGCAAAATCGCGGGACGATGGCAGGACGCCCTCCAGCATGGCTCCGTCCCGCAAATGCAGGTGCCAGTCATCGGGTCGGGTCAGGGTCAGGATTTGGGACATGTCAGCCTTTCCGCTCGTCGAACCGCCTTATCCGCGTGATGGGCCGCAGGCAAGCGCTGGGACCCGGTCTTGTGTCAAGCTGAGGCAATTCTGGTCCGGAGGGGGGCATTCCTCGCGAAGGCGGCTCCTTTTGCCCCGGACAAGCGATCTTTCGAAGGCCGGAACGATCCGAAAATTCTCGCACAGACCCCTCTCTTGCGAGGAGGAGAGAGATCGGCTCGGGTGGATCCCGGAAGGGCTGGCGCGGCTCCTCGGGTGGGAAAGGACCCTCGTGGTGCCGGGGGAGGGGGCCGGGTTCTCCGCCTTGGCCCGGGACGGAGGGACGCCTCCCTGCCGGGTCTGCCGGCGGTCTCGCGGTGTCCGCGTTTGGACTCCAGATAACTATATGAAAAACAATATGAATTTAGAAAACTGTCTTGAGCCGTCAAGCGGGGCGGATGTCGGGCGGCGATGGGCCTTGTCCGTCGAGCCGTGCTCCATCGGGGCGGGGGAGGGGGCGGGTGAAATCCCGCCCTCGACCCGCGCGGCCATCTGGACCTCCCGGTGGACCGGACGGGTCGGCCTGTCCGCTCGCCCGGCGCCGGGGGAGACTTCCCCGGGAAACTGACAAGGGGCTATCGTGATTCGATGCCGGATGGGCGAGAGCGTCGGAGACGCCTTGGGATGCGGAGGGGGGCCTTCGGGAACTGCGCCGTCGGGCGGGGCGCCCGCCCCCGAGGGGACTGTTCCCCGTTCGACACGGATCTGAAATTCCGGAGGCCGGTGTCGGGGGGGCCTTCACGGTCTGCTTTGGGTCCAGAGGAAATCCCTCGGTGACCGATTGGGCGAATGGCGCTTTCGCGGTCCCGGCCCGCGGGGGCGCGAGGCCAACAGGCTTTGGGGTTTTGGCGGGCCCCCGATAGGGGCGGGTGTCCCGGATGGGATGTCAACGCGCCTCGGGCGATGGCCCCGTCCAGCGCCCGAGGCGCGCCTCCCTCAGCCCGGGCGCTCTGCTCTCGATCGGGACGGGGTCTATCGGGATGGGGCACCGATCCATCGACGCGCCCCGGCCACGCCATCGTCGGCGACAGACGCATGGATTGACGCGCTCCGGATCGCCAACATGCTCCTTTCGCTTGCCAGGATTTCTCCAATCCGCCAGCCTACGGGATTATGACAGCATCGCCCTTCCTCATTGGCTTGAAAAAGAAATTTGAAAACCGCTCCGCGACGCCCGATGACCAGGGCTATCGGGTTTTCACGACCGCGTTCGACGAAGTCGTGGATCCGGCCAGGATCCCCGGCTTGCTTCCCCCGCTCGCAGGGAAACAGAAACGCGACTTCGAGGATGCGATGTCGCAGTTCGACACCTCTTTCCTGAGTGAGCGGGTCAGAATCGCGGCGAGCGGCGGGGCTCTCGTTCGCGATCTTCAGACCGCCCTTTCCGCGGAGGCGCGTGCTCGCACGGTAGTATCGTTCCTCATCGATCATTCCGGCTCGATGCGGGGCCTTCGGATGATTTCGGCGCTGCTCGCCGTCGAGGGCGCCGTGGATGCGCTGGACGCGGCGGGGATCGCCACCGAGCTGCTCGGCTTCACCACGGTCGGCTGGAAGGGCGGCAAGTCTCGCCAAGCCTGGCTCTGGGCCGGCAGACCTCCGAATCCCGGTCGGCTGTGCGACCTCCGACACCTGATTTACGGGGCCGCTGATCGGAGCACGCGCTCTTCCTGGCTCTTGCGGATGGCCTTGCGGCCGGACCTGCTCCACGAGAACATCGATGGCGAGGCGCTGCTCTGGGCGGCGGGTCGGCTCGATCCTGTAAGATGGGCGCGCCGGGTCATCTGCCTCGTCTCCGATGGGGCGCCAGTCGATGATTCGACCCTGCTCGCGAACAAAGATCGCGATTTGCTGAAGCGGCATCTGGAGGTTTCGGAACAGCACCTCATCGCCGAAGGCTTCGCGGTCGGCACGCTCCTGATCGGGGGGGAGCATGTTCGGGAACCGGCCCTCTGTGAAAGAGCGGAGGAACCGGAGAAGGCCGGTGTCGCTCTCGTTCGTCTGGTGAGCCGTGCGCTGCTGGAACAGCCCGATCCAGCGGAATAGAGCGGTTTCCAATCGGATGAGTCCATTCGATTGGAAATCGCTCTGAAAGCCCCGTTCAAGGCAGGCGCCGCGCCGGGGCCGCCACCACCCGCTCTGTCCGGGGAGCCATGACGGCGAGCGATGACCTCCGTCAGCGCCGTTCCGATATCCAGAAGGCGACCGAGAGAGCCATAGCCGGATCTTTGCCGGACTCCCGGCGATCCCCCCGAAACCCGAAGGGCGGGGGGACTTTTCCCGGGCATGAGTCGGGGCCTCGATTCGGCCCCTCCCCAAAGGCACGGTCACAGGGCGGCGAGGATGCGGGCCCAGGAGCGGATGCCTTTGTGGAAGCTCTTGAAATCGTACTTCTCGTTCGGGCTGTGGACCCGGTCGTCGTTCAGGCCGAAGCCGATCAGGATCACATCCATCCCCAGTTCGTTCTTGATCAGGGTCGCGACCGGGATCGAGCCGCCACAGCCCAGAAGCGCGGCCTCGCGCGACCATTCGGCGGTCAGGGCCTCCTTGGCCTTGAGAAAGGCGGGAGAGCTAGCGTCGAAGCTGACGGCGGTGCCGGAGCCATGTTCCTTGAACGTAAGCTTGCAATCCGCCGGAACCCGCGCCCGGACGAAGTCGCGGAAGGCAGCGCGGATCGCATGCGGATCCTGGTCGAAGACCAGCCGGAAGGAAATCTTGGCCGAGGCGCGCGACGGGATCACCGTCTTGAACCCGTCGCCCTGATAGCCGCCGCCCATGCCGTTCACCTCGCAGGTCGGACGCGACCAGATCATTTCCAGAACCGAGCGGCCCTTTTCGCCGGCGGGGATCGAAAGACCGATTTCGCCGAGGAACTCGGCCTCGGAGAAACCCAAAGTCTCCCAGCTCCGCGCCAGCTCCTCCGGAAGATCCGGCACACCGTCATAGAAACCCGGCACGGTCACCCGGCCATCGGCGTCGTGAAGGTCGGCGATGATCCGGGCCAGGATATGGTTGGGATTGGCCGCCGCCGAGCCATAGGCGCCGGAATGCAGGTCGCGGTCGGCGGCCTCGATCAGGATTTCCTCGCCGCAGAGACCGCGCAGGCTGGTGGTGATCGCCGGAGTGTCGGCGTCCCACATGCCGGTGTCACAGATCAGCGCGAGATCGGCGGTGAGTTCCGCCGCGTTGGCCTCGATGAAGGGGGGCAGGTTCTCGCCGCCCGCCTCCTCCTCGCCTTCGATCAGGATGGTGATCGGCCGGGGCAGCTTGCCCGTCACCGCCTTCCAGGCACGGCAGGCCTCGACGAAGGTCATGAGCTGTCCCTTGTCATCGGCCGAGCCGCGGCCTGTGATCATCCGGGTGCCATCGGGGCGGGTCACGATCGCGGGCTCGAACGGCGGCCGCTCCCACAGATCGAGCGGATCGACCGGCTGCACGTCGTAATGGCCATAGAACAGCAGTGACGTGCCCTCGGCACCGCGGTCATGGCCGATCACCACCGGATGGCCGGCGGTTTCGCGCACCGAAGCCTCGAACCCGATCGAGGCGAGATCGGCGGCATGCCATTCGGCGCAGGCCCGGATCTCGTCCGCGAAGGCGGGTTCGGTCGAGATCGACCGGAGCCGCAGCGTGGCAAAGAGCCGTTCCACGGCGGGTTCGAGAGTGGCATCGATATGCGCGAGCACGGCTTCGAGATCGGACATCGGCGGGATCCCTTTCTTCCTTGGACATCGTTGCGCGGACTGTCGCACGGCTTGGCGCGGCTTGTCTCCCCCCGCCGCCGTCAGAAGGGCCAGATCAGCGGCACGACGAAGACGCCGAGGAAGAAGAACCAGACCAGCATCGGCAGGCCGAGTTTCCAATAGTCGCCGAACCGGTAGGCGCCCGGCTCCATCACCATGAGATTGGTCGCGGTCGCAACCGGGGTCAGGAACGCCCCCGCGCAGGCGACGCAGACACACATCAGCACGGGTTGCGGCGAGATCCCCATGTCCCGGGCGGCCACGACGGAAATCGGGATGATGATCAGCGCCGTCGCGGTATTGGAAATCACCTGGCCGAGGAAGGCCGACAGGAGAAACAGGCCGATCAGCAGGGCATGGGGACCCAGCCCGCCCACGGTATTCACCAGCCCCTCGGCCAGAAGCCGGGCGGCGCCGGAGGTTTCCATCGCGGTGGAGAGCGGCATCATCGCGGCGATCAGGATGACCGTGGTCCAGTTGATCGCGCGATAGATCTGCTCGACGCCCAGCACGCCGGAGAGCAGGATGATCCCGGCGGCGAGCAGTCCCGCGACGGCGGGCGGCGTCAGTCCGGTGGCCAGAAGCACCACCATGAGGGCGAGCGCGGCCAGCACTGTCCTCGACCCCGGTCCCATGGGCAGGGCCTGGCTCCGGACCTGAGGGGGCGCGTTCACGAGCAGGACATCCGCCTGGGCCAGCCGTTGATCCAGCGCGTCCCAGCTGCCTTGGAGCAGGATCGTGTCACCGGCCGCGAGCCGGTCGTCGGGGCCCAGATCGAGTCCGCGGCGCTGGAGGGCGATCACGATCAGATCCCCGCCCGGCGTGACCATGCCCGGAAAGAAATGCGCGCCGATGAGCGTGGAGCGGGGCGGCACCAGCACCTCGGCCAGACCGGAGTCGCGATTGAAGAGCTGATCGGCGACGCCGTTTTCCGGCAGATCCTCGCGCGGGTCGAGCGAGAGTTCCCGGGCCAGGGCCGCCACCTCGGCCGCGGGGCCGCGCAGGATCAGCCGTTCTCCCGCGGCGATGGGGGTCTCGCGGATCGGTACGCCATCCGCGTTCATCAGGACCACGAAGCGAAGGTCGCCGCGGTTGTAGGTTTCAAGCTCGGCCCGTGTCCTGCCGATCAGCGGCGACATCGCCCCGACCGTCAGTTGATGCACCTCGTTCGAGAGGCGGTATTGCTCGACGAGGGTGGTCGCATGCTGGCTGAGATCGGGGGGCAGGGTCTTGCTGACCCGGTTCGGGAGCAGGCGCTCGCCGAACAGGACCACGATCGCGACACAGCCGATGACGATCGGAATGCCGATGAGCGAGAATTCAAAATAGCCAAAGCCGCGTTCGCCCGCCTCCCGCGCCGCCTCGACCACCAGCACATTGACCGGCGTTCCGGTCAGCATCAGGAGCGAGCCCGCGTGGGCCCCGAAGACCAGCGGCATCAGCAGTTGCGAGGGAGATCGCCCCAGACGGATCGCCATCACCACCACCACGGGCAGGAGGGCCGCCACCGCGCCATTGACGCTGATCAGGGCGCTGAGCAGGCCGACGAAGCCCATCATCAGGACGATCAGCCTGGTCCGGCTGGAGCCCGCCTGGCGGATCAGCACTTGCCCGGCCCAGGCGGTGACGCCCGAGACTTCGAGCCCGGCGCTGACCACGAAGAGGGCGGCGATGAAGATCACGGCGGGATCGCCAAAGCCCGCGAGGCTCTGGTTCAGGGTCAGGATGCCGGTGGCCCAGAGCGAGAGCGCGGCCCCCATGCTGACCGCGATGACGGGCAGGCCATCCCACATGAAGAGCACGATGATCGCCGCGATGATGGCGAAGACGATCTGGATATCGCTCAGGGGCGCACCTTTCCTCGGGAGAGAGCGGGCCACCGTGATCATCGCACAGGCGAAACGATTGCCGCGGGTGCGTCCGTTTTAATCCGTGCGGGGCGGCCGTCAAGCCGCCCGCGTCCCTCAGGCGGCGGGGACCGCCACGGGTTCGGCCGAGTCGTCGGACGCGGTCTTGCGCGGGGCACGACGGCGTGGAGCGCGCGGTTTCTTTTCCACCGCCGCGGCGGGTTCCTCGGCGGCCGGAGCCTCCGGTGCCGCCGTTTCGAGCGGGGCCGCCTCGGGTTCCGGCGCGGCCGGGATCCGGAACTCGCGCAGCAGGAAGGCCGGGACGTGATCGCCCATGCCGGTCACCTCGGGCCCGTTGTTCGACCGTCCAGCGCGGTCGCGGCGCTGTTCGGAGGCGGCGGGCCTTGTCGCGGATTGCCTCGGGCTCATGTCTTCCTCCGTCTGAGCCAGGATCGGGCGCGGCTCTGTCCGGGTTTCACGACGCGGTTCCGCGCGGCGATTACGCTCCGGCCGGCGCGGTTCGGGCGCGGCGGCCTCGGTCGGCGCGGGTCCGGTCGCGGCGGGCTCGGCGGTTTGAAGCGGGCTTTCGAGGATCGGGATCGACTTCTTGACCAGTTCCTCGATCTTGGCGAGATATTTCGTCTCGTGCGGCAGGCAGATGGTGATCGACTTACCCTGGCGTCCGGCGCGTCCGGTCCGGCCGATCCGGTGCACATAATCCTCGGAATGGATCGGAACGTCGAAGTTGAAGACATGGCTGACGCTCGGGATATCGAGCCCGCGGGCCGCGACGTCCGAGGCGATCAAGAGCTTCAATTCACCGTCGCGAAAGCTGTTGAGGATCTTCATCCGCAGCGATTGATCCAGATCGCCATGCAGCGGGGCCGCGTCGAAACCATGCTTGCGCAGCGATTTCGCGAGGATATCGACCTCGACCTTGCGGTTGCAGAAGATGATGCCGTTGGTCAGGGCCTCGCCCTCGGCGCGGATCAGGCGGCGCAGGACCTCGCGCTTTTCGGAGGAGCCGCTGTCCTTGCGCTTGGGGGTATGGCGACAGACGAACTGTGCGATGGTCTCGGAGGTGCTGGCCTGCGCCGAGACCTCGACACGCACCGGATTGTGAAGAAATTCCTGCGTGATCCGGGTGATTTCCGGGGCCATCGTCGCCGAGAAGAACAGCGTCTGGCGGGTGAAGGGCACGATCTTGAAGATGCGCTCGATATCCGGGATGAACCCCATGTCGAGCATCCGGTCGGCCTCGTCCACCACCATGATCTGAACGCCGGTCAGCATCAGCTTGCCGCGTTCGAAATGGTCGAGCAGGCGACCCGGCGTCGCGATCAGCACATCGACGCCGCGGTCGATCAGCTTGTCCTGGTCCTTGAAGCTGACGCCGCCGATCAGGAGCGCCATGGTCAGCTTCACATGTTTCGAATATTTCTCGAAATTCTCGGCGACCTGGGCGGCCAGCTCACGGGTCGGACACAGCACCAGGCTGCGCGGCATGCGGGCGCGGGCCCGGCCCTTGCTCAGATGGGTGATCATGGGCAGAACGAAGCTGGCGGTCTTGCCGGTGCCGGTCTGGGCGATCCCGAGCACGTCGCGTCCTTCGAGAGCGAAGGGAATGGCCTGGGTCTGGATGGGGGTCGGAGTTTCGTAGCCGGCTTCGGATACCGCCTGAAGCACCCTGGGGTCCAGGGAAAGGTCTGAAAATCGTGTCATGGGGCTCGTTTGTTAAGGTACGGCGAGTAATGGCCGCATAACATCACGCGGCCCGAACCCCCGGATTGGGGTTCACATTGAGATTTTCCTATAACCGCGATCTGTCCACAGGTCAATCCAACCCATCGCAATTGTTCTGTTTTCTGTCAGAAACCTGTTGCTTCGGCAAGAATCAGCCCGTTTTCCGGGCTGCCAAGTCTTTTCGCTTCCCGGATGCCAGTGTATGGGGGGCCTCGATTCGAGGAGATGGTGGGGTATGAACGAGATCGCCGACAAGGCACTGCGGGGCATGGCTTTGCTCAAGGTGCGCAACATCCGGCATTGGACGGATCGTACGTTTTCATTCGCGGCGGAACGGCCGGCCGGATTCCGGTTCCGGTCCGGAGAGTTTGCGATGATCGGATTGATGGTCGAAGGCAAACCCTTGCTGCGCGCCTATTCGATCGCATCGCCCTCCTGGGACGAGGAGCTGGAATTCTATTCGATCAAGGTCGAGGACGGACCGCTGACCTCCCGGCTCCAGCATCTGGCCGAGGGCGACCAGATCGTGATGCGGCCGAAACCGGTCGGAACCCTGGTCCATGATGCGCTGGTTCCGGGCAAGCGGCTGTTCCTGTTCTCGACGGGGACCGGCATCGCGCCGTTCGCGAGCATCATTCGCGACCCGGAAACCTATGACAAGTTCGAGCAGGTCATCCTGACCCACACCTGTCGTCAGGTGGCGGAACTCGACTACGGCCATGACCTGATCGCGCGGATCGCCGCGGACGAGATGCTGACCGAGATGGTGGGCGACAAGCTCCTGCATATCGCCACGACCACCCGCGAGCAGAGCCCCGCGATGGGGCGGATGACCGACTGGATCCGGGACGGACGGCTGGCGGAGGCCGCGGGCGGGCCGCTCGATCCGGCGACGGACCGGGTGATGATCTGCGGCTCGATGGCGATGCTTCAGGAGCACAAGCTGCTCTGCGAGGAGGCCGGCATGACCGAGGGCTCGAATTCCGAGCCCGGCCAGTATGTGATCGAAAAAGCGTTCGTCGACTGAGCCATTCCCCTTGCAGCCGGAGCCGCCGGGCGGCTCCGGAACCGAGAGCGACTTTGCATCGACCGGACACAGTGGATGCCCCGGGGATCGGGGCAATTCGGAAAGATCGAGAGCTGATGGAGTGACGTCACGCCCTCCAATCATGAGACTTTGGTCCAACCGCCGAATCTTGAAAACAACTTGCGAATTTTGTCCCTGATCGCGCAAGTTACTTGACCAGCGCGTATCGCGCCGCGCCGCCAATTGACAGGGCGGCGACGACTAAGCGACGGGAAAAGCCATGCGCTCCGGTCAGGACCGAGAAAGCGCGGCGTGATCAGGGAGAAGGCAACGATATGACAGCCATCGGAGTGAATCCGCCGTCCGCGGATACCGGGATGCTGGGCCGGGAGCGCATCGTGGCGCGGCCCGGCTTCAATCGGTGGCTGGTGCCGCCGGCGGCGTTGGCGATCCATCTCTGCATCGGGATGGCCTATGGGTTCAGCGTGTTCTGGCTGCCGCTCTCGCATGCGATCGGCATCGAGACATCCGTGGATTGTCCGGACATGACGCTGTTCGGCGCCTTGTTCACGCGGTCCTGTGACTGGCGCGTGGCGGACCTCGGCTGGATTTTCACCCTGTTCTTCGTGGTGCTCGGCTCCTCGGCGGCGATCTGGGGGGGATGGCTCGAACGTGCTGGCCCGCGCAAGGCCGGTGTCGTCGCCGCCTTCTGCTGGTGCGGCGGGCTTGCCATCGGCGGTTTCGGGGTGCTGGTGCATCAGCTCTGGCTGATGTGGCTCGGAGCGGGGATCATCGGCGGGGTCGGCCTGGGGCTGGGGTATATTTCCCCGGTCTCGACGCTGATCAAATGGTTTCCCGACCGCCGCGGCATGGCGACCGGGATGGCGATCATGGGATTTGGCGGTGGCGCGATGATCGGCGCCCCCCTCGCCGACAAGCTGATGAAGCATTTCCAGACGCCGGACTCGGTGGGGGTCTGGCAGACGTTCCTCGTGCTCGCGGCGATCTATTTCCTGTTCATGCTGGGTGGGGCCTTCGGCTATCGCATTCCTCCCGCGGGCTGGCGGCCCGAGGGCTGGACGCCGCCCGATGCCAGCGCCAAGGCGATGATCACCCACCGCAACGTGCATCTGCGGGATGCGCACAAGACCTATCAGTTCTGGATGATCTGGCTGGTGCTCTGCCTGAACGTGTCCGCCGGGATTGGCGTGATCGGGATGGCCTCGCCGATGTTGCAGGAGATTTTCGGCGGTCGGCTGATCGGTCATCCGGAGGTCGCCTTCGTCGATCTCGACGCGGCGCAGAAAGCCTCGATCGCGGCGATCGCCGCCGGATTCGCCGGGCTCCTGTCGCTCTTCAACATCGGCGGGCGGTTCTTCTGGGCGTCGCTCTCGGACCGGATCGGGCGCAAGAACACCTATTTCACCTTCTTCATCCTCGGCATCGTTCTTTATGCGCTGGTGCCGACGGCGGCGCATCTGGGCAGCCAGCTTCTGTTCGTCGCGATCATCTGCGTCATTCTCTCGATGTATGGCGGCGGGTTCGCCACCGTTCCCGCCTATCTCGCGGATATCTTCGGCACGCAGTTCGTTGGTGCGATCCATGGCCGGCTGCTGACCGCCTGGGCGACGGCGGGGATCGTCGGGCCGGTCGTGGTAAACTATATCCGCGAATATCAGATCGACGCGGGTGTGCCCCGCGCCCAGGTCTATGATTCCACTATGTATATTCTGGCCGGAATGCTGGCTCTGGGGCTCGTGGCCAATGCTCTGGTCCGGCCGCTTGCGCCGAAATGGTATATGTCCGACGAGGAGGTGGCGCGGCTTCAGGCGCGCTCGGCCCCGTCCGGGACCGCGGCCACTGGATCGTTCGGCATCGGGCGCGGGGGACTGGATGCGACGACGGCGCTCGCCTGGGCCGCGGTTGGGATTCCGATCCTGTGGGGGGTCTGGATGACCTTGCTGAAGACCGCCGCGCTGTTCTGATCCCGCGCCCCCACCGCCCGGCCGCGGTCGGGCGGTGGGGGCCGTTCCGGGCCCCCCGTCTACGGCTTGCCGCGGTGCGCATTCCTGTTAAGGTCCGGCGCAATTTCAGTACCGGGGATATCTGTCATGAACGCGACCCTGAACCATCCGATCACGGCCCGCTGGCCCGCGCAACATCCCGAGCGGCTTCAGCTTTATTCCTATCCAACACCGAACGGGGTGAAGGTCTCGGCGATGCTGGAGGAGACGGGGCTGCCCTATGAGCCTCATCTGGTGAAGCTCTCCGGCGAGACGACCAGCCCTGAGTTTCTCGCCCTCAATCCCAACAACAAGATCCCCGCGATCATCGATCCGGAGGGTCCGGACGGCCAGCCGCTGGCGCTGTTCGAGAGCGGGGCGATCCTCATCTATCTCGCCGAAAAGACCGGCCGGTTCCTGTCCACCGGCGCCGCGCGGTACGAGACGATCCAATGGGTGATGTTCCAGATGGGCGGCGTCGGTCCGATGTTCGGCCAGCTCGGATTCTTTCACAAGTTCGCTGGCCGCGAGATCGAGGATCCCCGTCCGCGGCAACGCTATGCCGATGAGGCGAAGCGGCTCCTGAACGTGCTGAACCAGCGTCTGGACGGCCGGGACTGGATCATGGGCGCGGACTATTCGATCGCCGATATCGCGATCTGGCCGTGGATTCGGGCGCTCGATCTCTATGGCGCGCGGGATCTGGTCGGGTTCGAGGCTTTCCCGCATGTCGATGCCTGGGAAAAGCGGGCGAAGGCGCGGCCCGCCTCGGTCGCCGCCTTGAACATTCCGGCCGTTCCGGCCTGAGTGCCTGCGAAAATGCGACGGGCCGGCGCTGTGACAGGCGCCGCCCGATCAGCCTGGCCTGGAGATCGTCGGAAGCAGGTCCTTCTGGAAGATCTCGTAGGTGAGGGGCCCGGGATACCGGAGCAGGACCTTTCCATTCGGATCGATCACGAAGGTTTCCGGCACGCCGTAGATGCCCCAGTCGAGCGCCGCGCGGCCGGAGGCGTCGGCGCCCAGATGGGTGAAGGGGTTGCCCAGTTCCTTGAGAAAGGCCTCGGCCTTGGCAGGATCGTCCTTGTAATTGATGCCGATCACCGGAATGCCGGTGGCGGAGATCTCCTTCAGGACCGGATGTTCCGCCCGGCAGGGCGCGCACCAGCTGGCCCAGAAGTTCACTAGTTTCACGCCCGGCGCCGTCAGATCGGCATTGGTGGGCGCGGGCCCGCTGCCGAGCGGTTCGATCGCCGCCAGCGAGGGGGCTTCCTGTCCGATCAGGGCACTCGGCAACTGATCCGCATGCTCGCGCTTGAGCCCGAGATAGGCCACGCCCGCGAAGACCGCGAAGAGCAGCGGCGGCAATGCCATCAGGGGATTGATCCTTGGGCCCGTCATCTCGACTCCTCGACCCGCGACCGATCCGTCCGGGTTTCTATGCGCGCCAGCTCCCTGGCCACCCTCGACGACCGCCACAGGCTGAGGCCGATGAGCAGCGCGAGAAGGGCAAGCGTCACCCCATAGGCGCCGAGCACCGTGCCCGCGTAACGATCGAGATCCGGCATCATGCGTCCGCCCGCGACATCTGCAATGCGCGCAAGCGTCGCGCCCTGATTTCTGTCCGAGTTCGTAACAGAACCAAACCTATGAAAAGAAATACAAATCCGGCGATACAGAGAAGGAGGGGCAGGTAGAATGCATTGTCGACATTGGTTTTCGCATCCATCGACAGGGACGGACCCTGATGCAGGCCCTGGCTCCAGAAGAACACCGCGTAGCGCGAGAGCAGGGCGAAGACCGAGCCGACCATGCACAGAACCGCCGTCAGGTCGGCGGCCTTGTCCGGTTCGTCAAGCGCTTCCCACAGGGCCATATAGCCGAGATAGAACAGGAACAGGATGAAGAAGGACGTCAGCCGCGGATCCCAGGCCCACCAGGTCCCCCACATCGGTTCTCCCCAGATCGCGCCGGTGAGCAGGGCGATCATCGTCATCACCGCGCCCACGGGCGCCGCCGCCCGCGCGGCCAGGGCCGAGACATGATGCCGCCGGATGAACCAGATCAGCGAGGCGACCAGCATCATCAGCCAGGCATTGATCGCGATCAGGGCGGAGGGGACATGGATGAACAGGATCTTGACCGTCGCGCCCTGCTGGTAATCGTCGGGCGTCAGGAAAAATCCCCAGAAGAGGCCGGGCCCCAGCGTCAGGACCACGAGCCCCCAGACAAAGGGCTGAACCGCGCCCGAGAGGCGCATGAACTCGGACGGATTGGCATATTTCCAAAGTGACATCGCAGGCTTTTAAGCCGGGAGCCCTGGCCTCCGCAAGCATCCCTTGGTCCCGGCTCACGAGGCCCGTGAGGATCCGGCCGATTGCCGAGGACTACGGCCCTGGCCGCGGCGCGAGGACCATAATTCCAGTCCGGCGCGAGGACAGGCGGGTCGCGCTGCAGCACGATGATCCACCACACAATCCGATCCTCGCTCCGCTCCGGTCGGATTGCGCTTTAGCGCAGCTGGATGCGCAGGGTCTGGGCGGTGGCGAAGGGAGAGAGGGCGAGGATGAAGAGAGTGAGACCACCGAGCAGCGTCAGGGCCTGGGTCGGGTCGCGGCCCTCGCCCGCCGCGATCACCGCCTGCGCTCCGAAGATCAGAGTCGGGATATAGAGCGGCAGCACCAGCAGAGAGAGCAGAAGTCCCCCCCGCCGGATGCCGACGGTCAGGGCGGCCCCCACCGCGCCGATGAAGCTGAGCGCGGGGGTGCCGACGGCGAGGCTGGCCACAAGCCAGGGCATCGCATCCGCCGGGAGTTCGAGCGTGATCCCGAGGAGGGGGGCCAGCGCCACGAGGGGCAGTCCGGTCGTCAACCAGTGGGCAAGGGCCTTGAGCGCCACCAGCGTTTCGAGCGGCAGGGGAGAAATGGCGAGGATGTCGAGGGTTCCATCCTCGAAATCGGTTTGGAAAAGGCGGTCAAGCGAGAGCAGGCAGGCGAGCAGCGCGCCGATCCAGAGGGTGCCCGGGGCCACGGGGGCGAGCCGCCCGGGGGTCGGGCCGATCCCGAGCGGAACCAGCAGAATGACGATCAGGAAGAAGGCGAGACCGAGACCCGCCCCGCCGCCGGAGCGCAGGGCGATGCGAAGTTCGCGGCCAAGCGTTGCGAGCGCGGTCCTCATCACCAGTCTTCCGCCAGGAACGGATCGCGCAGGGTCTCCGGGGGCCGGGAGAGAACCAGTTCGCGCGTGGGTCCGATGTCGAGCGGGACATGGGTTGCGATCACCGCCAGTCCGCCTTCGGCGCTGTGATGCCGCACCACCTCGCAGAACCGTTCCACCGCGTCATGATCGAGCGAGACCGTCGGTTCGTCGAGCAGCCAGAGCGGACGGTCCGCGACCCGCAGGCGCGCCAGCCCCAGCCGACGCTTCTGGCCGGCGGAACAGGCATGGGTCGGTTGATCGCGGATGGCGGAGAGATTGAACGCGGCGAGGGCCGGTTCGATATCCGTTCCGCCATAGAGGGCGCTCCAGAAGGAGAGGTTTTCCGCGACGGTGAACTGCGGCTTGACCGCGTCGAGATGGCCGCAATAGGCGATCAGGTCACAATAGCCCTCGATGTCCGCCTCCAGCGAGACGCCATTGAGCGAGACCGTCCCCTCCGAGGGAGCGAGCAGTCCGGCGAGGACACGCAAAAGCGTTGATTTCCCAACACCATTCGGCCCGCGGAGCAGGAGCGCCCGTCCCGGTTCCAGCATAAAGCCGAGGTTCCGGAAGATCACACGGCCGGAGCGCTGGCAGGAGAGGGAGTCGACGGATAGGCTCATGGATGTTGCCTTAGCGCAAGCGGGCGAGGGGGGGAAGTCCGGGGCTGTCGAGGCCGGCGATCAAAAATTGTATACCAATGTATGCCTTTCGCAGTCGCGGGCCTTGCGAGCTTGGGGGAATTGCGCCATATGACGAATATCATACCCGTCCCAGCACCCGCCCGGAGGCCCGATGACTGTTTTTGTTGGAACTGACACAGCCAAGACGCGACGCGAACTCACGGTGGGAGGGAAAACCTACGCCTATTATTCCATCGCCGCCGCCGAAGCTGCGAATTTGGGTGATTTCAGCAAGTTGCCCGCTTCCCTTAAGGTTGTCCTCGAAAACATGCTGCGGTTCGAGGATGGCAAGACCGTGACCTTGGACGATATCAAGGCCTTTTCGGAATGGGCGACGCTGGGGGGCAAGAATCCGCGCGAAATCGCCTATCGTCCGGCCCGCGTCCTGATGCAGGATTTCACCGGCGTGCCCGCCGTGGTCGATCTCGCTGCGATGCGGGATGGTATCAAGGCGCTCGGCGGCGATGCGCAGAAGATCAATCCGCTCAATCCGGTCGATCTGGTGATCGACCATTCGGTGATGATCGACGAGTTTGGCAATCCGCGGGCGTTCCAGGTGAACGTCGATCTCGAATATGAGCGCAACATCGAGCGCTATCAGTTCCTGAAATGGGGGCAGGGCGCGTTCAACAATTTCCGGGTGGTGCCGCCGGGGACCGGCATCTGCCATCAGGTGAACCTCGAATATCTGGCGCAGACGATCTGGACCGACACGGATCTGACCGGCGCCCTGGTGGCCTATCCCGATACGCTGGTGGGCACCGACAGCCATACGACGATGGTGAACGGGCTCGCGGTGCTCGGCTGGGGCGTGGGCGGCATCGAGGCCGAGGCCGCGATGCTGGGACAGCCGGTGTCGATGCTGATCCCCGAGGTCGTGGGCTTCAAGCTGACCGGGCGCATGGTCGAAGGGACCACCGCGACCGATCTGGTGCTCAAGGTCGTGCAGATGCTGCGCAAGAAGGGCGTGGTGAACAAGTTCGTCGAATTCTATGGCGAGGGGCTGGACCATCTGCCGCTGGCGGACCGGGCGACGATCGCCAACATGGCGCCGGAATATGGCGCGACCTGCGGCTTCTTCCCGATCGACGACGAGGCCCTGCGCTATCTGCGCGGAACCGGCCGCGCGGAGGACCGGGTGGCCCTGGTCGAAGCCTATGCCAAGGAGAACGGCATGTGGCGGGGGCCGGACTATGATCCGATCTATACCGACACGCTGCATCTCGACATGGGCGAGATCGTTCCGGCCATTTCGGGTCCGAAGCGGCCGCAGGATTATACGCCGTTGTCGGTGGCGGATGCCGGTTTCTACAAGACGGTCAGCGAATATCGCGGCGTCGACACCTCGATCGAGGCCAAGACGATGGCGGACGAGGGCGGCGTGATCGCGGCGCCGCGCGATGTGCGCAAGACGGCGGCGGTGGAAGGCAAGGATTACACCATCCGCGACGGTTCCGTCGTGATCGCGGCGATCACCTCCTGCACCAATACCTCGAACCCCTATGTGATGATCGGGGCCGGTCTGGTGGCGCGCAAGGCGCGGGCCAAGGGATTGACGCGCAAGCCCTGGGTGAAGACCTCGCTGGCACCGGGCAGCCAGGTGGTGGCGGAATATCTGAACGCGGCGAATCTGCAGGAGGATCTCGACGCGCTCGGGTTCAACCTGGCCGGCTTCGGCTGCACCACCTGCATCGGCAATTCGGGGCCGCTCGGGGACCCGGCGATTTCCAAGGCGATCAACGAAAACGATCTGGTGGCGACCGCCGTCCTGTCGGGCAACCGCAATTTCGAAGGCCGGATCAGCCCGGACGTCCGGGCGAACTATCTCGCCTCGCCGCCGTTGGTCGTGGCCTATGCGATCGCGGGTGACGTGAACATCAACCTGACCACCGAGCCTATCGGGCAGGATCAGGACGGCAAGGACGTCTATCTCAAGGACATCTGGCCGACCGCCAAGGAGGTCGCCGATCTGGTGGCCGCGACCGTGACCCGCGAAGCCTTCATCTCGAAATACGCCGATGTCTTCAAGGGCGACGAGAAATGGCAGGCGGTCGAGACGGTCGACAGCGAGACCTATGACTGGCCGCCGACTTCGACCTATATCCAGAACCCGCCCTATTTCCGCGGGATGGCGCAGGAGCCTGGCGTGATCTCGGATATCTCGGGGGCCCGGATTCTCGCGCTGCTCGGCGATATGGTGACAACCGATCATATTTCGCCGGCGGGTTCGTTCAAGGCGACAACCCCCGCGGGCAAATACCTGACCGAGCGGCAAATTCCGACCAAGGACTTCAACTCCTACGGCTCGCGCCGCGGCAACCACGAGATCATGATGCGGGGCACCTTCGCCAATATCCGCATCAAGAACGAGATGCTGGACGGGGTCGAAGGCGGCTATAGCCTCGGGCCGGATGGAGAGCAGACCTCGATCTTCGATGCCTCGATGGCCTATCAGGCGGCCGGCGTTCCATTGATCGTGATCGGCGGCATGGAATATGGCGCGGGCTCGTCGCGGGACTGGGCAGCCAAGGGCACGGCGCTGCTCGGGATCAAGGCGGTGATCGCCGAGAGCTTCGAGCGTATCCACCGGTCGAACCTCGTCGGGATGGGGGTGATCCCGTTCGAATTCACCGGCGGCGACAGCCGCAAGACGCTTGGTCTGAAAGGCGATGAAGTCATTTCGATCAGCGGACTCGCAGGCGATCTGAAGCCCCTGTCGGAAGTGCCGGCGACGATCACCTATGGCGATGGCACCGTGAAGGAAATCGCTCTCAAATGCCGGATCGATACGGCGATCGAGATCGAATATGTCGAGCACGGCGGTGTGTTGCAGTATGTGCTGCGCAACCTCGCCAAATCGGCCTAGGGCGGTTTCCGATCCGACTGCGCCGGATCGTCCGCTTGTGACTTTGTTGTGTCATGATTTCCCGGCAGGTGGGTCCACCTGCCGGGAAATCGCTTTATGCACATGAAATAATCCTCACGACCGGCGACGGAGCCAGTCGTGTCCTGCGTGTAACAGTCATGCGAACGGACGTCTTGCTCTCGAATGCTTGACTCGCCTCGATCCCCGCGTTGGCCTTAGGTAAGGCCGAAGCCTAGCGGGGATGCCATGTACGTTTTGCCGACCGTCTTTTCTTTCGTGTTGCTCGCGGCGCCCTTGGCTGCGACGGCCCAGCAGAACGCGGTCGTTCTTGAATTGTTTACCAGCCAAGGCTGTAGCTCCTGCCCTCCCGCCGACGCCTTGTTCGAGGAACTGGCCTCGCTCGACGACGTGATCGGCCTCGCCTTGCATGTCGATTACTGGGATTTCATCTGGCCGGACAATTTTGCAAACCATGCCAATACCTTGCGCCAGAAGGCCTATGCGCGGCTGATGCGCCAGCGGACGCTGTTTACGCCGCAGATGATCATCCAGGGCCAGGACATGCTGATCGGCTCCGATGCCCCGACCATTCTGGAGCGGATCAGCGCGCATCGGGCCACGCCTTCGACCGTCACTCTCTCGGTTTCCCGGGAAGGTGACATGTTGCATGTGAGCCTTGCGCCCGTCGCCGCCGGCGTTGGACCCGCCGAGATCCAGGTGGCGCGGTTCATGCCGAGCCAGACCGTCCTGATCGCGGGCGGCGACAATGAAGGCAAGGAGATCACCTATACCAATGTCGTGCAAAACTGGGCCGATGTCGGCGATTGGGACGGCCAGTCGGAAGTGCGCAACACCTACCCGCTGGAGGGCGATGGGCCCGTGGCCGTGATCGTGCAAAGCGCCCCGCTCGGACCGATCCTCGCGGCGGCGAAACTGCCCTGAGCGGCGGTCAGAGCGATTTCTGGCCAAGTGGACTTACCTGCCGATAAAAAATCGTGACAAAACAAAGTACTGGAACGGTCGATCCGCTGTAATCAGATCGGAAACCGCTTCAGAATGTCTTGACCCAGCGGCGGTGCAGCCAGAAATATTGCTCCGGATTTTTCCGGATCCGCGCCGCCAGGCTGTTTGCCGCGGCCTGGGTCATCTCCAGCGGCGTGCCGGGCGCGATGGGGGCCTCGAATTCGACACGAACCCGCAAGCCATCGGCCAGCCGCGTCCCATAGACCGGGATCATCGGCACGTCGAATTTGATCGCGAGTTCGGCGACCATCGTGCCCGAGGGCGCGGGATGGCCGAGAAAATCGATATCCGCGCCGCGTTTGGTATATTGATCGAGCAGGATCGCCATGACCCCGCCGCCCCGGACATGGCGCACCAGTTCCCGCAGGCCGCCCCCATCGCGCCCGATCACCGGACGACCGCCCGCCTCGACGCAGGCGAGATAGTCGCGGTTGAACCAGGGATTCTTGACGGGGCGGATCATGGCGCCGCATTCGATGCCCTCGGCCATCAGCGCGGCGCGCACGGCCTCCCATTGACCGAAATGGCCGGACACCAGCAAGGCCCCCTTGCCAGCGGCGCGGGCCTGGCGGAGGGCCGCCCAGCCCGGCCCCTCGGGACCAGACCAGTCGTGGCGGGCCTGAAACTCGGCGCGGGTCATGACCTCGATCATGGTCCGCCCGAAGCTGTCGGCCATGCCATCGCGAATGCGGTCGCGCTCCGACAGGGGAAAGCCCGGAAAGATCAGGTTGAGATTGCCCTCGACCCGCCCGCGCAGGGAGGGCACCAGGCGAACCGCCGTCCGGGCGAACCAGGAGGTAAATCCGAGGCGCGTCCGGACGGGCAGGGCGCGTGCGATCCCGAGCAGGGCGGCTTGGGGAAGCCAGGTCAGGAAGCTCGCAAATTTGCCGCGCTTGGCCAAGGCTCAGGCCACCCGTGCCACGAGCGTGCGAAATCTGAGCCCGAGCAAGACCGTTGCGACGACGCAGCCAAGGCCGGTGCCTATGAACAATCCGGACTCCTCCAGCGGGGTGGCAAAGGCGAGGATCAGTCCCACCGGCAGCATGACGCACCAGAAGGCAATGAAGAAGACCAGCGTCGTGCCCCAGGAATCGCCCAGGGCCCGGGTGGACTGCCCCAGAACCACTTGGCCCGCGTCGAAGATCATGCTGAAGGCGATGATGGTAAAGAGGGGGACCGCCCGCGAAATCAGGCCCGTGTCGGTGCTGTAGAACGCCACCACGGCCGGGGCATTCGCCAGAAGCACGAGCCCGATGGCCCCGATCAATCCCATCGATGCGATCACACCCGCGAGGCAGGCCGTCCGTGCCTCGGCGATCTGTCCTATTCCGGCGGCTTGGCCCACGCGCACCGCCGTGGCGACGGAGAGGCCGAGGGCCACCATGAAAACCGTCGATTCCACGCTGTGCAGGATCGAATAGGCGACCAGCGCGCTGGTGCCCAGAAGGCCCGCCGCCTGAGCCAGCGTGGCAAAGGCCATGGTCTCGAAGAAATAAGCCGCGCCCCCGGCGTAACCGATCCGCCGCATTTCCGCCCCGGCCTTCCAGCCGCCCGGGCCCCAGAGGCCGTGAAACCGGCCGCGCAGTGAATCGAATTCCGGAAGGCCCAGCATCCAGATCACGAGGCCCGCGGCCATGGCAAAGCGGGCAATGGTTCCGGCCAGCGCCGCCCCGATCGCCCCCATCGCCGGGATACCGGCGAAGCCGCCGACGAGGATCCAGGCCAGCGCCAGATTGACGATATTCGCCACGATCATGGCCACGAGGCCAGGCTTGGTCCGGGCGGTGCCTTCGAGATAGAAGCTGGCCGCGACAAAGATGAGCTGGAACAGGGCGCCGGGAGCGAGCACGCGGGCCACGGCGCCCGCGCCCCGGACCAGTTCCGGCTCGTGACCGATCGCGCGCAGCAGGGGTTCGGAGCCCATGATCAGCAGCGTCGCCCCTCCGCCGACCAGAATCGACCAGCGCAGCCCGCGCAGGGCGATGGCCGGCAGGTCGGCGCTGCCCGCGCCCATTTCCCGCGCCGCCGTCGAGATGATGCCGACCATGCCGCCGACGGCGGTGACCAGCATGGGAAAGAAGACCGCCGATCCCAGCGAGAGGCAGGCCAGTTCGAACGTATCGTGCCGGCCGACGATCACGACGCTGGTGATGCTCATGACCAGAATGCCCGCGCGGCTGAGCACGACCGGCCAGGCGAGGAGGAACAGGGCGCGCCAATGCCGGACCAGTCGCGACCAGAGCGATTCGGCCGAGGTTGCGACCAAGGTCATTGGATGGCCGCCAGAGAGGCGCCGTTCAAAACGGGGGAAGGCATGCGGACTATCTCCAGCGGCGCGAGAGCGATCGCGCCGCGAAGAGCCGAGGCGCAGGTTCAGATCAATGGCGTGTCGGGTTGATCATCATCACCATCTGCCGCCCTTCCAGGCGGGGGATGGCTTCGATCTTGCCAAATTCGGTGACATCGTCCGCGACCCGCTCCAGGAGCTTGCGTCCCAGTTCAAGATGCGCCATCTCTCGTCCCCTGAAACGCAGGGTGATCTTGACCTTGTCGCCGCCTTCCAGGAATTTCTGGACCGATCGCATCTTGACCTCATAGTCGTGCGTGTCGGTGTTGGGGCGGAACTTGATTTCCTTGATCTCGATGATGTGCTGCTTCTTGCGCGCTTCGGATTCCTTTTTCTGCTGTTCATATTTGAACTTGCCGAAATCCATGATCTTGCAAACGGGCGGCACGGCGTTGGGCGAGATCTCGACCAGATCGAGTCCCGCCTGTTCCGCGAGCAACAAGGCTTTTTCCGGGGTGATCAGGCCGATGTTTTCGCCCTCCGCCCCGATCAGGCGGATTTCCGGGGCGCGGACCCGCTCGTTCACGCGGGGTCCGGTTTCACGCGTCGGCGGGGCATTGTGGGGTCTGCGGGCTATGGCCGTTGCATCCTTTTGATCGTTGATCCAATAAAAACCAGGGCCGCGCCCCGGTCAGGAGCGAGACAGTAGTACAGAATGGGCTGAAAGTGAAGGACCTTGCCCGTTTTCCGGGCAAGTTTTCAATCCTTCCGATCGACCGCCTCAGGCCAGTGTCGAACAGAACCGGTTGATCCGCAGGCAGGCCTCGGTCAATTGCGCCTCCGACGCGGCATAGCTGATGCGAAAGTTCGGGCCAAGCCCGAAGGCGGCGCCGAAGACGACCGCCACACCCTCCGCCTCGAGCAGGGCGCTGGCGAAATCCGCGTCGGTTCCGATCCTTTTTCCGTCGGGGGTCGTCTTGCCGATCAGTCCCGCGATCGAGGGGTAGACGTAGAATGCACCCTCCGGCACCGGACAGACGACCCCGGGGCAGGCGTTGAGCTTTTCGACAACGAGATCGCGGCGTGTCTGAAAGACCGCCCTCGACATTGCGATATAATCCTGCGGCCCGTTCAAGGCCTCGACCGCCGCCCATTGGCTGATCGAGCAGGCATTGGAGGTGGATTGGCCCTGGACCATGGTCATCGCCTTGATGAGGGGCTTTGGTCCCGCCGCGTAGCCGATCCGCCAACCGGTCATCGCATAGGCTTTGGAGACACCATTGACGGTCAGCGTACGATCGTAAAGGCCCGGCTCGATTTCCGCGGGCGTACAGAAGACGAAGGGCGGATAGGCGACATGTTCATACATGTCGTCGGTCATCACCCACACATGGGGATGCGCCATCAAGACATCGGTCAGGGCCCTGAGCTCGGCCGCCGAATAGCCGGCCCCGGTGGGATTGGACGGCGAGTTGAAGATGAACCATTTGGTCCGGGGGGTGATCGCGGCCTCCAGCGCCTCGGGCGAGATCTTGTATCCCGTCTCGGGCGTGCCCGCGACGATCACCGGAACACCCCCCGCGAGCAGGACCATGTCCGGATAGCTGACCCAATAGGGCGCCGGAATGATGACCTCGTCGCCGGGGTTGATCGTGGCGATCAGGGCGTTGAACAGGACCTGCTTGCCCCCGGTCGAGACCATCACCTGATCCGGCGCATAGCTCAGATTGTTCTCGCGACGGAACTTCGCGACGATGGCCTCGCGAAGCTCGATGATCCCCTCGGGCGAGGTATAACGCGTTTCGCCCCCGTCGATCGCCGTCTTGCCGGCACGGCGCACATTCTCGGGCGTGTCGAAATCCGGCTCTCCGGCGCTCAGGGAAATGATGTCGCGCCCGGCGGCTTTCAATTCGCGCGCCTGTGTCGTGATCGCGATCGTGGGCGACGGTTTGATGCGCCCGAGCGCGAGGGACAGAAACGACATGATACCACCGGTTTGCAAACGGACGGGGGCTGTCATAGGCTCGGCTCCGGCCTGGCGCAAGGCCGATGCGCGGACCCCGGGTGTTATCCGGGAGCCGGCCTCGGGGGAGACGGACATGAGCGAAACGGAAGTGAACCGCCTGAAACGGATCAGGATGCGCAGCTGGCATCGCGGCACCAAGGAAATGGATTTGATCCTTGGTCCCTTCGCCGACAGCGGGCTTGGAACCCTGGGCGCGGAAGACCTCGATACCTATGAGGATATGCTGTCCGAGAACGACCATGACCTCTATGCCTGGGTCAGCGGTCAGGCGCGGTTTCCCGAGGAATACGAGAGTCTGATCGCCCGGATCAGGGGGCACCATGGCATTTTGTAATGTCTTAGCCCTCTGGTAAGGATCTTAACGAGTTGTAGAAGATTTCGCGGGAATGTCTCTGTGTTGGTTTTAATTGCGGAGATGTTCCATGAGTATGCACGCAAGGGTCGCGACCACCCCGACACCCGCGGGGGAGGATGGATTTCTCGAGTCGTATCTTGAAACACTCGCAATGGTCGAGCGGTTGCACCGTCTCCTGCTCGACGTGGTCAAGGACGAGTTCGAGCGGCTGGGCATCATCGACATCAATTCCGTGCAGGCGCTGCTGCTCTTCAATGTCGGCGACAATGAAGTAACGGCCGGGGAGCTCAAGACTCGCGGCTACTACCAGGGCTCTAACGTGTCCTACAATCTGAAGAAGCTGGTGGAATGTGGATACATGCACCACCAGAAATGCGATGTGGACAGACGTGCCGTGCGGGTGCGCCTGACCGAGAAGGGGCGCACGATCCGGACCATCATCGCCGAACTCTTTCAGCGCCACGCAAATGGAATACTCGGCAAGGAAGTGTTGGGAAATGTCAGCTTGCCGGATGTGAACGCCAGCCTGCGTCGAATGGAACGCTACTGGAGCGATCAGATCCGCTACATCTATTAGGGCGGGCCCAGACCGATCCGAAAAACCGATGCCTAAAAGACAAAACAAGATTTTTGTTTTTGCATCGGTCGCCAAGGCTCTGGTCTTAACTCCTGCCCAAGCGCTATCAAAGATGATAGCGTTGACGACAACAAGAGATAGCGCCACACGTGATTCGTGAAGGCGTCGTTTAGGGCAGAAGATCGAGTGAAGGGGTCTCCAGGCGGATCCGATGGCGAAAGATTTATCATACCCCGTCATGGGGCAACCGGATGTTTTAGATACCCGTCTCGCCGAGAGCCTAAGTAATTCTCGCGCGCGACTTGGCAAATCCTTGCTGGATGTGCAGCGGGATTTGCGCATCAAGGCCGCTTTCATTGCCGCGATTGAATCGGGCGATCTGTCGGTGTTTCAGAACCGGGGGGTGATCCCCGGCTATGTGCGCTCCTATGCCCGCTATCTCGATCTCGACCCGGAAGAGACCTATCGGAAGTTCCGCGCCGAAACCGGCTTCGCGGTTTCCAGCCCGACTTTTGGCGGCGCCGTCAAACAACCCGCGGCGCGGCAGTCCGCGATCGGGGCCGGTTTCGACAGGCCGCGCGGGTTTGCCCTTCCCGCCATTCCGTTTTCCGCGATCGGTTCGGTCCTGGTCCTCGCGACCCTGGTGGCGGGGCTGGGGTATGGCGGCTGGACGGTCCTGCGCAATATCCAGCGCGTGCAGTTTGCCCCGGCCGAGGAAATCCCGCTGGCGGTATCCGACGTGGGCGATATCTCCGCGCCCAACGCGCCCGGCCTGGTCGAGCCCGCGCTGAGCGACCTTGCAAGCCCGGTCGCCGCGACCGCCCTCGCCGAACTCTATCGCGACCAGGAGGCGGAGGTTCCGATTCTCGTGCCGCGCGATGGCCCCATCGCCGCCATCAATCCCGATCTGATCCAGCCCGCCGACAAGCCGATACCCGCCGTGGCGGATACGACGGCGGAAACCATCGCCGCCGCCGTGGCCGCCGCCGTCGCGACCGTCGAAGGGCCGACCCTGCCGCAAGCCGCCGATCCGGCCTCGAAACTGACCATCGTCGCCGAGCGTTCGGCCTGGATCAGGGTCTATCTCGAAAACGGAACGGTGATCTTTGAAAGCATCCTGGAGAAGGGTGACACCTATTCCCCACCCGACGGCGTCGGTGTCCCGCTGATCTGGGCGGGCAATTCGGGGTCGGTCTATGTAAAGGTGGGCGACGCCCTGCACGGCCCGCTGGGAAGCGGAACCCGCGCGGCAAAGGGCATCCTGCTCGATGCCAAATCGCTGGCGGAGAAATTTCCCCTGGTGGAGCAGGTGCCTGAGGTGATCTCTCAGACCATCGGCGCGGATTCGCCCCGGCCCGCGGCGACGGATGTCGCCATTCAGTAGGCCGTGACCCCGCGGGGGGAGGGATGACATTCCCCCGCCCGCCGCCTATGGTGCGCCCATCCGTATTTGCCGAGGGTGGGTTTCCCATGTCGCACAATACCATCCGTCCCTGGCGCAACATCTATCGGCGCAAGTCCCGCCAGATCCATGTGGGCCGTGTCGCCGTCGGTGGCGATGCGCCGATCAGCGTCCAGACGATGACGAATACGCTGACCCATGATGCGAAGGCGACCATCGAACAGATTCAGCGCTGCGCCGTCGCCGGGGCGGATATCGTCCGGGTTTCCTGTCCCGACGAGGCCTCCACCGCCGCGATGCGCGAAATCGTCCGCGAGAGCCCGGTGCCGCTCGTGGCCGATATCCATTTTCATTACCGCCGGGCGATCGAGGCGGCGGAGGCGGGCGCGGCCTGCCTGCGGATCAATCCGGGCAATATCGGCTCGCCCGACCGGGTGCGCGAGGTCATCAAGGCGGCGCGTGACCATGGATGCTCGATCCGCATCGGGGTGAACGCGGGATCGCTGGAAAAGCATCTGCTCGACAAATATGGCGAACCCTGTCCCGAGGCGATGGTCGAGAGCGGTCTCGCCCATATCCGGATCCTTGAGGACAATGACTTCCATGACTTCAAGATCAGTGTGAAGGCCTCGGATGTCTTTCTCGCGGCCGCCGCCTATCAGGCTCTGGCCGATGACACCGACGCGCCGATTCATCTCGGCATCACCGAGGCGGGCGGATTGATCTCCGGGACGGTGAAATCGGCGATCGGCCTCGGGAACCTGCTCTGGATGGGCATCGGCGACACGATCCGGGTCAGCCTCTCCGCCGATCCGGTCGAGGAAGTAAAGATCGGGTTCGAAATTCTCAAGTCCCTCGGTCTGCGCCACCGCGGCGTGAACATCATCTCCTGCCCCTCCTGCGCGCGGCAGGGCTTCGATGTGATCAAGACCGTCGAGGCCCTGGAAAAGCGTCTGGAGCATATCAAGACGCCGATGTCGCTCTCGATCATCGGCTGCGTGGTCAATGGTCCCGGCGAGGCGCTGATGACCGATGTCGGTTTTACCGGCGGCGGGGCGGGGTCGGGCATGGTCTATCTCGCGGGCAAGCAGGACCACAAACTGGATAATGCCCGCATGATCGATCATATCGTCGAACTGGTGGAGCGCCGCGCCGCCGAGATCGAGGCCGATGCCGCCGATCAGGCCGTGGCGGGACAGGCGGCGCAATAAGGCGCCGCCTGTCTGATTCATGAGGCGGTGGCGGCTTCCATCACCTTTTCCTCGTCCGCGTCGATCTCGCCATTCAGGACGGCATGTGCCCGGGTCCGGTCGATGTCGCCCTCCCAGGCGGCGATGGCCACGGTTGCCACGCAATTGCCGATCAGATTGCCAAGTGCGCGGGCGATGCCCATGAACCAGTCCACCGACAGGACGAGCACCAGTCCGATCGCGGGAATGGCCGGAATGGCCTGGAGCGTCGCGGCCAGCACCACGATCGCCGATCCCGGCACGCCATGGGCGCCCTTGGAGGTGACAAGCGCGATCAGGAGGATGGTCAGCAACTCCCCCGTGCCGATCGGTGTATTGGTCGCCTGTGCGATGAAGACCGCGGCGAGCGTGATATAGATCGAGAAGGCATCGAGGTTGAAGGAATATCCGGTCGGGATCACCAGGCCCACGGTCGAATCGCGGATGCCCATGAACTTCAGCTTGGCCATGATCTGGGGCAGGACGCTGTCCGAGGAGGTGGTCGCAAACACGACGGTCAGTTCCTCGCGCAGGTACCGAAGGAGCTTGACGAGGCTGAAGCCCGAGAGCCGCATCACCAGGCCAAGCAGCCCGAAGACGAAGATCAGCACGGTCGCGTAATAGAGCATGACCAGCATGCCGAGCTGACGCAGCGAGCCGAGCCCGTATTTGCCGACGGTGAAGGCAATCGCGCCGAGCACGCCCAGCGGGGCAAGGCGGATGATCATGCCCATGATCTTGAACATCGCGGCCGACAGCTCTTCGATCAGCCCGACAAGACCCTTGCCTTTGTCCCCGAGCAGGGACAGAGCGCATCCAAAGAGCACCGCGACCAGCAGCACCTGAAGAACGTCGCCTTCGACGAAGCCGCTGACAAAGGTCGTCGGAACCAGTTTCAGGAAGAATCCGGTAAAGCCGCCCCCGGCCAGTTTGTGGGCATTGTCCTCGTAGGCGCTGAGCGACGAGGGATCGAGTGCGTTCGGATCGACATTCATCCCATGCCCCGGACCGAACAGATAGGCCATGACCAAGCCAAGGATCAGGGCGAACGTGGTCATCACCTCGAAATAGATCAGCGCCTTGACGCCGACGCGCCCCACCCGGCGCAGATCCCCGGTGCCTGCGATGCCATGCACCACGACACAGAAGACAATGACGGGAATGAGCATCTTCACCAGCTTGATGAAGCCATCCCCCAGGGGTTTCATCGCGATCGCGGTGGTGGGAGCGATCAGGCCGAGTGCGACACCGAGGATGAGCGCGACGACGACCTGTCCAAACAATGATTTCAGGAATCCCGGCATCCAAATCTCCATCTGTTTCGATGGACTCCTGCTTGCGCCACTCCCCGCGAATTGGCCATGCGCGGGTACCAGGAAGTGCCGATCAAATACGCAATCATAGGACTCTGAGCGAAAACCAGTCGCTGGACGAGCGATCTGATGCCCTGTTATGCAGTGCTTTTCGTTTGGGACGCGGCATTGCGCGGATTGCGAAAATTTCCTTCAGATTTGTCTTGCTCTCTCCGCCCGTCTCGCGCACCACGCGCCGCACGTAACGGACAAAAGCCGAATGATCCCGCTCGACAAACTCGACCAGATCCGGAGCCGCTTCGAATTTCTCGAAGCAAAGCTGAGCGCGGGCGCCTCGCCGGTCGAACTCGCGCCCTTGTCGCGCGAATATGCAACCCTGAGGCCCGTGGTCGCACAGATCAACGCCTATGGCGCCTTGCTCGCCGATCAGGACGAGGCGACGCGCCTGCTCGCCGATCCCGAAATGCGCGATCTCGCGGAAGAGGAGCTGGCCCGCGTCAAGGCGGCGCTTCCCGAGGCCGAGCATGCCGTCCGCCTCGCGCTCCTGCCAAAGGACGCCGCCGACGAGCGTTCCGCCATCCTCGAAATCCGCGCGGGCACCGGCGGGGACGAGGCGGCGCTCTTCGCCGCCGACCTCGCGCGCATGTACCAGCGTCTGGCGGAAAACCGGGGCTGGCGCTGGGACGTGGTTGAGGAAACCGCCACCGAACTCGGCGGCCTCAGGGAACTGGTGGCGGAGGTCAGCGGCGCGGGCGTCTTTGCACAGCTCAAGTTCGAATCGGGGGTCCACCGCGTCCAGCGTGTGCCCGTCACCGAATCCGGTGGGCGCATTCATACCTCCGCCGCCACCGTCGCCGTCCTGCCCGAGGCGGAGGAGGTGGATATCGACATTCCCCAGACCGACATCCGGATCGACACGATGCGGGCCTCGGGCGCGGGCGGACAGCATGTCAATACCACCGACTCCGCCGTCCGGATCACCCATCTGCCCACCGGGATCGTCGTCACCAGCTCCGAAAAATCGCAGCACCAGAACCGGGCGCGGGCGATGCAGGTCCTGCGGGCCCGGCTCTATGATCTCGAACGTCAGAAACTCGACGCCACCCGCGCGGCCGATCGCAAGGGACAGGTCGGCTCCGGCGACCGCTCCGAACGGATCCGGACCTACAATTTCCCGCAAGGGCGCCTTACCGACCACAGGATCGGTCTCACCCTCTACAAGCTCGACGCCGTGATGCAGGGCGACCTCGATGACATCATCTCCGCGCTCGTCGCCGCCGATCAGGCGAGCCGGCTCGCCGATCTCGATCCATGACGCTCGTTCAAACCGCGCTCCGGGACGGCATCGCGCGCCTGACCACGGCGGGCGTTCCGGGCGCGTCGCGGGATGCGCGGCTGTTGATGGCGGCGGCGCTCGGGATCGAGCCGGGTCAGGTGACGCTGCGCACCGGCTCGCCCCTCACCGCCGCCGAACAGGCCGCCTTCGACGCCTTGATCGCGGAGCGGGCGCATCGTCGTCCGGTCGCGCAAATCCTGGGACGCCGTGCCTTCTGGGGCCGGGAGTTCGAAGTGACCGGCGATGTGCTCGATCCCCGTCCGGAAACGGAAATTCTGGTGACCTGCGCGCTGGAGGGACCGGAGCCGAGCCGCGTATTGGATCTGGGAACCGGAAGCGGCGCTATCCTGGTGACCTTGCTCTGCGAATGGCCAGGAGCGCGGGGCACGGGAACCGACATGAGCGCGGCGGCCCTCGCCGTCGCCGCCCGTAATGCCGTCCGCCACAAGGTCGCGGACCGTGCCAGTTTCGAGATCGCCGACTGGACCCGCGGGATCACCGAACGGTACGATCTGGTCGTCTGCAACCCACCCTATATCGCGGCCGCCCTGGTCGAAGGGTTGGCGCCGGAAGTCCGCGACTGGGAGCCCCGCGCCGCCCTGACCTCGGGCCCGACGGGGGTCGAGGCCTATCAGGCCATCGCGGCGGGCCTTGGTTCGGTTCTCGCGGGGAATGGGCGGGCCCTGCTGGAGTTCGGCCAGGGGCAGGGCCGGGAGGTTCAGGAAATCTTCCAGGGCGCGGGCTTTCGGGATCTCGAACTTCATATGGATTTCGACGGTCGCGAGCGGGTCCTGTCGCTCCGGCGCGGACCGGTGATTTTCGCTTGTCAAGACCAGTGACCGGCGTATAAGGTCGACCGATCCCGTCGGTTGCGTTGGAATTGTGCCCAGTAGCGAACGGGATTCGTTATCGCACCGATGCACTGGGTTCGCAGAGGAAGCGCCAAGCGCGCGGCCATTGACCCCCAAAGCCAAAAATGGCGGAAACTTCAAAATTATGAGACCATCCAACAAGTCACGGTCCAGGAACAAGTCTGGGAACAACGGCAATAATGGGTCCGGCGGTGGCAACGGCGGAAACCAGCGGCGTTCGCTTGGGAATATCATAAATCGCGTCTTCGAGAGCGCTGGTCCCGATGGCAAGGTGCGCGGAACCCCGCAGCAGATCATTGACAAATATCAGGCACTGGCCCGCGACGCGCAGGTTTCGGGGGACCGGGTCGCGGCCGAGAGCTTCCTTCAGCATTCCGAGCACTATAGCCGCATGCTGGGCGAAGCCCAGCGCGAGCAGGGGGAGCCGCGGTTCAATCCAGCCCGGGAGGACAACCCGCGCGGCGACGAGGGTTACACCGAGCGCGAGGCTCCGCGCAACCAGCCGCAATCCCAGCCGCAGCCGCAGATCGTTCCGACCCAGCAGCCGTCGAGCCTGGGTCTGGTGATGATCGACAACGACGAGCCCGATTACTTCGGAGGCCCCATCGAGACCCCGGAGAGCAATCGCCGCCGGAGCTATGAGCCGGCACCCGCGCCGGTCTTTCAGCCGCGCACCGAGCAGCCGGAACCGGCCCCCGTCGTCCCCGAGGCGGAGCCCGTCGAGGCGCGAAACCTGCCGGAACCCGCCCCCGAGTCCGTGCCGGAACCCACGCCGGTCGAGGTCGCACCCGAATTGCCGCTGTCCCCGGAGGCCGAAGCCCAGCCCGTCCCCTTGGCGGAACCCGCCGCCGAGACCCCGCCGGCAAAGCCGAAACGTCCCCGGACCCGGCGCAAGGCCAAGGTCGAAACACCGGAGGAGGCGCCCGCCGCGACCGAGGCTCCCGCCGAGACCGCCGAGTCCCCGGAGCAATCCGATCCGGCCTGAACCAGCGGGTTTCCGGACCTGGGAGCGATTTCCAATCGAATGGATTCATTCAATGATGCGGAAATCGCGTAAATTCAAAAGGAGAGAGTGGTGGACGTGAGCCAGTGCGAACGGAAACCGCTCTAAAAAATCCCGGCGGAACAAGCTCTTGGAGCGGATGGTCCGATGCACTCGGATCGTCCGCCCTGGAACGCTTTCCGACCCGACGAAGTCGGGTCACAGCACTCCGCTATGATTGACACGCCATCCGATCTTCGTTTCACTCTGGTCGGATTGCGCCCTGTTCGGGGTCCGGTGTTCCCCGGCGCGCCACCGCGACGGCGAGCCGACAAAATCCTTCGAGCGAAATCTGTTCCGCCCGTTCCGTCGGCGGAAGACCCGCCTCGGCCAGCAGGGTCTCGACATCGCCCAAGGGGCGCAGGCTGGCCCGCAGCATCTTTCGCCGCTGGCCGAAGGCAAGTGCCACCACCCGCGACAGGATCGCCGGATCGGCGGGAAAGCGGGGCTCCTCCAGCCGTTCGATCTGGATCACGGCGCTGGTCACCTTGGGCGGCGGCGTAAAGGCTCGCGGCGGAATTTCAAAGACGATCCGCGGATTGGCCCGCCATTGCGCCAGCAGGGACAGGCGTCCATAGGCCTTGGACCCCGGGGGCGCCACGATCCGCTCCGCGACTTCCTTCTGGAACATCAGGGTCAGGCTGGTCCAGAACGGCGGCCAGGCCGGCGGCGTCAGCCAGCGCACCAGCAGTTCCGTCCCGATATTATAGGGCAGGTTGGCCACGATCCGGATCGGCGGGGTCAGATGCGCCAGCGGATCGAGGGCAAGGGCATCGCCCGAGAGAACGGTGAGACGCCCCGGCCAGGCCGCCGCGATCTCGGCCAGGGCGGGCAGGCAGCGTTCGTCGCGTTCGATCGCCACCACATGCCGTGCCCCCTCGGTCAGGAGCGCCCGGGTCAGGCCGCCCGGCCCCGGCCCGATCTCCAGCACGTCGCAGGCGCTCAGATCTCCCGCCCGACGCGCGATCTTGCCCGTGAGATTAAGGTCCAGCAGGAAGTTCTGTCCGAGCGTCTTCTTGGCGCTCAATCCATGCGCGGCGATGACGTCGCGCAGCGGGGGAAGCGCATCACCCATCGCAGCGCCGGTTTCCCAGCTCCCAGGCCATCCGAAGTGCCGCGATCAGGCTGTCGGGATTGGCGATATTCTGACCGGCGATGTCGTAGCCCGTCCCGTGATCGGGCGAGGTGCGCACGATATCGAGGCCAAGCGTGACATTCACCCCCCCGTCGAAATCCAGCGTCTTCAAGGGGATCAGGGCCTGGTCATGATACATGCAGATCGCCGCGTCATAGCGGAGGCGCGCGGCCTTGTGGAACATCGTGTCCGCCGACATCGGTCCGCGCAGATCGAGGCCGTCGCGCCGCAGCCGGTCGAGCAGCGGTTCGATGATCGTGATTTCCTCCCGTCCCATCGTTCCGCCTTCGCCGGCATGGGGATTGAGGCCGGCGACGGCGATCCGGGGCCGCGCGATCCCGAAGTCCGAGACGAGCGCGCGCGCGGTCACCCGGATCGTTTCCTCCAGAAGCGCCGGTGTCAGGAGCCTTGGCACCTCGGCGACCGGCACATGGATGGTGACCGGCACCACCCGCAGCTCCGGGCAGGCGAGCATCATGACGGCGGTTCGTGCCCCCCGCAGATGTGCGAGAAATTCGGTATGGCCGGGAAAGGCGAAGTCAGCTCCGTCTTTCAGGGTCTTCTTGTTGATCGGATTGGTGCAGAGCGCCACCGCCGCGCCGGTTTCCACCAGACGCACCGCGCGGGCGATGATCTCGATCACGGCGCTTGCGTTTTCCGGCACCGGCACGCCCGGCACGGCCGGTCGTGGCAAGGGGTGGGGCAGGAGCGGGAGCCCCCGCGGCATCACCTGCGCGGCTTCTGCCGGATTGTCGATCACGGCCACCGGTATCCCGAGCGGGGTAGCCAGCGAACGGATATGATCGAGATCCCCGATCAGAAAGAACGGCACGGACTCCCGCAGCCGGGGCCAGGCCTTGAGGGCAATCTCTCCGCCGATCCCGGCGGGATCGCCCAGGGTAAGGGCAACGGGCGCGGTCATTGCGGCGTGATCAGGGCGTCGCTGAGCAGTTCCTGCAGATAGCCCTGTCCGAAGCTGTTGATACGATCGCTGAACAATTGCTGGCGCATGGCATCGCGGACCGCCGGGTCATTGGCATCCCGCGCGGGCGCGGGTTTGCCCTGATGGATCGAGACCAGCTTCAACAAGGCCACCCCGCCGCCGATCGGCATCGGCCGCGTCACCTGGCCGGGGCGCATCAGCAGGACCTGCCCGCGAATGGCCGGCGGCAGTTGCGTGATCGGCATGTCCGGCAGGGTCCCGCCCTTTTCCGCCGTGCCGCTGCGGCTGTATTCGCGCGCCGCCGCCGGGAAACTCGCGCCCCGTGACAGCTCGCGGTAGAGCCGGTCCGCCAGCTCCAGCGTCTGTGCCTCCCCCCGCTCGGCAAAGGGCAGCGCGATTTCGGCCATCGTCACCATTTCCATCGGTGTCCTGGCGGCGAGGGCCAGCGCCTCGTCCAGATCCGTGTCCGAGGGGGTCGCCCGCGCCCGGAACTTCGCCACCACGACCTCGCGCCAGATCAGGCCGGCTTCGACGAAATCATCCATCGACTGCCGGTCGATCTTGCGCGCGGTCAGGGCCGCGTCCACGTCGTCCATCGTCAGGCCGCGGGCCCCCGCGAATTCCTCGATCCCGGTCTGGATCGCCCCGTCCGGCAGTTCGATGCCGAGCAACTTGCCCGCCTGAACCTTCACCCGATCCTCGGTCAATTGCTGGATGGCGAGCTTTTGCAAATCTCCCGTCGCGCCCAGCGCCTCGAGCAGGGCCATGCGCTGCTGGATATCGTAATGGGTGATGACGCCGTCATTGATGAGCAGGGCGGGCGCATAGGGATTGTCGGCGGCCACCGCGGGACCAAATCCCGCCAGCCCGCACATCAGGAGCATCACCAATCCGAACCGCCTCATTCCACACCCCCGGCCTTTCTCAGGTCCTGCGCGCCACACAGACATTCGCCGGCCATTTCCAGTCATCCGACCCGCCAAGCCCCGCGAGTCGCACGCTGAAACCGATCGAGGTCGAGGCAGGCACATTAGTCGATGATGTATAGCGGCGCGAGATGGAAAGGTCGAACAGGGCGCAATCATTGCCATAGGTCACGCCCGCGCCCGTCCGCAGGTTCGCATTCTCCGCCACGTCATACCGCCAGAGCCCGCTCACCTCCCAGTTCGGCGCCACCCGGAACCGCGCATCGAGGCCGAATTCGTTGGTCTCCGGCTGCTCGCCATAATAGGGATTGTCGCCTTGGGCCAGATAGACATAGGCCGCGCGCAACGACCCCCGGTCCACCGTGTAGTTCATCGCGAATTCGTCGCGGGTGAAGGTCAGGTCGGTGTCGAACATCGCCCGGTTCACCAGGCTGAGCGTGGTGCCGAAATCGAGGTTGAAGGCCGTCACCACGTCCGACCATTTCCCCGCGAGCCCGGTGCTCTGATAGAACTGGTCGTCCGGCTCGACACGGATCACCCGACCGATCTTGAACCCCATCGACCAGCCGGCGGGATCATAACGCGTGTATCCGAGCCCGATATTGGCGCGCAGGCCGGTCTCGATCTGGTCGAGCCCCGGAAACCGGTTCAGCGCAAAGAGATTGGTCTCGTCGAATTCCACCAGCGTACTGTCATTGTTCGGTACATCGCTCTGACCGAACGTGTCGGAATAGACCAGTTGCGCGATCGGCTCGATCACATGGGTCGCATGGGCGGTGGTCTTGGCCAGCGGCCAGCGCAGTTCGATGTTCACGTTGGGATCGGTGCGCACCAGCACATTCCCCGAAACGTCGGGATCGTCCCAGACCCGATAGAGCGTTACCCCCGCGACCGCCCCCGCCGTCGCCTGAATCCCGTAGGGCAGGGTCCAGAGCTCGCGCCAGTCCACGCCGCCCCCGGCGCGGAACACATCCTGACCGTCGGCGCGGATGATCCCGAGCGTCTCCGCGTCCACCCCGAGCCTGCCGCCGATGCCGGGCATGTCGATCAGCCGCCGCCAGGTCAGCTCCGGCAGCACGAAGGGAATGCTCGCGGTATCCTCGTTCTCGCGCAGGCTCTGAAAGGCGATACTGCCCAGCTCGAAATAATCGTCGGTCCGCCCGCGCAGGATCCGCGCCGTGCTGGTCAGAAGATCGGCGTCGGAATAGTCGAACTGTTGCAGGAACGTATCGTCGCTCGCCAGTTCCAGGTCGAAGTTGGTGGTAAACCCATGAGGCAGGGCGAACTGGCCGACCGCGAAGGCGGCGCCCCGGCCGGGATCGCCGCCCAGCCCGTCGTCAAGCGCCACCACCCCGCTGAAATCGAAACCGCCCGTGGCAAAGCGCTGTCGATATTCACCCTCGAAGAGCTTCGCCCCGGTCGAGGTAAAGAACGGCGTGATCGTGGTGTCCGCCATCGGGCCCAGCACCTTGTAATAAGGCACCTTCAATCCCAGCCCATAGATCCCCGAATTGCGGATGACCGGCACCAGCACGCCGCTCGCGCGCCGCTGCGAGGGGTCGGGGATGCTGAGCCGGGGCAGATAGGCGACCGGCAGGCCATAGACTTCGAGGGTCGCATCCTCGAAATAGATCCGCAGGGCCTGCTCATCCTGGATCACCCGGCTGGCGCGCAGGGCCCAGGTCGGCTTGCCCCCGCCGGGACAGATCGTGCAGGAGCTGGCGATCGAGCGATAAAGCGTCGTATAGCGCCCGCCCGTCCGGCGCACCTCGGCGGCGGCGAGCTGCAATTGCCCGGCGATCAGCAGTTGCGCGCTCTCGATCAGCCCGTCCTTCATGTCGGGCGAGAGCGCGGCATCCCCGGCCAGGACCACGCCCCGCTCGGGATCGGTCAGCTGGATGGGTCCGGTGGCATGGATCACCTTGGCATTCTGGTCATAGGTGATGGCGGCGGCGGTGAGCACGCGCCCCTGATAGAGCACTTCGACATTGCCGGTCGCGACCAGCAATCCGGATTGCTGGTCAAAGGTGACGCGGTCCGCGATCAGGCTCGCGGGCAGGGCATCGGTGCCCTGCGCCTTTGCCCCGCCGGACAGGAGCGCCAGGCCCACGAGAGCCAGTCCAATCGCGATCAGCCTCCCGCGCCGCCCCAAATCCTTCTCCGCCCTCCTGGCCGCGCCGTTTCCCTGGCGTCGCGGCGGTGTGATGGAAGGGGACGATCCGACGTCGCCGGATCACCCTCTCCCTGATCCTGTTTTGCCGCGATTTCCGAACCGGCGCATGATTCCACCGCGCCTGAAATCGCCCCGGCGCGGTATCCGTTCGCACCGGCCCCTGTCCATGTCCCTATCTGTTTGAATTTGCGCGCAATTCGTCCGATCCTCGTTTTGCTCCGGTCGGATTGCGCTCCAGAGCATGGTCCGGGGACGGGGAAACGCACTCCCGGCCCTGTTGCAAACTATTGAATCGGGGTCCGATGCAATAACCCTATCGTGCAAGGGCCGCGATTTTTCGCCCTATCCGTCTTCCAGATGCAACAGAAGTCCCAGCACGAGCAGGATCGCCGCGACGGGCGGGGTCCAGACCGCCACCACCAGCGGCAATTGTCCCTGGGCCCCGAGAGTCTCGGAAAAATCCTTCAGGAAATAGAGGGCGAAGCCCGCGAGAATGGCGAGGATGATCATCACCCCCGTCTGGCCGAACCGGGTCGGACGCAGGGCAAAGGCGGATCCGATCAGGACCATTGCCGCGAACAGGGCGGGCTTGGCCAGTTCGCTCATCAGGAACAGCCGATGGCGCGTTCCCGAAAAGCCCGAGCTTTCCATTTCGGCGATGAAGCCGCCGAGCTTCCAGAACCCCACGACCTGGGGCGGGGAGAAGCTGTCGAGAATCTGGTCGCTGGTCAGGCTGGTGGGCAGGGTGATGCGCGTGCCCTCCGAGACGCGGTTGAACCGGCCCTGGTCGTCGAGGGTCCATTGCGTCGCCTGTTCCATCACCCAGGCCCCGGGGGTCAGGCGCGCGGCAAGGGCGTCGATCCGGGCATAGATCGTGCCCTCCTTGTCGAAGCGATGCATGCGCACCCGGCTGAGGATGGTGCCGTCCGCGTTGGTCCGCGCCGCCTGGATCACCGTCTGTCCCTCCGGATCGCCTTGCCGCAGCCAGACGCCATCGGCGGAAAACGACATCTGGCTCGATCCTTCCGCGCGAAAGCTCTCCTCGAAGGATTGTCCCATCCGGATGGTGGCGGCGACGAAGGGATTGACCGCCGCCACGAAGATCGCGCCGAGCAGCACCGAGGCCACCACCGGAATCCGGATCAGCCGGATCGCCGAAACCCCCGCGGCGCGCATCACCACCAGCTCGCTGGTCCGCGCGAACCGCAGGAAGGTGATCAGGCTGGCCAGAAGCAATATCAGCGGAAACACGGTATAGAGCGTCTCCGGCGCTTCGAGCAGGCTCATGCGCAGGACATCCCCCGTGTTCGCATTGGTATCAGCGAAGCGCCGCAGGTTTTCCACGGCCATGAACAGGAGGATGACAAAGCCGATCACCAGAAAGACCAGGAGCAGGGAGCGCAGAAAGCCGCGCAGCACATAGAGCCAGAGGGTCAATTGCCGTCCCCCATCCGGACCCGCCGCCCGACCCCGAGCCTGCGCAGGAGGGCATAGACATAGACCAGGCCGAGCAGGATCGGCAGATACATCAGCGGCCAGAGGTCCGGCAGTTCCTGGACCCGCGCCCGGGCGGTGAAGATCAGGATCTGGAGAATCGCCCCCACCCCGATCGCGACCATGACCCTGCGGCCGAACCCGCTGCGCCGGTATCCCCCCGCGAGGATGGTCACGAGAGCGATCATCGGCAGCACGAAGGCGAGAAGCGGCAGGGTGAGCTTGTAATGCCCCTCCGCCACGAAATCCCCCCGTGAGTGTTTTCCGGCCGCGAGCATTTCGGCGCTGGGCGCAACCAGCCGCCAGACCGGATATTCGGACGGCCGCCGCACCCGCGTGGTTTCATCCTTCAACAACGCGCTGAGGTCAAAGACGAACTGATCGAACTGCACGGTATTGATCTGTTGGCTCCGGCTGTTGAGCGAGAAGGCGACCCCGTCGAGCATCACCAGCCGCGCCTCGTTTCCCTCGCGCACCAGCATCGCCTTTTCCGCCGAATAGGTCACGGGCCGCAGGAATTCCCGCTGGTCGTTGAGAAAGATCCCGCGCATCTCGCCCTGCCGGCTGGTGTCCTGGATAAAGAGCGTAAGTCCGGGCAGGGGATGCAGGAACTGCCGCTCGACGATCAGCGCATTGGCCAGATCCGAGCGGATCGCCTGGGTCCGTTCCGCCAGCGCCCCGCCCGCGAAGGGCACGAGGATCATCAGGACCACCGCGAGCATTCCCCCCACCAGCGCCCCGAACATCGCCACCGGCCGCAGCAATCCGACCGGACTGAGCCCCGCCGTCATCATCACGATCAGTTCGGATTCGGTATAGAGCCGGTTGATCGCATAAAGCGCCGCCCCGATCGCCGACAGCGGCAGCACGATCACGAAGACCTGCGGCAGGACGAGGGCGGAGAAGGTGAGAAACACCAGCGCGCTCTGGCCACTGGCGACGACGGTATCGATCAGCCGCACCGCCTGCGTCAACCAGACCACGCCGGTGAACACCAGCACGAAAAACCCGAACGCCGCGACGAGCTGGCGGAGGATGTAGCTGTCCAGTCGCTTCACCGAAGGCCCTGCGATTCCATTCCGAGGCCGATCTGGCCATTTCCGACAAAAGCCGCTAGGTCTTGCGCCTTCGCCCGCAATTTACGGAGACCATCGTGACCGCGCCACTGGAAACCACATTCGCCGAGGCGGACACCGTCGAAATCGCACAAATACCTGGCCGCGTCGTGGTGTTCCTGGAGGAAGCCGGGGCCCTGACCCCGCTCGCCCGTCGTGTCGACCGCCTCGCCAAGGGCGCCTTGGCCCGCCTCGCCGCCAGCGACGCCTTCGCCAGGGCCAAGGCCGGCGCCGGTGTCACCCTCGCCTTTCCCGCCGGGCTCGCCGCCGAGGCGCTGCTGGTCGTCAAACTCCCGCGCAAACCCACCCCGGCCGAGGCCCGCCAGGCCGGTGCCACCATCGCCGGTTTCAATACAACCGTGCCGCTGACCGTGCTCGCCGGGACCGCCGCGCGCATCCCCGAGATCGCACTGGGCCTCGGACTGCGCGCCTATGCCTTCGACACTTATCGCAAGACCGACCCGGAGGCGAAATCCCCGAACGCCACCGTCCAGTTCCTCGTCAAGGACCCCGCCCAGGCCGAGGCCGAATTCGCACCCTTCAAGGCCCAGATCGAAGGCGTGTTTCTCGCCCGCGACCTGACCTCGGAGCCGGCCAATGTCCTGACCACCACCGAATATGCCAACCGCCTCACCGAACTGCGCGCGCTCGGGGTCGAGGTCGAGGTGCTGGAGGAGCCCGAACTCGAGGCGCTCGGCATGCGCACCCTGCTCGCCGTGGGTCTCGGCTCGGAAACCCCCACCAAGGTCGTCGTCATGCAATGGCGCGGCGGCGGCGATGAACAACCCTTCGCCCTCGTCGGCAAGGGCGTGGTCTTCGACACCGGCGGCATCTCGATCAAGCCGGGCGGCGGCATGGAAGAAATGACCATGGACATGGGCGGATCGGCGGTCGTCGCCGGCACCATGCGCACCCTCGCCCTGCGCAAGGCCAAGGCGAACGTGGTCGGCCTCGTCGGCCTCGTGGAAAACATGCCCGACGGCCGTGCCACCCGCCCCGGCGATGTGGTGAAATCGATGAAGGGCGACACGATCGAGATCATCAACACCGACGCCGAGGGCCGACTCGTGCTGGCCGATGTGCTCTGGTACACCCAGGAACGCTTCAACCCGACGGGGATCGTCGATCTCGCCACCCTGACCGGGGCGATCATCATCGCGCTTGGCCACGAAAACGCCGGCGTCTTCTCCAACGACGACACGCTGGCCAACCACTTCCTCTCGGCCGCGACGATCGAGGGCGAAGGCGCCTGGCGGATGCCGCTCTCGCCCGCCTATGACAAGGCGCTCAAGAACCGTATCGCCGATATCTCCAATGTCGGCGGCCGTCCGGCGGGGGCGATCACGGCGGCGCAGTTCCTCCAGCGCTTCATCAAGGACGGTACCCCTTGGGTCCATCTCGATATCGCCGGTGTCGCCTACCGCACCTCGGACTCCGATCTCGCACCCAAGGGGGCGACCGGCTGGGGCGTGCGCGCGCTCGACCGGCTGATCCGGGATCGCTACGAGAACTGACATGGCCGAGGTTCTGTTCTATCAGTTGACCGCGTCACCTCTGGAGCAGAACCTCCCGGACTTGCTGGAAAAATCGCTGCGGCGCGGCTGGCGGGTTCTGCTGCGCTGCGGCTCGGCGCCGGGTCTGGCGCGGATCGATGAACTGCTCTGGACCTACCGCGCCGATTCCTTCCTGCCGCATGGCACCAGCTCCCCGGCGGAGCAGCCGATCTATCTGACGCTGGCCGAGGACAATCCGAACCGGGCGACGGTCCTGATGCTGGTGGACAATGCCCGGGCGCATCCCGCCGAAATGGCGGGGTTCGAGCGGGCCTGCCTGATCTTCGACGGCCATGATCCGGCCGCGGTCGACGCCGCCCGGCGCGACTGGCGCGCGGTCAAGGCGGCGGGGCTGCCCGCCAAATACTGGGCCCAGGACGAAGGCCGCTGGGTTCAGAAAGCCTGACCGGCATGGGCCGCCTCCAGGGCCGCCTTGTCGAGCTTGACCATCCCCATCATCGCCGCCATCGCCCGGTTCGCCGCCGCCGGCTCGCCCGAGATCAGGGCCTCCCAGTTCCGCGGCACCACCTGCCAGCGCAATCCATAGCGATCGCGCAACCAGCCACAGGCAATCGGCGCGCCGCCGTCCGCCGACAGCCCCTCCCACAGCCGGTCGATCTCCGTTTGGGTGTCACAACTCACCACGATCGACACGGCTTCGGAAAACGGATTGTCCTGCCCGCCGTTCAGGGCGATGAACTTCCGCCCGTCCAGCTCGAAACTGACCACCAGAACCGAACCGGTCGGCCCGGGCGCGACCTCGGGACGGGGCGTCACCGCCAGGATGCGCGAATTCGGCACCGTCGAGACATAGAACCGCGCGGCTTCCTCCGCTTCGTGGTTAAACCAGAGACAGGCATAGACCCTGTCGCCGTGATCTTGCGCGACGTCACTCATCGGACTTCCCCCCCTTGCTCGATGTTCTGCCTCAAACCTCGACGATCGGCTCGAAACCGCCATAGATCAGCCGTTTGCCGTCAAAGAGGCCGCGCATCGTCTCCAGGCTCATCCGATCGTCCGCCATCATCCGCGCCCAACCCTCGTCCCGCGCCGCCTTCGAGGGCCAGACGACCCAGGAAAACACCACGGTTTCCTCCGCCCTGCGCTGGACAGAGAGCGAAAACGAGGTGACTTCGCCCTCCGGCACATCGTCGGCCCAACATTCGACGACGCTCAGCGCCCCGAATTCCTTGAACATATGGGCCGCCGTCTCTGCATGAACGCGATAGGCTTCCTTTTGCGCCGTCAGGACCGGCGTGACAAATCCATCGACATAGCTCATCTGTCTCTCCCGTTTTTCAAAGACCGCGCCCTTGGAGCATTTTCAGCGGAAGTGTATTCGGTTCCGCGACGCGAAAATGCGCCCTATCAAAGGGCGAGAGGGATTTCAGGGATCGGAGATCCTGGAAATCCCCTAGGCGCTCAAGGTCGCGGCCAGCGCTTCCAGCTGGTCGGTGGCGATCCCCCATCCGACATGAAAGCCCATGGCCTCGTGGGCCGCGCGATCCTCGGGCGTCCAGTGGCGGACCTTCACGCGGTAGCGTGTTCCTCCGTCCTCGTCCTCCATCGTCAGGTCGGCGAGCATGAAGGCCTTGCCGGACGGCTCCCAGGCGCGGACGAAGGCATCGGTGAAGACCATCCGCCGCTCCGGCACGATTTCCAGGAACAGGCCCGGATTTGGCACTTCCTGTCCCTCGGGGCCCTGCATCACGATCAGGGTCGATCCCCCGGCCCGCACATCCATTTCGGCGCGGATGGTCTTCCAGGGGGGTGGCGTGAACCATTGCGTGATCAGCTCCGGCTCCGTCCAGCAGCGCCAGACGGCGGCGCGCGGGGCCCGCAGAAGCCGGTCCAGTTCCAGCTCCCGGCTGTTGTCCTTGTCCAGTCCCTCGGTCATTCCACTCTCCCTTGGTGGTATCAGGATCGGCTTGGTGGTATCAGGATCGGCTTGGTGGCATCAGGATCAGATTGAGATAGTGTCGCAGATGGTCGACGCTCTGGCGGGCAGGCTCCGGGTCGTTGGTGGCCTTGGCCAGAATGAAGGCACCCTGCAGGACCGCTTGCGTGTGCAGGGCCAACCCCTTGGCGGTCCAGTCGCATTTCGAATCCTCCGGCAGGCGGGCGATCACCGCTTCGAAATCCGCTTCCAGTGTCGCCGCGTGCCCGGTGATCGCGGCGGCGCAGGCGTCCCGAATCGCGGGATAGCTGGCATGGGTTTCCTGCACGAGGGTCCCGAGCAGGCAGGTATAATCCGCGGCCTCCCCTGCGATGATCTCCCGGCGAAAATCGAGATAGCCGAGAATTCGTTCCATCGGATCTTCCCGTCCGCGGAACGGCGCCGATGCGAAGAGGTTCTCCGCTATCGTGGCGAAATGCGCGGCGGCGGCGATGGCGAGATCTTCCTTGGATTTGAAATGGTGAAAAAACGCGCCCTTGGTCACGCCCGCCGCCGCGCAAAGCTCATCGACCGAGGTGGCCGCGTATCCCCGTTCCCGGATCAGCCGCGAGGCCGCGTCGAGCAATCTCTCCCGTGCCTCGCCCCGCTTTCCCGCCATGCCCTGGCCCTCCATGATAGAACATACCAACCAGTTGGTATAATTTCAAGCCTTGATTATGCCTGGACGATGACAAGGGATCGAGGTCAGGGGAGGGCATGGCAACCTGTTTCGCGGAATCCGGCGGGGGCGCGCCCTTGTGTCCGCGACATCGTATTTCTGATTATTGATTTAAATCAATGGGATGTAAGGCTGCCAAGCGCGGACGGACCTAGCGGCGAAGCAGCATCCGGTCGCCCCGGATCTCGATGCTCTCAAACCGGTTGAGATAGTCCATGCCGAGCAGGGAGATCCCGAGATCCCCCCTTCCGACGCTCGCCCGGACGTTGCGGTCCACGAGGTCGCCGAATTGAAGGGTATCGATCCGGACCGTCGCGGTCTCGATCATCCCGTTCGCCGTCATCGCCCGCCCGAGATAGGAGAGCCCATCGAGATCGATCCCCGCCGCCACCGCGTCGTCCCGCGAGAGGACGAGCTGGGTCGCCCCGGTATCGACGATGAACCGGACGGGGTGGCCGTTGACCGTGAGATCGGCATGAAAATGCCCATCCCCCAGCCGCCGGAGTTCGATCACCTGATCCGAGAGTTGCCGGGTGCTGGCGGGAAAGAGACCGTTCCGGAGGGTATCGCGAAACCCGTAGGCGATGATCACCATGGCAAAGATCAGGACCCAGATCAAAGCGTCCCGGAGCTTGCGGCCGAGGCTGACCCGTCCCCCGAGGGAGAACAGCCCGAGCATCGCGACAAGCAGGATCGCCAGATAGACCAGATGCGCCCAGTCATCCCCGGACATGGCCCTATTTCCCGAGCAGGCCGAGGTCGGTCAGGCCGTTCAGCACGAACTGGACCGACACCGCCGCGAGCAGGATCCCGAAGAGCCGGGTCACCACCACCACCCCGGTATTACCCAGGGCCCGCTCGATCAGATTGCCGGCCCGGAAGGCGATATAGGTGATGCCGAGGACCGAGATCAGAACCCCGAGGATCGCCGCGAGGGCGGCGGGATTGCCCGGATCCTTACCCGCCAGCAGGATCATGGTCGCAAGCGCCCCCGGGCCCGCGATGAGGGGCGTGGCAAGGGGAAAGACCGAAGGATCGGGCGCCGCCTCCGCCGCGTGCTTTTCCCGGCGCTCGCTGCGATGCTCAAAGAGCATGTCCACCGCGATGAGAAACAGCAGCAGCCCGCCCGAGATCCGGAAGGCGGGCAGCCCGACCCCGATCACCTCCAGCAGTCCCTTGCCGGCGAGCGCGAAAAGCATGAGCAGGCCGAAGGCGACCCCGATCGCCCGCATCGCGATCCGGTTGCGTTCCTGAGCGGTTCTCCCCTGGGTCAGGGTCACAAAGAGCGGGGCCAGCGCGATGGGATCGATGATGACGAAGAGCGTGACGAAGGTGGTGACCAGCGTGGCAAGGGTCATCCCCGGTTCCCGTCGGCGGCTTCGAGCCGCTCCAGCGCCGCCATCCAGAGCGCTTCGGCCCGCGCGAGGCCTTCGAGGATCTCGGCGCGTTTCTTTTGCAGGCTGGCCATCTCGGCGGCGTCGCTGCGGGCATAGAGGATGGGATTCGCCAGACGGGAGTCGATCGCCTCGCGCATCTCTTCGAGCTTGCTCACCCTGGCCTCGCATTTGGCGACCTCGGCCCGGAGCGGACCGTTCGCAGCCTTGGCGCCGTTCTTCTGCCGGGGTTTTTCCTCGCGCTGCCGGATCGGCGCGCCGCCCCGTTCCGAAAGCAGGAGCCGCCTGTAGGCCTCCATATCGTCTTCGAAAGGCGTGACCCGCCCGTCCCGCACCAGCCACAGCCGATCCGCCACCAGTTCCACCAGATGTGGATCGTGGCTGACGAGGATGACCGCCCCGCCATATTCGGTCAGGGCATGGACCAGGGCCTCGCGGCTCTCGATATCGAGATGGTTGGTCGGCTCGTCAAGGATGATCAGGTGCGGCGCATCGATCGTGGCCAGCAACAGGGAAAGCCGCGCCTTCTGACCCCCCGACAGCCGCGCCACTTCCGTCGTCGCGATATCCGCGCCGAGGCCCCCCGCCGCGAGACGGGCGCGCTGTTTCGCAGGGGCTTCCTCCGGCCGGAGCCGGGCGATGTGCTGGAGCGGTGTCTCGTCGAGATGGAGTTCATCGACCTGATGCTGGGCGAAATATCCGACCCGCAGTTTGGAGGAGGCGATCTTCCTTCCCTGCATCGGCATCAGGCGATCCGCCAGGAGCTTTGACAGCGTCGACTTGCCCTGACCGTTCGAGCCCAGCAGGGCAATCCGGTCATCCTGGTCGATCCGCAGATCCAGGCCGCTCAGGACCGGCGCGCGGCCATATCCGATCGTGACATCCTCGAGCCGGATGATCGGCGGGGAAAGCTCCTCCGGCGTCGGAAAATTGAAGCCCGTCACCTGATCCTCGACGATGGCCGCGATCGGCTTCATCCGCTCCAGGGCCTTGACCCGGCTCTGCGCCTGCCGGGCCTTGCTGGCCTTGGCCTTGAACCGGTCCACGAAGGATTGCATATGGGCCCGCGCGGCATCCTGCTTCTTCTTCTCGGAGAGGAGCTGCTCCAGGCGGGCGCGGCGGGTCGCATCGAAGGTGTCGTAATTGCCCTGATAGAGCGTCAGTTTCCTGCGATCGAGATGCAGGATCGCGCCAACCGATCGGTTCAGCAGATCCTTGTCATGGCTGATGACCAGCACGGTGTGCGGATATTTCTGAAGAAAGCTCTCCAGCCAGATCGCGCCCTCCAGATCGAGGTAATTGGTCGGCTCGTCGAGGAGCAGGATATCCGGACGGGAGAAGAGAACCGCCGCCAGCGCGACCCGCATCCGCCAACCACCGGAGAAATCCGCGCAGGGACGGGCCTGGGCCTCGGCGTTGAACCCGAGGCCGTGCAGGATCGCCGCGGCCCGCGCCTCGGCGGAATGGGCCTCGATGTCGCTCAGGCGGGCATGGATTTCGCCGATCCGCGTCGCATCCCGCGCCGTCTCCGCCTCCGCCATCAGGGCGGCGCGCTCCAGATCGGCCATCAGGACCGTGTCGATCAGACTGTCACGGGTCGCTGGGGCCTCCTGGGCCACGCCGCCGATCCTGGCGCGGCGGGGCACCTCGATCTCGCCGCCGTCGAGCGCCAGCTCGCCCCGGATCAGGCGGAACAGGGTAGTCTTGCCCGTCCCGTTGCGCCCGACGAATCCAACCTTGTGCCCCGCCGGGATCAGCGCCGAGGCATCGTCGAAGAGCTTCTTGCCCTCCAGCGTGAAAGAGACATTTTTGAAAGCCAGCATGTCCGCGATTTGGCAAGGCGCGGCGGGCTTGTCAACCAAACCTCGCGTTTTCGCGACTTTTTCCACTTTCAAGGCACTCACCCGCGTGTTAACTCCGGCGCGGAAAAACCGAGGAACGATCATGGCTGTGCAAAGAACGTTTTCCATCATCAAACCGGACGCCACCCGGCGCAACCTGACGGGGGCGATCAATGCGAAATTCGAGGCGGCGGGTCTGCGGATCATTGCCCAGAAGCGGATTCATCTGACCCTTGCCCAGGCCCAGGCCTTCTATGCCGTCCACAAGGAGCGGCCCTTCTTCGCTGAACTGACCGAATTCATGAGCTCGGCTCCGATCGTCGCGCAGGTTCTCGAAGGCGAGGATGCGATCAAGAAGAACCGGGAAGTCATGGGCGCCACCAATCCCGCCGACGCGGACGCCGGGACGATCCGCAAGGAATTCGCCCTCTCGATCGGCGAAAACTCGATCCATGGATCGGATGCGCCGGAAACGGCCGCGGTCGAAATCGCCTATTTCTTCTCCGGTCTCGAACTGGTCGGCTGAGGCTGTCGGGGTTGTCCACGCTTGGCGGCCCGATAACTTATTGAAATATAACAATTTCTAGAAACGGCACCGCGGCGGCGTCCCGGTGCCGTTTCTTGTTCCGGGATCAGTTGTCCATCTTGTGCGCGTCCTCGCCCATCCCCGCGCCGCGGGCGATGATTGCAAAGGAAATGGGGGCCTCGCCCGCCTTTTCGAAAATCAGGGTCGCCGGGATTTTACCCCCCGCCGTAAGGGGCCCCGAAAGACCCATGAACATCACATGCATGCCCCTGGGGGCCAGTGTCACGCTGCCACCGGCGGGAATCTCGATCGAGGGGAGCGGCGTCATGCGGGCGATCCCGCTCGCGTCGATCTCGCTTCGATGCAGGGAAACCTCCGGGAAATCGGCGCGGATCGAAAGAAGGCGGTCGGGTTCCGATCCCTTGTTCTCGATGGTCAGATAGCCCGCGCCGGTGCGCGCCGCGCCCGAGGTGGCAATGGCATAGGGATGCTCGATGACCAGCGAACCGGCCTGATAATCCTCCGCCGCGACGGCGCCGCCCAGGCTTGCCAGCAGCAGAAGGACGGTACCTGAGAGCGGGATCGAGGGCATCGGCGGAGTTCCTTGCGGCTGAATTTGGACTCAGGGGATAAAGGATCCGGGACGGGGGATGAAGCGGGAAGCGCCGGACGCCGTCCACACGTTCCCGTGGGGTCAGTCCGGCTGTTCGGGAAAGAGGGCGATCGGCGCGCGCTCACCCGCGGCGAAGCGGCGCAGGACGGCGGGATAGAGCCGATGCTCGACCGGCAGCAACCGCTCCGCGAGGCTGTCGGCGGTATCGCCGGGCCGCACCGGGATCACCGCCTGGCCGAGGATCGGACCCGCGTCGAGATCGGGCGTGACCTCATGCACCGTGCAGCCATGCACCGCCATCCCGGCGGCCAGCGCCCGTGCATGGGTATGCAGACCGGGAAAAAGCGGCAGGATCGAGGGATGGATATTGAGGATGCGCCCCGCCCAGCCCTGAATGAACCCAGGGGTCAGCACGCGCATGAAGCCCGCGAGACAGATCAGATCCGCGCCCGATTGCTCCAGCGGATCGCGCAGCGCGGCCTCGAACGCGGCGCGGTCGCCGCCGAAGGCGCGGTGATCCACGGCGGTCGCGGGGATCCCCATTTCGCGGGCGAGGGTCAATCCGCGGGCATCGGGCCGATTCGACAAGACGAGGCAGGGCATCGCCGGATGGTCCGGTTCGCGCATCGCGCGCGCCAGCGCCACCATGTTGGATCCGCCACCCGAGATGAGGATTGCAACGCGGCGCCGGGTCACAGCGCGCCGCTGTAGCGGATGCCTTCGCCAAGGGTGACCTGACCGAGGCGGGTGACGGTTTCCCCGGAGGCGGCAAGGCTCTCGGCGATCGCATCCGCGCGGTCGGCGGCCACCACGACCACGAGGCCGATCCCGCAATTGAAGGTGCGCAGCATTTCCGCCTCGGCGATCCCGGCCTCCGCGCGCAGCCAGCCGAAGACCGGCGGCAGGGTCCAGGCCCCGAGGTCGATCTCGGCCCCGAGACCCTCGGGCAGGATTCGCGGCAGGTTTTCGGTCAGGCCGCCGCCGGTGATGTGGGCAAGGCCATGCACGCCGCCGAGGCGGATCGCGGCGAGGGCCGAGCGGACATAGATGCGCGTCGGAGCCAAAAGCACCGCGCCAAGCGTGCCCTCGGAGAAGGGGCAGGGCGCATCCCAGCCGAGGCCGCTTTGCGCGACGACCCGGCGGACCAGGCTGTAGCCATTGGAATGCACGCCCGTCGAGGCGAGACCGAGCAGCACGTCCCCCGCCGCGACATCGCGGGGCAGGGCGGCGCCGCGTTCCATCGCGCCGACCGCGAAGCCCGCGAGGTCGAAATCGCCGCCCGCGTACATGCCGGGCATCTCGGCGGTCTCGCCGCCGACCAGCGCCGCGCCCGCCTGTTCGCAGCCATCGGCGATGCCTTCGATGACTTGCGCGGCCGCCTCGACTTCCAGTTTTCCGGTCGCGAAATAATCGAGGAAGAACAAAGGTTCGGCCCCCTGGCACACCAGATCGTTCACGCACATGGCGACGAGGTCGATGCCGACGGTCCCGAGCTGATTGCTTTCGATCGCGACCCGGAGCTTGGTGCCGACGCCGTCGGTCGCGGCGACCAGGATCGGATCTGTGAAACCGGCGGCCCTGGGGTCGAAGAGCGCGCCAAATCCGCCAAGGCCCGCCATGGTGCCGGCGCGCGCGGTGCGGGCCGCCGCCGGTTTGATCCGTTCGACGAGCGCGTTGCCCGCGCCGATGTCGACACCGGCATCCGCGTAGGTCAGGCCGTTGCGCTGTTTGCTCACGAGGGGGTCTCCGGAAAGTGGTTTGGCGTCCTTGGCGTCGTCTAGACCATGGCCGCGGAAAGGTGAACCGGTTTCGCAGATCCCCCGCGGCGCTTGACCCCCGCGAAGCGGGAGAGTAGCAGAACCGGGGCGGGCCTGTAGCTCAACGGTTAGAGCAGAGCGCTCATAACGCTTTGGTTGGGGGTTCAAATCCCTCCGGGCCTACCATTTTGTAGTTATTTCAAGGTGTTACCGGATCAGCGGAAATCGACCTCCGCGTTGGCCTGATAGGGCAGGACCAGATCCGAGAAGCGGGTGAAGGCGCCCTCGAAGGCGAGACGCACGGTTCCGACCGGTCCATGCCGCTGTTTGCCGATGATCAGTTCGGCCTTGCCATGCAGTTCGCCCATCTTGGTCTGCCATTCGACATATTTCGGGTCGTTCTGCGGCGGCTCCAGCCGTTCGTGGTAATATTCCTCGCGGAACACGAACATGACCACGTCGGCGTCCTGTTCGATCGAGCCGGATTCGCGCAGGTCGCTGAGCTGCGGGCGTTTGTCCTCGCGGCTTTCGACCTGACGCGAGAGCTGGCTGAGGGCGACGACCGGGATGTTCAGCTCCTTGGCGATGGCCTTGAGGCCCTGGGTGATTTCCGAGACCTCCTGCACCCGGCCCTCGGACCGGCCGGAAGCCTTGGCGAGCTGGAGATAGTCGATGAACAGGATGTCGAGCCCATGCTGGCGTTTCAACCGGCGGGCACGGGCGGCGATGGTGGAAATCGGCAGGGCGGGGGTGTCGTCGATGAACAGCGGGCAATGTTCGAGGGTCTTGGCGGTTTCGATGAAGCGGCGCATCTCGTCCTCGGTCATGTCGCCGCGGCGGATCTGGTCGGAGGGGACGCGCGAGGCTTCGCTGAGGATACGGGCGGCGAGCTGTTCGGAGGACATCTCAAGCGAGAAGAAGCCGACGACCCCGCCTTCGATCGCCCCCTCCGAGCCGTCGGGCCGGATACCGCGCTTGTAGGCCTTGGCGATGTTGTAGGCGACATTGGTGGCGAGCGCGGTCTTGCCCATCGAGGGGCGCCCGGCGAGGATCAGCAGATCCGACATGTGCAGGCCGCCCAGCCATTTGTCGAGATCCTTCAACCCGCTGGAAATCCCGGCGAGGCCTCCGTCCCGCAGATAAGCGGCGTTGGCGACATTGACCGCCTCGGTGACGGCGCGCCGGAAGCTCTGGAAGCCGCGGTCGACCTTGCCCTGTTCGCCGAGTTGATAGAGTTCCTGCTCCGCTTCGACGATCTGTTCGCGGGGTTCGCTGTCGACGGCCATCCGTTTGGCCTTTTCCGCGATCCCCTCGCCGATCAGGATCAGTTCCCGCCGGATCGCGAGATCATGGACGACCCGGGCATAATCGCGCGCGGCGAAAAGCGAGATCGCGGCCCCGGCGAGGCGCGCGAGATAGGCCGGTCCCCCGAGTTCGGCGAGGCCCGCGTCATTTTCGAAGAAGGCCTTGAGCGTGACCGGCGTCGCGAGGGCATTCTTCTTGATCCGCTCGGCGGCGGTTTCGAAGATCCGGGCATGGACGGGGTCGAAGAAATGGTCGGGCCGCAGAATCGACGCGACCCGGTCATAGATGTCGTTGTTCACCAGCAGGGCGCCGAGCAGCGCCTGTTCCGCCTCGATATTATGCGGGAGCCCGTGGGCCGGAGCATCCTCCCGTGGTCCGCTTGGTCCGTCAGCCATTCTCAGATCACCCCTCTCTGTCGAGTCTTATACGCGCTGTCGGGGGAAACGTAGCCTGTGAAACATGGGGATAACGGGGGTGAAATTGCTTTGGCGGATCCTGGCGCGTCATGGGGGTCCGGGGACGGCGGGGTGCCATAAAAAAACCCCCGCCTTGGGGGCGAGGGTTTTACGGGAGTGAGGCGGGGCTCTCTCAGGCGTCTTCGTCGGCGGCGCCGCCGATGTCGTCGAAGAGCTCCTGGATGTCGAACTCGGCTTCCGCGTCCGCTTCGGCCTGGAGCTGCTGGATGGTCTTGCCGGAGGCCTGCATTTCGGCCTCCTCGGGGCTGCGCGCCACATTGACGAGGATCGTGGCGACCACCTCGGGGTGCAGATGCACTTCGAGCTTGTGCAGGCCCAGTTCCTTGATCGGATGGTTCAGAACCACCTGACGCCGGTCGAGGCTGAAGCCGGCAGCCGTCGCCGCGTCCGATGCGTCGCGGGTCGTGACCGAGCCATAGAGCGCGCCACCGTCGGAGGCGGAGCGGATCACCACGAAGGTCTGACCATCCAGCTTTTCCGCGACGGCCTCGGCTTCCTTGCGCAGTTCGAGGTTGCGCAGCTCAAGCTGAACCTTTTCGCTCTCGAAGCGCTTGAGATTGGCCGGGGTCGCGCGCAAAGCCTTGCCCTGGGGCAGGAGGAAGTTGCGGGCGTAACCCTGCTTGACGTTCACGACCTCGCCCATCTGGCCGAGTTTCGCGACACGTTCGAGAAGTACGATTTCCATTGCTCTTCCCCTTAGCGGACGGCGTAGGGCAGCAGGGCGACGAAACGGGCGCGCTTGATCGCGTTCGCCAGCTCACGCTGCTTCTTCGCCGAGACGGCGGTGATACGCGACGGCACGATCTTGCCGCGCTCGGAAATGTAGCGCTGCAGCAGCTTCACGTCCTTGTAGTCGATCTTGGGCGCGTTCTGGCCGGAGAAGGGGCAGGACTTGCGGCGGCGGAAGAATGGTTTGTTGGCCATGATCTCGGCTCCCCTCAGTTTTCGTCTTCACGGCGCGGACGGCGCGGGCCGCGGTCGCCGCGATCTCCCCGGTCGCCACGATCATCGCGCTGGTTCTTGGACTGAACCACGGCGGAGGGGCCTTCCTCATGGGCGTCGACCTTCACGGTCAGGACCCGCATCACGTCCTCGTGGATGCGCATCAGGCGCTCCATTTCCTGAACCGCGGCGCTCGGCGCATCGGACCGGACGAAGGCGTAATGGCCCTTGCGGTTCTTGTTGATCTTGTAGGCCATCGTCTTGAGGCCCCAGTATTCGGTCCCGACAACGGAGCCGCCGTTGTCCTTGAGGACCTGGCCGAAATGCTCGATCAGACCCTCGGCCTGCGCGTTGGACAAGTCCTGGCGCGCGATAAAGACATGCTCGTAGAGAGCCATCCGTCACCTGCTTTTCAAGCGCGCTTCAAAATGGAACCCGTTCCCTCCGGTTCCATACGAGAGGCCGCGCGATACGATCCTTGGAGGGATGGGGCTTTATAAGGATCGCCCCCGAAATTGCAAGCAAGCATTCGCGCACGCGTGCGCAAAGAGGCAAGTATTTGAAATGTAATAAAAAACGGAAAACCGTTTACCTCTCGTCAACCCCGGCTCCGCCGCGCGCTCCGGATCGTTCGACGCGTGGCGGGGCGGGCGGGCCCTGGTTCACCTTCCGCCCCGCCCGCGCGGGCTGGACGGGGATGGGGGGGAGCCGGTAGTCAGGGCGGACTCAAACATTAAGGACATCGGGGATGAAGCGGGCGTTTGTGTTTCCAGGGCAGGGGGCCCAGGTGATCGGGATGGGGCGCGAGCTGGCCGGGCGCTGGCCCGAGGCGCGCGCCGTGTTCGACGAAGTCGACGAAGCCCTCGGCGAGAAACTGTCGGCGCTGATCTGGGAGGGCGAACTCGCCGAGCTGACCCTGACCGCCAATGCCCAGCCCGCCCTCATGGCGACATCCATCGCCGCCGTCCGGGCGCTGGAGGCCGAGGGCTTCGGGATCGGCCGCGCCGCCTTCGTCGCGGGCCATTCGCTCGGGGAATACGCGGCGCTCTGCGCGGCCGGGGCGCTCAGCCTCGCGGATACCGCGCGCCTGTTGCGCCTGCGCGGCCAGGCGATGCAGGCGGCGGTGCCGGTCGGGGTCGGGGCGATGGCCGCCGTCCTGGGGCTCGGGCTCGCCGAGGTCGAGGCGGTCGCGGCGGAGGCCGCGCAGGGCGAGGTCTGTCAGGCGGCCAACGACAATGATCCGGCGCAGGTGGTGGTCTCGGGCCATGCCGCCGCCGTGGGACGGGCGGTCGAGATCGCCAAGGCGAAGGGGGCCAAGCGGGCGATGCTCCTGCCGGTGAGCGCGCCCTTTCATTGCGCCCTGATGCAACCCGCCGCCGAGGCGATGGCCGAGGCGCTCTCCCGCGTCGAGATCAAGGCGCCGGTGGTGCCATTGGTCGCCAATGTGCGGGCCGAGGCGGTCGATGATCCCGAGGAGATCAAGCGCCTGCTGGTGGAGCAGGTGACGGGCCGGGTCCGCTGGCGCGAGTCGGTCCTGTGGATGGCCGGGCAGGGCGTGACCGAGATGATCGAGGTCGGCGCGGGCAAGGCGCTCTCGGGGATGATCCGGCGCATCGACAAGGAGATCGCGGTCCGGGCGGTGAATGGTCCCGCCGATGTGGCGGCCCTGGTGGGAGAAGCATGATGTTCGATCTGAACGGGAAATCGGCGCTGGTGACGGGGGCCTCGGGCGGGATCGGGGGCGCGGTGGCGCGCGCACTGCATGGACGGGGGGCGGTGGTCGCCCTGTCGGGGACGCGGGTCGCGCCCCTGGAGGCGCTGGCGGCGGAGCTGGGGGAGCGGGTCCATGTGCTGCCCTGCGATCTGTCGGACGCCGAGGCGGTCGAGGCCCTGCCCAGGCAGGCGGCGGCGGCGATGGGCGCGGTCGATGTGCTGGTCAACAACGCCGGCATCACGCGGGACCAGCTCTTTATGCGGATGTCGGACGCGGATTGGGAGGCGGTTCTGTCGGTGAACCTGACGAGCGTCATGCGGCTCTCGCGCGGGGTGCTGCGCGGCATGATGAAGGCGCGCCGGGGGCGGATCATCAATATCAGCTCGATCGTGGGCGTGACCGGCAATCCCGGCCAGACCAATTACGCCGCGAGCAAGGCGGCGGTGATCGGCCTGTCCAAGAGCCTGGCCGCCGAGGTCGCGAGCCGGGGCGTCACGGTGAACTGCGTGGCCCCGGGCTTCATTGCGACGGCGATGACCGATGCCCTGAACGAGGAGCAGCGGGCGCGGCTGCTCGGGGGGATCCCGGCGGGACGGATGGGAACGGCGGAGGAAATCGGGGCGGCGGTGGTCTATCTCGCCTCCGACGAGGCGGCCTATGTCACCGGTCAGACCTTGCATGTGAATGGCGGAATGGCGATGATCTGAACGGCGCGGGCCGCGCGCATTAACATTTGCGGTCAGCGCTCGGTATGCTATAGCGCGCGACGAGTTAAGATTTGGGCCAATGGGCCGCGTCCGGGTCTGAGTTCGAAACGGAGTGGTCGTGGCCCGGTCGGGCAACATTCTTGAGTCTGTGAGCCCGGGGTGGGTCAGGACCAACAGAGGAAGAGACGAATGAGCGATATCGCAGAACGCGTGAAGAAGATCGTGGTGGAGCATCTGAGCGTTGACGAGGCCAAGGTGACCGACAACGCCTCCTTCATCGACGATCTGGGCGCGGACAGCCTCGATACGGTCGAGCTGGTGATGGCGTTCGAGGAAGAGTTCGGCATCGAGATCCCCGATGACGCGGCCGAGACGATCCAGACCTATGGCGACGCGGTCAAGTTCATCACGGCGCATTCCTGAGCTCAGGGCCTGAGCTCCGGGCCCGAGACATGGTCTTGAGATACGGGCCCGGGGTCTGAGCGGATTTCAATGATTGTCGCGGCGGCGCTCGGGAAACCGGGCGCCGTTTCGCATGGCGCCGTCGCGGGGGACGGCCCCCTTTGCGCCCCGGGCCCTGGCGATGGCGCTTGTCCGCGGGCGCGCTTTCGAAGTAAACCTCGGGAAAAGGTGGAGAATACGGATGACGAAACGCCGTGTGGTAATCACCGGGCTTGGGCTGGTCACGCCGCTTGCCTGCGGTGTCGAGGAAAGCTGGTCGCGGCTGATCGAGGGACAGTCCGGCGCGGGCAAGATCAAGCGGTTCGATGCCAGTCATCTGGCCTGTGACATCGCCTGCGAGGTTCCGGTCGGCGATGGCTCGGATGGCACCTTCAATGCCGACGACTGGATGGCGCCCAAGGAGCAGCGCAAGGTCGATACCTTCATCCTCTTTGCGATGGCCGCGGCCGATCAGGCGGTGCGGGACGCGGGCTGGATGCCCGAGGACGAGGCCGAGCGCGAGCGCACCGGCGTCATCATCGGATCGGGCATCGGCGGTCTGAGCACGATCGCGGATACCGCGTTGATCCTGAAGGAAAAGGGTCCGCGGCGCATTTCGCCTTTCTTCATTCCGGGCAGCCTGATCAATCTCTGTTCCGGGCAGGTCTCGATCCGCTATGGGTTCAAGGGGCCGAACCACGCGGTGGTGACCGCCTGTTCCACCGGCGCCCATGCGATCGGCGACGGCGCGCGGATGATCCGGTATGGCGATGCCGACGTGATGATCGCAGGCGGCGCCGAGGCCGCGATCTGCGAACTCGGGATCGCGGGATTCGCGGCCTGCAAGGCGCTGTCGACCGGGTTCAACGACGAGCCGACCCGGGCGAGCCGGCCCTATGACCGCGACCGCGACGGTTTCGTGATGGGCGAGGGCGCGGGCGTCGTGGTTCTGGAGGAGCTGGAGCATGCGAAGGCCCGGGGGGCCCGGATTTATGCCGAGGTTCTGGGGTATGGATTGTCGGGGGATGCCTATCACATCACCTCGCCCGCGCCCGATGGCGACGGCGGATTCCGGGCGATGTCGGCGGCCTTGAAGGACGCGGGCATCGCCGCGTCCGACATCGATTATGTGAATGCGCATGGGACCTCGACCCAGGTTGGCGACGAGATCGAGCTGGGCGCGGTGACGCGTCTGCTGGGGGACGCGGCGGGCAAGGCCACCATGTCCTCGACCAAATCGGCGATCGGGCATCTGCTCGGGGCGGCGGGCGCGGTCGAGGCGATCTTCTGTGTGCTGGCGATCCGCGATCAGATCGCACCGCCGACGCTTAATCTGGAGAACCCCTCGGTGGAGAGCGTGATCGATCTGGCGCCGCTCAGGGCGGTCAAGCGGGACATCACCGTCGCTTTGTCCAATTCGTTCGGGTTCGGTGGGACGAATGCCTCGCTGGTCCTGCGCCGGATGGATTGAGCGATGCGGCATTTCGCGGCCAATGCTCTTACCTTTCTGATCGTCGGCCTGGTGCTGGTGTTCGGCCTGATCGTCTGGGGCGAGCGTCAGTATGAGGCGGCGGGGCCGTTGAGCCAGCCGATGATGCTGAGCGTGGACAGGGGCGAGGGTCTGGCGAGCGTGTCGCAGAAGCTGGTCGAAGGGGGCGCGATCCGGAGCGACCGGATCTTCCGGATCGCGGCGCGCTATACGAACCAGGATGCCGGCCTGAAGTTCGGCGATTATGAAATTCCCGCCGGGGCCTCGATGCAGGCCATTCTCGGCCTTCTGAACGAAGGCGGAAACATCCAGCGGCGGATCATCGTGCCGGAGGGCTGGACCAACTGGCAGGTCGTGGAGATGCTCAAGGGGCGGGACGATCTGAGCGGGGAGATCACCGATGTCCCGGAGGAGGGCTGGCTCGCCCCCGCCGGCTATGATTTCCAGCGCGGCGACGATCGGCAGGCGCTGATCAACCGCATGAAGGCCGAGCAGGATCGTATCCTCGCGGCGGCCTGGGCGACCCGCGCGCCGGATCTGCCGGTGCGCACGCCGGAGCAGTTGTTGACGCTCGCCTCCATCGTCGAGAAGGAGACCGGCGTCCCCGAGGAGCGCGGCCAGGTCGCGGCGGTGTTCGTGAACCGGCTGATCCGGGGCATGAGGCTGCAGACCGATCCGACCGTGATCTATGGCATCACCGGCGGCAAGCAGGTTCTGGGCCGGGGGCTGCGGGCCAGCGAGCTGGCGAAGGTCACGCCCTATAACACCTATGCCATCACCGGCCTGCCCCCGACGCCGATCGCCAATCCCGGCAAGGCGGCGATCGAGGCCGCCGCCAATCCGCCCAAGAGCTTCGATCTCTATTTCGTGGCGGATGGCACCGGCGGCCATGCCTTTGCCTCGAACCTCGCCGATCACAACCGCAATGTCGCCGCCTGGCGCCGGATCGAGGCCGAGCGGGGGGTGGAGGATTCCACGGGAACCGGGTCGCCCAGCCAATGATCGATCAACCCACGATTTAGCTGTTGACACAGCGAACGCTCTTGGGTATAACTTTGATACACTGGAAGAATTGAGTCGGCAGGAACCTCGCAAGGGGCGCCTGCCGTTTGCTTTTTCAGCCCGGGCGGAGCAGCCAGGGTTAACGTCACAATGTCAATTTCAGTGAATACAGCGACCGCGCCATTCGATCTGCTTGAGCGCTCGCTCGAATTGTATCGTGATCTTTCCGTGGCTCTTCGTGAACGGATCACGCAGTTCAATAGGGGCGGCGGCGATGCCGACTGCTCGAAGGACGTGGAGGCCGTAAGGTCACACCATAAGGCACTGCAAACTGTTCTCGAAATAGAGGCTGGTCTTGTCAAACGAAGTAGAGCATGGCGGGAAGGATCCAGTGATGAACTCGATCTCGACGCCGCGAAAGCCGAGATCGTTGCGAGACTTGATGTCTGGCCTGCCGCAAGGTGAGCTGGAACAGTTTCTGGACTCTCTGACACCCAATGCCTTGAAATCCCTGCCCTGGCTCTTTGAGCACTGGGCATTGGAGCATCAACTGCCCCCCGCCGGTTCCTGGACCACCTGGGTGATCCTCGGCGGGCGGGGGGCGGGCAAGACCCGCGCGGGTTCGGAATGGATCCGCGCGCAGGTGGAAGGCGCCAGACCTTGCGATCCGGGAACCTGTTCCCGGGTCGCATTGATCGCCGAAACCCAGGATCAGGCCCGCGAGGTCATGATCTTTGGCGATTCCGGCATCCTGCGATGCAGCCCGCCCGATCGCCGGCCCGAATGGCAGGCCTCGCGCAAGCGGCTGGTCTGGCCGAACGAGGCGGTGGCGCAGGTCTTTTCCGCCAGCGATCCGGAATCCCTGCGCGGGCCGCAATTCGATTGCGCCTGGGCCGACGAACTGGGGAAATGGCCCAAGGGATCCGACGCCTGGGACATGCTGCAATTCGGCCTGCGCCTGGGCACATGCCCGCGTCAGGTCGTGACGACGACACCGCGCAATACCGCGCTCCTGCGCTCGATCCTGGAAGATCCGGGAACGGTCTCGACCTCGGCGCCGACCGAGGCCAACCGGATGCATCTGGCCCGGAGCTTTCTCGAAGCGGTGACACGGAAATATCAGGGGACCCGGATGGGCCGCCAGGAACTCGACGGCGAATTGATCGTCGATGTCGAAGGCGCGCTCTGGACCTGGGAGATGCTGGAGGCGGCGCGCAAGCCGCGGGTGGTGGAGCCGACCCGGATCGTGGTCGCGATCGACCCGCCAATGACGAGCGGTCCCAGGTCGGACGCCTGTGGCATCATCGTCGCCGGGGTCTGCCAGCGCGGCGAGCCGCGCGAATGGCACGCGGAGGTGATCGCCGACGCGAGCCTCAGGGGCGTTTCGCCCCAGACCTGGGCCGAACGGGCGGTGGAACTCTATCGCCACTACGACGCCGACCGGCTGGTGGGGGAAGTGAACCAGGGCGGCGAGCTGGTGGCGGCCATGCTCCGGCAGGTCGATCCGATGATCTCGTTTCGCTCCGTCCATGCCAGCCGGGGCAAGGTGACGCGGGCCGAGCCGGTGGCGGCGCTTTATGAACAGGGCCGGGTCAGCCACCGGACCCCGTTTCCGGCGCTCGAGGACCAGATGAGTGCGATGACCGTCGCGGGCTACGTCGGGTCCGGCAGTCCGGACCGGGTGGATGCCCTGGTCTGGGCGATCACCGACCTGATGATCGATTCGGCGGCCGGATATCGCAATCCGCGGATCCGCGCGCTCTGATCGACCCCACCGCGGATGTGCAATCCGTTCGCACGCGCCTCCGGCGCGTCCGGGTGATCCATGAACTTGGGGACCAGGGCGCTTTTCCGGCCTGACAGGATCAGGTCGCGCGCCCTGGCTTCGGGATGTGACGTGCAATTTATCCGATCCGCGTTTCGCTCCGGTCGGATCGCACTCTGGAGTGGACGATCCGACGGTGCCGGATCGCCCGCTCCGTGACTTTGTTTTGCCGCGATTTCCTGATGGGCGGGTGAGCCCCACCCGCCTGGAAATCGCTTCGTTTGTTTTGCCGCGATTTCTTGATCGGCGGGTGAGCCTCACCCGCCTGGAAATCGCTCAGGGGAGCGGCCTTGCATGGTCTTGCAGACATTCAGAATCGCGCCGGAGGTGAAGGCTTCGCCGGCCACTCCCGTGGTCGCGCTCCAGGGGGCCGGGCGGGTCAGCTGGTCTTCGCGCGATACCGGGACCCTGACCCGTCAGGGGTTCCTGAACAATCCCGTGGGGTATCGCTGCGTCAAGCTGATCGCCGAGGCGGCGGCGGCGGTGCCGACCGTGGTTCAGGACCCGCTGATGCGGTTCGACATCCATCCGGTGCTGGATCTCTTCGCGCAACCCAACCCCGGACAGGGCGGGGCGGCGCTGCTCGAAATGTTCTATGGGCATCTGCTCCTGACCGGGGATGGCTATCTGGAGGCGGCGGGCGCGCATGTCTCCGGGGGGCCGAGTGAACTCTATGTGCTGCGCTCGGACCGGATGAAGGTCGTGCTGGGGGAAAATGGCTGGCCGATCGCCTATGAATACAGTGTCGGCGCCCGCAAGCATCTCTTCGACCAGCGGCAAGATCGCCCGCCCGTCCTGCATGTGAAGAGCTTTCACCCCAGCGACGATCATTACGGCCTGTCGCCGCTGCACGCGGCGGCGAGCGCCGTGGATGTGCATGGATCGGCGAGCGCCTGGTCCAAGGCCCTGCTCGACAACGCGGCGCGTCCCTCGGGGGCGATCATCTATCGCGGTTCGGACGGGCAGGGCGCCCTGGCCTCGGATCAATATTCGCGGCTGGTCGATGAGCTGGAGAGCCATCACCAGGGGGCGCGGAACGCCGGCCGGCCGATGTTGCTGGAGGGCGGGCTGGACTGGAAGCCGATGGGGTTTTCGCCCTCCGACATGGAATTCCACCGCACCAAGGAAGCGGCGGCGCGTGACATCGCCCTGAGCTTCGGCGTGCCGCCGATGCTGCTCGGCCTGCCGGGGGACAACACTTATGCGAATTATCAGGAAGCGCATCGGGCGTTCTATCGGCTGACGGTCCTGCCGCTCGTCTCGAAATGCCTGGCCGCGATTTCCGGCTGGCTGCCGCGGTTCTATGGGACGGCGTTCCAGATCAAGGTCGATGAAGACAATGTGCCGGCGCTGGCGGACGAGCGGCAGGCGCTCTGGAAGCGGATCAGCGGCGCGGATTTCCTCAGCGAAGCCGAGAAGCGGCGGATGCTGGGCCTTCCCCCCCGGGTCGAAGACTGACGCGGATGGAGCAAATGCGAGGTGAACGTATGGTCTATGAGAACGGCGGCTTGCCCGGGCTGGAGACGAAGTTTCGCAAGTTCGATACGGAGCTTGCGCTGCGGGACGGGGCCGAGATTTCCGGCTATGCCAGCCTGTTCGGCGCCGCCGACCAGGGCGGGGATATCGTGCAGCCGGGGGCCTATGGCGCCTCGCTCGCCCGGCTGGCGCAGGCGGGCGGCGCGGTCAAGATGCTCTGGCAGCACAATCCCGCGCAGCCCATCGGGATCTGGGACGTGGTGCGCGAGGATGGCCGGGGCCTGTTTGTCCAGGGGCGCCTGCTGACCGAGATCCAGACGGCCCGGGAGGCGCTGGTCCTGCTGCGGGCCGGGGCGATCGACGGCCTGTCGATCGGCTATCGGGCGGTGCGCTCGGAGCGCGTCGCCGGGGCGGGGCGGGTCTTGCAGGAGATCGAACTCTGGGAGGTGTCGCTGGTGACGTTTCCGATGCTGCCCGAGGCGCGGGTTCAGGCCGATCAGAAGGATCCGGAGCTCGATCTGGCGCGCACCCTGACCGAGACCTTCCGGGAGGCGCGGGCGCTTCTGGCCTGACGGGGGTTTTCCCGGCGCGCTCGATGCGCGCATTCCGATTTTTTCAGCGTGGCGGGGCACGGCCGTGAAGCGGCACGGGATTGTCCGCGCGCTCCCTGTTTCAACATCAAGGAACCTCTATCGATGCAGACATTCGAAGCCAAATCCTGGGCGGGTTCCGCCACGCCGGGCCAGAGCCCGCATCTGGAGGTCAAGGCCGCCCTGGCCAGTTTCCTCGGTGAGTTCACGAATTTTCAGGCTGAGATCAAGACGAAGCTCAAGGAACAGGAAAGCCGTTTGACCATGCTGGACCGGAAATCCGTTGCCCTGTCCCGTCCGCCCCTCGGCCGGGGCGGCGATCTGGCCGCGCCGCACCAGAAGGCCTTCGCCGCCTATCTGCGGTCGGGCAACGACGAAGGGTTGCGCAACCTCGCCCTTGAGGAGAAGGCGCTCGCCAGCACGGTTTCCGCCGATGGCGGCTATCTCGTGGATCCGCGGACAGCGGCGGAGATCGTCGGTGTGCTCCGCTCCTCGGCCTCGATCCGCTCGATTGCCAATGTCGTCACGGTGGAATCCAGCGCGTTCGACGTGCTGATCGATCATACGGACACCGGCGCGGGTTGGGCGAATGAAACCGCGGCGCGGGTGGAGACGGGCACGCCCCAGGTCGACCGGATTTCGATCCCCCTCCATGAGCTTTCGGCGCTTCCCAAGGCATCGCAGCGCCTGCTCGACGACAGCGCCTTCGATGTCGAGGGCTGGCTTGCCCAGCGCATCGCCGACAAGTTCAGCCGCGCCGAGGCGGAAGCCTTCATCACCGGCGATGGTATCGACAAGCCGACGGGTCTCCTGCACTATCAGAAGGTGGCCAACGCGGCCTGGATCTGGGGGTCCATCGGATATGTCCCAACCGGAGCAGCCGGCGATTTTCTGGCATCTGATCCCGCCGATGCCATCGTCGATCTCGTCTATGGCCTCGGTGCGCAATATCGGGCCAACGCGACCTTTGTGATGAATTCAAAGACCGCCGGCGCGGTCCGCAAGATGAAGGACGCGGATGGCCGGTTCCTGTGGTCGGACGGTCTGGCCGCGGCCGAACCGCCGCGGCTGCTCGGCTATCCGGTCCTGATCGCAGAGAGCATGCCGGACATTGCCCCGGATGCCTGTGCCATCGCCTATGGTGATTTCCGCGCGGGATATACGGTCGCGGAACGGCCGGATTTGCGGATCCTGCGCGATCCCTTCTCCGCCAAGCCCCATGTCCTGTTCTATGCGACCAAACGCATCGGCGGCGACGTGAGCGATTTCGCGGCGATCAAGCTTCTGAAATTTGCCGTAAGCTGAGGCTTGTTCCCCACACGTCCGAAGTAAGCGCAAATGGTCTGTCCTGAGGCGTTCAGGGCAGTTCAGGCACACCTCCGCGCCATCCAGTCGCTGCTCCTCCCTCCGCCCGGGCGGTACGGGGGTGTGTTCCCATGATCTGTCCCGCGGGCCGGTCGCTTGCCTGTCAGAGCATGCCCCAGTGGTTTTAAGTCGGGCTTTCATCCGGGACGGCCGGGACTTGCCTTGGGGCAAGTGTCAGGCCGGTCGCGGCCCGCGTTCAGGAGTTCTCCATGGTCTTGACTGAAATGAGCGCGCCGCCCCCGGCGGTGATGCCTGTGCGGGCATTCGCAGAGCATCTGCGGCTTGGAACCGGCTTTGCCGATGATGGGTCCGAGGACGCGGTCCTGGAACTCTACCTCCGGTCGGCCATGGCCGCGGTCGAGGCGCGGATCGGGCGGGCACTCCTGGCGCGGGAGTTCGCCTGGACCGTCACCCGGTGGCGGGAGGATGCGAGCCAGGGCCTGCCCATCAGCCCTGTCCAGTCGATCACTTCCATCATCCTTGTCGAAGCGGATGGACTGGAAACGGTGATCGATCCCGGCTGCTGGTCCCTGCTTCGCGACATTCAGCGCCCCCGTCTGGTCGGCCGCTTTGGCCGGAGCCTGCCGCGCATTCCACGCTGCGGCCATGCCGAAATAAAGTTCACGGCCGGATACAGCGCAATCTGGGACGAAGTGCCCGCCGATCTGCGGCAGGCCGTCTTTCTGCTGGCCGCGCATTTCTACGAAAAACGCGCGGAAGGCGGTGTTTCCGGATCGACGCTTCCCTTCGGCGTCCTGGTCCTGATCGAGGCCTATCGGACACTGCGGCTGGGAGGATCAGTGCTTTGACCGGCGGGTCAAACCTCTCCCGCAAGCTTCTGCTGGAGGCCCGCGAACGTACTCCCGACAATTCCGGCGGAACCACCGAAATATGGCGGACGCTTGGCACGATCTGGGCCGATATGGCGGCGACGACCAGCCGGGAGGACTTCATCGCCGGTCAGCCGCGTCCGCGGGTGAAATACCGCGTCATCGTACGCGGTGCGCCGGTGGGGGCCGCGCGCCGGCCGACACCCGATCAGCGGCTGCGCGAGGGGGAGCGGATCTTCAATATCCTCACCGTCATGGAGCATACGCCCGACGGAAAATTCCTCGAACTCATCGCCGAGGAGGGCGTTCTGCCGTGACCTATGTCTTCTCCGCCGGGTTGCAGTCCGCCCTCTATCAACGGCTGGTGTCCAGTCCGGGTCTTATCACATTGATCGGGGGGGCCGTGTATGATGCGCCGCTCCAGATATCGGGGGATCAAAGCTTTCCCGATCATATCACTTTGGGCGAGGAATTTGTCCGGCCCGCCGGTACCAAGACCAGCGAAGGGGCCATCCATGATTTTACCGTCACGGTTCATTCGGGCCGGGACGGTTTTGACACCGTCAAACGGATCGCGGCGGAGGTGTGCGCGGCTCTTCTCGACGAGCCGCTCGTGGCGCAATTCGGCCAGATCGTTGCCGTCCGGTTCCTGCGGGCCAAGGCGGAACGCGGCCCCGCTCCCGAGAAACGGAAGGTATCCCTCTTGTTTAGGGCAATTGTGGACCAGGATCACTGATCCCATCTTGCAAGGACGAAAATAATGGCGGCCCAACGCGGTAAAGACCTTTTGATCAAGATCGACATGAACGGGGGAGGTGACTTCCGGACGGTCGCGGGACTTCGCGCGACACGCATCACCTTCAATGCCGAAAGCGTCGATGTCACCAATCTCGGCAGCGAGGGACGGTGGCGGGAGCTTCTGTCCGGCGCGGGCGTCCGGAGCGCGGCCATCAGCGGATCGGGCGTCTTTCGGGACGATGTGACGGATGAACGCGCGCGCGCGATCTTCTTTGCCGGAGAGACGCCGGTGTTTCAGGTGATCATTCCGAATTTCGGGATCATCGAGGGACCTTTCCTGATCACGAGTATCGAATACGCGGGCCAGCATGACGGCGAGGCCACCTACGAGCTCTCGCTGGCCTCCGCCGGTGCCATTCGGTTCGAGGCGATATGATGGCCAATCCCTATCGCGGCGAGGTCGAGATATTGATCAACGGCAAGCCCCGGGTGATGCGGCTGACCCTGGGCGTCCTGGCGGAACTTGAGGAGCAGCTTGAATGCCAGTCGCTGGTCGATTTGGTCGCACGGTTCGAGGCGGGCACGTTCCGCGCAAAAGACATCGTCACCCTGATCCGGGCTGGACTGAGGGGCGGGGGATGCGCGGTTGAGGATCCGGATCTTCAAGACATGCGGATCGACGGCGGCCTTTACGCGGCGGCGCGCGCCGCCGCCCGGCTCTTGAAGGTGACATTCGCGGTTCCGGGCGAAGCCACTGAATGAGCCGGATCGATTGGGGCTTTTTCATGCGCCTCGGCCTGCGTGAGCTCGGTCTCCGCCCCCGGGAGTTCTGGGATCTGACTCCTGGGGAATTGATGCTGATGGCGGGCGGAGACTACGGGCAGGGCAAGATGACGCGTGCCGGGCTGGAGCAACTGGCAGCCCAGTTTCCGGATGTGCGAAAGATCCGCGAGAGGGACAAAGATGGCTCAATATCAGAATGATCTCAATGGGCTGGAAGCACAGTTCCTGGGGCTGGAAGGCAGCCTTTCCGGAGCGGAAAGCGTGGCCGGCGCCTTCCGGCGGGAACTCGACAGCATACAAGGCAGCATGAAGGACGCCGGGCGCGAAACCTCCCATCTGTCGAAGACGGTGTCTTCTTCCTTGCGCGACGCCTTTGAGGGGGTGGTCTTTGGAGGCGAGAAACTGTCGAATGCGCTGGGTGGGATAGGCAAGAGCATAAGCGGTTCCGTTTTTGAGCAGGCGATCGCGCCGGTCCAGAAATCGGTTGGCTCGATGCTGAGCTCCGGACTTCAGTCCATGTTCGGGGGGCTTTTGGGATTTGCGAAAGGCGGAGCCTTCAGCAGCGGTCGCGTGGCCGCCTTTGCTCACGGCGGCATTGTCGACCGGGCGACGACCTTTCCGATGCGTGGCGGCACCGGTCTGATGGGCGAGGCCGGACCCGAAGCCATCATGCCGCTCGCGCGGGGAGCCGACGGGCGTCTCGGTGTGCGGGGCGGTGGCGGAAACACGGTTCACGTGACGATGAATATTTCTTCGCCAGATGTGCAAGGCTTCAGGCGATCACAAAGCCAGATCGCCGCCGAAATGACCCGGGCCATGGAACTCGGCCGAAAAAATCTGTGAGGTCAGAAATGAGTTTTCATGAAGTTCGTTTTCCGGCGGCTCTTTCCGTTGGCTCCTCGGGGGGGCCGGAGCGGCGGACACAGATCGTCACGCTGAACAGCGGATTTGAGGAGCGCAATTCCCCTTGGGCACATTCGCGGCGCCATTATGACGCCGGCCTGGGTGTGCGATCGCTGGATGAGTTGGCCGAGGTCATCGCGTTCTTCGAGGCGCGGCACGGACAGCTCTACGGGTTTCGATGGAAGGACTGGACTGACTATAAGTCCTGCGCTCCCTCTGCAAAGCCCTCGGAGTCCGATCAGTTGATCGGAGCAGGAGATGGTGTGACGCATGAGTACAGCTTGGTCAAATTCTACAAATCCGGTTCCAACGCCTACGGCAGGCCGATCAAAAAGCCTGTCAATGGAACGGTTCTTGTAAAATGTGGAGAATATATTGTCACAGAGGGCGTAGATTATACAGTGGATTATACCAACGGGGTGATCAGGTTTTCTGCTCCGCCCGGTGACGGGCAAGTCATCTCAGCCGGATTTGAGTTCGATGTTCCGGTCAGGTTCGACACTGATCAGATACGAACAAACATCTGCGGTCTGTCGTCTGGAGAAATTCTATCAATACCGATCATTGAGTTGAAAGTATAATGAAAAAGATCAGTGCGGAATTTCAGGACAGACTGAACAGTGGCGCCACCAAGCTGTGTCGTGCATGGCGCGTCGAGCGGATGGACGGGAAAGTCTTCGGATTTACCGACCACGACGAAGACATTCTATTCGATGGCATCCGGTTTTCCGCCAGTAGCGGGTTGGAGTCAGGAGCGTTGCAGATGAGCACCGGCCTGAGTGTGAACAACAGCATGATTGTCGGAGCCCTTCAAAGCACTGTCATTTCCGAGGAAGATATCCGGGGCGGACGGTTCGATGATGCCAAGGTCTGTCAATGGATGGTGGATTGGGAGCGTCCACACCTAAGAGAGATCCTGTTTTCCGGAACATTCGGGGAAATCAAGCGCCACGACGGATGTTTCGAAGTTGAATTGAGAAGCATCGCGGAAAAGCTCAATACACCTGTGGGGCGAAGCATCAAGCGTAAATGCGATTGCGACCTGGGAGATGAGAAATGCGGGTTCAATTTGAAAAAACCCGGATTTTCATTTGAAACACAGGTAGCACCGGGAAGCCAAGGTCCGGATATTGTCATTGAAAACCCGGAGGGAGGTGAAAATGGTTGGTTTGAAAAGGGAACAATCAAATGGCTCTCTGGAAAAAATTTTGGAAGAATATACGTTATAAGATCAGATATATCACTAGGCGTAAATCGAACAATTACCTTATGGCAGGAACCATTATTACAATATAAAATAGGTGATCGGTTTATATTGTCAAGTGGTTGTGACAAAACCGCAAAAATGTGCGCGGAAAAATTCAAAAACATCATCAATTTCCGGGGATTTCCACATATTCCGGGGGATGATTGGGTGATCGCATATCCAAAGGATGGAGATATCAATGACGGAGGTAAACAACATAATTGGTAAAATCTCCAGTACTCAGGACATAGTGGCAATTGCGCGGTCTTGGATCGGCACGCCCTATTGCCATCAAGCCAGTGCCAAGGGTAGCGGTACGGACTGCCTGGGTCTGTTGCGGGGAATATGGCGAGAGCTTTACGGAAATGAGCCAGAGAGAATTCCAGCTTATTCAATTAATTGGACTGAACGGTTTCATTCCGATTATTTGCTGGAAGCCGCCGCACGAAACTTTGAACCTGTTGAAACAGCTGAACAAAAGCCAGGAGACGTTCTGATTCTACGAATGAGACGTTTCGCAGCAGCCAAGCATGCAGCTATACTTGCAGATTCCGATCTCGGGTATTCAACAATAATACATGCCTATAGCGGGCACGGTGTCGTTGAATCGGCTTTCACACCAGTGTGGCGGCGCAATATTGCCGGTATATTCCGGTTTCCATAAGGAAGCAAATTGATGGCAACTTTGGTGCTTTCCGCGGCGGGCGCGGCATTGGGCGGATCAGTGGGGGGCGCATTAGCCGGTGTGAGTTCACTGGCTCTCGGAAGAGCCGCGGGCGCAGCTTTTGGTTCCATATTGGACAGAAGCATCAGCGGAGGCAGCTCGCGCACAATCGAAAGAGGAAAAGTTGACCGTCTTCGTGTTATGGGTTCAAGTGAAGGAGCTGTTTTACCAAGAGTATTTGGTAGAATTCGTTTAGCTGGACAAGTTATTTGGTCAAGCCGATTCCTAGAAAGTACAAATACGACGCGCGTAGGTGCCAAAGGTAGCCGGCAACAAGTCAGAGACTATAGCTATTCTGTGAGCCTTGCAATTGCGCTGTGTGAGGGAGAGATAGTCCGGGTGGGACGAATCTGGGCTGACGGTTTGCCGTTAGATCAAAGTACACTCTCCTTTCGTGTACATACTGGTTCGGAATCTCAGTTACCTGACCCTTTAATTACAGCGATTGAGGGAAATACAATGGTACCCGCCTATCGAGGCACCGCCTATATTGTGTTTGAAAATTTAGATATTCAACCATTCGGAAATAGAATTCCGCAATTTAATTTTGAAGTTTTTCGTAGTGCTAAAAATGGCAGCGATGGTAAACTCCTCCCTTCATCATTAATACAAGGAGTTTCATTGATTCCGGGTACAGGAGAATACTCTCTTTGTACTATACCTGTGAATCTAAAAGATAATACAGGAAGCATAAAAACTACAAATGTGCACAATGACCAAGGCGTGCCAGATATAATTGCTTCGCTTGATCAACTAGACGCTGAGCTTCCAAATGTCAAATCGGTGTCGCTGGTGGTAACTTGGTTTGGGGATGATCTTCGTTGTAATCACTGCAACCTACAACCCGCCGTGGAGCAGCATGACCAGGACGGCCACGAACTACATTGGTCGGTAAATGGAATTTCTAGATCACAGGCGAAACTTGTAAGCAAAATTGAAGGCAGGCCCGCATTCGGCGGAACACCCTGCGACTCCGCCGTTATTCAAGCAATTCAATATCTTAATGCAATAGGAAAACAGGTACTGTTTTATCCTTTTGTATTGATGGATATCATGACCAACAATCAGCTTTCTGATCCTTGGTCAGACGCTACTAGCCAACCTGCGATACCTTGGAGGGGCCGAATTAGCCTCTCCGTGGCGCCTGGTCAACCTAATTCTCCCGATAAAACCAACGAATCTACTACACAAGTATTGAAATTTTTTGGAAGTGCACAGCCTGCTGACTTTAATATTATTAACAATAATGTTATATATAATGGGCCAAATGAATGGTCATTTCGTCGATTTATATTGCATAATGCATTTCTTTCTAAAGCTTCTGGTGGGGTAAGTGCGTTTTGTATTGGATCAGAATTGCCTGGTTTAACTCAAATCAGAGGAGAGAATAATTTCTACCCAACTGTGGAAGCGCTCAGAGATCTGGCGCGCGACGTTAGATTGGTTGTCGGAAAACATACAAAGATTGGCTATGCGGCGGATTGGTCCGAATATTTTGGGCATCATCCTAACGACAATTCAGGTGACATAAATTTTCATCTTGATCCACTTTGGTCAGATCCGGAAATAGATTTTATAGGAATAGATAACTATATGCCAATTTCTGATTGGAGAGATAGTCCAAATCATATTGATATTGGTTATTCTTCAATTTATAGCGACGAGTATCTATCTAATAATATATCAGGAGGAGAGGGATTTGATTGGTACTATAAGAATGATAAAGACAGAGATGAACAGATTAGAACAAAAATTTTTGATGATAATTACAATGAAGATTGGATATTTAAGTACAAAGATTTAAAAAATTGGTGGAGTAAATTACATTTTAATAGAAGTTTAGGTATTCGGTCAAATTATTCGACTGAATGGATCCCTCAGTCCAAACCAATCTGGTTTACAGAGCTTGGCTGCCCTGCGATAAACAAGGGAGCCAATCAACCAAATGTATTTCAAGATAGCATGTCATCAGAGAGTGCGACTCCATACTTCTCAAACGGAGGATCTGACGAGTATATGCAATATTGTTATTTAAAATCACATCTTAGACACTGGGAGCAGCCTCTTAATAATCCAGAATCGAATGTTTATTTGGGGCAGATGGTTGATCTAGGTCGAATTCATGTCTGGGCTTGGGACAGCCGTCCTTGGCCAGATTTTCCATCTCGAATTGAAACCTGGGCGGACGGTAAAAATTATCTTTTGGGTCATTGGATAAATGGAAGAACAACCCTTTTCCCATTGGCTGAGTTAGTTTTTGAAATTACAAATAAAATAAAAAATGAAAATTTTATGTATTTTTTAGAATCATCTGTTTCTGGATATCTTATTGATAGTATAGAGTCTGTACGAGAGAGTGTGAATAAACTTGAAATATTTTTTGGATTTGATATATTTGAATCATCTGGATTAGTATATTTTTCTCAAAAAAAATATAAATCTTATTATGAATTAAATAATTTAGATTTTGTAATTAATAATAATGAAAATAATATAAATAGTATTAGAAAATCTTCTTATGATATAAGTAATTTTGTTTCTATTAGTTATATTAAAAATGATTTTGATTATCAAATTGGTGTTCTTGATTCTTCATATGTAGAATTTAAGCATGGTAATGCTCTAAATATTAATTTTCCAATTGTTTCCTCGATTTCAGAGGCTCAGTTAGTAGCAGATCGGTTGCTAATTGAAGAAATTTTATCTCGTGATTTGTTTTCATTTTGCGTTGGAAATTCAAAATCTATAATGGAGCCGGGAGACATTATTCAAGTTGGTAATAATGATAATTTTGAAAAATTTATAATTAATAAAATAGAAATATCAGATATTATAAAATTAGATGCTTCTAAAATTCAAAACAATTTATACAAAGATTTTAGTATAAAAAATGATTTAATTAATATAAATTCATTTAAATCGCAATCTCAAGCGCATGTTGTTATATGTGATTTGCCGCACTTACCCGGAGAGGATGGGTTGATTGGGCCATATATTGCTGTTTCAAAAAATCCATGGATGGGATCTATTTCAGTCTACTTCTATGAAAATTCTGGACATTTATCTTTTTTATCAAATGTTTATAGCAGTGCAATAATTGGAGAAATTTTAGATGAAATAAGGCCAGCTCATGCTGGTATATGGATGAATTCTAGTATCAGAATTAAAATATATTCGGGAAATTTACAAGGAATTGAAACAGGAAGTGTATTCGAATGGGGAAATCTTGCGGCTGTTCGTAGTGTGGGCAGTTCTGAGTGGGAGATTATACAGTTCGGTCTGGCATCCTTGGTTGAAGCGCCAGGCATTTATGAGTTAAGTTGTTTATTAAGAGGGCAGATGGGCACAGAATATCTTTCTAAAAATGTAGTATCTGAATGTAGTGAATTTGTTCTTTTGAGCGGAGGATTGGTTAAAATTGGATTAGAAGCCTCACTTGTTGGTTTAAAAAGAAATATTTTAGTTGGTCCATCTTCAAAAAATTATACTGATTTGTCTTATTTAGATATTCCTATTTCAATATCTAAAATATGCTTACAACCTTATGGTCCTGTCCATTTAAAGTTTAATAAGATTCAAAATGGAGAATTTAATTTTTCGTGGATTCATCGAAATTTTTCTGATACAGATCGTTGGGAGTTTTCTAATCAATTTTTAGATGATTCTGACTTGTCTTTTATGATTCAGATATTATTTGATAATGAAATTGTATTTTCAAATATTTGTTATAATAGTTGTTTTAATTTTAAAGATATTGATAATAAATTTGATAAAAAAATCGGTATTTTTAGGGTTGCTCAGGTTATATCTTTAGTAGGAACTGGTGTTTTTTCTGAAATTTTGTTTTTCTGAAGCCCGATGAGGTAGCGATCGTGGACAATCTGTCGAGCCAGAAGGGCACTTCGGTGTACTATTTGATCCAAGCCCGTAGCGTCACCTTGCACTTCCTTCCCTTCTACAGCCTCGACTTAAATTTGATCGAGAAAAACTATCTCTAAGGCATTTTCAGCGAAAGTGTATTCGGTTTCGCGACTCTAAAATGCGCAATATAAAATGGCTAGAGGGATTTTCATGAGTCGGAGATCTCTGCGGAGGACCGACCCGGCAGTCGGCGGTTGGTGAGATTTTAGAGCATGAAACCTCGCGCGGGGACGCGGAGAGAAGCCGTCGCACCAATGTCCAAGCCATGGCTGTGGCATTCACAAGCAGCCGCGGACTGAAAAAGCAGAGCCAGCCTTCAAAGATCTGAAACGACAGAGCGAGCTGAAGACCCGCAATAGCCCTTTGACTTTGCCCTCCGGGTGCGCTCTGGGTGCCGTGGCCACGTTGAGGGGCAGGCTCTCTGCGACCCGGCGTCGAAATCCGTCCCATCGGGCGGACTCATCCCATGGCCGCCCGGTGCCGAACCTGTCGAAGTTGTAGGCCAATTGGCAAGGGTGAGTTTCGCCTCGGCCCGGGCAATCCCGATGGCTCGAATAAAAAGACCAAACCGGTTCTTCTGGTGCGCGAAGACATGCTCGATCCGGGCACGGATGGCGGATTTCCTTGCGTTCGCGCGGTCGGTGGCCTCGGGCATCGGCTTCCCAGACGGCTTGCGGCGATGGATCCGGCTGGTGAAACCCTTGGCATCCAGCCACTTCTCGTTCTTCCGCGACCGGTATGCGTCGTCACCGTCGCTCGGACCGGTGGCGCGACGGCGGCGACCGGCCCAGACTTCCGGCGATGTGTTGTCCGTTGTCACAAGATGCCGAAGCTGTCGCCCGTCCGCCGCCGAGGCCGAGGTCACGGCGGCCTCTCGGATGAAACCAAAGCGGCGGTCGATCGCTATGTGCGATTTATAGCCAAAGACCGGCACCGCGATCATCGGCAAAGGCGTCCCGTCGGGTTTGTGGCGCACTTTTCCGCCGATCTTGAGCGTCCAGCGCGCATTGTTCGCCATGGGCCTCGGGACCAGTGGCGGCTTTCCATGGCTCACCCTTTTACGCCGCCTTGTTGGGCGCGTTGGGCCTGCGCCGCCAATGCCGTGAGGCCCCCGGCGCATGTCCGTGATCCCCGCCGCCAGCCAGACCTTCGTGGCCCCTGGAACCGGGATCACCCGGACACCCCCCGGATCAGCCTGGCGAGAACCTCGGGGTCATAGCCGCCGCTGATCCGCATCCGGTGGCCGCTGGCCAGATCGATCTCGATCGTGTCGC